>CAZQTC010000023.1:0-832790 GCA_964596425.1 uncultured Spirochaetales bacterium | reverse complement strand
GGGGAGAGTGTAACGGTGTTGGGGAATGAGGGGGAGTTAGAGAGATCGGGGTATGTATTTGTTGGATGGAATACGGAGGCGGATGGGAGTGGGGAAACGTATGTGGAAGGAGATAAGATTACAATGGGAGATGCGGATATTCGGTTATATGCGATGTGGGTATTGGAGGTTGTGAAACTTATTGCTCCCGATGCCCAGGATGATTTATGGTTTGGGTATAGGGTTGCTGTTGATGGAGAGTATGCGGTAATCGGATGCGGTTTTGCGGATCTATATGTTTTTCAGAGAGTTAGTTTTAATGAGTGGAATGGAGGGATTAAGTTGGTATCCCCCGGGAGTAGAAGTTCTGTCGCTATTGATAATGGTTATATTGTTGCCGGATCAAGTGGTAATGACACAAAGGCAACAGATGCGGGGGCTGTCAAGGTGTTCTATGAAATTGGAGATAATGCTTGGGATACAGGGGTTATGCTTTTTGCTCCTGATGCCGAAGAAAGTGATTATTTCGGTTATTCGGTGGATATCGACGGAGACTATATTGTAGTAGGCGCCTATGGAGAGGATACTAATGGTACGGATTCCGGGGCTGCCTATGTTTTTCATAGGATAGGAGTTAATGGATGGGATGAGGGAGTGAAATTGGAGGCATTCGATGGAGAAGCCTCTGATAATTTTGGTTATTCCGTTGCGATAAGTGGAGATTACATAGTGGTAGGTGCCCCTTACGAGGACGAAGCAGGTACTGATGCAGGGGCAATTTATGTGTTTCACAGAACCGGTACAAATGCGTGGGATCTGGGAACTAAAATATTATCCTCTGATGGTGAAGCGGGGGATGATTTTGGTTATTCTGTTGGGATAGACGGAGATTATATAATTGCCGGTGCTATTTTTGAGAATTCTAAAGGATACAGGGCCGGTGCGGCCTATGTATTTCAAAGAGGCGATGGTACATCGTGGAATACTGGTACAAAGATTGTCGCTCCCGATGGTGCAGCCATAGATTATTTTGGTAGTTCTGTGGCTATAGATGGTGAGTTTATTGTTGTGGGTGCACATGTGGATGATAATGAGAATGGTACGGATGCCGGTGGTATATATCTTTTCTCTCACGCCGGAGATAATGATTGGAGTTTTGAGGCTAAAATAGTAGCACCTGGTGGTACGGATAATGACTACTTCGGAAGATCTGTTGATATTAATGGTAAATATATTATTGCCGGTGCTTATGGTAATGATGCCGAAGGGTCCAATGCTGGGGCAAGCTACATCAAAATAACCGAATAATGATTGAGTTAATTTCTAAATGATATACTAAATCCTCTGAGTTTATTTACCAGTTCGAATTTGTTCTTAATACCTAACTTGTTGTATATGTGTGCTATGTGAGCCTTCACCGTTCGTTCGCTTATATTCATGTATCTTGCTATTTCTCTGTTGGTTATCCCGATGTTTAAGTATTGAATTGTTTCCCACTCTCTGTTTGATATGTGGAATCGTTCGATGAATTGGGTTGCACCGGGGGTTTCTTTGCCTCGCAAAAGTATTCCTGTAATCTTTTCGTGTTTGTCTTTTACCGGTGAGAGATGGATTTCCAAGACTGTCGTTCTGGGGGTAGGAAATTCTACCTTCACCAGGCAGGTGGCGATTTCTTGTTGGCCACTTAGTACTTTCTGAAAGCAAATAGCTACATTTCCAAATAGATCGGAGGGATTTTTGCCTATCATTTTTGATGGAGAATGTCCAAAGTACTTGAATGTTTTTCTGTTCGCTTTTACGAGTTCAATATTGGTATCAAAAAGAATTATTAGTTCATCCATGTTCTCTAAGATATCCTTGCTAACTGTGACTTGGGTGAGGTTCATAAAACGATATTTAGCTATTGAGTAAGAAATCCCTATGAGAAAAAGTATTAAATAGCTGGGACTCAGGGGGGGGATCTTAAAATGAGGGGATAAGAAATAATCACCGATTATACATGCTACAACGTAGACTAGAAATGAGTAAAAAAAGATTCTGGCTTGCTGTTTTCCTCGTTGTGTCTTCGCCCGTTTTAACTGACGAAGTAGGAGTATAAGAGAAATGACAAGTATGAATTCAAAATAGATAGTCCAATAGTGCATCCAAAATGAATGAAATGCGGGGTGAAGTACCCATATGTTGCTCTCTCTTTTTGCTCGGTCAAATACGAAGAAAGAACTCCAATTTTTATAGTGGACAGGTAGGGAAAGTGCATAGATAGTTAAGATTATTAGGGTATTTATTCTGGAGTGTGTAAGAATTATGATAAAATGAAACATTAAAGAGACAAATATTATTTCAAAAACAGCCCCTATCCTAAAAAACAGCCATAGCTGTTTTTCTGTGGAAGAACTGAAGGCAAGAGCAGCGAAGAGATTCCAGAGGGCCATATTAATAGCGAGTAGGAAGAACATTCTGTGAGTTTTGTTTTTGGGGTCAATAATTAAAATGTATCCTCCAAGGAATATTGCTATGAGAAAGATGAAGAACATAAAAGATGGTATGGGTTGCATTAATACTATAGTAACTTACTTTTTAGAATATGTAAAATTTATGTATCTTTAGTATAAAGCTTTTTTAAAATTATCATAATGAAGGGGCCTCTTTAAATTTTTATATTAATTTTTTGTTATGATATTGTAAAAATATTTTTAAATGACAAATTATAAATATTATGCTACAATGATCTAAAAAAAGTGAATATTTATTCAACATCATTACTAACTATATTTTTTCTCATCATTTTTTTGGGTTGTTATGTCCTCCTTTTGGATATACGGGATAAAACTTTTCAATTGTTTTTTTTAATGGCTGTAATTATAGGACTGTGGAATCTGTTTGCTTCGTTAGTTTTTATTTCCGAGACAGAGGAAGTAGTATGGCGTAGAATTAGAATAGGAACAATTCCTGCCATTTTATTGGCTCCTACGATTTTCTGGTTTGTGGTAAGTCTAACAGGGGGACATCTAACAGGTTGGTTGTTACTCGTGATTTATGGAATTTCAGTGCCCCTTCACTATATAAATTGGAACTCATTTTTGGTTTTCGATAGGGTGATGAGGACAGATAGAGTCTGGAGTTTTCATTTCAATTTTACCTCTCCGTGGATCTATTACTGGATAATTTACTATAACCTTATGCTGGTTTTTTCTCTTTATCATTTACATAGGTGGAAGAGAAAAACTCATTCAAAACGGGCGAAGCGTCAGGCTCACACTATATTTATTACACTGTTAGTTTTTGTTGTTGCTGCTCTAATTGGTGACTATGTACTTTTCCCTATGGTAAGATTCCCCCCGTTAAGTCCGGCTTATTTTATCATTTTCCTTGTGGGTACCTGTTATGCTATTATAAAATTTCGCTTTTTTTCTTTGACTCATATAACTGTGAATAGAGATATCCTTCAGAATTTAGATGAAATTGTGATACTTCTGGATGAGGAGAAAAATATATCGTTAATTAATAGGAGAGCGGAGATTTTTCTTGGTTTGAATAGTGTCAGAGATGTTCTGGAAAAAAGTGTTACTTCGATTTTTGAAGGGAGCAATACGTTTAATATGGAGCTGCTGAGATTACTTAGGGGACGAATTAAAAGTTTTTCCTGTTTGTTAAAAACTAAATTGGAGAGGGAAAGTAAAATTGTGAATGTATCTGTTTCTCTTGTGAGGGATGGTGCCAATGAGGCTTTGGGAATTTTGCTTGTAGGAAATGAAATTCTTGGAGTTCGGGATTTTGTCACTAGTTATCATATTAGTAATCGCGAATGGGAAACAATTCATTATCTCCTCCAGGGGGTTTCAAATAGGAGGATAGCTCAATGTATGGGGATTTCTGAGCGAACGGTGAAGGCTCATATAAAACATATATATGAAAAGTTGAAAATTACAACCAGGATTCAACTTTTGAATATATTAAAAGAGTTTAATATTGTACCCCTTTCGGATAGAGAATCGAGACTTTCCGGTGAAAATTTGAGACTATTAGGAGCTTCTCGACTGGAAAGTCCAACTAAGAATTGATTTTCATAGTAATTCATCATTTATCTTGACAAATGATCAGACGGGAACGATCATATAGTAGCTGGGGGTGTAGGTATGTGAGAAAGTTTGGAAGCTTCCCTAAGTCTCTGCTGACTGTATCTCTTTTAAAGTCTGTAAGGATTTTGTTCTTCTTTGCTATGTTTTTTGCCTCTTCCGGATGGCTGTTTGGTGAATCGGGAGAATACTTGAAGCTTAAGTTGACGAGAACAGGTAATAAATCTGCCCCCTTGCATCCTGTGCTGTATGTAATACCTATTCATGGGGAAATTAATAGGTATAGGATGGTCTTTATAAGGCGGGGGATACGAGAGGCCGAGCGAAAAAATGCCTCTTATATTGTCTTTGATATCAATACTTTTGGGGGCCGAGTTGATTCTGCCTTGCAGATAGCCTCTATGATAGGGTCTGTGAGAAAGGCGAGGACGATAGCTTTTATTCCCTCTCTCCCAGAGGGAACGGGTGTTAGTTGGTCTGCAGGATCTTTGATATCGTTCTCGTGTAGTGCCATATACATGGCACCTGGAACCTCTATAGGGGCCGCCGCTCCTGTGTATGAAACAGGAGGTGGGATGCAAATGGCGCCGGAGAAAGTAGTAAGTGCCGTTAGAACTCAAATGGCAGCATTGGCAGAAAAGAATGGTTATCCGAAAGCGGTTGCCATGGCCATGGTGGATAAAGACCTGGAACTTTATGAGGTTTTTATCGGGGGAAAGATGAAACTAGCCCTGGCAGAGGATATACCAGAGCTTAAACGAGAGGCTAAAAAGCATCACCTTAGTTTTGAGAAGGGCAAGCTAATCTCTCCAAAGGGGAAACTCCTTACTCTTACTGCCGGGGAGATGGAAGAGTATGGGATTTCCTCTGGAACTGTAGCTACATTGGACGAATTGTATAAGAGACTCTCTATTAAAAAGGAGGATGTTGTTTTTCATAATGAAAGTGTAGAAGATAAGATCGTAGCTCTTCTGACAAGTGCGGTTGTTACCTCTCTTCTAATAATGGCTGGAATTGTTGCGCTATATATAGAGATAACAAGTCCTGGTTTTGGGGTACCTGGTACTATTGCGATTATCTGTTTTGCAATCGTGTTTATTGCTAGCGGATTGTTAGGTAATGTTGGTTCACTGGAAATTCTTCTCTTTATAATGGGAGTTGTTCTTCTTATCGTTGAGATTTTTCTTATACCCGGATTTGGTATTACAGGTATTACCGGTATTATTTTGATGGTGGTCGGGCTAATTTTATCCAGGCAGGGGTTTATACTTCCCAAATTTTCCTGGCAGTGGGATATCCTTAAAACAAATATCCTGGTAGTGGGTAGTAGTATTGTCGGAGCGGTTTTACTCCTTGCAATTCTTATCCCTCTCTTACCCCGGTTAAGGCCCTTTAACCGATTGATCCTTGAGACAGTACAAAGGGACGAGAGTGGTTTCGTGGCTAGGCCATCGACTGTTAAAGATGAACTTCTGGGGAAACGGGGAGTGGCAGTAACAACCCTAAGACCCGTTGGAAAAGCTGTTTTTGGGGATGAGGTACTGGAGGTACAGGCGGAGGCGGAGTTTATAGAGAGGGGAAGTCACGTTGAGATAATCGATGCAAGTGAAAATAAGATTATTGTGAAAAGGGTGATATGATGTTTTTCCTTGCACTAGGATTGTATCTGGTAGGTTATGTCGCGATAGTAGTGGAGTTCTTTGTGCCGGCTGGTGGGCTTGTCGGTCTTGCTGGAGCCGGAAGTATTGTCGGAGCTATAGTTATAATTTTCATAAATTATGGAAAATTGCTCGGTTATATATTTCTGGTGATTGCCGTGGTTGCAACACCTATTCTGGTACTCTTGTACTTTAAGGTATTCCCAAAAAGTTTTCTGGGAAGGAGGTTGATATTGGCAAAGAGGCAGGATAGGGAGGATGGATTTATTGCACATTCACCGAATGGCTATGAGGAGCTTGTGGGTAAGAGGGGGAAGAGCCTGACTCCGCTTAGACCAGCGGGAACGGTTCTTATTGATGGCAAACGTTATAGCGTGGTGACAGGGGGGGAATTTATAGGTAAGGGAGAAGCAATTGAGGTACATAGGGTGGAGGGTTCGCGTATAGAGGTAAGAAAACGAAAAGAGTAATTTTTAGGAGGGTTTAAAAATGTTAGTTGCATATATTCTTATAGGAATTTTAATACTTGTCTTTATTGCTTTCTTTCTTAAGTTTTTTGGCTTATGGTTTAGAGCACTACTATCCGGTGCCCCTATTAAACTTAGTAGGTTGATAGGAATGTGGATCCGACGGGTTAAGGCTGGTGTGATTGTAGATAGCCGGATAATGCTTACTAAAGCCGGAATCAACATCGATTCTGATCTTCTGGAAACTCATTATCTTGCAGGGGGTGATGTTATAAGGGTGAGTAAGGCTTTAATCGCGGCTAACAAGGCGGGAATTCATCTTGATTTTAAAAAAGCAGCAGCCATTGACCTTGCCGGTCGGGATGTTCTTGATGCTGTAAAGACCAGTGTTAATCCAAAGGTGATAGATTGTCCTAATCCTGCTACGGGGAAAAGAACAATAGACGCCGTTGCAAAGGATGGGATTCAGCTAAAAGCCAAGGCTCGGGTTACGGTTAGGGCCAATATTGAACGTCTCGTAGGCGGAGCCACGGAAGAAACAATTATAGCCAGGGTTGGTGAGGGTATAGTGACCACTATTGGTTCTGCTAATACCTATAAAGAGGTTTTGGAAAATCCGGATGTTATTTCCAAAACTGTACTGGAGAAGGGGCTTGATGCGGGTACTGCCTTTGAGATTCTCTCTATAGATATAGCAGATGTGGATGTTGGTGAAAATATTGGCGCCAAGTTACAAGCGGATCAGGCAGAGGCAGACAAACGCCGTTTTCAGGCAATTGCCGAACAGCGACGCGCCGCGGCTAAAGCGCGTGAACAGGAGATGATTGCGCAGGTGCGGGAGAACAGAGCGAAAGTTGTGCTTGCGGAGGCAGAAATTCCCAAAGCAATAGCCGAGGCTTTTAGGTCGGGTAATCTTGGTATAATGGATTATTATCGCCTTAAAAATATCCAGGCTGACACGGAGATGAGAAAGAGTATAAGCGGTGAGGTTGATAATCAGGATACGGAAACTTAAGTGGGTAATAATGTAATAATGGAGGATATAATTGGGGGATAAAATGAGTTTTTTTCTTGCAAATCTTTTCTACATTGCAGTGGTGGCGGTTTTCATTGGAACTCTGGTATTTAGGTATTTCCTTCGAAGGAAACAGGAGGGGAAACCGAACTGGATAACGGCGATGAAATTGAAAAATAGAGGAGATCGGGGTAGGAGGGTGAGTGCCTCTACGGTTAAGCCTGATGATGAACGAAGATTGAGGCTTGAGAGACTTAAGAGTGCACGACTTAGGTATGTGGGGGAGGAGGTTAAAACTGGTGTAATAACCCTCGAGGAAAGTGGATTTGACCTGGGTAACGATAAATTCGATGAGTTGGCAGAGAGACACTTGGGGGAACTTAGGAGTAGTAATTTTTCTACTAAAAAATTTGGAAAGGAAATCGAAACAGCGGTGAAGGTATTGGAACAAGAGGTTTCTGAAATCGGATCTGGTGAGAGGAAAATTCCCAAAGAAAGGGAGGAATCGCCTAGTTTAAAGCGAATAAATAAATTACGGCCACTTGTCCAGCGATTCGTCTGGAAAGAGGTGCTGGATAGGCCCAGGGCTGATAATTTAAATGTTCATTGGTGGTAGGTAATAATATAATGGTAGTTAGTTGTAATTTTTGCAATCTTCCGGACATTGAAGAGTGGCATTGTTTGTAGTATCCTCAGTTGAGGTTTCAGGAACGGTGGGCAGGATGTAATCCTTATGAAAAGAGGTTGATAATTTTAGTATTATCATCAAACTGAGAATAGCTATTTTTTGAGTGATCTGTTCAATACGTGATTTTATGACAAAGTTAAATGCGTAGGTAAGAACAGTGGAGTGAAGGATAAGATGGTAAAGTATAAGATGTGAAGTTTTTTTGATTGAATGCGCCTCTATAAGGAATAATAAGGTTAAGCCCCAGAGTCCTCCAAAGAGAAGTGCCCCTCCTATACTATGAATGTTATTGTTTATATTGTGAGGGTAGGTGATTATAAAGAACCCAAAGGCAGTCATTATTGATATGTAATATTTGAATTTGTGATATTGAAGGTATATGTTCTCTTTAAAGATGATGGCTATTTTTAACATTAAGATACCGCTACTCAACATTCCAATTGCAAAAATTGCAAGGGATGCCAGATTAGAATGTCCGTGGGCGGTTACGGTGACTCCGAGGTCGCTTATAGGATTTGTCCAGAAATTGAATTTTTCGCCATAAAAGAGGATACCAACTGCCATGGTTAGTAGTGTGATGACTGTCATTTTAGAAAAGATAGTTTCGATTTCTCTGTTACAGATAGGTATGTATTCTCGTGGGTTTTGCGGTTGCATCTGTTCCCCCATAACCTATATATACAGTCAATTCCTATACATAGTATACTTTTGTTGAAAGAGAAAATCAAATTGAGAGCAAAAGCCTCAATAAGAGGCTTTTGTTTATACTATAGGTATTGTTAATCGAATAGGGTTATAAACTCTTTTAAATCCTTTACACTCTGCAATCCTCTCTTTGAGAAATCGGAGTTGGTAAACATTCTTTCTACGCCATAAAATTTTATTCCGAGGTTCTTTGCAATCTCTCCGTCTTTAAGGGAATCACCAACAAAAATCACCTTCTCTCCTATGTATTTGTTGTTTTCCAGGATATTTTTGATCTGGCTTTCTTTGGAGAATCCCTTTTTCAGTCCCGAAAAGCTGTATATAAGGCCATCCATCTGATGTCTTTTAAAATATTCTCTGATCATTTCATCGGTTGTACTGCTGCAAACAAAGACTCTTACACCATTTTTCTTGAAGTATCTAAGAGCCTCTAGGGCATCGGGAAATAGCGGGTTACCAAGTATGAGGGATTTTTTCCTCTCTTCGAACTCTTTTGCCACTTTCTTGTTTTTCTCGTCACCCGGGAATATTATTTCGAGCTGTGTAGCAAAGTCGAGGCCGGTTGTTTCCATGTATCGTTTTCGTGCCTCTTCCCTTGGTATATGATAGTTGGATACTATCATATCTGTGGCTAGGTTAATTAGTTGACCCATCGTGTCTGCAAGGGTTCCATCTAAATCAAATATAACTGCGTCAGGAAGGGATTTTTTGTGGATTTTGGGGGGAATGGTTTCAATACTTTTTCCCGGAGTTGTTTCTCTTTCATTTTTAAAGGCCATGTTATAGGATACGAGAATTCTTTTTAGAACTATTGCGTTTGTTAAAATTCCTATTCCTGCTATCGTTACCAAGAGAAAGGCTGGATGCAAAGCTGAAAAAACTCCTCCTATGAATACTATAAATAGTCTAATATCTCTTCCTCTCCCCGCTGCATACCATTTACCCCGGTATTTGTATCCGAAATCGGCAAGCGCACGTGCAGAGGAGTAACTTACCATAATATGTCCGATTACCGCTAAGAGTGAAAGGGAAAGGATTACTGGGAAGAATGGTTTCCCTATAAGGTTTTTTAAAATGGGGTCGGTTAGCAGATAAAAACCAGCTCCCGAGAGAATAAAAAAATCAGTGTATCTGTCGAGTAATGCATCGAAAAAGTTCCCAAATGGAGATTCCTGCTTTTTTAATCTTGCGATTTCACCATCTGAACCGTCCAGGATGCTTGCAAGTTGAGTGACTAACCCTCCCCAGATTCCTCTGTGCAAAAAGAATAATATGGCACCCAGTATTCCCGTCAGTGCGCTTATGATTGAGACTGTGTTTGGGCTAATTGAAGGAAATAGTTTGAGAAATAGAGGAGTAAAGATACGAGTTGAAAACTTTCGATTTATTTTTTTAGAGACCCAGCCGTCGTGAGGTTTGGCCAACTTGCTGTAGAGAAGTTTTTCCGCTTTTTTTAAGTCGTTGGGAGTATCTATATCCATCCAGAATCGATTGCCTATGTCAAATACACCGGCAAGTCCCTCCTGGGCAAGAGTTTTTACCCCGTTGGATAAACTGGTTTCCCCTTTTTTCATGGATTTTTCCAATACGGAGAAGAAGTAGGGAGAGCAGAGAAACATTCCCGTATCGTAGGCGTTATAGTCTTCAATTTGTTTGCCGATATTTTCAATCTTCCCATTCTGGTATTTTACCTTTGTTACATCGTTAATTTCTATGTAGGGGTTGTTACTTATCCTTGTATCAATTGCAAGAACCAACCTGTTTCCATTTAACCCATTTTGTATTAAATTTTTCAGAGTTTCCTCTTCAAAAATGTGATCAGCCATTAGGAGTACAAAATCCTCTTTAATGTAATCCTTTGCTACAAGTACTGATAGACCATTCTCTGCTTTATCCCAATTTTCGTTGTGAATGGGGGTAATATTTACTCTCCGCCTTGTTGCAATGTTCTCTAGGAAACTATCGACCTCATTTTCCCTACTACCGGTGACAACAAAAAAAGTGTCGATACCTGCTCTTTGAGCAGTTGCAATGGTTCTTTCTATTAGTTTTAGGCCTGCCACAGGCAAGAGTGGTTTGGGCACATGTTTGGATTTGAGCCGTTCTCCCCTACCTGCAGCGATAATTAGACATTTCATCTAACTCTCCTTTCTCAGGTTTGGGTTTAAAAGCTTCTATAATAATTTTATAATATGCAAGTTTGCTAAAAGACTACGAGCTAATAGATTGTCGCTCACCAGTGTGGTACTGTATCTATAGTACTATGAAAAATTTACCGTGTAAAAAAGAGGTTGTACAGAAGAGACACCCTCTTTCTCCATAATAATAATTTTTTGTCTATTAGGCAAATATCCCAGGAGAAGTTCTCTCTCGATCTCTAAGTATTTCAATTGAATACTTCATTGACCAGCTCTTTGACTTGTTTCAGCAAAAGGTTAAAGACTTGTCCTCCCTTATCAGTAATTGTATAGTATTTCCTTATTTTCCCCTTTACGTTTTTTTCTTCTCTTTTTAAGTATCCTTCCCTCTCGAGAGAATGGAGAATTGGATAGAGAGTCCCGTAAGAAATTGAATATCCATGACGCTCAAGTTCTTTCCTGAACTCTTTTCCATATATGGGTTCTCTCTGGGCATGATAGAGTATGTGAATGTTTATAAAGCCAAGAAAAAATTTCCTTATCAGCTTGTTATTGAGTTCCCAATCCTGTGTGGTCATTTTTCCTCCCTATACTATTGGCTTTTACTCTGTTAGGCATAGCCAGGCTGATTAAAAATATAACAAATCCGACTATTCCCATGCTTGCGGCTACAATGAAGGCATTTTTAGATCCGAATTTTGTCCAGATCAAGCCCATAAGCACAGAGGCGGGTAGGAGAAATATACCTATAACTGTGTTTAGAATTCCATAAGCGGTAGCTCTGTTTTCTTCCTCTACAATATCTGCAATATAAGCTCTGAATATTCCTTCTGATAAACCGTAAAAGATTCCATAGGCTGCAAAGAGTGCCCAGATCATCCATGCTCTGTTGGCTATTCCAAAGAGTATATAGACTGTAGAATAGTAAATAAATGAAGTGGCGATAACGGGTTTTCTACCAATTTTGTCGGAGAGAGAACCGAGAATTGGAGATGAAATCGTGCAGAATATATTATATACAACCCACAAGATTGGGATGAGGAAAGTGGCGATTTTTACTTCCTGCGCTTTCAATATCAGAAATGCATTGGAAGAATTTCCGAGAGCGAAAAAGGCATTTGCAACGAGAAAGATAATGAAGGGGGTCTCGAGCATCGCAGTTTTTTGCTTTTTTTTAGTAATTACTTTGATAAACTTTGTTTCATGAGCAAATTTTATAAATATTAGGGCTATGAAACCCGGGATGACTGAGATAAGAAAGGTAATTCTCAGTGCATTGAATTTGGGAATTTTGTCGTGGAGCAGGTATAGGGTAAGCATTGCCAGTAGGGGACCTCCAATGGCACCAATTCTATCCATTGCTCTATGAAAACCAAAGGCTTTTCCTTTAATGGAGGGGTGTACCGAGGTAGAAATGAGAGCATCTCTTGCCGGTGTTCTTGCTGCCTTTCCTACTCTATCTGAGAATCTAATGAGCATGACAGTAATCCAGTTGCTTGCAACATAAAAGAAGGGTCTGGAAATTGCTGAGAGGGCATATCCAAGTAGAATGAAAATTTTTCGCTTCCCCAGTTTATCCGAAAGACGTCCGAAAAGAGTTCTTAAAAGGGAAGCGGTAGCCTCTGCAATTCCTTCAATTATCCCCAGTATTGCAGGGGAGGCTCCTAATGCAGAGAGGAATGATGGGATTAAGGGATACACCATCTGACTCGAAAGATCGGTGAAGAGCGAAACCATTCCCAGAGATAGCACGTTCCTTCCTAATTTGTGTTTTTGGACTGTTTCCATGTTGTTTCTCCTCTTATGATATCTTAAAACGATATCGATTTGCGATATTAATATAGATATAGTAATGTTGGAGTATACTTGTGTCAAGCGATTTGAATGTCGTTAGAAGGCTAATCGATGTCTAAAACGAAAGAGAATCCCGAGAAATTCTTCATTTTTCTCCGGGTTTTCTGGAAAGTAGAAGAGGTGAGACCTGCAACTGCAATCAGAGGAACCAAAGTTGGGAACAGAATCGGGGGCTATCCGTGCTATAGCTGATGCAAGGGGACATTCCAGTTTCTTCCTGGTAACAATTGGGTATGCAGTAATTTTATTCGCTCTTACTGTGAGGTAATCTATATGCCATCTCAATTTTTTTTCTTTTCGTTTGTGACGTCTAACCCTCTTTTCAAGGTTGGTTATTGCAGAACCGACGTATACATAAAATCCCTTCTTAAATTTTAGGTTTCCGAGCGAGCCCACGGTTATATTTATCTCTCTCTCTATTTCTATGTTTAGCATGTAGATGCCCCCTAAATTGAGGGTTTTAGTATCGCTTAAAAGAAGCTTTTCTAGGGATTCAAAATCTATTGGTAGGTTGTTGTTGGCTATTGTTATATTTCCGGAGTTTTCTGCTTTTATAGAGACGGCGTGGAAGTGTATTTTGTCACGTAATTGAAGGACCAGTTTTGCAAACTCGGGGTCGGTATGGATATTTGGCATGAATACCCTTGCCGTTGGATTCATTATGACAAAAATTACATACGATTTTACAGTTTGTAATTTGGTTTGCGATTCTCTATCGTAGTAAGCAAGTTCCTCCAGGTGTTTTCGTCCCCTCTCCGTTGGCGCATCTGGAAACATTGCTACATTTTGTTCTATCAAAGTACAGGCTTTAACCTCTAAGAGGACCTTAATTTGTTGGTATTTGTGAGGTTGGAAAAAAAGAGAAAAATCGAATCTTGAGTTCCTGTACTTTACCTCTGCCTTTAAATCGGAAACCCGGGGAAATAGGGTTGGGACTATTAGTTTTTTTGCTATCAGATTTGCCCTTGCCGAGTAAAGGGGTACTATCTCTCCCTTGTAATAGACGGCTACTACCGTGTATTGGGTTTTGCGTGTTGTTTTTTTTAAATTAGACTCTATAGGGGAGAGGGTGTTTTCCGTTTGAGAATATTTCTCTAGGATTAATCTTCTCCCCGGAATTAAAAGTTCGATTAAACGCCCTGGATTGGGAAGGTACGCGTTGATTAGATGTGACGTGGTGATAGTTTTATGGCTGGAGTTGTTTTTGAAGATCTCTGATTTTAAGGGTTTTACAATTACCGTGTATCTGTTGGGACGATCAATAAAAATAGCTTCTAACGAGTTTGTAAACAGCTTCAGATATTCTCTGTCCTTATTAATATTTTCCTCTGTAGAGTTTCTCGACGTCTTCTCTACTTCCGTAATACACTGGATAATTTGAGATTGTGGTTAATTTTAGACCCAGGTTGTTATTCCGTTCTCCAAACATGTGATTCCATGTGTTTACAAATACCAGCGGACGCGGATATCCCTCTCCCGTTTTTTTTGATTTACATGCTCCAGATTTCATGATGAGGAAATTTTTAAAGGGTATTATTGCTGTGTAATGTTTTACGTTTTTACAAAAAAATACTTGATCTTTGGAATAGGTGTTGGGAAAAGATATTTCTACAGGAATGGGGACAGCCGAACCTTCTTTGTTTTTACTGTATCTGCTTTCATTGTAACGGTAAAAAAATGTTTCCACATCCATTGTTCTGTGATATTTAAACCTTCTGTATATATCGTAGAAAAAATCGGTTATAGGAGAGGGATGATCCTCATCCTTGAAAATCACTGTTATGGAGAGTTCATTTTTCTTTGTCTTCGAAATAAAGACAGCAACAAGCCCATTACCGTTTTTAATGTCTACTTCGGGTAGCAAAAATATGGGAAGCGTTTTGGTGTACCCCTCCTTTTCAAGTTGCGGAGGAACTTTTTGAGCTATCGTTTCGAATTTTGGGGTGGTTGTGCATCCGGTTATAGCAAGCATGATAAATGTACCTATTGAAAGTATTACCATAAACCCGGAAGGAATTTTCATAACCATTTTCATACTATTATATTAAACCAGTTCCTTCAAAAAGGAAAGTACTCCATCCTCTTCCGGTTTTTTTACTGTATAATTGGCAACAGCAAGAACCTCCTCCGGGGAGTTTTCTACGGCTACGGCGGTACCAGCCTCTAAAAGCATGGGGATATCGTTTCTATCATTACCGAAAGCGTATATATTTTCTTGTTTCAAATCGAACATACCTTTTAGCTTTTTAACCGGTAGCCCCTTATTTACATTTTTGGAACCAACTGTGAGCCACATAGTGTCAAGAAAGTAGGAGTGTAAGAACGCGACCGCGTAGAGTCCCTCTATTGTTTCACACTCGTTTACAATTTTTTCTGCCCCTTCAAAGTTTTTTGTACATCCGAAGACGGAAACAAATTGAGAAGAATCGTAGTCTAGAATAGATTCTACCTGGATTCTCCTCTCCGGATCTTCGCTTAATATTTCGATGAGCTCATTATTAGGATATTTCAAGGGTTCGTAAGTGGTTGTGTCTCCACCCCTTATCCCGCTCTGAAATATTGGGTCTATTTTTTGTTTTTCAAAGATGCTCTTTATAGTAGGAAGCAATCCCTCCGGAAGGGATACTTCATATTTTACATCAATCAGAAAATTCTCACGTTTAATTGTATTTTGAGAGTTAAAGTGGTACTTTAAATCTGTTTTATTCTCTGCAGTTTTATTCTCTGCGAGTTTTCTGAATGTTTCTTCTTTTACTATATGTGCGAGAGCTACGCCGTTTGTAAAGCCGCCAAAAAAAGGAAAGTCCAATTGGTTAAATATTTGACGGGAGTAAGCAAAGGTTCTCCCCGTATTTATGAGGATTATATATCCCTTGGAGTGGAGAGTTCTAAGCACTTCCACCATCTCCGGGGGAATTGTGTGTACCTCTTTTAGAATTGTACCATCGAGATCCAGAGCTATTAATTGTCTTTTCGCTAATTGCTTTTCCATAATTCAATGATAGTGGCAAGAAAAACATCATGTGTCAATTTTAATGCGGGGTTTATCAGGTATTCTTATAATCGAATTAAGGTAATTGCAATAGGTAATGTTGGAAGTGTTGAAAAAAAATTGCTCAAAGGGTAGTTTTTTATGGGGGAGGTTGGTGGGGTTGTTCTTGTTATCTGGGAGAATTTTCTGGAGGAAAATAGAGGTGTTTAAGAAATTTTTGGCTCCCATTGTTTTTTTTGTGATCTTGGTGGAGGTTTTTTTTCTCTTTCAGAATCCCTTTAATGTTAAATTTAAGGGTTCTATCTCACAGTTGATTTATGTCGTTATTTTGAGTCTCTACTTTATTCAGGGTATTACTCTCTTTCTCATTCACTGGCGTTCTAAGTGGCATTTTCCCCTCGGGAAAAGGATTAAAAAAACTCTTTACTACCTCTACAAATATCCAGAACTCGTGTTTGTGATTACCCTTGCATTTTTTATTTTTTCTTACATATTTGCCTCCAATGCCAATATGGATTATGTCCAACGTTTTATAGCAATGGGTGGGAAGCTGAATCTTGCCATAGATTCCCATATCGAGAGAAGTGCCTCTGCCCTCAAGTTTGTTCCACTTTTACTGCTAAGCCTCATAATCATTTTCTACTATAGGTTAAGGTATCCGGTTCTGGCGGAGAGAGTATTTAACCGATGGATAAGCGAGAATATAGAGAGACATAGGAAAGCGGGGCTTACTAAAGCCAGGTTGACTAAGGGAAAGCGAAGGTTTAGCAACATTTTTACAGTATGGGGCATTTTTTGGATACTCTTCTCGGTTGTCCTATTTGCTTTTGCCTTTCCCTCTTTTGTTAATCCGGATGGATACTCCTTGTTGGCGTGGATTTCTCTTATTCCACTCTTTTTGGTTTTGGATCTTTCCTTCTTTAGAGCTTCCGTGTTTTACGGAACTACCTTTGGGGTGCTTCAGGCAATGCTTACAAATTATTGGTTAGGAACCTTTAGCCTTGTCTCTCTCCAATTTGTTGCTTCTTTTTTTGTTCTTTACTATGTAATATTTACCAGTGTAACTCTTTGGATTTATAAATTTGTCTCGAAGCATACCGAATGGGGATTTTTGGTATTCCCTATCGCTTGGGTTTTGTTTGATTTTTTGCGAACCGGAGGTTTTTTGGGCTATCCATGGGGGATTATAGGAGTAACACAGTACAGGTATCTCGCTTTGATACAGATAGCCTCTATTACCGGTATATGGGGTATTACTTTTATCGTGGTCTTATTCAACTCTGTGGTGTCTGGAATCATGTTGGATTTGTTAAAAAGAGACACTGTGGTTGGAGAAACGCAGGCATTTATAGAGGGTCCTTTCGAAATTTGGAGGGGTTGGTGGGGAATTTCCTCTCTGAGGGGTGTGGTTGTGTTTGTCGTTCTTGTGTTGGTATGTTTGGGCTACGGTGCCATTGCACTGGTTAGGATAAAAGGCTTTTACAGTAATATTAAGCTGGGAAGGGAGAAAAATATCACCTGGGTAAAACTTGCCCTTGTTCAACAGAATACGGATCCGAGGAAGAATGATTATGGAGATACTTTTAGAATACTAAAACAGTTAACCAACAGTGCTATGAGATATAAACCTGATATAGTTGTGTGGTCAGAGACAGCCTTTGTTCCTAACATACGTAGATGGAGTAGGGAAGATCCAAACAAGTATCCTCTGGCAAAGTTGGTAAGAGAATTTTTAGCGTATCAGAAAACCCTTGGAACGTGGTTGCTTACTGGTAACGATGACTATCTGTTGATTAGGGGTAAAGATGGAAAGATAAAGAGATACGATTACAACGCTTCGGTGCTATTTTCTCCCAATGGGAGACGTGTGAAGACCTATCATAAAATAAAACTTGTTCCTTTTACTGAATATTTCCCATACAAGAAACAACTTCCATGGATGTATCATCTCCTGTTAAATTTCGATGTTAATCTATGGGAACCGGGAACTGAACGGGTAGTCTTTCGTCATCCCAAGTTTACCTTTTCCACACCGATATGTTTCGAAGATGCTTTTCCCTCAGAGGTTAGACCCTTTGTTTTGAATGGAGCGGATGTGATAATAAATCTCTCTAATGATTATTGGTCTCTTACACCAGTGGAGGCAAAACAACATTTTATTAATGCAATATTCAGAACAGTGGAGAATCGACGACCCCTTCTTCGGGCTACGGCCTCTGGAATTACTGCGTATGTGGATATATCCGGAAGGGTTGTCAAAACGATTCCTATATATAAAGAAGGTTATATGATAGTTAATTTGCCTGTAGTTCGTTATGATAAAATTGGTAGAAAGAATACACATTTTACTCTCTATACCTTGGCCGGTGATTGGTTTCCCCTTTTCCTTTTTGTTATTTTAGTGATGTTTGTTATCGTAGGATTGATAGATGTAGTGAGGATGAGGGATGATGAATCTTCTAAGTAAATATGTTTGAGAGAAGAAAAAATCCAAGTCTGTGTAATTAGGAAAACGCCTGTGGATATGAAGAGTATAGCGGTATGTGATCTTTTGAGTGAGGTGTATAAACTTTTGATTGACAAATTTGGCCCTCAGGGATGGTGGCCGGTGAAGAGTTTAGCGGGAGAATGGGGAGTTGACGATAAGGGATATCATCCGGGGAGATTTGATATTCCCTCTAATGACTCGGAGAGGTTCGAAATTATAGTAGGAGCAATTCTTACTCAGAATACAACCTGGAAAAATGTGGAAGAGGTTTTAGATAAGCTTATAAAAGAGAATCTTGTAAATCCGAAGGCTATTGCGGAGATAAGTTCGGAGGAACTCGCTGTTAAGATTCGTTCTTGTGGGTATTACAATCAAAAGGCAAAAAAATTAAAGGCTATTTCGCATTTTTTCCTCTCCGAGAGCGAGGCGAGGGGAGTGAAGAATTCTTCTCAACTCCTGATTTGTCCCAGAAGAGAGGATCTTTTAAGGGTATGGGGGGTGGGGAAAGAAACGGCCGATTCAATTCTCCTCTATGCGTTTGACTATCCCATATTTGTGATAGATGCCTATACAAAACGGTTTGTTCTGAGTTTGAATGAAATTTGGCAATCTAGGTATGGGAGAACTCTGATAGACAAGGATGAATTAAACGGAACGAAGTGGTACGATATTTTACAAGGTTTGTTTCATTCTTGTTTGCCTAGAGAAAGTTCACTCTACAATGAATTTCATGCTCTTATTGTGAGAGCGCGAGGAAATCCGGCAGTAGTGTTAAACGATAGTTGATTAAAAGCATTTCTTTTGGTTGTAATTATTAAGAACACTTGACAGGGAAGACTGTATTTGGTAATTTTTAGCATCATTATTATTTTGAAATAGACGGAGGATAGATAGTTGCCAAATAAAGCATCGGCTGCCAAGCGACAGAGACAAAACGAGAAGAGACGTTTAAGGAATAGAATGGTTAGAAGCAGGATTCGAACTACTGTGAAGGGCATCATGGAATTGGTGAGAGTAGGTAATAAAGAAGAAGTGGAAAAGAAGTATAGGGAATTTGTTAGTCTCATGGACAGGGCTGTTTCAAAGGGTGTATATCATAAAAACACCGCTGCCCGAAAAAAATCCAGGGTTTATAGATATATTAAAACCCATTTAGAGTGATCAGGAAATAGTTTCTCCTCTTAAAATCTGTTAACTCTCTAGCCTGAGAGGAAGGAGTAAAAGTGCCGGGTAAAAAATTAACGAAAGCGGAAATAATTGAAAATATTTACCCTGAGGTAAATGTGAGTAAAAAGAATATCCATAAGATTATTGATCTTTTCTTTCAGGAGATAAAAGAGGGGCTCTATAGGGATGAGGTAATAGAGTTACGAGGTTTTGGAACTTTTGAGCTAAAAACCAGAAAGGGGAGAAAAGCGCGTAATCCCAAAACAGGTGAAAAAGTAGAGATAGAGAACCATGGTGTGGCTGTTTTTAGACCAGGGAGGGAATTAAAACAGAGAGTCTGGTCTTTACGGCACTAGTTTTAGGCATGAATGTGAGGCCGATAGGTGCAAAAGAATAAGAAACGAGCAGTTGTTGGTGCTAGGTCTTCCAGGAAACGTTCTTCTCTTGCCAAAGGGAAAATAGCAGAGCAGAATATAAAGCGTATCCCCACTAAGTATTTGAACATACTCTACAATATCTTACTCTTGCTTGTGGCATCTTTACTTTTTGCTCTTGGGTTTCCCAATTTTCTCTCTGTATGGGGATTTTTCCCTGTAGCTTTTTTTGCATTAATCCCGGTTTTTATCGTAGTGCATAGGAGTAGCTGGAAAGGGATCGCCTTCTACGGTATTTTTTTCGGGATAGCCAGTTATGCTATATTCAACTATTGGCTTGGGAAATTTCATCCTCTGGCTCTTTTTATTGTCCCTCCTATCTATGGTGGATATTTTTTGATTGTTTTTCCCTTCTTAAAACTTGCCGATACTCTCTTCCCTAAAAAAGCCTACATCGTGCAGACTTTTATCTGGTTGTCCTACGAGTATTTAAAGACCCGAGGTTTTCTTGGTTACTCCTATGGGAATATGGGATATTCGCAATACCTGTTTCGTCCCCTCATTCAAATAGCCTCTATTACAGGTGTTTGGGGAGTTTCGTTTTTTGTTGTTTTCCCCTCTGCTCTAATAGGGAATAGTCTTAAAGATGGGTTTAAGGGTTTTAATAAGTTGTTACAGAGCATTAAAGTGCCCGGGCTGGTGTATCTTTCGCTTTTCATTGCCGCTATAATCTTTGGGTTTATAGATAGGGTTGATTACAGTCACTCAAAGAAGTGGAAAACGGCGTTGATACAGCAAAATGTTGATCCCTGGAAGGGGGGAGAGCGACCGTATGAGAGATCGTTAAATATTCTCCTTAGATTGAGTAAGGAAGCAACGAAAGAGAATCCCGATATAATAATATGGTCCGAAACGTCATTTGTCCCCGGGATAGATTGGCATACGCGGTATAGAACAGATATCGATAAGTATCTTCTTGTTAAAAGGTTGGTGGATTATCTAAAAAAACAGAAGATCCCATATGTAATCGGAAATGATGATGGAGAACTTGCAAAAGATGAGAATGGAAATAATATAAGAGTGGATTACAATGCCACTGTTCTATATGAGAAGGGAAGAATTGTAAAAACCTACAGAAAACTTCATCTTGTACCCTTTACTGAATACTTTCCCTACAAGAAAACCTTCCCCAGGATATACAATTGGCTCGTGAATGCAGATACTCACTTCTGGAAAGAGGGAAAAGAGTACACAGTTTTTGACGCGGCGGGGGTAAAATTTTCTACACCTATATGCTTTGAGGATACTTTTGGTGATTTGTGTAGGGGATTCATCCGGCATGGAGCCGAGGTGCTGGTTAATATGACGAATGATTCGTGGTCTTTCTCTGTGACAGCAGAGATGCAACATATGAGTATGGCGGTATTTAGAGCGGTAGAGAATAAAAGAACTGTGGTTCGTTCTACTAATGGGGGGATTACCTGTTCTATAGATCCAAACGGGAAAATCCTTGATATGCTTAAACCCTTTATAGAGGGCTATCTTATTACTACAGTTCCTGTTTATACGGGTAGGGAAACTCTCTTTACGAGATGGGGTGATTGGTTTGCGTGGTTTAGTCTGCTCTTGTCTGTTTTACTGCTTCTCGGTAGAATTGGAGTCATAATTGTTAAAAGGTTGAAGAGTTAGTAGCTTGGTGGGAATTGCAAGAGATAAAAGATAGTTAAAAATGATTGACAAGTAACTTCAAGTAGATGAAAATAACAGAGGGGAAAACTTATGAAATTGAAAGGTACGATTTTAATAGTAGATGATGAACAGATAAATCTTGACTTTTTTGATGTAATGCTCTCCAAGCTGGGATTTAAGGTGGTAAAGGCTTTGGATGGAGAGGAGGCATTGGAGCGGGTAAAAGAGAGCGATCCTGATCTGATTATATTGGACAATATAATGCCAAAGCTTACGGGATGGGAGGTTACGAAGAAGCTTAAACGTGACGCTGAATATAAGAGGTATAGAAATACTCCTATAATAATGTTCTCAGCAATGGACGATGTAAAGGATAAAATCGAAGGTCTTGAATTGGGAGTTGACGATTATATAACAAAACCATTCAACTTTTCGGAGGTGCTGGCACGGATAAGGGCTGTTTTGAGAAATAGAGAACTTGTTAAACAGATTACTCGGCGAGAAAGACGCCTTGCTGTTCTGGAGTCTCTCAATAATTCTCTAATTTTCTTTACAGAACATATAAGAAAGCCCATTGAGGAATTAATTGAGCAGGCTGAGAAACTAGATGTTAATAATTCCGAGGAAGTTAAGGGGTTCTTGGAGAGTTTAAAGCGAGAGGGTAATGAGATTCTTGCTACGATGAGTGGTTTAAAAGACGAGGTGGATGAATTGCAGAAAAAGGGAGAGCGAATAAAAAGGGGAGATATCACACTGGAGGAGTTAGAGAAAAAATTTGAGAAGCATCTTCAAAACTGGAAAAAGCGTCAAAAACAGCTAGAAGGAGTGGAGAAGTGATTTCCGAGGAGAAGAAGAAGGTGCTTGAATTGTTTGCCCAGGGGAGGAAATTGTACAAACTTATGAAATTTGAAGAGGCAAAGAAGTATTTCGCAAAGGCATTACAGATTGATCCTAATGATGGCCCCTCTAAAGTTTACTATGCAAGGTGTAAGCACTATATTGAAAATCCTCCCCCTGAAGATTGGGATGGCGTGTTTGTGATGAAAACGAAGTAGAGTATTGGATAGTGAAGGTAAATAAATGTTAAAAGGTAATGCACATCGGAAAACCTCGGAGGGAATAAGAACAACTCTAGGAAGAGAGACAAATTTTAAAGGAACCATGCGTTTTAAGGATTCTCTCAAAATAGAGGGTAAATTTGAGGGAGAGATTGTTTCTGAGGGATTTCTCTACATAGAAGAGGGTGCGGAGGTAAAGGCTAATATTACTGTTGGTTCGCTTGTTATAGGGGGTATAGTGAGAGGTAATATTATTGCCTACAATAAGCTCGAGATGTTGTCCACCGGGCAGGTATACGGAAACGTAAAAACACGCGTGTTAAAGATAGCGGATGGAGTAGTTTTTGATGGTAAGTGTGAGATGATTAAGGATGCGGAGAATTTTGATATATTTTCTGCACCTGTTGAGGATTTAAAGCAAACTGCTAAAAGTGTTTGATAAGAGTGAATAAGAGTAAAAGTGCAATTATTATCTCTATTGGTACCGAGCTCACGGAAGGTGTGATTCAGGATACGCATCTTCGTTATTTGTCCCAGCAATTGCGCCTTTATGGAATAAAAGTAGAGAAAGCTTTATGTCTTCCTGATGTTTTTGCTTTGATTAAAAGGGAAGCTGTGAGAGCATTGAATGAAAGCGATGTACTTATATTTACGGGTGGTCTTGGGCCTACCTCGGATGATTTAACAAGGGATGTAATAGCGGATGTTACCGGTAGCCGCCTTGTGTTTAATGAGAGTATTTGGGATTCTATTGTTAATAGATTTAAGGGAAGAAGGGTTGCAGGTGTAAACAAGCGACAGGCTATGGTTCCAGTAGGATTTGAATGGATAAGAAATGATTTGGGAACGGCACCGGGGCTGTATGGCAAATACAAAGGGAGACTGCTTATTGCTTTGCCAGGTCCTCCAAGGGAGTTAAGATGGGTTTTTGAAAATGGAGCTCTCCCGAGAATAACCGAGTTTTTTGATTTAACCGGAGTGGGCGATGATACTCTAAAATGTTCTGTTTTTATGACGCCGGAATCGGAGTTAGAAGAGAGTCTGGCTAATTGTAGAAGGTTTGTTTCTCAGGAAGGAGAGATCAAATGGGGAACTCGGGTTACTGAATATTATATTGAATTTAGTATTAAGGGGGGGAATAGGGAGAGTAGAGAGGGAATTTTCGAATGTTTAAGGGATAAGTTGGGAGCTATACGGGTTAGAAGAGGTGTAATAAGTCCTCAGTTGGTATTGTTTAATTTGCTTAAAGAGAGAGGAGTTCGCTTGATAACCGTAGAATCCTGTACTGGCGGATTGGTAGGAAAACTCTTTACTGATATACCTGGTAGCTCGAAGGTATATTGGGGGGGATTGGTCGTTTATTCTAATGAGGCTAAGGAGAGATTGGTAGGGATAGATAGGGAGATACTTTCAAAGTATGGAGCGGTTTCTGAAGAGACAGTGGAGGCACTTGCTAGAGGTGCGTTGAATATTGAGGGGCTTGAGGATGAATTAGATCTATCTATAGCAATTTCTGGTGTTGCAGGGCCAGAGGGTGGAAGCCCAAGTAAGCCGGTAGGAACAGTATTTATTGGTGTTGGTTTTCGGAATGGGGTTGAAGGGGAAAAATTTGCTGTTAGAGGTTTTAAGTTTTTTGGAGATAGGGATAGCATCCGCCGTAAGGCTGCTGTTACGGCAATGCTTTTAGCAGAAAATTTGGTTTTGGGAGAGGAATGGCTTGACAGGTACTGTAGCTGGTAATATATTGATAGTATATACAGGTTCTATTCCTAGAAAAATCCGTGAACAGATATTAAATCCAGCAAAATTAAATTGTTAAAAATAATAAATAATACAAAAAAATAATTACGGAGAGTTTAATGGCTATTATACGACGACGCAAGAGCAAAGAAAAAGAAACTACTTTGTTCGACATGGATGGTGGAGAAGAAAATGATGTAACCCCTTCGCCTACCACTGATGAGGAGGAGAGAGAAGAATCCATTCCTAAAGAGGAACCTTCCTCCAAGATAGAGGAAACTGTCAAAGAGTTGACATCCGAGAATAAAGAAAAGCAAGAGGAAAATGAAGTTTCGGTAAATGGAGAGGAAAAAGAAGGGGCAAAGAAAGAGGCGGGAGATAATGGAAGTGAGGTAACAAAGCCTAAGGTGCGCAGGGTAAGAAGAAAGATAAAGGTTGAACTTATAAAGAGCGATGAGGATTCTGGCAATGGAGAAGAAAAAAAGGAGGATGAATCAGGGGAGAAGAGTGAGACCGAAGAAAAACTGGAAACCGCTGTGAATGTAGAAGTTTCTTCTCCTGTTAAACAGGTTAAGGTTAGGTCTGTAAAAAAGGAGTTCCAGAAGGAAGAAGAGGGAGTGGAAAGTACAGAGAGTAAAACGGATGAAGAGGAAGGAACAGAAGCTAAGATAGATAGGAATCATGAGATTAGGGTGGTTGATCAACCCAGATTAAAGATTAACGATTTGACCCAGAGTAGTATTGCGGAGTTGAGAGCTCGGGCTATTAGGATGGGAATTAGCGCCGATTCTCTCATGACGATGAAAAAACAAGAGATAATATTCTCTATTTTAAAGGCACATACAGAAAAAAATGGTGTCATTTTTGCTTATGGTGCTTTGGAGATACTGCCGGACGGGTATGGCTTTTTGCGTTCTCCCAATTATAGTTATCTTCCCGGGCCTGATGATATATATATCTCGCCATCTCAGATACGTCTCTTTAATCTGAAGACAGGTGATACCGTATCTGGGCAAATAAGACCTCCTAAAGAGGGGGAAAGATTTTTTGCTATGCTCAGGGTGGAGGAGGTTAATTTTGATCCCCCGCATGTTGCTCAAACCAGAATTCCATTTGATAACCTTACCCCGTTGTATCCTAATGAACGGTTGAATTTGGAAACAACCACCGAGGAGATATCTACTAGAATGATTAATCTCTTTTGCCCCATAGGAAAGGGACAGAGAGGGTTAATTGTGTCTCCCCCTCGTGCGGGGAAGACAATAATCTTACAAAAGATAGCGAACGCAATTACAGCGAATCATCCGGAAGTCTTTATAATAGTACTTCTCATAGATGAAAGACCAGAGGAAGTAACTGATATGCAGAGAAACGTAAAGGGAGAGGTTGTATCCTCTACCTTTGATGAGCAGGCAACGAGGCATGTTCAGGTGGCTGAGATGGTGATAGAAAAAGCGAAGCGTCTTGTTGAGCATAAAAAGGATGTGGTGATTCTGCTTGATTCGATAACAAGGCTTGCAAGGGCGTACAACCAAACGGTTCCTACATCTGGAAAGATTCTTTCGGGTGGTGTAGATTCCAATGCTCTGCATAAACCTAAACGCTTTTTTGGAGCGGCGAGAAATATTGAAGAGGGTGGGAGTTTAACAATAGTGGCCACCGCGTTGATTGAAACCGGAAGCCGAATGGACGAGGTGATTTTTGAGGAGTTTAAGGGAACGGGTAATATGGAGTTGAACCTCGACAGGAAGTTATCCGATAGGAGATTGTTCCCTGCGATAAATATAAAGAAGTCGGGTACAAGGAAAGAGGAACTTTTGTTGACACCGGAGGAGCTTAACAAAATGTGGGTTCTAAGGAAGGTAATAAATCCTATGGATGATATAGAAATAATTGAGTTGTTAATTGACAGAATGCGAAAAACAAAGAATAATGAGGCATTCTTGAAATCAATGAATACGTCGGCTGTAGTCGATTAGAATAGGATATAGAAAGAACTAGGAGGAAAATTTTATGAGAAAGGGAATTCATCCTAAGTATGAACTTACAACAATTACCTGCGCCTGTGGGAATGTGATACAAACTCGTTCTACCGCAAAAGATATCCGGGTAGAAATTTGTTCGAAATGTCACCCTTTCTTCACGGGAAAGCAGAAGTTAGTTGATACAGCAGGAAGGGTTGAGAGATTTAAGAAGCGCTATAATATTAAAGATTGAGTCTGGAAGTACAGAATCATAAAAATTATAGAGAGCTGTGTGGAAGCGGGCTTAGTAATAAGCCCGCTTTTTTATGGAAGGTAAAATGGAGGCGGTTAGGTATTTTATCCGATAAAAATGGCGTATAATCCAAGTGAGATAAACATTGCTATTAATGGCGTTCCCACCCAACCGAATAGGATGTTTATTAAGGTTCTCATATTTATCGTTTGAATCCCTTTTAACAGACCTATGCCTAGAACAGCCCCTATGATGGCCTGGGAGCTAGATGTTGGTACTCCAACAAGGGCAAATAGATGAAGTACAATTGCATGTGCTAAAACAGCTATAAGTGCTGAGAAAGGATCGAGTTTTACGAGTTTAGATCCTACGGTTATCATTACCCGTTTGCTAAAGGTTACTACTCCAAGTGCGATGCTTAGTCCTCCTACAAGGGTGGCCTGAAATAGAGTCAATAGTCCGACCTTCGCGTAAACCCCAATTACGTTTGCGACGTTGTTGGCCCCAAGAGCGTAAGCACCGTAGCTTCCCGCTATGAGGAGTCCACCCTTTACGATATAGTCGCGGGTAAATATGTTAATTGGAAGGGCATCTAGAATTTTGGCAAGAACCGGGTAAAGTATTAATGAAACAATTAAGGTTCCTGTGGGAGTTCCTACCCATACAAGGACAACCTTCGTTAAACCTGAAAGGTTAAGATCGCCAAGTAGGATTCCTATCCCAATGATTGCACCAACTGCCGCTTGTGAAGTGGAGACGGGAAGTTTTAAAATGGTCATAAGTGTTACAGTTAGTGCTGCCGCTAGCGAGGCAATAAAGGCCGTGTTTAGGGTTTGCCTTGTTAAACCGCTTAAGGTTTTTAACCCCTCCTGTCCCTCTGTAATTGCACCAAGGATTACAAAAAATGCACATAGAATAATCGCCGTTCTATACCTGATGGTTTTAGAAGCAACTGCCGTTCCAAAGACATTAGCAGAGTCATTACTTCCAAGCGACCAGCCCATGAATATGCCGCTAATTAGTTTCCACATAGTCTCTACGTTCTCCTCTTAATTATTGCTATTGTTAGTCTGTCTGCACTAGAGAGGGCTAGGTCGGAAATGTTTCCTATATTAACGACGATTTCTTTGAGCAGGATTCTGTCGGCTTTATCCAGTTTGGATGTAAAAATACTTTCTATTAAATCTCTTTCAATTGTATCAGACTCACTTTCTTTGGTATCTACCTCTTCCAGTTCTCTTTTTACATCCTTGTTGTAAAAGAAACCTAGTGAAGCCTTCTTTATTAAATCGTATGCCTCTACATTTTTATCTATAAGATCGAGGAATTTGTTTTCAAATTCCTTCGGAAATACTATTCTCTCCTGTAGGGTTTGATAGCATACCGATTCGAAGGTATTGGGTAATTTATCCACGGATTCGAGTAATCCTAGAATGTCACCCCGGGATTCTGGTATTAAGGCTCTCTCGTACAGTTCGTGTTCGATCTCTCTTCTCAGATCGTCAGCAATAGATTCAAGTCTGCTTACCTCTCTAACTGAGTCTCTGAAGTTTTCAGGATTCCCCTCCGTGATCATTGTTTTCATACAGGTTTGAAATTTTCTGGAGCATTCATCCACCTTAGCGAAGTATTCTTCGATCTTGTGAATGATAGCTTTTTGTTTACCCCATAAAGCCATAAACTCTTCCTCCTTTTTAAGTTTCTATGCAAGTCCTGAGAATATCATAATTTTATCATATTTTTATCATTGAATGGGTTAGAAATCAAGAAGATTTAGAAATTTTTTCATATTATCCCAATGGGAGCCTCTCCAGTATATTCTGCCACAGGTAGGGCATGTTTTGAAATTGTCGTAATGCTTATAAACGAAGGGAGGGACTTTCCCTTGTATTTTGTTTTTGGGAATATTTCTTAGTATTTCGTTGCATCTGAGACATCGAGAAAAGGGATCAATGTTTTTTTTGAGATCGAAACGGTTGATAACGGTTTTTAACTGAGTTATGGGATCTTTGGAATGGATGTAATAGCCGTGAGTTACAATTCTTCTCTTTAGTAGGCCGATGTCTCTGGTAAGCAGAATCCTGTGCTCCTTTCGTGAAAGAAGTGCTAAGGTATCGTCATCGAAGTGGTTGGAATAGGTGGAATCAAATCCGAGCATTCTTAGGTATATCGTCAATTTTCCGAGGTGAACATCCAGGATAAATTTTGTTTCCCTTAGGGGTTTTTCTCTTACACGTGTTATTTCACTTATGTCCAGACTTTCAAACATAGGGTATACACTGATGTAGTCACCCGGTTGTAATTGGTAAGAGAATGGCTCTGATTCCCCGTTTATTAGTATAAGGTCTACCTCTGTATGGGGAACTCCCATATCCTCGATTAGAGCTTTTACCGTAGTTCCTGCTTTGAACTCTTTCTCGATAGTTGCTTTGCGTAGGTGCTTGTCCAGGAATAGGTTGAGCTCTTCGTAAAAGCGGATGTATACCCTGTTATCCATACTTTCCTTCGGTTGTTGATAGTGGTTATCAGATTAATTATATTGTTAGCTATGAGAGACAATCAATATGCGGTTCTGTTTAGTGGGGTTTCTGTACTTAAGAATGGGAAATTTCTTCTTCAGGAAATAGATCTTGAGGTTAAACGAGGGGAACGGCTTGTAATTTTGGGTCTGAATGGGAGTGGGAAAACCACTCTTTTACGATTGATTGCCGGTTTTGGGTATCCTACACGTGGAAGCCTTTCTGTATTGGGAAAACCATTCGGGTTTACAGATATTAGAGAGCTGCGAAAACGTGTAGGATGGATCTATTCTGATCTTCGGTATGAAATTCCAGGTTACATGAGAGTGGAAGAGGTTATTTATTCCGGTTTTCAGGGAAGTCTGGTTGTTTATAAAGATTTAGGAAAATCTGAAATCACCAGGGTACTGAAGGTTTTAGATATGGTTGACGGAAAAAACCTGTTGAATAGATATTTCGATACTCTTTCTACCGGAGAGAGGCAAAGAGCAATTATTGCCCGTGCTCTATTTGCTAATCCAGAGATTTTGCTTTTAGATGAACCATGTATGGGATTGGATCCTGTGAATAGAGAACTGTTTTTGAAATCGATCTCTAATATGCTTGAAAAGAATAGAGAACTTACCGTTATCTATGTTACCCACCACGTCGAAGAGATTGTTCATGGTTTTCAAAGAGTCGTTTTGTTAGATAAGGGAAAGATTGTTTCTAAGGGTAGGGTCGGAGATATGATTAAGGGAGATATATTGTCTGCTGTCTATGGTGAAGGTGTAGAGATTATTCCTGTAAACGGTAGGTTTTATATGCATTTCGGATGAGAAAGCTCAGGTATAGGAGTATGAGAAGTAGGGGGAAATAATCCCCGAAACGGGTGTAAATGGTGATTTTGAGACTATCTGGAATGTTAAGCTTTATAGTGGTGTAGTCTGCCTTAAAGAGTGGAAGAGTTTTTACTATCTGGCCGGTGGGCGCAATGATTCCGGTAACTCCTGCTGTTGTTGAGCGAAGAAGGTATCTTCTGTTCTCTATAGCGCGGAATTTTGCAGCGACGAAGTGTTGAGTTTCCGCAGATACTGTACGTGACCATGAGTCGTTTGTTATATTGATGAGAAGGTCCGCCCCTTTTTTGATAAATTCTCTGTTTAGGTATGGGAAAGCGTCCTCAAAACAGATAGGTGTTCCAAATTTTATTTTCCCTCCCGCTCTCAGGTTTATTGTAAAAATTGTATATTGGTTTCCCATAACCCAAATGTTTTCTATCCCTATTAACTTTCTAAAGAGATTTCTTACCCATTGTATCTCCCAAAAAGGTATACTTTCTGCGAATGGGACAGGGTGTTGTTTCCCGTAGTATTTTACAACTTTACCATGGGAGTTGAATAAAATAGCAGAGTTCATGGCTCGTAATTGAATTCCGTCTTTTGGTGGGAGGAGCACGGGGCCACCTATTAGGAAATTTGTACCCATCCTTCGGATAAAGGGGAGAAGAGGGTTCTGTTTCGGGAATTTTTCAAAGAAATTTCCATACCCGACAGGTGGGTAGGTGAGGGAAGATTCGCTCCATACCACGAGATCCGGGGTGTATTTTGATTCTTGTATCCCCATTTGGGTTAGTTTTTCATTAATCAATATACTTTCTTTTCCCCGTTCTGATTTCCACGGGTTTGTATTTTGTTGCACAAGTAACACGGAGAAAATTTTACCGGCTTTATCGTAGAGTGATCTCCTGATTAAGCTTTTATACTGGTTGTTCAGTTGGGCTAATCTGATGATTCCGTACAGTAGAACTATGATAAAGAGGATCGTAGTGAACAAAAATTGTCGGTTTAGATGGGTATTGAATTTAGGTCTTGGGTTGAGTCTGAAATTCTCTGTATGAATTACTATTTCTGCAATGGTAGCATTGGAGAGTGCCATGAGAAATGAAACTCCCCATACCCCTGTAATATCAGCGAATTGGATGAGAGGTAGAATCCGGTTAACGGGATACGCGATAAGTCCCCATGGGTATCCTAGGAATCCAGAGGATTTTAAGTATTCATATATTGTCCATACGATGGTTATCACGAAAATCCGGTGTTGGGGGTTGTACCTGGAGGAACCGGTTATTATAGGGGCAAGTATGGCATTGTATAAGGTGTAACCTAGGATAACTCCCCCCAGTGTCCATATGGAGAATTGTTGAAAAAACATGAGCCAGTAGTTTGTTAAAGCGGAGGAAATTGCTCCGAAAAGAATTCCCAATAGTGAAGAAAATTTTAGTGAAGGTGAAAGAATTAATGCTATAAATAGGGGGCTAAGAGCAACGAATCCCAAAGGGGCATTCCCGTAGGGGAATATTTCATTGGGTAGCGCGATGCTGAAAGATATAGCAGATAGTAGTGTTAGAATAACCAGTCTTATTTTCATAGTTAGATAATAGCAGTAATTTTAGTTGAATCAATACTCGTTTGTAACTAAAATTAATAGTTAAGGTGATTTTATGAAGAAAGTACCGATTAAAGATTTAGTTCCTGGGATGCAATTGGGTGAGGATTTATACAGGGAGGGAGACAGACTTAAGAGGACACCTCTATTTTCTTACGGTATTTTTTTGACGGAGAGAAGTGTGGAACAGATTAAGAGGTTTTTCCCCTCGACACGATTCGTAAAGATTATAGACGGAGAGCTCTCCATTGAGGAGAGAAGAGATGATAGTGTAGTGGGCAAAAGTGTTCCGCAGTTTCCTGTGAATAAAAGGACAATGCTTACGAAGCCCATACCGTACGAGGAGTTGCTGAGTGGAAATTTTTCGAGATTAAGCGCTGTAGAAATGTTTGAAGATTCTATTTTGCAATCTAAAATTTATAAAAATACAAAGAAAAAAATAAAGAAGTACATATCTAATGTGAATAGCATCCTCGAAGCTTTCATCAACACTGGAAAGTTAAATGAGAACTTTGTAATGGAAACGGCGCAATCAATTACCTCGGATATTCTTGAGGGAAATAATTTTTTTGATCTCTCCCTCGTTTATCTTGTAGAGTTAGAGGAATGGGATAAAATCACCTTTAATCATTCCTTTGATGTTGGGGTTCTTACCTTATTCAGTGCCTCTTTTATGAGTGATCAGTATGAAGAGCTAACATCACTATTTATTGGGGGGCTTCTTCACGACGTTGGAAAGTTTATATATTCAAAGTACAAGTTAAACGATATGGATTATCTTGTAAAGAAACCGGATAAATTAACGAGGGAGGAGCTTGAGCAGGTCAAGAGACATGTTGCTATGGAACAATATATAAAAGATTGGTTCCCCAACCTTCCCAATAGGTTGCGTGAGAACATAATATATGGAATTCTTGAACATCACGAACGTTTTGATGGGAGTGGATATCTTAGAGGCAAGAAGGGGCAGAATATTTCTTTTTCTGGAAGGTTGATTGCAATCTGTGATGTGTATGATGCTCTTGTAAGAAGAAGGAGTTACAAGACTTTACTCACTCCATCTCAGGCTATGGCCGTATTGTTGAAGATGGAAAAAGAGGGAATGTTTGATAGAAGTTTGTTTCAGTACTTTTATAAAGCGATGGGACGTTTCCCGAATGCAGGGGTGGTAAATACGAATAGGGGTATTGCAGTTGTCTCGAACCAAAATCCTAATGATCCGGAACGGCCGTATTTGATATTTCCGGAGAGTACCGAAGAGGTTAATACCTATAATGAGGTTGATATAGAGATATTTGATCTTTGAATCTATATATCATTAAGTCTATTGAACATGTATTTTATTCTTTTTGAGAGTGAGATGAGAAATTTTTTCGTCCATTTTGGGCTGGCTGCAAAAATGTCTGCAAAATTTTCCTTTGAGAACACGAGAACCTTTACCTCTCCCTTTGATATAACGGTAGCTGATCTTACCGATTTATCAAAAAAACTCATCTCGCCTATTATTTCACCCGGGCCGAGTGTTGCAAGTACCTTGTACTTTTTCCCCATTTTTCTTGTTATATATACGTTTCCTTCAATTATCCAGAATATTTTCTGTTGGATGTCACCCTCTTTTATTAGGATTGTTTTATCAGGGTATGTTTTCCCAAATTTGTTTATTATGTCCTCGTTAATTGCATCTTCACCCTGAAATGCAATTTTCATTATTTCGTCATAAGAATCTTTCATCATCCCTTATCCTTTAATAATCCGAGTTTTTCTCCGAATTCTGCATTTAATATTCTTAAGAGACGAGTTAGCCCTGTAATTGCTATATAGGTAAGTTCCCATGAGATTGAAGAGGCGGTATAGAAATCTTCAATATTCCATCTGTAGAGCATGGTTTTTTCCATGGCGTACGCGCTTGTCAATCTCTCAGTTTCGGTTAATGGTTCGACCAGCCCCAAGACATTGTCGGGTTGAAAGTAGTATGGGAATATTGTGCCTCTTTTTGATTTAAATTCTATTTTTACAAGCCCGGCAATTATAAAGTAAACTGGCTTTTCTTCCGGTAAATCCCCCTGTTTGTATATCACATCGCCGGGTTCCACTATTATCTTTTCACCGTATTGAAGGTATGTTTCGTGTGATTCCATGATACTTTACTTTTCGACATATTAGAGGCTTATTGTTGAATTCTTTTGGTAATTTAATTAAAATAATTAGCCAAATTATCATTATTTTCAAGTTTTAGTGGAGTTTGTATGTCAAAAATATCTGATTCCCACCTTGCAAAGTTTAATGAGAAGCCCGAAATCGTCGTTAAAGCCCCTGGAAGAGTTAATTTAATAGGGGATCATACTGATTACAACGATGGATTTGTTTTACCCATGGCAATTGATAGGTATGTTTGGGTTGGTATATCCAAAAGGGAGGATTCGTACGTTAAAATTTACTCCATTGATCATGATGATATTAAAAGAGTTGGACTGCAGAGTCTGCGTTACAAAAAGGAAGATAAATGGGCTAACTATGTTAAGGGGGTAATTCATGTATTACAGCAACACGGATATTCCATTGGGGGAGCTAATCTGACAATAACGGGGAATATTCCAGAGGGAGCGGGGTTGTCTTCCTCCGCAGCTTTGGAGGTAGCGGTAGCTTATGCTTTTGATAGGCTGTTTGAATTAGACATAGATAGGATAGAGTTGGCTCAGATGTCACAGGAAGCAGAGAATAATTTTGTGGGTGTTAAGTGTGGTATAATGGATCAATTAATATCAGTGTTAGGTAGGGAGGGAAATGCCGTATTTATTGATACGAGGAGTCTCGATTTTGAGTATATCCCCATGAGATTTGAAGGGGCCAAGATTGTTATTACAAATTCCAATGTTCCCAGGGGGTTGGTTGATTCCGAGTACAATAAGAGGCGTAGCGAGTGTGAACGATGTGTGGAGATCTTAAAAACAAAAAAGAGCGGAAGTGCTTTACGTGATTACTCGCTGGATGATCTGGGCGAGATAATGGGACAACTTCCGGAATCTACGAGGAAAAAATGTATTCACGTTGTTGAGGAGAATAAAAGAGTTTTGGATGCCAAAGAGGCTATGAAAAAAGGAGATTTACAAACCTTTGGGAAACTTATGAATCGTTCTCACGAGAGTCTAAGAGATCTCTATGAGGTTTCATGTCCAGAATTGGATTGGCTTGTGAAGCGTGCATGGGAGACGGATGGGGTGTATGGCTCGAGGATGACAGGGGGCGGGTTTGGTGGATGCACTGTTACTCTATTAAAGCATGAGGCTTTTGAATCTTATAAAGGAGCAATTCACCAGTATGAGAAAATATTTGGTTTTCATCCTGATATATATTTAGCAATGCCCTCCTCTGGGGTGGAGGTGGAATCAGATTGAGGATTCTTCTTACAAATGATGATGGGATTAATAGCGAGGGCTTAAAATTTCTTGCGGAAAAATTGATGAGGGAACATGATGTATGGATTGTTGCTCCGGACAGTGAAAAGAGCGGAAGTTCTCACTCAATTACTCTTTTCGAACCTGTTAAAGTTGAAAAGGTAACAGAACAAACCTTTGTATGCTGGGGCACGCCTGCCGATTGTGTATTAATAGGGCTTATAGGTTTGGTTGAAAGAGAGATTGATGTTGTGATTTCGGGATTTAATATGACTCCTAATCTGGGTACGGATATAATATATTCTGGAACTGCTGCTGCGGCGAGACAGGGAGCTCTTTTGGGTAAACCTTCTTTTGCTGTTTCACTAAACCCATCAGGTGGCCCTTCCATTTTTGAGTATTCTGCGGACTTTATTGTACGTAATATGGAGTTGTTTTTGAAATTATGGTCCGAAGATCATTTTTTAAATATTAATTTCCCGGATAATTTACGGGATGGTTTTGATAATGTTGAGGTTTCGATAACTTTTCCCACCCTAAGAATATACGATAATGAAATTATAAAGTATTATGCTCCCAATGGTAACCTCTACTGTTTTCTTGGGGGAGATAAACCTGCTTCCAAGAATGAGGTGGGGTCGGATAGCTATGCCTTTTCCAGGGGGAATATTTCCATATCCCCGATTTTTATTCACCCTACTAACCACAGGGTAGAAGAGGTGTACAGGAAAGCCAAGTTTTGGTGTGGTGAGAGGTAATATGAAACCGGATATTAAAAGGGGAATAAAATTTTATCATTCAAAGAAGTATGAACAGGCTCTAAAAGAGTTCAGAATGCTGGAAGAAGAGGAAGAAAATTTAAATATTGAGGTTATCTACTATATTGGATTGTGTCTAACTCAACTTGGGAGGTACGATGAAGCTCTTTTATATCTTGAGCAGGTAGCTCAATCCGAGTTTAGTTTTCTCCATGTGTTTCAGAGTAGAATGGTCTTGGGGTTTATTTATTCTGTTACCAAGCGGTATAAACTTGCCGAGTATGAGTTCAATAAATTGATAAGCTCAGGACTGGAGTCTTCTCAGATATATGCAGCTTTAGGATATGTTTACTATTCACAGAAAAAAATCAAGGATAGTATCGAGGCACTGGAGAAGGCGCTTGAAATGGATCCTGACAATCCAAATGCCCTTAATTCGCTCGGTTTTATACTTGCAGAGGAGGAAATTGATGTGGGAAGGGCCGTGGAGTTGTGTAGAAAGGCTGTCAAAAAGAAACCCAAAAATCCTGCCTATTTGGATTCTCTAGGATGGGCCCTGTATAAGCGAGGAAAGTATTCGGAGGCTCGTGAAGCACTGAGGCGAGCTCTGGATTTGATGCCTGGTAACCCTGAAATTGTCTCGCATATGAAAGAGGTGCTTTCAAAAATGTAAAAATGCTTATTTTTCTTCTCTTTTGGGACGAAACTAAGTATGGAGATGGAAAGATGAAGGTAGGGGAAGTATTACAGAGTCAAAATACAGTTAATAATTTTCGGATTTCGCAGGATACGGTAATAAAACCGAATGAGATAAAATCTATTCTCTATCTGGGTATTCGGGGTGAGATAAAACTTGGTGATGTAAAATTGGCTAATGAGAAAGAACATTCAATAGATGTATTTGCTTAAATAGTGTATAATTTGCGCAGTGAAGATACGAAGATATATTACTTTACTATCTTTATTCCTCTTGATAACTCCTATTTTTCTGTTTTCGCAGGATGCTACGAAGGGTAATATAAAAATAGATTTGACATCTCTCAAGGCTGAGGAAGATTTTAGGTGGGGAGTTAGGGCTTTTAATAATGGTTATTTTGATAAAGCAATTCTCTCTTTTGAGAGGGCGATACGCCTAAAACCTGGAAACATACTTCCGAGGATTTGGTTGGGAAAGGCGTACTACAAAGCGGGGTATATTACAGATGCTCTAATAGAGTGGGATTATGTACTAAAGAGTGGTGTTGGAAATGATATTTTAAGGTATAAGTATAACACTGTAACATTGCGGCATGGCTTGGGACGGGAATTGAAGGAGGAGAAAAAATACGTTGTTTCAGGAGTTATAGATGCAAGGAGGAAGGGTTACTATCCTTTTTCCAGACCTACCGCGGTAGTACCCACCCCTGATGGCAACCTGTATATAGTGTGTTTTGCAAGTAACGAGGTTTTATTGGTCGATATTAATCAGAAGATAGAGAGAATCTTAAGGGGTGGAATTGAGGGTTATGATCATCCTTTTGATCTTGTTAGGGTTGGTGATTATTTGTATGTCACAGAGTATGAGGGGAATAGGGTAGCAAAGTGTAAACTTAATGGTGAAAAGATTGAATCTTTTGGCAGAAAGGGCACAGATGATGGAGAGTTTCTAGGTCCTCAATACATAGCTTACGATGGTAGTAAGTATCTCTATATCACAGATTGGGGAAATGCAAGAGTAGATAAGTACGATTTAAATGGGAATTTTATACTCTCTTTCTCTTCACACTTGGGAGCACCTACCGGAGTAGCTTTTTACAATGGCTTGGTCTATGTGGCTGATATTTCACAGAAGAGGATAAATGTCTATGATGGGAGTGGAAATTTTATTAAAGCCATAGGGGAGGGTTTCCTTGAGAATCCCGAGGGATTGTTTATTGATGGACAGGGAAGGATACTTGTTGCAGACACGAATAGAATAGTTAGATATAATCCCTCCGATGAAACATGGAAGGTTATAGGCGATCCCCAGGCAGCAAATGAGCGTTTGTTAGATGTTGCTGTTAATCCGAATAAGGATGTATACGTTGCCGATTTTAACAACAGTAAGGTATTTACCTTCACAGAGATTTCCTCTCTGTACAGTTCGTTTTTTGTTAATATAGAGAGGATTAATTCCCTGCAATTCCCAAGAGTTGTTGTTAACCTCTCTGTCTCTGACAGGTATGGAACCCCCATTGTTGGGTTGAAGGAGGAAAATTTTAACTTCACCGAATCTTATCAGCCTGTTAATGATCTCCAGATTGTTAAAACCAATACAGACAGTATAAAGGCAAAGGTTGTTGTTCTGGTGGAACACTCTGATTATATGAAGGATCATCTTGATGCGATTAGGGAAATAATTGGCGGAATATATGATGAAATCTCAGATGTTGGTAGTATGGAGCTGATTACTGCGGAAAAGTCTCCTATCTTAAGGAATAAGATGGGGACAACAAAATTAAGACTTATTAGTTCTGCAATAAAAGGAACCTTTGATAATAACTGGAGTTTCGATTTTGGGTTACGACGGGCGATTTCTGAGCTTATACCTTTAAATGGTAAAAAAGCAGTTGTATATGTTGGTTCGGGAAGTTTGGGGAGTAGTAATTTTAAGGAATACTCTCTCACAAATTTGTCGAACTATCTGAAAAATAATTATATAGCTTTTTATACTGTCTATTTAACTAAACGAGAGAGAAGTAAGGAATTAAAATTTCTCTCAGCAGAAAGCGGTGGCAGGGAGTACTATTTCTATTCCGTAAATGGTATCAAGGGATTGGGAAGGGAAATTTCGAAGCGAATTACCCCTGTTTATACTCTTACATATATTTCCGCCTCCAGTTCGGAATTTGGAAGGAAATATATACCTGTTGAAGTCTTCGTAAGTGCCCAAAAGCGCGGAGGTCGAGATGTTAGCGGTTACTATGCCCCCCTTGAGTAGATTAAGTGTCTATCCAGATGAATCCAGATCAGAACCAGAGAAGTTATCTCTCTCATTAATTTGTTAAGATAAATTCTTTAAATTTTTCTGCGGCACTGGCGGCGTCTGGGGCATATCCATCCGCTCCAATTTCCTGGGCAAACTGTTCGGTGACAGGAGCTCCTCCTATCATGAATTTGATTTTATCCCTCAATCCTTCTTCTACAAATTTTTCTATTACACTTTTCATGTTAACCATGGTTGTCGTCAAAAGGGCTGACATTCCTATTATTTTGACATCCTGATTTTCTTTATAAGCATTTAAGAACTTATCCGGTCCGCAGTCCGTGCCTAAATCGATTACCTCTATTCCGGCCCCCTGTGACATCATTTTTACAAGATTTTTCCCGATATCATGGAGGTCACCCTTTACTGTGCCTATTATGATTTTCCCTATAGGTTTAACACCTGTTTCTGTAAGTATTGGACGAAGCACCTCCATCGCGGTGTTCATCGCCCGGGCAGCTATTAGTACTTCAGGAATATATATCTCGTTGTTTTTAAATCGAATACCGACTATGTTCATACCATCCAGGAGTCCCTTATTGAGAACATCTTCGGCAGTAACCCCTTCTTCGAGTAACTGTTCGGTTAATTCTTTGGCTCCTGGGGCATTTCCCTTCTGAATAGCAAGCGAAAGTTCTTGAAATTGCTCTTCATGATTACTCATCTTCGGTCTCCTTAATATCTATAATATATTTTATTTTAAGTTTTGAAACATCAGTATAATAATTACCCCCGTATGATGCAAGAAATTATTATTCTCACTCTCCCTTTCTGTTTCTATGATAGAGAAAGAGAGGGGGAGTTTCTTGTAACTTTGTTACATTTATTGGTAATTTTGTATTCTATGAAGATATTAAAGCATGTTATTTAACTCTATTAAAAGGATTTTATAGGTGGCTTGGTGGTTATCAGATCACTGCTATTGCCTCGATTTCGAATTTGGCGTCGAGTGGTAGCCGTGATACCTCAACGGTGCTTCTTGCAGGTTTTGTTTCTCCAAAAAACTCAGTGTATATCTTGTTCATGCTCTGGAAATCATTCATATCTGCGAGAAAGACGGTAGTTTTTACAATATTTTTAATTCCTAATCCCTCTGAGGCAAGGATATTTTTTATATTTGTTAAAGCCTGAATTACCTGTTCCTCCAGTGTTTCTTTTAGTTTTCCGTTTGTCGGGTCTATGCCTAGAGAACCGGAGAGAAAGATAAAATCTCCTACTTTTATTGCCTGTGAATATGGTCCAACTGCTGCTGGGGCTTTTTCTGTGTGTATTTTCTTTATTTCCATTTGTACGTCCTTTCTTTTGGGATCTGTGATTTTCATATAAGTTTATATTACATTTTTTTGTATTTCTCGTACATAGTTGTTAAGTAGTTATACCCTGGGTTAACAGAGGGAGGTATGAAGGGATAATGTGTAGTATACTGGCAGAATATATGGCATAATGAGTATATACACATTCTGAGGAGTTCTGCGTGAGTGTCGAAAAGTCTAAAGATTATATTCTCCATCACCTTGGCGAGGAAGATATTCCTTACAATGCTGTGAGTCCCCCAATTTTTCAGACCTCAATTTTTTCCTTTAAAAGCTTTAAGGATTTCCAGAGAGCTATTACCAGGGAAGATTCTCACTATCTCTATACCCGTGGAAATAATCCGACTGTGAATTTAGTGGAAGACAAGATAGCAGCACTTGAAGGTGCTGAGAAGAGCAAACTTGTATCTTCCGGGGTTGCGGCGATTGCCGGTGCGGTTATGAGCTTTCTCCATTCCGGTGATCATGTAGTCTGTGTTGAAGATACCTATAGCTGGACCAAGCAATTGTTTAATAGTTATCTGAAGCGCTTTGGCATAGAGTGTACCTTTGTGGAAGGAGTGGATCCTGCGGATTTTAAAAGGGCGCTTAAATCCAATACAAGGTTATTTTATATGGAAAGTCCAACTACTTTTACCTTTAAAATTCAGGATATAGAGAGAATTGTGAAAATAGCCAGGGCTAGAGGTGTAAAAACCGTTATAGATAACACATGGGCTACCCCGATTTTTTTCAGGCCGATAGAGCTGGGGGTTGATATTGTAGTGCATTCTGCTTCAAAGTACCTTGGAGGAAATAGTGATCTTGTTGCGGGGGTTATATCTGGGAATAGAGAAAATATAGAGCATATATTCAACACAGAGTTTTTGCAACTAGGTTATGTTCCCGATCCATTTATGGCGTGGTTGATCCTTAGGGGGCTTAGAACGTTGCATATAAGAATGCCCATACATTTTGAAAATGCTCTCTACATTGCACGTTTTTTAGAAAAGCATCCCAAGGTGGAGAGGGTTTTGTATCCATTTTTACCCTCTCATCCTCAGTATTCCCTTGTTAGAAGGCAGATGAAGGGAGGGGCGGGCCTCTTTTCATTCAGGCTTAAAGCGGCTACATTAAAGGATGTTGAACGTTTTGCTAATAGTTTGAAGATTTTTAAGCTTGCTGTTAGCTGGGGAGGGTATGAAAGTCTTATCTTCCCGGAAGCTGTTAAATACAGAGAGGGGAGTACTGATAAGGTAGATATATCTTTGATACGTATTCATGTGGGCCTGGAGGATAGAGAAACTTTGCGTGAGGATTTAGAGAGGGCTTTGAATGTGATTTAATTATGTTGGATATTAAAGGATTGATTAACAAAGAGCAGTTTGGTGCAATAGCCTCTGAATATAAGAGACGCTATGGTTATGGGTTAATTTTATTCGCTAGTAATGAAATTCTTTTTGATAAATGTTCCTATTACGATTGGCGTAGTTATAAAATTGAACAATTCGAGAAGATGATAAACGAGGCGGTAAGATGGGGGGAACCCAATATCTCTATTGATTTAAATGAGGTGTATATATGGTGTGTTCCGGTATGTTTAAATAATTTCCCGATGGGAGGTTTTTTTTCCGCTTCTTACCTGCCTGGGGAGGAAAAGCAGAGGGAAAAGCGAGTTAGAGAAGCGGCATGGGGACTTCTTGAAATAGTTGAAAAACAAAATTTGTGTCCTACAAGTCTTATGCAGTTAAACAGAATGACGAGCATGATGAATGCAAGGATGGCCGAGGCTATTCATCTTGCCAAGGGTATATACTATCAAAATCCTCGCGATATCTATATGATCGAGGAACAGAGTCTTATAAACGCTGTTAAGAATGGAAGATTCGAAAGGGCAAGAGAGATAATAAATAAGATCCTTGTGGGGGTGTATCACCTTGGGAAGCATAATTTTGATGTACTTAAGGCTTTAATACTTGAGATGGTAGTTCAGATGTATAGGGCACTTGTAGAAGAGGGAGCGGATCCAAAAAATCTTTTGGGAGTGAATAGCTCTTACCTTGCTGATTTTGGAAGAATTCGTAATGAAGTTGAACTTTCGGATTGGTTAACAAACTGGTTAGAGAGCTTTATTAAAACTACCGTTGATACCTCTCGAAGTAGCATCCCTGCTTCACTCTCTGTTGCGATTAAGTATATAAAGAGCAATATAAGAAAACCTCTCTCAAGGGATGAGGTAGCCCATGTTTGTAATTTATCACCCGCCTATTTCTCTCGGGTATTGAAATTACGGACAGGTTACAATTTTACAGAACTGGTCAACAAGTTGCGTATAGATTATGCCTGTTTGCTTTTCGATACCACGGATAAGAACGTCTCTGAAGTATGTTTTGATGCCGGATTTAACGATCAAAGCTACTTCACAAAGGTTTTTAAAAAACTGGTCGGGATATCTCCGAAAAACTATAGGAAAACTCACAAACACAACCGATCGAGTTACATTCTAAAGCATTAAATTACCTATAATTGTAACTAAACTACAAGAATCCTCATCTTTTCTCTATTAGTATAAAATCGAACAGCGTGAAGGGGTAGTGGAAGTACTTAGAGGGAGAGTGAATAATGATGGATATCAGAGATCATGTAAAAAGATTTCACGTTGAGGTATTGCCTCCCAAACAGGATGCTGAGGATCTTGAAGAGCGGTTGGAAAAATTTGCTGTTAAGTACAAACGTGTATTGGATGCTGGTTACTGTGCCTGTATAACAGACAATGCGATGGGAAATCTCTCCTTCCAGGGCACAGAGTTAATAACGGAATTGAATCTTCCGGTCGATCCTGAGGGAGTAATGATCCACTTAAACACTTTCCACACTAAGAGAAATCTCGATGAAATCCTTGCTACCGCTGTAAAGCTTGGTATTAGATATCTCCTTGTAGTTTCTGGAGATGGAAGTCCGAGACTCCCGAAATTGCGCCCAAGTGAAATTGGATGTGGTGGTGCCTCTGTCACATCGGTTGAGCTTTTGGATTATATTGAAAGGGAGTATCCAGATAGATTCGTTCTTGGGGTAGCTTTTAATCCTTACGAACCTCCCGAACACGAGTTTGAGAAGTTAAAGAATAAAATAAGGGCTGGTGCCAGATTCGTTATAACCCAACCGATAATAGGGCAAAATGAGGTTGTTGATAGGTTGATAGAGGATTTTGACATACCTGTAATTGTAGAGGCGTGGATGTCGAAGAAATTGTATCTCTTATCCGAATGTGTTGGATATGAGATACCCGAAGATGTGGAGTACAATCCAATTAAAAATCTGGAGATTCTCCTGAAGAATTATCCACAGTCTGGCATCTATTTAGCGCTTCTGAATTACAAGAGACAGTTTCCGCTTCTTGCAGGTTTAAGCATAGGAGGCTCGAGTAGTCCAGTAACAGGGGGTGTTATAACTTAATGAGAATTGTAGTGTGTATAAAACAGGTTCCTGCTACAACGGATGTTAGTATAGATCCCGAAACCAAAAGATTGATAAGGGAAGGGATTGAGATAATGATGAATCCCTTTGACACCTATGCTTTGGAGGAGGCCCTTCTATTAAAGGAAAGGTATGGGGGAGAGGTTATAGCCCTCTCTATGGGACCTAAAAAGGCAGAGAAGACTTTACGAGAGGCAATTGCCTGTGGCGCGGATAGAGGGGTGCTGTTAAATGATAAACTTCTTGCGGGTTCTGATACTTTTGCAACGAGCTATGCTCTCGCTATGGCTGTTAAGAAGATTGGGAATGTTGATCTTGTTATTTGTGGGAAACAGGCGATAGATGGCGATACTGCTCAGGTGGGGCCTGGGATCGCTGCTCACCTGGGGTGGCCACAGGTAACTTATGTGTCGAGAGTAGTTGATTCAAGTGAGTCTTTTCTTGTCCTTGAGAGAATGTATGAAGATGGGTATGGTGTCTGTTCAGTAAAGCTACCTGCTGTGATAACTGTTCTAAAGGATATAAATTCTCCTCGAGTGCCCACTCTTCGTGGTAGGCTTCTGTCGAGGAAGGTAGATGTTCCTATATGGGATGCATCATTTATTAAAGCCGACCTTGGTAAGGTGGGGTTGGATGGTTCTCCGACAAGAGTTGTGAAAACGAGAAATCCAGATGCGAGAAGTAAGGAAACGGTTGTTTTAAGGGGAGATCCCGAAAGAGTTGCTATGGAGTTTATCCGAATAGTTGGTCAGCGAGGATTATTCTAAGAAAGTCTGTAGGGGGAATGGTTTAATGTTAGTAAGTGGGAATGACTCTAATAAATATAGAGACGTTTGGGTGTTAGCTGATACTTTTGGTGATGAAATACATAGGGTTACGTATGAATTACTTGGTGTGGCGAAAAGACTTGCCGATACCCTATCTGCTAAGCGAGAAACAAAGGTTGTGTGTTTGGTTTTGGGAAAGGGTGTAAAGAAATTAACCACCAAACTTTTTCATTATTATGCTGATAGAGTTATTGTGGTGGATGATGAGTCGCTAGAGGTTTTCAATGATGTAGTGTATGCCTCTATAGTCTCCCGTCTTATTCGAAAATATAAACCTGAAATACTTATTGCGGGAGCAACGGGGAGGGGAAGAAGTATAATGCCACGAGTTGCTGTTGAAGTAGAAACGGGACTTACCGCTGATTGTACGGGGCTAGATATTGATAGAGAGACGGGACTTTTGCTTCAAACGAGACCTGCGTATGGGGGAAATATTATAGCGACTATAAAGTGCGAAAACCATAGACCTCAGATGAGTACTGTTAGGCAAGGGGTGTTTAAGGCTCTTTCTCCGGATAGTTCTAGGGTTGGTGAGTTGATAGAAGAGAAGGTTCTTGATGAGGATAGAGAGACTGATATTCAAATTATCGAGGAGAGACGTAATAGGGATACCTCTGTAAATCTTGTAGATGCAGAGGTGATAGTTACGGGAGGCCGTGGTGTTGGTGGACCGGATGGATTTAGGGTGATAGAGGAGTTGGCTAAGGCTATGAATGGGGCTGTGGGAGCTAGCAGGGCTGCTGTTGATTCGGGATGGATATCGTATGCACATCAGGTGGGGCAAACGGGGCAAACGGTACATCCTAAAATGTACATTGCTTGTGGTGTCTCGGGTCAAATTCAACATCTCGTTGGGATGCAGTCGAGTGATTTTATTGTTGCAATCAATAAGGATCCCGAGGCTCCTATAATGAAACTTGCCGATATTGCTATTGTGGGTGATCTCTTCGAAGTAATACCTGCTATTTTAAAAACTCTAAAGAAATCAAAAGCGGCCTAGGTATAACCAGATATTATTGTCATTAATGTCACATTATGTTATTATTCGCGCTGTGAGAATAGAATAATATGAGAAATTTTAAATTTGGTTTTTCTCTTGGTATTTCAAAGTTGAATACTACTTATAGAGTTGCATTTGCTTTTTTGATAGCGCATTTTTCACATCATGTGGTTACGGCTATTACGTCTCCGCTTCTTCCCCTTATACGGGGTGATTTGCATCTTTCCTATGCTCAGTCTGGAATGGTACTCTCTGCTTTTACGCTCTCGTATGGGATTGCCCAACTTCCGGTCGGGTGGCTTTTAAGAAGGGTAAAGCCCTATCTCTTTATTTTTATGGGAATTGCTGGGGTTGGTATCTCCGGGGTACTGGTAGGTGTTTCTAAAGGTTTTATTTTGCTGGTTGTTTTTCAATTGTTGATGGGAATTATGGGAAGCGGGTATCATCCTACCGCGATTTTTTTTATCTCACAGGTGATAGAGAAAAAGAAGAGAGGAAAAGCTCTGGGTATTCATACTATCGGGGGGAGCTTAAGTTACTTTATTGCACCGGTTGTAGCGGCTTTTCTTGCCTCTTCTATAGGTTGGAGAGCTACGTTTGTCACTATGGGATTTCCCGTTATTGTGCTGGGAATTGTTATAAGTATTATGGTTAGAAATTATACCAATAGAACTGTTGATAAAAGTAACGACCCGGCATTATCTAAAGGGGAGGGTAAGTCTGGTGGGATAGAGTGGTTTAGACTTGTAATTGTAATAATTCTCTCTGTTTCGTTGGGGGCAATAATGGGTTCTGTAATTGGTTTTGTTCCACTGTACGGCGTGGATGTTATGGGTGTTGACGAGAGAATAGCAGCTACTTTTGTATCTGCTATTTTTATTTCGGGGTTGTGGGCATCACCTCTTGCAGGTTTTTTATCGGATAGATTGAGTGAAATCCCTCTCTTGATATTTGCGGCTCTTATAGGTGGACCTCTCATCTTTTTTCTTACCTTTTTGCGGTTTAATCTTGTTGTTTATATCTTTATGATTTTTATAGGTGTCACGATATTTGTAAGAATGCCTGTTTCAGAATCATTCATAATCGGAGAATTGCATGAGGGTATTAGGGGAACGGTTTTAGGAATATACTTTTTTGCTAGTTCCCTCGGTGGCGGCTTGATTACACCGCTAATGGGTTCGTTGATTGACAGGATAGGTTTTATACGTACATTTCGACTAACAGGCACATTCTTGTTTGTAGCAGTGATAGTTTGTGTGGTCCTACTCTGGTTGGATAAGATGGTAAGATCTAGGAGTGTTTAGTCTTTCTTTTCCTCCAGAGACGAAATTTCTCTACGTATCCGCACGTCTGTGGAAGGTATGGGGAGAAGAGAGCGTGAAAGATAGTGACCTTTCTACATTCCCTACATACGGAGAATCTGTTCTCGTAGACACTGCATAGATGGGTTTGTGTGTCCAGGTAAGGGCATGGGGCATTAAAATTTATTATTACATGGCCTCTGCGTTTTTCTTTTTCATAACAACAGAGGCCACATTGCTTACAAATTTTCTCCCATTCTTCACTCTTTAACAGTTTTAGAATAGAGATTATTTTGAACACCCTTTTGCTTCCGTATTTACTTAGTTTCTGTTAGATTTTTGCTGTTAGTTTTTGGATAAAAATTTTTTTGCTTCCTCTACTCCCCTTTCAATTGCCTGTTCATTAATAGGAATTAGTTTTTCTTTTCTCCCAGTTAGAAAAACCCTTAGGGCTTTTTTTAGGCTCTCGACGGAAACGGTTTTTTCTATCTCTATATATGCGCTTAAGAGTATTAAATTAGTCACTTTTTCGTTTCCCAGTTCTTTTGCAATATTCTGAGCATCTATTTCGCATACCCGTAAATCGTTTCGCTTTACATCTTGAGGAATTATCGTTTTGTTTAGAATTATAATCCCCCCCTCCTTCATCAATGGTTCAAATTTGATCAGTGATGGGAGGTTTAGAATTATAGCTGCTTCCGGAAATGCTATTACAGGAGAGGCAATAGGTTTGTCTGAGACTATAACATCGCAGTACGCTGTTCCTCCGCGCATCTCCGGGCCATATGAGGGGAGAAAGGTGACGTTTTTACCCTCGTCTTTACCTGCCTCCGCAAGTAATTCTCCTGCCAGCATTACTCCCTGGCCTCCGAATCCTGATATTACAACTTGTTTTTCCATTTTACTTCACCCCCTCGACAACTTTTAACTCTCCTATAGGGAATATAGGGAGCACCTCATTTTTAATTCTCTCAAGGGACTCTACCGGATCCATCTTCCAGTTGGTGGGACATGAAGATATCAATTCGACGAGTGAAAAGCCAAGGTCCTTAATCTGAGCGGTGAATGCTTTTTTTAGAAACCTTTTGGCCTGAAGGATATGTTTGGGACTATCCAATGCAGCCCTTGCAATGTATGCCGGACCGTCTATGGCAGCAAGCATTTCAGGTACCTTAAGCGGGAATCCGTTTGCTTTGGCATCACGCCCGTAGGGGGATGTGGTGGTAACCTGTCCCAGAAGGGTAGTGGGAGCCATTTGGCCGCCTGTCATTCCATAGTTTCCGTTGTTTACATATACAACCGTTATTCGTTCTCCTCTAGCAGCGGCGTGAATTGTTTCGGCTATTCCGATAGAGGCAAGATCCCCGTCACCCTGATAGGTCATCACAAAGGATTCGGGGTGTGCTCTCTTTATTCCTGTTGCCATGGCGCATGCTCGGCCATGGGCCGCCTCTACGGCATCCGTTCCTATAAAGTAGTATCCGAAAACTGAACACCCTACCGGCCAGGCTATTACCGTTTTTCGTGTTAATCCCATTTCGTCAAGCAGTTCCGCTATCAATCTATGTGCTATACCATGTGGGCAACCGGGACAGTAGGTAGTTGGTCTGTCTGTGAATGCTTGTGGAATTTTATGAACGGTTTTCATTTGGCACCTCCGATCTTTTTCTCTAATTCTTTTAGAATCTCCTCTGCTGTCGGAACAACTCCTCCGAGTCTGCCGTAGTAATACACGGGTTTTCTTCCATTTACGCCCAATTTTACATCTATGAGCATTTGCCCTTCGTTCATCTCGACATCGAAGAAAAACTTGATCTGTTCAATTCTCTTTTCTATGGTGCTAAAGGGAAAGGGCCAAACAGTAATTGGTCTTATTAGACCCAGTTTTATTCCCTTTTCCCTTGCCATATCTACAACAGTTTTTGATATTCTTGCTACCGTGCCGAAAGCCGTAATTGCGTATTCGGCATCTTCCATCATGTATTCTTCACATCTTGGCTCATTTTCCTTTACTTTTTTATATTTTTCTTGTAGGGCTAAATCCATTTTTTCGAGACCCTCAGCAAGGATTTCGAGAGAGGTTATTATATTACGCTCTTTTCTATCCCCCTGTCCCACCGTTGCCCATTCAGGTGGTTTCCTGTTTTTTACATCAACCCATTCTGGAAACTCCACGGGTTCCATCATTTGGCCCATCAAGCCGTCCATAAGCATTACAACCATCATCCTGTATTTGTCTGCAAGATCAAATGCCAGGTAGATGAGATCTACAGCCTCCTGTACTGTGTGGGGAGCAAGTACTATCGAATGATAGTCTCCGTGTCCACCTCCCTTTGTTGCTTGATTATAGTCTGCCTGTGCAGGCGCTATGTCACCCAAACCCGGACCACCTCGCATTACATTGACAACAACGCAGGGGACATGTGAGTTAGCTATGTAACTAAATCCTTCTTGCATAAGGCTTATACCGGGACTCGAGGAGGTGGTAATAACCCGTGTACCGGTACAAGCAGCACCGTAAACCATATTAATGGCCGCTACCTCACTCTCTGCCTGAAGAAATACCCTTCCCACCTGTGGCATTCTTCTGGAGAAATACTCTGGTGTTTCATTTTGAGGGGTAATGGGATAGCCAAAGAAGGCCATACAACCTGCCCTTATTGCCGACTCTGCAATAGCTTCTGCACCTTTCATTAATACCTTCTCACCCATATTTTCCTCCTATCCTTTTACCTTTTCTGGACGTCGTACTTCAACAATGGCGGCGTCCGGGCAAATTAAGTAACAGAATCCACAGGATGTACAACCCTCATTGTCAAAGAGCTCGACCGGATGATACCCTGTAGGATTCAATTTGTCTGAGATTCGAAGAACGCCTTTGGGACATACGCTGATACAGAGACTACAACTCTTACAGCGTTCCTCGTTGATAATAACTTTTGTATCTTCCATATGTTCATCCTCCAACTATTTTTTGCAAGTTCTATTCTTAAACCCTTGGGAGGGGGTTAACAAAGAGTTTCAATTTTAAAATTGGTAAGTCTATACCGTTTACGTGTTCTGTGTGATTTTCCTCCACACATGCAAATTTAATGGGTTTTTTAATTTCTCGTGACACCTCCTCCACGATTTTTAGCCCCTCTTTGATTATTTGAGCGGATGTTTCCCAGCGAAGGTTTGTATTTAGGATTAGTGAGGTGATTTCCATTTTAGAGGCAGTTTCTATTTCTCTGATAGAGTTAATGATTTCTTCAGGCGTTGAAGTTCCGGGGCGTTTGGTGTTTATCACGAACATCATCTCATATTTTTTGTTTACTAGTATGTTTCTAAACTGTGCAAAGGAACCCGCACCGTAGGAATCTCCTCCGAGATCTATTATTTTGTGTCCTTCGCTTTCCATTAATGCCCCTATAATATAAGGGGGAAGGATGGGTAAATCTAATGTCTTTGTTATGTCAGGGGGTGCTACTATTTTGAAGGGGAAAATTTTTAGTTTCTCTTTTATATCGCGTATTCTAACATATGGTTTTACTATATCGAGATCAAAGAGGATAGTATGGATATTGGCTTGTGCCATTTTAATGGCAAGGTTAACCGCTATTTCTGTCTTACCGGACCCTATTCGTCCGGTAAGAACATGATAGCCTGTCTCGGTTAGCCCACTTAGATCAATTTCTTCCATAAATTTTGTTACCTATACAATACATTATAATTTAATAAAGTGAAGTTTAAAAGTGGTTAAAAAATGGCAAAAATTTTCCAGTTACCCTTTTTTTCTCTAAAGAAATATTCCTGATATCGTGTCCAGAAGGGTATTTTATTGGAGAGATCCATCCTGGTCTTTACATTTAGGAGATAAACCGGTCCCGGAACTTTTCCCTCGAATTTATTTGATTTTATGATAAAGATAGAATTTTCGTCGATTATCTTATTAATTGTAATTCCGGAAAAATCCGTATTCTCAAAGTAACCCTTAAAGCTCGTTTCAAGTTCTTTTTGTGTAATGGTAGTTCTTAGACGAATAAGATAAACTGTTTTATCTATATATTGCATCGCTCCAGGGGTATCTTTCTTTAGGAAGTAACCTATACATTTAAGGAAGTTGTTTTTTATTATATTTTTTATCTGGAAGTACCCAGTTGTTGTTGGAACACTTGCAGGGATGGTAACAGGAAATGGTTTTTGTGGACGCCATGAAAAGGGAGGGGGATTGCTTCCTATTGAGTATATTACCCACTTTACTCCTCGTTTGTGAAAGAAGTATTTTTGATTTTTTTCCCAGAAACCTATGTAATCTGAAAAATCCTTAAGTGCTCTAATTTCGAGTATATAGGTTTTGCCCCATGTCTTTGAAATTTTGGGTGATGCGACATATATTTTAAAGCTGTTTATGTCAAAAACCTCGGATGGGGGTAATCCGATTAGATTTATCTTTGAAAACAGGGATTTTAGGGCTTCTTTTGCCTCTTTTTGGTTCACACTTCGCCCAATTTTATCAATATAGATAGACCCGTCTAGAAGATCCAAGATGGAGTTAGCATCTTCTGCTATCAAATTACTTATTAGCCTGATAAACTTCGATTTTATAAGTTCTGGGATGTTACCCACTCTTTGAGGAAGTTTGACTTGAAAATTGTACCGCGCAAGGAGTTGTTCTGCTGTGGGATATTCCCTCATCTTTATTTTTTCGGGCACAAGGTTGGGGTAAATATTAAAGGCCATAGCTTTGAAAGCCTTCCCCTTTGCCGTTTTCCCTACTTTTTCGTATTGATTACCGACAAGGTAGTAAGCCTCTGCAAGCTGTTTTCTCTCTGAGGTTTTTAATTTTGTATAAAATTGGGCCCAGGAAAAGCTTACCATTAGTATCAGGCTTAGAATAATTAAAACTATTTTTTTCATAGGTATATGCCCTCCCTCCGAGGTTTATACTTTTAGTATAACACCATTTGAATTTGTGTCAATTTTACATTCTATAAAATAATCCCTTTGACAATGATAACGTGGTGAAATTATAATAACAACAAAGAGGTTAGGAGAATTGTAAATATGGGTGATGATATTAGGGATAAACGACAAAGTGAGAGGAAAAAGATAGTCGTTACAACAGTTGTTAGAAAACAAACACCGTCGGGTAAATATTCTATAATGGAATTCCAGAGTAAGGATATGTCATTGGGGGGGATTTTTATCTGTTCGGAGGATCTCTCTATTTTTGATCTGGGTGAGGAAGTTGAAATTCTGGTGGATGATAATGGCAATAAATACTATGAGGGGAAAGCTCGAATTGTACGCTCTGCTCGTATACTAAATGAAGAGGGAGGACAGACTGAAAGTGGCTTTGGCCTTATGTTTCTTAACCCGGATAAGGAATTTAAGACGATGCTTGTCCAAAAGCTGGAGAAGACAAATTAATTGTGTGTTAATATTTGAATGCGCTATCTCCTATAAATTCCCTTAGAATTGATTGGGAGGGGACCCATTTACCCGGTAGTGGTGAAAAGTTATCCAGAAAGCTTAAGAGTCTTTGAGCCTCGTTATATTCGCGCCTGTCGGGTTTTACCGTTTTTAGGAGGGGCTCTGCATACACTTTGAGTACTGCGAGTTCATAATCGAGTGCGGAGTTAAACGCGGAATCGGCACTGTTTTGAAAGGGGAATATATAGTTGTGTTCCCCCTTTCTAACGGAATGCCACATTGATAGGGTTGTTAATGCGGAGTGTCCCCTGAACTTGTAATCCCTCACCAATCTTCTTATTAATCGATTGTCAGTTGTAGAGATTCTCGTATGGTCGTCTATGTTTAGTTGGGTAAGGGCGGATACATATATCTTGTACTTTCTCTCTCGCTCTACTAATGGAGTAAGTTTGTCATTTAGTCCGTGTATCCCCTCCATAATGAGAATTCCCCTCTCCGGGAGTTTGAATGGTTTCCCTCTTGGTTTTCTTCTTCCGGTATGGAAGTCGAAATCTGGTATTTCTACCTCTTCTCCTTTTAAAATTTTTATTAGATGTTCATTGAGTAGTTCTATGTCGAGAGCCTCAAGCGCTTCAAAATTATAGTTTCCCTCTTTATCTCTGGGGGTTAATTCTCGTGGCAAAAAGTAATCATCCAGTGAAATTGTAACAGGATTTCGCCCTAGCACCTTAAGTTGAATGGCAAGTTTTTTGGAAAAGGTGGTTTTGCCGGATGATGAGGGCCCCGCTATCAGTACTATTTTTACCGTGTCTTTTCTTTCGTAGATTTTATCTGCTATTTCTGCGATTTTTTTATTGTGTAATGCCTCTGCAACCTGAATGAATTGATGAATTTCTCCGCTGTTAATAAGTTTGTTGAGAGAACCAACAGAACTGACGTTTAATATTTTGCCCCAGTTTTTGTACTCCTGGTATATTGAAAATAGAATGGGGTTTTCTTGAAAAGGGGACATTTTTTCCGGTTGTCTAAAGGGTGGGTACCGAAGAAGAAATCCGGGAGGGTAATCCATAATTTCAAATACCTCTAGTACCCCGGTAGAGGGGACAAGAGGAGAGTGGGCAAGATCAATGAAATCTCCGCATCTATATATGGGTATTTTAGGATCGTTTCTATTTTCAAGTAGTAACGCAGTATCCGGTTGGTTGTTCTCTTTAAAATATTTTACAGCTTCAAGGTATGCCATGACGTCTCTCTCTATTGGAACATCCTCTTTTACTATCTCTCTCATTCGTTTTTCAAGGGTCTTTAAATCTCCTTTGGGAATGCTATTTATACCATCGAAATAATAGAAGTATCCACGACCGAGAGAGTGACCTATAACAAGTCGTCTATTGGGAAATAACTCTTTAGAGGCTATTGTTAGTAAAAATGAGAGTGAGCGTCTGTACATATCGGTACCAGTTCTGTCGTTTAGAGTTATTGGAACGATTTCTGAATTAGTTTCGACTCTATAGGATAGACTTACCGCATTATTGTTGACAAAAGCACCAACGATATCTGAGCCTTTGAGTTCGTAACCTGCTTTTATAAGGATGTTCGCTACAGTTTCTCCCTTATTAATCTTTAATTCTTTTCCCGTAGGTAGGATTGTGTTTATGTACATATGTTTCCCTCATTTACTTAAGTTTTCATTTAAGTGGTTATTCAAATTTTAGGTTAGCAATCTCCTCTTTGGTCAGAGGTCTGGTTATTTTTATATCCGATTCCCCTGAGATTCTGATTATCACATTTTTCTCCGGAATGTTTCCCTCCTCATCCTGGATAATCTTAACATAGGGGGCTTTGGGATTTTGAGGATTGGCTTTTATTACCATTCCCTTAGCACCATTGGATAGTAGAACAAGTGTGCCTAATGGATAGAGGGATAATCGATAGATTAGGGCCTTAAAGACGTTCTCGTCATATTTTGTTCTGTTCCCTTTTAAAAGATCCAATATTGCTTGGTGGCCGTCGAGTTCGTTTTTGAATGGTCTGGAGGTGATAGCAGCCTCGTATGAACATGCTACGGCAATTATCCTGGCATACAGGGAAATTTTCTCTCCTCTCAACCCGTTTGGATATCCAGAGCCATCAATTCTTTCGTGATGTTCTAAAGCTGCCAATGCGACGTTTTCGGGGACGGAGAAACCCTTCAAAATCCTATAGCCAAGTATGGTGTGAGCGATGATTGCCTTTTTTTCCTGAGGGGTTAATTTGTGTGTACCCATGTAAATTTTTTCTGGAAGTTTGAACATTCCAATATCGTGTAGTAGAGCGGATATCCCTAGTTCTATCATTCTGTGGGGTGGCAGTTTGAGAAAGCTTCCCAAACTTATTGAGAGTATAGCGGTGTTTGCACTATGAGGAATAATGTAGTTGTTTGTGGGTAACTTTATTTCTGTCAACCTCAACAGATTATCTCTGTTCTCTTTTTCGATTTCTATTAGTTCTTTTACTTTTTGAGTTATGGAGTTTAGGTTTAACTGATTTTCCGTGCGGAATAGATTAAAAGTTTCCTTTGTGAATTCTAGCAGATGGAAATAGAATTGTCTGGCTTTTTCTTCTTTTTGTTTTTCATTTATGTCTTCGTCGAGTATTGATGTTGTGTCCTCGGTTTCTGTTACCATGTACTCCGGTTTCTCTATCTGCTCACCCTCTGTAAATACATTTTTATAGTTCCATCGTTTTAGTCTTCTTATAAGTTCCATTGTTACTGGGGTGTCTGTAGAGAGAAGAATATAGTCCTTATCCAAGTAGAGTGGGGCACTGAAGTAAGAGCCAGGTTTTAGTTTAATTACTTCAATTGCTTTCATATACTACTCCCGGTAGTTGAATCTTGTTAGATATTATCATAAACTGAAATAAAATATAACAGAATAGAGGGAAAAATTGAGATTTAAAAGTGTACTACTGCTATTTAATATTGTGCTGTTTATAGTATTGCTATCTGTCATTTTGCTTCCTCTCTTTATTATCGGCAAAGATTTCTTTTCCGTGTTTATACAAAAAAATTGGATAGTACTTTTAGTGTTTTTTATTGTTATTTTGGGGGTTGATCTCTATTTCTTTCTCAATTGGAAGTTGTTTAGCCTTTTGGAGGAGGAGGATTGGAAAAATCTAATAGTATACCTCGAGGGAGAGATTTACAGAAACGGGAGAATAAATAAAATGAGAGTAAAGATACTTCTGAATGCTTATCTTTTAACCTCCAATCTGGATGGAATATTAAAACTTGAAAGTTATCTGAACGAATCAAAAAGAAGTATGGTAAGGTTTTATTCTGTTGCTTTTAGTGTCCCCTATTTGTTGAAATCGGACCCGAAAACGGCTGAGGCGTTTTTTGCAAAGTTGCTCTCCGAAAAAGGGACAAGGGAAGTTGATTGGATAAGGTGGAATTATGCCTTTACTTTGATGCAACAGAAGCAGTTTGATGCGGCTAAGGAGGAATTGCTAAGGATATATAGGGAGAGTAAGCAATTGATTCCCTTCCTGATGAGTATTTACTTTCTCCATTCCTACGCGAAGTACGATGATGAGATCAAAGAATTTGTAGAAAAGGGTAAGAAACGTTTGAAGACCAGGAGTGAAAGAAAGAAGCTGGCCAGGGAAATCGAAAAGTCCGGTGAAAATATGGAGGCATTAATTCTTAGCCAGATAATAAGAGAGGCTAATGATTGGTTGTATTCCGACAATAATGAGAGGGGGGATGGGGAGTTCGGTAATTTGAATGTTGTTAAGCGAGATGAAGAGCATTTTCACTGAAATTTTTAGGTTTTAATTTAGGTTTTAAGAAAGGCGTTTTTGCCCTCTACCAGTGTTATGCCAAAATCGTTTAGTGTATGGAGAATAATAGGAGCCCAAATGCTCCCCGTATAGTAGAGGGCTAAAGCGCTGAACATGCTAACTAATCCAGCTCCCATCCAGTAGAGGGGTTTTCTCCAGATCGTCACATATATCATGGTTGAAAGAGCCACCGAGAGTAAGACACCGGCTTTGGCTCCCCATAGGTAGAAGAGTACCTGAAAGAAAATACCTCTGTAGAGAAACTCCTCCGCTGGGATAATAACCGTAAAGAGAAAAAGATGGGAGACAATAAAGGATTTTGTGACTTGATGTGCTCTTATTTTTATACCTCTGTTATACACGAGATGAAATGTTAGAAGGGCTATACCTACTAGTATACCGGTAAGGATAATCTGGCCGTTAATTTTTAGGGTTTCGGGGTATAGTTTGTGTATTATTGTAACACTAAAGATTATTTGGATTATTCGAGTTATAACTTCAATTTTATTGGTTTTGAATGGGTAAGGGAATGACCACATATGTAACATAAAGGCAAGCGAAAGAATAGTTAACTCTAGCATTTCGTTTCGGAAAGAGGGTAGTAAATATGGAGAGTATAGTCAATCTTTTCGTTGACAAAACATAAATTGGCTGTTAACATCGATACGATCCTTCAAGGGAAGGCGGTGAAAATCCGCCACGGACGCGCCACTGTGACCGGGGACGAGCATTCGTTTGACCACTGGGAAACCGGGAAGGTGAATGCAAGGACGAACCGGGAGTCAGGAAACCTTGGGATCCGGAGTGCAAAACTGCCAGGGCAGTGCCTGCACGCGAATAAATTGCAGGAGGTTTTTATGTTTAGGAAGCTCTTTCCCAAAAACTCACCTAAGAATGGAAGATTTTTACTTCTTCTATTAGTAGTTTCTCTTCTTTTCTTTTCCGGTTTTGTATTTTCTCAGGGACAGTATGAGAATACCGCAAGGGGCATTACTGCCGGGAGTGTCGAGACCTCTAAAAACTATCCGATGGAGGTTGTGGATGACCTTGGAAATAAGGTTGTTCTAAAGTCGAAGCCCGTACGTATACTCTCGGGCACACTAATGACGGATGAAATTCTCCTCTCCCTGGTGGATAAATCGAGGATTATAGGGGTTACTACCCTTTCTGATGACCCTGGGATATCAAATGTAGCTGGAGAAACTTTCGGAATCCCCAACAGGGTTACCCTGAATGTTGAGAAATTTATCTCGCTCTCCCCGGATATCGTCTTTCTTGCAAGTTGGAGTAATGCTTCTAAGGTAAAGCAACTTAGAGAGGCAGGTTTACAGGTTTTTCAAGTAAACTCGCCTCTGACAGTCGCTGCCGTTGAAAAGGTTATAAAGGAGGTAGCTCATGTTGTTGGTGAAGATAAAAAAGGGAATCAGTTGGTAAACTGGATGGAGGAAAAGTTAAGTTACGTTAAAGAGAGGGTATCTGGTATACCGGAGGATAAACGGCTTACCGTAATGGACTATGGTACGTGGGGTTCTTCTTTTGGTAAGGGATCTTCTTGGGATAATATTGTGAAGCTTGCGGGTTTGATTAATGCCGTCGGAAATTTAAAGGCCGATAGGTGGGGTAACGTTCCGATTTCCAAGGAAAAACTTATAGAGTTGGACCCGGATATTCTGATTCTTCCGGCGTGGGTGTGGGGAGATCCCGCAGGGGCTGATAAATTTTTCAAAAACGTAATAACGGATCCCGCACTTCAGGAGCTCAAGGCGGTTAAGAATAACAGGGTGTATAGAATTCCAGAAAAGTATAAAGCTTCAACCTCTCAGTATATTGTTTATGCCGTCGTTGAACTTGCTAGGTTAGCCTATCCGAAACGATTTAAACGTTAGATCCAGGTATTGATTTGGGGGTGGAAACATTTGTAAAAATTGAAACGAGAACGTGCTGGAAAATTTTATCTTACAATCGTTACGCTTGCGATTCTGCTGTGTGGTGTACTGATACTGGCAGTTGGTGCCGGGGCTGTTAGAATTGCCCCGGTTTCTATTGTTAAGGTTATTTTACATTTCTTTGGGATAAATTTTAAAAGAAATCCTGAGCAAAAAATTATCTCAATTATAATGTATGTCCGGATGCCCAGGGTTGTTACAGCAATGTTTGTTGGATTTTCTCTTGCTGCGGCCGGGGCGGCCATGCAGGGACTTTTTAGAAATCCTATGGCAAGTCCGGATGTTTTAGGGGTGTCTGCAGGTGGTAGTTTGGGTGCTGTTATTGCAATTCACTCCGGGATTGCCTTCTTAAATCTTTACTTTTTCCCTGTGATGGCGATGGCAGGATCGATGCTTGCTGCGTTCTTAGTATACGCTCTTGCCAGTTATAGGGGACACACTTCGTTACTTTTTGTTATTATAGGTGGAATGGCGGTGTCCTCCTTTATTAATGGATTAATATCAACAGTTCTCCTCTTTTCAAAACAGTGGGAAGTTAGCCAATTTATTTTCTGGACTATGGGTGGACTAGGAGGGAGGAGGTGGGAACAGCTCTTTATGATACTACCTCTGTTATTACCCGCATTGGGGTTACTTTTCTTCTTCTCGCGCGATTTAAATTTAATCATGCTTGGGGAGGAACAGGCGGTTGCCTCTGGAATGAATGTTCAGTTTGTGAAGAAGATGATTTTGATTTTGTCCGCTATTGTTACCGGTCTCTCTGTTTCAGTTAGTGGGACAATTGGTTTTGTAGGACTACTTATTCCTCACTTTTTTAGATTGATTGTTGGTGATGATTATAGGGTCTTGCTACCTGTATCTGCCCTTGGGGGGGCAATATTTCTTGTTCTCTGTGATTTACTCGGTCGTGTAATACTTGCTCCTTTTGAGATAAGGGTTGGAATTGTCACGTCTCTGATAGGGGCCCCCTATCTTATTTTTCTTATATTTAGGTATCAGAGAAAAGGGTTGGTAGAAACACTCTAACGATGGATACTTGGTCATGGATACTATAGAGGTTAGGGATTTATATTACAGGATTAATCGATCTACAATATTAGAGAGTATCTCTTTTAGTGTTGACTCTTGTGAGTTAGTGGGACTGGTGGGTCCTAATGGTTCCGGTAAGACAACCCTACTTAGGGTCTTGGGAGGGATTTTTAAACCAAGTATAGGTACGGTGTGTGTTAATGGTAGAAACATTCACGAGATGGGTGATAGGGAGAGAGCTAAACTTGTTTCTTATATGCCTCAAACCTTTTATGGTGATTTTAGCCTCTCGGTAAGGGAACTTGTTCTTATGGGTAGATATCCTTACAGGGGACGTTTGGAAAGATTCACCCTCGAGGATAAAGAAAAATCTCTGAGGATGATTGAATATGTAGGGATGTCCAGGCTGATGGATAGACCCTTTAATAAACTCTCCGGTGGTGAGAAACAGTTAGCTCTATTGGCAAAAATTTTATCACAGGAAACAGATATTATTTTACTCGATGAACCAACCTCCAATCTTGATATAAAGCATCAAGACAGGATATTCTCGATTCTCTACGAACTTTCCAGGGAAGGCAAAATACTTATAACTGCCATACACAACCTCAATGTCGCCTCTCGCTACTGTAGTAGAATTATTATGCTTTCCAAGGGAAGAATAGAGAGGGATGGAGGGGTGGAGGATGTTATAGAACCCGGGGTGATAGAAAAAGTGTACGGTGTAAAAGCTGTGGTAGCCCCTGATATCTCTACCGGTTTTCTTAACGTTAATGTTATGCCCCGGCAGTTTGGGAAGAGACTTCCAAAGGTACACCTTATTGGAGGAGCTGGGAGTGCAATAAACCTTACCAGAGAGCTTTTTAGGCTTGGTTTTAAGATTACCGGAGGGATTGCTCATAATTTTGATTCTGATTTAACATTGTGGAATAATTTAGGCATTGAGAGTGTTAATGTTGAGGCGTTTTCTGTTATTGGGGAGGGGGACATAAAACTAGCAAGAAAACTGGTTGAGAGGGCGGATGTTACGGTTCTCTGTGAGTTCCCCGTAGGGCCTGGCAATGTAGGAAATTTAGAGCTGGCAATGTTTGCCCGGAGACTTATTATAATAGAAGATAAAAATTCCCCACTCCATCGTAATTTTTATGATAGAAAGGCAGAGACCCTTTTTCGAAAATTGTTAGGAAGGGGTGAGGTTCTCTCCTATGAGGATACTCTCACTTTGCTCGTTTAATGTTGCCTCTCTCCAGGGCTATCCTTCCTGTACGTATAGATTCTACAATTTTGAAATTTCCGAAGAGGTTAAAGGCATTATCCACCATATTTGAGTTTCCAGTTATCTCCAGTATCCACATTTTGTCCGTAGAATCTATAATCCTCGCCTGAACAGCGGTAATTATCTGAAGAAGTTCACCCCTCATGCTATCGTTAACCTCGATTTTTATTAGTGCATGTTCTCTGTCTACTGAGGCTTCGGGTTTTATGTCCCATGCCTTTATAACATGGACGAGTTTTTGAAGTTGTTTCCTTACTTGTTCCAGAACTTTGTCATCACCCTTTACTACGATTGTGAATCTGCTTTTTCCGGGTATTTCTGTGTGTCCTACGCTGAGAGATTCTATATTAAAACCTCTTCGGGAGAATAGACCTGATATTCTGGTCATAACACCGGGTTTGTCATCGCAAAGGATCGATATTGTATGTCTCATTTTTACCTCCTACTCAATCATTTCCAGTAGAGATTTTCCAACTACCATTGGGTATACATTCGGGGCTTCCTCCAGGATAAAATCTATCACTGTCGGCCTTTCGTTTGTAAGCCCCTCTCTTATGGCATTTGCTATTTCTTCTTCCTTTGTTACTCTTATCCCAATAGCTCCCAGACTCTGGGCTAGCTTCGCATAGTTGACAGTTCTTTCAAGATCGCATGCCTGGTACCTTTTACCGTAGAGGACGTCCTGGAGTTGGTGGATCATTCCCAGACAGTAATCGTTCATAACCAGTACCAATATCGGGATATTGTATTGAACCGCCGTGGCAAGTTGTTGACACGTCATTAGAAATGATCCATCACCCGCTATAACTACTACCTTCGAATCTGGTTTTCCTACTTTGGCACCTATAGCTGCTGGAACGCTGAATCCCATTGTTCCGAGTCCCCCTGAGGTGAGAAAGGCTCTGGGTTTGTCCACAGGAAGATGGAGAGCGGCAAACATCTGATGCTTACCGACATCCGTTACTACAAGTGGATCCTCGGCTACTTCACGGAGGATTTTTATGATATTCGGAGTTGTTACACCCTTCATTTTTGTTTTTAGTGGATGTTCTCTCTGTATTGTAGTGAGGTGTTGCACCCAGTTTGAATGTTTCAGTTCTGGGAGCTGTTTGTTCATCTCTGCAAGGATGTGTTTAGCATCTCCTACGATTGGCAGGGTTGCCGGTACGTTTTTACTTATCTCCGCTGGGTCTATGTCAATATGAATAATCGAGGCTTGTTTCGCGAAAGTTTGTAGGGGACCTGTGCTTCTGTTGCTAAACCGCACCCCTATTGCCAGGATTACATCCGCGTTGTTTACCCCATAGTTTGCCGCATATCGCCCGTGATAACCGAGCATGCCAAAGGATAAGGGATGTGTGTTGGGAACCGCAGCTTTTCCCATTAAGGTGTAGATGTATGGGATATCTCCCTGTTCTGCAAGTTTAAGCAATTCTTCACCGGCATCGGAGTGGAAGACACCCCCTCCCACAATAATTATAGGTTTTTGAGACGATTTTAAAAGTTGGACTGCTTTCTTAATCTGGCCTATATGCCCCTTAATTGTAGGATTATAACCCTCCAGCGGTTCTTCTTTTACCTCGTTTAAATGAAATTCCTCCGCCTGAACGTCGGTAGGAATATCTATGAGAATAGGACCCTTCCTCCCTGTGGAAGCCAGGTAGAAAGCCTCTTTTATAACGGATGGAATTTCTCTCGCGTGTTTGATGAGATAATTGTGTTTTGTAATGGGAATTGTGATGCCTGTAGTATCAACCTCCTGAAATGCATCGTTACCTATCATGGAACGTGGAACCTGGCCCGTTATTGCTATTATTGGAGATGAGTCCATGAAAGCGGTAGCAATTCCGGTAACTAAATTGGTAGCTCCTGGTCCGCTCGTTGCCATGCACACCCCTACTTTTCCTGTTGCTCTTGCGTAGCCGTCTGCCATATGGGCAGCCCCCTGTTCGTGTCTTGCCAGTATGTGCTTAATAGAAGATTTTGCTATTTCATCGTAAAGGGGCAAAGTTGCTCCTCCGGGGTATCCAAAGATAAAATCCACTCCCTCTGCCTCTAAGGCTTTAACCAGCGCTTTTGCACCGGTGGTTTTTCCCTTTTTCATAGTACCTCCTTACCTGTTTATGTTTCCCCTTCTGTGTGAAAGGGATATAAAAAAGGCCTGCTGTCATGGGGTCTGACAGCAGGCCTTTAATTCCTCTTTTAAACATAAAAGGCTAACTGCTGCCTTGAGAGAACAAGAGTACTACTAGGGCTACAACTAATAATAGTAGAGATATGAGATTTAGATTGTAGTTGTTACTCTCTAAGGATTTCACTTAGCCTTTCCTCTATGTTATGTTAAGTGCCGGAGACCGGACTTGAACCGGTACAGGCGTTTAAGCCCGGGGGATTTTAAGTCCCCTGTGTCTACCAATTCCACCACTCCGGCGGTTCTTGAGACGATAATAATACATCGTTTATTTTTTCGTCAAGTATTGTTATTTATTATTTCTTTATATTTTCAGATTTGTTTGAGGCAACAGTATGGGGTGTACGAAAGGACTTGCCTGTTTTCTAAAATATCTATACATTAGAAACCACAGGAGCACTTGACCTACTGTAAGTGTATATGTTATAAACGGTAAAACTCGTTACAGTAATGGTGAATTTTTTATGAATAAATTATTTTTGAGGTGGCAGATATGTACGTTTTGGTTGAGATTAAAGGTAAACAGTATAAGGTAGAGAAAGGAGCTATTCTTACGGTTGATAGATTGAAAAATAGGGTAGGAGACGAGCTGGAATTTAACTCTGTACTATTGAAGTCTGGCGAAAAAGGAGTGGATGTGGGAACCCCATATCTTAAGAATGTTAAGGTGAAGGCTAGAGTCAAGGAACATAATAGAGGCAAGAAGATTGTTATTTTCAAGTATAAGAGAAGAAAAGACTACAGGAAGAAACAGGGACACAGGCAGCCATATTCGGTTTTGGAAATTGAAGAGATTGTTGAGGCGTAGAAAGAGGTTGGGTAATTTTTGATAAAGGTAGATATAAAGGTTAACGGGAATGGATGCATAAAAGAACTTAAAGCAGAGGGGCATGGTGGAGTAGGAGAGAGAGGAAGTGATATACTCTGCAGTGCCGTTTCTGTTTTGCTTAGAAGTTTTGCAAAGGTCGTTTATACCTCCGAAGCAATTAAAACCGAAGGGAAAGCTTCGGAGCGGGGGAGTATTTACCTTTTGATAAGGAATGTTCCTGGAGAGAAAATAACCTGGCTTCAGGGTATGAGTGGACTTGTTATAACGGGGCTTAGGGATTTAGAGCGTGAGTTTCCGGGGAATATACGTGTAAATATACTCCGGGATATTGAGATTGTTTGAGATCATTGATGTGTATGGTATCTGCAATTTAGATTTAGGGTAGGAGGAAAATAATGGCACATAAAAAAGGTGGCGGTAGTTCAAAGAACGGGAGAGACTCAAAGTCCAAGCGCCTTGGTGTTAAAAGGTTTGGTGGTGAGTTGGTTAGAGCCGGGACGATAATTGTAAGGCAGCGGGGAACTCATATGCACCCCGGTAATTTTGTTGGTCGCGGAAGAGATGATACCCTATTTGCCAAGGCTGATGGAAGGGTTGTTTTCCATACGAGACGGGGTAAAAAGGTGGTCTCGATAGAGCCTGTTGAGTTAAATTAAGAAATTATTTTGTGAAAAGTTTTGTTGATGAGACTTTTATAACTGTAATCTCTGGAAGAGGGGGTGATGGAGCTGTTTCCTTTAGACGGGAGAAGTATATTCCGCGTGGTGGTCCGGATGGAGGAGATGGTGGAAAGGGGGGAGATGTTGTTTTTAAAGTCCGATCCAACCTTAAGACACTGGCCCATTTAAAGTTAAAAAAGGTTTTTAAAGCGGAGAATGGAAAACCTGGTGGAAAAAGAAAGATGCATGGCAGAGATGGAAACAGCGTAATTATAGAAGTCCCACCGGGAACCGTTGTTCGCGATGGAGAAACTGGACAGATCCTTAAAGAACTATTGAGAGAAGGCGAGGAATGGATTTGCCTGAGAGGTGGTAAGGGTGGAAAGGGAAATGTGCATTTTGCTAATTCTGTCAGACAGGCACCTCGCTTTGCGCAACCTGGTCAGCCAGGTCTCTCGAAAACTTTGAAAATTGAGTTAAAAATCATTGCGGATGTTGGTCTTGTAGGACTTCCCAATTCAGGCAAATCAACCTTGCTCTCCGTTTTAACAAATGCTAATCCCAAAATTGGACCATACCCATTTACAACAAAGATACCCAATCTTGGTGTTGTAAAAACTGTGATGGGTGATATTATTCTGGCTGATATACCTGGTATAATTGAAGGGGCCTCGAAAGGGGCTGGGCTTGGTTTCCAATTTCTCAAGCATATTGCACGGACCCGTATTTTACTCTTTTTGATCGATTTGACAAGCAATAATCCTGTTGGTGATTTGAGGGTTGTAACACACGAGCTTGCTGAGTATTCAGCAGGGTTGCTGAGCCGAAGGAAAATTATCGTAGGTACAAAGCTAGATATGCCAGGTGCCGAGGAAAACCTAAAACGGTTGGGTAGCAGTGTTGATAGTTCCACAGAGCTTATAGGTATTTCCTCAATTACTATGCGCGGAATAGAGGAACTGAGGAGTAAAATAGTGAAAAACTTACAGCGGGAGGGGTTATTGGTCTGATGCGATATCTCCTCGTAGGGGGCACTTTTAATCCCGTTCATTACGGACATCTGTTTCTTGCGGAAGAGGTAAGGAATGTGCTTCGCTATGATGTTGTCTTGTTTATACCGACAAATATTCCTGTTCATAAAATGTCATCGGATATTGTGGAAGCGCGGCATAGATTACAAATGTTGCGTATTGCATTGGATCCGTATAGCAATTTTAGGGTTGAGGATTGTGAGATTCAGCGGAGGGGGAGATCATATACTATAGATACTATAGTGGAGTTGGAAAAAAAGTATAACTGGGTGGAAAGGCCTGGTTTTATTATAGGGGATGATCTTGCTACTACGTTTCATACATGGAAAGAGTCTGAAAAATTGGTTGATCTGGTAGATTTGATTGTAGTTCACAGGCTATATAGGGAGAGGGTAAGACTTGGGTATAGACATACCTATGTGGATAATTTTATGCTTCCTATTTCTTCTTCCGAGATAAGAAAAAGAATCAGGGAGAAGCGTACGGTCAAATTCCTGTTGCCTGACGATGTTCTGAACTATATTATAGAAAATGAGTTATATATTTAATGAATGTTTTAATAGGGATGTCGTAGTAGAGATATATTCATATATGAAGGGTGTGCTATCAGAAGAGCGTCTAAATCATTCAATCTCAACTGCTCTCTTTGCTGAGTATTTATGTATGCACTATGGGCTCTTTAAGAATTCTAACAAGTGTTTCTTCGCGGGGCTTGTTCACGATATTGCAAGAGAATATGATTATGAGCATTGTTTGGACGTTTTGAGTGAAGAGGGAATAGATATTGAGGAGTGGGAAAAAAAGCGTCCGGTGTTGCTGCATGGTAAGGTGGGAGCGGTAATTTTAGAGAGGGACTTTGGTATTAGAGACAGAGAGGTGTTGGATGCGGTAGCTACACACGTTACCGGTAAAGCTGGAATGGGTGTTTTGTCAAAGATAGTTTTTGTTGCTGATTACTTAGAACCTCTTAGAGGTTTTGTTTCTCAAGGGGAACGAAGAGCGGTTTTGAATACGAGTTTGGATGAAGCTGTTAGATTGGTGTTAGATGGAATTTTTAGTTATTTAAAGAAAGAGGGCAAACCTGTAGCTCCTTCGGCATTATCTCTTTATAGGGAGTTAAATGGTGTTAGAGCATGAGAGAGTGAAACGTAGAAGAAAAATGGATCTTGGGATAATTTTCCTCTTTATTATCATTCTTATTCTAATAGGCGCATCTGTTTTTGTGTATTTCCAGGTAAAGACAGATGTTTTGAAGGAAGAAATCAAGAAGGGAAAATCACTAAAGATTCTTTTTTCCCTCTCCAATAACAATAAACCTATGTTTTTTGAGCTTTTCATGTTTAATGTTAATACTGGGAGAGCTTCAATTCTCTATATTCCACCCAATGTGGGTACTATAATAGAGTCTATTAGACGGGTTGATTCTATCTCTGTGCTGTACAATAGAAAGGATTTTAGACCTCTTCTGAAAAAAATGGGTAAACTGTTGGCCACAACGATAAACTACTATATTGATATTGATGAGAGAAACGTTTCTCGTATGGTCGATCTGTTGGGTGGAATTGAGGTATTTATACCTAACCCTATTGATATCACGTATGAGGGTAGGAAGATTTTGCTTCCCTCCGGGAGTGTATTGCTTGATGGGGATAAGGTGATTAATTTTATAACTTATTCTGTACCTCACGAACCTGAGATGGATAAGGTTGGAAGGAGACAGCGTTTCTTACAATCTTTACTTAAGAGTTTGAGTGATAAGAGCTATTTTATAACTAAGAGTGAGGTATTTAAGGTATTTAAGTCACTTCTGCTTACAAACTTATCCTCTAAGTCCATTAAAACTTTTGTGTTGGAGCTTGATAATCTGGACTCGGAGCGTCTGATATTTCAGCGGGTGTTAGGCAATGTGCGAAAGCTTGATGGGAAGGAGCTTTTATTTCCCCACTACAATGGTGAATTGTTGAAAGAGAAAGTAAAACAGACTTTAAAGACGATTGCAAGTAAGGAAATAGGGAGTGGTGAGGATTTGACAGTTACGATTGAAATACTTAATGGAACGAATATTAATGGCCTTGCAGCAAGGACGCGAGAGATATATCAGAGTTTTGGTTATGATGTTATCTCAATTGGCAATGCTGATAATAATAATTATTTGCATACTGTTGTGCTTGATAGAAGGGGAAAAATTGAGGTAGCAAGAAAAGTGGCTTCGGTGATTCATTGCAAAAGGGTATATACACGATTCGATCCGAATTTAGATGAATCCATAGAGGTTACGGTAATACTGGGGAAGGATTTTGATGGAAGGTACTGTAGAAAGTAAAGAGTTAGTAATTAATCTTGCAAAGTTAATTGATAGTCACAAGGGAGAAAACACAGTAGTCCTTGATTTAAGAGGATTGAATAGCTGGACTGATTACTTTGTTATAACGACGGTTAGGAGTCAGGCTCATCAAACAGGAATGATGAGAGCACTCTCTGATTTTTTGAGCGAGAATGAAATAGAACCCATCAATCCATATAAAAGCCCTACCGATTTTGGGTGGGCTCTTATAGATTGTGGGTTTTTTGTTGTGCATTTGATGAGTAAGGAGAAGCGAGATTTTTACGAGCTGGAAAAGTTTTGGTTCAAGAGTGAGATAATTTATCAATCGTCAAAGTCATCATAGTCAAAATCATCATCAATATCGTATTCATCGTCGTCTAGGTAGTCCTCATCTTCAAAATCTTCGTCTTCGAAATCCTCATCAATATCCTCGTCAATATCTTCGTCTAAGTCATAATCATCGTAATCTGCATCCTCGTCTTCAATATCCTCGTCAAATTCATCCTCAAACTCATCTTCGTAATCGTCGAATTCCTCATCGTAGTCATCATCGAAATCATCCTCATACATGCGAAAGAGATCTTCTCTTGACATGGATTAATCCCCCCCTAAAAAAGATTTTTGACTATTTCAATCTATGATTAGGATGTAGAATATGTCAACTGTTTTTTTTCAATTTTTTGTGATTTTTTGTACCAACGATTATGTATAGTGTGCCAAAGCTACCGGAGAACTCCCGTGCCCGGAAGTCCTCGAATTCGGTACTGAGGAATTTTATATTGTCTCCCATGAGCATGGTAGGTGGGGTTATATCGGAGTTAATTTTTTTCTCCGAAAGGATAGTAATTGCTCTTCCAGATATTTGATTGGCTATTTCTCCTATAGCCGCTTCGTGGAGAGAGCTAAACTCCTCTGGGGGTGCAGATATGCTCATGTTTGATAGCATAGTATCCGAAATGTTTTTGGCATGTTGTTTGTTTGTTAACAAAATAAAGTTGCCTTTAATTTCTCCCGTTATACCGATACTCGTTACAACTTGATCTTCCCCTCCTGTTGGTACGGGGATGTTTCTTATGCTATCAATTTTTATTCCGGTTTCTTCAAAGATAGCGCGTACAGATTCAGTAAAAATGTCAAGCAAGTTATCCGACATAGTGATAATAATTATATGAGAAAAATCTCTCTAAGTCTATAAAAAAACTCTCTCTGTTTGAATTACTTGACAGTGTTTGGGTTTCCTGTATAATTACTCCGCCTATGAGAGAATACCATGTTAAGATTTTTGCCCCCGCGAAAATTAATCTTCACCTTGAAATTTTGGGAAAGAGAAATGACGGATTTCACAATATTATATCGCTTTTTCAGTTGATTTCTCTCTCCGATAGGATTGAGTTAAAGGTAAGAAGTGACGATCGAATTCACCTTATGGGTAATACTGGAATCCCAAGGGAAGATAATTTAGTATTCAGAGCTATTAGGAAATTTCAGATGGCAAGTGGGATCTTCTTCGGTGTGGATGTGGAAGTGCATAAAGAGATCCCTGTGGGAGCAGGGTTGGGGGGAGGATCCAGTGATGCGGCGGCCACGTTACTCTCTCTTAATGAGTTGGTCAGATATGGTTATGGAATGGAATTGGAGAAGAGTATATTGGAGCAAATCGCTCTTGAATTGGGGAGTGATGTTCCTTTTTTCCTAAATGGTTGTGCGGCGTTGGTAAAGGGACGGGGTGAAACAGTAATTCCGGTAGAACCGGTAGTAGGCTATGAGGTATTAGTAGTGTTCCCAGGTATTGAGATAAACACCAAGGAAGCGTATCAATGGTTAGATAATGTCTCTGAATCTAATGGGGGAAACAGAGAAAAACTGGATGAAAATAGACTGATCGAATTGTATAGAGATGGGCCTGATAGTTGGCAATTTTTTAATTCTTTTACCGAGGTCGTTGGTGATCGTTATCCTGTGTTGGATAGGATAGTAAGATTTTTGTATGATGCAGGTGCCTCTTACAGTAATTTATCCGGTACGGGAGGCGTTGTTTTTGGAATTTTTACAGAGAAAAAAATTGAAAATAAGGCTTTTTGTTATTTGAAAAAGAATTATAAGTTTGTTAAATTATGTAAACCACTTGAACGGAAGAGGGAGTGTGTATTAAAATTGTAGTAACTCGGCTGTACGTACGAGGCAAAGAGGAGGTGAATAATGGAAATTACTGACATCAGGATTAAAAAAGTTAATGCTGAGGGGAAGTTGAAGGCATACGTAACTGTGACTTTCGATAATTGCTTTGTTGTTCATAATCTCAAAATAATCTCCGGACAGGCGGGTCAATTTGTTGCTATGCCAAGTAGGAAAACTAAGAGTGGAGAATATAAAGATATAGCTCATCCGATAAATTCTGAATTTAGAAATATAATTCAGACAAAAATATTGGAGGAGTATGAAAAAATAAAGGATGCCCCGGAAGAAGAAAGCAAAGGGTAGTTGTCTATTTTTTGTATTTTTTTTAAATTAATTACGTATAGATTTAAATCAGATTTTATTGGGACGTCGGCAAGTGGTAAGCCACCGGTTTTTGGTACCGGCATTTCGCAGGTTCGAATCCTGCCGTCCCAGAAATTCAAAAGCTGTATAAGCTGGATATTTTAAGGAAAAATTAAGGAGAGATGGATGGAATCTAAGACATTGACGGCCTTTGTAAGGGAAGAGAGGAAAAAAGCGGCTAAAAGACTGAGACGAGAGGGTAAAATACCTGCAGTAGTCTATGGGAAAGATGTAAATTTACCCATTTATGTGGATGAACATGAGTTTAATACAAAGTTTCATACAATTTCTGAGAACGCGATAATAAATTTAAAGATGAATGGAGAAGAACGAGACGTTTTGGTAAAGGATTATCAGGAGGATATCATTAAGGGGAAAATTCTTCATATTGATTTTTATGCGATCGAGAGAGGGAAGACTCTCCGTACACATGTACCGATAGAGTTTATCGGTACCGCTGAGGGTGTGAAGCTAGGTGGTATTCTGGAAACCCTTCTTCATGAGGTAGAGGTAGAATGTTTACCGAAAGATCTCCCGGATAAATTCGAAGTGGATATTTCTGCCCTTGGAGTGGGTGATTCTCTACACGTTTCCGATATAAAGGTTGAGGGTAATATCAGAATTATCACACCAGAGGAGCAAGTTATTTGTACAATCGCTCATGCGAGAGCGGAAAAGGCAGCGATTGAAGAAGAGGTAACAGAGGAAGGCGAAGGCCCAGAGGAAGAACAGGAAGCGGAGGAATAATCACTGGCACTTCTCCTTGTGGGATTGGGAAATCCCGGTAGTAGGTATCAGTTTACCCGTCATAATGTAGGCTTTCTGCTGATCGATGAAGTTGCACAGATTGTTGGTATACGTCTGAAAAAACCTGTGTTTAAACGTTTTTTGATCGGGGAGAGCTATCTGAGGGGAAAGAGAGTTATTCTTGCCAAACCTCTTACCTATATGAATAATTCCGGTGAAGTATTTGAAGATATCCTTGGGCGTGCTAATGTTTCGCTTAGTGAAACAGTTGTGGTCTGCGACAATCTTGATTTGCCTGTTGGAAGTTGCAGGTTGAAGTTGAAGGGTTCTTCCGGTGGGCATAATGGCCTTAAGTCTATTATGGCGAATATAGGAACGGGAGAATTTATGAGACTCTACATAGGTATAGGACGGCCTGAGAATAAAGAGGAGGTGATATCCTATGTTTTGGGGGAGCCTTCTCAAAAAGAATTGATCGAACTTCGAGAATGTATCAAAAAGGCCGCAGAGAATATACTCATGCTCCTGGATAGTGAGCCTCAGAGGGTAATGAATGTTCTCAATAGAAGAGAAAATGGATGATCCGAGTTTTGGTAGTTTGTTTGATGGTCCGCCTGCGGAATTCCACCTAGAGCATCCTCTAGTGATGAAATTTAAAGAAAATCTTACGAGGTTGGGAATAAAGAGTGGCGATAGGTTACTTGTGGGGTTTTCGGGGGGGCCTGATTCAACACTTCTCCTCTATCTGATCTCAAAGCTTCGGAGAGGATTGAACCTAATTCTCTATGCCCTATATGTAGATCATGGAATTAGAAGTAAAGAGGAGATTGAGAAAGAAATTGAGTTTGTCAAAAATTCGTATAGACGTTTTGGCGTTGAGGGTTTTGTGGAACGGATTGCACACGGTGAGATCACACAAATAGCGAAGAAAAGTGGGAAGAGTGTGGAAGAGGTTGCGAGAGAGAAGCGGTATAGGATATTTTATCGCTATGTTTCTAATTTGAATGTGAATCATTTGCTTTTAGGTCATAATCTGGACGATAATGTTGAGACAATTATAATGCGATTTTTGTATGGCAATGGTTTAAAGGGGCTTGCTGGTATTCCGGAGAGTAATGGGATAATTAAGAGGCCTCTTTTTTCTTTTTCTAAGAGTGAGATACTCTCATATCTGAGAGAGAAGAGACTGGATTTCTCGGTGGATTCTACCAATGAGAAGAGTGACTATCTGAGGAATATTGTGCGAAACAAGCTTATTCCCCAGATAGAAAATTATATCCCTGATATTAAAATTCGAATGTCGAGCATTTCCAGAAGGGCAAGGTTGTTGAGGGATTTTTTTTACTGGAATTTTGAACGATCGTTAAAAGGCGGACATATAGAGATAATTAAAGATGGATTTAGAATAGATGGATTTAGAATAGATGGGGCTTGGTTTATTAATTTGCATCCCCTTCTCCGGGTAGAGCTTTTTTATTCTCTGCTAAATTGGATTAATAATAAAGGAGAAGATCAGGTGGGATCGGTAGAATCGTTGCCGTATAGATTTCTTGGCCCGCTTCTTAACATAGAACAGCTTCAGAGTAGGAGAGTGGTGCTTGATGGATATGGGATGAAGTTGGAATGGGTTGGGTGTGACCTTTTTTGGAGAAGGAATATTGTCGATAATGCAAAAAAAGGTTATCTTATTAAATTGAGAAATAGTGACTTATATAGTATAAAATTATTGGATAAAAGGATTGGTATAGAGAGAATTGAGATTAGAGAAATAGATGAGCCCATAACTAATAAGAGAAGAGCGATTGTTGTAGAGGTTAGTAAAGAAGAGACGAATGCGGTAATCGTAACCGGTTGTTTTAGGCCACCTCTTTTTATACGTTCTAGGAGGGAGGGGGATAGGGTTGTAACCTCAAAGGGGAGAAAGAGTCTTAAAAAACTATTTGTTGAAATGGGTGTAAGAGGGGATATAAGAGATAGGGTTCCTCTCCTCTGTGATAGGGATGGGATTGCAGTAGTATTGGGAAGTAGTTTGGGCTACGATGATAGGATTAGAAGGAATTGGGGAGTGGCAAAGGATAGTTCTATATTTGAAATAAAATTAAAATTAACGGAGAAGGGTTAGCGTGGACAACAAAAATACGAATAAAAATGGAAATGATCCCAGATTTTCGGGTTTTCAGTTTAATAATAGGATTGCATTAATCTCATTGCTTATACTTGTAGTGTTTTTCATATTTTTTTTCATGTACAATGATAAATCTATATCCCAAGAGATTTCTTATTCTGGTTTCATAAATTATCTTGAGCAGAATATGGTACAATCTGTGAAAATTATAGACCAGTATGAGATTCAGGGTACCCTGAAGGGGAAGAATGGTGAACTTACCCTTTTTCATACCAATATCCCCTATCCAGATCCCGATCTAATGAAATTGTTAAAAGAGAAGGGTGTTAAGGTTTCTGGTAGTGTTAAGAGTGTTTCGCCATTGAGGATATTTATTGAGTTTTTACCGTGGGTTTTAGGATTTTTCTTTATATGGTTTATGTTTAGACAGGTTCAGGGAAGTGGTAATAAGGCCTTTTCTTTCGGGAAGAGTAGGGCAAAGAGATATCTTGATACCGGGAAGAAGATCACCTTTGCAGATGTTGCCGGACAGGAGGAGGCAAAGTACGAACTGGCTGAGGTTGTTGAGTTTTTAAAAAATCCCCAAAAGTACGTTAAGCTTGGCGCTAAAATACCAAAGGGCGTTTTGTTGGTAGGTATGCCTGGAACGGGCAAAACTCTCCTTGCAAAGGCAATTGCGGGAGAGGCCAATGTGGCCTTTTTCCATATGTCTGGTTCTGATTTCGTAGAAATGTTCGTTGGTGTAGGTGCCAGTAGAGTGAGAGACCTATTTGATCAGGGAAGGAAAAATGCTCCGTGTATTCTATTTATAGATGAGCTTGATGCGGTTGGACGAACCAGGGGTGCAGGTTATGGTGGAGGACATGACGAGAGGGAGCAAACTCTTAACCAGATGTTGGTGGAGATGGATGGATTTGACACAAAGGATGGAGTGATTATACTTGCGGCAACTAACCGACCCGATGTGTTGGACCCAGCTCTTTTAAGGCCTGGGAGATTTGATAGACAGGTAGTCGTAGATATGCCAGATGTAAAGGAACGTGAAGAAATTCTACGGCTCCATGCTAAAAAAATTCCTCTTGCCGATGATGTAGATTTTTCCACGTTAGCAAAGGCTACTCCTGGTTCCTCTGGAGCTGATCTGGCAAATCTCGTTAACGAAGCGGCTCTGTTTGCGGCCAGGAGAAATAAAACAAAGGTGGATATGCAGGATTTCGAAGATGCAAGAGACAAAACGCTAATGGGAATCGCGAGAAAATCGAAGGTTATTCCACCCAAGGAAAAGAGAATGACTGCTTATCATGAGGCGGGACATGCATTGCTCCATTACTATCTCAAAAATGCCGATCCTCTCCATAAAGTCACCGTTATTCCTCATGGGAGAGCTCTGGGTGTAGCCTTTTCGCTTCCGGAGCACGAATCGTACTCTAGAAGCAAGGGGTGGCTTGTGGATAGAATCACAATTGCTATGGGTGGATATGCTGCTGAGAGTATTATCTATAATGAAACCTCCACGGGTGCACAGAATGATATTGAACAGGCAACGGAGATTGCACGTAGGATGGTCTGCGAATGGGGAATGAGTGATCTTGGCCCTGTTGCGTATGGCCAGAAAGAGGAACCAATTTTTATAGGTAAAGAAATTGCGCGGCATAAGGATTACTCCGAGGAAACTGCGAGAAGGATTGACCAAGAGATCAAGAGGATAATTACCTCTTCTTTGAATGAAGCGATCAAAATACTCTCTGATAATAGGGATAAACTTGAACTTCTTGCCGAAACACTTATAAAGAAAGAGACCTTGGATGATAGAGAGGTACGAGAACTTTTAGGTTTCCCTCCAAAAGAGAAAGATAAAGAGGAAGAAAAGGTATAAAATACTCACATATGAAAAGACAATATTTTGGGCATTACCTTTCTTTTGTGTTTTTACCGGTATTATTATTTCTGGTTATTGGTTGTGCTACCACTCCTAAAAACAGAGAGAGAAAGGAAAAGACTCCTCCTCCCTTAGCAGAATTAGAAAAGAGTAAGATTCAAAAACTGATCGATTCTAATGAACCCTTTAAGGCTCTTCAGTTGTTGTCTGCATATGAGAACTATGGTGTTGGGGCAAAAGAGGCAAGGAAGTTTATTGAACAGAGTCGTAGAAGGGGTGTAGAGCTATTAATAGCAGGGTTTAAAAAATCGCTTGAGGATAAGAATTATCTTGAAGCTATTACTTATTTTAAATCTATTGTGAATATAGGAGCATACGAGGATCTAGCTGATAATATCAAAAGGAAATGGAATCTGAAACGGTTGTACTATGAACTGGGACGCAAGTATAGGGAAGAGAATAATAACTATGTAGCTCTATATTACTATTTTAAGTCTCTAACTCTAGGTAATCGTGACAGGAAGAATCTGGAGAGTATTTTAGAGTTAGCATATAAACTTAAGAATAAGGTGATTTATGATAAGGTTATTGCGATTTACAGGAAAGAAAATTTAGTTCTTCCTGAGAAATATAGGGATAGAAAGCTTGCTGTTTCGGATCTTTCTCGGATGGTTAGAGGAACCGTGACTGTGTGGGTTGATAGGGGTATTAAAATTAAGGAGGGTGTTGGATATCCAGACCGTGTGATAGGGAGCGGATTTTTTATAGATGATAGAGGCTATCTAATAACAAATTATCATGTTATTAAAAGCGAAGTTGATCCGGAGTACGAGGGATACTCCAGATTGTATGTGAAACTATCGGAGAATAGTGAAGAGAAAATACCGGCTAAGGTTGTGGGTTACGATAGGATATTTGATATAGCTCTCCTTAAAGTAGAGGTTACGCCTGGTTATGTCTTTTATCCGGCCGAAAATGTTATGGTAAAAACCGGGGATAAAATATTTGCGATAGGTTCACCTGGTGGGCTAGAAAATACCGTTACCTCGGGGATCGTATCTGCTGTTGATAGAAAATTTCTTCAGTTGGGTACGGCTATTCAGGTGGATGCTCCTTTAAATCCAGGTAATAGTGGTGGGCCTTTGCTCAATGCCAATGCGGAATTAATAGGTGTCGTTTTTGCTGGTATTGAACAGTTTGAGGGAGTTAATTTTGCTATTCCGTGGTCCTGGGTTAGGGGAATAATTCCCTATTTGTATAATTCTGGAGAGCATAGGGAGGCGTGGTTAGGTGTCTCTCTTTACGAAGGGGAAAAGGGGTTAGAGGTAATTTATACGGTTCCTGACGAGCCGGCCGATATTATAGGTCTTAAAAGTGGTGATATTATTGAATCGGTAAATGGAAAAAAGATTAGAACGAGAGAGGAGCTTGACAGAATTCTGTTGAATAATACTCCCAAAACACTTATGAGAATTGTATGGAAGAGAGGAAACCACAGGTACAGAGGGATAGTCTCGCTTGATGTACGTCCCTATATTCCTATTGAGATGGCTCTGGAGCGCGATGATAGAGATAGGGTAATTTATCCCCTTTTTGGGATGAAATTGGAAAAAACCGGCTCTTTTCTATGGAAGACTAACTATATGGTTGAAAAGGTCTTGACTGGCTCTATAGCGGATGAAACTGGCATTTCTCGGGGTGACCCATTGAATATTCAGGGGTGGAGGGTAGATAAAAAGAAGAAATTTGCGATACTTCAGATATATATAAAAAAGAGAAAAGCCGGATTCTTAGAGAGTGTTGTCCAGCTTATTTCCTATCTGGAAACGGACAATTTCTACTAAGGGTGTTAATTACTACTTTTTGTACTTTACAAGGGTAACTTCGTTACCCTTTTCGTTAAATATTACCTCGTCGAAGTATATTTTGGTGAGAAATATACCACGTCCGTTGTAGCGGAGGAGATTGTCTGCCGAAACCTCCGGAAGAGCTTTCCAGTCAAAGCCTTCCCCCTCGTCCGATATAACAATACGGAACTCCTCTTCTGTGAGTTTTGAATTAATTCTTATTAATTTTTTGCGATTGTTGTTTTCATTGAGTCGTGATTCAATAAATTCTCCCCATCTACCGTCTTCGATGGCTTTTTGTTTTTCTTCGAAAGTTATACCAAGATTGCCGTGTTCAATGGCATTTGTGATGATCTCTTCTATTCCAATTTTTATGTTAACTATCTCGGATTCAGGAATTAGTTTTCTTAGATGAAGTGTTATCTGATTTACAATTGGAAGTATATTTGTCTCCTCGGTTGGGAAACTGAAAGCTTTTGTTTCTTCTATTAGATGTTGGGAGTATAGTCCCTCAAACTCTGGTTCTTTTTTGTGACGTATGGCATGTTCTACAAATTTTATGAGCTCGTGGAAGTTAAATGGTTTTTTAAAGAAATTCAGCGCTCCACCCCTGAGGGCTTCCAAAAGAATGTCCTCGTTTCCATAGCCTGTCATGAGGATGACCATTGCATTGCTGTCGATTTTTTTGATTTCATTGAGCAATGTTAAGCCATCCATTTTGGGCATCATAATATCTGAGATTACAAGAGCCGGATTGGATATTTTAAAAAGCTCTATTGCTTCTTTACCGTCTTTTGCCTCTACGGGCTCAAAATCTGCCTGCTTTAGGAATCTGCTAAGTATGTTTCTTAGTATCTCTTCGTCGTCTACAACTAGCACTCTGTTGTTGGTAAGCATAGTCTCTCCTCGGGTGTCTTCGATGAGAAAGTATATTTATTCTCAAATTAATTTCAAGTTTATTGATGAAAAAGATTCTCCAGTGTATATTGTGCCATAGCTATGGTGGATAAGGATCGAATCAGAAATTTTAGTATTATTGCGCATATTGATCATGGCAAATCGACCCTGGCCGATAGATTTATCCAGAGGGCTCATATTATTTCAGAGAGGGAATTCCGTGATCAAATATTAGATTCTATGGAGATTGAAAGGGAAAGAGGGATAACGATTAAGAGTCAGGCGGTCTCTATACCCTATATCTCCCGAAATAATGTTGAGTATCAGTTGAATTTAGTAGATACCCCGGGACATGTTGATTTTTACTACGAAGTCTCAAGAGCTTTAACAGCGTGTGAAGGGGCTGTGTTGTTGATAGATGCCACTCAGGGAGTGCAGGCCCAGACTCTCTCGAACATGTACATGGCTTTGGAGAATGATCTAGAGATTATTCCTGTTATCAACAAGATTGATCTTCCTGGAGCGGATATTGATAGAGTCAAAAAGCAGATAGAGGATGATCTTGGACTCGATCCGGAAACTGCTCTTCTGGTTTCTGCAAAGTATGGGACCGGTGTTGATGAATTATTGGAGGCGATTGTTGAGAGAGTTCCACCTCCAGGCGGTTCGAAAAAGGCTCCCCTTAAGGCTCTTGTGTTCGACTCTCACTACGATCCATACCGTGGGGTTGTGGTTCATATAAGAATTTTTGATGGAGAAATTAAACCTGGGCAGATGATTAAACTATGGTCAACAGATTCCGTATACAAGGTAGAGGAAACCGGCCTGTTTGAGATAGAACTAAGAAAAACCCCATCTCTCTCTGCGGGGGAGGTGGGTTACGTTATCGCTGGTATTAAGGTGTTGAGAGATGCTCGGGTAGGTGATACGATAACTGATAGTGAAAATCCGTGTGACAAGCCCCTTGCAGGATTCCGTGAGGTTAAACCTGTTGTTTTTTCCTCTATTTATCCTATAGATTCAAACGATTATGAACTCCTTCAGGCGGCAATGGAAAAACTTCAGCTAAATGACGCTTCGCTTGTATACGAGAAGGATTCTTCTGCTGCTCTTGGGTTTGGTTTTAGGTGTGGTTTTCTGGGATTGCTTCATCTAGAGATAGTTCAAGAGAGATTAGAAAGGGAGTACAATCTCGGCGTTATATTTACCTCACCATCTGTAAAGTACAAGATAATAATGAAGAATGGGGAAACCAGGTATATTGATAATCCTCAGGAGTACCCGGATGTAACTAAAATCGAAAGAGTTGAGGAGCCGTATATCCGTGCCTCTATAATAACACCGGATACCTATCTAGGGAATATAATTAATCTTTGTCTGGAAAAGAGGGGAATCCAGAAAAGTTTAAACTATCTTGATTCGAAGAGAGTGGAATTGATTTATGAAATGCCTCTGGCTGAGGTCATATACGATTTTTATGACCGACTAAAATCTATTAGTAGGGGATATGCCTCTTTTGATTATGAGGTTATAGACTATAGGGCCACAGAACTTGTCAAACTTGATATACTTCTGAATGGGAAACCGGTTGATGCCCTCTCGCAGTTGATTTTTAAGGAAAATGCGTACTCTAGAGCCAGGGCCATTTGCAAGAAGTTGAAGGAGGAAATTCCTAGGCATCAGTTTAAAATTCCTATTCAGGGAGCTATAGGAGGACAGATTATCGCCAGGGAGACAATCTCTGCCCTCAGAAAGGATGTTACTGCAAAGTGTTATGGGGGCGACATAACGCGAAAGCGGAAGTTACTTGAGAAACAAAAGGAGGGAAAGAAACGGTTAAAAATGATAGGTAACGTAGAGTTGCCCCAATCGGCATTTCTCTCCGTGCTCAAAAGTAGCAGTTAATTTGAGAAAAATATTTCTATCATGTTTTTTATTTTTTCCCGATAATAATAAGCACTCATTAGTATTCGTCTTAGAAAACTCTTCTGTATGAGAGGTGTTCCGTGGTAGTCTGGGAAGAAGAAAAATGCGTAATCTATTGATTTTAATTGTTTTGAAAATTCAAATTTATCAGTCGTAGATTTTGTAGTGTTGGTATTGTTTAGGTATTTTGTTATTAGGTATATGTCTTCTTCCAAAATTTTAAGTTCATTTTTAAGAAACTCCTGTATACTTTTGGAACTGAAAGGGTGATTGAGGGAACTGATCAAGGAATTTCTCCGAGGCTTAGAGTAGGTATAAGAAGAGATGATTTTTTCAGCAGATTTTTGATCAATTATTCGTTTTTTTATTTCATCTTTCCAACTGTAGTGTTGATCGAGGATGTATATGCGTCTGTTGGTCTCAAAAAGCTTGTTAAATTGAAATTTATAATTAAGAAGCACCAGATCGGTGAAGGAGTCGCTGATTAGATTTGGGGATTTGATTATGGGACGTGTGATTATGTGTTCAAAATTGAGTAACTCAATTGGTTTTAGCTTAAAACATTGGAGATTCAATATTCTATAGAGTGTAGATTCTCTGGCGTGCGATAGATTTTTTTTGTAACTGAAATCGAGCCCAACTGTAAAGATAGGGAAATTACTTTTTGTCATTTTTAGCGCTAAGTAAAGGGCTGTTATTCCTACGGAACCAAGAGGGGGTATAGAATAGGGAAGAATCCCATGTTCTTCCATTCTGTTGAATATTGCGAGTTTTTCAAAGTCTGATTTAAAGAAAACAACCGGGGTGTTATTTATGTTTCTAAAAATTGAGGATGTTGTAGTTATATCCGCAAGTACACACGAAGGTAAATCCGGCTTTGAAGGTATAAAATCTTGAAGATTGGTTAGCTGGGCATCTTGGGTAACGATAAAATCTGGTGTTATTGAAAGGTTTCCCAGTACAGGGAGGGCAGTGTCTACGGTGATGAGGATGGCGCGGTCTTTGTTTTTTTGAAGAAATGAAACGTTTTCTTCAAGGGACACCCCTGCCCCTATAATTATTATAGGGGAAGATATATATATATCCTTTAGATCGTATGCAGAGGGAAAAAATTGCAGGTTTTTTAGTATGTTTCTAATCCATAACCCCCCCATTTTTATGGTTGTAATTCGATTCTGCCAGTAGTTATTAATTATCGTTCGGCAAATATTCGTAAGTCGGTTATATTTCTCTCTGTATAGAGAGTATCCCCGATTCAGAGGTACACTCAGAACTCTCCTAAAATTGTGTATCCCTATCTTTTCCAGAAGTTCGTTTAAGATATTTTCGTCAGTTGTTCTGATAACACTAATGTTGGGGGAGTAGGTAGGTAGGTTTTGCGAGATACCAAGCTTGAAAAGTTGTTCGTCAATTTCAATGCATAAAATGTGTGAATTCTCGGGAAGTTTGGCTAGAAGTTTATCCAAACCATACCCCAATCCGAGTGATGGAACAATTACAAGTGTATTGGGTAAAATCTTCAGTAATTCTATCTTTTTCTCCGTAGCCTTTAAAGGAGAAAAAGTAGGATAGAAGTATGTTTTTTTGTAGTAAATATTTAATCCGTCACCGGTTTGTATTATTTCCGGTTTATCGGTCTCCATTTAGTGTATGGTTCTATCAACGTTTCGGTGATATGTATTTAAAGAAAACCTCATTGAAGTTATCTACCAATTTTTTGGGGTTGGTAAGATAGTTTTGAACATCTGTTTTTACTGCCTGTTGTGTGAAATAATTGTAATAACTTTCGTATAGTTGTTTGTCATTTTTCTTTAGGGTTGTTTTTTCGTTTAAGAGTTTTAACACAACGATCTGGTCTTCCAGTAGGATTGGATCTGAAATATCCTTCTTTTTAGTGAGTGAGAAAGCCTTCTCGAAAAAGGTCTTACTGTAGTTTGCTGTGGCTAATGAGGGTTTGTTCCCCTTGGATTGGACCGGAAGGAAAGAGAAAAGTAGTTGATAGTTAATTGGAAAATAATTTGTTAAGAATGGTACGAAGTTATACTTTCCGCATGCATCTAAAAAATTGTGTTTTTTGGCATAGGCGACAAAATCTTTTGCTCGCTTCAAAAAGTAATCCTCCACTTTACCTCTCTCATATGTTAATACATATTTTTTTACGACCTTTAATAGATCTTTGTCCTTAACATCTGGTTGCACAAGTGGGGAATCACATCTGAAGATCATCCATCCGAATTTCCCCTTGACCACCTTACTAATTTCCGATTCCTTTAAGTTAAGCACATATTCCAGGTCGGAGTCCTTCACAAAATCATCTTTTATTTCGTAGTCGTATTTCCACCCCATACTCCCACCATTGGTGGCGAAGGTATCCTTTGAATAGGTTTTGGCTAATTCTTCGAAATTTCCATTTTCTTTGGTTAGTTTTTCCCATATCTTTTTTGCATCCTTCTCTGAATTTACGAAAATTCTGCTCAACTTTATCTTTCGAAATAGCTTGCTATGTTTTTGAGCAAAGGCTGCAATCTCTTTGTCAGGATAGTTGGAAAATGGCAGAGTTATAAAAGAAAAACTTCTCTGGGGTAGTGTCATATCTACAAAGAATTTTTTCTCCTTGGAACTTGGTCGTTCACCCCCGTAGTAATCGGTGAAATACTGTTGTTCCAATATGTAATCTCTGAAGTACTGTCTTGTTTTGTACTTTTCAGAATTGGGAGTTTCGTTGTATAACTTCTCACTGAATTTGCCGTTGACGGTGTATGGCCCATATTTAATTATGGCTTTGTCAATTCTGTCTTGTGATATCCAGATTCCGCTTCTCTGGGTTTCTATTAAAATTGCAGTATGTAAAACAGTTTGATTGAATGCCTCTCTCCACACTCTGTAGAGTTGTGCCTCGAAATTTACTTTATTGTTTTTTTGTTGTTCCAGTGATCTCGCTATATTTTCTTTGGTTTTATCGAAGTAATTTCCCGGAACGTACGCAATTTCTCTCCCGTCGTATTTGCCGAATACGAGGCGTCCCGTACGCCCTATTTTTGATGCTAATGGTAATCCTATAAATGTTACGACTACCAGTACAAGTACTGCGAGACTGAAGGCATAGAGAAATGGGTGAGATTCTTTTTTCTTTTCTACGATATTTTCGGGTTTTTTTGCTCTTTTTAAATTCCTTCTAACTTCTCTTGATGGCATATTATCTTCCTGTTCTATAATTTTGTATGATATTTTTGAACTCCTACATTATCATCAAATATTTTAATTGTCAATCGAACTAGGCTCTTGACATTTGATTTGCTCTTGTTTATATTACTTTCACATGTGTGGGGGCGTGGCGAAGCTGGTTATCGCGCCGGCCTGTCAAGCCGGAGGCCGCGGGTTCAAGTCCCGTCGCTCCCGTATGTACCCCGCTAAGGGGTTTTTTTTTCGGGCTGTAGCGCAGGGGCTAGCGCGCTCGGTTCGGGACCGAGAAGTCGGCGGTTCAAATCCGCCCAGCCCGAAATATTTGCCCGCCATGGTTGGAGGAGTCGAGTATTTTATTCCTTTTGTGATTACAGTTTATAAATAGGGGAGCCGAATATTTTGATAGGTTGTAGAGATGACTCGTTTTCGGATTGTTCTATCCCTAGTATTGCTTTTTCTCTCCTATGGTATTGCTGAAAGTAACGAGTACCAATTAAATAAGGGTGAGACCCTCTATAGTATCTCCAGAAAATTAGGGATTCCTCTTGATCTTTTGGTGTCTTTGAATGGAATAGAGGATGTTACAAGAATAAAGGCGGGCACGAAATTAGTTATCCCCAGAATTCATGTTGTTAAAAGAGGGGAAACTCTATATGGGATTTCCAGGAAATTCCATGTTAAGTTGGAAGACATTCTCAAGCTTAATAAGATAGGGCGTAATTACACGATAAAACCCGGAGAGAAATTATTTATTCCCCCTCCGGAGAAAATTTCTCCAGGGGGAATTTCTCATCCCGCAAAGGAATTGGAAAAAGAAAAAAAGAGTGCGGTATGGAAGATCGCTAAGAATACACGTGGGGTGTATTGGCCAGTTGAAGGAAGAATGCAAAGGATAAACGGTAAGATTGTGGGTGTTAAAATTAGAGGGAAAACGGGCAGTAAGATACTCTCAGTTTCCTCCGGAAGAGTTATATGGTCAAACCCCTACAAGGGATACGGTGAGGTTATTTTTATTGAGTCAAAAAGTGGTTATATCTATGGGTATCTTGGTAATAATAGGGTGCTGGTAAAAGTTGGAGAGGTAGTCTCGAGGGGAAGTCAAATAGGCATTTTAGGAGATGGAGAGGGTGAGTTTTCTTCTCTGTTGTTTATAGTTTATAAGGACGGAAAGCCAATGGATGTTTTTAAGGCTCCTCGCATGTAATTTTTTGCACTGGAAGTATTTTTTTCAAAAAATAACCCTTGACTTTGAAGTAAAGATATTATAGATTTTTAATATAATTTATTAATTATTATTTTTTGGAGAAGCAGATGAAAAACCTGGTTCTTAAAAGAACTAAAGTAAGGGGAGGGGAACCAGGTAAAAAAGTTGATAAGAAAAGTACTTCCGGTAATGCATTAGCTCTGTATCTCCGTGAAATTGCCAAATATCCTCTGTTGACACTGGAGGATGAGCAGAGAATTGGGCGTGAGATTGAAAAGCTTAAAGGGGCTATTGAGCAGCTTGGTAGAGATTTTAGTTCTTCTAAGATAACAAAGGAGGAGTATAGGAAAAAATATTCCGAATTAAATAGGCAGCTTGTTGAAAGAAAGAAAAAGCTTATAAATGCAAATCTTAGATTGGTGGTTTCTATAGCTAAAAAGTATCGTCATTACGGTCTTTCATTATTAGATTTAATAGATGAGGGAAATATCGGCTTAATCGAGGCGGTTGAGCGGTTCGACTATAGAAAGGGTTTCCGTTTTTCTACATATGGTACGTGGTGGATAAAGCAAGCTATAATTAAGGCCATCGCTGAAAACGGGCGTCTTATCAGTGTTCCCATCTATATTTTAAATACTATAAAAAAATCGTACTACGCTTCAAGATTTCTGACACAGAAATTGGGAAGAGAACCTAACATAGCAGAATTGGCGGAGTATCTCAATCTGCCAGTGGAGAGGGTAATTGAAATAATGAATGTTTCTCAGGAGGCTACATCTCTGGATCTCTCTATTGATGATGATAACCAGACAAAATTATCGGATCTTATTCAGGATACCTCCGTCGAGGTACCGGAATCCACTGTGTTTAATATTACGCTCCAGGAAACAATAAATAAGGTTCTTGAGAAACTAACCGATCGAGAGAAAACGATAATTCAACTTCGTTATGGACTTACCGGTGAGGGGCCGTATACACTTGAGGAGACAGGTAAAATTTTAGGGATAACCAGGGAGCGTGTAAGGCAAATTCAGGAACGAGCACTTTTAAAATTGAGACATTTCAGAGTTATCAAGGAGCTCAATGAGTTTTACGGTTAAAATTCATTAAAATTTTAATTATTGCTTTATTATCTCTCCGTCCGATAATAAAAGTATGAATATTGACATCAGAATAATCTCATCATACAATTACGCAACAGGAACCATTTATGCTTGAGCAGTTCTCAATAGGTAATCTTACAGTTGTTACTCCCAAGGTGGTGAGAAAAGAGTCGGGTATTGTGATAAATGGCGGTTGTATAGAAGATATTGGGAAACGTGGTAATGTAAATTTTAAGTTTAAGAAGCCTGTTTTTGCTTTTCCGGCATTGATAAATGTACATGACCACTTAAGGGGAGATTATTTGCCCCGGGTGGGACCGAGGGAAGGTAACTTTTATCTTAATTGGTCTTATTGGGATAATGATTTAAAATCCTCCGATGTTTATGAGGAGAGAGCTAATATAAGTGTAGAGGATTGTTATTATTTAGGTGCGTACAAAAATCTTTTTTCCGGCGTTGTAACTGTTAATGATCATTTTCCTCATGAATTAAACAATTTGTTGATACCAAAAATGCCGATTAGGGTAATAAAAGAGTACAACCTTGCCCATGAATGTTCCTCTTTCGATTTGAAATGGGGAGATGGAATTGAGATTGAACATAGTAGAGCTGTTGAAAGAAATGAACCCTTTATTACCCATCTTGAGGAGGGTTTTGATGAAGAATCTCAAAGGGGGATAGAGATTCTTGAAGAGTTGAATTGTCTTGATGAGTATGGAGTTTTTGTTCATTGTATAGGTTTTTCTGACGAAGACATTAGAAAAACGAAAGAAGCTGGAGCAACGATAGTCTGGTGTCCTGCTTCCAATATGTTTATGTTTAATGTGACGTGTAAAATAGAGAAAATTTTACGAGAGGGGATAAATGTTTCTATAGGTACGGATTCCACCCATACAGGATCTATTAATATATTGGAAGAGATCCGCTATGCAAGAAGATTGTATAGAAGAATGTATGGTAAGGATTTGCCTGCTAGAGATATAGTGGATATGGTTACGATTAATGCTGCTCGGGCATTTAGAATGGAGGATCGTATAGGAACTCTGGAGAACGGTAAATTTGCGGATGTGCTTGTAATAAAGGCTAATGTTTCGGATCCTTACGAGGCCCTTGTAAATGCTAGTGTGATGGATATAGAGTTGCTTCTGATGGAGGGTTCCCCAATATATGGAAGCCTCGAATTTGAAGAGTTATTCAAGCTTAGAGATGTTGACTACACCAAGGTGACGGTAGGTGGTAGAGAGATGTTAGTTAAAGGAGACCCTGCAGGATTGATGGATAGGATTAGAAATGCAGTTGGTTTTAATAAAAAATTGGATTTTATTCCCATTGATAATTAGGCTATAATTAATAAAGTACAGGGAGAAAACGGTGCCAAAAGCAATTAGGTATAGGGCTAACTCTATTATATATTTTAAGGGTGATGTTAGTGATAAAATTTATATTCTAAATTCGGGAAAGGTAAGTCTCAACTATACGGATATAGAAACGGGTCAAGAGGTTCACGATTTAATAAAAACCGGTGAGTTTTTTGGGGTAAAATCGGCTTTTGGACGCTATCCCCGGGAGGAAACAGCTGTGGTTTTACAGGATTCGGCTGTAATTGAGTTTACGGTACCCGAGTTCGAGCAGCTGATCTCTAAGAATACCAGAATAATTATGAAGATGTTAAAGGTATTTTCAAATCAGTTGCGGCGAATCCATAAACAGGTACAGAATCTATTGTATGCAGAGGAACAGGTTGATCCTGAAACCGGGCTTTTTAAGATAGGGGAGTACTATATGGCCAACAAGCGTTATCATCAAGCCCTTTATGCGTATAGACGCTATCTTGTGTATTATCCCTCCGGTGTTCATGCGAGCGAAGCGACGAGAAAGATCGAGCTGGCGGAAGAGTATCTTCAGAAGTATGGTCAGGGTAGGGGGCCATCAATTGAGGGAATGAAGAAGCAGGAGAGTGGTGCAAAACCCCAAAAGACCAAAGAACTTTCAAATGTTGCGCAGCAGTACTACAATGCCGTAAGTCTTATAAGCCAACAGAAGTATGAGATGGCGTATAATGAATTTAAAAAGATAATCTCCCAGGGTAACGATGAAGAGTATCTTGCTAAATCCCAGTATGAGTTGGGTCGATGTCTCTTCTTTATGAAACGATACGATGATTGCATAAAATCCTTTACCGAATTAATCCAGAAGTATCCCTCTCACCCTGATCTTAAAGATGCACTTTTCTTTGTTGGAAAGTGTTATCAGGAGAAGGGGGATAACCCAAAGGCTTTGGGGTTTTATAATAAAATCATGAAGATGGTTTCCGAAGAGGAACCTCTCTATAGAAAGGTTAAAAGGGCGATAAGGTCATTGGAAGGATAGCAGGTATGAGTGGAAATTCAATGTTCGATAGGTTTGGGGTAACTTTCCAAAAGGGGGATATAATTTTCTGTGAGTACGAACCCGGCGATAATTTTTATTTAATTCAATCAGGTAGAGTCCAGATCTTGAAGATCTTGGGTGATATAGAAAAAACTATTGATATCTTACAGCCTGGGGAGATTTTTGGGGAGATGGCGATTTTAGAGGAGGCTCCCAGGTCTGCCACCGCCATTGCCCTTGATGAGGTAAAAGCTCTCGAGTTTAATAGAGAGAATTTTGAGATATTGATGCAGGGGAATCCGCAGATTGCCCTAAAATTGTTAAAGTTGTTTACAAAACGTATTTACGATCAAAAACGTAGATTTATGATACTGACTCTTGAGGATATAGAGGCGAGGGTAGCCGATGTATTTTTAATGCTTGCCGAGAAAAGCGGTCCTGCGGAGGAGGGAATAAATCGAATGGAATTTTCTACCACTGTTGACGATATTGCTCATTGGGCTGGTATGTCCCCTGCAAAGTGTAGAGAGGTTATGAATCATTTTGTCTCTCAGAGGAGAGTGGAAATATATCCCGATAAGATAGTTGTTAAAAACATTAATGATTTTGCAAGATTTGTAAATTCCCGTAGGAAACAACGTGAGTAAATATGGAATGACTCGGATCTAATGTGAAAAAATATTCCTCTTTTAAAGAATTATGCACCTGATACCTTGACATCATTCAAGTTTAAATTAATTATTATCTCTATATAAAAATACAAAGGAGGCGAACATGGCCAAGAAACACAAATTGTTTTTGCTCATCGTCCTTGTGGTCGCGATGCTTTTCTCTGCATCGTTAATGTGGGCTGGGGGTGCCAAAGAGAAAAAGGCACCGGTTGTTAAACTAGGTGGATTGGTACCCTTAACAGGTGCTCTGTCTGAGTTTGGTGCAGGATTTAGAAAGGCTGGCGATCTTGCCGTTGAGCAGCTTAACAACGCCGGGCTTAAGGTGGAGATTAAGTATGGTAACACAGAAACCTCTGCAATTCCCGGTGTATCAGCCGCTAGAACGCTTATCAACGTAGAGAAGGTAGTGGCATTGATAGGTGCGGCGGCAAGTGGTGTAACTCTACCAATTGCGGAATCGGTAGCTATTCCTAATAAGATTCCCATGATTTCTAATGCGTCTACATCTCCGTTGCTTACCTATCTGCCAGCGGATAAGGGAAAAGATTTTCTCTTCAGAACCTGTCCTTCTGATGCTTTGCAGGGAGTCGTTCTTGGGAAGATAGCTGCGGAAAAGGGGTATAAGAGAGCAGCTGTTCTATGGGTAAACAATGCCTACGGTCAGGGATTGATGCAGGAGTTTAAAAAGTCTTTCGAGAAGAGAGGCGGAAAGGTTGTGGCTTCTGTACCTCATGACGAGAAGCCAGCTCCTACCTATGTCTCTGAGCTGAAAAAGATTATGAGTGCAAAACCTGATGTAATGTTGGCTTTAGGATATCCTGGACAGGCTACTGTTTATTTAAAGGAGTTCTTCGAAGCCGGTTATCAGAAAACAACTGATCTTCTCTTCTGTGATGGAACAAAATCTGTAAAGATGCCCAAGGCTCTCGGGGCAAAGAACCTAGCTGGATATATTGGTACCGCTCCCGGTAGTGCCGGTGGTAAATCTCTCGAAAATTTCAAGAGTGAATATAAGGCTAAGTATGGTGAGCTTCCACCCTTACCTTTTATGTCTAATTTCTATGATGCCGTAGTAATTGCAGGTCTTGCCGCTGCTGCGGTAGAAGCTAAGGGTAAGGCTTTAACTCCTGTTAATCTCCGTGATGAACTTCGCTATGTTGCTGATCCTCCCGGTGTGAAGGTTTATGCCGGTGCTGAAGGAATTAAGAAGGCTCTTCAGTTGCTGAAAGAGGGTAAGGATATCAATTATGAGGGAGCTGCTGGTTCACAGGATTTTGATAAGAATGGTGATGTTGTAACCCCGATTGAGATATGGCAGTATATTGCCCAGCCTCCGTACATCAAGACCGTGAAATTGGAGACTCCGGAGTAAAAGGCATAGGTGTATTATAGGGAGCATTAAAGAGAATTAAAAAAAGACCGGCTTTCAACGCCGGTCTTTTTTTTATCATCAGTCATATTGACTTCGACAAGATTTTAGGCTGATATAGGCGTATTTATGGAGGAATTAGAATTTTGAAACTTGCTTTTCTTCTCCCATAATTCCTCTTGGGTATCGAACAACAATAATCACCAAGAGCAATCCTATTAGGATATATCTAATAAATGGTGCACGTGTAGAGAAGCTTTCAGGAACAACCTTCATAATAATGAAGGTACTCCACGACCATACTGCCCATACTACCCAAGCGCCAATGATAGCGCCCTTGTTATTTCCCGTTCCCCCAAGGGTTAGCATGGTCCATATGATAAAGGTTCCGAATAAAGCCTCAAAAACTCCCGGTTGAATGGCTGCTGCAAAATGGGCGTATAGAGCACCCCCCATTCCCATAATGAAGGCACCGAGAACCAGGGATTGCATTTTAAATGCCACAACGTTTTTACCATCGGCTGCAGCCATTATTTCATCTTCTCTAATAGCTCTTAAAACGCGGCCCCACGGAGAACGTATTCCTCTCTCAACACCGATGTATATGACTATGAGAAAGGCAGCTACTATTAGTAAGTATATGTAATTATAATAAGAGGGAGGAACAATATTATGGAGGGGTTGTGGAAGACCAACAAGACCCTGAGGCCCATTGGCAAGCCATGATTCATTGTTAAAAAATATTCTTATAGATTCGGCTATTCCTAAGGTAGATATTGCAAGGTATCCTTCCTTTAGTCGGAGTGTGAGTAGTCCTATTAACAAACCAATAATTGCAGATACTGCGCCAGCTGCCAGTACGCCTACGAGGAAAGGCAGGTTAAGGCCGAATGCCTGTTTAACGTATCCTGCAAGTGCTCCAGTAGGCATTTTTAGGGTGAACAGAGCCGAGGTATATGCACCAATTGCGAAGAAACCTGCAATTCCAAAGTTTAGCAGTCCTGTGTATCCCCACTGGACATTCAACCCTATCGCAAATATAGAGTAAATTGTTGCCATAACGGCAAAAGAAATCAAAAAATTAAGCATGCCCATTTATGTTGTCCTCCTTCCGAGAATACCTCGAGGTCGTATTATCAAGACAAGTATCATAATTATAAAGGCAACGGCGGGTTTGTAAGAGGGTTCAAGCCACGCGGTGGAAAGCTGCTGTGCAAGACCGAGAATAAGTCCTCCTACCAGTGCTCCCGTTATACTTCCCTGACCTCCGAGTATAACGGCAGCAAAGAGTGGCATTAAGAATATCCAACCCATCTCAGGCCTTAACTGGGTCTCTATGCCGTAAAGTACTCCCGCTATTGCAATGAGGAGTCCTGCAATACCCCATGCCCAGATGAGCATATTTTCGGTGTTGATTCCAGATATTCGGGCGAGGTTGTGATTGTCGGCCAGAGCCCTTAAGGCTTTACCTTTTTTGGTCTTGTTTAAGAATAGGTACACCAATGCAACAGAGAGCCATGATACAATTACGATAAAGATCTCATCCACTCGAAACTTAACACCATTTGAAAAAACTATTGTTGGTCTTAGTCCTTGAGTGTAAAAGTGAAAATCGGCTCCCCAGATTATGTATATTAAACCCCTTAGTACCCATGCAACTCCGATGGAGGCTATGAAACCTGTGATTGAGTGTACTCCCGCTTTTCTTAAGGGTTTATAAACCCATCTGTCAATTAGAATTGCAAGAGCTATTGAGATAATAATTGCGGGTATAAAAGCGATTACAATTCCCCAGTTAAATGAGAATGGTCCAACCTTACCCTGAAGGATGTTAAGTTTGGAGAAGAGGCTGGTAAATATGAAGGCACTGTAAGCGCCCACCGTTATTTGGTCCCCATGGGCGCAGTTGAAAAGATCGGTTATTCCCCATATCAGGGTAAGTCCGACACTTCCAAGTGCAATGATACTTCCTAAAACTATTCCATATATGGTTAATTCAAGCATACTACCTCCCTAAATAGTGCTTCCCGATTTCTTCGTTTGCCATCAATTCCTTTGCAGTACCCTCTGCTTTTTTCTCTCCTCCCTCGAGAATGTACGCTTTGTGAGAGGTGTTTAAAGCCTGGGCATTCTGCTCTACCAGGAATATGGTGACTCCCTGTTTGTTGAGAGATTGAATTCTTTCGAAGATATGGTCTACCAGTACGGGTGCAAGGCCGGTCGATGGCTCGTCTAAAAGTAAAACCTCGGGATTTAACATTAAAGCTCTTCCTATGGCGAGCATCTGCCTCATTCCTCCGCTCAGTTCACCCGCACGGCTCTTTCTTCTATTGGAAAGATCGGGGAAAAACTCAAAAATTTCTTCCATTCTATCACTAAAGTCATCCTCCCTTATGAATGCACCCATTTCTAAATTTTCCTGTACAGTAAGACTTGGGAATATGTTTTCCTCCTGAGGAACATAGCATATTCCCTTTCTTGCCATCTCTTCGGGAGGGGTTCCTGTAATTTCCTCTCCCTTGTAGAAGATTTTTCCGCTTGTAGGTGTAACAAGGCCAAATATCGTACGCAGGAGGGTGGTTTTACCGGAACCATTGGGACCGAGTAAGGCTACAATCTTTCCCTCTTCTATTTCGAGGGAAACGCCATGAAGAACTTCCATGCTCCCGTATCCGGATACAACGTCTTTTACCTCTAGTATATTCATGCGCTTGCACCTCCCAGATATACCTCGAGTACCCTGGGATCATTTGCTACCTCCTCTGGGGTGCCCTCGGTAAGCTTTTTGCCCCTATCCATTACGATGATTGGGTTACAGATGTTCATTACAAGTTCCATTTCATGTCCAATTAGGAGAACGGTTAATTTTTGGGTTTCAACGAGCTCTCTTATTCTATCTGCTAAAATTTTTCTCTCCGTTGGATTTACCCCTGCACCTGGTTCGTCAAAGAGAATAATATCCGGTTTGGCCATCATAGTTCGCGCCAATTCCAATAGACGTTTTTGTCCTCCGGAAAGGTTACCAGCATATTCATCCTTTAAATGAATCAAGCCAATTAATTCAAGAGTATGAAGAGCCTTGTCTCTAAGCTCGTGTTCCTGTTGTCGTACAGCTTTTGGAGTAAACCATGTTCTAAACAGATTTTCGCCCAGTTGACCGGGTGGGACGAGCATAAGGTTTTCCAGTACGGTCATTAGTTTAAGTTCTCTACTTATCTGGAAGGTTCTGCACAATCCCTTATGAAAGGTTTGGTGGAGTGATAAGCCATCTATTCTTTCTCCTTTAAAGTAGATTTCTCCCTCGTCTGGTTTATAGAAACCTGTTATTAAATTGAATGTGGTAGTTTTCCCCGCACCATTGGGTCCTATCAAACCAGTTATTCTATTGGGAGCTACATCAAAGGAGACACCATCGACAGCTTTTACACCTCCAAAGTACTTGCGTACATTACGCAAGGATAAGATCGGCGTGGATGTTTGTTGGTTCAACGGTTATCTCCTTTTTAATATTTGGAAAATGATAGGAAAAATTATAACCGCTTGCATAGTAGTAGTCAATAAAGAGGTGGAAAAAAATATAACACGCTTATATTTATTAGTCACTTTCCCTATTCGAGGGGGAAAGTTGTGACGTTTGCCAAAATATCTAGCCAGAAGTGGGACTTGAACCCACGACCTGCTCATTACGAGTGAGCTGCTCTACCGCTGAGCTATTCTGGCTCGTTTTTCTTAATATTTTTATCAATAAAATTAGAGTAATTCAAGCTAATTTGATGATGAGAATTATACATGGGAGGAGTTAATTTATCAAGGATAGTTTTTGTTTTTCCGATAATAGCTTTGAAGGCCGATGTATGGGGAAAGATAATTAGGAGGTGGGGGTTGTTATTAGGGAGGCGTTGAAAACGAGTAAGGAAAAAGTTGATAAATATACCAACTTGTAGGAGGCATTAAATTGATAAGAGGGCTTTATACAGGCGCCAGTGGGATGGTTGTGCAAATGGAGAGACTTAACACAATTGCTAATAACCTGGCTAATGTAGATCTCACAGGTTACAAGCGTGATACATCTGTGGAAAAAGCCTTCCCTGAACTCCTCTTAAGGCGAATGAATGATGATGGGGTGTATGTCTTTCCCTTTGGTTCAGTGGATACCACCCCTATTGTGGGAAAGCTTGGGACGGGAGTGGAAGAGAATGAGGTCTTTACCGTTTTTACTCAGGGTCCGTTGAAGGAAACAGGCAATGATTTTGATCTCGCCCTTCAGGGGAAGGGATTTTTTGCTGTTCAAACAGATTCCGGGGAGCGCTACACAAGAAACGGAACCTTTCTTTTGAACAATGAGGGATACCTTGTTACAAAAAATGGAGATTTGGTTCTTGGTGAGCATGGGCCTATAAAATTGAAAGAGAACAATTTCGTCGTAGATCAGGATGGCAAAATATACCAGAATGCCGATTTTACCGGTGATGATAACAGACTTGTTTCTCGTGAGGAGAACAATTGGGAAAATCTTGAGTTTGTGGATAGATTAAAAATTGTAGATTTTAAAAGGGAGAGATACCTTAAAAAGGTAGGAAACTCGTATTGGAAAGCAACAAAGGAGTCCGGGATGGCTCAAATCGTGGTTGGAGATGCGCGTCCTAAAGTTAAGCAGGGTTTTCTTGAAGGTTCTAATGTAAATCCGGTTACCGAAATGGTGAAAATGATAGAGGTCAACAGAAGTTACGAGGCGAATCAAAAGCTGATTCAAGCTGAGGACTCTCTACTGGGAAAATTGATAAACGATGCCGTAAAGGTTTAGTAGGTATGTTTTAATGCAAGGAGGTAAATAAAGATGATGAGGTCACTGTGGACTGCGGCCTCCGGAATGATAGGTCAGCAGTTTAATATTGATACAATTTCCAATAATCTTGCTAATGTTAATACCACCGGTTACAAGGCAGTAAGGCCTGAATTTGAAGATCTCTTATATCAAACTATAAGGGCAGCAGGAACTCCTGCCACGGAGGTTACCCTCTATCCTACCGGTATTCAGGTGGGGCATGGAGTGAGAGCGGCGGCTACACAGAAGATGTTTACCCAGGGTGCCCTGGAGTCTACGGGTAATGTTTCCGATATGGCTATTCAAGGGGAAGGATTTTTCCGTGTACTTTTGTATGATGGTACCTATGGTTATACCCGGGACGGTTCGTTTAAGATAGATGCTAACGGCCAACTTGTTAATTCAAATGGATATAGGTTAATGCCCGAGATTATTCTCCCCGAAGGTTTTATTCGGAATACTCTAACTATATCCCAAGATGGACGTGTTACTGTAAAGGTTGCGGGAAGTGATCAACCTGTAGAAGTTGGCCAGATAATGCTTTATAGATTTGTTAATCCTGCGGGTCTCTCTTCTGTTGGTCAAAACATATACAAGCAGACCAGTGCTTCTGGGGAGGCTATAGGGGGAAGACCCGGTTTTGATGGAATGGGAAAGATTGAACAAAAATTTTTGGAGATGTCCAACGTCTCTGCGGTAAAAGAAATGGTCAATATGATTGTTGCCCAGCGAGCGTATGAGATGAATTCCAAAGCGATACAGACCTCCGATTCTATGCTTGCAACTGCTAATAATTTGAAGAGGTAATTGACAGTGTAAATGTTTAAGAGATTGGTGTATCTTTGCATATATTTTATTCTGATTCAGGGTGTACTTGCCTCACCCCAAAGTTTCTCTACGAGAATACGGGGTGAGGTTTATTTACGTAATATTGTATTTCGAACAGGGAAAGTGACCTTTGATAGGTTGTTGTTGGTTAGAAATGATGATCCTGAGGTCACAAAGATTCTTCACCGTGTATTTGTGATGGTATCTACAGGAAAAATCACAGTTTTTCCTGTAGATACTGTAAGGAAAATTTTGACGAATAATGGTGTCGATGTGAATGTCATTGTTGGCGAAAGAATAATTTTTGTTCCGGTGGAACTTTCCTCCTACGGAGATTTGGTTAAAGAGATTGTCGATTCTCTCTGTAGGGTTCATAGGATTGAAACACCTGTGGAACTTAACTCTCTATTCGGAGGGTTGACCTATCAATTGGAGAATTTAAAAGCTGGAAAGATGTTGGATACAAACTTTGTTGTACTTGATAGGAAACAGGGCAAGGGGTTGCTCTATGTAAATTATAAAGGCAATAGTGGTGAGATCTCGGTTTTGAAGATTGTGGTGAGGGAGAGAGTTGATAAATTTGGAAATACTTCCGGTGGTTTTTCTAGGGCGGGGGAAAATAGAAGGGAAAAGGATGGTGTGGTTCTTGTAAAGAGTGGTTCACCGCTGAAGATTGTTTTTGTAAATGGGGGGATAGTTGTAAGGGTCGATGGTTATTGTGTGAGCTCGGGGAAATATCTTTATGGCGATATGGTAAGGGTAAAACCTATAGGTACAGGAAAGTACTTTAGGGGAAAGGTTATTGGAGATGGGGAGGTGTTAGTTGAGATTAGATAATAGTTTGTTAAAACATAGATATACTCTTGTAAAGATAACGGTAGGTTTTGTGTTTTTTATTCTCTATCTTGTTTTTTCCATAGTACATGCTTTTTCGGTTCCGACTGTCCGTATTAAGGATATATGTTATATTGAGGGTATTAGAAAGAATCAGCTGGTTGGAGTGGGACTTGTAACCGGGCTTCCTGGTAAAGGGGATTCGTCGCGTTCCTTTGTGTTAAAAGAGTCAATTGCAAATTTCCTGAACAGATTCGGGTTTAAGGTAAGCCCCGATGAGATTAGGAGTAAAAATAGCGCTGTGGTTATGATTACAGCAGAGGTTCCTGCCTTTGCGAGACCGGGTGATAGAATTGATGTAATAGTTTCCAGCATAGCAGATGCAAAAAATCTCGATGGAGGAGTATTACTTCAGGCGCCTCTTAGGGGGGCGAACGGGAAATTGTATGCTGTTGCTCAAGGGGTAATCGAAGTAGAAGGGAAACAGAAAACGGTGGGTAGAATTCCCAAGGGAGCAATTGTTGAACAAAAAATAATCTCTGATTTTTTTAGGAATGGGAATCTTTCTATACTGCTGAAAAATCCTAATTTTATAACCGCGAATGTGGTTGCGGATGCGATTCGTAAAAAACTTCCCAAGTTGAAAGTTGTTACCCGGGATTCTTCAATAATAGATATAACAGTTCCTCCTGAGTTGCAGGGTGATATTGTTAAACTGATTGCTTCTATAGAGTCAATTGAGGTTAAACCGGATAGTTCTAATACAGTTGTTATAGATTCCAAGACAGGCGTTATTATCATGGGGGAAAATGTAAGGATAGGAAAAGTTGCAGTTGCGTATAAATCGGTTCAAATAAATGTAGGTTTTTATCAGCAATTCGGGGAGGAAAATGCGAATCAACCATTTGTAATAAAAGATACAGTTAGCGTGGATGATTTTGTTAATACGCTGAAAGCGATAGGACTAAAAAGTGATGCAATTATTTCTATTCTAAAGGCTATTGATAAAGCTGGAGCACTCTATGGTGAGCTAAAAATCATGTGAGGGGTACCGTGTATGAATATAGATAATCTGAATCTTACCAATCCTGCTATAAATACGAGATTAACACCGGTAATACGACATAGAGAGATTAAGAATAAGAAACTCTATAAGGTATGTGAAGAATTTGAGGCTATCTTTATAAAGCAGATGTTAAATGCCATGAAGAAAACCATAAATAAAAGTGATTTTCTTCATGGAGGGATGGCCGAGGATTTTTTCGAAGATATGCTCTACGATAAATACGCTGAAGAAATGGCCGAAACAGGGAACTTTGGCCTTGCCAGAGTTTTATATGACCAATTGTCAAATAAATAACCTTATTTTATATGACTATAAAATATTATATTGTCTCGTATTAAATATTTTTGATACCTCGCCTGAAAAGTGTATAAAAAATAAGACACTTTTTCTGCTCAGTTAGCAGGTCGCATTATACCCAGTATAATTGTTTGTGTTGTAAGCAATTATTTGTAGAGACCCCTGAGCTATTTGTGGCATGCTTCTTGCTTGTATATAGGCGGGGGAAGCGTATGACAGGAAATGCTGGTAATAAATATCAGAGAGAAGATTTGTTAAAGGCCTATTTTAATCAGATAAAGAAGGCAAACCTTTTGAGTTTTGAAGAAGAATTGGAACTTTCAAAGAGAATTCTGAATGGTGACGAAGAGGCTAAGAAAAAACTTATCGAGTCAAACCTTCGCCTCGTTGTGCGAATAGCCAAAGCCTATGTTACCCCTGATGTTTCGTTGCTGGATTTGATCCAGGAGGGAAATCTTGGTTTGATAAAGGCAGCATCTAAATACGATTATAGAAAGCACGTTCGTTTTAGCACCTACGCCTCTTGGTGGATTAAGCAGTCGATTGTGCGATCCCTATCTAATAAGAAGAGAACGATACGACTACCCCATAGGAAAGAGGAAAAGATCAGAAAAATTAACAATGTGTATAACAATCTTTCACAGCGTTTAATGCGGGAACCAACTTATAGGGAAATAGCCGAAGAGGCGGGAATGAAAGAGGAAGAGGTAGTGAAATTGATGAGGATTTCCAATTCTACTATTTCTTTGGATAGTGCGCTTTCGAAAGATTCTTCCACGCTTCAGGATATGATAGAGGATTACACCTATGATCCTGACAGGGAAATAATAAGGAAGAGTTTAAGAGAAGAGACAATGAAATTTTTAGAGACATTGATGAATAAGGAAAAGAAGATTCTCATGTATAGGTTTGCGTTTATGGGAGGGAAAAAGTATACCCTTAAAAAGATAGGAGAGGAATTGGGAATTTCTCCTGAGACTGTTAGACAGATAGAGATGAGAGCATTAAAGAAATTAAGGGCTATGGCCGAAGATTTAAAGGATTATATCTATAATTAAGTTAAGTATAGTTAATTTGGTTTGAGCAAAAGGCCAGTTCCAAGTTGATATCCCGGAGAAAAGCAAAGAAGAGCCATAGTAAAGATAAAACCAGGATGAGAGGTGCAATTGTACTTCTCGTCCTTATATTTTTTCTACTCGTTTTAATTTTAATTTTTTTGCCCCCTGTTAGTCCCTCGAGTAGTCCCTCGAGGGAAGTGAAGAATAAACCCCTCAAGAAAGAGTTACCGCACAAAAGGGGAAAATTAGAGGGTGAGAGTGCTAAAGGGGTAGGAGGAAGAAAGGAACATCCTAAGAGAGGTGGTAAGCTTGTTATTATAATCGACGACGCAGGCTATAGTTTGAAACTTCTAAAACCGTTTTTAAATTTTCGTGGTAAAATTACCATATCCGTATTACCCAATTTGAGATACAGCAAAGAGTCAGCAAGGGAAATTTTGAAGGCGGGCAAGGGATTGCTATTGCATCTCCCGATGGAACCTGAAAATGGAATGGATCCCGGTCCGGGTGCTATTTTTGTGGGAGACTCCAGAGAAGAAATATTCAGAAAATTAGATAGAGACTTTAACTCTGTACCAGGTGCTTTGGGTGCGAATAATCATATGGGCTCAAAGGCTACCGCTAGTAGCAGGGTTATGGAAATAGTGATGGAGTATTTTCATATTCGTAATAAGTATTTTATCGACAGTAAAACAACCTCTGAGTCAAGGGCGAGAGAAGCAGCTTTGAAGTGGCAGGTTCCGTATTTGGCTAGAGATGTTTTTCTAGATAATACCCCTGGTGAAGGGGAGATAGAGAAATGGGTATTGAAGGGAATGGAAATTGCGAGAAGGAAGGGTTATGCCATATTGATAGGGCATGTTAAGAACCCACAAATTCTCGATGTTTTGCAAAAGGTGAAACCTTTACTTTCATCAGAGGGCTTTAGTTTCTCTGAAATAAATGATTTAATTAAAAGTCTTACAAACAAGAGTTTTAGAGCTAGCTTAGATACTAGAATTGAGTAAGAGATGAGGTTTGGGGGATATGTTAGTATTAGGAATAGAAACTTCTTGTGATGAATGTGCCGCCTCTATCGTGGAGGACGGGAAGAGGGTTTTAAGTAACGTGGTGCATACTCAGATAGAGTATCATAAACCGTACTACGGAGTTGTTCCTGAAATAGCTTCGAGGAAGCATATCGAGTGGATTTACCCTGTGGTTGAAAAGGCTTTCAACGATGCCTCGGTTAATAGGGAGGAGATAGAGCTAATTGCTGTTACCTATAGACCTGGATTGATAGGTTCTCTTCTTGTAGGAGTTTCGTTTGCAAAGGGATTAGCTTTTACTCTAGGGGTGCCATTTATTGGTGTGGATCATATTCTTGCCCACCTCTATGCGCCTCATCTGGAGAATGATATAGATTATCCGTATCTAGGACTAATTATTTCCGGGGGACATACAATCATCGCAAGAGTTTCCTCGTTTGATTCGATAGAGATAATGGGTACTACTATAGATGATGCATGTGGAGAGGCTTTTGATAAGGTGGCAAAGTACTATAAATTGGGTTACCCCGGAGGTGTGGCAATTGACAGGTTGTCTAAAAAGGGGGAGTCTGAGGCTTTTAATTTTCCAAAGCCCTCACTTCATAAGGGTGAACATAGATACGATGTTTCGTATTCTGGGTTAAAAACAGCGGTAATTAACCAGCTCGAACAGTTTTGGGATAGAAGGTATGATAAAACCGTAGAAAATATTGCCGCTTCTTTTCAAAGAGTGGCTATTGATATGGTAGTCGATAGAGTTCTGAAGGCTTCAAGTGACAGTGGAATTAAAAGAATTGTTGTGGGTGGGGGAGTGGCTGCCAATAGTTATTTGAGATCTAGATTGGGCTCCATTGAGGGTATAGAGGTCATCTTCCCCTCTATGAAGTATTGTACGGATAATGCTGCAATGGTTGCGGGATTGGGATACCATTTATTTACCAGTGGGAGGGTGTCGGATCTCACGTTAAATGCAGAGGCAAGGGTTCCGGGATTTAGACGAATCTATCCTTAATATGTTGGAGTGGATGGGTGCGCCTTGTGGTCGGTTACGGTTGCAGAATTTTTCTAATGAGGTGCTACTTGACTATTTAGGCTTATTTTATTATCTTTTTTCCAACGACGCAGGGTAGAGCAGTTGGTAGCTCGTCGGGCTCATAACCCGGAGGTCGCAGGTTCAAATCCTGCCCCTGCTATATTAGGTATCCACCCTGAAAAAAGGGTGGTTTTTTTATGTCTGATTTTCTCCTGTTTTTGAATTTCTATTTTCCCTTGACGTATAAACATCTCTCATCTAAGCTAAGCTTAAGAATATAATTTTGGAGGAATGTATGGTAAAAAAAGGAGTATTGTTAAGTTTTTTGCTTCTGTTTGTTTGTACTGTAGGATTGTTTGCAACCGGACAGAAGGAAAAGGCGTTGGGATCAGAGGATAATCCTATTGTGTGGTCCTTTGTTCCCTCTGGAGAGATGGAAAGGGTTGCTACCGGGGCTCAAGCTGTCGCTGACCTGCTTCACAAGAAGACCGGTTTGTATTTTAAAACGAACGTTGCTACGGAGTATGCCGGTGTTATAGAGGCAATGCGGAGTAATCCTCCTACGGCTCAGATGGCCTCACTTGCTACTTTTTCATACGTGTTGGCCCACGAGTTGGGATGTGCCGATGCGGCTCTGGTTTCTATCAGGTATGGTAGCCCTACTTATAATGGCCAGATTATTACTCAAGCGAATTCTGGAATTCATACCCTGAAGGATTTAAAGGGTAGAACCTTTGCAAGACCGGATCCTCTTTCAACAAGTGGTTGGATTATCCCTATGTTAATGATGAAAGCTGCGGGGCTTGATCCTCAAAAGGATCTAGCAAGAATAGTCGATGCCGGGAGTCATGATTCTGTTGTAGCTGCGGTTTACAAGGGTGAGGTTGATGCTGGGGCTACCTATGTGGACGCGAGGACAAGAATAGAAAAGGATCATCCTGATGTGATGGAGAAGATTGTGGTAATTAAGGTTACCCCTGCTATTCCCAATGATGGAGTTCAGTTTATTCCCTCGATGCCTAAGGATTTGAAAGAGAAGATAATAAATGCTCTCCTGGAAATCTCGAAAACTGATGAAGGGAAAAAGGCTCTTAAAACAGCTTACCAGTGGAATGGATTGAAGAGGATCGATGATAGTTTCTACGATCCCTTTAGGCAGTTGCTTCAAGCCTCTGGTATGAACATTGAAGATCTGGTGAAGAGTAAGTAATCACTTGAAAAGTGGGGTGGAAGAAAAGGCGATAACGCTATCTTTCACCCCCTTTGTTTTGGGGATTGGTTGGTATGTTAGTTGTTGAAAACTTATCCAAGATTTATGAGGATGGAACCGAGGCCCTAAGGGATGTAAGTTTTGAGGTTGAGGATGGTGAATTTCTTGTTGTTATAGGTTTGAGCGGTTCTGGAAAATCAACTCTCCTCAGATGCATAAATCGTTTGGTTGAGCCTACCAAAGGGAGAATAATCTGGAACGGAGAAGATATCACGGCTGCTGATACATCCCATCTTCGTGAGATCAGAAGACAGATTGGAATGATTTTTCAACACTTCAATCTTGTTAAGCGTTCATCTGTGCTTAAAAATGTCCTGGCCGGGCGATTAGGATACACAAATCCATGGTTAAGTGTTTTAAATAAGTTTTCAAGAGAGGATATAGAACTGGCATTTGAAGCTCTGCGACAGGTAGGGATAGAGGAAAAAGCTGCGAAGCGGGCGGATGAACTATCCGGCGGGCAGCAACAGAGGGTCGGAATTGCTAGAGCGATTGTTCAAAATCCCAAGATGATCCTTGCCGATGAGCCTGTTGCCAGCCTTGATCCCGTATTGGCACATTCTATTCTCGGTTATCTTGAGAAGATGAACAGAGAGAGAAATATAACTGTAATATGCAGCCTTCACTATCTCGACCTGGTTCAACGGTACGCCACAAAGGTTATTGGTCTGAGAAATGGACGTCTCGTTTATAGAGGGACAGGCAAGGATATTAAAAATATGTCGGATAGAGAATTCAAGGAAATATACGGGGAAGAAGCGGAAAGGGTTAGTGCGGGTAGCATTGATGGGTTTTAATTTGTAGTTGTAGTTAGGTGATGAGTAAAGGATTCACTATGAAAAAGGGTAAGACAGAGAAGAGTGAGGATTATCTAAAAGAAAGCTTTGCACTTAAAAGGACGGAGAGAAAGAGATGTCCGTTTGTTTATGGTATTCTTTCTCTTATTATACCGGGTTTGGGTCAGTTGCTTTTAAGGGAGGGACGGAAAGGGCTTCTCGTTTTTGCTTCCTTGATTACTATGTTTTTTATCTTTGTCTGGCGTGTAACTCTAATAGGTCACGGGCAACCCACTCTCTTTGCAATGTTTCATAAATCTCTAACGCGAAAACCCCTATTTGTAATTCTCGTTTTGGTTGGAATGGTATTGATATGGATTATAACCGCTTTTGAAGCATATATACAGGCGAAGAGAGGTGAGCGGGGTGGCTTTAAGGTTTTTGTTTTGCTAATAGCTGTATTTTTTGTTCTGGGGTGGGAGATAAGCGAGATAAGCCCATATAAGATGGTTACCAAGTTTACAGAGGCTCTCACTCCCCTATCGCGGGTACTATGGCCATGGGAAGCTGCTATTAAACACAAAACGGAGGTTGTAAGTGCTAAAGCCCCGGTGTTGGTACCCTGTGGGGAAAATCCCCCGAAAAAACCGGTTGAAAAGGAGGGGAAACCCTATATCTGGGTGGAACCTACCTGTGGTCAGTTGTCACGGCTGGACAAAAATAACAGGATAATAGAGGGTACGGTGCTTACCGTTAGGGGCAAAAATTTTAAACCAAACACCAAAACGGATATCTGGTGGATTGACCCCATCGGCAATGAATTTCGCCTGAGACAGAGGGGTAAATATGTAACTCTTGTTACAGATAGCAAGGGGAGTTTTAAGATTAAGATAATTATGCCGTACAGGTTAATGCCTCCGTCCGCTGAGGGTAGACAGATACACCATGTGGAGGCAAGGCAGGTTACACCGACAGGAGCAATTGTCATAAACGATCCCCTAAAACTTACAATTTCCAGAATGGTTGAGACTATTTTTATGGGGATGATGGCTACGCTCTTTGGGATAATCTTTGCAATACCGATCAGCTTTCTCGCTGCTAGAAATTTGATGTCCGGCTCCTGGATAACCCTTACAATCTACTATATTACCAGAACAATTTTGAACGTTGTGCGTTCTATCGAGCCTCTCATATGGGCATTGATCGCCGTTGTATGGGTGGGATTGGGACCCTTTGCCGGGATAATCGCCCTTACATTCCATTCGGTGGCTGCATTGGGAAAGCTATACTCCGAAGCGATTGAGAGTATTGATCCGGGTCCTATCGAGGCTATTCAGGCAACAGGCGCAACCCATCTCCAAACAATTATGTACGCTGTGGTTCCTCAGATGATACCGCCCTTTGTTTCTTTTTCTATCTACAGGTGGGATATCAATGTCAGGATGTCAACGGTTATAGGTCTGGTTGGGGGTGGTGGAATTGGATTTTTGCTTGTTCAGTATATAAGGCTTCTTGACTACAGAGCTGCAGGTATAGCAGTATGGTTTATCGCTCTTACCGTTGCTCTATTGGACTATGTCAGTGCAGAGATTAGGAGACGTTTTGTTTAGTTTCGTTCTTTTCTTTGAGGTTTTGAACAGGTTTAACTCTGAATAGAACTAAAAGGATAAATGCAACTATCCCGAAGAAGATAAGGGCGTTTGCCAGACCAAATCTGTCTGCAAGAAAACCCATTAGAGGTGAAAAAACAGCTACCAGTAGGGTCTTTATTTGAGATTCTCCCGATAGACCGGTAGCCATAATCTTATTTGATATAAGTTCACTTATCAGTCCTACATTCATGGGTCGCCTTATATTTTGAAGCATGTAGAGGAGAACAAAGAATACAATGGCAACGATGAAAAGGGAAAAACGTAGGGATAAACCGCTTAGTAGTACCATTATTCCGCCTATGAGATAGGTAAGGTTTACCGCGGTTGATAGGTTGTTGAATCTTTTGGTGATATTTCCAGATGACATAGATGCAAGAGACGTGAGTAGAAATAGTAAAAAGTATACTAGCCCGTTCAGTATTGAGGTCCTCTGGGTTTCTGATAGGTAGAGAAACAATGGGATGGATAAAGTATATACTTTCAAGACGGGCTGCAGGTAGTCTTTTACTGTTTTAAAGATGGAATCAAATGAGGCGGAGTTGAGTATTGCCGTTAGGGATTCTCTCGTTTTGAAGATGCCCATAAAGTCTGTGAGTGTGGATTTTATCTGAAGGAAGATGGTATGAAGTAGATTTTTACCCTTTTCATTGCGCATTTCCCCGTCCAGGTACTTAGGATATGAGAGCATTAGAAAGAGTTCTGCTACATAGGGAATTACCGAGGCAATAAATATTATTCTAAAGGAGCCACTGTAAAAGACAAGAATAGCTGCTATAAGAGAAGAGATCGCAGAACCCACCTTTGAGCAGGCTCTGGTTCTACCGTAGTAGTAAACCTTGGTGTCTTCAATGCCCTTAATCTTGAGGTATTCAAGAATCATTGCCTTGTGAGTTCCTGTTCTGAATGCCTCTCCGACGGCAAAGAGTATCATGGCTATCGCGTATATGGAAAAGTGAGGGAAAAAGTAAAAAATTATAAATGAGAGTATGTAGGCGGAAAAGGAGAATAGCATCGATTTCCGTCTGCCATAGGAATCTGCTACTATACCTGTAGGAATTTCAAAAATATTTGTTGATATTTCCCTTATTGAAAAAAGAATTCCGATTTCGAAGAATGACAATCCCATTTCTCTGAAGAAAAGAATGATAAACGGATCGAAAAATCTCAAATTTTTGAGAAAGCCATAGGCGCAAAATTTGTAAAATTGTTTATCTTTTAGGATTTTTGACATGAAGGGCCTCAGATTGTCCTTTGGGTTACTACTTATTACAATTATTACAAAAAATAGCGGCGAAGGGACTTGAACCCCTGACCCAGCGGATATGAGCCGCTTGCTCTACCAACTGAGCTACGCCGCCATTTGGATACGATGCCGTAACAGGTGAAAATATAACAAGGAGCACATTTTGTGTCAACTAGGATTGAGATTGAGGATAATAAAGTATTAAGGAAAAATTTGTAGATGCTTGACCATGAATTTTTTATAATTTACAATTTCTACATTCTTCTGGTAGAGATTAATGGTGTTTGTATATGAAAAAGATATTTAGTTATGAAATTCCAATTTTCTGGGATGAGGGGAAACCCGAAATAGATTATACTTCACATAAACTGGAAATTACGGGAGAGGTAGAAAATACATTATCATTTAGTTTGCTGGATATGAGAGAAAATTGGAGGGATGAGGTTTCCTGTCGGTTAACCTCTGTAACCCGTTGGTCTGTTAGATTAAACTGGGGAGGAATCCTCGGTAAAAATTTTTTAAAGATAGTTAAGCCTACAGAGAGAGTCAGATATGTGAAGTTTGTTTCTTATGGGGAAAAGTATTTTACTGTGGTTCCAATAGAAGCTCTGAGGTACGAACGTGCAATTATTGCCCTGACGGCGGAGGGGGAGGAGTTACCGGTAGAGTATGGAGGACCGGTAAGAGTTGTGTTTCCTCAATTGTGGGGTTATAAGAGTGCCAAAAGTATTGTCAGAGTGGTTTTTCAGGATGAGTATGAGGCAGGTTATTGGGAAAGGCGAGGTTACGATGATGAGGCGATAATAGTTGCTTCTAAGATTTTCGATGTTAACGAGAAAAAAACCAAATTCCATGATGGGGGAGAAGTTCTGTGGTAATGGTTGTGTAGGTAGATTGGTGAGTAGAATTTGGTTTTTTCCGTAAAATTAAAAAGTATATTTAGAAAGTGAGTTGTCATTGAGAATTAGTACACGTCTTGAAAATTTGATAATTAAATCTCTCTCTCAGTCTATGACTGTCGATTTGATGGAACGTCTGGCTAGACAGGTATTTCCAGATTACGACCTTCACAGTCGTTCCGGTTTTCCGGAAAATATCCCTCTCCCTCAGATTACCGCGGCGAAACAGATTATCTCCGATATGAAACACGGAAATGCTTTTCTTAGATTTGTGGAGGTTTTGATCGATGTGGATAAGAATGGAATAATGGGCAGGAGAGTTTCTATACGCTTTCTCTCGCAGATTATAAACGAAGTGGAACAGTTAAACTATAAGTACAATTCAGAGATTGGTATGTTTGTAGAGGGGAGGGTAAAGACAAAGGGGTGGGGGATTCTTCAAGAGGGTAGAATTTATGAGTTCGCTTTCCTCAGGGTAGATATAGTGGATAATTCAAGATTGGTCAGGAGTTATCCAAGGGAGGTTATAAGAGAGACATATGAAGCTGTGAAAAACATAGTTAAACGTATTGTAGAAAAGAGAGATGGGAGGGTGTGGAGTTGGGAGGGTGATGGAGGAATTGCGGCTTTTTATCTAGCCAATAAAAATTTAAAGGCAGCACTTTGTGGAGTTGAAATTATTATGGAGTTGTTTATGTACAATCTAATAGGTTGCAGGTTAGACGAGAGGCTAAAAGTTAGAGTTGCGGTTCATACAGGGCCTTCGGTTTTTTCTAGTAGTATTGATACCGTGCAAAATGATACCTTAAGGCGACTTGAGATTATAGAGTCCCAGTACACTCCTCCTAACAGTGTTACGGTTTCCCCCGGGGTATTTTCTGACCTGGGAGGGAAGTTGGAAAGATTTTTTAGGCAGGTAGAGGTGTCAACAGGAAATTATCTCTACAATTTTAGATTACGTTGGAATGAGTGAGAGAGGAATGAAGGTAAGAACACTGATATTTACAGATAGTATCGACGAGTTAAGTCAGTACCCATTTTTTTCTGAGCAGCGGAACGCTGTGGAATTTTATAATTTTGGATTGTTACGAAAAATATTAAGGGGGGTTTCTGAAACAGTTATTGTGTATCTTGATCTTAATCTGAGAAACGAATATGAGAGAGAAATCGTGTATCTCTCTAAAAAAGGCGGAATTTTTTGGGGAATAATAGATCCTAAGGGAGTAGTTGAAAGTATTGGGGGGTTGTTTTTAAGGGGTTGTGTGGATTATATAGGTGAGTTTGAATTGACAACTGAAAATTTTTCTGTCCGAAGTAGAAGAGTAATCAATTATATAAAAAAATATAGGAAGGAGTCTGAGATACTAATTGCCCAGAACAGTTCTGCAAAGGTGAGTACACATGAGTATGTACCTGTGAGTTGGGAAAAAATTAAAGAGGGGAAAGAGTATACATTTTCCGTGATGTTTGTTGAATTAGATGGAAAATCAGAGATGGAAGGAACGTGGGGGAAGAGTAATCTGGATATAGCGGTGAGTAGGTTTTATAGTTTCATTAAGAATTCTGTAACTCCCTATGATGGTAGGATATGGATGTGGAGTGGTTTTTCGGGTATAGTTTTGTTTCCTTTTAACGGAAGAGAAATTCTCTCTGCTCTTTGTGGTTTTCGATTAAAAATTTTTAAGTATATATTTGACGTTGAAGACTCACTCTTCCCGGATTTCGTATCTTTTAGATTGGCTTTGCACCTTGGAAATATGACTTATGCCAGGGTGGGAAAGGGGCATGTCATTTCTGATTGTATTAATTCCGTGGTACACCTTGGAAAAAGATTCGCCAAACCCAATAGTTTTTGTATTACGGAGAACATATATAACTTTTTACACAGAGAGTTGCTTGAATATTTTGGATTTTCGGGAAATTTTGAGGGAAGAGATATATATGAAATGCGATTACCTTATTTTTGATTTGTAATGAAACTAAATTTGGTTTCTGTGAAGTTTGTAGACATACATATCATATAACTATATAATAATTTTGATGGTTGAGGGAGTATTTGTTAACTTTAGAGGAAGGGGACGTTTCACTTTACTCCTCTCCCTCGCTGTTATTTTGAGTTCTGTGTCTCTTGTATATTTTATTCGATATTTGGCCAAACCTAATACAGGTCTTGTTGTCAACTATCCAGAGGTTGTTCTGTACAAGGGGCATGTTCTCTTTTCCCCTAAATCTCCGTTTTCTCCTGCTGTTTCTGCGGGATTGAGAGCGAATAAGGATTACATATTAAGGATAAATGATATCCCGGTTAGAAATAGTTGGGATGTGGTAAGAATCGATAAAAATATATGGAATTTTAAACCTGTTAAAGTAACAGTACTGCGGGAGAGTAAAATAAAAGATATCTGGATAACACCTCTATTCAATATTTCTCGAATAGATTGGGTGTTCACTCTTATAATGGTCATTGTTCTTATATTCACCGCTTTTTATCTCACGTTTACGATGTATGATGATACTGCCTCTAATTTTATTGTTCTGGCATCGCTATTTTATCTCGTGTTTACTACGGTAAAGCCTTTCTATTACGAGTCAGTTTTTTCAAATATGTTGATACATCTGGGGAAGATAACCGCATGGTTATTGGTCTTCTTTGCTCTTTACTTTCCTCGCAGGAAGGGTTCTAAGGTTTTGCGGATTGGGATTATTCTTTCAATAGTAGGATTGTATGTTGTATTTTTTGGTGTCAGGATGTATTACTATTCCGTATGGTCGGCTACGGGAAGAGAGATATGGCTCTCTAGATACAGATTGCTTGGGCGTTTTGGTAACGTTTCTGACGGGATTGCATATATAGTATATTTAACCCTCCTTATTGTTTCTTACATTAAAACTCCTTACAGCAGTGAAAAGAGAAGGATAGAGTGGATCGTTGCAGGGGTTTTAATAGCACTTCCTCCATATTTCTTCTTTGATCAACTTCCTATTATTCTTGGCAATTCCCCTGAGATGCGAATAGGAATGGGGAATTTTGCAAATTTGTTTCTTATGTTTATACCTCTGTTTTTTATTATAGGTTTAATGAAGCAGAGAGTATTTAACATTAAATTTTTCGCTACGCGTTATATCGTGTATTTTATTCTAGCTCTCATTACTTTTTCTTTTTTTACTGTATTATATGAACCTTTGAAGAGAGGTTTTATTGTTAACTATGGTTTACCGGATGATATTGCGGGGTTTATAGTAGTTACTCTGCTGTTTATTTTACTCTTTGTTGGGAGATCTTTTTTTATTACAGCGATAGAAAAACTTTTTTACAGAAATTATTATAGAAAAACCTTTAGATATGCGGAGCAACTTGAAAGTAAAAATCAGGAACTAATATCTATTCTTGAGGAATTGAATAGGGAAGGGTTAAAAAATTTTCAGGCTAAGAAGATGAAGGAGTTAAGGGGTATAATTACTGGCATTGCACATAGGATAAATAATCCTGTTAATTATATTTCTAATAGTTTGATAGCTTTAGAGAAGAAGTTTGAGGATATGGAAAAGACTCTCTACACGGGAGGTGATCTTAGTAATTTGGAGCTTGTTAAATACAGGGAAGAGATTAAAAAGTATCTGTTGATTGCCCAGGAGGGTAGCATAAAAATAAAAAATTTTGTGCGTAAACTGATTTCTCTGGCTGGTTCGAAGATTAATATTCCTGCTAGTATTGAGGCAAGAGTGATTATCGAAGAGGCGGTGAAAGAAATAAAGCAAAGATATCAGGGGATTAATATAAAGGTCAATCTGGAGGAGAATGTTAAGATAAAGTGTTATCCTCGTGAAATTACAGATGCGATTGTATACTGTTTGGAGAATTCAGTGGAGGCCTTGAAGGTACCGAGTGGATATCCTCTTGATAAGCGTTTTAGCGATGTTTCTGATATAGTTATAAATGGTAAAATTAACAGAGAAAGTGGTGAGTATATAATAGAAATAGTGGATAAAGGTAGGGGAATAGATGAAATTAATTTAAAGAAGATTTTCGATCCCTTTTTTACTACTAAATATGAGCATGAAGGGTTGGGATTGTACTTTTGTAAAACAATAGTTGAAAGAAATATGGGAACAATTGAAGTGAGTAGTGAAAAAGATAGGGGTACAAGGGTAATAATTCGTTTCCCTCTGGGCGATTTTGTGTAGTGGTAGGTTGAAGTGGGAGTAGTGTCGACGGGTTTAGTTGGAAACGATAAGATTTTTGGGGATATTATAAACAGGAAGTATGGGGCTGTTACCTATTGTGAGAGCAAATTCTACATCATGTTTGAAACCTATCTCTATTAGTTTTTTTAAATGAAAACATGTTTTGTCGTTGATAACCTTTTCTAGAGGGGTTTCTGCTATTGTGGCGGCAAGCCAGGTGATATCGTTGAAGGGGGTGTGGGAGTTTAATAGTTCCTTAATTATCATCCCTCCTGTATAAAAATCTTCTACTGTAAATTGAGAATTTGTACCTGAGCAGACAATAACGATTTGGTTCTTTTCATTGGAGAGAAATTTTGTAACTGTAGGCAGGTTTCTCATGGAAGCAATTACAATTGTGTTGGCATCCTTTGAATAATTTATTGCTTTTGTACCATTAGTTGTGGTTAGTATTACCCATTTGTCCTGGAGTACACGTGACGAAATGGCATAGATTTCGGTTGGAGAGTTGCCGTAATCAAATCCTTGCGGTTTAATTCCGTTTCGTTCTCCCATCAAGAGTATTTCTCCTTGGTTTTTCTCTTTTTTTAACTTTTCCCTTACTTTGAATGCCTCTTCGATAGTAGTAACTGGTGTGATGCCTTTTACCCCTTTTTCGAGGAGGATAGTAATTGTGGTGGATGCTCTAAGGACATCTATAATAACAGCGGTTTTACCCTTAAGGTTGAATTTTTTGGTCTCTTCGGCTGTAAGAATTATTTCTATCTTGGACATAGTTAGTTATTGAATGATATTATCAAGCTGGTTGCTTTTCAACAAGTAAATTCTACTTTAAAATTATTTAGATAGGGATTATTATTTTCTTCAGTAGATAGAGGGAGGAAATGAATCGTATGAGTCGTAAAATTTTTTTCTTGGATACAACGCTTAGAGATGGAAATAAGTTACCCTTTATGGTTATGAATCTCAGAGACAGATTGGAGATTGCACATAAGCTAAATGAGCTGGGAGTGGATATTATTGATGCGGGATATCCTTTCGCATCGGATCGTGATAGAGAAGCGGTTTCTGCAATTTCGAGAGAAATTAAGGATGGAGCTTATATCTCTGCGTTGAGTAGGGCCATACCTGAAGATATTGATTTTACATTAAGGAATCTGTCTAACGCCGATAAACCCTACCTTCACATTTTTATGCCTGTCTCTGATCAATTTATAAATGAGGTCCTCAAAAAGAAAAGGGGCGAAGTGCTCAAAATGATAGAGGAAGCAATTTTGCATGCTAAACGGTCAAATGTTATGGTACAATTTTCTTTTAGCGAATTCCCCCATACGGAGGAGGAATTTCTTCTTGATGCCGTGGATGTTGCCTGTTCAAGTGGAGCTGATACGGTGAGTTTGGCTGATACCAACGGGGTTATGTTCCCTTTTCAGGTTAGTAAACTGGTAAAGAGAGTTTATTCGCGTATTTCAGAGAAGGATTACAAAACTATTCTTGGTGTGCATTTTCATAATGATCTTGGACTTGCTACGGCGAATACTCTTACTGCCATAGAAAATGGTGCAAGTCATGTTGAGGTAACTATAGGCGGATTGGGAGCAAGGTCTGGAAATACTCCTTTGGAGGAAGTGGCAATGAGCATTGAGTTGTTAAGTGGGGGCTTTAATATCGAACACTCTTTAAAAATGGGGAAGATCAATCAAACAGCCCTACTGGTTTCTCATTTGACAGGTATAGTACCCCATCCCAACAAGCCTGTAATTGGCCGATGTGCTTTTAGAGAGCCGGAGGGTTCTAGATCGAGGGATTCTTTGCCTGAGAGGGTAAGGGAGATATTAAGTGAGGAGTATATAGGAAAAGAGTCGGATGAAATTTTTTCTAGTCAAGTGATGGGGGTGGCAGAATTTGAAAAGGCTCTCGAGAATTTTAATATTTCTCATGAAGGCATTGTCCTTGAGGAGCTTTATTCTAAGTATAAGTACTACATGGAAAAGAAGGGATATATAAAAGTTTCTGAATTGCGATTAATTATCGAAGATATGAGAACTCAGAATCTCCAAAAATATATATTGGGGTCTTTCGGGGTTATGACGGGTTCATCTACCCTACCGGTTGGGATTGTGGAACTGTGGAATGGTGAACAAAAAATTGTCCAATCCGCTGGTGGAACAGGACCTGTGGATGCGTTGTATAGGGCGGTAGACAGAGCTGTTGGGTTGTCCCCAAAACTTATAATGTATACCGTTGATACTGTTTCTGAGGGGAAGGATGCCAGGGCAGAGATAACAGTAACAGTTGAGTTTAAGGGTAAAAGATTTCACGGGCATTATGGAAGTACAGATGTGATAGAGGCGAGTTTGGTAGCCTATTTAAATGCGATTAATAGAATTATTTCCTCAGGGATAACGGAAACGGAGGAAACTTTCTATGTTAACGGAGATACCCTCTGGGAGTAGTTTAGGTGTTTTTTCTAGAGTAGAAAGTTTCTACTAGACCTCCCATGAATAGGTATGTTATTTCTAAGTAACCTGTGATATAGAGTAAGTCACGTGTGATAGTAGTATTATAAAAGAAGTTATATAGAGTCATTATCTCGGTAATAAGGCCGGATAAAAATCCAAATCCGATTAGAAGGTAGGATAGATTTCCAGGTTTAATACCAAATAGTATGAGAATACCGCTAATAGGGAAAATAATAGCTAATTGAAAAAGTGTGCTAATCGAGTGGAGTATGAGGAGTTTATGTTCTATTCTGTATTTGGTTGGAAGTTGAATTAAAATGGGAATTATGACGGCTAGAGTGAATAGAAATGCTATTATTATGTATATCAGTATAATTTGTTTCTTTTGTTGTTTTGTGTATAGAAAGTGGCGTAGAGGATTCACTATTAGATAAATAAAAATAAAAATGGGGATTGTTGCTATAAGAAATAAGATTTTTGATAAATAGGGTGAATTCTCCCCTGTGATTTTTCTGGCAAATCCGCTTATTGCAAACATAAGTATTCCAGCAAAGAAATACATCCATGCTCTCTTTGTTGATGGGTTGTTTTTATTTGCCTGTATTGCTGTAAAGGCGGTAATCAATGTTAGAAGGGTGAAAAAGGCATGAAATATACCTGTTACACTTCGAAGGTCTATTGCAAATAACAGATTACATGCTATTGGAATACTACTTATTAGAATTGGAATTGCTATAAAAAAGACACCTACCATTTTCCCTTTACCTTTGAGGTACCAAAAATATTCGTATAATGCGTATCAATATATTTGTAAAATTGGTTCTTCTCACTATGGATTTCTTCGATTAGTATCCCTATTTTATTACTCTCGTTATGAATAACCATAAAAGATATTGAGAATTCCATTGTGCCCAATGTTAACTTGCCCTCCGGCACTCTGTAGCCCGGTTGCAGGACATCCTTGGTCTCAGGATAAATAAGGTGCAGAAGGGCCCCTCGTTGGGAGAGATTTATTACAATAAATGAGGTAATATCCTTTATTTTCGTGTCGAAATATTTCAAAGATGCCTTTTCATTTGCACCGAAGTAAAAACGGGGGAATTCTCTTTTCATCTGGATGGATTTTTCTTCGAGAATGATCTCCGAGATTTTTCTAATGTGTTGTGCTGGATTAAATGGTTTTAGTATGATACCTGAGACACCAAGTGAAATTGCTTGATTTGCCTCGTCTATTGACATTTTACTTATCATTAAGATAAAAAATATTCTTTTTTTCAGTTTTTTCAATCCTAATAACAAAAGTTTCCACGTTTTTTCTTCGCCATCACCGTCCATGACGATTGCGTCGGGGTTAATGGTACTAAAATGTTTTAATAATTCTTGTGCATCTGCGAATGTATATACATTGTATCCGAGAGGTTTAAGTCTCTGCATAAGACTCTGTCTGATAATGTGTAATTTAGCTATTACCACCAAATTTATTTCCATTCTTTGTCCTGTGTCTCACCTTAAATTAATGTAAAATTGACTTTGTTAATGGGTAAACCATATAAATATACCACTGTATCCTCTATTTTTCTTGAATTTTAAAATATTTTTTTTCTTTACGAGTTTTTTGAGTGGTGCTATTTGATGTGATTTTCCACTTATTATTAACGAGGTGTTCTCAAATGATGGATCCTCTGTTATTTTAAGAATTTCTTTTGAGTAATCTATTCCAGGATCATGGTCGAGTGAGACAATAGCGGAGTTGAAATTACACGACTTGTAGAATTGTTGGTCGAAAAAAGGATGATGAATGTAGCGTAGTTTTGATCGAGGATAGTTAGTTTTTTTCATGTTGTATTCTGTAATTGACAAACTAAGATAGTCTCTGCTTACTATAGTAATACTGTTAAGTTTGTTTTTACGGTTTGTCGCCAGATAAACGGGTATGTAACCTTGATAGGGGTTCCATATGAGAGTGTCTCCTGTAAGAGGGGAGTCGTGTAGTAGGGATAATACTAATTCTGTTTCGAAGTCCAAACTGTCGAAGTTCTTTATACCGTAAACTGTCTCTATTGTGAGTTTACCATCAATTTCAAGGGTGCTACGTAGATAGGGGATTAGTGGATTGGGGTTGATGGGTTGTGTGAAATGGCCGTTTTTTCTGTCTCGATAGATAAATACAGAGTGTTTTTTTGTGGAATGTTCCGTTAGAATTTCAAAATCATTTTTGATTAGCTCCTCTTTAAAGAGCTGTTTGAGGGGTTCTACTATTACAAAGGCACAGGTACCATCGGGAGTGCTGTGGTATGGGGCATTTTTTATAATGTGTCTAAGCACAGGTTCTCCCGCTTTGGCAGGTAGATTGGAAACTAAAAGATCAAACCTATTTGGGGGTATTGCGCCTTGTGAGAGGGGTTTGGTACTCTCGGGTGGAAACTCCATAGCTAGTGAACCAAATGAGTAGATATCTTTTATCCTATTGCTTTCTGCATTTAATCGTGTAAACTCAACGGCAAGGGCATCTCTGTCTTGGCTGAATACTCTTATATGGGGATTGAAACTTTTTAGAGTTATTCCAAGAACTCCTATTCCACATCCAATGTCAAGTACCGTTTTTACTTTTGAGAGGTTTAGTGATTTTATGATTGTTTTCAGAAGTAACTTTGAGCCCTGGTCTATGTCAAAACTGCTAAATAGTGACTGTGAAAGTTTAAAGTGAAGGTTTTGACCTTCGAAGTAAAAATTTACTTCTTTATTCGTAAAATTTTCTACTGTGATCAATCGTCGTTAGTTTACCCTTTCTACGTATTCTCCCGTTTCTGTATTGACGAGAATGGTATCACCCTCTTTTATGAATAGAGGAACCTTAATTGTGTATCCTGTTTCGATTTTGACATTCTTGGTGGCCCCGGTGACGGTATCGCCCTTGGTGGCATTTTCCGCTTCTATGACCTTAAATGTCATCTTATATGGAAGTTTTATATCGAGTGGGGTAGATTCCCAGATGATGAGTTGAAAAGTTTCCCCCTCTTTTAAGTATGCCATTTTTTCTTCCATTGCCTTTATGGGTATGTGAATCTGTTCATAGGTCTCGGTATCCATAAAGATGAAATCGTTGCCGTCGTTGTAGAGGTACTGAGCGTCTCTTGTTTCTACTTCTATATCCTCTACGGATTCCTGGCTCTTAATTACCTGCCGGTTGACCAAACCTGTTTTTAGATTTTTTAGTTTGAGTCGTACAAATGCAGAGCCCTTTCCTGGATTGACAAATTCTCGCTCTACCACTACGTACGGTTCATTTTTGATGGATAAGAACATACCCTTGGATATTGATCCAGCTTTTATCATGGTAAATCCTTTCTAATACGATAGTTTTGATTTGTTTAAGAATTGCCCTTCATATACTGGGGTATATACTATCAAAAATTGAAAAAGGAATCACCCCTCTTATTTCTTTTTTATTGAGAAAAATCATCATGAGTCTCTCTATTCCCATTGCTACTCCAGAGCATGGGGGAAAATTGTAAAAATATTTGTAAAACTCTCTATCTGTTTTGTGTTTTATAAGAGCTTTTTCTTTCTTTTTCTCCTCCTGTTCAAGGAATTCTCTTATGTTTTTAGGGTTGTCCTCTTCGGTATAGCAGTTTGCTATCTCGATCCCAGCGATATATAACTCCCATCTCTGGGAAAAATCGGGGTTTTTATGCCTTTTGGCAAGAGTTTTTATTTTAGAGGGATAATCAATGACGATAACTGGATGCTCTTTGGGGAGGGTAGGTTCTATATAGGCAAGAAAGAGTTGATTAAATTTTTCTTGCCAGTTTGAGGATTTGTTGTAGAGTAATTTCTGTTTTTCGAGGATGTGGTTTATATAGTTTTCATCATTTATGAGAGTTGAAAGATTTACGCCTAACTTCTTTTTAAATAGTTCTTCCACAGAAATAATTTCGAATGGGGAGTCCAGATCTATTGTTGTTTCTCCGTATCGTAAATGCTCTATTTTTAATTGTTCTTTTAGGTGTCTAAGGAGGTTTTCTGTTACCCCTATGGATTCTATGTATGTGTCTCCCACGGTGTACCATTCGAGCATGGTAAATTCCGGATTATGGAGGCTTGATACCTCTTCACAATTTCTAAAGCTCTTTGTTATCTGAAATATATTTCCTATTCCCATTGCAAGTAATTTTTTCATAAATATTTCCGGTGATGGGATGAGATAGAGAGGGCTCTCTTTCCCGGAGTTTGGATTTACATAGGTGGTGGCGAATACCTCAATTGTTGTCTCGGGGATAAGAGAGGGAGATAGTATTGGGGTATCAACCTCGGTGTAATTGTTGTGCGTAAAGTACTCCCTTATGGCTTTTATGATTTTGTTTCGTTCTATTATTTTTTTTACTGTTTCTTCCATACTTTCGTTCTAAAATCTAGTGTGTGTGGAATATTCTAAAAAATGTTTTTGCAACCCTTCCCCACCCCTTTAGCTTGGTGAAAAGCTTTGCCCCATATAGAGCGGAAACGGCCCCTTCCAATCCTCGATAGAGTTTTTCACTGTACGGATGCCACCAGAGATCCCGTTTTGTGAAGTATAGGAGATCATCCACTACCACTTTGTGTTTGAGCATCTCTCTAAAGCCCATTTCTCCGTGGGTTTTTCCAAGCCCTGAGTATTTAAACCCACCCCACGGTGTTTCCGCCAATCCGTGACTCATGAGATGATCGTTTATAGTTATCACCCCGGCTTCGAGGTAACTCGCAATCCGTTTTGCGATTTTTCTGTTTTTGGTCCATATTGAGGCCGTTAGGGCGAGATGGGAATCGTTTGCTAGTTGTATTGCCTCTTCGATATTGTTGAATGGCATAACCCCTACAACGGGACCGAATGTTTCATCGCGCATAAGTTTCATCGAATGGTTTACGTTAATAACAACTGTTGGGGGATAAATAAGCTGGTAACCCTCGGATTTCGCTTTTACTTTATGCTGATAGTAGATTTTAGCCCCCTTTTCAAGGGCATCTTCTACGTGTTCTTTTACTGTGGTATACTGTTCTGTCTTTGTTAGTCCGGCTATATCCGTACTGAAGTCATTGGGATGCAGGATGGGGCCTACATTTAGTGTTTCGAGGTACTCTTTTAATTTTTCGAGATAATCGGTATATATCTCCCTTGCTACATAGACCCTCTCTATGCCACCACAGGATTGTCCCGCATTTTGAAAGCCAGCCCATATGGTTCCCCATGCAGCTCTCTCTATATCCGCATCTTTTAGTATTATCATGGGATCATTCCCCCCTAACTCTAATGATAGGGGAAGAAGTCTCTCCGATGCCTTTTTCATAAGGTACTTACCCGTTTCAACGGAGCCTGTAAAGAAGAGTTTATCCACGCCTCCCTCTATAAAGTAGTCCCCCGCGTACTTCCCGGGTGTATTTATTAGAGTGAATAGTCCCTGTGGAAGGTCAGCTACCTCTATACATTCTTTTATCCTGTGGCCTACAAGTTGCGAAATAGTTGCCGTTTTTAGGATTACAGCATTCCCTGCGAGCAGTGCTTCCACTATTTCGGAGAAAGGAATTGAAAACGGGTAGTTCCATGGAGATATTATAGCTACTACCCCGTACGGGCTTTTTATTATCCTGCTCCGCTTGTTGAAGAGGAGGATATTGCCGGTGCGAATTTTCTCCTCTCTGAGGATTTTTTTTGCCATTTTACAGTAGTAATCCACCGCAATTGTTGCGGGAAGAACTTCCGTTGCCAGGGCATCTATCGGAGATTTACCGTTTTCTTTGGATATCTCCTCGCTTATCAATTCTGCATTTTTTGCCACGTAATCCCGTACTCTTTCTATTTTTTTTATACGCTCTTTTAAGGGAGTCTCGGTCCAATTTTTTTGAACCTCTCGGGCAAGTTTTATTGCCTCAAAAATTTCTTCTCGTGTGTTGACAGGGTATTTACCCAAAACCTCACCTGTGTAGGGATTCTTAGATACCGTGTATTCTCGTCCACCGAGGGTCTTTTTTATTTCGTCTTCCATAGCTGTTGACTCCCTTCGTAAAGTTTTATCGCCCTTCTGTACCATTTCTTCCTACAAATTCGTCCATTGTGTTGTTAATACCAAGCAAGTTAGCAGCCCAGTCTAAAATTCTAACCGATAGTAATCTGAAAAACCATACCGATTTTACAACGGGAGGTAGAAGCAAAAGGGGCTTTTCTTTGATTATGGCCTTAAATATTTTTCTTACGGCGTCTTCAGGTTTCATTATCGGTAGTAACCACGGAACTTTTGATTTTACTCCCTTAAACATCCCGGTATCTATATAGAAGGGGGCAACAATTGTTGTTTTGATATCTATGTTGTCCATCTTAAATTCCATTCTAAGGGATTCCGTAAAACCAAAGACAGCGAATTTGGCAGCACAGTAATCTGAAAGCTTTTTAACACCTATAATACCAGCGGCGGAGGCAATAGTTACAATGTGGCCGCTATTTCGTTTTACCATCTCGTCTATAAATGCTTTTACTATCCAGAAGTGAGCAAGTGTATTTATCCTAAAAGATTTTTCAATCTCATCTGTGCTACTCTCTATAAATGGTTTGCCTGTGACGATTCCTGCATTATTGACTATTATATCCACTCTGTTGCCCGTATCTCTTTTAATTTCTTTCGCTACTCTTTCTATTTCTTCTCTGGATGTTAGATCAACTCTGTATGTCCAAATGTGTATGTTTTCTCCCTTATATTTCTCTTTAAATCTATTAAGACCCTCTTCGTTTATATCAAGTAAGATTAAATTCCCCCCGGCTTCTGCCATCATCTCTGCCAATAATTTCCCTATACCGCTAGCCGCTCCGGTTATTAGTATATTCTTCCCCTCTGGTTTTAACATCTTTACCTCCGGACTTCCTCGGGTCAAATTCCTCTGAGGTTTCCTGTATTGTAGATTTTTTATATATGTAATATTGTTTCTTTTGAATTTATTCAAGAGCATTTGAGGCGGGAACTTTTGAAACTTAAATTTTGTTCCGGGATGTGGTAGATTAGAGAGACACAATTTATACCTGGGGGAGTAGTATGGGGATGAAAGTATATGATCTGAGAAGTGATACCGTAACCCGCCCGAGTGAGGGTATGCGAAAGGCTATGTATGAGGCCGAAGTGGGGGATGATGTATACCATGAGGATCCCTCTGTAAATCGGTTGGAAGAGTTGGCAGCCGAAATTACAGGGAAAGAAAAGGCACTTTTTGTAACTTCAGGTTCTATGGGTAATCTTATCCCTGTGTATCTTAACTGTGGGCATGGAAATGAGTTCCTGATAGACTATCGAGGCCATATGATTCACTACGAACTCGCCTCTGTTTCTGCGATTGCCGGTGCACTTCCCGTTCCTGTTGTTACAGAGAGAGGGATACTCTCTTCTAATTTACTGGAGAAAAAGGTGAGACCGGATATTTATTATATGGCACGAACAAGGATGGTTGTTGTGGAGAATACTCATAATTTGGCCGGAGGCACTTTTTATACAAAAGAAGAACTTGGAGATATCAACACATTTGCGGAAACTCATTCGCTCAAGATACATATGGATGGAGCTAGATTGTTTAATGCATCAATAGCCTCAGGTTTGAAACCGGAAGAGATATGCGGATTTGTTGATACCGTTACTTTCTGCCTCTCCAAAGGACTTGGAGCTCCTGTTGGGGCTCTTCTCTGTGGTGAGAGAGCATTTGTGGATGAGGCGAGGCGTGTTAGGAAGATGTTGGGAGGTGGAATGAGACAGGCGGGTATTTTGGCAGCGGCTGGTATCTATGCACTTGAAAATAATGTGGATAAACTTGCCGAGGATCATGTAAAGGCGAAAATGATAGCGGAGGTTCTAGCCCAAAGTGAATGGGCAGTTATAGATCCCGGTAGAGTTGTGACTAATATTGTATATTTTGGAACGGGTTCCTATAATGCTTACTCTGTAGTGGAGAAATTAAGGGAAAGGGGAGTGCTCTGTGGAGCTACTGCCCCAGATCAGATAAGGATGGTTACCCATCTCGATGTTTCTCTGGAGGATGTGAGAGAAGTGTGTAACATTATAGCGGATTTAAACTTAGAAGGTGAGGTGGATTGATGAATGATTTATTGAAACGGGTACATTTAAAGATAGGTGATAAATCCAATGGCTTCGAGGTTATATCGGTAAAAGAGGTAGAGGATTATCATTCTGTAGGAATAAGGTTGCGGCATATTAAAACGGGGGCTGAGGTGTATCATCTTTTCAACAACGATAGGGAGAACTTATTTGCCTTTGCTTTCAAGACACCTCCTGATGATAGTACGGGAGTAGCCCATATTGTGGAACATTCTGTTCTCTCCGGTTCGAAACGATTTCCGGTTAAGGAGCCCTTTGTTGTACTGTTAAACAGCAGTATGAATACCTATTTAAACGCTATGACGTTCCCTGACAAAACGGTTTATCCCGCCAGCAGTCTGGTGGAGAAGGATTTTTACAACCTGATGCTTGTCTATGGGGATGCTGTGTTTTTTCCTCTAATGCGGAAGGAAACTTTTATGCAGGAGGCGTATCATGTTGAGTTTGGAGGGGAGTCTTCCTCTGGAAATTCTCTGGGATCAGGGGAAACTGATAAAGTAGCTCGTTTTGTTGGTGTTGTTTTTAATGAAATGAAGGGAGCGTATTCCGATCCGGAAGTGCTTGTGGAGGATATGTCGTATAGATCATTGTTCCCGGATACACCCTATGGTTTTGATTCTGGAGGTGAACCATGGTCAATTCCTGATTTAACCTATGAAAAATTTCTGAATTTTCACCGCCGTTATTACCATCCCTCGAACTCCCATATATTCCTATATGGAAATATATCTACTGAGAAACATCTTGATTTTTTGAATAGAGAGTTCCTCTCTAAATTTGAACCTCTGGATATTAACGTGGAGATCCCTTTTCAAACTGAGTGGGGTAAACCGGTGGTTGTAGAGAGGACTTATCCTCTGAAGAAGGGAACTGATACTGGAAGAAAAACCACCGTTTTGCTCAATTGGGCTGCTGTTCCTGTGACTGATCCCTACAGACTGATTATTATGGAGGTTATTTCCGAACTTCTGGTAGGCAATCCTGGTTCTCCTCTACGGAAACGTCTTATAGAGTCTAGACTGGGAGAAGATCTAGCGCCTGGTACAGGACTCACTACAGAGCTGAAACAATCGGTGTTTTCGGTAGGGTTACGAGGCACGGATAGGGAAAGGAGAGAGGCGATAGAGAATCTTGTTTTTGATACCCTTGAAGAGCTGGTTGCTCAGGGTATTGATAGGGAGTTGGTAGATGCTGCTGTTCATAGGGTTGAGTTTAGGAATAGGGAAATAAGGGGGAATGGCGCTCCTTTTGCCCTTAGATTGATGAGGAAAACCCTAAGGGGATGGTTGCATGGCTTAGAACCAGAGGAGACCCTTATTTTTAACGACTATATGGATAGATTAAAATCGGAGATAGATAATGGTTTTAAGCTGGAAAGTCTAATTAAAGAGGTATTTCTCGATAACAGGCATAGAAGTACCGTGGTTGTATATCCTGACCCGGAGTATAAGGATAGGATTTCTATTGCTATTGATGAAAAATTGGCAAAAATTGTCTCTCTGATGGGGGAATCAGATAGAGAAAGGGTGAAAAAGGAAGTGGAGAAGTTAAGGAACTTTCTAGAATCTCCTGATTCGAAGGAGGATCTGGACAAAATTCCTACTCTGAGGGTGGAAGATATACCTGAAAGTGTAGAGAAAATCCCCATAGAAGAAATAGATGTGGAGGGGTGTGATCTTTACTTTCATGACATCTATACTAATGGTGTAATCTATCTTGATATTGGGTTTGATATTTCGCATATAGATGAGAATATGAGAATTTTGCTTCCCCTTTTGGGAAGAGTGATTTGTAAAAGTGGTTTAAAAGATAAAAAGTACGATGAGGTGGCTAGATTATTGGCAAAATTTACCGGCGGTTTCTATACCACACTTGAATTGAGTAATATTGTTGGGCAACCTATAGACACATTTTCTACTCATATGTTTTTTAGGGTTAAGGCTCTAAAGGCTAGATTCAGTAGGGCGGTATCGCTGGTAAGAGAGATTATCTGTAAGGCGGATTTTTCTGATAGAGAACATTTAAAAAACGTTTTAGTTGAGTTTAGAAATGATTTTAAGGGTGAGCTTATACCAGAGGGGCATCTGTTTGCAATGCTTAGGGCTAGAAGTATGGTTTCTAAGCCTGCTCGAATAGAGGAGATATGGCAGGGTGTGTCACAATATATCTTTTTGAATTATCTGGTGGAAAAGGCAGATAGAGAAGTCGGATTTATCGATGAACTTGCAGAAACCCTTGAGTCTCTTCGAGAGATAATACTTAAAGGCCAGATGATACTAAATGTTACTGCTTCACTGGAGGATAGGAATGATGTGCTCATGGCCATTAGGAAGGAATTTCTTGACCAATTTACGCATGGAGAGGGTAGGGAAGGTATGGTAAATAAAGGCAAAGGGTTTAGTGAGTTTATTGAATCTCTAAAAGCGGACCCTCTTATCAGTGGTAAAACAGGAAGAGAATGTGAAACCCTTGCCGTTTCTTCTAAAGTTGGTTTTGTTTCTAAGGCGTTAAAAGCAAGACGGTTTGGAGATGGAAGAGAGCCTTTTCAATCTATACTGGCACATCTATTACGTACAGGTTACCTCTGGGAGAGAATTCGAATGAAGGGAGGGGCCTACGGTGCCTTTGCCTTTAATTATAGTAGTGAGGGGACATTTGTACTTTGCTCTTATAGGGACCCCAATATTGTAAACACTCTTCTGGAATATAGAAATGGACTTTCTTCGATAGAGGAGTTATCAGATAGGCAGTTTAAAAATTCGATTCTGGGTACGATTGGAAGGGAAGAACGCCCCATAGATCCGGGAGAGAAAGGGTTTGTAAGTCTTAAAAGGTTGTTGGGGAAAATAACGGATGAGTTGAGAGAAGAACGAAGAAAGATTATGAAATTTGCTTCCAGGGAGGCCATTGTCCGGGTCGCTCACGAACTCGAATCGGCATATAGCAAAGGTGGAACCGTTGTTATAGCTGGTAGAGAAATGATAGAAAGAGAAAAGGAACATGACGAAAAAATCTCAAAGAATATTTTTGAGCTACCGGAGTAGAAACAAAAAAGAAGCCACCAGCAAAGGTGGCTTCTTTTGCTCTCTTTGTCTGGGACCCTGCCTACTTCTTGTTCTTTATACTGATAAGTTTCGGCTTTTTAGATTCTATCTTGGGGAACGTTATCGTGAGTAAACCGTTTTTAAACTCCGCTTCGATTTTGTCTTTATCAACTGAGTTTGGCAAGGTGAAACTTCTAGTAAAGGATGTATGTCTCCTCTCTTTGATTATGTATCCGTCTTTCTTTTCATCCCGTGTCATTTCTTTCTTGGAACTAAGGGTTAACAGATTCCCTTCGATTTTCAGTTCTATGTCCTTTTCTGTAAGACCGGGAAGTTCTACCTCCATGAGGAATTTATCATCTTCCTCTTTCAGGTCTACTGCTGGAACGTTGGTATCAAAGATAGGATCTTCAAAAAATCTATCTAAAACTGTATCCCAATCGAAGAATGAGATATCAGTCGGTTTGTACTTTACCAGGTTCATATTATCACCTCCTTCCATTGTATTTTTCTGTTTCGATTTTTTCACTGATTTATAAGCAATAAATATGCCAAATTTGCAGGATGTATTTGCTTATGTTGTAAAGAAATATAGATGAGATTAATATGTTTTGTTCTGTTGTTGTTTCTTAGGGTAAAAATGATACAGGGTGGGTTAATATGGGTATATCTGTATAAAAATGACACAAATATAGCTTTTTAATGTGTTACAAATTTTCACTATTTGGTGTTTAACAAATTGTTTATTTATATTAACTTTTACCGATTGAATTCAAACAAACGAAAGCTAGAGGTGACTATGGGTTTTGAGGTGTTTGTTTTAGGAACAGGTGGTATGATGCCCTTGCCTAACAGGGGGTTGACCTCTGTACTTTTGCGTCGGGAGGGTGAAATTTTTTTGTTTGATTGTGGGGAAGGAACCCAGATTGCCTTGAGACGGCTTAATCTGAGATGGAAAAAAATTGGTGCGATATTTATTTCTCATACACATGCAGACCATGTAACAGGTCTTCCGGGTATACTTATGCTTTCCTCTCAGGTGGAGAGAGAAGAACCTCTCTATATTTTTGGGCCTCCGAAAATAAGGGAGTATGTGCACGCAAACAGAAAAATTTTGGATATGTATATCAATTATGAGATTGTGGTTAAAGAGATAGAGGGTGAGGGGGTAATTTTCAAAAGGAAGGGTTTTTCTGTTAAGAGTTTTAATCTTTTACATTCAAAACCATGTGTAGGTTACACCTTTGAGGAGGATGAAAGACCGGGAGTTTTTTATCCGGAACGAGCTATGAAATTAAACGTTCCGAAGGGACCCCTGTGGTCGACCCTGCAGAGCGGGAGAGCTGTTAAGGCCTCGGATGGGAGAGTAGTCCATCCTGAGGATGTTATGGGCCCGAAGAGGCGGGGAAGGAAGTTCTCGTTTGTGACTGATACCCTCTTTCTAGAGAGTATTGCCGGTAATGTACGGGATTCTGATCTTCTGATATGTGAGGGAATGTTTACCAGTGAGTTACTCGAGAGTGCGAGGGAGAAAAAACACCTTACCTCTGTTCAGGCGGCAAAAATAGCAAAGGAAGGAAATGTGGGAAGATTGGGGTTAATCCATTATAGTCCTCGTTATACGGAAAAGGATTTGAAGCGGCTTTTGGAAGAGGCACGATCTGTATTCGCCAACACTTTCTTAACAAGAGATTTGCAGGGTATAAATTTACCAAATCCGGATTGAAAACAAACCGCTTTTGAATAATTTTTTCTCTAGCCTTGACCCTCTATTTGTTATAAGATTATGTTTTATATATTGTATATCTATCTATTTTAGTTTTGGAGGATTCTCATGATCGAGGTAAACGGATTAGGTAAGTACTACGGTTCACTTGAGGCAGTTAAAGGGGTGTCTTTTAAGATCGAGAGAGGAGAAATTGTGGGACTGTTAGGCCCAAATGGAGCGGGGAAAACGACCATAATGAAAATGCTAACGTGTTTTATGTTTCCCTCATACGGCGATGCAACTTTAAATGGTTTTAACATCTATGAGGATCCGCTCAATGTCAAACGCTCTCTTGGTTACCTGCCCGAAACCGCACCTCTTTATCCAGATTTAAATGTTATGGAGTACCTCGATTTCATAGCAGATGCCCGTGGTTTGGTTGGTTCTAACAAAAAGGAAAGAATAGAAAGGGTTATAGATGAGTGCAGTCTGGAGGGAGTAGTGTATAAGACGATCGGTAGTTTGTCGAAGGGGTATAGACAGAGAACAGGATTGGCTCAGGCTATTATTCATAACCCTGAGATACTGATTCTAGACGAGCCAACAAGCGGGCTTGATCCTAATCAAATAATTGAGATAAGGGAACTAATCAAACAACTGGGCAAAGAGAAGACAGTCATTCTCTCAACCCATATTTTACAAGAGGTAGAAGCGACATGCAGTAATGTTCTCATACTGAATGAGGGTAAGATTGTTGCCAGTGGTACAACGGATGAGATTGGGAGGGAGATGAAAGGAGAGGTTATGCTTGATCTAACCCTTAAGGGGAAAGAGCTTAGTGCCATTGAGGAGGCTCTTAAGAGTTTAAAAGTGATAAGGAAGATACTGAGTAGTAAAAAGATTGAAGAAAATAAGGTTAATTTCCATCTTTCTCTTGATCCCGAAAGTGATGCTGAAGAGGTAATATTTGATTGGGCAGTGAAGGAGGGATATAAAATACTGGCTATGATACCGGAGCGTTTTAGTCTTGAAGATATATTCATCAAATTAACAAGAGAAGGGGGAAACCATGCCAACTAGTACGGTGAGTCTGGTTAAAAAGGAGTTAAAGAGCTATTTTAACTCTCCTATAGCATATGTAGCGGTAACGGCTTTCTTAGTTTTTACCTCTATATGGTTTTTTTACCTACAGAATTTTTTTGCGCAAAATGTGGCCTCTCTTAGAGCTTATTTTGCGATCATGCCAACGGTATTTATAATACTTATTCCTGCTCTAACTATGAGAATCTGGGCGGAGGAAAAGAAACTTGGAACTATCGAAGTATTAATGACCCTTCCATATAAGGAGTATCAACTTGTCCTTGGAAAATTTTTAAGTACTTTTATTGTTCTATTTATTATGATTGTTTTAACTCTCCCTGTTCCAATTCTGTTAAGTTTTATGGGAAGGTTTGATGCCGGGCAGATATTCGGTGAATACCTGGGTGTCTTGCTTATCGGAACAACAGGAATTTCTATAGGTTTATTTATTTCTGCTGTGTCTACCAACCAGATTTCTGCGTTTGTTTCTGGACTTATTATTTTACTCTTTTTGACATTGGTGAACCAGGTCAATCAGTTGGTAAACCTACCCGTATGGTTAGCCTCAGTTTTTAATTATTTTTCTCTAGGTTACCATTTTGAAACCTTTAGGAAGGGTTTAATTGATACAAGGGATTTGTTCTTTTACCTGATAGTGACAGGTTTGTTTTTCTATTTGAATGTTAAAGTACTGATACTGAATAAGTGGAAGTGAGGGTAGAGCGATGAATAAGAAACTAAGAGAAATAACAATATTGGTTTTGGTTTTAATAATTTTCGTGCTTGTGGGTCTTAACACCAATAGGTTTTTTACTCGGATAGACCTCACGGCGAATAAGGAGTTTACCATCTCTAAAGTTTCGAAGGAACTTTTCCAGGAAATTCCTGAGAGGGTTAATATAATCTACTACGTATCTGATAAATTAAGACGATTGTATACATTTCCCCAGAGGATTATAGATTTGCTGAATGAATATGCAGCATATTCGCACGGGAAGATAGTGGTTTCGATAGTTGATCCTGCTAAAACGGGGGATACTGCAACCGCTCAGAGTCTTGGAGTTGCTCCACAGCAGATAGAGGTGGTTGAGAAAAATGAGCGTAGTGTGGCAATGGTTTACACTGGTATTGTAATTGAATATCTTGATAGGCATGATACCCTCCCCGTAGTGGCAAGTACCGATACGCTTGAGTATGAGTTAACTTCCAAAATAAGAAGGATTGTAAAAAACCAGCACAAAAAAATTGGTATTATTATAGCCAACCCAGATAGAACCTATAGTAACTATAGGTCTATGGCGTCTCAACTTTCTGCTAATTTTGAGGTTAGCCAGATAACTCCTGGGAAGGCTATTCCATCAGATATATCCCTCCTTATAGTAATTGGTGACGGTGGATTTGATAACTATGATGTCTATCCCATAGATCAATACCTTATGAAGGGAGGAAAGATTCTTTTCTTGGTTGATGGTATCAGGATTGATATGAAAAACAATTTACGAGCTACTAAGATTGAAAAATCTCCTATTCTCGATATGCTAAAGGCTTATGGCATAGATGTTAAACGCGAGCTTGTTCTGGATAAGTATAACAAAACTTTTAGAATACCACGACAGCTCTTTGGGCAAACAATGTGGCAGATAATAGGTAAGTATCCAGAATGGATTACTATTTCCAGCCAAAATGTCTCCCGTAAAAATCCTATAACGGCTAGATTTCAGGGTTTGGATCTATATTGGGCAAGTCCTCTTGTATGGAATAAGAAGTCAGGACTTAAAGCGGAGGCGCTTATAAAAACAACAAAGCAAGCATGGGTTATGAAAAAGAAGTTTATGACAAATCCTTACCAGTCGGATATGTTGAATTATATCGGTACAGAGAATAGAGGACAGTATACCCTGGCCTATGCGGTTACAGGTAGTTTTAGCAGTTTTTTTGCTGATAAGTCTGTGCCTAAACGAGAGGGAGAAAAGAGTCCATGGGCCAATGAAAAGAAAATCAATAAGAGCAAAGAAACGAGGATAATTGTTGTTGGTGATTCGGATTTTCCCTCGAGTTTATTACAGTATACCGATGCATTTTACAATCTTGATTTTGTGGAGAATTGTTCTACTTGGCTTACCAATGATGCAGACCTCCTCACTATTAAGACGCGAGTTGTTCGAGATATGAGACTCAACAAGATTCAAGATCCAAAAAAGCGAATTACCATGGCTCTTCTAACTGAGGTGGTGAATGTGGTTTTTATTCCTCTACTTGTAATACTCTACGGAGTATTTAGGTTCCTCTCGAGGAAGAGACAGAGAAAATTATTATCATCATCGGAGGAGGGTTAAGATGGATTTTAAAAAGAAGGTAATAATTTCTGTTATAGTGATATTTGTTTTAACTGCAACTTATATTCTTGGGGTGATTTTTTCCCCAGAGAATGTGGAGAAGAGAAAAACTCAAAGACTTTTATATCCCGGTTTTAAGAAAAGTGCAGTGACTAAGATTGTTATTTCAAATCCCTCGGGATCTATAACGCTGAAGAAGGATAGCACGAACAAATGGTGGGTAGTGTTAAATAATTCACTCTACCCCGCGGATTCCGGGAAAATTAGTGATTTGCTGGATGAATTTACGAAACTTAAAGAGGGAAAACTTATCTCTAAAAATCCTAAGAATTGGGATAATTTTGATGTTGTAGAAAAGAGGGCTCGCCATTTCACGTTCTATGATATTAAGGGCAAAAAAATTGTTGATTTGTTAATAGGAAAGGGTGGCATCGGAGGAAGTGGATACTATATCAGAAAGAGTACGGGTAACAATGTGTACCTCATTAGCGAGGTTCTCTCTTATTATATGAATCCCGCGGGTGATTTCTGGTCGTATTTAAAGATTATGCCTAAGGATTTAAAGGTAAAAGATATACTAAAAATTGTATTCTTCAAGAAGGCAGCCTTTGATAAGAAAGATAAAAATCCCACCATAAACTATACTCTCTACAGGGGAGCTACAAAAGATAAGGAGACCGTATGGAAAATTGAGGGTAAAGAAAATCTAACCCTTGACGAGGATAAGGTTAATCTTCTTACTAGCGATCTTGTTGATTTTGAGGGTGTGAAGTTTGTTACTGATAAATCCGCAGATACAGGGATAAAAAACGGTGATACATATTTTGAGATTACAACTCAGAATAATAAAACCTTTAAGGTGTATGTTGGTAATAAGCTAAAAGGTAAAGAGCAGTTTTATGTCAAACCTGCGAATGGTAAGTATACCTATGTAGTTAGTGTATGGCAGTTGAAGAGGATATTCAAACCGATAAGCGCAATTGAGAAGAAAAAGGTGAAGGTAGAGAAGAAGGAAAATAGTAAGAGTAAGAAGTAATTAATTGTACTGTTCTGGATCCGGGTGTATTTTGGCATATTTCTCAGGATCCGCATTAAAGGCTATTACCTGATTTTTTCCTTCAGAGATGGCCTTTTTTAGAGAGAGGGATGTTTCCTTTATCAATTGTGGTGAGGAAATATCCCTATTATTTTTAGCACTTATCCCTATAGAAATACTAAATTTGTAGGTCGTATAGTACTTGTTAATAATACTCTGCCGTAGTTTTTCCATTTTTTTTATTGCTTGTTTGATGTCTGTTTTGGGGAGGATTAATGCAAGTCCCCCATCCCATTCAAAAACAAAGTTTTTTGCGGGAAATCTGTTGAGAACAGTTTTGACGAGTGATAAGTATATCTCTTCTCGATTTTCTAATTCTTCAAAATCATCAATTTTTATAATTGCCAATGAAAGGTTATAATTTCCAATATCTGCTTTTTTTAGTTCATCCTCTAATTTTACGTCAAGGTATTCTTTCCACGTTACACCAGAAATAGGGGAGTACATACTGCTGGTAGTATCTTTCGGGGATTTCGAAACATCAAGTTTAGAGGTACTAGAAATACCACGTGACATGTTAGAGGGAAGCGCTGTTTGACCCGTGGCGGTTAAAAGATAGAGTGAGAATATAAAAACTACTATAAAAAATGCTACAAAGGTATAAAACATGTCTTTAACGAGTTTGTATAATTCCCCATGGGAAACAACGGTGTAAATTGCATGAAGTTCATAGCTGTTGCTGTTTATAGGTATTAATGGGCTTTTAATGTAACTATGTATAAGAGGATGGAGATAGAATAGGGGTGGCTTTTTAAGTTTGCTGACGTTAGTTTGGGGTTTTTCGAGAATTGTTCTATTTACTATAGAGCGGTTTTTGGTATACAGATACTCTATTTGACCTTGGGAACTGGATATCATGATTAATCTGAGTCGTTTGTTATTTTTTACTATTTGGTGAACTCGCATTTTGAAGTATTTTGAACTGAATGAATTGGTAGCGGAGTATACTGACGAGATTAGGATTTTTAGTTCCTTGAATTGTGAGTTGATCTGTTTAAGATTGTGATCACGGGTTGTTTTGTATTTAATACCGAAGAACAAAAGCGTAAAAACGTAAAAAACAACACTGATTATTACAAAAACTGAGATTGTTTTTTTCATGTTATTATTATATTAATAATAAGGAGAATGTGAACTAATTTTTTATTTCTTTATTTCAACGTTAATTATTTGTTCCTTGGGAGAAGGTAAAAATGAGAATAAGAGAAAGAACCTTGCCTGTTGGTTGGTATCCTGCTAGGGGTGATGAAACCCGTGAGAGGATAGAGAGAGAACTTGGAAGGATTAAGACCACAGTTACTACTGCAAGAGCGGGAATTGTTCCCCACGCCGGATGGGAGTTTTCTGGTAAAGTGGCGCTCGAGGTATTAAGTTCTATTGACCGGAAAATTGATACCATTGTCATTGTCGGGGGGCATCTTACTCCCTCTGATGGTCTTTATGCGGAGTTTGAAGAGGGATTCGAAACCCCGTTGGGTGTACTTGAAGCTGATACGGAGATGTTAAATTGGATTAGGGAGAAGATTGAGTTATACGAAGATAGATATGCGGATAACTGTGTGGAAATCCAACTTCCCTTTGTAAAGTATCTATTCCCGAAAAAAAAGGTTATAGGCATGAGAGCTGCACCCTCCGAAGAAGCAATACATCTTGGAGAAGTAATATACGATGTGGCAAAGGAAATGGGAAGGAAGGTGGCTGTTATAGGTTCTACAGATCTAACTCACTATGGGTTGAATTACGGTTTTATGCCAGCTGGAAGTGGGAAGCAGGCGGTGAAGTGGGTTAAAGAGGTGAATGATAGAGGGTATTTAGAATTGATGCTTAATTTCAAACCTAAAGAGGCAATTGAGCATGCTGTGAAAAATAGATCTGCCTGTTCTGCTGGTGGCGCTGCCGTCGCTTTAGCATTTGCAATTAAAAGTGGTTTGAAACGTAGTACTCTTCTGGATTATTATACGAGCTACGATATTTTCCCGGGTGATTCGTTTGTTGGATACGGTGGGATTATTTATTATTGAGGTTTGGTGTTGGAATTTATAGTTTAACTCTCTAGAATGTGTTTTACTTTGGATAGTGTCCATTCTCTTACGTACTTTAATAGTTCGGGCGGAGTAACTTCGGATAATTTGTCCAGTTCCCTTATAGCAGCAGCTGCTGGAAATTGAGTGAACCATATATCTCGCTCTTCCATAGAAAGATTTTTTAAGTATTTCCCTAGAGGTAAGTATGGTTCTGGTAATTTTTCTACCAGGGATAAATACTCCTGTAAAAATTGTCGCCATGATACGGTGTAGGGACCTGCGGCAAATATTTTTCTAAGAACGGATTTGGTGGAACGTTGGATGTTGGAGGGTATGTTTAATGATATTCCCCTGCCGGGGATTTGAATAATTTCACAGTCGAGGGTGTTGATGTATTCTTCTAACCTTGTTTGGTAGCTACTCATTGGTTTTGTGGTATAAATAACAGTGCCATTTTTAAATGTTTTACTTATTGCTTTGTTACGCATTATAAATTCAAAGAGCTTTGTTTCTAAAGGAGTGGTACGCTTTTCCAGGGAGCGGAAATATGGATATATATAGGTACCCCTCGCATATACTTTACCCTCCGGGTATGAGTAGTCAATTCCAAACAGATAAATTCTCTCGGCTCCGAGTTTGTGGGCAAGAGAAACAGCAGCGTGGGAGACATTACCACCAGAGGTGTCAATAATTGGAAAACTTCTCCATTTGCGATTTACAAATATAGAAAAGGGGTGGTTGCTCGAGAAGAAAATAATCTTTTCCGTTAGTCGTGTTAGTATAGGGGGAGATGCAAGATCTATAATTAGAGGGACATCTGGTGGTAACCCCTTTAAGAAATGATGATAACTCACCTGTTGGCAATCTATGGAGATAACCATGTCCGGAATTACATCATTATCTAATAGAAAGGGTAATGATGTATCGGTAGCCAGGAGAAGGGCTCTTTTTTTTATTTCTTTGATTTTGTCGAGTTGTGCTTCAAGAGAGGGTCCTGCTCCTGTTATCATTACTTCTTTTATTGGTTTTAAGGTTAAATAGGATTTTTCTGCTGCAGCGAGATTTAAGAGAGTATTGGTGAACCATTTCTTGCCAAAATGCGCTTGAACCGTGTAATCATCGGCGATTTTACTTATGGCTGCCTTTATGGCGTTAACTGTTTCATTGAGGAAGTTTTTTTCAATTCGTAGTATTGGTTGTAGGATTATGGTTTGTAAGTCTCCGGAGATGGCGGGAAAGTAATTAGATAGTAAAAAGTGTTTAATTTGTTCGGGAGAACTTTCTACTAGAAGAGTCAGTCGTGGATCTGTGAGGATTTCTCTCACGTCAATGTTTTCAAGTACCGACTTGAAGAGAAGGATGTTTTTTTCTATGACGAGAATCTGAGATATTTCTTTATGTTTAAGGAAGGGAAGAATATGGTAGCCGCCTCCGAAACCTATAAATATCATAAATTCTCCCTTTGGAGTTGTGGTGTAGTATCGGTAACCTTCCTTTATAGGGTCAAAGGTGGAGTGTAATGGTATATTACCATTGGGGGTGTTTATTGTTGGGATAAGCAGATTTGTTTTTGATATTACAAAATGTACTGTACTTTTTTTTTCTTCAAGTATTTTTAGCCTGGAGGAAATTTCAGGATTGTTGACTGAGAGTGCTAAAAGGTTTCTTTCATAAATTTTTTTATTCATTGATAGGTCCGCCACTTTTATTTCTGTAGGATATCCAGATATTTGTTGAGAAATGTGTGTATTGAATCATTTAACTCTACAACTAGCTCTCTGGCCCTCCTATAATTATTTTCGATAATATTTTGCTTTAATTCACTCAGTTTTTTTAAGTCAAAATAATAGGCAAAGTTGAAAAAGGTATCATTTAATAAGCTTGGGGTTATTTTCGTTTTCTCGATGACGGTTAATTCTGATAACCAATGTTCTATTAGCTTTTTTAAGAGTTGTTTTCTCTCTGTGAAATTAGGGTATTGATGTTTGTAGTATTCAATCCTGAAGGCGTGTTTGCCTAATTTACTTGCATTTGCTCCGGAGGAACGGATTATAGATTTAAATTCTTCCTCCTCAATATTTATAAAGCCTCGAAGTTTAACCGGAGAGGCGTTTAATCTAAAAAGGGGCAGGTTAAATTGCTCTGCCGTATTACTAAACCATTTTGAGTATAGATACAGTGGTTCTGACATATAGTGATTAATCGTGCTGTTATTCTCTTGTGTCTTTAGTGCGATGTATTTTTCTGAATAGAGTTTGAAGACTTTTTCTGTGAGGTAGGGATGTAACTTATTACTCGTTAGGTAAAAATAGTAATCGCTGCCGCTTATTCTGGCGTGGGAGAAAACATCATAAAAGCATAAATCCAACCCTGCAAAGACGATAGCGCTGGGGTTCAGATTTGCAGAGTAGTTTAGAGCAGTGGCGGCTACGGTTCCCTGCGAGGGTATTGTCAGAAGTTTCAGTTTGGCTTTTTTAGCCAGCTCGATCTCAAAAAAATTAGTTTGAAGGATAGGAAACAGGGTGTAATTTAAATCCCATAGTCCGGTAACCCCGGAGTAGGGCATTAGGAGATTTAATTTACCTCTTGTGTAGAAACTTAAATGATAGATGGAATAGTATCCGGGATCTGTAAGTACGAGGAGATCTGGTTGTATTTCATAGTATGAGTACATTGGAAGAGAAGATGGAAGAGCTATTAGGAAGATGTATTTTCTGTATTTTTTTATGATGGACAGGGAGTGTTCGAGTGTTGGCCCGGAGGCTGTAATAACAATTATGGGATTATTCGTGAAGTGTATGTCCTTTATAGGAGAGTCGAAAAAGAGAAAATTTAAGAAAGAATTTTTTATCCATCGTTTCCCCAATGCAATGGTTGTCTTGAAATTTCCTGAATATTCTTTTGTCAGAGTCAGAATGGTTTCTCTCACTTCTTTTATTTTGTGTGGAAAAAGTTTATTAGCTGGAGGCCACTCTATTACTTTGAGTCCGGGTAGCTCGAATTCTGCTATCTTTGTTTTTAGGTATCTTAATAGTTGAATTGGTGTGCTGTAGACTACTGAGTTGGTGGAGATTGGAAAGCGATATTTTAAGAGCTCTTCGCATAGATGAATATTTATTACCTTAATTGAAGAGTTTATCGCTTTTGCGGCTGTTTCCAGATATCCTAGACCGGCTCCGATAATGATAAGGCAAAGGGGAAGATGTGAATTAGGTGTACCTAATGCGTTTTCTAAGAATCGAATTGCTTCTCTTTGAGGATCATAGGTGGAATGATACCGAATGCCATTTATTTTTGCCGTTGGAAGTTTGTTACGTGATAGGGATAATTCAACTTTGCACATTTAAAGTTAGTTGCCTCTAGATGAGTCCGGAGAGTAATTCACTTTCTGTTTTTGCCTCATCGGGGAAAATTTTGTATTTATAGTTTATTTTGTTATGAAGGTCCAAATGGGTGCTTTTATCTGTCAGAAAATAATTGAGATTATACAAGAGCTGATCTAGGATTAGTTCCATGTCAGGCTCTCTAATGTTAAAGATGTCTATGAGGTAATTGAAGTTGTTCAGTTTGAATACGCGCCCTGTTGAGTAAAAGAGTGATTTTAGAATTTTTTCAATATCTTCACTGATTCGATATTGATCCGAATGAGCAATGATCTCTTTAGGTAAAGTGCCGGTAACATTTTCCAGAGATAGTAGTAAAGCAATTACTTTTTTCTCGTTGGTTTGTGCTCTTTTTATGTCACTTTGAATTTTTTCACGGATAGATTCAAATTCTTCGGGTTGCATCACCTTTAGGAGTTTGAATTTTTTCTCTCTTGCATTGTATATTTTTTGAGAGATTATAGGCGAAAGTTCTTTGAACATTGAAATTAGATTTTCCTCTGTAATTCCCTCTCTTACTTCTTGAATGAGTAATAGAGCAATTAACTTTTCGTTGAAAATGAAAGGCACGAAGATGAGTCTGTTTATAAGATTAAACTCTCTGTTTGAAAAAAATTTTCTGTACTCATCGAGATTCTCGTGAAGAGTAGTTATGTTGCCCCCCGTTATTGAATTAAAACTTTCAGAAAAACCAATGGGAATTCGCATTCGGTGAAGCGTTGTTTTGTCATAACCCACACTGGCCCAGGGAGCAAACACCATCCTCAGTGGGTCGTAGAGAAGAATGGCTCCCTTTTTTATTGATAAAAACTCTTTTAGTTTGGAAAACACGGCTATTGGTGTTTCTATACCCTCTGGTGTCTCTTCGATCATTCTATGTAACAGATCCAAGTTATCGATGAGCAATTCCGATGTGCTAGAATCGCCCATCTTTTCTTCTTTAGTTTTATTATTGTTATTTTTAAGAAGAGTTTCGATATCCTCTTCTCTTATTGTGGGGTCACGCGTTATTGTGGGTGCTTCTCTATTGGCTTCGGCCCATGTGAGAGGTACTGTAGGTACCTTTTTGTGTTTTTTCCAGTTCTGGAGGTTTTTTCTTATATATTCTTTGCGCTTGTTGCTCTCTTTGAGGAGACGATCCACCTCTTCTTGAGAGATATAGGTTCGTGTTTTGGATTTGCTTTCTTCTTGATGGGGTAATGTAGGATAACCCTCACTTGTTTTATTTTTTTCGAGAATTTCTAATGTGCGTTTTAAAAGTCCTCTTCCTCGGGAGGATTTTTTCTGAGTTAGACTATCAGCTTTTTGAAGAAGCCCCATTAGGTTCCTAATCCTAATTCTTCAAATAATTTTTTATATACACCAAAGTACTCGGAACGAGCAAATTCCTGAATTTTTTCTTCAGGAAGAGCCTCAAGGAGTTGATCCATATATGCAAGTACCGACTTGATCTCTTCCTTTAAGTCATCAGGTATTTTTTTCTCCTCCTGAGGTTTTTCTATTTCTCCTTCTGTTGATATTTCTTCTTCCCGGGTTGTCTCTTTTTCACCTGGAGCACGTTCTTCTTGTAATGCTTCTTCCTCCTTCTCCCCTTGTGTTTCTGTTTCTGGCATTTCCAGTTCTATCTCTTCCGGTTTTTCGCTCTCCTCTTCTGTTATCTCGGCGGGTTGTTGAGGTTCTTCCGGAGAAATTGATGGAGTTTGAGCCTGGACTGGCTCTTCCTCCTCCGGTATTTCCAGTTCTATCTCTTCTATTTCTGGCTTTTCCTCTGAAACCTCTTGCTCTTCCTCTAAAGAGATTTCTTGCGGGGTTTCTTGTTGAGGGATGTTTTCTTTTCCTATTTCTTCTTCATATTTTAAGATATCCTCTTTGTCCATCAATGATTCTTCAGACGGCCCTTCCTCTGGTGTTTCTGTTTGAGAAATTTCTTCCAAAGTTTCCTTTGGTTGTTGGGGAGCCTGTTCCTCTTCTATCACAATTGGTTTTTCTTCAACCACCTCTTCTGTAATATCAGCACTACTTAAAATATTGTCTAGCTCATCGTTGGTTAATGCTATAGTCTCGTCTTCTTCGGAATCTTCAAAAAAGCCCGTTGACTCTCTGGCCTTTTCTTCTGTCTCGGCCCTTGAGGGTTCTTTCGCTTCTTTAATGGTTGGTATTTCTTTTAAGACGGAGAGTTCCCTTTTTAGTTCTACCAGATCGTTCTTTATTTCACTCAACTCCTTTTCGATTTTGAGGAGTATAGTTGCAGAATTCTCTTCGGTCATTCCTGTGGGCTTATAGGTATCCTCTTGAGAAACCTCCGGCCTACTCTCTATTGATTCTTCTTCCGTTTCCGTTAATTCCTTTTCTAAAGCGCCGAGATCATCAAAATGTTCATCCGTTACTACCTGTTCACTAAGGGGAACCTCTATCTCCTCTTCCTTTTTCTCTTCCTCCTCTGATGTCTCTCCTGCTGGCGGCAATTCGCCCTCTGGGGGTGTTTCTTCTATCCCGAAATCTTCAAGGCTAATCTCTTCAATAGGCTCATTGGACTCGCTTTCCTCGGTTTCATTTTCCATTTTAGGTAACTCTTCCGTTGATTCTTCTTTTTCTTCCAGTGGGGATTCTTCCAATTCGATTTCCTCTATTTCGTTCTCCGCAGTTGGAAGTGTTTCTTCTGTTTCTACTTCCCCTATGTCTTCGGAGAGATCCAGAGGTTCTATTTCCGGTTCTTCAATTGTGAGATTTTCTAGATCTGTCTCTTCTAAACCCGGAAGATTTTCCTCTGGTATTTCTAGAGATTCTCTCTCCCCTCCTAAAGATGGGGTCTCCTCCGTGGTCTCTTCACCCTCTTCCAGGTTTGGTAGTTCTTCAATTTCTAAGCTCTCGGCGTCCTCCTCGAATGGATTCTCAGTATTTAACTCTTCTAAGAGTTCTTCGGAGGAAGGTTCCTCCGCTACTTCTTCCAGGTTTTCAAGGTCTATTGACATCTCTTCTGACTCAGGCGTTGTTTCTGATACAACTTTCTCCTCAGATGATGGTGAGATCCTATCTTTTATCTCTTCCGTTTTTGTTTCTTCTTTTGTTTCTTCTGCCTTTGGAGTTTCCTCCAATGTTTCTTCTTCGGGTAATTCTATATCCGGTAATTCTATATCCTCCGACAGATCAATGTCTTCCAGATCCTCTATTTCTAAATCGGGTAGTTCCTCATTTGTTTCTTGTGTCCCGGATAGTTTTTCTTTATCTTTAATTCTTTCTTCTAGTTCTCCAAGCAATTTCTCTTCCTCGTCTGTTAATGGATTTTCTTCTCTTTCACTTTCTAAATCCGAAAGTTCGTAGCCCTTGTCTGTTTCCTCTTTCTTTATCTCTTCTTCTACATCCTCGGGTTCTACTTTAACCCAAACACCGTATTCCTCTATATTTTCTTCTTCCTTTTCTTGGTTCTCTGTTACTTCATCTGCACTTTCTAGTATAGAGTCTAACTCAGTACTGGATAGAGAAATATCATCGTTTTCTCTTGCTTCTTTACTCATCATTATCCCCCGGGAAAAAACTATTCATTATTCATATTATCGGAATAGTTTTTTCCCTATTTACCATTATTAATTTACGCTAATGGTAGTTTAATTGTCAATAATAAAAAGGTCATTATTCGTTTGAAAAAAAACCAGAATTAGCCGTTTATATAAAGGATGAGAGTTTTTAAATTACTTGTTGTCTCATACATAGGTTTGATAGTGGCGTCTTTTCTTACGTTTTATTTTGGAGACGAGGGTGTATTGAATTACAATAAATTGCTTGTCAAAAAGAGGGAGCTGGTAAAAAATATTGATAATCTCGAAGGAATAAACCGGGAGCTGAAAGAGAAGATGTGGATGTTAAAGACAGATCCAGAAACTAATGAGGTAGAGGCGAGGGCTTTGACCTATATTTCGGATAGTGAGGTGCTTGTGAAGGTACGGAGTTACGAAGACAAAAGTAACTATTACACTATTGGTAGTCTGCTGAATGTTAAAATTCCTAAGACCAATAAGAATCTTATCTTTAAAATTATAGGAATCACTTTCCCTGTTATTTTTTTTCTATTTTCTCTCTTGAGAGGTTTCTACAGGCGTATTCGAAGTGGGGAGTAGTCTTTATAATGGTACTGAAGGATAAATCGGATAAGTTGTTTGAGACGGTGGTTGATGTGCTCTCTAAAAGAGGAATTGTAATAATGCGTGGTGATACGATCTATGGATTCTTTGGTATAGCCCCGGAGACTAAGGGGAGGATTCAGAAACTTAAAAGACGTGAAAAGGGGAAAGAGTTTCTGATGCTTGTTCCCGATGCCTCCTGGGTAAAGAGATTTTCTGATGATAAAATTCCGGAGAGTTTACTTGCTCATTGGCCTGGGCCTTTGACAATAATAATGAATGTCAGAGCCGGGGCATGGAATTCGGATACAGTTGCCTTGAGAGTCCCGGATGATGAGTTTTTACGGCAGGTGTTATTCAAGATCGATAGACCTCTTTATTCTACCAGTGTTAATATCTCTGGTGATAGAGAGATTAACAGTATAGGCAAGATTGTTGAGAAGTTTGGTGAAAGTGTGGAGTTAATTGTGGATTCCGGTGATGCTATTTATAGAAAACCATCAACCATTGTGGATATTACGAGTGGCGAGCTTGTTATTGTTAGAGAGGGTGCTATTGAAGCTTCCAAACTCTAGTTTTTTTCTGATCGGGTTGTTTGGATAGGTATTTTTCTTTAAGGAAATTTATATTTTTATTGTAAAACTCAAGGAATAGTTGTTGGCTATTTTCAAAGTATTCCTTTATTATCCGGGCGGCAGGTTTGCCCACGTATCTGTAGTGCCAACATTCGTATCTGTATCCGGTGATTTTTTCTTCTCCTTTGGGGTAGGATAAGGAAAAACCGTAACGCCATGCATTGGCTATGAGCCATCTACCCTGTGAGGTGTTGATAAAACTATCCGTTATGCTTCCAAAATCAATTGCTGTTCCGAGTTGGTGCTGTGAATGTCCCGGTTTGGCTGATTCTCTATCCGCCTTTTTCCTACCCTCTGTCCTTACATAGTAGTTGTACAGTCGTTTTTGGTATGCATATGATCTGTATGTGGAGGAGAGTACTATTTCTATTCCATGCTTTCTTGCCGCTTTTACCATCGCAAGGAGATCTGGTATTACTATTTTCCTCAGTTTGAGGTAGCTTTTGGATATGGTTACATTGTAGTGTTTAAGGCTCACAAGGTCTGCCGGTATGTAGTTGCTTGGAAGGCCGTGTTTTTTGTCAACAAGAATTAGCAGGTCCCGTGGGTAATTGAATGTTTGTGAGATATCCTCTAAAAAGCGCCCGGGGCTTTTTAATATGTTTTTTTGTATTTGTAGGGGAAGAGGGGAAATAAGCTCTTTTAGTTCGTCGAGTGTAATATCAAAGTTGGAATCCGGTATGTTTTTAACATTTCGTTCGCATGAAGCGAGTGTAATTTGAACAAGTGTAAAAATTGCAATGCTTAGTGCTATTGTGTATTGTTTTGTATGTTGTAGTTTCAAGATTTTGTCCTTTACATAATTAAAGATCAATTAAAGATGATATCTATTACCTCTCTCATATCGGATACAAGGTGAAATTTCATACCCTTCTTTATATAATCGGGGATTTCCTCCAAGTCTTTTCTGTTTTTTTCCGGAAGGATAATCTCTTTTATTTTGTTTCGTTTAGCTGCTATAACCTTTTCTTTCAATCCCCCAATGGGTAGTACCCTGCCTATCAGTGAGAGTTCTCCTGTCATGGCTAACCGTCTCTTTATCTTCTTATTTGTTGCAAGTGAGAGTAGGGTCGAGGCCATTGTTATTCCCGCGGATGGGCCATCCTTTGGAGTGGCCCCTGCGGGTATATGTAGGTGAATTTGATTATTTTCGAAATATTCCCGCGTCACTCCAAACTCCCCTGCAATATGCCGTACATAGGTGTAGGCTATACTTGCCGACTCCTGCATGACATCTCCCATCTGTCCGGTAAGTTTTAATCCCTCTTTCCCGGGATTGGATATTGCCTCTATAGTCAGAATAGCTCCGCCTAGAGGGGTCCAGGCCAAACCTATTGCCATACCAGGTTTTACTATCTTGTTAAAATCATCCTCGTAGTATATGGGTTTGCCCAGGTATTCTTCTAAATCGTCTACTGTGATCTTTAGTGGTAACTCAATTTCATTAAGAACTTTTTTCTTGGCTATCTTCCTATGGATTTTATCTAAAGCTTTTTCATACTCGCGCAGTCCGGCTTCTCTTGCATATTTTTCTGCAATTGTAAATAGAGTCTTTCTCTCGTAGTGTACCTCTTGTTTTTTAAGGCCGTTTCTCTCCAGTGATTTGGGTATTAGATACTTTCTTGCAATAATGACTTTCTCCTGATCTATGTAACCGGAGAGACGTATAACCTCCATCCTATCGAGAAGCGGGGTTGGAATTGTATCCAATGTATTAGCGGTTGTGATAAAGAGAACGTGAGAAACGTCGAAGGGAAGATCCAGATAGTGGTCTCTGAAGGCAACGTTCTGTTCGGGATCTAAGACCTCTAGAAGTGCCGAAGAGGGATCTCCCTGAAAGGATGCTCCCAATTTATCAATTTCGTCTAACATGAATACCGGATTTTTGGTTTTGACAATTTTCAAGCCTTGAAGAATTTTCCCTGGCATCGCTCCCACATAAGTTCTCCTGTGCCCTTTGATTTCGGCCTCATCTCGCATTCCTCCCACGGAAAATCTAAAGAATTTTCTGTTAAGGGCTCTGGCGATAGATTTTCCTACAGAAGTTTTACCCACTCCCGGTGGACCTACCAGGCAGAGTATTGAACCCTTTGTATCGCCCTTGATTTTTCTAACGGCAAGGTACTCTATTATGCGTTCCTTTACATCCTCCATACCATAGTGATCTTTATCGAGTATCTTTTTTGCTCGCTCCATATCTATTTCATCGCTGGGTGGATCGGCCCATGGAAGAGAGACCACAGTTTCGAGGTAATTTCTGGTTACCACGAATTCGGAAGAGTTGGGATCCATTAGAGCAAATTTCTCAAGTTCCTGTTCTACCTGTTCTTTTGCTTCTCCTTGCAGATTTAGTTTTTCGATCGCTGCCTTTAGGCGGTTATACTCGCTGGTTTTTGCATCAACCTCCATACCGAGCTCTTTTTTTATTGCCTTTAGCTCCTCTTTAAGAAAATACTCCCGCTGGCTTTTGGATATTTTTTCGTTTATCTCTTTCTGAATACGTTTCTGGATTTTTAGTAATTCATGCTCTTTTTTGATATGAACCAGGACTTTTTCCAGCCGTTCCCTTACGTCGGTTATTTCCAGAAGATTTTGTTGTTCCTTCCTTTCGATATTGAGAATGGAGGTTATAAAATCCGCTATTTTACCCGGGTGATCTATATTAACCATGTTGAGTCGCATCTCTTCCGAGAATAGGGGATTGTTTTCGGATATCTGTTTCATCTCGCTGAGCAATGCTCGAGTTAGCGCTTTGACCTCATCCGATTCAAAGTTTTCATCCTCAAGGTATTCGACTGCAGCTACGATGGGGTGTTCTTTGTGGAGAAACTTTTTCACTGTGAATCTCTTCTGTGTGGAGATGAATATATTTATTCCCCCATCAGGGAGATTTATCTTCTTAACAATCTTTGCCACTGTTCCCGTTTTATAGAGATCATCTGCCGTTGGATTCTCTATGTTTTCGTCTTTGGTGAGCAGTAACCCTACAAAGGAATCTCCTGCCAGAGCATTTTCTACTATTTCCACATCTCTTCCTGCGGGTAGTACTAGGGGGGTAAATATACCCGGGAAAATAGGTTTTCCCATTAGAGTTATGATAGCTAACTTGTTTGGTAATATCTTATCTGCAGGAATAACTAGATTAGAACCCATTCTTCTCTCCTCGTATGAAAAGTTATTAAGCGAATCGATAACTGTCAAGCTATTGCTATTGGGAGTGGATAGAATTATTATTCTTTCCAGGAAGTACTAGTTGTGAGTTTTATTCTATGAGGAATATAGTAACAGAAGCAGTAATATTACGAAAGTATAGGGTTGGGGAGATACACAAGGGTTTGAAAATTTTTTCGCCCTCCTTGGGTATCGTTAACGTGATAGCCCATGGGGCTTATAGAATGCGTAATAGGTTTAGAATTGTTACGGAACCATTTTCTTACTCATTGTTGTATCTCTATCTAAACCCTGTTGCGGGGAGTTACAAGCTTACCGACGTAGAGGCCAAAAATTTATTTGAAGGGATTCGGGGTAATATAAAGAAATTTTATATCGCCTCTCTATGGAGCGAGATTATTATGGAGTCTAAAGCTGGGGGGAGTGATTTCGAGATTTTATTTAATCTCTTTGTCCGGGCGTTGAGTATTCTTGACAAAATTTCAAAATCGAGTACTTTCGCATTGCTCTCTATACAATTTCTATGGAAGTTTCTAAAACTTACCGGATACCTACCTGCTCTTGAAATCTGTAGTAAATGCGGAAGAAGAATCGAGGGGGAAGAAGAAATATTTTACTCACCTATTGACGCTTCTCTCTTTTGTAGCCTCTGTAAAAACGAGAATCATCTCCCCTTGACTAGGGGAGCAAGGGCGTATATAAAAAAAACAGGCGATATGGATCTAAGCGATTCTATTGGGATCGGGCTTGAGAGTAAGTCGGTAGATTCTCTGAAGAATTTCTTATATTTAAGAATTCAAAAACAGCTCGATGTGTCACTGAAAACACTTGAGAGTGGGAGGAATTTTTTGTAGTTATGCGAGTTTTTGCTGCTTTACCGGTTCCGGAAGATGTGAAGGGAGAGATAGCAAGAATTGCTAGGTTGATAAAGGAGAGGTATGAGAATGTAAAACTGGTGGAGAATAGTAACATTCATCTTACAATACATTTTTTTGGAGAAATTAATAATGAGGAGCTTGAACGTTTGTATTCGATCATGGATGATGAGCGGCTTGTTGTGGAGAGGTTAAGAGCCTCTCTGGGGAAAATTGGTTTTTTCCCGTCACGGGGGAATCCACGTGTAATTTTTATCGACATAGATGAGGGAAAAGAACGGGTGTATAAATTTCATGGAGCTTTTGAAATACTCATTAAAGAGGCTGGATTTGAGATAGATAGTAGACCCTTTCAAACCCATATAACAATCGCACGAAACAGATTTGCCCGGATAGACACTGAGAGATTGAGGGGAGAGGATTCTTACAAAGGGATGTCGTTTGTGTTTGACCGATTCGTATTGTATCAATCTGTGCTCCATAGAAAAGGGCCTGAGTATATTCCCTTAAGAACTGTAATGTTTAGGTAGGTTTTCTCTATATTCTTATTGTTTTTATAGTTATAATGTAAAAACAGTGTGAATCTCTGCTGTAGTATTTTTTAAAGAGGAGAGATAGATGAGAGCTGTTGATTTAATAATGAAAAAACGTGATGGTGCTCACCTGACTGAGGAGGAGATCCGCTTTCTGGTGGATGGTTATGTAAAGGGAGATATTCCTGATTATCAGATAGCATCTTTTTTAATGGCTGTATTTTTTAGGGGAATGTCTTTTGAGGAGGCGAGTAATCTTACCAAAGTTATGATAGAATCGGGTGATGTGTACGATTTGAGTGAGATTAATCAACCTCTTGTTGATAAGCACTCCACCGGTGGTGTAGGGGATAAGGTGTCGCTCATTCTTGCTCCTCTGGCTGCGGCGTGTGGGGTAAAGGTACCCATGATGAGTGGACGTGGTTTGGGTCATACGGGTGGAACTCTTGATAAACTTGAGTCAATACCCGGTTATTCGACTTCTTTAACAAAGGAAGAGTTTGTTGAGGGTCTTAAAAGAGTGGGGTACTGTATGATAGGGCAAAGCGAGAGGGTTGTACCTGCCGATAGGAAGATGTATGCCTTAAGGGATGTAACGGCGACGGTAGAGTCTATTCCTCTTATTACTGCCAGTATCCTCTCAAAAAAGTTTGCGGAGGGCGCAGACGCCCTGGTATTTGATGTAAAGTCGGGTTCTGGTGCGTTCATGAAAACCTTCGATGATTCTGTGGCTCTTGCTGAATCTCTTGTTAAAACGGGTAATCAGCTTGGAAAAAGGGTAGTGGCGGTGATTAGTGATATGAATGCCCCTCTTGGTAGGAAAGTTGGTAATTTTTTAGAGGTTGAGGAGTCTGTGGAGTGCTTAAGGGGTAATTGCCCTGGCGATTTGTATGGGCTTACACTTAGGTTAACAGCCTGGATGATTGTTTTATCTGGAATTAGAGATGACTTTAATGAGGCTCTTAAACTATGTGAAGAGAAAATAAAAGACGGTTCTGCATTTAATAAATTTCTGGAGAATGTTGAGTATCAACATGGTAATACTGAGGTCATTCTTGATCTTTCCAAAGGCCCCCAAGCTAAATTTAAGAAACCCTTAATTGCCGATAGAAGTGGATACGTTGGAAATATCGATGCTTTTAAGGTAGGGCTTGCCACTGTGATTTTAGGTGCTGGTCGTTCAAAGAAAGAGGATGATGTTCTTCCTGCCGTCGGAGTTGAGTTTTTACGGGTGAAGGGGGATGCTGTGAGTAATGGAGATGAGGTTTGTTTTGTGTATGCAGAAGAGGAAAATAAACTGGAGCAAGCTATACGGATGTTAGAGTCTGCCGTTAGCTATAGTGAAGAACCGCCGCAAAAAGAGGAAAGGGTATTAAAAGAGATAGTTAGTTAATGGACTGGGTAAAGAAAGCAATTGATCCTGAAATAGTAAAAAATATTGCAAAGAAATATGACGTAAATTTGATAGTGGCTTCCATTTTGGTAAGGCGAGGAATACTCTCTGCAGAAGAGATTTTTTTCTTTACCCATAAAGATTTAAAGTATCAACATAACCCCTTTCTCTTTGAGGGGATGGAAGAGGTAGTGGATAGAATTAACACGGCAATAGAGGGTGGGGAGAAGATATTTGTTTTTGGTGATAGAGATGTTGATGGGATTACCTCTACCGTTCTTCTGGTTGAAACAATTGAGGAGCTGGGCGGTAATGTGGACTGGATGCTTCCTGAGGGAGAGGATGATTATGGGCTTTCTTTCGATGTTGTAAGAAGGGTGGTAGAATCGGGAGCAGATCTGTTAATTACTGTTGATTGTGGAATAACCAATGTAAAGGAAATTCAACTTGCCCGTGAAATGGGAGTTGATACGATAGTTATTGATCATCACAACGTTGGGGAAGAACTTCCAAATGCTTTGGGAATAATAAATCCGAAGGTAGCTGATAGTGGGTATCCCTTTAAAGAGCTTTCGGGGTGTGGTGTTGTTTCCAAGGTTGTATGGGCTTTATACTTTTCTAAGACACCATTCTACGGAGTTAGTGTATGTCTGTTGAATGCTCGGCCTGTTAATGACACATTTATAGTTGAGGTTGTAAAGTTAAATAACCTTGTAGAAATTGAGAGACTAACGGAAAATTTTGTTCCTGGTATTATGGATTTTGAATCGACTCGTTTGTATGATTTTTTGAAGGGATATGAGGTTATTGTCTATAATTTACCATTCCAAATTAGGTTATTAAGAAAAATATTTGGAAATGCCTATGAGTTTGAATTCTCAGATATAGAAAATTTTGTGAAACAGCTTTTACCCGAGTTCGGTGGAAAGAGTCTCTTGAGAATTAAGAATGAATTGGGGAGGAACAGTGAGAACTACGGTGAGATAGATGCGCTCAGAGAACTCTTTGTTTCTCTTGTATTAAAGAAAGAAGAGAAGGTTTTTGAAAGTTATTTTAAGCGACTCGATCTTGTGGCATTGGGTACTATTGCAGACTTAATGCCAATTGTGAACGAAAATAGAATTCTTGTTAGGTATGGAATGGAGCAACTTAGCAAATCGAGGCGAACCGGTTTGAGAGAACTTTTAATTAGGAAATCTTTGGCGGGGAAGGAGCTAAAAACGATTGATGTAGCCTGGCAAATTTCCCCCTTTATAAATTCGGCAGGCAGAATGGGAGAACCTGGCAAAGCTACACGATTGTTGCTCTCTCAGGATAGTGCAGAGGTGAACGAGCTAGTAGATTATATTTTAGGTTTGAACAGAAAGAGAAAGAATCTGGGAAACAGTGCATGGGATTCTCTAATTGAAAAAGCGAGGGAATCCTACGATCGGACGGGGGGTAAATTTATCCTTGTAGTTGATTACTCGATACATAGAGGGATAGCTGGAATAATGGCTTCGCGCCTGGTTAACAGTTTTGGAGTGCCAGCGATAGTTATCACAGAGGCTAATGAAAAGGCTATTGGGTCTCTGCGAAGTGTTTCAAGGTTTTCTATAAAGGAATTTCTGGACAATTTTTCTGATCTCCTGTTGAACTATGGGGGACATGATTTCGCGGCGGGATTTAGTTTATCAAAGGAGAACGTACCGACTTTTGAAAAGAAATTCTATGATTTTGTGGATACAATTACCGTTCCTGAGAAAGAGGTTGAAAGGGTAAATATTGATGCTGAGATTCCCGTAAAATATTTAACTCCTGCTTTAGAGGATGTAATTAAATTCTTTGAACCCTATGGAGAAAAAAATCCACCTCTTATCTTCTTGACCCGGGGTATAACAATCGAGGATTTTGATATAGTTGGTAAAAGGGAGATTTCTCATTTGAGATTGTTGTTCAGAACTGATAGATATAAATGGCCTGCAATTTTTTGGAAAGCAGCGGATGAAGCGGTAAATTTGCAACGGGGAATGAAAGTTGACATTATCTATAAGATTGTGAGGAACTTTTACCAGAATGCGGAGACCTTGCAACTTAATATTATCAAGCTAATAAAATGATAAATAGATTTGTTGAAGCCTCATTTAAGATTTTACTTCTCTTCTTTTCCCTCGGGGTGTTATGTGCTCAGGTTAAACCGTTAAGAAATGGATGGGATAGAGATTTTTTCTTTGTGGGCCAAATCTCTGAGGAAGGGATTTTAGAAACAAACGAAAACTCGATAGGTGTTGCCTTAAAGTCAGCGGGAGAGGTGGAATTAGGTGGATTGTTAAAAGTGGTTTTTGAGACTGATAAAAGTGTAAAAGGAATTGAGATGTTTTTAGTTTCCCCTGCCGAGTTGAAAGATTATACTCTCCGTTCTTTGAAGATATACTTTGAGGGGAAACCCTTAAAGTATTTGCTGCGTTCCTATGGTTTTCGTGTTGGTAAAAAGTTGTTTTCCCGGATTGGGAAAGGCAATGGGGAAGTGTGGATGATTTTGCTTGGGATTCCAAGCTTTTTTAAGAGCGGGGATTATAAGATAATCCTCAAGGTCAGGAATGATAAGGGGATTTTTTTCTATGTGAGCAATTTAAAAATCAAATACAGGCACTTCAGGTTTGAGAAATTAGCTCTGAATAGTCATTTGACAGCGTTAAAGGAGAGCAAAGATCCACTGATCTTTGAACAGACGAGGGAATTAATTAAAATTTTAAGAAGTTTTGATAGGGAGAAGGTATTCTACATTCAGAAATTTTTACCTCCTGTGAAGGCGGTGAGAGTTACCTCATCTTTTGGTGAGAGACGGGAATATGATTACCTGGATGGAAAGAAAGAACGGCGTATACATAATGGAATTGACTACGCTGTTCCTGTTGGGACTCCTGTTAAGGCATGTGGCGATGGAGAGGTAGTTTTTTCCGGTGACAGGATAATAACGGGTAAGAGCATAGTGCTTGAGCATATGCCGGGAGTTTTCTCCATATACTATCACCTTTCAAAACTGGTTGTTAAACGGGGAGACGTAGTCAAACGAGGAACTGTCATCGGATATTCTGGGATGAGCGGTTTCGCTACAGGCCCTCATCTCCACTGGGAGATAAGGGTGTCGGGTGTTGCAGTGGATCCTAAATGTTTCTTGCAAGAGAATTTGATTGACAAAACTTTATTTATGAATAATATTAAAAAACCATAAAATAACGTTCGAAGGGAGGTGATTCGTATAGCTTCGATAATTGTGGGAGATGATGAACTTCTTGAAAAGGCAATAAAACGCTTTAAACGGCAGGTAGAGAAAGAGGGTATAATTAGAGAGTGGAAAAAGCGCGAGTTTTATGAAAAACCCTCAGCCATAAGGAACAGAAAGAAGAAAGCCCTTGAAAGAAAGCGCCTTAAGAAATTGAGAAAGCTTAATCAGGGGAAGTAAGTAGGATTGTAGAAATATAAGAGACCCTAACCAGAGGGTCTCTTTTTGTATGGTCAGAGAATATAAACTCAGAAGAATACGATCTCACAAAATGTGGTCTAGAAAGCGCTTCGTTCTTTCCTCTTCTGGATTGGAAAAAAGTTTCTCTGGCGAGCCTGTTTCTATTACTTCACCATTGTCCATGAATATTACTTTATTGGCAGCGGCCTTTGCAAAACCCATTTCATGAGAAACTACAAGCATTGTCATTCCATCATTTGCCAGATCAAGCATTACATCTAAGACCTCTTTAATCATTTCTGGATCCAATGCAGAGGTTGGCTCATCAAATAACATAACTTTTGGGTCCATTGCTAGAGCTCTAGCAATTGCAACTCTCTGTTGCTGTCCCCCAGAGAGCTGGCTGGGGTATGAATTTGCTTTATCACTGAGACCGACTCGTGAAAGGAGGGCTTTTGCTTTTTCTACTGCCTCTTTTTCTGGTACCTTTTTTACTACAATTGGGGCAAGTGTGATATTCTTTAGGGCTGTGAGGTGAGGAAAGAGGTTAAAAGATTGAAAGACCATACCAACTTCTTCTCGAATTTTTCTAATGTCAGCCTTTGGTTTTGTAACCTCTTCTTCGTCTATCCATATCTGACCGCTGTTTAATCTCTCGAGACGGTTTATACATCTCAGGAGTGTACTTTTCCCACTTCCGGATGGCCCTATAATCAAGACGACTTCCCCTGGTTTTACCGATAGGCTTACACCGTTTAAAGCGGTTACGTTTTTAAAGTGTTTAACTGCGTTTATGACTCTTACTCTATCTTTCAAAGTTATTCAACCTCTTTTCCATTATTGCTACGAGTCTTGAAAAAAATAAGGTCAGAACAAGGTATACAAGTGCTACCATTGTATAGGTTTCAAAGTAGTAGAATGTCTTTGAAGCAAATTCTCTTCCACGTCTGAGTAAATCAGAAACAGCAAGAATGGAGACAAGGGAGGAATCCTTGAGAAGAGCGATAAACTCATTACCTACGGGAGGAAGTACTACCCTTATAGTTTGTGGAAGGATTATTTTCCACATGGCTTGATTCCTCGTCATTCCCAGAGCCAACGCTGCCTCCATCTGGCCTTTTGGAATAGATTGTATACCGGCTCTGAATATCTCTCCAAGATAGGCACCATAGCAAACAGCCATTGCCACTACCGCCGAGGTTATATCAGGAATCCTCAAAAATTTTCCAAGTGCATAGTAGATATAAAATATTTGAACCAATAGAGGTATTCCTCTTATGACCTCAACATATATTGTGGCAATCCTGTTTATTATTTTTATTCTTGAGATTCTTCCCAGTCCTGTGAATAAACCGAGAAAAAAAGCAAAGAAAATTGATAAAACTGTAACTTCAAATGTTCTTGCTATACCATCAGGTAAAAATTCTAGGATTCGTTTGTATGGATCAGGCGATACTATGGGTAACAAAATAAGAAGGGCAAGTGCCCCGAAAAAGGAGATTCGCCACGCTGAGAATACGGCTTCCTCCTCCCTTTCCGGGATCAATGCCCCGTCAGATATTTCTATTCGTGTTTTTTTTACTGTAGCCATTTCTTCTCAAGTTTCAGATTGATGCCTGAATCCAATACCTTTTTTAATCCTCTGTTTATCGCGTCTAGAACTTTTTTGTTACCCTTTCTTACTGCTATTCCATACTCCTCTTTGGTAAACGGTTTACCTACGATTTTTAAATGGCCCTTATAGTTTTTGTTCTGGAGTGCAAAGTTGGCCGCTACAGGTCTGTCGCAGACTACTCCGTCGATTCTCTTGTTCATGAGATCCTCAAATGCAAGACCTATTTCGTCATAGGTTTTTAGTTTTACCCCTTTGACCTTTTCGACCTCAAAGGAGCCAGTTGTACCTATCTGGGCTCCTACTGTTTTACCTATCATGTCTTTTAGGGAAGAGACCCCCTGGGTTTCTTGTCTTACCACAAGAACCTGACCCGCATTGATGTAGGGGATAGAGAAATCCATCTTTTTCTTTCTTTCGTCGGTTATTGTAACGGAGGACATAACGGCGTCATACTTGCCAGCTGCAAGACCGGCAAAAATACCATCCCATGCCGTATTTTTAAACTCCACGGTAAACCCACCAGCTTTAGCTATCTCTTTCATGAGATCAATATCAAAGCCGACTATCTCTTTCTTTTCGTTAACCATCTCCATGGGCGGCCAGGTAGCATCTGTGGCAACAACAATGTGTAGGGGTTTGCTCTGGCTTGCTGTTTTTTCTTTCGCTCCCTCTGCAAATAGCATTCCTCCTATGAAGAAAAACGCTACTAGCAGCACTAGTACCTTTTTAAACATAAAAACCTCCTTAGTTTTTACTGGTATAAATCAATAAGATGATCTATACTTTGTATACATAAATTATGCATCAGATTAATTTATATAATTTATATAAATCTTGGCAATTATCCCCTAGTTGTCAAGTGGTTTTGAGAATTTTATTCTATGCAAATTAGAAATTGTTATTTGTCTGAAAATGATTTAAAAGCATTTTGGGAAAAAAGAGGGAGAGTTTTATATGCGCTATGGTAAAGGAATAATAGAGGAAGGCGGAGAAACACGAATTGTATTTTTTTACGAAGAAAAAGGTAAACAATACGAGATTGCGGGTGATATTTTTTCTGATTTCTCTTTGACAGAGAACGAGATCAAAGTGAGTCGTTTTCTTGTTCCCTTTTCACCTCCTAATATTATTGCCATGGGACTTAATTATAGAGCTCATATAGAGGAAACGGGATTGAAGAGTAATAAAGAGCCTCAGTTTTTTATGAAGGCCACAAGTTCGGTCATAGGTGATGGTGAATATATCCTGTTGCCAAAAGAGGCCCCTGACTATGTGGATTATGAGGCTGAATTGGGTATTGTAATTGGTAAGCGAGCTAAAAATGTAACGGAGAGAGAAGCAAACAAGTATATACTGGGTTATGTGTGTGCAAACGATGTTTCTGCCCGGGATTGTCAATTTGAGAGAGATATTCAATGGATTAGAGCAAAATCCTTTGATACTTTTTGTCCTGTTGGCAGATATATTGTGTCTGATATAGATCCTACAAATCTTGGCATTAAAAGTGTGCTCAATGGTAAGGTTATGCAAAATTCGAATACCTCAAATTTGATAAACAATCCGTTCCAATTGGTAGCCTTTTTGTCTCGTCAGATGACTCTGTTGCCTGGTACCCTAATTTTAACGGGTACACCGGAGGGGGTTGGTTTTAAGCGAACTCCTCCTGTGTTCCTTAAAGATGGTGATACTATAACTGTAGAGATTGAAAATGTGGGGAAGCTAACAAATCCGGTTAAAAGAGAGGAATAGTTTTATTTCTTTTGATAACGAATTATAGGTGTAAACCTTGAGACAGGTTAGAATATCCTGTTGAGTTTTACGATTTTGTCAAGGTTAAGTGTAACGCCTGTATTTAATCGGAAAAGATACCCTCCCGGGCCTGGATTGGATATCCCGAGGAGTGCATCCTCGCCGAAGGTATAGATGCTGCTCTCCAGATCTGTGTAGAGTGTCAAGTACTCCTCTATAAAAAATTTAAGTTTTGTTTTTAGAATTATTGAGTTTAGAGTGTGTTTTGTAGTAGTTGTGGATGTTATAAATTCCTTCTTTAGAGTCTGGTAGGCAAATGCAATGTCTATAGTGTATGGCATATTTTTTTGAAAAACTTCTGTTTTAAAGGAGTATTCTGTAAGGCTATCGACAGTTTCTATGGTGGAACTCGCCTTTTGTATGTACTTCTTTGAGGATAGATTTAAAGAGCATATTGCATTTTTTACGTAGTAACCTGCCGAAATATTGTTCCGTTCCTGGATGTAGTCACCAATCTCTATTAGTCTTCCCCCTATTGTACTGTCGGAGCGAAATCGGAGAAACACAATTCCTGGAAGTTCCAGGAGTATGCTTGTGGATATCCCGGATTTGAGAATTGTGCTTGTTGAGTTAAAAAAACCGAAGAATGGCCCAACGCCTATGGTGATAAATTTTTGTCTGTAGTTGAATATTGTGTATGAGATATTCTTTAGTATAGCATCGTTAAAGAAACCGCTTTCAAAGCTAAAATTGTCCGAGATAGAGGCTGTGGTGAAAAGTGATAATCCATAAAAGTAATTAGTTCCGTTAAAGGTTGTATCGTTGGCGGTTCTGTCATTCCTAAAAGCGAGATTTCCAATTCGAAAGTTTATACCAACATCCAGCGAATATAGACTAAACGAAAGGAGAAAAAAGAGGAGTAATGTGAATAAGAGTGTATTTCGTTTGCTTTTGCTCATTTTCTATTACTCCTTGTCAAAATTCAGCCCTGATGCCGATAAATGATTCTACAAAGTTGGTAAGGGAAAAAGGCCACAGTCTGAAATTTATCTTTAATTTCCACATTACACCCTGAGTTATAAATCCTATATAAGGGGAAAGTTTAACCAAAAACTGTTGGCTTCCTATGGTACTAAAGGAGAGATTGCTCTCGACTCCTCCGCTTATTGGTGACTGAATGGGGTTTCCAAATAGAAAATTTACATTCACATCGAAGGAACCAAGCTCTCCTGTTTCTTTTTGGTTGTAGTACTCCGGATGCCAGAAAAAGGTTGGTATGATTGAAAAGAATCCCATATGAACCCTTGGTTCGAATAGAAGGTAGAATAAATTTATCCCGAATAGATCGGTTGCAGGATCCCATCTTGGGATGCCCACCTGCGCCAGGAATTCAACTCCCTGATCGGCTGTATAGAATAGAAGTCCACCTCTATAGTATCCGTAGCTTGAGATAGGGAATGTCATACCGGCAAAGGCTTCAAATTTTATATGCTCTGTATTGAGCATAAATCTGAAATCGCCTGAGTAATGTCCAAGCCATACTGTTTGTTCATTGTTAACCGTATGAACTATGTTGGAATCTTGGTATAGGTAGAGGGCGTAAAGTGAATTGTTCGTGGGAGTGAGTTTTAATTTCAAACCTGTGCCCGAGATAGTATAAATACCATCATATATTATTCCTTCGGGGAAGTATATGTATCCAGAGTACTGAGAGGTTATGGGAATACTTCCAAATATGTTGGTAAAATCACTTCCTGAACAAAAAGTATCATTTTCTCCCACGAAATAAGAGAAATTTAGTGGTAAAGAGAGAAGTTTTTTGATGCTTACACTGGCCCCTTTAAAAGTGAGACTGTCCGTTAATGAGTTTGTTTCCAGGTTATCACTATTGTAGCTTAAGATTAATTTGCCTCCAAATTTGTATCCGCCTTCAACTACAAGATCCATTTCTCCCTTTGTTGTTAATTGATACAATCCGTTTTGGACGGTTCCTCTGGTGATAAGTTCTAAGTAGGGTACCGTTACATTGGCAGAAAATACTCTATAAGGAATAAGGGTTAGCGTTACTAGGAAAATGACAATTTTTACTTTCAACAATTTGCTAATTTTATATTTGGAACATTTGCTTATCGTACTTAATTTTCTCATGTTTAATTTTCCCTCCACTAAAATTGTAGTTCTTATTTCAAAAAAATCAAATTTGTGAAATTGGTCAGGATATTTGTTTGAATATATACTTGGCAAGGTTTATACTATCCTCCCTTGGTATATTTGTGAACTTTATGGCTATAACGTTCCCCCTTGCTATTACGATTTCTCCCTCTGCATTTATTTGTTTGTTCAGGAGTGTAAATTGGATTGAGGGGATTTTCATTTTTGGCTGTAGCACCCCTTCCGGTGGAGGATTGAATAATTCTACGGCAACTCCTCCCATGCTTATATCCAGTATTTTCCCTGAAATTAGTTTGGGATACTCAGTTAATCTAAAATGTAGCCTTGGAATCTCTTCAGGGTCTGGTTTTACTCTGATGTGTTTTCTTTCTAATCTATGTGTTTCTAATTTTTGTAGAATTTTTTTTAATTTTTCCGTTGTTGTTTCCTCTTCCATTGGTTTGAGAAGGTATCCAACAACCCCCATTTCTACCATTTTAAGCACGAATTCTTTTTGAGATTGTACGGAGTGTACAATTATATGAATGTTTCTTGTTTTTTCATTGTGTTTTATTTCTTCTATTAACTTAAGTCCTTCCACCTCTTTATTATCGACATCAATGATTGCACCACTAATATCTTTGTTCTTTAATATTTCTAGTGCCTCATCTTTGTTAGCCACAGGGATTCCTTTTACACCGAGTGTTAGTAGGATATAGCACAGGTTTTCTCTTATCTGAGGAGAGTGTTCAACAACGATAAATTCCATTTTTTCCTCCGGCATAATTATTTGCGGTAAGTATATGGGTAGCTTAGCTTTATGAAATAGGGGTGTCAATAAAAAATACATTCTACTTGACTTAATGGGTAGTTTATATATCATTTAATACGATTATGAGTGATTATTTAGATCCGGCAAACGAAGAGCTTTTAAAGGATTTTTTCGAAGAAGCTCAGGCTCAGGTGGAAACTCTGGAACAGAATATTTTGCTTCTGGAGAACGAACCTGATAACCATGAAGCCATAGATGAAATTTTTAGGGCGGCTCATACACTAAAGGGAGGCGCCGCTACGGTAGAAATGAATGAAATAGCGGAGTTTACCCATATAGTGGAGGATGTGTTGGACGAGCTTCGTTCGGGCAATTTACGTACAACCCCGGAGGTTGTGGATCAACTCTTGACGTCTCTTGATATAATTAAGGCAATGCTCGAAGCTCGTTTGAGTGGGGAGGTGTATAGCGAGGATATTAGTGAAACGGCCGAGGCTTTAAAATCATTGCTTGGAGACCAGAAGAAAGCCGATACGAAGACCGAGAGGGCTAAGAAAGAGGAAACAACTACTTCTCAACCGGAGCTTAAAGAACTTAGCGAGCTTGAGAAGTTAGAGATAGAAGAGATAGCTAAAAGTTCGACGGTTTACAAGGTAACTGTAAAATTTAATCCGGATTATGTAATGAATACGGTTGGAGGGGTTCAGGTATATGCAGCGCTAAAGGAGATAGGGAGAATAGTTAAAACTACCCCCGAATTCGAAAAACTCTATGAGGATAATTTTTATCCCGAGGTGGAGTATTGGGTTGCTACCGAGGAGAAACCGGAGGAGATACAGAAAATTTGCGAGATACCCGATGTAACTCTTGCCTCTGTGGTGGAGCCTGTCTCGACGGCAAGGGGAGAGGAGAGTGAAAAGTCAAAGGAAGGTGAAGAGAGGAAAGAGGAAAAACCTCCGGAGAAAGAGGCAGTTGGGAAACCCGAAAAAGTTGAAGAGGTTCAGAAACAGAAACAGGTTAAGAAACCTGTAGTCCATGGTTCTGTGTTACGTGTTGATAGTAGTAGAGTTGATGATCTTTTAAATCTTGTAAGTGAAACTGTAATTAATAAGGCTACATTTAATCAGATTGCTAATACATTTGTTAGTAATTTACAAGAGTTGCAGGAAACCCAGGTTCTGTATAGAGAAAAGTTAAAGGATCTCTTCGCTTTTATAGAGGAGAGAATAGAATCGTTTACCAGTAACAATGGGCGTAACGGTGTCTCGATAAAGAAAGAACTTCAAGAAAATTTCGGGGAACTCTTTAATATATTTGATAATTTTGAAGCCAATTTAAAGGCAACAGTTAATCAATTTAGGAGTAACGCTCAAAACTTAAGTAGGATTACAGGGGATCTTCAAGAAGGGGTTATGAGAATAAGAATGGTCCCCGTTTCTCAGATATTTTCGAGGTTTCCGAGGCTTGTTAGGGATCTATCGAAAAATTTGAAGAAGAAGATAGTATTGGATATAGAGGGTGAAGATACAGAGCTTGATAAGTCAGTAATTGAAGATTTACTCGATCCATTGATTCACTGTGTTAGGAATTCTATTGACCATGGAATTGAGTCCCCGACCGAGAGGGTTAAGACTGGAAAGTCGGAAGAGGGTCATATTCTTCTTAAGGCGAGAAATGAAGGAAACATGATTGTTATCGAAATCTCGGACGATGGTAAGGGTATCGATGTGGAGGCGGTCAAGAAACGAGCTGTTGAGAGGGGTTTGATACATCCAAATAAGAGTTTAACCGATATTGAGGCGTTTAACCTTATCTTTGAGCCTGGGTTTTCAACGGCTACAAAGATTACCAATATATCGGGAAGAGGTGTAGGACTTGATGTTGTAAGAAAACAGGTTGAGAAGTTGAATGGGACGGTCGAGGTATTTTCCGAGAAAGGTAAGGGTACAACATTTACGATAAAACTTCCCTTAACATTGGCAATTATTCAAGGTTTGCTCGTGAAGGTAGGAGAAGAGATCTATGCTATTCCTATTACCTCTGTAATCGAGAGTCTGCGTATAAAGCCATCCGAGATAAAAATGCTCGATAGTTACGAGGTTTTTAATATACGCAAAGATGTACTCTCTCTATTGAGGTTGAATAGGTTGTTTAGAATCCCCACGGATGAGAATCGGCAATTCTACTTTATAGTGATCGTTGGAAGTGGTGATAAAAAGGTTGGACTTATGGTGGATTCTTTGATTGGTGAGGAAGATGTGGTTATTAAGCCACTGCGTGATAGGTTTACAAACACCCCTGGCATAGCAGGTGCAACTATTCTTGGTGATGGTACGGTAGCGTTGATTTTAGATGTTAATCAGCTCCTCGAGCTTGGGCTTAAGCATGAGAGTGAGAGAGTTAAATCTACCACTATAGTATAGATTATATGGATGGGCAGTATATGAGTGATACAATTCAGGAATTAACAGAGGAACAAAAATTAAAGAAAAAGATAGATTTTAAGATTATTACCTTTTCTCTCGGCGGAAAAGAGTATGCTATAGACATAATGAAAATAAAAGAGATTCTTAAAGAGAGTAAGTTTACCATGGTTCCCAATACTGCTCCATTTGTAAGAGGGGTGCATAATCTTCGGGGTGAGATTATTCCTATAATTGATCTAAGGAAAATGTTTCATGTTCCTATTATGGATCCTAATAAGAGGGAAGAAGACGTTCTTATACTCAAGCTTGAGGATATTACCCTTGGTGTTATAGTGGATCAGATTGATAGGGTTGTTGGAATTGCGAAGGAAGAGATAAAGCCTCCTCATCCGCTCTTTAGTGATATTAATGTTAAATATATAAGCGGGGTAGTTGAGAGTGATAGTAAACTCTATATTATCCTTGATGTGGATAGAATTTTTGGTAAGGAGGAGGTATTAGCCTCTACGTATGACCGAGAGGAGAGAATAGAATACAAAGCACCGGAAAAAGAGATAAAGGTAAAAACGGATGAGGAAGATATTGAGTTTAAGTTTGTGGCAGAAACTCTTGTCACGTTTAAGTCTTTTTATGTCACTGACTTAAATTATGAATGGACAAAGAGAAGATTTGAGGAGTGGAAAAACCTTCGTACCTCTGCTGGAGAGAAGGTTCAGTTGGAAAATGCTTCGGATGCTGAGAATTTTTTGCGACCCTTTTACTCCCCCTATACCGGGATGCTGTGGGGAAACGATTACAAGGAAAACCTTCAAAAGATTCTTCCTGAGCGCTATCAGGGAATAATAAATGTGTGGAATTTGGGGTGTGGGAAGGGTTACGAGTCTTACTCAATAGCGGCGATTTTACGGGATAGGTATAAAAACAACATGATAAAGGTGTGGGCTAATGATAAAGATTTACTCAATATATCCACAGCCCCTAATCTGGTAGTTTCTAAAGATCAAATACCAAGTTTTATGTTGGATAACGGGTTTGTTGAAGAGGTAGATAGTGGTAGGTATAGATTTAAGCGTGAGATAAAAGATTTAATAACCTTTGAGTATCATGATGTCCTTAATAGAAACGATTACCCAAAACAGGACATAATAGTTGCGAGGGATATTCTCTCTTTTCAGAAACCAGATAAACAGGAGTGGTTGATCGATCAGTTTAAAACGATGTTGAATGAGGGTGGAATTGTGATTCTCGGATTAAATGAGACATTGCCAGCGAAGGAGTGGTATAAGCTCCAGGAGGGAAATGTGATAGCCTATAAAGTGGAAAAGTATTAAATTAATTTTGAGAAGATTTAAAAGGGGGAGACAATGCGTGTCGAGTATATTAATCCTTTTGTGGAAGCAGCATTTAACATTCTTAAGGAAGTTCTGGGTACGGAATTGACAAGAGGAGAATTATATTTAAAATCATCCTCACAGCCTGTTTTAGGGGTTACTGCAATAATAGGGTTGACTGGTGATGTTGAGGGAAGGGTGTTATTTGATATGACAGAAGAAACAGCGTTGGCAATAGCATCTGCAATGAATGGTGAGCAGATGACGAAATTGGATGATTTAACAAAGGCAACAATTACCGAGCTTGCCAATATGATTACAGCTCAGGCGGTTACTAAATTATCGGAGCTTGGTTTTAAGTTTGATATTACTCCACCGGCTATATTTACCGGTAAAAAAATGGAGGTCTCAGATGTCTCTGTTGAGGCTTTGATAGTGCCTATAGAGATGCCATTGGGAAAACTTGAAATAAACGTTGCCGTACGTGAAAAAAATTAGGGAGGAAAATAAATGAAGACAAAGACGGATTTTCCGAGCATAAATGAGAGAGAACCTGATGGGATAAAGGAAGATGGTACCCCGTATCGTGTTTTAATAGTGGATGATTCAATGTTTGTGAAAAAACAGATAACCCAGATATTAAACTCTGAAGGATTTGAGATAGCCGACACTGCCTCTGACGGTGAGGAGGGGGTTGAAAAATATAAGGAATTGTACCCCAATATTGATCTTGTAACGATGGATATTACTATGCCTAAAATGGATGGCATTACTGCATTGGAGAAGATTTTAGAGTTTGATAAAAATGCAAAGGTTATAATGATTAGTGCTCTGGGAAAACAAGACCTTGTAAAAAAAGCATTGTTGCTTGGAGCTAAGAATTATATTGTTAAGCCTCTTGACAGAAAGAAGGTTCTTGAGCGAGTCTTAATGGTTCTTAAGAAGTAGTGATATAAATTTCCCGCTGTTAGTAAATTTAAGTCTTTTCCACTTATGGAAAAAGGTGTATAATATTTCTTTGAAAGCGAGCCGATAATAAAGAGGTGCTAGTCTTTTTATCTCCATTTAAAAAGTGCACATCTCGTACAAGTGGGGAGATTTATGAAGAGTTGGATTGCGAGTCTTGCTGAAATGGAAAAATTACTCCGTAAGGACCTTAAGCGCCTTAATGAAATATCGGGTAATGACGAAAATGCTAAACTTCTTCGCTCTTTGCTGCGAAAAATGATTGCATTGCGTGTAAAGGGAATTGAATTAACCTTTAGGGATTATCTCTGTGGTAGAAACAACTATGAGAAAGATCTTATGCAGTACCAGATAAGGTTGGGTTTGCCTGTATTTAGCCATCTTCAGCGGGTGCTTTCTATTGATTCCCTTTCTGATTCTTCTTCCCCTGATTACTCGGAAAATTTAAGTTCGAGTTCTGGAGATTAACTCGACTCCTGTGTTATAATTAGAAACAGGAGGAAGCCGATGGGAAGAAAAATCTCTTATCTTTTAATGTTTTCTGTTCTATTTCTTTTTCTTGTTTCTTGTGCTACTACGGTATATCAGCGTACTTTGATTTTTAAGGGAACCGAGGCTACTCTTAAGATAAAGGAAACTCTCTCCATTAAGGATGATAAGTTCATCTTTGTGAAGCAGAGTGCTAGAGGGAAGGCTATATTTGAAGGAAATTTCAAAAAGAACGGAACCAGATGGGAGTTTGCTATAAGGCATTTTAAGCCTGTCAATGCTGTTGATAGGTATTTTGATCCACCGATTGTGTATATATATCGAGTTAAAAAGATTCCAGGGGGTGGGGTGGAGTTTGTTTCTTTTGATGTAAGGGGTGCTAGGTCTCCATTACAATTTATAATGCGAGGTCGGTTTTTTTTGAGATGAATTTCTTTATTAAATTCTTTATTAAATAAAGTAAAACAAAATTGACTAAGGAATAAGATTTCCAATATTCTAAATCTGTGGAACGTTTAACAAAGAGTGATTTAAAGAGTGAGAAAAATATTTTTTTAAAAAAGATAAGTGAAGATGAGATAAGACTCACCGAAAAACTCCAGGAGATTGAACATATTTTCTCCGAGGGAATAGATACCGAACAGCTGTTAGCCGCTATCTCTGTAAGCCAGAAAGCTCCCAATGTTTCTCTCGTTTCATATTCAATGCAATCATCTAAAAGACGAGGATTCTACAATGCTGAGGTTCTTCTGGATATAGATGGCAAGAAAATTAGGGGTATTGCTACTGAGGTAGAGGGTGTGGTTAATACTGCGGTAAAGGCAGCTCAGAATGCAAGTGGGGAGGAAAGGTTTAGGTTAAATGCGAATCATCCTATTGAGATCAGGATGGTAGCACACAGAATTGAGGGGTTGGTTGAGGTTACGATTCAAGTCGATGATACAAAGACAGGGAAGACCTTCATAGGTTCTTTTGTGGATTACGATATAATGGGGGCGGCTATTAATGCGTATATTGATGCGGTAAATCAGGCTTTGAATCCCGAGGCCGGTTCTAAAGGATTGGAACATTCCTTTATATCTTTGATAAATGATCCTGATAATAGCTTTGCAATAAAAGTGGAGAATAATCTGGTATTTTTAAAGGAACCGCCGGGTAAAGAAACGATAAGAGCGGTTTTTTATATTCTCTCGGCACTTCATCAAAAACGCGAGGTTCCGCTTTACGAGATTGTTATAGAAACAATGTTTCAGGCGGTTATGAAAAAGACTCACAGGGATCCTGCGAGTATTATTGCACATACATTAGAGACGTATAGCTATGTACGAGCCGAGGCATGGGATATTCTTAAGAGTTTGATTCATAACGAAGAGACAGAAAATGCTATTATTTTTAACTTTCGTGAGATAAACAGACTTTTGGATCTCTTTGATGAACTTGGCTCTGAGAGTACCAAAAAGATACTTACTGTTTTGGGTTTGTATTTTCTGGATCAGATTGTGGAGAAGGCAGGTGGCAATGTTGGGCATCGGCTTTCGGATCTGGTTTTTGTTTTTAGCAATCTTACCAACTCATTAATCGATCGGGTCTACGAGGTGTATAAAAAGATAAGGGTTGGTACTACCCGTATAATTTTAGATGGTTTTAGAAACTCTTTTTCCACAAAACCCGCGATCGATCTTTTAAAGACATTATCGGCTATTAACCGGGAGGATCTTGTTGTCGCCTTGGATCTTATAGAGTCAAAATCCACCCTTTTAAAGAGGGAGGATCTGCAGAATGGTTTGCTGAAGGATTTTCACTGGACATTAGCATTTGTGTTGGAGATTAATGAAGAAAAATTGAGCAAATGGAAGTACCTTGTCTCCGGACGGCTCAAATATTTACAGGAGGATTTCGAACGGATTTTTAACGAGAATCCTGTCCAGGCGATAAAGGATTTTAGAAAAATTGTTTCCATGGATGTGGTTGAGATTAGGAAAACCCTGGAATCAGGTAATTTATTTGTTCCCCTCCATAACTTGGAAGATTTTATCAAAAATAAAAGTCTATCATTCGGTCAGGATTCTATGTGTAATTACTGTGAGTCCGGGGCTTTTAACATAATTGTAGGTGAGGATAGAGCCATAGCAAGCCACATGATGCGGGAGTTGGAGCTTTACCCCCCTGTATCCGGGGTACCCGAACTTCTAGGGGGAAATATTGTTTTTGATGGTTGGGAGGAGGGTGATCTCTCGTATCTATGCGATGATAGTGAGTTTTCCCCTATTATGGAGATCCACAACTCTGGACTTGCGGATACTTTTCATAAACTTGGCCAGAAGGAAGAGCATAAGGGTCCCTATCCGGAGAAACCCGCTCTTCATAGGAATAAACGTGGGATTCTAATAGAACGGGATGCGGTAAGGCAACAATGGGGGGAGAGGTATATTATTACCACAGGTTATGGAATTAATATTAATATATGGCTTCCCTATAAGATTGATGATGAAGATATCGTGCAGATTAATGGGTATTGGATTAAACCTGTTGGAGTTGGAATTAAGGTTCATGATATTTATGATAGTAAAGATAGGTACCTTGGTTCGCGATTGACGATTTTCGAGTATAATCCATACAAAAAAATATTGAGGAATATAAGAACTCTGCCTCGAAGAGAGGCTGATATTCTCGCCTTTATTCTTGATTATGAAAATCTCTTTAGTATTGTTTTAAGAACGGCTTACTATGTGAAACAGAGCATTTTGGAGTCTCCCAGGGGATGGATTTCCAAACTTCCGGATTTCTTTAAGGACCATCCGGTAAAAACAGACGAAGACTACGATAAGCTTAGTCCCCAAGAGAGACGTTATCTGTTGCTGCCCTTTGTTAAGAAAAAATTTTCAGAGGAGAAATTTTTCATTAACTATATAAGAAAAACTTTTCCTTTTCTTAGAAGTCCCAAACCGGATAAAAGTGTACTTCCGATACGCGATAAGAAATTAGGAAATACCCTCCTATTATTTTTCCAGAAGCGGAAACGTAGGGTCAAGTATTTTATTTCAAAGGATGGTTTTGTTATTGCACTTCCGGATTTTAAGAGAGTTTCCTTTGGCTTGTACGGAAGAAGAGGGATAGAACCCCGGGGGAAAATGCTGAATTCCCTCCCGGAATTTTTTTCTGGTGATGTCTTTTGGGGAGTTCCAACTAAGGGGGGGTACTATCTCAACTTTAGACGCTGTCGGGATGCAGAGATCACAGAGAATTTTTTCCTTACTGCTGATGGACTTTTGGATAAATTGATTCATATTAGTAAGGCCACTGAAGAGCTTGCAAGGATGGCTGAAGGGATGAAGGTACAGCTTGCATTTAAAGTAGAGAAGCGAAATATATTTTATGGTACAAGAACGATTTACGGGTTAAAAACGCGTTTCTTTATTGAGGTGAGTAAGTTGCTCAAACAGAGAAAGGGAGCCTATTACGTGGGAAAAGAGATATTTAAGGGTACTGTGGTAACCCGAGGACCGTTAACGACGGGGTGGATTCACGTGATTGAGGATGACAGTGATCTCTCCGTGGTTAGAGAGAATGATATAGTTGTTGTGCACGAGCTAAAGCCTGGTGTAGAGGTTGATCTTAACAAGATAAATGCCCTTGTTGTGGAGGCCGGGGGGCCTGGGAGTCACTCTGCGATAGTTACTAAGGGTAAGGGTATTACATTGCTTCTCAACAAGGATGCGGTGAAGTTACTGGCCCCCTATCAGGGCGAGGAGGTTCAGATTGATCCGGAGTACGGGTTGATTAAGTTAATACAAAAAACGGATAGGGTATATACAGGTAAAAAAATCAAAGGTATGGGTGCTTTGCCTGGAGAGATAACCGGTAAGATTCGCTACATAGAGCGTTTGGACCCAAATCAATCGGATGAGGATTATATTCTTTTAACCAACAATCTTAGTAAAAATATTGGACGTTACTTTTCCGATCCCCATTTAAAGGGGATTGTTTCCGAAAGGGGGGGGACTCTCTCTCGTGTAATTGAGATGGCAAAGGAGTACCTTACTATCCCTATTGTTACGGGTTTTGATGTTAACTATGATAAAACTGTCCATGAGATGATAGAGGATGGTGTTATAGTTACTGTTAACGGGACAACGGGTACGATTTCGCCCCCCAAAGAGACATTTGAGACCACGGAGTATTTTTACTCTCAGGGGGACAAGGCTACCTGTATGATAGTGAATCACGATGGAACGGAACGCTGGTCTGATTATAACGAGCTTGAGAGTCATTCCCGCTCGTATATGGATGCGCTTGAAAAGGTATTAAATAAAAAGACACGTCCACAAACCCTGCGAAAATTGGCTAAATCTGTGCATACAGAGATTAGGGTTGGCGTGGCAAGGCACTCCAATACGCCCTATGAGGTATTGTATGAGCTTGTTACAGACCCGGATCCCTCTGTAAGACGAACTGTCATAGAACGCTCCAAAGAATCTAAGAAACTAACCTCCGAGCAGAAGGTGGATCTTATGGAGCGATATCAGGAATTTATGACACAGGGCGCCCATAAGTAAGGCTCTCTGAAATCTCTGCGTTGAAGTTTTTAAGAGGAAACCCTTGAAATAAAAGCTGCCAGTAGTTTTGAAACATTATCGAGGTCTGTAAGACTGAGCAATTCCACAGGTGTGTGCATGTATCTTAGCGGTATACTCACTAACCCTGTTGCAACTCCTGCCTTTGTAAGTTGAATTACATTGGCATCGGTACCAGTGCCGCGGGGAATGGCCTCTATCTGGTATGGAATGTTGTTTTCTTTTGCTACCTCAATTAGACGATCGGTTATATCGTGAGTCATGTTGGGACCCCTGGCAATGACAGGGCCGCCTCCGATCTTTATATCTCCCGCTTTCTTTTTTTCCATTTGAGGGTAGTCTGTTGCAAAGGTAACGTCTATCGCTATACCTATATCAGGGGAAATTCCATAGGCGCTGGTTTTTGCTCCGCGAAGACCTATTTCTTCCTGCACTGTTGCAACGCCGTATACAGAAGCTTTGGTCCGGGTTTCTGATAATCGCCTTAGAGTCTCGCTTACCACAAATGCACCTGCTCTATCATCAAATCCTCTTGCTATGGCTATGTCGTCGTTTAACCTTTCAAAGGCTACAGCCGGAACCGCCACGTCTCCGATTTCTACAAGCTTTCTCGTTTCTTCTTCACTGTTTGTTCCTATGTCTATGCAAAGCTGATCAATCGTTGCTATCTGTTTTTTCTCTGTTTCTTCAAGCAAATGGGCCGGTTTTTTGCCTATTACCCCCGTTATTCTCTTTCCTGCCCGGTTTTTTATCCATACTCTCTGCCCCGGAACGAGGTGTAGGTCTATTCCGCCTATGGTTACAAAGTATATAAATCCATCTTCGTCTATATATTTAACCATGTAGCCTATTTCATCTATGTGACCTGCAAGCATTATAGTGGGTTTGCCCTCTGGGTTTAATACACCTATACAATTTCCGTGGACATCGCATGAGATTTTATCGGTAAATTCTTTGGTCCTGGACTTCCAGTACTCTGTTGCTTCTTTCTCATAACCTGATGGGCTAATTTTGTCTATGAGGTGTTTAAGAAACTCAATTGATTCTGGGTTCATTATATTTACTCCTAATTGTTAGTATATTGAAATATTGCAATGATTGGATTATACAGGGATTGTACAACTATTTCAATTAGGATATTTTTGTTTTTTTTCTTTTCTTTTGTTTTCGTTTTGAAAACTATTGGAAGTTATAGTAAGGGAATGAGGGATTTATTGAATTATCAATTTACGGAGTCCTGGGCGGGTAATTGGCTATCTGTGACCTATGCTAGAGATACAGCAGTGGGAGAGTATCCCCAATTTAGTCCGGGAGATGTATTTGAGGTATATCATTATAAGAAATTATAAGAAGAAGAGAGTGTATATACTTGCAGCTATCTGAGATAGCGGCTCAGGGAGGCGAGTCTTTATGTACAGTGGTTCTCAGCATTCAGATGGAACACTTGAGTATAAAGAGGCTAGGAGGATTGAGGCGAGCTGTAGGGAGATCGAAAAATTTGAGGAGCATCTAGGAGAGAGAAAAATCAGTGCTGATATAGGCATAGTGCAGAGTGATGTTTCCACTTATTGATAAGGGTTTGATTTGTTCAGTATAACTAGGGGAGGTTTTAATTGGGTGAAAGCTTTTTTTAGGGGATTAATGGAAAATTATCTTCCTTTGCCCTCAATTCGGTTGAAAACTGAGTATCCTGATATTTTGGGAATCAGTAGTTATCTACGAGCCGGAGGTAAGGAAATTATAATCCATGCGGTCTCTAAAATGGCCGAGTTTACGGGTGGTGACGCAGTACCTGTTTTGGGTGGCAGACTTTTTCTGTCGGAAATGCTCGGAAAGGTTAGGGAAGTTTCACTTGTCTATCCCGATGACAAGGAATTGGCTGTTGAGGAAGTGGAGAATGGAGTGGAGATTGAATTGCCGGAGTTTGTTCTCCATCAAATTGTACGGGTAAGATTGTAGCTATTTTTTTAGGATTGTTCTTTCTTGACAAAAAGTTTTTTCTACAGTTATTATCTATATGTATTCTGATAGGGCGGCTAGCTCAGATGGTTAGAGCACTAGCTCGACACGCTAGGGGTCACTGGTTCGAGTCCAGTGTCGCCCATATAAATCCTTACGGTATGGCCACCTCAAGGGAGGTGGCTGTTTTTTTAAAAATCTTCGAAAAACCAGGCTAAAGATTCTGATATGGCTTTTTGTAATTAGAATCTAAAAAAGCCCCTCACCGAGTGAGGGGCTTATCTTTCGGAGCTTCAGCTTCCAACTTCACGAAAGTGAAAAATCAATTTTACTGGGTTTTTACCTCGATGCTGGTAAATTTGACAGGACCACCGAGAGTTCTTAGTACTATTTTGTTCCCGCTGTAGATAGGGGATTCCACTGTGAAACTCAACTGCTTTTCTCCATTTACAGAGACTGTTATTTGTCCTGTGGATTTGTTGTACAAAGCTTCTACTGTTAATGTAGAGGTTATGCTTTGCGGTATTTTTACACTTGCGAGTTGTATCATCTTTACATCGTTGAACGATTCGTATAGCTGAAGATACGTATCATTCGCCTGATAGTGAGCAAAATCTCTGGTTAGCCATACAAGGTATGATCTCCCAAAGCCGTAACCTTTTCCTGTTTGTTCACCGGAGGCAAAGAAGTGGAGTCCGTAACCAACCCAGCCGCGTGAACCTTGTGCGTTTGCGGTGAAAGAATAGGAAGTAAGATCCTGACTTTGGTAGAGTGGTATGGAGTATTTTGCAAACTTTAGAGAGGTATTCTTCTGTTCTGCATACCCGTAACCTACACTCCAATTACCAAAGAGTGCCTTGCCACCACTAAAACTTGAAAGGACAACTCGCTGGGGTTTCTTTTGAACAGGTTGTACAGTTGTAACAGCCTTAGCTTTTTTAAGAGAGGCTATTTGCTCTTGAAGAGTTGAAATTTGTTTTGAATATTTCTCTTTGAGCGATGTTATTGTATTTTGGAGGTTGGCAATTTTTACCTCGTTGGTTTCTGGCATTTTGCTCTTCCAGTAGCTATCTACAACGAGCGTTGCATCACCCGTCCATTTAAGTACCCCTGAGTACGCTTGATTACCCAAAATTAGGTTCGAAACCATAATTTCGTTGGGTCCAGCTATACTTAGCTTAGTGTAGTTTAAGTTGTACGAGTCAAGTAACAACTTATCCTTTTCATAGTATGGCCCATAGACCGTAGCGCCATTGGTACCGTTATACTTCAAAAGTACCGAGAGTTGTTTCCCGTTGTAGTAGATCGAACGAATGTAGACGCTTTGAGGACCGGCAATCGATACTTTTGCCTTAGAGAGGTCTAAGAGATTGGTATCAATGGCCTGGGAGTATAGACCAAAGGCTATGAAAAAGATAATAACGGTAGTTAGTACCTTTTTCATATAGACCTCCTAAAAAGTAAGATATTCTGTCTACACTAAAAGAATAATACGATAGGTAGTATTTGTAAAGGTGGTAAATTATTGTGGGTCTAGATACGTCGATAAGTAGTAATCTATCGGTTATTTATCAAGAAATTCATACTTCGGATGTTCTACCGAGAAGAATTCTTTTGTAAAACAATGCAAAAAATGGTATCTTATTTCTGTCAAATGTTTTCGTTAATGATGAATTATTACTCTTGTGAAATTGACTTTATTCTAAAAATAGATAAATCTTTAGATACGGACTTCTTTGCTCGTAAAATTAAAAATTTTATAAAATATGGTACTTTGTAAATTGGATACCCTATGTAAGGATTAGATAATGAAAAAAGAAGAATTTCTCAAATCTTTAAAAGCGGGAAATAGTAATACAGAGGAATTGGCAGATCTCTATATCTACAGGCCTCTGGGATTTTTGCTTGCAAAGCTTTTGGACAAGACAGGTCTAACCCCTAATTCTGTAACGGTTTTGGGATTATTATGGGGAGTGTTAGCGGGTATATTATTGGCTGTAGGGAAACCCTCATTTTTTGTTTACGGTGCAATTGCTTTTCAGGTAGCTAATATTTTTGATTGTGCCGATGGGCAACTAGCTCGTTTGAAATCTATGTATTCGTTATTTGGCAGGGTTCTTGATGGGGCAGTCGATTATATTAATACTGTTGTGGTTTATTTGGGTGCCTATATAGGACTTCTTAGGTATTCCTATCAGTATAGTGATAACTATCATTTTATTTTCTTTGTTATAATTCTAGCTTCTGTAGGACGAATTCTTTCTGCAATCAGTTACGACAAGGTAAAGACGAAATATATCAATCTTCTAGAGGGAAAAGAGGAGATAAAAGATGATGTTGCATCTGTTATGGAGAGAATTGCTGCAGAGGAGAGTTCTCTGAAGAGAATATTGTTTTATTGTTATCTTTACTACGTGAAACTTCAAATATTTTTCACCAGTAATTTTTCTTTTAGGCGTAAGTGGGAAGAATCTCTCAGTGAAGAGGATATGGAGTTCTATAAAAAGTTATACATAAAGAAGAATACGCTGCTGTTGAAGGTATGGAGTCTTGTTGGTCCCTCTGCTAATGTGTTTTATTTTTTGATATTTGCCGTTCAGAATAGAGTATTTGAATACTTTGTCTTTGCCTCTACCGTATTGAATCTTTTGTTTATAGTTTTGATTCTAGTTCAGAGTATCAAGAATCGAAATATAAGTGTAGAGATGCAGACAATTGTGGAGAGAACGGCAGTATAGAATCGGATATTTAGATGTCAGGTGTTGTAGATTCGTTAACTTACTTTATAGGTTACTACTCTTATTTTGCAGTTTTTATTTTTTTGTTTTCTCTCTCCTTTGCCCTGCCGATCTCCGAGGAAGCGGCCCTAATAATTGTAGGTTATTTGACAAATGAGGGGATTATTGTTTTTCCATATTCGATTTTGATCGCATTTTTAGGGATTCTCTGTGGAGACTTGTTCCTCTTTTTTCTTGCTAAGTTCGCTGGTAATTACCTTTTGAGATCACGTTTCTTTTCTCGTCTGGTTAAGCGAGAGAGTATAGAAAAAGGGGAAAAGTTTATAGAGAAGAATGGTCCGAGAATAATTTTTCTCTCGCGTTTTATTGTTGGGATAAGGGCTTCTATGATGATAGCAGCAGGTTTTCTACATATGGATATAAAAAAATTTCTTCTTTTTGATTCCCTTGCTGCTGTAATATTTATTCCTTTTTATATAATTGTAGGATATTTTGTTGGTGAGAATTTAAATAGCAGGATCAGTACCGTAGAGAAGATAGGAAGTGTAGTACTTGTTTTTGTTGTAATTGTGACGGGTATATTTATAGCCAAGAGATACTGGAAGAAAAAATTTAAGGAATAATAAAAATGAAAGAGAGGGAAAAAATGGTTAAGTTAGAATTGAAGAACCTGAAAGAAATTGAAAACGAAGAGGTACGTGAGGGGTTTGTTGCTTTTTGGAAGGAGAAACAACTTTATGTGGAGGAGCTTTTTAAGAATTACGATAAGGATTTGACACTCGAAGTTATAGTGGACAAATCGGGAAAAACCTACAAAATTAGTGCTTCTTTGAATTTGAATAGTAAGAAGATTCTTACTGTTGAAGAGGGTCCGGTTCTTATGAGTGTTACGGAAAAATTGTTTTCTGAGTTTAAAAAGACTATGAAGCGTCAAAAAGAGCTGGAACGAAAGGATTATCTGTATAAACGAAAGAGATGATGAAAAACAGTAATAAATATTTTATATTAACCATAATCACTTTTACCCTGGGATTCTTTTATCTTCAGGTAGCGTACTATCGTTCGAAATCTTTTCCTTATATGCAAGAGGTTATACTTATAATCCTCGGTACAATAGCAACCATTACGATAACGGCTGCTTTAATTAATAAGCAGAGTGAGGTAGAGTTAGAAAAAGAGCAGCGGGTTAAGATATTCGATCTTAAATCCACTTTGTACATTGAGTTAATAAGTTTTATAGAATCATTGATTTCTAAGGGGCGATTGGAAAAAACGGATTTGCTTCATCTTGAGTTCTTGACACATAAGATATCAATTGTGGCTAGCTATGAGGTTTTAACCCAGTACACGAAATTTATTGATACAATAAAGAAAATCTCGGATGATTCACAAATTAGCCCTATGGAATCAGATAAGATTAGTATGAGTCTCTCTGAGCTGTGTGGAAAGATACGCTACGATCTGATACAGAGAGAGAAGCAGTTTAGTGGTAGTGTAGAGAAACTGCTTACCAAAAACATTAAGAAATTTTAGTTTGCAATCTTTCTGCTTAGGTGTGTGAGATAGTAATTAAAAAGCCTTTCTCATTCAAAACTGAGAAAGGCTTTTTAACACTTATATGCTTAATAATGGGCGGTACAGGGCTCGAACCTATGACCTTCTGGGTGTAAACCAGACGCTCTCCCAACTGAGCTAACCGCCCCTTCATAACACTCTATAACTATCCCTAGGTAAGTGGAAAACTAACAGCATACATGGATTTTGTCAATATTAATCCTTTAAAAATTTTGTCAGATTTTCTCTTTTAGGGCTATTCATAATAGTGTGAGAGATGTAATATTGCTATCAATTAAGTAATCAAATTATTGAAAAGGGAGGAAAATTCCTATGCTTCCTGATAATCTTAAATTTGAAAGCAAGCTTTTACACTCTGGGTTTGAGGGTGATAAGACCACCCTCTCAAGGGCTGTTCCTATATATCAAACAACCTCATACCTTTTTAAGAGTCCTGAACATGCTGCAGATCTCTTTGCGCTTAAGGAAGAGGGGTATATCTATACGAGGATTGGTAATCCAACACTCGAGGTATTTGAAAAACGAATTGCCGATCTCGAGGGGGGGGTTGGAGCCGTTGCTGCCTCTTCTGGTATGGCTGCTATAACTTTGGCCACGTTGAATATCCTGCGAGAGGGGGAAGAAATTGTAGCCTCGACGAGTTTATACGGGGGAACTTATAACTTATTTCACTACACCTTTGAAAGATTTGGGATAAAAACTAGATTTGTCGATCCTGAGGATCCCTCTAATTTTGAGCGGGCTATAACTCCGAAAACAAAGATGATTTATGGAGAAACCTTAGGAAATCCCAAGCTGGATGTTCTTGATATAGAAAGGGTGGCTGAGATTGCTCACAAAAATGGGATTCCGTTGGTTATTGATAATACGGTTACCTCTCCCTATCTTATAAAACCATTCGAATACGGGGCAGATATTGTAATTCATTCTACAACCAAGATAATTGGGGGGCATGGTACCTCTATAGGAGGGGTTGTGGTTGACTCCGGGAATTTTAATTGGAATAACGGTAAGTTTCCCGAGCTTGTAGAACCGGACCCGAGTTATCATGGGATAAGATACGTCGAAAGTTTTGGGAATGCGGCTTACATCGTTAAACTCCGTGTGACAATGTTGAGGGACCTTGGGGCTGCAATGTCACCTTTCAATGCGTTTTTATTTATTCAGGGGTTGGAGAGTTTACATGTAAGGATGCAGAGACACTGTGATAATGCCCAGCGGGTAGCTGAGTTTTTAGAAAAGCATCCGAAGGTTAGCTGGGTCAACTATCCCGGTTTAAAATCGAGCAAATATTACGAGCTTGCCAATAAATATCTTCCTCTGGGTAAGGGTGCAATAATTGGGTTTGGTGTTAAAGGAGGATTTGAAGCTAGCAAAAAATTTATTTCCTCGGTTAAATTATGTTCCCATCTCGCAAATATTTTGGATGCAAAGACTCTCGTTATCCACCCCGCAAGTACGACACATCAACAGTTGTCGGAGAAAGAGCAGTTAGATTCCGGGGTAACACCTGATTATATAAGGATGTCAGTAGGGATTGAGAATGTGGATGATATAATAGAGGATATTGATAATGCCTTGAAGCAAGTGTAGGTTTAATTTATAGTATTCTTCTGAGTGGAGTATTTATGTAAAGTAGGGATCGGGTAAGAGTGACAGAGTAAGTTTGCGAGGGATGGTATGATTTTATGCTGTGGTGAGGCTCTTATTGATATGCTTCCGGGAAAAACTGAGGAGGGAAAACGAATGTTCCTGCCTGTTCCCGGAGGGTCGCCATATAATACGGCAATTGCTATTGCCCGGCTGGGTGTAGAGGTAGCTTTTCTTGGGAAAATATCCTCTGATTTCTTTGGTGATATATTGGTTAATAATCTTGAGGCCAATAGTGTTGAGACGGGATTTGTGAAACGTGTGGATAGAAACACAACGCTTGCTTTTGTTGATAAAGGGGAAGATGGTTCTGCCAGGTATGCTTTTTATAGTGAGGCTTCTGCCGATAGAGACTTAAGAATGGAGGATCTTCCTAAAGAATTTTCAGATAATGTTAGATGCCTCGAATTTGGTTCTATCTCTCTGCTTTTGGAGCCAGGTAGTAGTACTATAAGAAAGTTGATCTTTAGAGAGTATGGTAAGCGGGTTATTTCTTTTGATCCGAATATCAGGCCAGGTTTAATTACTAATAGAGAGAGTTATTTAAAGATGTTTGAATCTCTAGTTAGTCATTCTCATATTGTAAAGGCCAGTGATGAGGATATTAAGTGGTTATACCCCGCGATGCAGTTGGAAGAGGCAGCCGATATATTGATTAAAAAGGGAGCCTCGATTGTTATAGTGACTATGGCTGCAAAGGGGGCCTTTGCCCTTTGTAGTGATGGATTGGTGAGAGTGGATGCTATTGATATTCCTATAGCGGATACTGTTGGAGCGGGGGATACATTTCATGCGGCTTTTCTCTCTTATCTCCACGAGGAGAGGATATTGGAAATTGAGTCAATTGAAAAATTAAAGGGTGATAGTGTCAAAAAAGCTTTGGAATATGCCATTAAGGCAGCCTCAATAACGTGTTCTCGGCCGGGTGCAAATCCTCCGTTTAAGAATGAAATGGAAAATTGGACCGCGGTTCTGTGAAGAAATTTTTTTCGGGTGTTGTAATATTCTTAAAGCGACTTTGGGAAAAATTTCAGGCCGATAGGTGCTTTGTCAGGGCCTCCGGTCTATCTTTTAACACTCTTCTTGCACTGGTTCCATTTTCTGCACTTCTCTTTTACCTGTTATCAGCATTTGGGGTAGTTGAAAGTCTCGTTCAAGATATTCAGCAAACACTTGTAAAACAGTTTTTACCGGCGAGACAACAACTTATTATGGAGTATATCTCCCACTTTGTTACAAATGCCAGAGCGTTGGGAGTAATTGGACTCTTTACATTTCTCGTAACTGCGGTTTTCCTCCTTAATACAATTCAGGGCAATTTTAACGATATATGGGGTAGCAAGGCTAAAGCCTTTTCTTTAAGACGGGTAGTTGCATATATCTCTGTTTTAGTGGTTGGAAGTTTTCTGTTTAGTATCGGGTTAAATCTTACGGGAATGGTTAAATCACTTATAGGGGGGACATTTAATCTCACTCTCAATATAGTTCCTCTTATTGTTTTGTTTCTCTCGTTTCTCTTAATCATTCAAGTTTTACCCTCGGGTAAGGTGGATTTTATCAGCAGTTTGGTAGGAGCTGTCATTGGCACTATTTTGTGGGAGGTAGCGAAAAAAATATTTTTTCTATGGACACAGTATTTTTTTAGGATGTCGGTAATATATGGATCACTTGCCGCTATTCCTATACTACTGTTGTGGCTATATGTCGCGTGGGTGATTGTTCTTCTGGCTGTGGAGATAACTTATCTGTATCAACACCGTAAATCTATATGGTTTAAAAGAAGTTTCGGGGCTATGAGTTCTTCCGAGAGACTTTTGATAGGATTGGAAGTGTATCTCTATATTGCAAATAAGTTTTATAGAGGAGAAACCGCCCCGACGGTAGAAGAGATCAGTTTGAAGATTTCTATGTCAGTTAACGATGTATTGTACTTCAAATTTCTCTTTATTAATAATGGGCTCTTGATTTCAACAGGTGATAGGAGTCTGGGGTTGGTACCCTCACGTTCTCTCGATAAAATTTTACTCTCGGATGTTGTAAGAAGTATTCTGGGAAAAGTTGAGGTGCCAGAGGATATGGTTAGAGAGGCGAAGCCTGTGTATGAAAGGGTTCTTAATTCTATATATGGGAGTGTAGGAGATATTTCTGTTATGGAGTACCTTCTCGGACTAGAGGATAGAAAGGATAGTTTTAAGGGATTTTCTGCTGAGGAAAGCAAGAGTGATAGGGGATGGCTAGCTAGTGTTGCGGATTATTTTAGTAGGATGAGGGCTAGGGGGATTAAGAAAGGTTAATCTGGTAAGCAAATTTAATAGGCAGATCTAAGTAGGGATTTTAACTTTTTTGCATCCTGTGTAGCTTTCCCGTTTCGGTGGTTGTTAAAAAAAACAAGTAAGAGAGAGCTTGTACTTAGCATTCTTTTTATAGGTAAAATCCATTGATTCAATTCTTCATCTGTATATCTGTAATCGTATCTGCTCACATTATTGCCACTCCACCAGTTGTCGCTGTTACGGCCATGGAACCTTAAGTAACCTATATGTGAGGTTATGATGCCCGTCGGTGATGGGAGATTTTTAAGTGAGGGAAGGTCAACATTGACGTATGAAATATCTCTATCTCTTAGCTCTTTGATTACGGAGTCTCTCTGCCATTCTTTATTACGGAACTCAACTGCCAGAGGGACTTCCCTGAAATTATCGAGAAGTTTGCAGAGAAAGTATCTATTTTGTTTTGTATAGTGGAAACTATAGGGGAACTGTAGAAGAACTACTGCAAGCTTGTTTGATTCTTTTAACGGTTGGAGCTGTGTAAGAAAATCTTTTACAGAACTGGATGTAATTTCTTTCCGTTCGTGGGTGAAGCTTTTGTGAGCTTTAACTGAGAAGACAAAATCTCTGGGGGTTTGATTAACCATTTTTTCCAGAGTTTTTGCCTTTGGGGGAGAGTAATAAGTGTAATTTAGTTCGACCCCGTCAAAATATGTGGTGTAATATTTAAGAAAATCCTTCCGGGAAAGGTTGGGGGGATAAAATGTGCCTACCCAGTCAGGGTACGAATACCCGCTGGTTCCTATAATAAGTCTTGCAGTATTATTTTTGTGTTCTTCCATTCTTACGTTATATAGTTTCAACATTTTGAAATTGTCAATATTGGTATTGATTGTTCTTTTATTTATTTCTATTGTGGTGGTGTGTTTGGAAGTTTTACAGGTGAAGAAAACGAGCTTCTGGATGTAAAGAATTTGTCCTTTCGCTATCCGGAGTATTCTAATTTTAGGACGGAAATTTTATTTTCCGGTTTAAATCTTAGGGTAAAAAAGGGTTCCATATCCCTTATTCTTGCTCCCCCCGATACGGGAAAAACCACATTAGCGAGAATATTTTGTGGTTTGATTCCGAGGTTTACGGGAGGTTATATTGAGGGTCGTGTGCTTTTGAATGGAAAGGATGTGCTGAGTAGCAACCCATATGATTTGGTAGAGGATGTCGGAATTGTTTTTCAGAATCCGGATGAACAAATACTCACCACTTCCTGTGATACGGAGATTGCGTTTGCCCTTGAATCGTTGGGATATCCCAGAGAGGAGATTATTCGTCGGGTTGATAGGGCTTTAGAAATAGTTGGTTTGTCACGATATAAGGGTGAAAATCCCCACAATCTCTCGGGGGGGGAGAAAAAGAGATTGATGGTAGCTGCTCTCCTGGCAATATCTCCCTCTCTCTATATTTTTGATGAGACCTTTGACGAATTGGATAGTGATATAAGAGAACACCTGCTTATGTTATTTTTTGAATCTGAAAGAACTTCAATTTTGTTTGCCTCCAAGTGGTTTGATATCTACAGAGAGGTTGTTAGTGATTATTATGTGTTGGATAAACGAGGGTTGATTCGATATGAGAGGGAAAATGTGGAGACTTTTTTGGATGATTTGACTAAGCGAGGGGTTTTATTTGATTCATCAGATGTAAAGATAGAATGGATTGGAGGGGGCACTGTTTCGTCTGATAATTTGCCGCTTGTAAATGTAGACAATTTAGAGTTTTCCTATGCCACAGGTAGTAGTGGTGGTATAGATGAGAATTTGCATGTGTTCAGGTTGATGGTGGAAAGCTTTACAGTCAATCAAGGTGAGGTGATTGCCCTTCTCGGAAAAAATGGTTCTGGAAAGTCTACTTTCGCTAAGATTCTCTGCGGGATATTAAAACCGGATAGTGGTACGATTAGAATCCTTAGTGAAGATGAAAGAAGTTCTGAAGGTGAGAATGATAGGAGAAGAAATGGTATAGAGTTGAAAGAGGCATCTGCTGCAAAGTTGAACTCATATATTGGTTATATATTTCAGGATCCGGATTATCAAATATTTTTACCGACAATCCGTGACGAACTTGCATTGGGTTTGAAATTGAAAGGAATGTCTAAGGTTGAGATAGAGGAAACGGTTTCTAGGATAGCCAAAGAATTTTTGCTTCCTCCATTGGAGACTCCTCCCACATTATTAAGCTTTGGGGCCAAACGTAAATTACAGGCTGCGACTTATTATTTGCTTAGAAGGAAGGTTCTCATTCTTGACGAGATAGATTCTGGTATCTCTTCTGTTGATCTGTTATTTTTACTCTCCAAACTGTACTCTAAAGAGGAGGCATTAATATTTATAACCCATGATATCAGAATGGCTAAGATGGTATCTAATAAGATTTTTGTTTTCACCGATGGGGTATTGAGAGAGATGCATTGATAACAAAATTGATTAGTGGGGGGAATTAGATTAATGAGAGCGGGATTAATAAGAGAGTTTGATCCCAGAGCAAAAATAGTATTTCTGGTTATATTCTTAGTTGTGTTTTTTCTTAATATATCTCTTGTTTTTTTATTGGGGTATTTAATTTTGACAATTTTGCTGAGTGTTGCATTTTTTGGGGTTAGATCTCTTAAACCACCACTGTTTGGCATAGCACCTCTTCTTTTATTAATTTTTGTATTAACTCCTCTTTTTAATAGGAGTGGTGAAGTTTTAGTTGTTATAGGAAGAATCCCTATCATTACGGTAGATGGACTTCTGTTAGGTTTCAGATTAGTCATTCGATTTTGTGGTATAACTCTGGTTTTTTTTCTCTTTTATCTCTCCACAACCCAAACAGAGGCTATATTAACTCTTAGATGGTTCGGTCTGCCCTTTCGGTTTGCTCTTACGATAACGGTTTCGCTTCGGTATATTCCCTACTTGACAGATGTTTATAATGATATTAAGAGTGCCCATAAGCTCCGGGGGGTGTTTCCAGGGGATAATGTTAAAGGCAGCAGAGCTAAAGTGTTTCCTATTTTGGTTTCTCTGATGATATATGCGATAAAACGGATACCTACGCTTGCAATGAGTTTGGAGTGTAGAGGTCTGGGAAGGAGGAAAAGGAGAAGTTCGTATCTTGAGTTGAAAAATTTTAGATACGCTTTGAGAGATTTGCTTGTGGTATTTTTGTTCTGTGGAATTATGTTGTTCCCTTTATTTTTTTTCAAAATCGGTTAATTATTTTAACTTTGATTATTAAATTATTATGGGATTAATTTTTTGGAGGGAGTAAGATGACAAAAACAGAGGTGCAAAAGAGCCTTGCGTTACGTATTTCAACCATTACCATCTTAACTGCCATAACAACAGTTTTTACACTTGCGGTTAGGATTCCTGTTGCCCCGACTCGAGGCTATATAAATCTGGGAGATGTGGCCATATATTTTTCAGCCTTTGCCTTTGGGCCGTTCACAGCGTTTATAACCGGGGGCCTGGGTACTTCATTAGCGGATATATTGGGTGGTTTTGCTCAGTGGGCTCCGATTACACTTTTGGCTCATGGGTTTCAGGGGTTTGTTATTGGGTTGATTGTTGGAATGGCTGTTCAAAAAAGAGAGAAACTGGACAGGGTTGAAGCTGCGGATTTTCTTATGGGAAATTTTAGTTGGCAAGTTATTGTTAGGTTGGTACTTGCTTTTGTAGGGGGTACTGTAGTTATGGCGGGGGGATATCTCCTTGCAGAGACATTTATTGTGGGTTTTGGTGCTGCCTTGGTTGAGTTGCCTGGCAATGTTTTGCAAAATGTGGCTGGGATTATAGGTGGAGTCCCATTGACAATTGCATTAAAAAAGGCATATCCACCTATTGGGGGTCTTAGGTGGTAAGATAAGTGGTAAGATAATCAAAGGCAAGGGAGATTAAATCCCTTTTAAAGATTTTTATTGGAGTTTAGGAATGATTGATTTAGAAACTATACGGGACAATTATGAGAGGATCAAAGAAAATGTTAGGAGGGCGTGTGATAGATCTAATAGGAGGGTAGAAGAAGTTCGAATAATGGCTGTAACGAAGACCTTTCCGGTAGAATATGTGGAGATGGCAATAAAAGCAGGTTTTACCCTCTTTGGTGAAAATAGGGTAAACGAGGCTTTTGATAAGTATATTCAAGTAAGTGAGCCTGTGGAGCTACATCTTATTGGACATTTGCAGAGAAACAAGGCTAAAACTGCCGCCTGGATTTTTCATACCGTTCAGTCAATAGATAAATATGAGACGGCAGAGGCTCTTAATAAACGGTGTGGTGAAATGGGAAGAATTATAGACGTTCTCTTTGAGATTAATACCTCGGGTGAAGAGTCCAAGTTTGGGTTTAAAGGTGAGGATGAGTATTTCTCGGTACTTGAAAGGGTGATGGAGTTAGAGAAATTGCGAATAAGGGGGTTAATGACTGTAGGACCATTGACGGATGATGAAAAGAAAATACGAGAAGCATTTAATAAGTTAAGGGTGTTATTTGAGAAAACTAAAGATAAATATCCAGAACTTGATTTTGACATCCTCTCCATGGGGATGTCAGGTGATTACGAAATAGCCGTGGAAGAGGGTTCTAATCTTTTAAGAATTGGAACAGCCATATTTGGTAAGCGGAGTTGAACATTTTTTAGAAGGGTAGGAGATGCATAAAGTTACAATATTATTGATATGTATCTTTATACTGGTAGGTATTTTCTCTTATGGAGAAGGGGAAAATCAAAATTCCTCTGAACCAAGCACATCGGCCATTCAAAAAGAGGAGAAAAAGCCCCAGCCGTACAGTGAAGATGAGTTCCCGAGGTGGCTTAGAGAACTTCGACGGGGTGAGATTGTATTTTTTGGTTCAATACCGTTCATGCTATTCTTTTCCTTTGAGGGCTATGATTTGTACCGATATTTTTCTAATGGTATGAGCCCGGCTTATAGCCCGTGGCCATTTAGAGGGTACAATGCAGTCCCATATACGAATGGTGAGAAACTGGGGATACTTGTTAGTTCTCTCTCTCTGTCTTTTATTTTGGCAGTGAGTGATTATTTGCTTGGAGTGTTTCAATTTCCCAAGACAGAAGTGCTGAACAGTAAGAACGGTAAGGAGGGTGAATAAAAATATCTGGGAATGATTCTGGGAGAGATTTGACTCTGGAAGCTTTTGTTAATGACCCACTCTACGATGGTATGAGAGTCGATAGTTTTGTCTCGGATGTAATGAAGTTATGTTCGAGAAGTCAAATACGACAGTGGGTGTTGAAGGCCTTTGTGAATGGTAGAGAGGTTAAACTGGGAAAGAGGGTAAAATTGGGTGACAGGGTAATGGTTTTGTATAGAAAACCATTACCACCAAAAATTAATCCGGAGAATATCTCTCTGGATGTTATCTATGAGGATGATAATGTTCTTGTAATTAATAAACCGCAAGGAATGGTTGTGCATCCTGCACCGGGAAATTACTCTGGTACCGTTGTGAATGCTCTTGTCTTTCGCTACGCTTCGCTTAGGGAAAAGCTAAATACTTCTTCCTCAGAAATAAATGATGCGATTTATGAATCTATAGGTGATCTCAGACCCGGAATAGTACACAGATTGGATAAGGATACCAGCGGTGTTTTGGTAACCGCTAAAAATTTGGAAACTTTGGAATTTCTTTCCCGGGAATTTAAATCACGAAGGGTGAAAAAGCTATATCTCGCTGTTGTGAAGGGGGTGCTTCCGAACTCAAAGGGGCGGATAGATGTGAATCTAATACGTGATAAAAAAAACAGAAAAAGGTTTGCCTGGACTAACGAACCCGACAGGGGTAAACGGGCTGTAACGGATTACAGAGTGCTTAGAAGTTTTACGGATTATTCTTTTGTATTGCTCAGGCCAAGGACGGGTCGGACTCATCAGCTAAGAGTGCACATGAGGTATCTTGGATGCCCAATACTTGGAGATCCAATTTATTCCCGTAAGGATAAACTTTTCCCGGATGCCACCCTTATGCTCCATGCGTATAAAATTTGGATAAGAATACCTACCAGTTTTGATTCTTTAGGGGAATTAAAGGAGGAGTTGAATTGGAAAGATTCGACCGCGTTAAAAGGGTATTCTTCGTATGGGAAGTTATTTGAATTGAAAATGTTTATGGCCCCACTTCCCCCCAGATTCAGGATGGTACTTAAAAGCCTGGCTTCCTGTTAATCTTTTTCTAGGTAGAAGGGTTACAATTTGTCATTGAGGTATGGATTGGTTTTTCTCTCTATTTCTATCTTAGAGGGAGGACCGTGTCCGGGAAACACGAAGAAGGAATCGTCAAATGTGAGAATTTTTTTTCTTATGGAGGAAAGTATAAGACCTCTGGCGTACCCTGTGTCTGTAGAACCTAGGAGACCTGCTGTTAGGGTATCTCCTGTGAATATAAAATGTTGCATAACGTATATTAGGGAATCGGAGGAATGTCCAGGTGTTTCGTACACATCAAATATGAACTCACCGGCCTTGATTTTGTCCAATTCTCTTACTTTGTTGGTGGGTATGTCCAGGATACTATCCCTGTACGAATATATCCTTGCATCGTATATTTTTAATATTGTTTTTATTCCTTTAACGTGAGCAAGATGAGCGTGGGTTATAAGGATATATTTAATATAAAGTCTGTTTTTTTCTATAAGTTGTAGGAGCTTGACATCGAAAATTCCAGGATCTATAAGTACGGCATCACCGCCTTCATCCGGGCCAAGTATATAAGAATTCGAAAATCCTACAATGGAAAAGTGGGTAAAAAATTTCATAGTGTAATTTCCTCATCTTCAAGATATGCTTCTTCTATGTTTGAGTACTTCATATTTACGTTGTGTTTAATGCTTTTCTCGAAATGGACATTTTTGAGATTGCAATCAATTAGTTGAATATTATTGAGCGAGGAATTGACAAATCTGGAGGAATAAAGATCGGAGCCGTTAAATGAAACATTTGTACAAATGGTCCCGTTAAAATTGCATCTTAATATGTCTGAACCCTCGAAGGTGCAGTTGTTTATTTTGGAGCCTCCAAATACCGTACAACGGATTTCTGTTTCTTTGAAGCTGCAGTTTTCAAATAGGGAAAAATCAAAAAACACCATTGTTATCTTTGTAGCGTCAAATTTAACGTTTTTGAATCTTGATTTTGAAAAATTGCACTCGGTAAAATGTTTTCCCGACAGATCCATGTTCTCCAGTTCTATACCGCATGCGGATAGATCTCTAAAATAATCTCGCTCTTGAAGTAGTTTTTTTAGATCGGATATATATTTTTCTCTGTTTGGAATGTGATTGATACAGAACTCACTATTAGTCAGTGCGTATTCGTTACATCCTTCTTTTGCGCATTTTTTTGTGGGAAACATGTTCATAATTTTACAGTAAAACTGGTAATATAACAAGAATTGGAATTGATAGAAGGACTGTGAAACTTTATATTTATTTTTGTTTATAGTAAGTTGTGCTGTAGGAGTTTGCATGGGATTGTCTTTTGAATTACATAATACACGTCCAATTGCTTTTTTTGATTCCGGGGTTGGGGGGTTGCCCTATTTAATGATTACGAGACGCAAAGCTCCGGGAGAGAGATATGTGTACCTGGCTGATAGGGCTAATTTCCCCTATGGAGAAAAAGATACAGAGACACTTAAGAAAATTGTGTATGAGGGAGTCTCCAAACTTGTGGAGAGGGAAAATCCAAAGTTAGTGGTGATTGCTTGTAATACTGCCTCCGTTGTTGCTCTTTCTGAATTGCGAGATAAGTTTAATTTACCCTTTGTGGGAGTGGTACCGGCTGTTAAGCCTGCAGCAAGCAGGTGCGACGGTGAAAAGATTGCGGTATTGGCTACCAAGAGAACGGTGGAGGATGAATATCTTGGGAATTTAATTGAAACATATGCTAAGGGATGCGAGGTTGTGAAGTATCCTGCAAGCGGTATAGTGGAACTTGTGGAGAAATACTATTTTAGTTTGACGATAGATGAACGAATTGCACAATTACAGAGAGCACTTGAAGGGGTAAGAGATTTGGGGGTGAAATCTGTTGTACTTGGATGTACTCACTTCGTACTGATTAGAGAAGAGATTAAAGAAGTTTTGGGTAGTGGAATTGAAGTGGTGGATTCTACCGAAGGAGTGAGTAATCAGGTAATACGGGTATTGGAGAGTGAAGGCTTGAAACGAGAAATAGATAGGGAGAGGGAATTGATTGATAAATTAGCAGGAACAGGTGTGTATATAGAAGGAATGAAAAATACTATTTCTGAGGATGCATTCTACTTGACAGGGGATCCTCCTTTTGAGGATTCTTATCTCAGATTTGCTAAAAAATATGGTTTGCAGTTTATGGGAAAGATAGATTTATGAGTTTGATGCGTGAAAAAAAGAATAAAGATGTTATTAGGGGTATTGTCTTTTACGGAATAAATAATATATACGCAGTAAAAGCTGATGGGAGAGAGTGGTTATGCAGGATTAAGGGGAAGGTTTTAAAAGAGGATAAGCGATACTACAATCCTATAGCGGTTGGTGATATTGTGTTTTTTTTACCGGATGATCACTTAGATGATAGGGGATGGATCACAAGACGAGAGAACAGAAAATCGTTTCTTGTCCGTTGGAATAAAAAGAAAAGAGCTCCTCAAATAATTGCCGCCAATGCCGATGTACTTGTGTGTTTGAGCTCTGTGGATAATCCTCCCTTTAGACCTCGGTTTTTGGATAGATTGATAATAAGCGGAGTGTACGGTGGTTTAGAACCGATCGTTGTGATTAACAAGATTGATCTTGGGGTTACCGATGGAATGGATGGGCGAGTAGGTGACTTTAAAAAGGCGGGGTATCGGGTTATATACACCTCGGCCAAGATGGGGATTGGCATCGAAGAGTTAAAATCTGTCATTTTTGGGCATACTGTGGTTTTTGCTGGTCAATCCGGTGTTGGGAAATCCTCTATTTTGAACGCTATTTGCCCGGACTGGGATATAAAGGTGGGTGAAATTTCCAGAAAGTACAATAGGGGTGCACATACTACGAATTTTGCAAAGCTTTATCAGTTAGATGAGTCTACAGCTTTAATCGACACACCGGGGATTAGAGAGCTCGAGCTTTACGGGATTGATCCAGATGAACTGTGGCATTATTTTCCGGAATTTCTCCCTTTTTTGGAGGGATGTGAATATCCCTCATGCAAACATATAAGTGAACCTATATGTGGGGTTAAAGAGGCGGTAGCAAATGGTAAGCTTAGCTATGAGCGTTATGAGAGTTATGTCCGTCTTTATGATCAACTGAAGGAAGCTAAAGCGAGGGATTATGAGCGATATTGATTCGCATACAGTCAGGGTTTTAGAGTTTGAGAGAATTGTTAAAACCCTTCAGACACTCTGTATGAGTGAAGAGGGAATAGCCAGAATAGCTTCTCAGGGATTCTACGTTAATGAGAGACAATTGCGAGAAGCAACGAAAAATGCTGTTGCAATGCGAAAGGTTCTTGAAACGGGGAATCGTTTTCCTTCCCTTACTTTTCCGGATATCAAACCAGTCCTGTTGAGGGTAAAAAAGGGAAGCGTGTATGTAGAGCCAAAAGAGATAGTAAATGTAGCCACATATATAGAATCGTCTCTGCGTTTAAAACAGTATTTGAAAAAGAATCTTGATGATGAGAAGCTTGTTGATATTGTTGATTCTATTCCGGAGTTAAAAGTATTAAGCAACAAGATTTTTTCCATTTTGACCAAGGAAGGGGAGTTTAAGGAAAAAGAGATCCCGGAATTGCGGAGTGTTTCTAAACGGTTAAAGAATTTACAGACGGAGGTGGAGAGAGTAGCCTTTATTTACCTTCGTAATCCGGATTATAAGCAGTACTGGCAATCTGATGTACCGACTTATAAGGATAATAGGTTGGTACTTCCTCTGAAAGCGAATTTTAAGGGGCGTATTAGAGGAATAGCTCATGAAATGTCTGCCAGTGGCTTAACCGTGTACTTTGAACCTCTGGATGTGGTGGAAAAAAACAATCTGATAGTAGAAGCCAAAAACAATTATGAGAAAATTATTAGAGATTTGATAAAGCGTCTTGCCACGGAAATAGCTTCACATTTGGATGTTATCTTTTTGTTATTGGAAAGGGTAGGTTTTTTGGATGCCCTTCTTGCTAAGGCAAGGTATGCCCTTCAAAATGATTGTCATCCAGTTGATTTCAAGAGGGGAGTGGTAAAATTGGTGAATGCCAGACATCCCTTTTTGGGAAAAGATGCAATTCCCATCACAATAGAGGGGGGGAAAGATTACAGAATACTTCTTATCACCGGGCCGAACACAGGTGGTAAAACGGTGACCCTTAAAACTATAGGGCTTCTTGCCTTGATGAGTCAGTTTGGGATGGAGATTCCCGCGGATGAAGGCTCGATCCTTGGGGTTTTTGATAATATATTTTGTGATATTGGTGACGAACAGTCTATTGAGCAATCGCTTTCTACTTTTTCTGCACACATAAAAAATATTGTTTCGATACTGAATGGTGCAAGTGGTAATTCGCTTGTGCTTTTGGATGAACTGGGAGCTGGGACAGATCCGGAAGAGGGAGTTGCGATAGCTATGGCTCTGCTTGATTACTTTTATGATAAGGGCTGTCTCCTCTTTGCAACAACTCACCATGGAATTTTAAAGAATTATGGATATTCGAAAAGGGGAGTAGAGAATGCCTCTATGGAGTTTGATGAAGAAACCCTTTCACCCACCTATCGGATTGAAATTGGCATTCCTGGGGAGAGTCATGCCCTGGAAATTGCAAGGAGAAATGGGATGCCCACCTCTGTTGTTGAGCGTGCGGAGCGTTATATCCGGGAGGAGAGAACAGATATATCAGGATTGATCAAAAATCTCTCTGACAGGCAACGAAGGGTTTTCGCTAAGGAGCGTGAGCAACAGAAACGAGAGGAGATACTGCGTGAAGCGCAGCGAAGAGCTGATTTGAAGAATCTTCAACTGAGACAGAGAGAGATTGAGCTTAGAGAGGATGGTCTGAGGATGTTAAAGAGGTATTTAGCCGAGACTAGAAGTGAGATAGAACGGGTTATAAAGGAGATTAGGGAAAAGAGTAAGGAGAATTTAAGTAGAGAGAATGTAGGTGATGTAGAGAGTGGAATGAGAAAGCTTCGTGCGATTATGGGGAAAATAGAGGGTAGAGTAAAGAGGGAAGAGAAGGAGTTAGAAAAACAGGTTGAGAGTTTGGTTACCGGAAGAAAGATTCAGATAAGCGAGGGTATGCATGTTATAATTAAAAGAAATAAGAAACAGGGGCAGGTGATTAGAAGGGAACGCGATGGTAAGTGGCTTGTTGAAACTGGTAACATTAAGGTTAGTATTGGTGAGTATGATCTGGAACCTATTGAGGAATCTGCTGAAATAACTGAAGAAAAACAGGGAAAGGATAATAGACTTACGTGGGATTTTTCTGGTAGTCCTGTAGCTCTACTGGAGCTTGATGTCAGGGGTAAACGCCTTGACGAGGCCCTGGCCGAAGTGGAGAGGCAGATAGATGGAGCTCTTCTCTCTGGTTTACGTGAGTTCTGCATAATACATGGAATGGGTGAAGGAATATTGCAAAGGGGAATACAAGAGTATCTTAAAAGTAACAGGGCTGTTAGTTCTTTTCATTTTGCGAGACCGGAAGAGGGTGGCTTTGGAAAAACAATAGTAAAGTTGAAAGTTTGAATTAACCAAAATTAACCGGCAGGTATGTTAAAATCAAAGATATGTTGAAGGGCTAGTAGGGCACTCCCCAAGGCAGAGCCATCAACGTCCAATTGGGATATATGTATTTGTAGGTCATCGATTATTCCCATCATGGTGTTCTTTTTAAGACTCTCTACCAGGCTGTCAATAAGAATGTTCCCCGACTTTATTAACCCACCACCTATAATGACTGATGATGGGTTTAGTATATTCACTGCATTTGCCAGTGCAACACCTACATATCGTCCTGCTGTTTTTAGTAGATTAATTGAAAATTTATCCCCCATACTTGCTGCTATGGAAACGTCCTGTGCTGTTACCGATTCTGCCTTTCCATGTGTTAAACCATAGAGAATCTCTGATTTTTTTTCTTTGATCGCTCTTAGAGCCTCTTTGGCTATGGCTTTTCCAGAGGCAACTGTTTCTAGACATCCTCTGTTCCCACATACACATTTTTCACCATCTACTTTTACTATAGTATGACCTATTTCTCCAGATTTGTAAGAATATCCGGTATAGAGTTTGCCATCGATAAAGATGGCCATTCCGATCCCATATCCAAGATCCAGTACTATGAAATTTTTTTGATTTCTTCCGTGTCCTAACCATTTCTCCGCCAATCCAAGGGTGCGTGAGGAATCTTCCAAATAAATCGGTTTGTTAATTTCGCGTTTAAAAATTTCCTTTAGGTTCACATCCTGCCAGCCTGGTATGTTTTCGGAGATTATTGATATACCGGCTTTAGGGTTGATAAATCCAGGGACGCATATACCGACGGATTCAATAGGGGCCGTTGCATTTTTTGAGTGTAGTAATTTGTCGAGTATTGTTTTCATCTGATTGATAATAAGTTCTACGGAGAGGCCTGGCCGTATTTCGTAGTAAACTCTATCTAAAGTTTTGGCGTTTAGGTCTGTTAGAATGCCAATAATGTGGGTCGCCCCAAGATCTATGCCAATGTAGTTGGTATGGGAACCGTTTATCTGTAGAAGCTCCTGACGCCGACCAGCTACCGACTCTTTGAACCCCGCAGATGTCACGAGTGACTCTCTTATGAGCGAGTCAACGATATTAGATACGGTTTTTTTATCGATTGAGAATTGATTAGAGATATCTACTCTGGAAATTTTTCCCTTTTCACGAATGAGATTTAGGATATTTATTCGATTGTGAGCTCTGAGTGATTGTTGATTCCTTACTTTTGTCATATTACTCTTCATGATATTGGCAGTATAGAGAAATTGATAGAAGCTTTCAAGTGAGATACTCTCTATACTTCTCTACACAATTTTCAATTCGTTTTTTTTCTTCTCTTCCCAATTCTTTTTGTGACGGGACGAGGGTTATATGAGTGGAAAATAACCCAAGTAGTTCCAGTGCATATTTTTGACCTATCCAAACAGTTGTAAGATTTTTCCCGTATATACCGTCAAATATCTCAATAAGTATATTTTGGAGTCTGGAAGCTTCTTTGAATTGTCCTTCATCTACAGCTCTGGCAATCTGAGAGAACAGTTTGCCGGCTAAAGATCCCATTCCCACAAGGGCTCCGTCACAACCTAGAAAGAGTGACTCATCTACCACCCACTCCTGTCCCTCAAATAGGAGAAAATCAATTTGCTTTCGGAGATTAAGAAGTTCTTTTCGCTTTTTTAAGCTGTCTGAGGAGTTTTTTATTCCTTTAATATTGGTATGTTTTAGGATATTTTGTAGCTCTTCCTTGGTGAGTGAAATTCCGTTATAGGAAGGGAGATAATATAAATATAGGGGCCTGTCTGATACATCTGCTATGTGATGTAGGTAGTCTACCGGTTCTTGTGGTCCTGCCCAACCACTGGGAAACATTACTGCGTAGGAGTCTACCCCATATTTGGAAGCTTTTTCCATATTTTCCAGTATTCCATTTAGACCTGTGGAGGAGATACCCGCTATTATCTCGGCTTTTCCCTTTAGCAGCGAAGCTCCGACCTCCAAGATTTCCTCCCGCATTTTGTTATTTAGAAGTGCCCATTCACCCATGCTTCCGAAGAAAAAAAAGCCTTTGATTCCCATTTCTAGGTTGAATTTTAACAGTCGTTCCAGAGAAACTTGGTCCACATGTGTTTCATCTTTGAGGGGTGTTATCGTCGCAGAGTAAATCAATTTCATATGAGTTCCTCCCCAAGTCTGATAGCAGTGGCTATAATGTAATTTTCCGCATGCTTGTCAAGTTTGCTATGTATGCCTGTTCTTGTGGCATACCCACCCTCCCGTATGGCTCTTGCTGTGGGAATGTAACCAAAATAACCGTCTGCAAGTCCCATTATGAATGTGTAGGTAAATGGAGAATATTTCTTGATACGTAATCCTATTTCTGTGAATAGTTCTCCTGGTTCTGCAAAAATGTATGCATCTCCTATTCTGATACCACTAAATGGAAGTAGATAACTTTCTTTATTTTCAGCCAGTAAATCTAATAGCCACTTTGCATATATGTCCTCATCAACTCCATCCCTTAAGCTCTTTTCACCGTGGTTGGCTCTTTGAATTATCTCTTTTGCATTCTCTATCTCACTGTTTGGAATCTCGCGTCGCGGTATTTTTACTTTAACCTTAAGTATTCCCAATTTGTTTGTAAAAATGTATTCTTCCTTATTTTCGTCCAGAGTATCAACTACCGCCTGGTAGAGGATTTTACCCCGTTTCTTTATACCTTCTGGATTTCGATCATTGAATCCTGGTATATCGGAACTTCCTTGGGCACCGTTAAAGAAAATTGCAGTACCCCCAAATTTGTCTTCCAGTAATCTGCAGGCTTCTCCCGGGTAATCTGATGTAATTGCATAGTCAAATCCGGTTAGTGTATTGGGATGTCCGGTATGATTGAAGAGAAGTGCTATGGTGTTATCGCTGTTATCCACTATGCTGATAATTCCCACTTCTGGATCGTAGGGTCCTGCCGGTCCTACGATGTTATTTTTGTCGTACTCTTCCCAATTCATCCATATTTTCCCATTTTTGTCTTTGAGTCTCCTGTATTCGCTTATCATGGGTTCGTAGCCATAGGTGACCTTTATTTTGCAATCAGCAGCGGATTTTTTTGCCTCTATCACAGCGTGGATGATTTTGGGAGGTAGTTCCTTAAGATAATCCATTTCTTTGGGAGCCAAAATCCCCAGGGTGGAGGGTCCTGAATGAGTGTGAGTAGATGCTATTACTATATTTTCCTCAGAGATACCGATTTGTTTTTCTATTGATCTTTTTATCTCTGTCACGTCCCTTTCGTCTAAACCTATTACATCGCATACCACAATTACAACTTCTGTTATTCCGTTCGTAATGTAGAGAGTACGTGCGTAGAGTGGAGACAGAATACTGTCTGAGGGTTTATCTCTTGGAATACCATCCAACCACACTCCGATTTTAGGTGTTATTTCTACTTTTGATGCACCTGCCTTCATAGGTTAATCTCCTCTGTAAACTATTTTGCCCTCTAATATTGTAAACTTTACTTTAAAATTATCATTGATTATTGTTATATTAGCTTTCTTTCCGGGACGTATGCTTCCCATTATGTTATTGATTCCCAATAGAATGGCAGGGTTGCTGGATGCCCATCTTATGGCCTTGTAAAGGGGAATATTTGCAAGTGTTACCAGTCGTTTCAGGGCAACATTCATTGTTACGGCACTTCCTGCAAGTCCGCCGTTTAATTTGGGGTCCCTCTCTCCAGTGAGGCGTAAAACTCCCCCGTCTACATAAGCCTTTCTTCCCGGTTCTATCTCTACGATGGTACCATTGGGCATTCCTGTACCTATTCCTGCATCGGTTATAAGTATCTTTTTGTCTTCAGGTTTTATCTTATCTACAAGTTTAAAAAATGGTAAGGGGACATGGATGGGACACCCTATTAACTCTATACTTACAGAGTCATTTATAAGAACCGCAGTTTCTACTCCCGGTTCCATAACCCCTGGTTCATTACCTTTTTCACCAAACCCATGCATAGCATCAAAGGTATGTGTGACATGTCTTGCTCCTCTTTCAATTACTGCCATGGTCTCTTTGTAGGTAGCCGCCGTATGCCCAATCACAGGAATTATTCCATTCTGAGCTAGCATCTCTGTAAGAAGAGGGGCATTTTCTATCTCTGGAGAGAAGGTGACTGTTTTTACTATATCACCTATTTCTTCTACTACCCTTTCGATGTCTTTCTTTTGGGGAATTAAGAGATGTTTTTCGGCATGCGCACCCCTCTTTTTTATGGATAACCATGGTCCCTCTAGGTGAACTCCCAGTATCATGGATCCAAGTGGATGTGTGTCTTTCACCCTCTTAATATTTTTTACCTGATTAATTATCCTATCCAGGGGAAATGCCATTGTTGTTGGAAGAAATCCTGTAACTCCGTATTTTATAAGTTCGCCTAGCATTCTTGCTATATCGGCTTCGTTACAGTTGAGTATATTTATGTTGAGTATGCCGTGTGTGTGAATGTCAATTAGCCCGGGGAGAACAATAAGACCGTTTAGGTCGATGGTTTCCCTGGGGGATGAATTTAAACTTGAAGGATTTAAGCTTGGGGTGATATCCATTGGACCCACAGAAATTATTATCCCATCCCTTAAGAGTAAATAACCCCTCTCGATAACCCCACTCTCGAGAAAGATTCTTCCATTTTGCAGAAGTATTTCCATAACTCCCTTCTTAAGTTTATGAAGTCACCAGTACCGCTTTGATTATTGGCTCCTCTCCGGAATCAGCTTTTCTAAATATTTCCTCTGCCTCTTCGAACGAAAAGGTAGTGGTTATTATCTTTGAGGCGTCGAAGAGCTTGTTTCTTAAGATATTTATCGTATCAGGAAAATTTTGTGCCGGTTCTGCAAATGTAGGTATTAGAGAATGTTTGTTAAATATAAGTTCGTTTACATCGAGTTCTATCCTCTGTTGTCCCCCAAGGTTTATTCCTATATAGGTTATAGTTCCTCCGTAACGGGCCAGTTGTGTTGCCTGTGGAAGAGTTTTAGGAGGTGATGTAACAATTACACTATCGGCTCCCTTTGGGAAAATTGCCTTGACACTCTTTACAGGATCCTCCTCCTGGGATTGTATTATATAATCCGCTCCCAGTTCTTCTCCAGCCTCAAGCCTCTTCTTCCCTCTTGGTTTTTTCTTTGTAGTTCCTATTAGTGCAATTTTTCCTGCCCCACGCATTTTGGCAAGACTCACACACATAAGACCTATTGGTCCGGGACCCATGATAACAACGTTTCCTCCCAATGGAATATTGGCATTCAACACAGTGTTGTAGGCCACAGCCATGGGTTCTGTTAGGGTAGCATCTACCCATGGAATCCCATCAAATTTGTCAAGGAGATGGTAATTCACTGTCATCATCTCTGCCATGCCGGGTTGTCCCTGAAGATCGTACATGTTTCTACAGAGATAGGGTTTACCGGATTTACAATCCTCGCATATACCACACTGGGCTACGTCCTCTACTATTACTTTATCTCCAGGTGAGTAAGGAATGTCACCCTCTCCAACTTCTACTACCTCTGCAGAGATTTCATGCCCCAGCGGCGCATAGTCCGGTCCCCAGTCCCTTGCAAAGTGGAGATCCGTTCCGCAAACTCCACATGCATGGACTTTTACAAGTACCTCATTTAATCCCGGTTTTTTTGGTTCAAACTCCTCTATTTTAAAGTCAAATGGTTTTCTCGCATATAGTCTTTTCATAATTCAAGTCTCCTTATTTTTACTTTGCCCGGAATAGATAACCCCTATAGTGTGCTACTATATTATCTTGCCAATGCTTTTTTACTACATCAAGGTTGGAGAATACTTTCTTAAATGCCTCTACATACTTTTCCATCAAATCCAATCCGTTAGGTGGTTGAAAACCTACTACGGCAGTGTACCTGTCACATAGGTCCATGGCATTGGGATAATCTTCTCCCCTATATACTATTTGTTTCCCATGCTCGGTATAATTCCATGGGTATCCGCTCCCTGCATATCCCATTTTTGTCTGGAAGAGATCCTGAGCCGGAACTGGCATTGTCTGCCATTGACCAATCTGGACACCCTCTGCGAATAGAGCTTTTTCTACGCCTATTCTAAACTCACGCGGGCTCATATCTATACCAACCTCTTCAGGATAAAACTCTACGATATACATCCAATAAACATGTTTGTATCCATCTGGAACATAGGGAGTGTGAACCCCGGGAATATCCTTTAGATGTTCTGTTAGATAATTACAATTCCTTATTCGTATCTCATTGTTCTCGTCGAGGCGTTCCAATTGTGCTCTGGTAAAAGCTGCCGGTAGCTCTTGGTTTCTGTACATGTATCCCAGGATTGATGCGTTGTAGACTCTTAGTTTGGTTTCGTCATCTATCTCATCACCAAACATCCTTAGCATATTTGCTCGCATATAGTATGTATCGTCATCCATTACTAAAAGGCCACCTTCTCCTGCACAAAGATTTTTTGAGCTGTTGAGACTAAAAGCGGCTAGCTCCCCAAAGTTACCGACTTTCTTACCCTTGTACTCGGCGCCGTGAGCCTGACAGGCATCTTCTACTACGTATAGGTTGTGTTTTTTTGCGATTTCGAGAATTTTGTCCATATCAGCTGGTAATCCATGTAGATGCACAGGAATTATGGCTTTTGTTCTTTCTGTTATTTTTTCTTCAATTTTATCAGGATCAATTGTGTAGGTTTTCCTATCGATATCGACAAAGATAGGAATTGCATTGGCGTGTAAGACGCATGAGGCCGAGGCAAGAAAGGTATAAGCTGGAACTATAACTTCGTCTCCAGGACCTATATTGAGAGCTGCTAATGCCATGTGTAAAGCAGCCGTACCGCTTGCCGTTGTAAGACAATGTTTTCTGCCGATGTATTTACTCCATTCATCTTCCAGGGCCTTTACTTCTGGTGCTTCTCCACCGCAGAGGTAATCTCCCTCTAAGACCCTCATTACGGCCTGTTTTTCTTTTTCACCTATTATTGGCCATGGTTTTATTGTTGAGGGATCAATTACCGGTTCTCCTCCATCAATTGCTAATTTTGAACTCATCTAGATACCTCCAAATTATTTTATGATACTCACCATTTAAAGTATAAATTAAAGTATAAAGTAACGGATAAATATGGAAACCGTCCACAAATTAGTATATTAAAGCATTTTTACCTTTTAGTCAAGGTTTAAGTGTAAGTATTTATTCTAAATACCCATTAAACATCTAATTTAGTGACAATAGCGCTTTTTTGTGGTATTTTAAGGATTGGGTGGTGATAGGTTTTCATGTTTGATTTAGATAATTTTGATAAGTAAGGGGGTATGGAAAGAGTGAAGGTTCTTCAAATCGGAGGGGGATCTATGGGAACTAGGCGGATGAGGGATTTGATAAAAATTGGTAAACTGGATGTTGCCCTATTTGATAAGAGAGAGGACAGGCGTAAAAGGGCAAGGGAACAGTTTTCTATTCCTGTTTTTGATACTTTCGACAGAGCGATAAAAGAATTTTCGCCTGAAGTGTTAGTTATATCGACTCCACCGGATCAACATGATTACTATGTTCGATTTGCGGTCGAAAATGGATTACATCACTTTTGTGAGGCTAGTATCTGGACTTACAACTATGATTTTGTTATGAAAAATGCTGCTGAAAAGAAATTGGTTGCAGCTCCTTCCAATACAATGATCTTTTTACCAATTGTAAAGAAATTAAAAGAGATAATTAACTCTGGGATACTTGGTAAGGTACAATCATGGCATATGTTTCTCTCCACTTATGAACCGGCATGGCATTCTGACGAAGGGAGAGAATACTATGCTCGTAAACGTGAAACCTCTGCTGGTAGGGATATGCTTGCTTTCGAGCTTACCTATCTATGGGATATTCTCGGTAGAGATTTTTCCTCTGTGTATGCTCACATAGGAAGGCGAGGGGAGACTACCGGTAACTTTGAGGACTGTTGGAATATCATTGTTAAGGGTGGTGATAGACTCGCCGGGAGTTTTAGTCTGCTTATCGGGAGTAGAAGGGTGATGCGTAAGGGCTGGATAGCCGGAATAAAAGGTATCGCTGAGTTTGACATCTTAAAGGGGCTGTTGGAAGTTACTGATGATGATACCCATGGCGAGGTTTATCGGTGTGGTACGCAGAGGGAGGTGTTGGAGGATGCATACTTTGAAGAGATTGCTCTGTTTATTAATGCGGTGAAGGGAAAGAGTAATTGGCCTCTGAATTATATGGATAATGCGATGATTACAGCTATAACTGCTGCGGTAGAGAAGAGCTATCGGAGTGGCAAAGAGGAACGGGTCGATATCACCTCACAACCGTCATTAGATTGGTAGTAGCCGTTTTACTGTTTGGAATTATATCTGTAATTTAGTATTGTTTTGTACATTGTGATTATATTTTCTACTGGTGTATCGGGTTGAATGGCATGTGCCGCACAAGGAATATATCCTCCGCCTTTGCCGAGGGTATCTATTAAATGGACAATTTCTTTTTCTAACTCTTTTGGGGTGTAAAAAGGAAGTATTTGCTGTTCGTCTATACCACCGTGAAAGGTTAGTTTCTCTCCGAATTTTTCTTTTAGAAAGGTAGGAGACATCCCCGTAGCACTTGTTTGGATAGGATCTAGAATATCTAATCCTATTTCAATGAAATCCTCAATAACAGGAACAATTGAACCACACGAATGATAGAAGGTTATATAGCCCATTTTCTTAAAGGTTTCTATTAATACCCGTGTATAGGGCTTTATATGTTTTCGCCATATTTCAGGGGAGATCATCATTCCCCTTTGTGTTCCAATATCTCCTCCACTGCCGATGATATTTATTTGCCCATTGGTTTGCTCCAATGCTTTTAAGGCTCTTGCCTTATAAAATTCCACACATTTTTTGCTTATTGCTTCTGCAATTTCTGGTTGTGTTGCAAGATCGATTAAAAATTGTTCCATTCCACGCATATACCATGGGGTTTCAAAGGCTCCTCCGGCGAAATATGCAATTGCGTGTTGTTCTTTCTCGTTTATTCGTTTTATTATTTCTTTCAAATGGGAAAAATCGAACCAATCGACAGAGGGCCAATTATAGTTTTCTATTTCCTTGACTGTTTTGGCTTCGGATAGAGGACTATAGACTATTTCATTGTAGGTGGCGTATCGATTTTTTACAGGTTTCCAGACTATACCGAGGAAATCTTTCCCTTTGGCAGTTACTCCCGCTGCACCTGAAAGCTCCTTAGGGCCTATAAATTTGGGGTAAACCCATCGTATATCGATTTCAAAATAATCCAAAAGTTGATTTAAATTTTCAAGTTTAAGATTAGTTAATAGCTTTTTGATAGTTTCTGGGGTTGCAGAAAAATCTGTGGGGGGCCTGTCTGGTTCTTGTTTTCGGATTGTGTTTTTGACCCTTGAATAAGAATCCACATCAAAACTATTAACATATATAATATGTTTTTGTCAATTAAAATTGCTAATAATATATGATAAGGTTCTAAATAGAAAATTATTAGTAAATTTGGTATAATCAATTGACAATATGGAAATGCATGGTTAAAATTGGCAATATAAGGAATTGTTTGGATAGGGGCTAATGATAAGAGATTTTGAGAGAGTAAAGACGCAAGCGCTTTATAAAAGGGCTAAACAGATAATTCCTGGTGGAACTCAACTCTTTAGCAAAAGGCCTGAGTTATTTGTCCCTGAACAATGGCCTGCATATTATTCAAGGGCCTCTGGGTGTTCTATATGGGACTTGGACGGAAATCAATACATGGATATGAGTACTATGGGAATAGGAACATGTGTGTTGGGTTACGCTGATCCAGAGGTGAATAGGGCTGTAATAGATATTGTGAGAAATGGAAGTATGTCTTCTCTAAATACATATTTAGAGGTTAAGCTTGCGGAGATCCTACTCAAGTTTCATCCATGGGCCGAGATGGTTAGATTTGCTCGCACAGGTGGAGAAATCATGACAGTTGCGATTAGAATTGCACGAGCCTATTCGGGTAGAGATGGAATAGCCTTTTGTGGCTATCACGGGTGGCATGATTGGTATCTGGCAGCAAATCTTGTTGATAACTCTAAGCTTGATGGGCATTTGTTGTCTGGGCTTTTGCCCAATGGGGTTCCAAAAAGCTTAAAAGGCACAATTTTCCCTTTTGGCTACAATCGGGTAGATGAATTAAGAAATATTTTAGAATCTCAGGGAGAGAAAATTGGAACTATTGTAATGGAGCCCCTCAGATATCAGGAACCCAGAGATAATTTTTTAGAAGAGGTGCGGAGACTAGCCACGAAGTGTGGGTGTGTTTTGATTTTTGATGAGATAACATCCGGGTGGCGACACAGCATTGGTGGTGTTCATCTTGAACTGGGGATAGAACCTGATATAGCTGTTTTTGCCAAAGCGTTAGGAAACGGTTTCCCTATAGCTGCAGTGATTGGAAAAGCAAATGTTATGGATAAGGCTCAGGAGAGTTTTATAAGTAGTACCTATTGGACGGAGGCTGTTGGACCTGCTGCTGCTCTTGCAACGGTTGAAAAGATGGAGAGGATTGATCTTCCCAGGAAGTTGGAGGAAGTAGGGAAAGAGGTGAAGCATATATGGGAATTTGTTTCTTCTAAGTATGGGCTTAAGGTGAATATAGAGGGTCGTTTTGCACTTATGCATTTTCGTTTTGAACTTTCTTCAAATTCATCCGATGAAGGTTCTGCTGTAGAGGAAGAACGACGTGCACTGAATACACTCTTTTCCCAGGAGATGTTAAGACAAGGCTTTCTGGCAGGAACCTCTTTCTATGCAAGTTATGCCCACTATGTGAATAGAGACATGATATTGGAAAGATATGAAAATGCTCTGGAAAGTACTTTTTCTATCTTAAGTAGTGCTGTGGCTAAAGGTAGAGTGTGGGATTTTTTAACAGGTCCAGTGGCTGTAAGTAGTTTTGGAAGATTAACGTGAGAATTGATGAATTAGGGAATTACTAAGGATTGGGTTTAAAAGTCGTTCGTTGAACGACAGTAAAAATATTTTAATGATACTTTTAGGAGGCAGAGAAAATGAGAGTTTTTAAAGTTTTAGGTGTTGTAATGATATTAATCGTTGCAACATCGATGGCTTTTGCTGGTGGGCAAGGTGAGAAAGCAAAGGGAGCAGCACCACAACAGAAGGTCACAATTTCTTTTTGGCATTTCCCTATTTTCATCAATGTTCCCGGATTTAAAGGTGTAAGTAAAGAGTACGGTGATTGGGAAAAATTTTTGGCCAAGGAGTTTATGAAGAGTCACCCCAACATTGAAGTTAAAACCCAGTTGGTACCTTGGGAGGGTGGAGTTGACAAGATAAACGTTGCAATAGCTGGTGGTAATCCACCGGAGCTGGTGGCGGACTATCTTGGTAGAACTGGCGGTTGGTTTATCCAGGGTGCTGCTGTTCCTTTGGATAATTTGTTGCCTGCTTCTCTTAAGAATGATATTTTGCCCACCTATAGAGGGTTGTACTATATACATGGTAAATTGCATGCTATGCCGATCATGGCATGGTCAATAGCTCTCGTTGTAAATGGTAATCTTACTGACAAGTATGGTTTGACAAGTATGCTTCCCAAGATGGGAGGAGATTGGACAACAGATCAATTCGTGACTGTACTTAAAAAGATGAAAGCTGCAGGGAGTAACGATGGTGTATACCCATTAGGTATGGCTTGCGGAAGTGAGCAGGGTGACTATACTTGGTGGAAATTTACTTGGGGATTTGGAGGTGGTTTGTTTGATAGTAAGGGGAATGTAATTGCGGATTCTCCAAATACAATAGCAGCTTATAAGTATTTGCTCTCGCTTAATAAACAGGGGCTTATGGTTCCCGGGGTAGCGTCTATGACAGGTTCCGATATAATGAAGCTGTGGACCCAAGAAAAAGAGTTTATGCAGGGTGGAAATGCTTACTATAGGACATTGATGCAGAAGGCTTATAAAGATGGGCTTGTTAAAAAACCACCTAAAGTAATTGTTGTTAACATGCCTACGAAACCGGGTTTTAAACAGAAATCTGCGATTGGACCTACAGGGTATGTTATAATGACGAAAGACTCAGCAAAACAGAAGGCTGCTGCCTCTTTTATCGTGTTTGCCATGCAGCCAAAGTACAATGCCCCGGCTGTTAAAAATGCAGGTCAGTTTCCGGCAACGAAGAGTGTTGCTGATTTGAATATGTACAAGGATGATCCTTTAATGATGGCTATGACGAATATGCTTAGCAAATACCCAGCAGGTGATTTTGGTCTGAGTAATCCTAATTATGGTAAGATTAGAGTAGAACTTGCTGCAGCTGAACAGGCTATGTTTAGTGGGATAAAAACACCCGAGGAGGCTATGAAATCATTTGCCAATAAGGTGCGGGCTTTGATTAAGAAATAGCAAAAAAGTGTGCTCCCCCGCCGCTATGACGGTGGGGGAATCTTTGTATATTATTCTGCATTATTATACTAATTAGGTGTGGATTTGAAAGAGTGAATGATCGGGGTATGGAATAATTTACTTATATGAGGATGGTTTTAATGAGTAGAATCGTAAGATTATATAAAGCGATGAAAAAAGAAAAAGCGGCATATTTTTTTATCTTACCTAGTGTATTGATGTTTCTGTTGTTTACCCTTTATCCTCTGATTCTTTCTTTTTTCCTAAGTTTTAAACATGCCAATTTGGTAAGTTCAAAATGGGTGGGACTGGCAAATTTTGTGAGCATTTTCAGGGATAACGTGTTTATATTGGCGTTGAAAAATACTTTTCTTTTCGTGGTTGTTTTAGTTCCTACGATAGTATTTCTTGCTTTCTTTGCTGCTCTTAAAATTTCCACGCTTAATAACTCTCTTAAAACTTTTTTCAGAGGAGCTTTTTATCTCCCTACGGTGTTAAGTGGAGTGATCTTGAGCCTCATTTGGTTGTGGATTTTTAATCCGGCTTTTGGATTGCTGAATTATATAGTGAAACTACTGGGTTTTAAGCCTGTTATTTGGTTGGCTTCTAAGGGTACAATTTATTATTTGATGTTTGTAGTTTTTACCTTTAATTTTGGTGTTCCTGTGATTATTTATCTCGCTTCAATAATGAATATACCATCAGAATTGTATGAAGCTGCAAGGATAGATGGTGCTTCAAGGAGGGAGATTAAGTGGAAGATAACTTTCCCTCTGTTAAAACCGACTACTTTTTTCCTCTTTGTGACACAAACGATAGCTGTATTCCAGGTATGGGTTGTGGTGCAACTTCTTACTAATGGTGGACCGGCGCATAGAACTGAGACAATTGTTTTTCAGATATATAAAACAGCGTTTTGGTTTAATCAATTCGGCAGAGCTTCGGCAATGGGAATGGTATTGGTTGTATTGATTGTGGTTGTGACTGTTCTGCAGAGATTGTATGCCGGTGAAGAAATAAATTACTAAGATTAGGGAGGAGAATATTGTTAACTCAAACAAACGAGCTGCGTCAATATACTCTTGTGGAAAAAGTATGGTTCTATTTCTCTCTTGGATTACTTTTTGTGTTGGCATTTATTTTTCTATTCCCTCTCTACTGGATGTTCTTAGGGGCTTTTGAGCCCTCCAGTCTCGCGATTAAGATGCCGCCCAATTTTCTACCCGTTCATTTAACTCTTCATAACTTCGAGAAACTTTTTACCAGTACTAAGGCCCTTCGATGGTTTATTAACAGTATTATTGTCGCGGGTTCTTCTACGGTTTTGACTTTGATCTTTGCTTCAATGGCCGGTTATGCATTTGGGAAGAAAAAATTTCCAGGTCGTGAGTTAATTTTTTGGGTATTAATAACTGCAATGATGGTACCTAAGCAGGTTATGATGATACCTCTGTATATCCTTATGAATAAATACCACTTGTATAATACCTACCCAGGAATGTTTTTGCCGATGGTTGCGTGGCCATTTGGTTTGTTTCTTATGAAACAGTTTATGCAGAGTATACCGGAGGATCTGTTGCTTTCTGCAAAGATAGATGGCGCCGGAGAGTGGAAGATTTTTATTAGCATTGTTCTTCCTCTAAGTATCCCTGCCTTTGGAACAGTTGGAATACTTTACTTTATAAATACATGGAACGATTATATGTGGCAACTTGTTATTACAAAGGATATAATTATGTCAACCTTGCCGGTAGGTATTGCTAAAGTAGCAAGAAACGAGTTCATTGTGGATTACGGACGGTTGATGTCTGGGGCAGCTTTTGGTGCGGTTCCAATGATAGCGATTTTCCTCTTTTTCCAAAAATACTTTATAAGTGGAATAACAATGGGTGCTTTAAAGGGATAGCCTCTGGAAATATTCTCAGTTGATAGAAGCTCTGTATGTTAAAAAATTATTATCTTTTCTGTATTGATATCGATAAATCTAAGTTAACATTGGAATGTAATAATGTATTCTTTTGAGGTGGACAGCACTATCAATACCGATTTGGTGGTAGTTGGAGCTGGGGCGGCAGGTATTAGATCCTGTTATGAAGCTGCAAAAAATGGTGTCAACGATATAGTTATTGTTTCGAAAGGAAAAATTTTAAACTCAGGTTCCTCGTTTTTCTCCCTTGTTCACGGATGGGGGATGCAGGCTGTTGTTCCTGGTTTAAACAATGATGATTCAAAAGAGAAGTATTACAACGAAATTATTGATCGGGGATTGGGAATGACAGATACCAACCTGGTGAAGGTGCTGGTTGAAGAGGCATATTCACGGGTTAAGGATCTACAGGAGTTGGGATTACAGTTTAAGGAGAGGAATGGGCAATTGGAACAGATCATTGGATGTTTCAGCAGGGAAAAGCGTGCACTCTCGGCCGTGGATATGAAAAATATAAGAGACACTTTCCACAGGATGCTTTTGAGTTCTAAAGCGAAAATCTTTGAGAACTTTATGGTGTTGGATTTTATTATTCGAGATAAAATCTTTCTAGGTCTCGTGGGAATTACCTCTGATGGCCGATTTATTCGAATAAATGCTAAGGCATGTATTCTTGCCACTGGTGGAGGGGCTAACGTTTATAAACATTCTTTGAACTCTGGTGAGTCTAGCGGAGATACCTATGGTTTGGCTTTGCGTGCTGGACTTGGCCTTTACAATATGGAATTTATTCAGTTCATCTTTGGGATAGTTTTCCCCAAACGTTTAATTTTTAGTGAACGGTCACTTTACTACAGTCCAGATATACTCAATGGAAAAGGTGAGCGTTTCATTGAGAGGTATCTCCCCCCAGGGGTGAATTATGATTTGGTATTGGGTGAAAGAATTGTTCATGGACCGTTCTCTGCCAGGACAGTATCTAGGTATTTCGATATAGCAATTTTTAAAGAGATTAGAAATGGGGATGGTTCTGAACATAGGGGAGTAATGGTTGATTTGCGTAACTATTGGGATATCAAAGAGAGAGATGTGCTACTGAATAGGTGGACGGATGTAACCGATGTTTGGATAAATTGGTTAAAAGATGAACATCATATAGATATTTCGAAAGAATTACTGGAAATAGATCATGCCGCACATGCATTTAATGGTGGAATTGAAGCAGATGAGACCACGAGAAGTAAAATTCCGAATTTGTTTGTCTGCGGAGAGGCTCTAGCAGGTCCTCACGGAGCAGATAGGCTTGGAGGAAATATGATGACCTCTACACAAGTTTTTGGAACTAGAGCTGGATACTATGCTGCCCTGGAAGTTAGAAGCTTTAGAGAAGGCGTTTTAAATAGAAATGGTGGAAGCATATTTAAGGTTCAAGATTTATTTCCTTTTCCTGTGAGTGGGAAGGGGGAGAGGAATTATTTGGAATTACGAGAGAAACTTAAGGAAAAGATGTGGTTATATGGACATGTGGTAAGAGATGGTGCTGGTCTTCTACGGCTTAAGGAAGAGCTTGAGAAAATTCGAGAGAATATTACATTTCTGGCCGTGAAAGATGCTTTTGATATTAGAAAGAAATACGAACTCTTGAATTTGGTCACATTGGCTTCTGTAATAACTTTGGCCTCCTTGGAGAGAAAAGAGTCTAGGGGTTCTTTCTATAGAGAAGATTTTCCGAATATGGATTCTATATTTTCCAGGAAAATAAAGGTCTTTTCCACTACTGAAAAATTGGGGGTAGAATATATAGATGAGAAAGAGAATTAAAGTAAGCGCTAGGTAGATAAGAAGTTTTAGGATAGTCTTCTATATGTAGTTCTTATACTGTACATTTTTCGTTTTCTTGGTTCTCTAACTAGAAATATGAAACCAAAGGCTCCGATGCCTGAAAGGAGAACTCCTATTACAAACACAGTGAAATAACTTCCTGTAAGATCGACAATTAGACCACTTAGTGGTTGAGTTACTGCTATGGCAGGAAGTATTATAATGTTACTAATAGCTATGAGGTTAGAGGTTTCGATGTTATGAAGGATCTCAACTGATAGGTTGATAAGAACCATATATGTAAGTATGGAGACCCCAGAGTTTAAACTGTAACCTAGGTATATCAGACCAATTGACGGAGGAGAAAGCTGGGTAGCAACCGCTACCATTGCAAAAGCTATGCTTAGACACAATCCTAGAAGTATTCCCACAACCCGATATCCTGTTTTGTCTCCGATCTTCCCTATAAGAATTCCAAAGAAGGCTGCAGCGTAGAGTCTTAAAAGCGAAAACACCAAAACCTGTGTGCCTGTAATGTGGAGGGAATCATGAGTGAAAGTGACAACAAAGGGATTCAGTTCCTTTGAGGCAAAAATCAACAGAATGAAGAAGATTGTTATTTTGTAGTTAGGTTCTTTTAGTACTCGACGAAGTAATAGGCGTATCCTTACGATAAATCTATCCCTTATGGGGCGTATTTTTGTGTCTACAGTTGGCTTGTGAAGTACGTGTTCTTTTGTTAGTAGGGGGAATAAGCTTGAGATGCAGATTAAAATGGTACCTATTAGAAAGGAAAGGTGATAATTGGTGGGAGATGGGATTCTTTTCATAATGAGATCCTCGAGAAATGCAGATATTCCCATCCCCAGTGATACTGCCAGTAGGCGATATCCGTAAAAGGAGCCGCGACGCGTTAGTGGGGTGTTCTCTATGATGAGCGACCCGTACAGTGAATCGGTTGTTGTAAGTAAGGCTGCAAGTATTAGCATGATAAAGGAAAAGATAATTATTCTGGGTGTACCGGTAAGCATTGATGGAAAGAGAAGCATAAGCAAGCTATATATAAACCAGGGTATATAAGCGGATGAATAGCCCAGTGTTAACCACTTTTTTTTGGGTTTACCTCCTAGATGATGAGCTACGATAAACTGGAGGGGTGATAGCATAGTATAAAGTGAGGTCACAACCCCAATCAAGGTTTTAGGGGCCCCTATAACTGCCATGTATGCCGGCACAATGACCCAATAGGTTGAGAAGGGAAGTCCTACTCCCCACATGAATTCAAATGATAGAAGAACGTTTCTATTCCACTTGAAGTCCTTTGCTATAAGATTGGAATTCCTGTTGATCATTTCGTCGTTGAATGTGGTTTTAGAATTCATTGCCTTTTTTTGCGGGTTTCTTTCTTTTAGCTTGATTTAACCCATGTTTGCATTTAATATACTGGTTTGGTAGAAAAATTACTACTATAAGCGAGCAGTAATTTGAGGTAAAGTGTGGTGGAATTAAACGGATCAAAATGAGTATAAAAGAAGAGATATGGAAAGAACTTAAAAATTTTCTACCCAATAAGATTTTCGATGCCCACACCCATGTCTCGTATGGTGACAGTGAAACCCCAGGTGGTGGAGGAGTTAAAAGGGGAGAAACTTTTGGAATTAAAACACTTTTAGAATGGGATAGAACTCTTTACCATGGTAGAGAAATGTCGTACTTTTTGATCGGTATGCCACTTAGAAGAATCGATATCTTCAAAATGGCAAATTACACCGTTGAAGAGTCGAGAAAATATAAAAATGCCTACCCGGTAATTGTTGTAAAACCTGGGATGGAGGAGAGAGAACTTGCGGAATATGTAGAAAAAAATGAAGTTGTAGGTTTCAAGCCGTATAGGTACTATTCTATAACTGGGGATATCGATGAATGTAGGATTATGGATTTTCTGCCGGAGGGTATCGTTAGAATTGCAAATTATTATGGACTGTTGATAGTACTCCATCTCTCAAAGAAGAAGGGAGCTTTGGATGAGGAGAATAAACGCGATTTATTATATCTTGCCGAAAAGTATCCCAATGTAAAGTGGCAGTTGGCTCACTGTGCTCGTTCGTTTAACCCATATTTTCTTGAAAGGGCTATTGGATATCTCTCTAAACTGGAAAATGTGTATTTTGATACCTCGGCTGTGTGTGAGAGTGATGTGTTTGATATTCTTCTATCGGAGATTAGTGTCTCTAGAATTTTGTTTGGCTCTGATAATCTTCCTGCTCATATACAGGGAGGAAAATATGTAAGCTATGGACACGCGTGGATGTTTTTGTCATCGGAGCAGTGTAATTTAAATCTTTCTCATTGTAATCCTGTTACTCTCCCGGTTGTTTACGAGGAACTACGAGCACTAACACGATCGCTCAGGAGAAATTGTGGGTCTGATAAAAAGTTAAGAGAGGCAACGGAAAAAATTTTTTATTTAAACGCCCGTAGACTTGTGGCTGATATTTTAGGAGTATAGAAGTCAAGTTTTACTCATAGAGTTCGCTTTCAAAAACCACACGCTGGTCAGTAATATCTTTTGGTTTACAAGGCAGTATCTTTGCTCTTTTTTTCTCTATTGTTTCCATTCGCTTTAATAGCCGTTCTCTCATGATTTCTTTTGCTTTAATATATGCAGGGTGATCTATAAGGTTTATCTGTTCGTACGGATCTGCCGTCAAATCATAGAGAAATTCCTCTGTATATACATCCGAATCAGCTTGGCTATATCCATCTACACCCGTGGCAGTGACGGAATATTTCCATCTCTTAGTTCTAATGGCTCTTGAGACTTTGTCTTCACTAATTTGGATGTACACATCATCCTGCCATTCTATGTTTTCTCTTCTAATAAGAGGTAGTAGTGAATGCCCTTCCATGTACTTCGGTACTTCTATTCCAGCCGCTTCCAAGAGAGTAGGAGGAATATCAATCAGGCTAACAAGTTTATCTATTTCTCCTCCCCCGTTAAAACCTGGTCCTATTGCTGCAAAAGGAATGCGAATAGAAGCCTCATGACAGCTTCTCTTATATTCGGAGTTCCTTGTTTTAAAGTGGTTGCCATGATCAGAGGTAAAGAAAAGAATTGTTTTATCCAATAGATTCAAACTTGTTAATGCATCTAGCAATCTTCCGAGAGCTTCGTCTATCCTCTTGATAGCTCCCCAGTAACCGCCGAGCTGGTAGTAAGCAGTGCTATAAGGGGATTGGAGATCTGGGGGAATCCATTTTCCATGATATCTCTCAGCATATCCCCTCGGCGCAACAAATGCGTCAAGGTTATTTTGATGATGTGGTTCAAAAATTGAAAGGAAGAGCATGAATGGAATATCTTTTTACCTATGTAGCCAGTCTTATAACCTGCTTTGTTAAAGAGGTGGGCCAGGGTTACTGCTTCCATTTTTAGAGGGAGGGAGTTTTTCCATACTCCCGTATTAGTGGGGTACAGTCCTGTTTGGAGACTAGATCGGGCTGGCCCACAGAGTGGCTGGCATGTAAAAGTATTTTTAAAATGAGTTCCCTTTTTAGCTATGTAATCGAAATTGGGAGTTAAATTCAAGGGATTACCATGTACTCCTGTAGAGTCCCACCTCTGTTGGTCTGTTAGGATGAAAATAATGTTTGCTTTGTCCATTATTAATAACCTCCTCTTCTTTTACAGAAATTTTTGAGTATCTTGAGGTGGTAGGTTTAATTTTTCGGCGTTTTCTAATTGGAAGTACCCTTTATACACTTCCCATCTCTCATCGAGAGATAAACACTCATTCATAGCAATTAAAGCCTCTCTATATAGGGTTTCATACTCTGGAATTCCAAACAAGTTTTTTAATTCGGAATGGGGGGCAATGTCGTAGAGTTCGTCTATATTGTGGGTTGTGTTATACGTGTACATGTAATGTTTTCCATTTTGTGATTTGAATATCATACCAATCGAAGGATTGGGCACAACATGGTTCCACACATCGAATAGTATTGGCTTGTTCTTTGGTCTCGCTTCGCCGGTTAAGGTGTTGAGTAAACTAAAACCGTCTAACCTTTCCGGTATCTCGATTCCCGCTATTTCTAGGACGGTCGGGGCAATATCTAGAAGTGAACAGGGTGTTTCACATGTTACTCCACTTGAATCTGTTATTTTTGAAAGATTATTGACAGTTGGTTTGTAGTTTCTGGGTAATTTGAGTATAATGGGGACCCGTAGAACCTGAGGATTTAGATAGGCTCCTTTATCAATACACCCCCATTCACCATTCATCTCTCCGTGATCTGCTATGAAGATAATAAGACTGTCGTCGTATAAGTTACGTTGCTTTAGATACTCTATGTATTTACCAATGAGTTTGTCTATTAGTTCGAATTGTAGCTGATTGGCAACTCGATAGTCTATCAATGTTTTTCTTTCTTTCAGTCCCCAGTTTTTTCTGTACATATCGTATACACGAGGTTGATTGGGAATGCTGTTGAATCCGTTTGCTGCCCATTCTTCCCAACTTTGGGGAAGTTTCATATTTTCACGAATAATTGTTTCTCTATTCTCCCATCCTCCGGGAATTGCAAAGGGCTGATGAGGTCCGAAGAAATCGAGTTGTATATAGAGAGGATTTTCTGGGTTGGGTCGGTTTTCTATGCTGTTAATTGCCTTTTCAACAAGAAAGGCTGGATATGTTGACTCCTCAGGGAATGGTTTCCCATTTTGATCAGCTAACCATCCCCCATAACTATTTCCATACCCTTTGCCACTCCAGCTCACTCCTTTGATTTCCTTTTTAAACGTGAATTTCTTTAACTTTTTACGTTTGAGGAAGAGTAGATACTCCTCGTCATCGTACCATGGTGGTGACCACCTGTGCCATGGAGCATCATTTTCACTGAATACCTCAGTAAATATTTCGGTGCCAACGTGCGATTTCCCTGCATGCCGTGTGTGGTATCCTATGGCTTTTAAATATGCTGGCCAAATAATATCGTTAGGTCTAAGTTCTGTCATGTGCCCATCGTGGGCGCGTTCGCTATTTCCGGTTATGTAGGTATATCGTCCCGTAAGATAGGAGGCCCGTGATGGTCCACATAGTGGAGCGCTTGCAAAGGCATTGGAAAAAAATATACCGTCTCTCCGAAGTGAGTCTAATGTGGGGGTGTTGATCCCTGTATGAGCACCTAGGTAAAATTGGGGGGGAAGCATGTCGACTGTAATGAGGAAAATGTTTGTTTTTTTCTGTTTCTTGTGTGCCCAAAAGGGTCCTTTACCCGTTTTTCGTTCGATATAGTCTTTTGTATAGGCTTTGTACGTCTCTCTCATATCGGAGATCCTTTCTAAAATAGGAGTATAGTTTAGAAACACATATTTTATCAAAATATTGCTGATGTAGGTAGAGGTATTTAAAAAGAGTAGTTATGAAAAGATTTGCTCTGGTTATCCCTTAATATGGGCATTTAGTAGAAATTTGCTTCGATACTTGACAATAATGAAAATAAGAAATAATATCAGAAATAATTTGACAGTTTGCTATTAATAGTGTTGATATTGAGAGCCTTAACTGGTGATCCAGATTGTGATTCGAGAGATATGAGGCATGTTTAATGTTTGATTTGAACGAAAAAGTTGCCCTCGTGTTTGGTGGTGCCGGCTATTTAGGCGAAGCCGTTTGTATTGCTCTGGAAGAACAGGGGGCTACTGTTGTAGTTGTCGATCTGCACGAGCCGGGTTGGAAATTGCGCGGTGTCGGGAAGAGATTTGATTTCTTTCAGTGTAATATAGTCGAGGAATCTGAAATTGAAACTCTTCGCAGGTATATCCTTGAAAAATATTCTTCTATTCACATTGGTGTTAATATGACATTCAGTAATGCTGGAAAGAGTTTCTCTGCACTGACAGCTGAGGATTGGCGACGGGGAATAGATGTAAATTTAACAGGTGCATTTTTGTTTTCCAGATTATGTTACTCGTTGATGGTTGCTTCTGACGGACAGAGTGGGAAAAATCTTTCGGGGAATGTTCAGGGGGATGCCCATACAGGTCATGGGGGAAGTATTATTCATTTTAGTTCTATGTATGGGATAGTAAGTCCGGATCCTCGGATTTATCGTAGTGAAACAGTCGTTAACCCTATTGAGTATGGAGTGGGGAAAGCTGGGGTTATTCAAATGACGAGGTATTTGGCTGTGAAGTGGGCGAAGTATGGAATCAGGGTAAATGCAATTGCCCCAGGGGCCTTCCCCAATCGGGATGTTCAGAGAGATAGAGGGTTTATTGAGGCTCTTGAGACTAAAATCCCTCTCGGACGAATAGGGAGCCCTCAAGAAATCGCTGGTGCTGTTGTCTTTTTAGCCTCTGATGAGGCCTCCTATATTACAGGGCAGTGTCTGGTTGTTGATGGTGGATGGACAATATGGTGATGTTAAAGGGTGTGATGTTTAAGAATTTTGAGTAGGCGATGTATTAAATTTGTGAGGTTTTAGGCAGAGGTTTGAGTGTATGAAATTTATGAATTGTACCGAACATTGGGGTATTAGATTGTCCCGGTTGGGAATTGGAACTGTTCAATTTGGACTAGATTATGGCATTAATAATCCGAGAGGTAGGGTACCGTACAATGAAATTTTAAGAATATTTGAGATGGCAGTAGAGAGTGGGGTGAATCTCTTAGACACCTCCAGGCTCTATGGAAAAAGTGAGGAAAGTATTGGAATGGCTCTAAGGGAACTTGGTATTGCCGATAGATTCATTATTTGTACGAAGCTGGATATTTCGAAGAATTATAAGGAGAAATCTGATAGGGAAATTTTAAGCGAGGTTGAGAAAGCTCTGACTCAGAGTTTAAAGTCGTTAGGAATTGATAGTATACCAATATACCTTTTGCATGTTCCTGAACAGCGAGGGTTTAGGAATGGACTGATATGGAATTTTTTGCAGGAAAAACAGAAAGCCGGACTGGTGAAACATCTCGGAATATCTGTAGTGTATGGTCCGAAAGAGGCATTGGATGCGATACAAGATCCAGTAGTAGAGGTGCTTCAGATACCGTTTAACATTTTCGATCAGAGATGGAAACGTTCTGGTTTTTTCGATGAATTGACTGGTATGGATAGAGACATTGTAGTATTTTCCCGAAGTTCTTACCTACAGGGACTTCTTGTTATGGAGGAGGAAAGAGTTCCCTCAGAATTGAGTGCTGCCAAGGGATACAAGCGTTTACTAGGCGAGATAGCGTCTGATCTGGGAATAGATGTTAAAGAACTTGCTCTACGCTATGTGTTTACAGTTGATAGTATAACTTCTACCATTGTTGGAGTAGATTCTTTGGAACAATTTAAAGAAAATCTTTCAATCTATAGTCAGGGCAAACTAAGCGAAGATGTAGTGGGGCGAATCGAATCTGCCTTTGCAGATGTTCCCACAAGTATAGTCAATCCTGTTTTCTGGAAGGGAGAGAGGGAACGTTATGAAAGAAAAGTTAGCAGGGAGGTGAAGGATAATGAAGGTAACTGAACTTTTCAATATAGAAAACCGTGTGGCAATTGTTACAGGTGGAGCTGGTCTATATGGCCGTAATATAACAGAGGCATTACTAGAGGCGGGATGCCGGGTGGTTATTGCCTCTAGGAATCTTTCTAAACTTGAGGAAACAAGAAAAGAGTTTAAAAGAGCTGGTTATGAGAAACTATGGTGTTACAGGTTGGATCTTTCCAGCACGGATTCGATAGATAGCTTTGTTGACTCTGTTTATAGGGACTTTACGTATGTTGATGTTCTGGTGAATAACTCGGTACTTCGACCTATGCATAATTTTAACGATGATATAGGAAAGTGGAGAGATTCTATGGAAGTTAATGCAACGGGTACTTTTTATCTTACACGTGAAGTGGCGAATAGAATGGCTAAAAGGAGAAAAGGATCCATAATAAATATAGTCTCCATTCAGGGGGTGGTGGGAGTAGATCCCACTCTTTATGAGGGTACGGATATGGATGGTACTGGTGCGCCGGACTATTTTTTTCACAAGGGGGGGTGGATCAATCTTACTCGCTTTCTTGCATCGTACTATGGGAAATGGGGTGTACGTGTGAATGCCGTGTCTCCTGGAGGAAAATTTGCAAATCAGGATCCTCAGTTTGTAAAACGCTATAATGATAGGACATTTCTCGGTCGGATGGCAGATGATGACGATATTAAGGGAACAATAGTTTTTCTGGCTTCAGATGCTTCTAAGTATATAACGGGTGAAAATATAATGGTCGATGGGGGATATGTACAAAAATGAGTGAAATAAAACTGGCTATGTTAGGAATGGTTGATGGTAATGGACACCCGTATTCTTGGAGTGCAATTATTAATGGGGGTTTTAATTCTGAGGAAATGAAAAAGTGTCCTTACCCTGTTATTTATGAGTATCTTTCAAAAGAGCCCAGAGAGAATCTTGGTATCTCAGGTGCTATGGTAACTCACATATGGTGCGATAATCCAGAAGACGCGGTTAGAGTAGCTAAGGCTGCATTTATTCCCAATATTGTATCTAGACCGGAGGATGTTCTTGGAGAGGTAGATGCGGTGATTATCCCCACTGATAGGGGAAACGAGCATGTTGAAAGGGCCAAAATATTTGTGGAAGCCGGGCTTCCCGTATTTATAGATAAACCTCTTGCTGATAATGAACGAGATCTTAAACAGTTTGTTCGTTGGGTTGATGAGGGAAAGATGGTTCTTTCCTCTAGCTGCATGCGGTATGCAAAGGAATTCGAAGAGTATAGAAATAGTGAAAAATTACGGCAGCTTGTAGGTAGGGTTGATTACGTTACTATAACCACTCCCAAAAGCTGGGAGCGTTATGGTATTCATGCTCTGGAGGCTGTTTATCCGATTGTAAAACCGGGTTTCTATTCAGTTAGAAACTCGGGGAGTTACGAACGAAATATTGTTCATATAAAGCATCACTCCGGGGCAGATATAGTAATAGCCGCCATAAATGAAATGCATGGAGCATTTGGTAATTTGTTTATTGGGGGAACGGAGGGGAGGGTTTACAAAGATTTTGAGGATACTTTTTATGCATTTAAAGCTCAACTGGAGAGTTTTATCCGTTACTTAAGAACCGGTAAGCCTCCGTTTCCATTTGAAGAAACGGTAGAGATGATGAAGATTATAATTGCCGGGATAAAGAGTAGGGAGAATGGAGGAAGAGAGGTAATTTTGAACGATATTTTGCTATGAACAATTCGAGGGCTACATAAGATATTACTTACACTTGAAAGTTTTTATTGAGAAAAGAATTGATAAGGGGTTAAAACATGCGATACAGAGAGACGGGAAATGTGCATAAGGATTTTCACCTTGCTACTAACACAACAATAAAATACATCCTGACAGAGTATGGAATGAGCTTTCTCCGGGAGGTTTTTAGAAGAACAGCCCAAAGGGTATACAGGGTAATATATGAGGCACTTAAGTCAGGTGATCCTCAACCGTGGCTTGAGCATATGAGCTATTTTTTTGAACGCGAGGGTGGAATTTTTGAGGTGCATCAACGTAAGGATTCTATTGTTTTCGAGGTTAAAGAGTGCCCTGCCGTAAAACATCTCATTCAACGTGGTGTACCTTACTCGGTTGATTTTTGTTTGCAAACTTCCCTGTTAAACGAGGCATGGGCCAAGGACTCTCCCTTTGATATATGTACGGTACTTACAGGTGTAGGTAGGTGTTATCAGATTATAAGGAGGAGGGAATAGTATGCTTCCCAGCGATCACTATGTTCGTTTTTACAATGAGTTATTCAAGATGCTAGAAGAGATTGACCATGTAGAATTACAGAAATACTGGATGGAAATTTCGCGTCTTCAAGAAACGATAATTGGTCCGTATATTGAAAGAGCTGGTTTGAGGGGAATGTACGAGTACTGGGATAGAATTCGGATAGAGGAAAATTGTGATGCCGAACTTACTTTAACGGAAGATTACTTTGAGTTTAAGATGAACAAGTGTCCCTCTCTTACAAAAGCTATGGATAACGATGCAGGGGTTTTCGAGTATTACTGTGATCATTGTGCCGGTTGGATTGAGCCCATAATGAAAAAGTACGGCTATTACTGTGTTTATGACATTATCTCACGGGACGAACCCCGGTGTGTGGAAAGAATTTATAGAGATCGGGAAAAAGCCGTTGAATACCTTAAGGGTGTTAAACTTCTTGCGAAACCTTATGATGATAGCAGGTTGTAGGTTTTGGGTTTTTTGAATTTTTCCAGGTAATTCACGGATAATTCAAAAAAATATTTGTTAATTTGAGCGAAAGGTACTATAATGCCCCTTGCTAAACCGGTTTTCTTATGATGATAATTTGTGCTGCAGAGTTGAAATTAAGTTTCATGTGCCGGATGCATCAAAAAATGCGCCGTTAAAACGGGTTTAGAAGTGAATTACTTGATTCTGAGGAGGATTGTATGAGGAGAGAAATAGTGACAGGTGAACAGTTAAAAGAACAGCTTTATCAGCTTGCCTATAACCTTTGGGCGTTTTGGGATTATGAGGTATTAAATCTGTTTCGCGAGATTGATGGAGAGTTGTTCTGCGAGGTAAAAGAAAATCCTGTTAAGTTTTTGAACAGGCTTGCCAAAGATCGTCTGGATGAACTGGTAACTGATAAGAAGTTTAGCTCTGGGTTAGAGTGGATTTTCGCTCGATATAGAGAGTATGTGAAAAGTTCGAGTCTTTTTTCAGATTTACTTAAGGATGAAATGATTGCGTACTTTTCTATGGAGTACGGTCTTCACGGCTCTATTCCGATTTACTCAGGAGGGTTGGGGATCTTATCGGGGGATCATCTTAAAGGAGCCTCGGATTTGGGGATTCCTATCGTTGGGGTTGGATTGTTCTATCGTTACGGTTATTTTGCTCAACGTATAACTGCGGAAGGGGTACAAGAGGAGTTTTATAAGGAAAATAGGATAGAGGATCTACCGTTGAGAGAAGTTGTTGGCGTTGATAATAAACCCCTGAGTGTAAAGGTGAAGATACTCGGTACTCCCGTGAAGATAAAAGTGTTAGAGGCCAATATAGGGAGGGTTAAACTCTTGCTTTTAAGTACCGATACCGATGAGAATCCACCTGAGTATAGGGACATAACGGATTATCTTTACGTGGCAGATCGGGATAAACGAATTCAACAGGAGATAGTTTTGGGGTTTGGTGGATATCGGGTGCTTCGGGCAATGGGATTTAAGCCGAGTCTCTACCATCTAAACGAGGGTCATTCCGCATTCATTATTGTTGAGCGCTTAAAGGATTATCTCGGGGATGCTAATATAACCTTTGAAGAGGCAACCAGATTGATTAGGGAGAGTACCGTTTTTACAACACATACGCCGGTTGAGGCAGGAAATGAGAATTTTTCTCTCGAGATGATAAAGAAGTATCTGGGGGATAAGATTAAAGCGATTGGGATTCCCTTTGAGGATTTTGTAAAATTGGGGGCAAATAGAAAAAGAGAGCCCTTTTGGCTTCCCGCTCTTGCTATTCGTTTTTCTTCTAAGGTAAATGGGGTTTCGAAACTTCATGCCGAGGTATCAAAGAAAATGTGGAAAAATCTGTTTTTCGAGAAAGGAGAGGATAAAATTCCAATTTTGGGAATAACAAATGGGGTTCATCACTCCTGGATGTCTGAGGAACTTTATAAATTATTTGTTAAGTATCTTGGTTCTGGGTTTATCTTTGGTGCGAATGCCAGTGATCTTTCTTCTGTTTTTGATATTCCGGACGAAAAAATTTGGAGGGCGCATCAAATTGAGAAAGAAAAACTATTGCACTTTTTAGAGATAAGGATGGGGCAAAAGTTAAACCCGGAAATCTTGACTATCGGTTATGCCAGACGGTTCGCTACGTACAAACGTGCAACACTTCTATTGGAGGATAGAGTACGCTTAAAGGAGATACTACGTAATCAAGAGAGACCTGTTCAGGTTATATTTGCAGGTAAAGCGCATCCTGCTGATGAAGAAGGGAAAAACCTAATAAAAGTGATTATTGAATACGCTCGTGAGTATGGCCTTGAGGATAGGATATTTTTCGTTGAAGATTACGATATGACTGTTGCGCAGTATCTGGTTAAGGGAGTTGATGTTTGGCTTAACAATCCTCTCAAGCCTATGGAGGCTTCGGGAACATCCGGAATGAAGGCGGGTATAAATGGCGTTTTAAATTTGAGTGTTTTGGACGGATGGTGGCCGGAGTGCTATAACGGAAAAAATGGTTGGGCAATAACTAGCGGTGAAGGAATAATGGATTCCAGCTTGAGGGGTAAGGCAGAAGCAAAACAGATATACGAGCTGTTGGAGAATACAATCACCAAGCTTTTCTATACGAGGGATAACAGTGGATTGCCCGGAGGATGGATTAGTATGATGAAAGAATCGATCTATTCGGTTTACAAAGACTTTAATATCGGGAGAATGCTTGGGGAGTACGTGGAAAAATTTTACCTTCCTGTAATTAATCAGAGTTAAAAACTTGTGCAAAATTTAGTTAAGGGGAAATTTTTTTAAGTTTTTCTTGAGTTTTCCTTGACAAGATGCTTTTCTATGTTAAGATATTTTATGTAAACCGATTTACTAAACCGATTTAACTAGCTCCGGATGGGTTAAGCGAATCGGTTTTGATAAAGATCGGTTTATCAGGTATAAAAACATAAGGAGGAGAAAGATGAAAAAAATTTTTGCCATCCTGGTTATGCTTTTCTTTGTCTCGGCTTTGGTTATGGCCGGAGGAACAAAGGAAAAAGCCGGGGCGCCTTCAGGCAAGAAGGCTCAGGCCGCGCCCGTAAAAATTACTCTCTGGACGAAAGAGGGAGAGGCGGATAATGCCCTTCAATACGTTAAGTCGCTAGCAGCTTCCTTTACGGCAGAGCATCCAAATGTAACATTTGAGGTGGTGAATAAGAATGTTGAGGCTCTGAGGGAAGATTTTCAGACTGCAAGTCTTGCCGGTTCACCCCCCGATCTCTTGTGGACGGTAAACGATCATGCAGGGCCATTTACCGCAGCAGATTTGATTCAGCCTGTCGATAAACTTTTCGATCTCTCAAAGTACGTCGATTCCGCAGTGGCCGCGGTAAAGCTAAACGGTAAAACCTGGGGAGTACCTATCTCTAATGGTAATCACCTGATGTTAATTTATAATAAAGATTTGGTTCCCAATCCGCCAAAGAATACCGATGAGATGATCAAAATAGCTCAAAAGCTTACCCATGGCGATCACTATGGCCTCGTATGGAACCAAACAGAGCCCTTCTGGCTTGTTCCGTGGCTTGGTGGTTTTGGCGGGAAGGTTTTTGCTGCCGATGGGGTTACTCCTACATTAGATACTCCGCAAATGGTAGCGACGCTTCAATTTCTCCACGATTTGAAGTATAAATACAAAATTATTCCACCGGAGAGCGATTATAATGGTGCAGATACCCTTTTTAAGGAGGGTAAAGCTGCGATGATAATTAATGGTGACTGGTCGCTTGGGGCTTATAAAAAGGCTTTGGGGGATAAACTTGGGGTTGCAAGAATTCCTAAGGTTTCCTCAACCGGATTGTGGCCCAGACCATATACCAGTGGTGTTTTCTTTATGATACCGAAGGATCTCTCTGGTGCCAAACTTAAGGCTGTAGTGGCCTTTATAAACTTTGCAACGGATAAGAAGAACCAGTTGGATATGGTTAAAAAATTAATGCGCCTCCCCGCTTTAAAGGCTGCTCTTGACGATCCTCTTATCAAGGAAGATCCGATACTGAAGGGTTCTGCCGATCAGATGGTGGTAGGTACTCCGATGCCAACTGTACTTGAGATGCGTTGTAATTGGGATGCTATGAAACCGGAGATGCAGGCTGTACTCGCTAATAAAAAATCTCCTGCCGCCGCTGCGAAGGCAATGCAAGCTGCTGCAGTAGCCTGTATAAAGGCTCAGAAATAGAATCGTCTGTTGGTATTATGGTAGTGGGTTAAGAAGAGAATTAAAAAAAGGGGCAGTGGTGAATGTTGGAGTGCAAACTAAACCGCTGTCCCTTAAATTAGGAAGGTAAAATTAGTTATTTAGGAAATTAAAATGGAAACCTTAAACAGCGAGGTTATATCTGACAGTTTAAGTCAGGTAGGATTTACCATACTTATCATAGTAGGAAGCGCCTTAATAATAGAAGGAATTCTCTATGTTTTGTTAAAGAGAGTTCTAAAGAGCAAGTATGCCCTTCCCATAATGCTTCTGGCTCCTGCAGCGGTTGGATTACTCTTACTTGTTGTTTATCCGATAGGATTCGAGGTGCGTCTTGCCTTTAGCAACATGAGTTTGAGACACTTCAGACATCCTACCTTTAGTCTCAAGCAGGGATTAGACAATTTTGTGTTGATATTCACCCAACCTGTTTTAAAGCAGGTAATGTTTTTTCCCCTCTTTTTTAGAACGATTCTCTGGACCGTGATTCAGGTGAGTTTTCATGTGTCTTTGGGGTTGGGGCTTGCAATACTTTTAAACAGACCCATGAAATTACGTGCCCTGTATAGAACGATTCTTGTAATTCCATGGGCCATTCCCCAGGTAATAGCATGTTTAACATGGAGGGGAGAGTTTCACTATCAGTATGGGTTTTTAAATATTATGCTGCGTGATATAGGATTACCTGCTATTCAGTGGAAATCCGACCCCTTCTGGAACTTTGTTGCGATGAACATCACGAATATATGGTTGGGGGTCCCCTTTATGATGGTTATTTTATTGGGAGGGCTTCAGAGTATATCCAGAGAGTACTATGAGGCTGCGGATATAGATGGGGCACCTGGTTGGATAAGATTTACCCGAATAACTCTCCCTCTTTTAAAACCGGTACTCACTCCCGCGGTTATCCTTGGTACGATTTGGACGTTCAACAATTTTAATGTGCCCTTCTTTATAAATGAGAACGAGCTTGAAACCTCGGATATTCTTGTAACTGCCCTCTTCAGAGCGGCTTTCCAGTACAATAGGTATGGATTCGCTGCTGCTTTTGCATTGGTTATATTTGTTATTCTATTTTTCTTTACAGTGATTTATATGAAAACAACGGGGGGATTAAAGGGGGTTTATGAGAAATGAATAAATCCTGGAAATTGTATAGATTTTTTTACAGGTCTAGGGGTGATAGTCCATTTAAACGGATTATTATACATTTGATTCTGATTATTGCGTGTGTCATTGCTATATATCCGGCACTAAGAATTGTCTCTGTCTCGCTAAGACCAGGAGACAGACTTCTTTCAACATCCCTTGCCATTATTCCCAGGGACGCTACGCTGGCCAATTATAAAGAGGTAATATTTGAGCGAAGTTTTTTTCTATGGCTGTGGAATAGTCTTGTAATAACTATTACAACCTCGGTAATCGGTGTAATACTTGCCTCGACCTCTGCGTACGCTTTTTCAAGGTGGCGTTTCCCCGGTAGGAAGCCGGGATTGGTTTTCCTGTTGACGACTCAAATGATACCGGCGGCAATGTTAATGATACCTATATACATTTTAGCGGCCAAGCTGCATCTCATAAATACCTACAAGGGTTTGATATTTGCCTACTCCGTGAGCTCCATCCCATTCAGTATATGGATATTGAAGGGATATTACGATACGGTACCCGAAGAGTTGGAGGAGGCTGCAATGATAGATGGGGTTTCGAAACTCTCTGCTTTTTACAGAATAATCCTTCCCCTCTCCACACCTGCCCTTGCCATTGTTTTTCTCTTTAATTTTATGAGCGCATGGAATGACTTTCTTCTGGCAAGAATAATGCTTCAACGTGAGAGTATGTTAACTTGGCCTCTAGGACTTCAGAGCCTTCAGGGGCAATTTCAGACAGAGTGGGGGGCATATTCCGCCGCTTCCATTCTTGTAGCTGTGCCTGTTATGGCTCTGTTTTTATTTTCTTCAAAGTGGCTTATATCGGGACTTACCCTTGGCTCTGTGAAGGGATGAGTAGTTTAAATTAGGAGAAAGCTATGAAACTGAGAAAATTAAGGAATTGTACGCTAGTCGGAATTTCTCTCTTGTTTATTATCGTCCTCTTCTGGGGTTGCAAAGTGATTGCCTCGGTTTCCAAAGGTGAGGATGAACTAAGGGGGGTGGGGGATAAGGTACTGTATCTGAACATTATCTGGCATAATCATCAACCCCTCTATGGAAAGGATCCTAAAACCGGCGTTTATTCCAGACCATGGGTAAGGGTTCATGCAACGAAAGATTATCTTGATATGCCCGCAATGTTAGAAAAGTATAGGAATCTTCGGATTACCTTTAATCTTACACCTGTTCTTATTAGGCAACTGGATGATTTTGTAAAGGGTGCTAAGGACAAATACTGGGTTCTTGGTGAAAAACCTACCGCATCGTTAACTCGTGAGGATAAGAGATTTATTCTTAGGCGGTTTTTTGATGCAAATTACAAAAATATTATAGGTCGATATCCCAGGTATGAGGAACTGTTAAAAAAACGCGGTGGGAGTTCTCCAGAGGCGATAGATAGGGCACTTAAACGTTTTAGCGAGAGCGATTTTAGAGATCTACAGGTTTGGTTTAATCTCGCATGGATAGATCCTGGTTTCCTGGAGAAAAAACCGTTGAGATCCCTTGTCGAAAAGGGGAGAAATTTTAGTGAAGCTGATAAAAGATTACTATTTAGAGAGATCCAAAGGCTAATTCGAAGGGTTTTACCGGAGTATAAAAAATTGCAGGATGAGGGGATCATAGAGGTTATAACAACACCCTATGCACATCCGATTCTTCCGTTGATCTACAACAGCGATCTGGCAAAGATAGGGGATCCAGGAGTAAAATTGCCGAAGAGGTTCTCTTACCCTCAGGATGCAATAGCACAACTCAAACTTAGTGTCGAGATGTATAGACAACACTTTGGAAGAAGCCCTGCAGGCTTGTGGCCTGCCGAGGGAGCGGTTGCTCAACCGATAGTGAGACTCGTTGCAAATGCCGGGTATAAGTGGATGGCTTCCGGTGAGCAAGTTTTGGCCAGGTCGATAGGATTGAGTAGTTTTTCCAGAAACAGCGCTGGTCTTGTTAATAATCCTGATGCTCTATACAGACCCTACTACGTTGAGTCTAAGGATGGCAAGCGTGTTGGCATTGTTTTTAGGGATAACAGGTTGTCGGATCTTATAGGATTTGAGTATTCAGGTAAGCCTGGGAGGGTAGCGGCAGCGGATTTCGTTGAGAGATTGGAGAGGATTAGAAAGGCACTTTTAGAGGGAGAAAGAGAGGGTAGATTTAAGGGACCTCATCTTGTAAGTGTGATTCTTGATGGAGAGAATGCATGGGAGTACTATCCGAACGATGGCAAAGAGTTTCTTAACAGTCTCTACGAGATGCTCTCTCGGTCAAAGGATATCAAAACGGTTACTGTTAGCGATTACCTCTCTATGTTCCCGAAACAGAGGGTAATAAAAAACCTGTGGCCCGGGGCTTGGTTTAGCCCCAATTATGCCACATGGATAGGGGAGCCGGAGGAAAACGAGGCATGGGATTACCTTGGGAAGGTAAGGAGACACCTTGCTCAATTTGATATGTATAAGCGACGCACTACTACTCCGCAGAGGCTCAAGAAGGCCTTCGATTATATGTATCTGGCCGAGGGATCTGATTGGTTTTGGTGGTTTGGAAGTGATCAAAACTCGGGGGATGATGAGTATTTTGACAGAAATTTCAGATTTTTGCTAAAACAGGTATATAGGGCACTCGGAGATCCGATTCCTGATTTTCTAAATGTACCGATCATACCAGAAAAACCAATTGCTGCCACGCGTCCGGTTAATGGCATTCTCAAGCCAGTGGTTAATGGTACGGTTACGCCAGGTGAGTGGGAAAATGCTGCTCTGTACAGATTTAATGATAAAAAATTAAATGCACTTTTCTGTGGTTTCGATGAGGGTAACATCTATTTTCGGATTGATTCCTCAAATAATTCTCTAGGGTCAAAAGAATTTGACATCTATTTTTCCCTTCCGCATGAAAGATTTTCCTCTCCTTTTACTCTGCCAACAGGGGGACAAGAAGAGAAAGCAAAGAGGGGAGTATTGGGTTTTAGAGCCGGTTTTGTGGTAAGAATGTATCTGTCAAAGGTAGCAAATAATTTACCTGCCGGGGTTGAACTCTGGGGAGTCGGAAGGTATGGAAATTGGAAGAGACAAGGAATTGTGAAAAATGTGGGTTTTGTTAAAACTGGCGGGGTTTCGATTAAATCGGGGGGTTCTAATTCCGCTCCAGTGTATGGGAAAAATGTGCTTGAAATCGCTGTGCCTATTACTGCTTTGGGTGGAGAGGAACTTGAGGCTGGTGATTCTGTTAATTTGCAGGTCGCAGTTGTAAATAGGAAATACAGTAATGGTTCACTGGGTATTTCCCTCTTTCCCTGTGATGGACCCGGGAGGGTTATGGTACCGGAATTGGGGAACTCGGAGGTGATTCTTAGTGTTAGGGATCCTCTTTACGATGATCACGGTCCCGGTAGCTATATTTATCCTACCGACGGGGTTTTTAAAAAGGGGGTTTTCGATGCTACTTCCCTGGTAATAGCAGAGGATAGTAGGAATCTGATTTTCAGGTTTAAAATACGGGGAAAGCTGAAGAATGTATGGGGATCGGGAATAAACCTCTCACTTCAGACCTTTGATGTTTATATAGATAGAGACCCGGGTAAGAGAACGGGTTCCAGGATGCTTCTACAGGGAAGGAATGCTGCCCTTAGGGACAGCGATGGGTGGGAATATGCCATATGGGTCGAGGGATGGGAGCAAAAGATATTCAGAGCGGATAAAACGGGGAGGGTAACCTCTCTCTCGGGCTCTTCGGTGCGTGTAATTGTTAATCCCGGAAAGCGAACCGTTACCATTAAGGTTAAAAAGGAGGTATTTGGTAATAAAATCGATCCGGCGAGGTGGGGCTATGTATGTGCAGTCTTAAGTCAGGACGGATTTCCATCTCCGGGGGTGCTTCGTGTTCGTGATATAGATAAAAAACCAGCTCAGTGGCGTTTTGGGGGAGCCCCGGATGATACAAATCACACCCGAATTATTGATCTGATTTGGCCGGCGGATTTTACTCCGACACAAGAGCAAATATTGAGCAGTTATCCCCACTCGAAGAAGAGTATAGATAGCCTTGGGCCTAAGGATTTTGCAAATATACCGCTCCTTACAGTAGCAAGATTGAAAGCGAAATAATCACGGGGGAGAGTGTGAGTAAGAGTATTCATCTGTCACTGGTTTTTCATAATCATCAACCTGTTGGAAATTTCGGTTTTGTATTCGAAAGAGCAATGAGAGAGGCGTATGAACCGATGATTCGTCTCCTGGAGAAACATCCGGGGGTCAAGGTGGGGCTTCATTACAGTGGATGTCTCCTGGACTGGATGTTTGAACATGATGGAGAACTAATAGAAAGAATTAGAGCCCTGGTAGGTAGGGGGCAGGTTGAGATTTTAACGGGTGGTTACTATGAACCCATTCTGGTTGCCATACCGGATAGGGATAAGTATGGTCAGATAAAAAAGCTCAGTGAAACGGTAAGAAGGGAGTTTGGTTACGAACCGGTTGGGGCATGGTTGGCAGAGAGAGTGTGGGAACAACACCTTGCTAAGAATTTCCACGAGGCGGGTGTTCGCTATACCATTGTAGATGATACTCACTTTCGATATGCTGGTGTAAAAGAAGAGGATCTTTTCGGGTATTATATAACTGAGGAACAGGGGAAATCTCTCGCCATTTTTAGCACACTTAAGGCTCTTCGTTATTCGATACCATGGTCCGATGTTGATTCGGTCATTGGATGGTTGATAGAAAGGGCTGATGAATCTGGAAAAAAACTTGCTCTTATGGGTGATGACGGAGAAAAATTTGGTATGTGGCCCGGGACATACGAGCATTGCTGGGGAACGAAAGAGGGTTTTTCTTGGATGGAAATGTTCTTTAGTAAGCTCGAAGAGAAGAGAGAGATTATAAAAACCTTGACTCCTGCCGAATATCTGAAGCGTTTTCCACCATTGGGAAGGATATATCTTCCCACGGCTTCCTACGATGAGATGACAGAATGGGTGCTGCCTGTGGAGCTCGGTGAAGAGTTTGCCTGGATAAAACAGGAGTTTGAGAGTAGTAAGAGGAAAGATGTACTTAGGTTTTTAAGGGGAGGTTTCTGGCGCAATTTTATGGTCAAGTATCCGGAGATAAACACCATGCATAAAAAAATGCTCTATGTAAGTGGTAAGATTGCTCGCTATGTGAGAGATACTTTGCCTCGGGGAGGGAAAACAGATGTGAAACGGGTGCAGGATTACCTGTGGGCCGGTCAATGTAATTGTCCCTATTGGCACGGTGTATTCGGGGGGATCTATCTCTTTCATATTCGCTCGGCTGTCTATGAGAATTTGATAAAAGCTGAAAAATACATTGATGAGATTTCTGGGAATAAAACAGTTAAGCTGGAAGTTACAGATTTTGATTGTGACGGTGAGGACGAAATCCTTTTTGAGGGGAGCAGGTATAACTTCTATGTAGGACCGTCTATCGGTGGGGGATGTTTTGAGTGGGATTGGAGAGATAAAAATTTTAACCTCTTAAACACGCTTACCAGGCGAAAAGAAGCGTATCATTCTGGTTTTTTGAAGGCTGTAAGGGAGGATAATGTTATATTTGCTGGCAGTGAAGAGGAAGTAGAAAATATTCATACCCAGGCTGTTCGGGTTAAAGAGCTAGGATTGGAAAGGCGTCTGTTTTATGATCCCCATAGGCGTCTCTCTTTTGTGGATCACTTTGTACCATGGGAATTGGATAGTAATGGCTTCTATTCCGGCAATTATAATGAATTGGGAGATTTTGTAGATTCCAGTTATGAGATTGTAGAAACCGTAACCTCTGGTTCAGGTGCAAAGATTGTGCTTGTAAGAGAGGGAACTGTTGTGGATATGATTTCTCGTGCCCCTGTTCCGGTAAAAATAGTAAAATCGTACATTCTCTATGGCGAGGAGGGAAGATTGGAGCTCTCTTACAGTATAACAAATGAAGGGAGAAGGAGTATTGATTGTGGTTTCGGAGTGGAGACCAGTTGGGCTATGATGGGTGGAAACGATCACGAATCTTTTTTAAGCTTTATATTAGATTCTGCAGCTACAAGACACTTTAAGAAGAAATTTTATCTTGATGAGATTGGAAAGGTTGAGCATGTTATCGAGGTATTACTCTATTTGAAACTTTTGGCAATGAAGATTGATATGGTACTGGTAGATACAAATCCGGATTTTCCCAATTCATTGCACTTCTATCCTATCGAAACGATTTCAAACTCCGAGGGTGGGTTTGAGAGGATATATCAAGGGATATCTCTTATACCTGTGTGGAGGATAAAACTTTCCCCCGGCGATGTAAGAAATTTGGGCTTAGAGATAGTATTATCAGACAGTGGGAGCTATGATTTTAGTTGAATACGGCAATTTTAGAGTTGGATTTTCTTCTGGAACAGGGGCATTGGTTCTCTTAACGAGAACGGATTCCCCTTATAAGAATTTAATATCAACAGAGTGTGGAGATAATTCGTATGTGTGTTCTTTGGATCTCAGGGTTGAGGAGATCTGGCTTACAAAGAGTTTTAAGCCTGTTCTGAAAAAGATATCTGATGATCCTTTTATAGATGGAAGCAGAGAGGGTAGGAGAGTAACACTTGAAATTGAACTGGGTGATATTATTTTTTTTGAAAATTATCTGATAGAAAGGGATACAATATCTAGGAGTGTAGCGGTTACCCGTGTTGGGGGAAAAGGAAAGGGAAGAATAAAGATAACGGGATTGAAATTTGTTCTCCCATGTATCCGTATTGGAAATCCCTACGAGACTTTTTTGCTTTCGCCTGGCAGTGCGGTAAAACCCAATTATCCGTTACTTAGAGCTATTAAAAAATCTATTCAGGTGGATGAGGGAGAAAATCTTCTCGAAAACGGGGTTGCAACACGGGTGATAAGTGATGATTTTCCGGTCTCAAGTGAGAGATTTGGGTTTGTTATAGAACCCTCACCGGATGCATCGCAGGGCATTCTCGCTGTTACAAATACAGGATCTGGTTGGACGTTACTGAGCTGGTACGTTAGCAGGATAGAAAATGCTATTCCCGGATTTTTTGGTTCCGGATCTTTTGGTGATAGTATATCACTCGTCCATACCGTAAATTTGGCAGGGTGGTTGGAACCAGGTGAAAGCTTTGAGGTAGGTACCCAATACATACTTGTAACAGGCGGTGGCTGGGAGAATGCCCTTGAGGTGTATCGTTCTATGTATCGGCTAACCGGTATTAGCCCCCCCGTGTACGGAGATTCTCCGGAGTGGGTTAAGAGTGCGGTCATCTACGAGGTACATCCCGGAATGTTTGGGGGATTTAAAGGGTTACGAAATGAGTTAAATCGTATAAGAGGTTTAGGTTTTAATACACTCTATCTTCTACCCATATGGGCCTATGATAATCTTACCGGGTTGCCATGGGATGAAAATTGGACAAAGAGCGGAAGTCCCTATGCAATTCGAGATTTTGAACTTTTTGATCGATCCCTTGGAACAGAGGAAGATTTTGCAGATTTAATCTCAGAGGCCCATAGACTGGGAATGAAAGTATTGCTGGATTTCGTTTCTCAGGGGTGTTCTAAAAGTGCCCGTTATGTAGCGGAGAAGCCGAATTGGTTTGTTAGAGATGAAAATGGCAGATGTGTGTCCTCACACGGATGGAATGATACCTATTCTTTTGATTGGGCTAATGAGGAGTTTCATAGTTATATGCTTAAATGGAGTCTCGAGTTATTTAAACGTTTTAGATTTGACGGATATAGAGTAGATGCGCCGGTTGGTAAAGAACCGAACTGGGATGCAGGTCTTGCTTACAGGGCAAGTAAAACAAATCTGGGAGTCGTTTCTCTCCTGGAAAAGCTGCGTGTAAGGCTAAGAGAAGTAGATAGAGAAGCAATTCTTCTATGTGAGGTCCCGGGGCCAATATTTATGCGTTCTCATGATATGTTATGTGATTATCTACCGTTAAGTTGGACAGTGAGGCTTGTTTTTGGTGATATAACCTCTATGGAATGGGGGGCGTGGATGAGAGATTATTGGCTTAGTCTTCCTCCCGGGGCAAACCGTGTTTCGTTTATGGAAACTCACGATACTCGTACACTCTCTCCGCCGTCTTATGGGTTGCGGGGTTCAGCCTTTGAAAAGGCGGGATTTGCAGCCCTTGTGTTGGCTGGTTTTATTCCCATGGTATGGGCAGGACAGGAAGTGGGGAGTGAGAGTTTCTATAGAAAGTTGTTTAGTGTTAGGGCAAATTGTCAGGCACTTATTGGGGGAGGAATTTTCTTTAATGCGGTAAAATGTTCAAATTCACGAGTTCTCAGTATTATCAGGGTGGGGAAAGGGGAAACAGTTTGGGGGCTTATCAGTTTGAATCCTGAAAAACAGAGTTTTATTTTTGATTTGCCGGTTTCCAAATTCTCAATACGACATGAGAAAAATTATCGCTTGTATGATTTATTGGACAGTGAGTATTGGGTGGAGTACGGTAAGAGTATCTGGCGTGGGGATGAGTGTGGGAGGATAGAACTCTCTCCTTTACCCTACAAGCCCTACTTCTTAGTCTTTAGAGAAGTGGCGAATTTTGATAGGTAGGATAAGTTTTATGAGTAGACGAGTGACAATAAACGAGATAGCAAGGAGAGCAGGAGTTTCAAAAACCGCGGTTTCTTTTGCCTTTAACAATCCAGAGAGGATATCAAAAGAAACCTATGAAAGGATAATGGAAATTGCCGATGAGCTTGGATATGTACCTGACCCTGTTGCGAGGACTTTGACAACGAAGAGAATAGGTTCTATTGGATTTTTAATACCTCATTCGATACCTGTGGCTTTTAAAAACCCCTTCCTTTCACTAATGCTTCAAGGGGTAGGAAGTGTATGCCACAAAGAAGGGTACTCACTAACCGTAGTTCCCCCGCTTAAGGGATGTATTTTTCAGGGAATTAGAAGTGCTGCGGTGGATGGGTTTGTTACATTTGGCTTGGAGGCTCATCTTAAAATAGTAGAATTGATACTTCAGAGGAATATTCCCCTTGTTGTGGTGGACGGGAAACCCTCGGAACGTATACCCAGTGTAAACACCAATGATATGCAAGGGGCTATGGAGATTATGGAGTATGTGCTTAAGGCGGGTCACAGGCACATTGCCATTCTCTCCTTAAAACCTGCTACCAGCCCCGGTGAGGAGGATACTGAACGAGAGATGTTCTCCCGTGTTAGGGACCTCCGCTTAAAGGGTTATGAGAGGGCGCTGGAAAGATTTGGCCTTGGTATTAATGATTCCAATATACGTGTTATTGAAGCGGAATGTTCCATTGAAGGGGGAGAAGCTGCGGCTAGAAGGTTGTTAAGTCTTAAGAAACCACCAACGGCTATCGTTGCTATGAGTGACATAATGGCAATCGGTGTGTTTCTGTACTGTAAGAGGGAGGGAATAAGAATTCCAGAAGATGTCTCTCTTGCGGGTTTTGATGATATTCCGGAAGCTTCGTTAATATCACCGGGGTTAACCACTGTCTTTCAGCCGGCATTTGAAAAGGGTAAAGCTGCTGGTGAGATACTTATTAAACTTTTAAAGAATAAAAAAACAGATACCTGCATTGAATTTGACACAGAGCTTGTCGTTAGAGGCTCTGTAAAAGAGCGCAATGATTGACTAATAGATTCATTTGCACAATAATTTTTAAGAAGTGAAAAATGAGTGCAGGAACGATTCTTGTAATAGCCCTTGCTCTTATCTTTGGTGTAATAGGCGCCAGACTGTTCAAGTTAATAAAGATACCGCAGGTTGTTGGCTACATTGTTATAGGTTTAATACTTGGTGTATCGGTAACTAACATATTAACTGAAAATCTAATCGTAGAATTCAGACCGCTAAATTATATAGCTCTTGGAATAATTGGGTTTCTTGTGGGGGGTGAATTAAAAAAATCCGTCTTTAAAAAATTTGGGAAGAGCATGGTAATAATTCTCCTGTTTGAAGGAATTTCCGCTTTTATCCTTGTAAGTTTATTTACCGGGCTTTTTACTCGAAATTGGAGCTTGGCGATAATACTAGGAGCACTAGCCTCTGCGACGGCGCCCGCAGCAACGGTGGATGTTCTGTGGGAGTACAAATCCGCCGGTGTATTAACTACAATGATATTTGCCATTGTTGCTCTGGATGATGGCCTTGCACTTTTATTGTACGGTTTTGCAAACTCTATTGCTAAAATTCTTGAGGATCAGCGTGCTTTTTCTATATATGAGGCTGTGTTAAAGCCTCTCTATTCTATTGGGGGAGCGGCTTTGCTTGGTTCGGTGATAGCTTTTATTTTTCGTCTGTTATTAGATCTAACTAAAAAGTACAAACATGAGCAGGATTTAATGCTGAGTTTTACCTTTGGTTCTATCATTTTGATAATAGCTGTGTCGTTAAAATTTGGGTTTGATATGATACTCGCGGAGATGTTTTTTGGGGTTACCTTTGTTAATATTGCACCGTTTTACTCTGAGAGAGTCTTTGATTCCATGAAAAGTTTTTCTCCGCCCATCTATATACTCTTTTTTGTTCTGGCAGGAGCTAGACTCGAGCTAAAAGCTCTTACTCTGTTTACCATTGCTACCGCATTTTTGTATCTGTTTGGAAGAACTTCGGGAAAGATTTTGGGAGCAGCTGTTGGCGCACGAATTTCTAAGGCGCCGAAAAAGGTGAGTAAGTATCTTGGTTTGGGTCTCTTCTCTCAGGCAGGTGTCACCATCGGATTAGCAATCTCTGCCTTTCATTCTTTTCCTTCCCTTGGGCTCTCTATAATTAGTATTGTAACCCTTACTACCTTTGTTGTGCAGATTATAGGTCCGCCATTTGTTAAGCTGGCGATTACGAAAGCGCAGGAGATATATAAGAATGTAACTGAAGAGGAAATGCTTACAAAGTATAGAGTTAAAGATGTTATGCAAGGAAATTCTCCTGTGATAAATAGGAACGCTGTACTCCCTGAAATTCTTGAAATTTTTTCTGCCAGTGATTTGGATGATATACCTGTTGTCAATGAGAATGGTGAGCTTTGCGGTGTGATAGGTCTCTCCAAGATAAAACCTATTCTGAGTAGAAATATTCCCTCCAATTTAGTCATTGCCGAGGATCTAATGCTTCCGGTATTGCACAAGACATATCCGGATAAAAATTTACGAGAGGCATATCAGATATTGCTCTCAAGTAATACCTCATTTCTTCCGGTGGTAGATAAAAATAATCCGCGACGACTCCTTGGTGTAGTTGATTTGAAACGGATAAGGGATATTATACGAGAAGAGACTATAGCTCTCAGGGAGCAATCTTAATAAAGAATTAATGTTTCCTTTAATTTTTCTTAATAAGTTCTCCCTAGAATGAGATAAGTTGTCAGATTCGAAGTTTTTAGAATCCGAGCCTGAAGGAGGGGTAGTTATGAAGCTCGTTAAGGTAGGTTTTGAAATGGTTGAGATGATAATTAGAATTGTAAAGGGTTTATCGGTAGTTTTTTTAGGATTGTCATTTGTGAGTTGTACGGTAGGTGGGGGTCCACCGGCTCCACCCCTCTTCGGTCCTAACCCCCTATGGGATACGCTCCGTTTTTTGTCTCCCTTTTTCGATCTTGTTATTATTCTTTTACTGATAGGTGGTGGTATATACTTCTTTTCAGGCAAACACCCCTTCGGCCGAAGGTCAAGTAGGTATTCGGCAAAAGATATTGCTCAGATGAGGTATGCGAACGGGGAGATTTCCAGAGAGGAGTATCTTAGAATTATCAAAGACATAGAAGCCTCGGAGGGTAAAAAAATTGAAGAGGAAGATAATGAGTGAAAATTCTTCCACGCCACGTAGTTAGCTATAGTTTTATAATGAATACTATTTTGTGATTACTTCACTTTAAGTTTAAAATTCGTTGACTTTCATTATCTTTTTGCTAAAATATTTTTATGCGTTTAATGAAGCAGCCCGTGATGTATCGGATGCTCTATGCCCTCAGTCCTCTCGTGGTAGTGTCAATCTATTTCTTCGGGTGGAGAACCCTCCTCATTCTGGCTATTGTGAATGTTGTTGGTTTCCTTGCCGAGTATTTATTTGTTCGGATGTACAATCAGAAGGTTTCTACCGCTGTTTTTGTGACGAATACACTCTTTGCCCTTTCGCTTCCCCCTATGATCCCTATTTGGATAGCGATAGTAGGAATAATATTTGGGGTAGTGTTTGGCAAGATGGTTTTCGGGGGATTTGGAAGAAACATTTTTAACCCCGCATTAACGGGTAGGGCTTTTATATATGTAAGTTTTGTAGTTCCTATGACTTCAACATGGATGAAACCCGTAGATGGATTTTTTCGGTTTGCACCTGATGCTGTTACTCAGGCTACTCCGCTACGTTTGCTATTTAGAGGAGTTGATGTGCCACTTATAAATCTGTTTTTGGGAAACGTCGCCGGTTCTGTGGGAGAAACATGCGCACTACTCATTATAATTTCCGGTATCTACCTTGTATGGAAAAACTGCCAGTTATAGGATAATCCCCTCCGGTTTGATTGGTTTTTTGGCCCTTCAAACAATCTTTTGGCTTTTTGGTGTCAAGGGGGCTTCGGAACCCGTTCATGCACTATTTGCCGGAAGTTTTCTCTTCGGAATGGTTTTCATGGCTACGGATCCGATTTCTGCATCTCAGGCAACTAATTTGGGGAAATGGCTCTACGGAGGACTAATCGGTATACTTACAGTATTGATTAGGTTGTTTGCTGTATGGCCTGAGGGGATAACATTTTCAATTTTGATAGGGAATATGTTTGCTCCCTTAATTGATTATACAGTAAAGAGTGCGAGGAAGAGGGTAAGGATTTAATGAAATTTAAGAGTAAGGGATTGGAAAGAATATATACGGTAGTTTTTATGATGGTCGTGACTCTTATTTTCATAACTGTTACCTCTGGTATTTACCTCTTCACTCGCGAAAAAATAATTGTTAACAGAACTCTCTTCATCAAAAGGGCAGTTTTGAACGCCTGTGATATCCAAATATCGAAGAATGGTAGCGGTGCCGAAGTCGAAAAACTTTACTCTGAACGAATAAGAGAGATTGTAAATAGCAGCGGGAAATTGAAGTATATGAAGGTATTTGATACAGATAATAAGCTTGCGGGATATGCCCTTATAGTAAAAGGCCCGGGATTGTGGGGAGAAATTGAAGCAGTTATAGGATTCACGAAGGATTTGAAGAGGATAACGGGCATTAATTTTATAAAGCAAAACGAAACACCGGGTCTGGGAGCACGAATATCTGAGAATTGGTTTAAAGAGCAGTTTAGAGGTAGGGAGGGCCCCTTTAAATTAGTTCCTGAGGGTACGGCAAAGGGAAAAAATGAAATAGATGCTATTACAGGGGCATCAATAACATCTAATGCTGTTCTTGATATGGTTAATGAAGCATTCCAGAAGATTGGTACCTTAGTTAAGTAGGAAGCGAGTAAGTGTCTTTAAAATTGGGAGGAACATTTGGCTACAAAGGGTAAGGTAAGAAGGGTTTTCCTTGATGGTATTGGGACAAATAACCCGATTTTCGTACAGGTTCTTGGTATATGTTCTACACTTGCGGTGACGAATGTACTCAAAAATACCGTTGTGATGGTTATGGGGTTAATATTTGTAACGGCTCTTTCCAGTTTTACTGTGTCCCTTATAAGAAATGTTATCCCCTCACGGGTTAGAATGATGGTAGAGACCCTAATCATTGCAGCCTATGTAATTATTGTGGACATAGTTTTAAAAGCCTACGTACCGGACATTTCCCGTCAATTAGGGCCGTATGTAGGTTTGATAATTACCAACTGTATAATAATGGGAAGAGCCGAAGCATTTGCTCTCTCCAATCCACCTGGTATATCGATTGTTGATGGTTTGTCTTCTGGATTGGGTTACGCTTACGTTTTAATTATAGTGGCCTTTTTTAGAGAACTCCTTGGATCCGGTACAATTTGGGGGATGAAAGTTTTGGGCAATTGGTGGACAAATTGGTCAATCATGATAATGCCACCAGGGGCCTTTTTTATGCTTGCCCTATTTATATGGTTTGTCCGTGGTGTGTTTATCGAGAAAAAAGAGGAGAAGAGGTAATGAGTGGTTCTTTCTATCCAGTTGCCATTTTTTTTGCGGCAATATTTACCAACAACATTCTTCTTACGAATTATCTTGGAATGTGTTCATTCCTCTCTGTTTCAAGAGAAATGAAAACATCAATCGGTTTAGGGGCTGCGGTGATATTTGTAATGGCTGTGACTAGTGCCTTGAACTGGCTTGTTTATTATTACATACTTGTTCCATTGGATTTGACCTATCTTCGCTATATAGTTTTTATTATCGTAATCGCTGCCTTTGTTCAGATTGTGGAGATGATTATAGAACGTGTCTCCGAAGGGTTGTACGCAGCTCTGGGGATATTTTTACCACTTATTACTGTAAACTGTGCGATCCTTGGAGCTAGTCTCTTTATGGTGATAAGACAATACAATTTTATTGCTTCCTTTATGTACGGATTTGGGAGCGGAATCGGATGGGCTTTGGCAATACTTGCTATGGCGGGTATACGTCAGAAGTTAAAAAAGGCAAAGATACCGCGGGGGCTCGAGGGTGCCGGTATAACTCTAATAGTTACCGGGATGATGGCACTGGCGTTTATTGGATTTACCGGTATGATAAAAATAAGCTGATCTCTTAGGGGTTTTAGATATGTTTCCTGTAGGCGCATTACTTATTAGCGTAGGTGCAATAACAGCGATTTCAACTGTTTTGGCAATTCTTATGGTTATTGCCGATGCTACCATTGCGAATTACGGGGAAGTTACGATAAAGATTAACAATGATAAAGAACTAACAGTCACGGGGGGCAAACCACTTCTCTCCACGTTGATGGAGGAGGGAATTTTTATCCCCTCCGCATGTGGAGGGAGAGGGGCGTGTGGTTTGTGTAAGGTTAAAGTGCTGAAGGGGGGTGGTCAATATTTACCGACCGAACTTCCATGGATATCGGAGGAAGAAAAGGCAGATGGAATTCGTCTCTCCTGCCAGATCAAAGTAAAGACCGATCTCGAAATCCAGATACCGGAAGAGCTCTTTAGTGTCAAAGAGTTTAGGGCCAGGGTAACAAAGATTGCCGATCTTACACATGATATAAAAGGGATAACCCTTGGGCTTGTAGAGCCCCGCGAGATACACTACAAAGCGGGTCAATTTATTCAATTAAAGATTCCGTCCTATGAGCTGACGGGAGAACCGGTTTACAGGGCATACTCCATGTCTTCATCTCCAAGTAATACCCGTGCTATAGAATTGATGATCCGTTATGTTCCCAATGGGATAAGTACAACCTATGTCCACCGGTATCTGAAAGTGGGAGACGAGGTGTTTTTTAATGGTCCCTATGGAGAATTTTATCTGCGTGATACGGATAGAGAGATAGTATTTATAGCCGGAGGTTCCGGGATGGCTCCGATAGAATCAATTCTCAGGGATATGGCAGAGCGAAGAGTGAATCGGAGGGCAAGGTTTTTCTTTGGGGCTCGTACTAAGAGAGATCTTTTTCATATTGATGAGATGCGAGAGCTGGAAACCAAATTGCCAAATTTCCAATTTATCCCTTCGTTGTCTGCTCCCCTTCCAGAGGATAATTGGAAGGGGGAGAGCGGGCTTATAACTGATATAGTTGATAGATACCTCGAATCGGGTGATAATGTGGAGGCCTATCTCTGTGGAAGTCCTGGAATGATTGAGGCGTGTGTTAAAGTGCTTACTGAAAATGGTGTACCGGAGGAACTCATATATTACGATAAGTTTGGTTAGGAGTAAGAAAAATGAAGCAGTCGCCGCAATTACAGAGGGCACAGAGTAATATGAAACCGGGGATAATCACGCGAGACGGTTTTTTGGGTAGTGATGAGAGAAACCTTATTGATATACTTATAGAGGATGAGGCGGAGGTCCAGCGATTAGGGGTTAGCCATAGGGTAATTGCCGAGAAAATGATCAGGTTGAGGGATGATGGTATTAGAGGACTTGGAGAGTTTATAAATGTTGAGCCCCACTTTGAAGTCAGAGTTGATACCGTTAGAGGAAAACTTCCCTGTCCCTTTGGGGACCCGGGGATTTTTCCAAAGACTAATACAACAGTCAGAAATTTGAGAATAAATAAAGAGATCACCTATACCGATTTAAATATTCATATGATTATGGCCCATGGGTTTTATGAGGGCAGAGGCTCTGTGTTTAGATTGGAGCCCTCTGATTTGGTGGAAATTTTAGAAGTTGAAAGGGGACAGTAGAAATTTTTTAGCCTATCCCTCGGTAATTTGGAAACCTCTCTGTTTTAAGTTGTGTAATACCTCTTGGATGGTTTCATCGGCCGTTGATGCACCGGCGGTTAGGGCTATTTGTGTGTAATTCTTTAGATCGTTTATGGGTAGTTCTTCGGGTCGGACTATCCAGTAGGTTTCACAGTTGCTTTTGGCAAGCTCGTACAATCTTCTCGTATTACTGCTGTTTTTGCCTCCGATAATAATAGCAGCATCACTTTCACGGGACATTTTATCGATCCATCTTTGACGCCCAAGAACGAAAGGGCAAATGGTATACAGTACGGTTGCACCTTTTTCCTTTGCTTTTGATTCAATTATTACTTCCTGATATAGTTTTTCTGATATTGTAGTTTGAGCTATGATAAGAGTTTTCGAATCTATCCCTCTGTACTGAGTGTCTTGATCTTTACTATTAATTTTAAGGTCTTCAGGGTTGCTTACTACAAATCCTGCGTTGCCAGCGTAGCCCATATGGCCTATTGTCTCGGGATGTTTGGGGTGTCCAACTATCATTATTTTGTATCCCCGATCTTTGTAGTCGGTTATTTTTTTGTGAATCGATTTTACAATGGGGCATGTCAAGTCGAGATATTCAATCCCATTCTCTTTGAAATAGTTTTCGTCCTCTGGTGGGATACCATGTGCACGTATTATTACAAAATTGTTGAGTGTGATTCTGTTTAAAGTATTTACAATTTTTATACCGCGTTTTTTTAATTTTGTTATAATAACAGGATTGTGGATCAGTTCTCCATAGGTGACAATTTCCTTACTCCCCCCCACATTTATAGCTGTTTTAAGTGCTCCGTCAATAGAACGTTTTACTCCCGTACACATTCCCGCATCTCTATCGTATATTACCAATGCCATTATGAACCTCTTCTTATAGATAGTAGTTATGTCAATCTTTACTTGCAAGATAATATAATACATTATACTATAGGTGGCATAGCTATGGATCTTCAAATATTTGTCGAAATTTTAGGACAATGGAAGATAGTGGTTGTCTCTCTCCTCGTAATGATTTTATTACCTGTTGTGTTCTATATTGCTTCAATAGATAAGAATAGAATTAATAGTGAAGTACAAAATACAAAGATTAACTCAGAGGTGGCAGAGTCTAAAGAAGGTTCTGAAGCTGAGAGTACGCAAACTTCGGATAAAGAGGCCGAGAAAACTAATGAGAAAGATAATAATCAAGGGAGCAAGGGAACACAATCTTAAAAATATTGATATAGAGATACCAAGAGATAAATTAACTGTAATTTCTGGAATAAGTGGTTCTGGTAAATCTTCTCTGGCATTTGATACAATATTTGCCGAGGGTCAGAGGCGCTATGTAGAGTCTCTATCTTCCTATGCTCGTCAGTTCTTGGGTAGATTAGAAAAACCGGATGTCGATTATATAGAAGGGTTGTCTCCTGCTATTTCTATTGAACAAAAGACAACCCATAGAAATCCTAGGTCGACAGTTGGAACTGTAACTGAAATCTATGATTATCTCCGTTTGCTCTTTGCCCGTATAGGAAAACCTCACTGTCCCAAGTGTGGTAGAGAAATAAACGAACAATCGGTTGACCAGATTGTGGATTCAATTTTGAGTCTAAAAACAGGGAGTAGGGTAATACTTCTCGCCCCCGTAATACGTGAGAGAAAGGGAGAGCATAAGAAAATTTTCGAGGATGCGAAGAGGGCCGGATTTGTTAGAGTAAGAGTCGACGGAAAGATCGTTTACCTTGATGAAGAGATTAAACTTGATAAGAACAGAAAACACTCCATTGAAATAGTCGTTGATAGGTTGGTGGTAAAACCTGAGGTAAGGAGCAGACTTGCAGAATCTGTGGAAACCGCCCTTGATGTGGCAGGTGGAAAACTTCTGGTATATATGAAAACATCAGAGGGGGAAGAAGAGAAATTCTTTTCTCAAAGACACGCCTGTCCTGTGTGTGGAATAAGTATTCCGGATTTACAGCCAAGACTTTTTTCTTTTAACAGTCCTTATGGTGCATGTCCCGTATGTTCTGGTTTGGGGGAAACTATGGAGTTTGATCCAGATTTAATAATGCCCAATAAGAATTTATCCTTTAACGAGGGGGGAATCCTTCCGTATAATCCAAGGTCAAATTGGCATAAGAATCTGTTTATCTCTCTTTCAAAACATTTTGGCTTTTCTCTGGATACACCACTTAAGGACCTTCCCCCAGATATAATGGAAATTCTTCTAAGGGGAAGTGATGATGAGATAAGTTTTGAACACATAAGTAGAGACAGAACAGGTAGGTATCAGTATAGGGGAAGATGGATCGGTATACTTAAGGACTTGCGGCGCAGGTATTTGGAAACCAACTCTGTAGGCATAAAGGAATGGCTTGAGCAATTTATGCGAAATAGAGAATGTCCGGCCTGTCACGGGAAACGGCTTAGGCCAGAAGCTCTTGCTGTTACTGTTGGGGGTAAGAGTATCTACGATATTACCCTTCTTTCAGTGAAAGAGGCTCTGGATTTTTTCAACAATCTCCCCCTCAGCGAGACAGAGTCTATTATTGCCAGGCAAATTTTGAAAGAGATAAGATCACGATTGAACTTTATGGTAAGCGTAGGCTTGGATTATCTAACTCTCGAAAGAAAGGCCTCTACCCTCTCCGGGGGAGAGGCTCAGAGGATAAGACTTGCAACTCAGATAGGATCCTCTCTTGTAGGAGTACTATATATACTTGATGAACCGACTATCGGTCTCCATCAACGTGATAATACCCGATTGCTAGATACACTTAAACACTTGAGGGATATAGGAAATACCCTTATTGTCGTAGAGCACGACGAACAGACACTTCTCAGTGCGGATTACATAATAGATTTGGGTCCCGGGGCGGGAGTGAATGGGGGCAGGGTGACAGCTGCGGGGAGTGTTGAGGAAATAATGAACAACCCTAACTCCCTAACGGGCAGATATCTCTCCGGAAAGGAGAGAATTGATGTTCCCTCTCGGAGGCGTAAAGGTAACGGTAAGAGTATAGTGCTATATGGAGCGAGGGAACACAATCTTAAAAACATAAATGTGGAATTCCCCCTTGGGAGATTTATTGTCATAACAGGTGTTTCCGGTTCGGGGAAATCTACACTTCTAACAGATCTCCTCTACCCGATATTAGCCAATAGAATCAACGGTAGTAACCTTCCGGAGGGTAAATATGATAAAATTGAAGGAGTTGAAAATATAGACAAGGTTATCAATATTGATCAGAGTCCTATAGGGAGAACCCCTAGGTCAAATCCTGCAACCTATGTTGGATTGTTTACCCCGATACGTGAGTTGTTTGCCTCGCTTCCAGAATCGCGGGCAAGGGGTTACAAGCCGGGGAGATTTTCCTTTAACGTAAGAGGGGGGCGATGTGAAAACTGCCAGGGAGCAGGTACGAAGAAGATTGAAATGCACTTTTTACCTGATGTGTATATAACCTGTGAGGTATGCAAGGGAAAGCGATACAATAGAGAAACACTCGATATTCGGTTTAAGGGAAAAAATATTTATGAAGTATTGGAAATGACAGTAGACGAGGCCTTTGATTTCTTTAAGAATATACCCGCTGTAGTTAAGAGATTAAGAACTTTAAAAGAGGTGGGGTTGGGTTACATAAAATTGGGACAATCTGCCCTTACTCTCTCCGGCGGGGAGGCTCAAAGGGTAAAATTATCGTTGGAACTTTCTAAACGGAGTACAGGAAAAACTTTTTATATATTGGATGAACCTACTACGGGACTTCACTTTGCAGATGTTAAAAAACTGTTAGAGGTACTGCAGATGCTTGTAGATGGTGGAAATACGGTAGTATTAATAGAACATAACCTCGATGTTATAAAGCAGGCCGATTATATTATTGATCTTGGACCCGAGGGAGGCGATAATGGTGGAGAAGTGGTAGTAACAGGTACGCCGGAAGAGATTGTAATATGTGAAAGATCGTATACAGGAAAATACCTAAAGAGGGTTTTAGAACGCTCGGCCAGTCAGACAGGATAGTAGTGTGGTTTCTAAAAATTTTCCGTTTACAGTAGCTATAGAGATACTGGTATTACTTTTGCCTCTCTCTTTATTTTCAGTGCCACTTGAGCTTGAGAAACCGAATAAGAAAATTTCTCCTCCAGAGGAGAAAAGCCTGATTGTGCAAACTCTCTCTGAAGATATTAGAACTGCTAGTTATTACGAGCTTGTTTCGTGGTGCAATAAGTTAGGGCTAAAAGAAACAGGGGACAAAAGGACTTTGGAAAAGCGTTTGTTAAGCTACTATGGGATAAAAACGCCGGAGGAAATAGAGAAACAGGGAAGGGTAATCAAAATCGAGTCGGCTCGTCAAACGGAGTATTTCGATATTGAATCTGTTAAGGAGAAATATATAACTCTCCGGGGAAATGTTGTCCTTAAAATGGAGGATAAAGACAGGGGGATTACACATCTGATAAAGGCGGATAAAATTCTGTTCAACCAGAGTAAGGATCTGATTACTGCCGAGGGGAACCTTGTATATAAAATAATAAGCAACAATGCAGAGGAAGTTTTCAAGGGAGAATCTCTTACCTTTAATGTAAATACATGGGAGGGTGTTTTTTACAAGGGATTAACGGAGAAAGAGGTAGGTGAGAGCAAAAACAAATTCTATTTTTACGGTGATGAAATTACAAGGAGCAAAAACGATATAGTGATAATGAATAATGGAAATATAACTTCATGTAGTAATCTTGAAGCTCCCCATTATCATATTCATGCCACAAAGATATGGCTTTTAGCCCCGGGGGAGTGGGCCATTCAAAATGCAGTGCTCTATATTGGTCGGATACCGGTTATGTTTGTTCCATTTTTCTTTTATCCCGGAGACCAATTATTTTTTCACCCTGTAATAGGTTATAGACAGAGGGAGGGTAATTTTATCCAAACAACAACGTATCTGATTGGGAGAAAGAAACAACAGCAAAATATTCTTTCCTTTTTACAGTTGGAGGGAGGAACCGGTGGATATTACGAGCAAAAGCTTAGAGGTTTGTTTTTAAGGAAAACCCGGAAACGTGTCCCTCAGGTAAATAAGGATTTTTTGAAGGTAATGCTGGATGTTTATTCTCGACTTGGTTGTTTTTCTGGAATTGCGGGAAGTTTTAAAAATTTAATTAGTTTTAAAGGAGGAATTGGGGTTAGTCGGGATATTTTTTACGATGAAACAACCTCTTTTTATACTCCATATTATGTAAATTCTACCGGGGCATTAGCAGAAAAATGGAATACCGTAAATCTATTTGGCTGGGAAGTACCCTTCCGGTTTGGTTTGGAGGGAAAGTTAGGAATAACCAAAGAGAATTTTTCTCTTAGTGGCAATTTTGAAACATATTCCGATCCTTCTTTCCCAGAGGATTTCTACAATAGATCGGAGGGTTTTTCTTTGGATTCTATTTTAAATCCCGGACAATCTATTAATAATACTACATTGGCACCAAGAAATACTCTTAGTTGGTTTTTAGGGGCTAAAATTGACTTTAGTAAATACTTTAGTAAGTATATGCATACAAAATTTGTTAAGTCCATCTCTCTTCCATATTTGAATATCAAGTATCAGTTGCGAAGTAAGGAGAGTATTCAGAGTACTCTACCGAATGTGGATCCTATGCGATACTTTTATTACCCGGTGAGTTTCAAATTGCCAGAACTATCAATGAAAATTAATGGTTCTCTATTGGATTGGAGTAGCTCTACCGTTGAAGCTAAAAAGCCAGAAAAAATTGTAGTAGGTAACAGGAATTATCCTGGTAAGGGGTTGGAGTTTGATGAAATTGAGAGCGTTCTTAATAAAAAGACAAATGTCAAGACAGAAAGTCAAACTGGGCAAACCGTTAAAAGTACTGTTACAGTGGAGAAGGGTATTGTCGTACCTAAAATTATGCCGGATGTTAATGTTAGAGAAGCGAATCTAGTCTCAAAAATTAGTACAACCTATCAGATAACTCCTCAACTGACCTATGAGACTATGTTTGATACTGCCTCGTGGCAAACGAGTAGCGATGTAGATTATTCCATTCTTTATTCGACCCTTCAAACGTATTGGAATTCGTCGCTACGAAATGATTTTAGTTTGTTTGGGAACCTGCTAGGCCTTGGGAACAGTATCATTCTGAGTGGGGTATACAATTCCAGATTTAACAAAGCGGCGGATTTACCTATCTCTGAGTGGAATACCCTTTTAATCAATGATTACAAGCAGCGACAGTTAAATCTTAAAGATTCTTTGGGTCTGTCTTTTAAGCCTTTTATACTATCTGAGGGATTCAAGGAAACGGGAATAAGCTATAATCTCTCACTTCTTCTCTACACGCTTAGGTATAACGGAGTGGTGGGCAATGTACCAATGTATTCTGGCGTTGGTGTCAGTTTTACAAAAGATTTCTTTTTGACACACAATATCTCGGCCCTTTTTAAATACGGTGTATCAAATGATTCCTACTCTCTCTCGTTACAGTATAATCTTCCTCCATTGGATCAAAAGATTATCACAAATCTCAATCTAAAAAACTGGATATTCACTACCACATCGCAGGCCGGCCTCTCTTTTGTTGAGGGTAAAGAGGTTTTTGACCCATTTGTGTTTAGCGAACAGGTTGATTTTTGCAAAGATTTTTCTCTTCACTCTGGTTTTACGTACAATCTGAACAAGGAAAATTTTGAGCAGATTAATTTCGAATTTATTCTCTATGGACTATCTGCCAGTCTTCTTCTCCAATACATGTACCCTATAAATCCTTATGGTGAGACTGTTGGGACTGAAAGAATTCTCCTCCCCTCAGTAGTCGCCCTTCGCTACAATTTACCAGGGGTTAGCTATTACTTTTGGAAAAATAGGATTAAGCTTTCATTTGCACTTAGCACTAATTGGCATATTAACATTCAGAAATATTCTGATAATAATTTTAATTTTCTCTTTAAATTTAACCTCTCTATTTATAAATTTCTTGAGTTAGCCTTTTCTTCAGAATCGTACAACCGACATACTTATCTCTATATTCCCTCGATGGCAGAGGGTGTTGATATGAAGTGGGTAAATCCACTATCCGATTTGTTACGTTCCTTCAATTTTTTCAATATAGAGGATAGGTATGCCTCATCATTCAAAATAAAAAACCTCTCCTTTAGAATGATACACCACCTTCATGATTGGGATGTGTCAGTTCAGTATAGTGGAAGCCCTACTCTTAAAACTGAGAATGATGGTACGCGGAGATATGTTTGGGAGCCCACATTTTCTATTTTTGTGAAATGGAATGCAATACCTCAAATAAAAGCTAGAGTAGAAGAGACTTCTACAGGTTTTGATATTGGGGGAGGGTGATTAAAACTTTAAAACTTTTAAATCGGTATTATCCCGAGTTGCTAATTTCTCTGCCAATGTTTAAATTTAAGATTGGTAGATTTGAATTTGCGGACTTGACTTTATTGGAAAGTTGAAGATAAGATTGATACACAGGATAAATGAGAGGATATTCGACGATTGTCTTTAATAACCAGACTCTCCTTAACGATCTGTTGGGTGTCAATTATCAGAATATAGATGTTTTTGAGGAGATACTGGGAGTTAAAATATTTATTAGGGGAAATGAAATTTTTCTTGAGACAGAGAATAAGAAAATTAAGGGAGATTTTGAGCGGCTTGTAAATGAACTTACCGAGTATGTAAGAAACGGACACTATCCAGATCCTGCTCTTATTAAGACGGTTCATGATTCTCTTGGAAGCGAAGAAATTGTAGAGCGACAGCATTTAAGAGTAGCTGACAAGTCTGTTATCATTCCTAATGGGTTAAAAAAAGTTTTTCCAAGGAGTCGAAACCAGAAGAGATATCTTGAAAGTATTGAGAGCTATGAGTTGGTTTTTGGTATAGGGCCTGCAGGGACGGGGAAAACTTACCTGGCTGTAGCGGAAGCCCTAAAGTACATACTAAATCGTTCTGTTAGAAAACTTGTACTTACACGACCTGTTGTGGAAGCGGGAGAAAAGCTGGGGTTTCTGCCTGGGGATCTGGAAAGTAAAATAAATCCTTATTTACGACCGCTTTACGATGCTATGGAGGCTCTTATACCCTATGAGGTATTTAAAAGAATGGAAGAAACGAAGAAGATAGAGATAGTTCCTCTTGCGTATATGAGAGGGAGGACCCTCTCCGATTCATTTATTATACTAGATGAGGCTCAAAATACCACACGAGAACAGATGAAGATGTTTTTGACAAGAATTGGAGAAAACAGTAAGACGGTGATCACAGGTGATATTACTCAAATTGATCTCCCCAAACAGAAACAATCCGGTTTGCTTCATGTTATTGATATTTTGAGAGGTATTGATGAGGTTGATTTTGTTTTTTTTGATCAAAAAGATGTGGTAAGGAATGAACTGGTTAAGAAGATAATACACGCATATGAAAAGGCGGATGGTACCTTAGACAATGAAGAAAGAGAGCGGGAAAGAGAATAGCGATCCATTCAGTAGTATAATAAATCGCATAAAGCTGATTGGCCACGATGGTTATATCCTATTCGCTGTAGTGGCCTTTATTCTGTTTTTTGCAGTGATTATATTTAATTCCCAATTTAACAACATATTTCTGAGGGACCGTTACACCAACTATAGGGTGGGAATGGTAGCCGACAGAGATATAATAGTTGATCGCGATATAACCTTTAAAGACGAACGGGCAACAGCTCTAAAGCGAGAAGCGAAGTCAAAGCTTGTCGTGCCGATTTTTCAGGTAAACAACTCCATTGTAGAGAAGACCTTAAAAGATTTTGACAAATTTACCAGAATAATCATCGATTCTTATAATAGCAAAATTGCCCCTGAAAATACTTTTTTAAAAGTACAGTCCATTTTACCGGGTTTTGTGGAGGAAAACACTGTTAAACAGCTAATGTCCTACGATGACGTTGAGGCTTTGCTCTCTATAAGCAGGAGATTGCTTGTTAGAGTTATGCAGTTTGGAATAGTGGATATACCTGAGAAGATTAAGGGTAATATTAAAAGTAACTCTATAGAAATTTGGAGATGGAGAGATGGGAAAATAGAGAAGGAAACACTTCCCAAAAAGGAACTTGTTTCCTTAAATAATATCACTAATTGGCTGGCAGAACAAATAGAAGCTTCTAAATTGACTAAGGATAAAAAACTATTGGTTATTTCTTTAGTTTCGGGTTTTTCCAGGGTTGATTGTTTTTACAGTGAAAGCGAAACTTCCAAACGGAAACAAAAAATTTTAAGTGAGGTCGAGCCGGTAATGGTTCGCCTTGTTAAGGGGCAGGTAATAGTAAGAAAGGGCGATATAATTACACCAACGATAAAAGCAGAGATAGATGCCATAGGTGAATACACATTACAGCTAAACATAATGAATATAGTAGGTTCTCTATTTTTTCTTGCCCTTGTATTTATTCTCGTGCTTTTTCTATTAAGCAGTAAAGTTCTAAATCATTCTCTTGAGAGAGATGAACTATATTTGATTACCGGATTGCTCTTTGTTTATCTTGTTATAGCTGTAATTTTCAACAGAGTAGATGGAATTAGTGAATGGCTTCCATTTTCCGTGGTTTTACCCACAGCGGCTGTTTCAATTACGATTACCATATTGATCTCTACCAATGTAGGTATAATATTTTCGTTGATCATGGGCCTTTTGGTATTGTCAGTAAGGCGGATGGATATCTATGCTTTTCTCTTTGCCTTCTTGTCTGGGGTAGCTGGAACTGCCTCTGTGCAACGTGCCGACAAAAGGATAGATCTTGTACTTGCCGGGATCAATATATCCTTTTTAAACGTATTTATAGTTGTGACAATTGGGTTTTTTAAGAATTATGATTTCTATAGATTTTTCATCGCAACAATATGGGCAATTGGGAATGGATTCTTTTGCGGTATTTTAAGCCTCGGATTTCTTCCCATTTTAGAGCAGTTTATCAGTAATCCTACACGCTTTAAGTTAATGGAGTTATCCGATCTAAATGCTCCGGCTTTAAAGAGAATGTTGATGCTTGCTCCGGGCACATACAATCACTCTATAATAGTAGCTAATCTGGCAGAGCTTGCCTGTAGGGAGATAGGTGCTAATCCGTTAATTGCAAGAGTAGGTGCCTACTATCACGATATAGGGAAGGTAGATCAGGCTGAATATTTTGTGGAGAATCAACGCTCCTTTAATAAACACGATGAGCTGAAACCAAGTCTCTCCGTTGCTGTTATAAAATCGCATGTAAAAATAGGAATAGAGAAGGGCAAAGAATTAAAACTGCCAAGGGTGATAATTGATATTATAGCTCAACATCACGGGAAGACTTTGATAAAATACTTTTATCAGAGGGCAAAGGATGAGGAGAAGAATAGTAAAATTTCTCCAGAGGACTATTCGTATCCGGGTGAGAGACCGAAATCGAAAGAAGCTGCGGTTGTGATGCTTGCCGATCAAGTGGAAGCTGCCTCCAGGACTCTCAAACGCCCCAGTGTGGCGAAACTTGAACGATTGGTGTGGGATATAATAATGGAAAAATTTACGGCTGGAGAACTTAGCGAGAGTGAGCTAACTCTAAGAGATTTGGAAGTGATAAAGAAAAGTTTTGTTCAGATACTTGCCGGGTATTTTCATACTCGGATAGAGTATCCGAAAATTAAAGAGAATAGTGTAAAGGATCAGAGGTAGATGAACCAGGTCGAAATACTTACAGAGGATGGTGATCCCCCACAATGGAGTAAAAATCTGGAAAAATTTGCCCTTGATGTTCTGAGGGAATTGAATCTCAATAATGTGGAAATCGCAATACTTCTCTGTAGTAAAAAGAGAATTCAAGAGCTAAATAGGAGTTACCGTGGCAAAGATTATCCTACCGATGTGTTATCCTTCTCTCAATTGGAGGAACCGATAGCTGATGGTATTCGCGAATTTGATGGTGAAGAAAGTTTTTTGGGTGATATTGCCATTTCTTTGGATGTTGTTAGGGAAAATGCAAAAGAGTTTAATGTAACCTATGAAGAAGAAATAAGGAGGGTGATAACTCATGGAATTTTGCATTTGATTGGTATGGAACATAATGATAGTTCTGAAACAAGTGAGATGATAGAAATTCAAGAAAGAATATTAAAAAAGCTTATGGAGGATAAACTGTTTTGAAACGGCGAATGAGTTTTTTTGAGAAAATACTCGGTAAAAATGGAGAAGATGAAGAGGAGAATTTGAAAAAACTAGATTTAGAAGAAAAGGATATGATTAAGGGGATTGTAAAACTCTCCGAGACTACAGTTAAAGAAGTTATGGTCCCCAGAATTGATGTTGTACTTTTACCCCTCGATGTTTCTACTGATGAATTACTTCAGACAATGGCCGAATGCGGACATTCAAGAGTACCAATTTATAGAGAAACAATTGACGATATTGTTGGGATCCTCTATGCCAAAGATCTCTTGAGATACCTGATTGAAAACAATAGAGAAGCAACCAATAACGAGATTGATCTGGAAAAACTTATGCGTACTCCTTACTTCGTTCCGGAGAGCAAGCGTATCGATTCCCTACTAAAGGAGTTTAAGAGGCGGAAGGTGCATATAGCTATCGTTGTCGATGAATATGGGGGGACATCTGGTATTGTATGTTTGGAAGACATAATAGAAGAAATTGTAGGAGATATTCAGGATGAATTTGATAATGAGGTAGAAGAGATTGTAAAAATAAATGACAACACCTACGTTTGTGATGCCAGGGTTAATATTGAGGATCTCAATGCTAAGCTGAACTTAGATCTTCCAGAGGATAATTTCGATACCTTGGGTGGTTTTGTTTTTGATCTCTTAGGCAAGATTCCTGTAAAATACGAAAAGGTCAGGTATAAGAATATTGATTTTATAGTTAACAACATGGAGGGTCATAAGATTGGAACTGTCAAAATTATTGTGAACACCGAGGGGTAACCTTTGAAACGAATATTTCTCTTCCTCTCTATTTTTTTGGTATTCCTCTCTCTGTCATTTGCTGAAAGTGCTATTGAATTTTACAGAGAGGGACAAAAGGCCCTTGCTACGGGAAAACTTGATACCGCCATTGAAAATTTCAAGGCCTCTCTTAGATTGAATCCTCACTATTACAGGCCGATGGAGGGTTTGGCGCGTTGCTTTTTTCTCATGGGCCAGTATGAAGAGGCTTTGAATTACGTGAAGAAAGCCGAGAAGTACAATAGTGGTAGTATAGAACTTCTTACCCTTGAGGGAGAAATTCGAATAGGGTTGGGGGAGCTCGACAGGGCACGAGAAATATTTAATAGCATTCTGAAACGAGAACCCAATAATATTAATGCCAAATTCGGACTTGCAGAACTGGATATTGCGAATGGACAGAAGAGTGCAGCAGCGAAGCGTTACATAGAAACTTTGAAAATTGCCCCGGATAACCAAAAGGCACTTCTTTCTCTTGCGTTAATATATGATGAGCTGGGTGATAGGGCAACCTCCAATAAGTATTTGGAATTGGCACTTCGTTATCATTCGGATAATCCGAGGGTTCATCTGATAGCAGGCCGCCATTTGATAGAAGAGGGAAGGTATGATGAGGCAATGAAGCATTTGAAAATTGCTCTGTCTCTAAATCCATCGTTTCTCGATGCACTTATTACAATTACTGAGCTATATATAATTGAAAAGGATTATTCTAGTGCGGTTCGATACGCCAAGAAGATTATCGCTGAAAGCAGAACCCACAAACTTGGATGGTATCTTTTAGGTCTAGCATATAGGGATATGGGAGATTTGAATGATGCTATCAACACTTTCCTGTCACTTTTAAGTATACATCCCGAGGATGAGGTAGCTCGTATCGTACTTGAAAATATTGTTATTCCTGACAAGAAGGAAGCTGGTGAGAAAGATGTTTCTAAAAGCAAAAAATTAAGCGCGGTACGACAACGCCTGAGCAATTATCACTATGAGAGGGGAAAACTTCTTGAATCGAGGAACTATATAGAGACAGCAAAAGAGGAGTATAGGAGGGCATTGATCCTGAAACCAGATTCCAGAGAGGCTCGCCTTAGTTTTGCAAAAATTTTTAAGATGCAAGGATATCCCATAAAATATTTAACGGAGCTTAGGGTGCTTAGAAATTTGGGGTATAACGATACATATATAGGTGACGAAATAGAGATTTATAGTAACCTCGATAGTGAAAGTATAGCGAGGAAATGGGGAGTGGATCAGTACTCTCTTGAGAGACAGAAATACAGGGTTGTGCTTTTCATGCTAAGATCTGAATCTAATTCAACTGAGAAATTTCATCCGTTTTTTGAGAAAGATTTTATAAAATATTTCGGAGATTTCTTAAGTGCCTTTGATAATATCGATATCGTAAAAGAGAACCTGGTAAGAGATTTTAGCGAGGCTTTTAGGATTGCTAGAGAGAGTGATGTGGATTATTTTTTGATTCTACGTTACGAAGAGCTGGAACGAAGTTTTTCTGTGCATGGTGATATTTATTATTCTAATACAGGCTCAAAACTTAAATCTTTCGAGGAATATAGAACCGGCAATGATAGGGTCCGAGATGCCGTTATTTCTATAACCAAAAAACTTGATGCTGTTTTTCCTATCAGAGGGCGAATAGTGAAAAAAGAATTTAATAGAGGGTTAATTGATTTGGGAGCCATGGATGGTGTTAAGAAGAATGATGAACTGTTGATTGTTAAAAAAGATGCCTTAAGTGTTATTTCTTCCGGAATGGGGTTGAAATTTAAAAAGGATGATGTTCTTGGGAAATTTAGGGTTACTGGTGTGGACGAGAGAGTTGCAGAGGGAAACATAGTCAATAATTCATTTTTTGATATGGTTAATCCTGGTGACAATGTGATATATCCACCCAAGGAAGAGAAAAAAAACTCGGAGAAAACGGAGAAGGGCAAAGGCTTTTTAAATAAGATACTTGGACTTTAAATATTAATTGACAGAGCTTTTTCTTTTTCATATATTCTCACTAAGTAAGAAAATAAAATGATACAGGGGGTACTAAATGAAAGTTGCGATTAACGGTTTTGGTAGGATCGGAAGGAATGTCTTTAAGATTGCTTTCGATAGAGAGGGTATCGAAATAGTCGCTATCAATGACATAACAGATCCCAAGACATTGGCGCATCTGTTAAAGTATGATTCCACTTATGGTAAGTATCATCATTCGGTAAGTGTTGACGGTGATAACATTGTTGTAAATGGAAAACCCATAAGGGTATATGCAGAGAGAGATCCAAAGAAGCTTCCGTGGAAGGAACTGGGGGTTGATGTTGCTATTGAATCTACCGGTGTTTTCAGATTAAGAGAACAGGCGGCTTGGCATATAGAGGCGGGAGCCAGAAAAGTTATTTTAACTGTTCCTGCAAAGGATAAAGTAGACAAGACTATTGTGCTAGGAGTAAACGATGAAATGCTAAAGCCGGAAGATCTGGTTGTATCAAATGCGTCCTGTACAACTAACTGTTTAGCTCCTATTGCGAAGGTACTAAATGACGAATTTGAAATAATTGAGGGTTTAATGACAACCATTCATTCATATACAAATGATCAGAGAATTCTTGATCTTCCCCATAAGGATTTAAGAAGGGCGAGAAGTGCCGCTCTTTCCATCATCCCAACAACAACAGGGGCTGCGAAGGCTATTGGGCTTGTGATTCCAGAACTCGACGGAAAACTCAACGGATTGGCAATGCGGGTACCGACTCCAACGGGTTCCATTGTTGATCTAACTGTTAAGCTTGCCAAAGATCCGTCTGTGGATGAAATTAATGCAGCAATGAAGAGGGCTGCAGAGGGAAGAATGAAGGGAATTCTTGAGTATTGCGACGAGCCTATCGTGTCTGCTGATATTAGAGGGAACAGCCATTCCTCTATTTTTGATGCTTTGAGTACTCAGAAAATTGGTAAGGGGTTTGTAAAGGTTCTCTCATGGTATGATAATGAATGGGGATACTCGACGAGAGTGGTTGACCTTATGGAAAAGATTGCTGCTATCTAATTATGTCTGTAAAAAAATAAGGAGATAGTTATGGCCAAGAAAACGGTCAGAGATATAGATTTGAAGAATAAGCGGGTTTTGATGAGAGCGGATTTCAACGTTCCTGTTAAAGATGGCGTAATAACCGATGATACGCGAATAAGAGCGGCTCTTCCTACGATTAAGTATATTCTTGATCAGGAGGGGGTCTCGCTCGTATTAATGAGCCATCTTGGAAGGCCCAAGGGGAGTGTGAAGCCAGAACTTAGTCTCAAACCTGTAGCAAAGCATTTAAGTAACCTCCTTGGTCGGGAGGTTAAAATGGCCCCTGATTGTATAGGTGAAGAGGTCGAAAAGATGGCTAAGGAACTTGGGGCAGGAGAGGTGTTATTGCTAGAAAACCTTAGATTCCACGCAGAAGAAGAGAAAAATGATTCGGAATTTGCAAAAAAACTTGCCTCTCTTGGAGAGATATATGTGAATGATGCATTTGGTACTGCTCATAGGGCACACGCCTCTACCGAGGGGGTGGCCCATTACCTCCCGGCAGTTGCTGGGTTTTTGATGGAGAAGGAGATAAAGTTTTTGGGTGGGGTTGTTGAGAACCCGGAGAAACCATTTGTTGCTATAATCGGTGGGGCTAAGGTATCTACCAAGATTGGAGTTTTGGAGTCTCTGTTGAAGAATGTTAATACCTTAATAATTGGCGGAGGGATGTCATATACGTTTTTGAAGGTTTTGGGGCATAGCATAGGCAAATCTCTTCTGGAAGAAGAGTTCCTGGATACGGCAAAGAAACTTCTCGACAAAGCCTCCGAGCTTGGTGTTAAGGTGCTTCTTCCCCAGGATCATCTTGTTGCTAGTGAGTTCTCTGAGAATGCAGAGGCCGAATATGTTGGTTCTGTTGATATTCCCGAGGGGAAAATCGGAATGGATATCGGTAAAAAAACACTTGATACATACAGAGATGTCATAGCCAACGCAAAAACAGTTGTGTGGAACGGACCGTTAGGGGTGTTCGAATTTGACAATTTTGCCAATGGAACGCTTGAGGTGGCAAAGATGGTTGCTGAATGTAAGGGAACTACGGTGGTAGGAGGTGGTGACTCTGTAGCTGCCGTTAATAAGTTCGGTCTTGCGGATAAAATTGATCATGTGTCAACGGGAGGTGGCGCCTCTCTTGAATATCTTGAGGGGAAAGAACTTCCTGGAATAAAGGTATTGGAGTCAGTATGAGAAAGATTTTTATTGCTGGTAATTGGAAGATGCATAAAACAATTGGGGAGGCTGTAGAACTGGCAAAAGGCCTTGTTTCTAGTCTCTCGAATGAGAGAGGAAAAAAAATTATGATAGCCCCCCCGTTTACCGCACTGAAATCCGTTAGTGAGATAGTTAAGGGTAGCAATATATTGTTAGGTGCACAGAATATGGGCCCCGAGGAGGAAGGGGCCCATACTGGTGAAGTTTCGGTGCGAATGCTTAAAGATGTAGGGGTTTCGGTGGTGATTTTGGGACATTCCGAACGACGCCACATCTACAATGAACCTGATAGCTTGATAAACAGAAAGGTAAAACTGGCTGTAAAAAATGAGTTAGAGGTTATTCTTTGCGTGGGAGAAACCATTGAGGAACGAGAGGATGGCATCGCAAAGGATGTTGTAGAGAATCAGCTTATAAATGGTATAAATGGGCTCTCTGATAAAGAAATAAAGCTTGTTACAATTGCGTACGAGCCAGTTTGGGCAATAGGCACGGGGAAAACCGCTACGCCTGATGATGCAGATGAAATGCACAAGTTTATAAGGCATTTGATTAAAATAAAATATTCTGATAAGATCGCAAGTGATATTACAATCCAGTACGGTGGTTCTGTGAAACCTAATAATGTGCGTGATTTAATGGCCAAAGAAGATATAGACGGAGCTCTCGTAGGTGGTGCGTCTCTTAAAACGGAAACTTTTATCCCTATAGTGCAGTTTGATAAGGGGTAAATCCTAATTGAGTATAAGATTGATTATAAATAATTAAGTAAATCTTGGGAGAAACAGATGGGAATTGTAGGGACATTTATTCTAGTTGTATTTGTTATTAGTGCTTTATTACTTATTTTGATAGTTCTAATTCAGGATGAGCAGGGTGAGGGTTTGGGTGGAATCTTCGGTGGAGGAAGCGGGAGTGCCTTCGGCCCAAGATCCGGAAATGTGTTAACAAAGATAACCTCGGTTTTAGCAATAATTTTCTTTTTAGGTGCCTTTGGCTTGGCATGGTTGAATCGGACTCCAGAGGCGGAAAATCTCGTTGGGAAGGCAAGGGTAGAAAACCTTCAGAAGTCTAAAAATGATTGGTGGGTGGAGATTAAGAAACAGGAGAAGTCAAATACCTCCAGCAATACGGCAAAAGCGGCCTCGTCTAAGTCTGTGGAGAGTAAAAAAACCGAACAAAACACAGGAACAAGTCCGGAAAAGGTCAAATCTACAGTTAACTCGTCTATAGGCAAATCTAGTTCGCAGGAAAAAAAGTGAGACAGAATGAAATCTGTTAGGAGTCTTTATGGCTGGTGAGAAAGAGAAGGTAATAAAACTTTTCAATGAGTTGATAGAGAAGGGCGAAGAAATAAAGAGCAACCTTAAACGACTTTACTTTTCTGGTAACAAAAAGAGTGTAAATACAGAGTTATATGAATCGTGGCGGACTAGTTGCCTTACGCTTCTAAAATCAACCTTTAGTTCCTCCAGTCCTCACTATGATCGTTTTGTTAATTTGAAAATCTTTGATTACTACAATGCGACCCAGGTGTATTTGGGTATATTAACGAGTGCACGAGATGATATTGCAAAGGGATACTTTTACCATAAAGATCTAATGTTAAGTGTGAATATTTACAATTCCCTTTTAAATAGAAGTGTGGAGCTTGCCAAACGTGGAGAACTTGAAAAATCTGTTGGAATACTTGAGGCGGTAATTCTTGAGATTCTTGTTAAGATCCTTGATTACAAAAAGATTCCTCATGAGGAGGTAACTACTATAGAAGAATTGGCTGATTTGCTCTTCAAAAAAGAGGTAATAGAAGAGGACAATAGAAACAAATTGAGAGAAATATCCGAGTTTTTGAAGGATAGTGTAATTGTAAAGCTCAGTGTCGATGAGTACCTTGAAAGGGTTAAGTGGGTCCAAAATTTCCTCTATGATTACTTGGGTTCCAGGATACTTATTCTAAATTAATTGTTTCGCGATTTGATTAATTCTGCAAGATCAATGTAAGAAATATACAATCCGTCACTTCTAAGGTAAACAATGTAGATTTTCTTTCCGTCAAATACCCACCTGATGGGCCTTATTGGTTCGCTGGAGGCTACAAGAATGCATTTCTGGTAGCTTATTCCCTTGGCTTGAATATCTGTATCCATATCGGAATTCTTAGGATAAATAACAGAAACAGCGAAGAATGGTTTTTCATTCTCATTTGCATCAAGCTCATTAAAAAAGAAAAAATTTCTACCGTTGTAGTTTATAAAAAAGAGAGTTGTGGTTTCCCTACTCAATGTTACTCTCTGTAACGTTTTGCCTTCAGGATAACCTGCCGGTATATAATCTATCTCATTCGTTCTCTTGTTATAAAACAGTACGGAGTATTTTCCTCCACTGGCTTTTTTAGCGTAGTAGATGGGGTAGTCGGTGTTTTGAAGTTTTTCCCATATTAGTCTGGCTTTTGACCAATCGAATCGATATATTGCTTTTGTTAATCTGTCGAAGGCAAAAAATCCCATTCCGCCTTTTGGTTGAGAATCGTATATTATATTGATTAGATTAAAATTTCGATTAACTTTAGCAGGCTTTGCAAATAGGAGAGTCGGAATTTTCTCCTTTTTGTTCACCACATAGTAGAGATTTGTTCCTTGTTCCCATACGGGGATTATAGTTCCTTCGGTATGCAGAATTGCGATCGGAACTCCTGTCGGGTTCAGTACATCTGTGTACCACTTGGGAGTCTTTTCTCTTTTATAGAGGAATTTTAAAATTCTATTTTCTTCTGTTTGTTGATCCAGGTACAGAATGAACTGTATTTTCGGTGTGATCAGGGATGTATTGAGACCGAAGAGAGGGTTTACGGGAGGAACTCTGTCTATTGTATCGATGAAGGTACGTTTTTTTATGGACAGCTCGTTGGTAAGAGTTATCTCGTAGAGTGAAGAGGTATTATACTCCGCGTATACTACGCTCACATTTCTATCTGCTGTGAGATTGATTGAAAAGTAGGGCGAGGGGGTCTCTTTTGAAATACAAACGGTATGAGGCTTGTAATGTAAAACTTTGTTTGAGGAGCATGAAAGTAACGCAAGAAGTATGAAAAGTGCTACAATAAAAAATCGTCTTTTTAGCATGAATCGCCTTGACCTTAAGTTGTAGTGGTTCTTATACTAATGTGATAAAGATGGAAAGTAAAGATGCACATTTTACCACTTTAAAAAAACGTTACAATGACGAGAGGATCAGAGAAGCTGCTCTTAGAAGAGCCCATCTCGCGTATAAAACCATAAAATTTGGTGATAATTACAAAAGCGGAAAGGTGCGTTTTCTGCTTGCGCAAATGCATCAAAATTATTACTTTGGTTTTTTCGAAACGGCATGTACAATGGCAGGTATCCTTCTTGAACAGGGTCTTGTTTTGCGCTTGTATAACTACTTGAGGAAATACGGACCTATACCCTACCGGAAAAAAGGTAAAACAGTTTGGATTCAGAACAGAGAAGATCTTCTCTCTTTGGATCTGGTCGATCTTTTACAGATTGTGTATGAGGAGCAAATTTTAAAGAATGAGAAATTAATTCTCTACTCTCACCAAATACGGTGGATACGGAATATGGTGGTGCATGATAGAATTCCTCAGTTTAGAAAGAGAGAAAACGGTGTTCTGGAGATGCGGGTTATAAAGAGTAGAAGAAAACCTGTAAAGTATGCTACAATAAAGATTAACGAGGAAGAAATAAAGGGACTTACAGGCAAGCGTGGGGAAGCAACAGCTTATTTTTGTATAAGTAGGGTACGTAATGTGTTAGAAGAGTTATTGATTGATGATTCAAAAAAATCTATAGGGATTGGAGATTTGGAAAATGAGAACAGCAGTTATCTTTTTCAGTGGTAAGAATCGGGATAAAATTTTAAATCTCTCAAAGGCACTGGCCCGTGGGATAGAAGCTCAGGGGCATCAAGTCGATATCATCGATGGGGATAGAGACATTAATACGAAATTGACCATATATCAGTACATAGCCATTGGCACTGAGGCAATTTCATTTATAGGGGGGAAGATACCGGAGAAAATTGCCAAATTTTTGGCTTCTGCCGGAATGGTCTCTGGCAAACGATGTTTTGCCTTTGTTGCAAAAACCCCACTTGGTTCGCAAAAAGCTCTCTCTCGTTTGATGAAACAAATGGAAAGTGAGGGCATGTATCTGAAGTATTCGGAAATTTTTAGCTCACAGGTCGAAGCCGAAGAAGTGGGTAAACGCTTGCATATAAAATAACGTAAACTTACTCTTTCCAGGGAAAAATCATCCCTTTCAAAGTTCGTTTGCCCACTTTTTCTCTGTCCTCGATTAGGAGAGCATCCCATGGAATCGCTTTCTTGTTAGCCCCTGGATTCTCTTCGAGATAATCATACTTGTACAAACGTAATTTTAGGGCAACGTTTACCCATAGTAGAAGGGCGGCTGGACCTGGTAAGAGAAATGCAGTGAAAACTGATATAACAATAATGACCAACCCACCTATAGCTAGTGCAATGGAGAAACCGAGATTATCGAGAAAGATTAAGAACATTTTCTTCAAAATTTTTTTAAACCTTAAATCTAATTGGGATTGAACAGGAAAAAAATATTGACTGGAGAGTATCCATGTGACAGTTAACCAAAATAGAAGGGAAAAAGCAATTGGACCCACAATTGATTTTATGTGCCCGTACACTGGAAATGCGATAGAGAGGAGAAAGATGAATACAATATTTGTAATTGCAAATAGGAGACTGCTTGGATATGTAACTTTTACGTATTCCCAGAATTCTCTAAAGGAGGGAGCTTGGTAATTTGCTATATCTCTGACAAAGCGGCTTGCTGCTCCTGTGTACACAGAGAGAAGAAGCAAGCCTATAATTAGGGCTGCATAAAATAGCAAGGGAAGGGATTTAAAGAGAAGAGGAAAATAGAGTAACAGAGCAGCTACAGCAATAAATCCCAGGTTAACTATTACGATACGGAACAGGTTATCCCACATGTCAAAAAAAGCTTTTTTAATCAAAAAACCGAACATAGCTATATTATATTAAAATATATCTCTCTTTATCAAGCGTGATAGTGATGCAAAGTAGGTGAATGTTAGAAATTAGCAGTTATAGTTTGACGATAATCAATTTATTATGTATAATTGCTATAATACTATGATAAATTATTATGAGATCTTAGAGGTTGATCAAGACTCATCACTACGCGAAATAAAAAAATCCTTCAGAAGGAAGGCAAAGCAGATACATCCGGATCTTCAAAATAAGGATAAGCGGGCCTCTGAGGAGCAGATGAAGATACTTCTTAGAGCGTATAAGGTGTTGATAGATCCGGTAAAGAGGGAGGAATACGATAGATTTCTTGGACGCTATCAGCGTCAGCGTCAGTATCACTTCGATTATAGGGAATTTCTTAAGAAGCGAAAAGATGACCTACACAGTCAGGCTAAACTTATTTTTTACGATCTTCTGAACTTTAGGCGTGAGGAAGCGATAGAACTTTTCCTGGAATTGGACGAACAGGGGGTGCGGTTAGAAAATTACCTTTCAAGGGATGACTATATGGATTGCGCCTTCCTGTTAGCGGAAGCATTCACCGATAGGGGTGAGTATATACGTGCCTATACCTTATACAAGAAATTGTATATCTATGAGTTGGAAAAACCCTACTTTCATCATTTCATCGAAGAGGTAATAGATAGATTGAGAGATCTTGTATGTTTCAAGATGGTAAATTTGGTCCCTAACGATCTATTATTAGAGTATCTTAGGGATTTGATTGCCTTTAATTTTTCAAATAAAGATACAGCCTTTTTTTACAAGAAAATGGCAGAAATATACTCAAATCTAGGGGAAAACGACGCGGCCTCTTATTATCTACGGGAGGGCTTGAAACTAAATAAGAAACTATCCGGTGTGAAAAAATTAATGGATAAAATCGGCTTCAAGGAATCATCTTCTTTTTGAAACCTTCATTTTTTTGTAGTATACTTGACATGGTATCAAACATATTGTTACGCTTTAGCGCTAAAAGCTGAAAGGGAAATGTAATGAAGAGATTTTTTACTGTATTTTTTATTTTAACTGTTTTTGTAGTTTGGGGGTTTGCTCAGGTAATAGATAAACCTGCTGCAACTGTACGACTTGAAAAACTACAGGTGATATCTGTAAGACAACTGGAAAGTACAATTAAATCTTACGAGATAAAGATGAAGCGTCCTCTCACAACTGATGAGAAAAAAAAGGTGCTCGATGGAATGATAAATGAGGTGCTCTTAGAACAGGCTGCGGAAAAGGCTCATATTACGGTATCAGATGCGGAAATTCAGCAGAGGATTGATATGGCAAAGCGCACTGGCGGAATTGGCCTTAGACTTAATAGACCTTTAACCGATGCCGAACTAAGATCGCTTGTCAGACAAACGGGATTATCATGGGAGGGATACAAGAAACAATTGAGAAAAATCATTCTGGAACAAAAGTATATAATGCAGGCAAAGCGCGATTTTTTTTCGAAAATAAAAGAGCCAACTCCAAGTGAGATAAAAGAATTTTATGAAGAGAATAAAACCGCTTTTGTTTCTCCGGAAATGGTGAGATTTAAGCATATTTTCATAGATACAAGAAACCTAAGAACGGAAGCCGAGCGTGCAAAGGCGAGGAAAAGAGCATATGAAATATACAAAGAACTAGAAAATGGGGCCTCTTTTGATGATCTTGTGCTTAAGTACTCCGACGACAAGGCTTCAAGGTACAATGGAGGTGATTTTGGGTACCTTCGACGGGATGATTTGGCAAGGAAGCAACTGCTTGGAAAAAGTTTTTTCGAGGAAGTGTTCAATCTAAAGGTTGGTCAAATCAGCGGGGTTTTAAAATCTAATATTGGTTATCATATTGTAAAGATAGAAGAAAAAATTCCCTTCAAGGTTTTGGGGTTACACGACAAAATCCCACCTCAGAATAAGGTTACTGTTTATGATCAGATAAAGGCGACTCTGTATCAACAAAAGCAAGCTCAGGCATTTCAAGAAGCTATGGGAGATATAGTTAAAGAGTTGAAAAAGAAAGCGGAAATAAAAATTTTTAAGAAAAATTTGCCCTGGTAATCTCTCATGGGAGCAAGAAGGAAGGGAAGGATAATCGCATTTCAATCTCTGTATAGATATGATCTTTCTCGGGCCCCACTAGAGGATTTGTTAGATTTTTCATGGATCGACCCTCAAAAGGTTAAAAACAATAGGGAAGAGATTTTTGCTTTTGCGAGATTGATAATCAAGGGAACTGTAGAACATTTAGAAGAGATAGACAGAGTAATTCAGGGACAATTGGAACATTGGGATATAAATAGACTTTCAAAAGTTGACTTGGCAATTATCCGTATTAGTACTTACGCCCTTCTCTATCAGAAAGATATCCCCCCATCGGTAACTATTGATGAGGCAGTTGATATTGCCAAGGAATTTGGTTCTGAAGAATCTTACCGTTTTATAAACGGTGTGTTGGATGGGATACGAAAGAAATACTTAAAATGAGAAAACGGTCAGTTATACTATTTGGTGTACTGGGTTGTGTTTTACTTGTGTTGTCTCTAACTATATTTGCATTTCCTGGAGAAAGTCGAATAATCGAGATTATTCAGGGTAGTATTCGTAAATTTCTAAGCCCACGGAACAATCTGGTTGAGCTATTAAACGAAGCGGATAGTAAACTATCTCTTGGATATTATACCAGTGCCAAAGGAGTTTTAAAGAAAGCTGTCAATACCGCTTATTCACGGGAACAACTTCTTAAAGTGTTAAAACGTGGTTATTTCTTGTATACCAATACGGGAGATAAGTCCTTTTGGGTTGAGCTATGTAAGAGAGCATGGAGAAAGGTTCAAGCGAGGGAAATCGGTCTTTTGTATGTCTATGCTTTAATGGAGAAAGACGATTATGGAGCGGCTTCTAAAATTCTTGCTGGGTTAAAGCTTCCAAGAAAATCGGGGCTTAGTAATTTCAAAGATCTCCTTATGGTTAGTCTTGCCGTGAAAGCAGGATACAATGCTGAGGGTATTCAAAATAAAGGATTGGCTGCTCTTTATAAAGCAATGAAACAACCTGTGAATGTTTCTGCAGCCGATCTCGAATCTATTGGAAGAGAATACAGTGGTGCTGTTTTGCTTGATTCCATTCTGCTATGGGCTAAAGAGGGTTTTGTTTCCAGGGCATACAGTATACTGCGTAATAGTGATATATTACATAGTGGGGGTAACCTTTCTAAAATTAAAGAACTGGCAATTTATCTTTCCTATGATGCCGGAGATTTTGAGTCTACCATAGAACGTATAGATGATTATCTTGTTTCCATTGACCCTAACAGAACCGACTTGATACTTCTTAAAGCAGATGCTCTTTTACAACTTGGTAGAACGGATGAAGCGAGACTAGTGTACAGAGGTGTGGTTAAAAACACCCCACACTATTCCTGGATTCCTTACTATAATCTAGCGAGGATAGATGAGCTTAGAGGCAATCTAAATGGTGCAATTAAAATTTTGGAACGAGGGGTGGGGAATTTTGTGGAGAATAAAAATCTTATATTATATCTTGTTGATTTATACGTAAGGGTGGGAAACATAGAGGGAGCAAAATTGCTTGTAGAAAGTTATCGGGAAAAATTTCCCAATGACAGTGGTTTTGCATTAGAGGATTTGCAACTAAACATCTCGAATTATTCTCCTGTAAGATACTCCGCCGAACTATGGAATCTCTTTAATAAAAACCAGGGAAACCCCGCGGTGGCTAGAAGCTTGTTTATCTATCTTTATGGTATCAATGACTATACAGGAGCCAAAGAGGTATTGGATAGATTTGTCCAGTCAACCAATGGCAATAATATTCCCTGGGTTCTGCATTTTTACGGTCTTTTGGATGCCGCTTTGGGTAAGTTAAAAGAGGCACAAGAAAAATTGGAGAGGAGTCTTGAGTATAAAAATGATTGGGAGGTGCGTTACAATCTTGCTCTTGTAGAGGTGTGGATGAAAGAATATGACAATGCACTGAACGATTACAATAGATTGTTGGCTCAGTTTGGGGGATCAGAGTTTTCCTGCCATGGTTTTGAGAAGAGGAAAATTCTTTCAAAAATACGATACTACCGAGCAATAATCTATTATCAGCAAGAGAAATTTGATCTGTGCAGACGTGAATTGAAATATTCTCTTGAATTAGACAAAACAAATACGAAAAGTATGCTACTGCTTAGAAAGGTTAACCTTGAAGCTAACTTAAAATAGTGTTATCTTTTTATGACTCAAAGAGTGTTAAGAGGGGTGGCGTATGGCAAATAAGAATGAAAGCTCTAACTGTATTATTGGTGAAGGTTCTGTCTTTGAAGGCAAGTTCTATGTCAACGGGTCTATCCTTATAGAGGGAAAATTCCAGGGTGACATAAAAACGGACGATCAACTAATAGTCGGTCCTACGGGAAAGGTGAAAACCGATATAATGGCAAAAAGAGTAACAATTGCAGGTACGTTAATAGGTAATATTGTCGCCACGGAGGAGGTAAATCTCCTACAAACGGGTAAAGTTTTGGGTAATATTACCACACCCAAGCTAACTATAGAACCGGGTGTTATAACGGAGGGGAAGGTTACTATAACATCAGGGCACTCGGATAATCTAAAAAAGGTTATAGAAGATTCCTTCGGCGATGAAGCAGGGGCTATATTTTCTTCACTGGAGAAGGGTGAAAGGAAAGAATCGGTAAAAAAAGATGATAAAGCTGAAAACGAGGGATGAAATTGCTCGCATTAGAGACTCCTGTCATTTGTTGGCGGAGACCTTTAAAGAGTTAAAAAAAATAGTTGCTGAAGGAATTACAACCGGGGAACTAGACAAATTTGCAAGGAGTTATATTGAATCCCATGGGGGTAAACCTGCGTTTTTGGGTTATATGAATTACCCCGCTACTCTATGTGTTTCTATTAATGAAGAGGTAATACACGGCATTCCTGGGAAACGGAGATTAAAGAAAGGTGATATTGTAAGTCTCGATTTGGGTATAAATCTTAAGGGATACTACAGTGATGCAGCAATTACTCTTCCCATTGGTGACGTCCCGGAAAGGAAAAGGGAGCTGATGCGGGTAACAGAAGAGGCACTGTACAGGGGTATCGAGGCTGCGAAACTGGGTGGTAGGGTAAGCGATATTTCGCTTGCCGTTTTTAATCATGCAAAAAAGTATGATTTCGGTGTGGTGCGACAGTACTGTGGTCACGGTGTAGGCTTTGCTCCTCATGAGGATCCTCAAATTCCTAATTACCCCAATACAGGTCCTAATCCCAGATTAAAAGAGGGGTTGGTGATAGCGATCGAACCGATGATTAATGAAGGAACTTGGGAGGTTAAGGTTCTCAACGATGGATGGACCGTGGTAACTGCAGATGGAAAACCTTCAGCACACTTTGAGCACACGATAGCTATCACGTCTGATGGTACAGAAATTTTAACACTTATGGAATAATTTTGCACTAGGTTTATGCGGCAGAAATTGGATTAGGAAAAATCTATAAGGAGGGGATATGTCTATAAAAAAATTGTTTAATTCAAAAAAATTTTTTCTTTTCAATTTGAGCCTTGTTTCTATGTTGGTGGGAGTAGTACTGGCAAGCGTATTTTATTTTTCATGTTCTACCGGAATTTCTCATGCTGGAAACAAGGTTTTTGCAGAGGATACAAACGCAGGAAGGAACAACGACCTTGAAGCTCTAAAAGGACTTCAGTATTCCTTTAACAGCGTTGCGGAAAGGGTATTACCTGTAGTTGTAGAAATAAATGTTGAGGAAGTGGTTAAACAAACGATACCCCAAGGAAATTGGCCGTGGGATTTTTTCTTTCAGAATCCTCAATCCCCCCCCGAGGATAAGGAAAATGAGAATAAGCCCAAGGAACAGGAGTTTAAAAAGTACGGGCTGGGTTCTGGGATAATAGTTAGAAGGATAAAAGATAAAGTGTACGTTCTTACCAATAATCATGTGGTAGGAGATGCAAAAAAAATAAGTATAAAGCTTTACGACCAGAGACAGTTTAAAGCTAAGCTGGTTGGTAGGGACGAGCGAAAGGATATTGCCCTTGTGATGTTTGAAACAAAAGAGAAAATCCCTGTGGCTAAACTTGGGGATTCGTCCAAACTAAAGGTTGGGGATTGGGTCTTGGCAGTGGGGAATCCTTTCGGTTTTGAATCTACGGTGACTGCCGGAATCGTGAGTGCGTTGGGACGTCGGGGTGGTCCCGGTGAGAATATTAGCGATTTTATTCAAACCGATGCAGCGATTAACAGAGGTAATTCCGGGGGCGCACTTGTTAATCTTAACGGGGAAGTTATCGGTCTAAATACGTGGATAACCTCCACTACAGGGGGAAGCATTGGCCTTGGATTTTCCATCCCGATTAACAATGTCAAGAAAGCCATAAATGATTTTATCGAAAAGGGTAAGGTCCAATATGGATGGCTTGGAGTAAATATAGGTGATCCTACCCCAAGTATGGCAAAAGAGTTGCGCATTACAAAAGCGAAAGGTGCTCTTGTTTACGATGTGTTTAAAGGTTCTCCTGCAGATAAAAGCGGTATAAAACCGGGCGATTTTATTGTGCGGGTTAATCGTATAAAGATCAAAAATTCCTCTCACCTTGTGCTTGTGGTAGGGGATCTTTCACCCGGAAAGGAATCCACCTTTGAAATAATTCGATATGGAAAGAAGATAAAAATTCCTGTCAGGATTGCAATACGCAAGGAAGAGAAAAAGGTAATTGCTTTAAAGAAAAATCTATGGCCAGGATTTACAGTGGTACCCCTGACAGATGAAATTAAAAAGGAACTTAAGCTGAAAGGTAATCTGAGAGGTGTGTTGATAGCAAGGGTGGAAAAGGGAACCCCCGCGGATATCGCGGGCTTTAGAGAGCTTGATGTTGTGGAGAAGATAAATGATAAAAAAATAGAAAATATTATGGAATTTTATAGGTCCTTAAACGATACTAAGAACAAAGAAATTTTGTTTACGATAAAACGTGATAAAAATGAATTGTTAATAGGTTTGGTGAGATAGAACAATTGTTTTAGACTATTATTAGAGGAAAAGAGTTAAGATATGAGGAAAGAATTTTTGTCGTTTAATTCTGTAAGAAACAATGGAATCAAATTGGCCTATAGGATTTACAAGGAGGGGTTTATACCTGATGTTATATACGTTTCTCTTCGTGGAGGGGCGTACTTGGGTAATGTTATAAGTGAGTATTTTAAAATAGTAAGAACGGACAGACATCCTGTGTATTATGCCGCGGTAGTGGCTAGGTCTTACACAGACATTAATAAGCAATCACAAGTAATGGTTGATGGTTGGACGTACAATCCTGAATATCTTAGGCAGGGCGATAAGGTTCTGTTAGTTGACGATATATTTGACACAGGTAGAACAATTAATCACCTTGTTGAGATTATTATGGAAAAGGGAATACCTCGAAAAGACATAAAAATTGCCGTGCATGATTACAAGATAAGAAAGTATTGTCAAACCGAAATGCCTGTACAACCGGACTATTACTGTCGAAAGCATATCATTGAAAAAAAAGAGGATGATTTCTGGATTCACTATTTAAGTCATGAACTTGTAGGATTAACAGAGGAGGAGAAGGAAGAACATTACTACAAGGAGGATGAATCTCTAAGGGATGCCCTTGAAGTTTTTTAGCCGAAATATCCGTAAAAAATTTTGTTTACCGGTTTTTTTTATTCTTTCGGGGCTATTACTGTATGTTCAAACTCTTAGTGCCAATTCCCAAACTACGGGGGAAATAGTACTCCTTTCTTCACCCCCAGGGGTTTACTCAGAGAATTTAAATCTAAGAATTGCTTCTCTTGTAAAAAATGCGGATATTTACTATTCGTTTTTGATGGAGAAGAAGAAGTATTCTCCCTATATTCCTTATACTGGGCCTATTAAATTAAGTGCTGTTGCCGGTGAGGTTCGTGATTATCAACTGCAAGTTATACTGAAGAGGGAAAATAAAATTGTTGGAGCAAGAGAATACCGTTACGTAATTGATAAAGAACCACCCCTGCCTCCAGATATTCTAATTAACGGAAAAAAATATCCCTCCAGCAATTTTGAAGTAAATTATAGAGCTACACTTACATTTGATCATACGAAAACTGAGAAAAATATTAAGGTTTATTACTCAATTAACGGAAATGTATGGGATAATGCTAAATTGTGGAGAGGCAATCCTATTATCCTAGAGGGTGTGAAAGGGAAAAAGAGAATTTATACCGTTATGTGGTTTGGTGAGGATAGGGCTGGTAATAAGAGCGTTGTGAGAGCTATAACCTTTTCAATTAACAGAGAAACACCTTCACTGAAAGTAGTGAGCCCGGTAGAGGGTAACTATGCGAATTATCAATACCTTACTATCCTTTATAAGAATCTCCAATGGGTTAAGTACACACTGGACGGAAGCGATCCGGTGGAAAGAGGAAAACTTTACACAGGACCCTTTTTGATAAGAAAAACCGGCCATTTGATAATTAACATAGTGGGAAAGCTCTATAACTCTGAAAATTATTTAAAGAGAAGAATCGAAGTAGTGGTGAGGCCAGAGAAAAAAGCTACACTATACTGTGATACTGAGAGTGGCATATACAGAAACGGTTTAAAAGTGGCTGTGAGTTCCCATGAGAGGGCTATCGTATATTACACTCTATCTGAGAATACTCCAAGTCAGTATGATTTTGTCGCTGCTAAATATATTTCGTTACCCTCGATCCCAGGAGCGGAAAAATTCTATGTATTGAGATTACGAAGCAGATCTGATAATGAGATATGGGGGAAAGAGTATAGGTACTTCTATATCATAGATAGAAAAAAACCGGAAAGGCCGGAAATTAATATCAACAGATATACTGATAAAGACGGCCGACTCACTAAGAAATATCTGGTACGTATCTCCTCTCTGGGAGAGGTTAGCCATATTTATTATTCCTTCGATAGTAACCCAACCCCGAATGGTATGGAATTTAAAGAACCCTTTGCTATTAATCCGGAAGAACTTACAGGTAAAAAGAAGGGGAGTCTTACTATACGCGCCATCGCGGTTGATAGGGCGGGAAACATTAGCGAATCGAGTAGTAAAACATTGAAATTTGATTTCACGGTTCCCAAAATTCCCAGAATAAAGTATGTGTATTTAAAAAAACAGGGAGTTTTCTATCTCGAAGTTGGGAATTTAAAGGCAAATAGTGATAATTCTATAAAACTTCTGTATGAGATAAGTAGCGAGGGTAAAGTTCCACGACCGTTGACTATTTTTTCACCGTATGTCATCAATCGATTAAAAATTACCCTTCCGTACGGTATGGATAGAACCTTTAAACTTAGATTTGGTATTAGCGGGGGTAATGGTCTCATCACTCCAATTGGTGGAATTAAAGAGGTAAGAATAGATCGAATGCCCCCAAAGCAACCAACAATACTCGTAAGCGGGCTTTACGATGGAGTTTCCTCTAAATCAAATTCATCCAAAGTCTTCGATGAAGATTTAAAACTGACAGTTATTGGAGAGGGGAATATTTATTACGAGTTAACCTCTGATGGTACTATACCTGATGATCCAACTTTTCATTCGCCACGATTAGAGATGAAAAATCAAAGGGGAGTAATTTCTCTCAAAGGTAAGGCTGGAGAGAAGCTTAAGTACTATTTAAAACTACTCTGTGTGGATAGTAGTGGAAATGTGAGTGGGGTATACGGACCCTTTGGTTATGTGATTGACAAGCGTGTACCTAGGGTCCCTACCATAAAAGATTACAAAGCGGGAAAGCACTATGGGGTTAGCCCTTTAATTTTTAGATTGCCGAAGCACTTTTCTGTTCTTCATTATACTTTTTCGGACAACGGTGAAGAACCACCGGATCCTACTTTGGAGAGTCCCATAGCCGGAGAAAAGCTTGTTTTCAACGGGGAGGCTGGCAAAGAAAAGAATTTTCGTGTGAAGATATTACCCTTCTCTCCTATGGGGCATATTAAAGGCCAGTTAAGAGAATTGCACTTTACAATAGATTTAAAACCTCCCGAGGTTCCCCCTCTGATAGGTTTCAAGGATGGAGGAATTTATCGAAGAGCTCTTTACTTAAAGTTAGATAGAAAGGCAGTGAGTTTAGGTCAGCATATAAAGGTTTTTCTTAGTTATTCGAAAGGTGATGATGTTCCTCCCGATCCAATAAAGTTCGGCAAGATCGTTAAAGATTCTTATCTGCTTGACATTTCCCCGGGAGAGGAAGCTCTCTTTAAAATTAGGCTTAGTGCGCTGGATGAAGCCGGCAATAGAGCTTTGTATGATAGATTCTATACTGTAACGATAGACAAACGACCACCAGAGCCCGTGATTGTTAGAGGACTTCCAGAGCACGGCATAACAAACAGTGCTGTAGCGATTACTCTTGTCTCCTCGGAGAGCGATGGAGAAATCTTTTATACTATTACCAGCGATGGTTCACGTCCCCCAATACCGGGGAGAGGGGCTTTGAGATATAGTTCACCGATAATTCTATCCGGCGAAGAGGGGAAAGTAGTGACCTATAGGATATTCCCCCGTGCTGTGGATAGAGCAGGGAACTTTACAGAATCGTATAGGATATACAGTGTTATTATAGATCGAGAAAAACCTTTGCTACCCCCCTCTCCGGTGATGAGCTATTCAAGTATAGACCATACCAAAATTGCTGTAGTCTCGTGGACTAATTATGATGATGAAATTTTTTATAGATTGGATGGAGGTAAGTACAGGAAATATACCCATCCATTTGCTGTAAAAAAGACCACAAGTTTAGAATATTTTGGTATGGACCTCGCTGGTAATAAGAGCGCTGTGACAAGAGTGTCTATACGTATAAACAACCGCGTTCTTAGGCCCCCTAGAATTATTGGTGTCAAAAATGGTGGATTGTACAATAAAGGGGTTACCCTTTCTCTCTCCGCTCCCATGGGATCTGTTCATTACGAGATTTCTCTCAACGGCAGAGAGCCATTGGATGTAACTCGAGATTCTCCCGTGTTCGGAAAGTCTATGAAAATTGATGCTCTGGACGGAGAAACGATAAGGGTTATATTAAAGACTCGTGCAATTGATCTATATGGTAACCGCTCTAAAATTTCCAGGGTAGAGTTTACGATTGATAAAACACCCCCCAAGGCTCCAATTATTGTGGGAGTGGAAAGGGGAATGCGATATCAGAACTCCAAAGAGATCTCGTTGGTATCTGATGAGGGTACTATATACTACACAGTATCCAATAACGGAGAGGATCCTACAATTCCACCACCACTTCCCAAATACAGGTATAGAAAAAACATACTTTTAAAAGCTGTTGATGGGAAAATTGTCGATTATCGAATATTGGCCTATACCGTTGATAAGGCTGGAAATAGAAGTCGAGATATTCCTCTATGGCGGGTAATCCTTGATAGGAAAATAATTTATGTTGCAACAAATGGTAACGATCTCTACGATGGTACAAGTTCCAAACCACTTAAGACTATTGAAAAGGCCATTGCTGTAGCGAGGGAATTAAAAAGAAAGACGATATATATAGGTTATGGAGAGTACAAGATTAACCACACGCTGAGTTGTGATATTAAAGGTTTGACACTTGTTGGAGGATATAATCCCTCTAATTGGAAAAAATCTACCTTCTATGAGACAAAAATAGTAGGCGGAAAATATCTTGAAAATGATGCTCCTCTGGTCAAGGTTACCGGTACTGACCTCACTTTGAAAAATATTACGTTGAGTGGAGCCAATGTCGGTGGAAGGTATATAGTAGAATTAGGGGGTGGAAAACTCGGTATTAAAAATTGTAAAATTCTCCTTGCCGAAGGGAAGACTAAGTGGGCTTTTTTGCAGTACGGGGGATTGTTGAGAGTTGTTGGAACAAAGTTTACGGGAGATGTTAATATCCCACTAAGCGCAAGTGGTTATATATTGTCAACCGGAGGCAGATTGGAGATTCTTGGTTCGGATTTTGAGGGTGTCAATGTATCTGGAGATTTTTGTGTCATCAAAGTAGTGGAAAACGAGATGACTCTGTTACGTGGGATAACAATAGATCCCGTTATTTCGAAACTAACAACGGCAGTTTCAATAGAAGGTAGTAAATTAGAAATTTCAAACTCAACTATTGACTCTGGAATAGCCCGAAAACAGAGTATCGCGTTAAGAATCAGGAATTCAGATGCTAAAATCATAGGTAACAAGATTAAATTGAATGCAAAATCGGCATATTCCTTGGGAATTTCACTCGAGGGTGGAAAGTCTCAAATAACGAATAACACTTTCTATATAAGGGCCCGATACGGGGCAGCAGGTGCACAGATTAAAGGGGGACAGACCCTTTTTGAAAAAAACCGCCTCTATGGTCTGTCGAGCAGCGAATATCTCTACCTGCTGGATATCGAGGGGCAGGGAAGATATTTTAACAATATTCTGTATGGAGGAATCTCGAGTGATTCTATAACAGTGCAAATTCTAAATTCAAACCCCGATCTATTTAATAATACAATTATTGGTGGGCAGGGAACTGATACAGCGATTGGCTTGATGATACGGGGAAGATCTATGCCGCGAGTTATAAACAATATAGTGGTAAGTAATAACACTTCCAGGGCGGGTCGGAGAGTAGGGATACTCATCTCTGGTGACAGACCCACATTTAAATTTCCTATAATAGCAAATGATATCTCCGGTTGGACATCACTTGTTAGGATAGAATCTCTTTCTGCTACTAGGAGCCTTTACAAATATCAAAGTTCGATCGTACAAAAGAAATTTAAGGATATAGAAAGTTTTAATCTCTATGATAAGGATCCCTTCGGAGGGAATATTGATAAAAATATCAGTGAAAGTATCTCTAAGACCTTCGTAGGTCTGAAAAAGAACAACCTTATTTTAAGAAAACTCTCTAAATGTGTTAACGGGGGAATTAATCTGAACAACGATCGCTATAGAGGTCCCGTCGATGATATAAGAGGGCAAAAGAGACCTGCGCCTCTGGTTGGTATTAAGCCAACCTATGATATTGGTGCATACGAGTTGTATTGAGAAAAATTTTGGGAAATCTGAAGGACTGTGTTTCTTTTTCTATTCCCTTCCCCAGGAGGAGTCTTGAAAGAGGGAACTGTAATCGGCGTTACTCCAGAGCCCGTATCCTGAGGTACAGGCAAATATCACTGTAGGGTTTGTTGAGGGATCTTTAAAGAATTTTAAAACAGAGGCACTGTAGAGTTCCGCTTTGGTATTGTCCGAAAATCTTTTTATATTGGCGGAATTGGTAATGTCTCCGCCTATTATTCTGTAAAAACCGTACCCATCTGTTCCCAATAACATCAAATTGCTGTTGATTTGATAAAAGATTCCAAAAGGTACCGCTTTATCCGATACTTTTATCGGCTCACCCCCGTTAGCGGTCTTCCATGTTGTTCCATCGGTTGTAGAGAATATTTTTCCGTCCCTGGATGATAGATAGAGAGCCCCAAAGTCGCTCGAGTAGTAAATGCCACCGAAGTATGTTCCGGAAACTTTACCCTCGGGATAATTTGTCGTCGAAATCTCCGAAAATGAGGACAGATTACCAGTATAAATTTTATTTCCGACAATTAACCAGTACTGAGAGTTGAAAAATGTACAGTCATTGGGGAGTAAGTCAAATGTTGTAGCACAATGGCTAAAATTACTACCATCGGTAGAATAATATAGGTTGTAGGGAAGTGCGGTTTCTTCTTTTGTGATTACTATCAATGTTCCGTTAACTATAAAAAGACGGACAATTTGAATTTCAGACTGTGATGCCCCGATATTTATAGGTCCTGACCAGTCGATTTCCGTAGTATTGGTGTTGACCGTAGCGGAATATAGACCGAAGCTTGTTGCTGTCTGATCGGAGGAATCCATTATAAATGCACCATACAGTTTTCCATTAAAATACGCCAAGTTATTGCACAATCCTGAAGAACTTTCTCCGTTCATTTTTATAGTTATCGGATCCCATTTATTTTCAGAGTTTGAGGCGTTTCTTCTATAAATAGCACCCAGAGAAACATAGTAATAATCTCCGATTTTTACTATGCCTGTAACTGTAACCTCATTTGGTAAGGTGTTGTCGACTGTTCTTTTTTCGTTCTCAAGTGTATAAAAGATCGCATTCTCGCCTGTGTTACAGGACCATAGAAAGAGGCTCAACACAATAAAGGTGATTAAACTAAGATAGGTAAGAACCGTATGTTTTGTATTCATTACAGAGACCCCCATTTAAAAGTGATACAATGCCGAGAGAGAGATTTCCAAAAAATTACCCATTCGTGTTTCATAACTCGGCTGATCCCCTGTTGCCGGTTGGAATATCCACCAGTACACGAAATTGATCCCGAACGACCATAAAGTATTATACTGCCAGTACGCTGAGAGTCCTGGTTTTAAAATAAAATCCACATGAGTATACGTCTGGTATCGGGTTATCGTAATTCCTGTTCCTAGATAAACTGGAAAATTAAAGGGGAAGTAATTAAAAACGTACTCTCCACTTAGAGTTATAGGTAGTATTAAAAGGGTATTAAAATTGGGACTAAATGCGAAAACCCCACCCGCCTCTAAATTTACTTTTACATTACCGTTTAGATAGACTCCCCACTTAAGGGAACCAACACCCCCCGGTGTGAGATTTGTGGGTTTTACAGAACCATCCGTTGCCTGAAAAAATAGAGGAACAAACAGACCACCATTTATGCTGAGCGTTTGGTCACCCAAGGAATAGAGAGGAACTGTTTGTGTTTTTTTTTCTTTGCTCTCGGAAAATATAATTCCACTTACAGTCACGATTAAAACAAAAACCACAAACAATTTTCTATATTTCCACAACATCTCGACTCCTAAACATTAAATCAATTTCAGTATAAATAATGTAACATTTTATTGTAAAAAAACAAGGTATAACATGAGCTATTTTTCGCCTTATTTATTAACTACAAACATTTTTTTAAGGTTTTCAAAATAGGTTCGTGCATCATCCCGAGAAGCAACCTCCTCTGTTTCTTCATGGGTAAAATATTTAGGGGGAATCTCCTCTAGGAAGGGAGAGGGCTCGGGGGTAATTAGTTTACCCATTTTTTTGCGAGTCTTACAGGCCGACATGAGCAGTAGTTTTTTTGCCCTTGTTATGGCCACATAGAAGAGACGTCTTTCCTCTTCCACCGATCTTGCTCCGTCTGCCTCTGATTTAGAATGTGGGATTATTCCGTCCTCAACACCGGCAATAAAAACAACCTCAAATTCAAGTCCTTTAGCGGAATGGATGGTCATAAGGTTTACCTTTTCATTTTTAATATCCCCACTCTCATCTTTTGTTGTCAGCGTTATTCGATTTAGATATTCATAGATACTTGGATGTATGGTATCCGGGTCCTTCTCGTATTCGGCGAGAGAATCTATCAGAGAGATTATGTTATGGTACTTCCATTTTGCCACTTCCTGTTTTTTATTTGTACTGAGCAGATATCCCCAATAGTTTATTTTTTCGACAAGTGATTTCAAATGCTTTGCCATTTCGCGACCCTTTAGAATTTGTTCCCTGTAGTAATCGATAATTGTTATAAAATCCACCAACGAATCTCTAGTCCGTTTATCTATTTTGTCCTCAATATCGAAACCGTTCGAGGCTGTCCTTATTTTAGAGATGAGGGAGTATATCGAGGTATTGCTCTCCTCGGAGGCTCCCACCAGAATTTCTACCGTTTTGGAACCAATTCCTCTCCTCGGAGTATTTATTATTCGTAAAAGGCTAACATTATCATCGGGGTTGGAGATCACTCGCATGTAAGCAATTATGTCTTTTATCTCTTTTCGCTGGAAAAAACTAATACCACCAGAGACTTGATAGGGAATATTATCTTTTAAAAAAGCCTCCTCGATGTACCGTGTTAACTGATTTGTTCTTACCAAAACCCCAAAATCGTGAAATTTAAGTCCATACTTTATAGCAAAAGTCCGTATTTTTTCGGCAATCCACAATCCCTCTTCCCTTTCATTTTCCGGATAAACTACTGTAATTGGTTCGTTGTATCCTTGGTTCTTTTCCGCCGCTCTTAAAAATTTGGACTTTCGATTCTGATTGTGTTTTATTAATTCGTTAGCGGCACCAAGAATTATGGGGGTGGAACGGTAGTTATGTTCCAATTTTATTGTAATGTGATCTGGGAAATCGCTTTCAAAGCTTCTTATGTTTTCGTAGTTTGCTCCGCGCCATGAGTATATTGATTGATCGTCATCTCCGACGACACACAGGTTAGAGTATTTTTCTGCAAGCTTTTTTATTATCGCGTACTGGATAAGGGAGGTATCCTGAAATTCATCCACCATAAAGTATCTGTAACGGTTCTGGTAAAAATTGAGGACCTCTTTGAGTTTCAAGAGCTCTAGAGATTTGACCAACAGATCATCGAAATCTACCGCGTTGTACGCTTTTAAATGTTCCTCGTATAGTTTAAATAACTCTCTGTAAGTTTCACCCTCCTCTTCGATAGAAGCACTTCCTATCTTTATATTGGAAAACAGACCAGAGATATATTTTATATCACCCGAGATATTCAACCTATATTCCTCAATAAGTTCTTTCAGAAGGGAGTACTTATCCGTTTGATCGTAAATACTGAATGATTTTTTTAGACCTAGTAAATGCCCAAACTCTCTGAGAATGCTAACCCCAAACGAGTGAAAGGTGGAAATTGTAAGACCGGAAAGTCTTTTTTGGGTTAACTCTTTTACTCTATTCTTCATCTCGTTTGCCGCTTTATTTGTAAATGTCACGGCTAGTACTTCGGATTGTTTAATTCCCTGGTCAAGCATATAGGCAATTCTATAGGTTATTACCCTTGTTTTTCCTGATCCCGCCCCCGCAATGACCAAAATCGGCCCCTTGATGGTGGTTACGGCCCTTAATTGTTGTTCGTTAAGCTGACAGTGTAAATTCATTTTCATGATTTTCCCATTTTCGAAGAGTATTACTTTATAAAAAAGTAGAGCGCTTTAATTCCGTAGTAGGCTACTACGGAAACTACTATACCAGCAATTGATACACCAAGGGATATTCCTACAAAACTCTTCTTTTTGTCCATGCCCAGAATCCATGCGCCTATGGAACCTGTGTATGCTCCCGTGACGGGTAGTGGTATGGCTACAAAAATTGTCAACCCCAGGTAGCCGTACTTGTCAACCTTGGGTTTTACCTTCTTACGCGTTCTATCTATCACCCTATCAAAGAATTTCCTGTAAGGTTTCCACTTGTAGAGAAGTTTGTGGATAGTCGAGAGAAAGATAAAAACTAGAGGAGCAACAAGAATGTTAAGAGAAACACAGTAAAAGTAGGTAAAAACGGGATTTAAAGACATCGAAAGCGCGTAAGGAATTCCCCCGCGCAATTCCGAAATTGGCAGGAGTGTAAGAATTCCTGTAAATATTAATGTACGTACCATCAAAAAGTTTCTCCTGACCCAAAACAAGATATAAATAAATGCCTTTCTTAGCCTTATTTCACTTGGCTGTCAAATAAGGTTTGACAGAGAAAAGTATATTACCATATTATCTAAATTATGCAACTGTTCAACCCCCGCTGTCCACGATGTGGAAAAATGTTAGAGAGATGTGGGGATGCTTTAGGCTGTAAATCGTGTGGAGCTCTCTATCCTGTGGAGGGGAAGATAATAAAATTTTTAGATATTCTTCCTGTTGGTGAAAGATTAAAAAAAACAGGAAATTTTTTTGATAGTATTGCCTCTACCTATGATAGCGCCATAATCCCCATTGTGGAGAATGCGGGATGCCCATGGAACAGATATATCGAAGAGCTTGACAGTGTAGTAGAAGAGATGCAGGATAAAGTTATCGTTGATATAGGTTGCGGAACTTCCTTTCCTATAGGAACACTCCTGCCTAAAAATTCCATATATCTGGGAGTGGACGTTTCTGTTTCTATGTTAAAGTGTGCCTCGCAACTACTTTCCGACAATATGAATGCGAGTTTGTTTAATATCGATGCTTCACGAATCCCCCTCGAGGATAACAGTGTTGGGGTAGTACTTGCGATATTCTTCTTTAACAGTGTTGAAGACTACGTACCTGATGTAAGGGAAATAAAAAGAATTCTTGCCCCACAGTCAATTTTTTACGCCGTTTTTCTGGAAAAAAACGAAGCGCTGGATAAAATTAGCATTGTTAAGCCAATTGATAGAGAAAGAATTGAAAGCATACTCTCCTATTTTACAGGCCGTAAGTATATATTTGAGAGTAGATGTGGAAATCTGAGATTTTGCAAAGTAAGATTTTATTGAGTGTGTAATGAAAAAGTATATTTCAATTCTGGTAATCTTTTTTATCGTAATATTTGCTGTTATAACGGCCTACCTGATTAAGGTAGAGAGAATTGCGGTAGAAAATTTCAAAAGTTCGAATATAAAAAACATCCAATTTTCCTCCTCCTTACTTAGACAAAAGATTGACAAGGTTTTTTATTGGCTGAGAGTGGTCTCTGGGTATCCGGATATAGTTAATTTTAATGATAGAGGGAAGAAACTCCTCAAGACCCTTTATCTTCCCCAGGGACACACGGTGAGAGGTATCTCTAGAGTTTCCAAAGATATGAAGTTAATCTATACCTACCCAGATGAATCGGCTATAGGGAAGGATCTCTCGGCTCAGACACACAATCAGTACATCCACAGATACCATAGGCCGGTATTGAGTAGTCCTTTCAAAACTGTTCAGGGTTACAGAGCAATAGTTGCCGAATATCCTATTTTCGATAAGAAACATAACTATATGGGAGGAATAGGGTTACTCTTTGATTTTGATAAATTTGTCTCGCACTATTTACAAAATATAGATAGTAATAGGTACTGTAAGATATTACTACTGGATAAACGAGGATATATTCTGTTCTCAAATTATCTGGATGCATTGGGCGAACCCCTAGAGGACGTCTTGTCCAACAGCGAGGAAGAACTCCTTAATTTTATAGCTAAAGCAAAGAGAGAGGATCGGTATACTGGGTATTTTTCTGTCTCCGGCCAAAAGTGTATTGGGTCTTTTATTGCCTTTGATGTTTCCGGATACAACAGATGGATTATTATTTCATATGCCGAGTTGAGTGACATCTTTAGAGGAACAAATGTAAATCTTTTCTACGTTATTTCTATTAGTATCCTTGTGATAATCTTTGGTTTAATTAGTTATTATATCTATCGAATGATACTCGATGAGAGGAAGAGACTACATGAAGAATTGAGAAATAAAACTCAATCGCTGGTTGAGAGTGAGAATAGATTACGGTTGATGTTTGATTCTCTGGATGAGTTGGTTTCTCTTGTAAATCATGAGTATACGATTGAATATGCGAACGAAAGTATGATCTCCGCTTTGGGTTATGATCCCACTGGAAATAGGTGTTTTGAGGCATATGGAGGAAGAAAAGAGCCATGTTCAGAATGCACGATGAAAAAGGTCCTTAAGGGGAAAAGTGTTATTGGACACGAAATTCGATTTGTAAAGAATAATAGGTATTATCTTACCAATAACTATCCTATAAAAAATCCTGATGGAAATTTGTCACAACTCTCAATAATGTACGACATCACAGAGGTAAAAAAGTTGGAACTTGAGCGTCAACAGATATTTAGAGCGATAAACAATGCAGAAGAGATGATTGTTATCTGCGATAAAAATATGAGAATTAAGTATCTTAACGAGGCCTATACTCAGATTACAGGATTTTCAACTCACCGGATAATTGGTAAAAGTTACAGGGCAGTTTTGGACTACATAGGCCGGAGGGATGTTTATAGAGCGATAGATGCCGCAGTAAGAAAGAGACAACCTTGGAAAGGTGAAATAACAGCGAGGAGGCGTGACGGCAGTGAAATAATTGTTTATGCCAGTTTCTCTCCACTCTATGAAAACGACACGTTGTACGGGTATATAGGTTTGGTTCGTGACATTACAAAGGAAAGGGAAAGTGAGATCACATTGCGGAGAATTCTTGAAAAATCTCCCATTATAATACTCCGTCTGAATAACGATTACAATGTAACTTCAGCTAATACAACCTTTTGTAAGTTAACTGGTTGGGAGGAGGAAGATATAATAGGAAAAAATATATTCGATGTATTCGTGAGAAAAGAGGATAGAGAATACGTTATGGCGGAGATTGCAAAAGCCGATGGTGAGATAAATCGAGCACAACCTATCATAAAGAAAGATGGCAATTTCATATTTGTCTCATGGATTAATCTTCCTATGACGGATATTGACGGGAAACGTTATGGAACATTTTGTATTGGTGTTGATTCTACCAGAGAGAAAGAGCTGGAGAGTAGATATTTACAAGCTCAAAAAATGGAGGCCGTCGGAAGACTTGCGGGTGGTATTGCTCATGATTTTAACAATCTGTTAACAGCAATTATAGGAAATGTTGAGCTTGCTAAGATGTACCTCGAATGGAATGAGTCCCCCTTAGAACCTCTTCTTGAAATTAAAGCTGCAGTAGAACGTTCGGAGGCTCTTACCAGACGCCTTTTGTTGCTAAGTCGTAATGAGTCGGGAGCGAATTTCGAGATCATTGATTGTAATGAGATCATTTCGGGCATGGAAAAGATGTTTAGGCGAATCATAAAAGAAAATATCAAGTTAAAATTGGATCTTGACAGCAACCTTGCAAGGGTAAAGGGGATAAGAAGTCAGATCGAACAAATATTTTTAAACCTTGTGATAAATGCCAGTGATGCTATGCCAGAGGGGGGAGCCATCAAAATTTGCACCCAGAATGTGAGGGGTAATGAGGGAAAAGTAAGAGAAATAAAAATTACAGTTGAAGATACCGGAGTAGGAATGGATAAAAATGTAATGGAACATATATTTGAACCTTTTTTTACAACAAAAGCAGAAGGCAAGGGCACGGGTCTTGGACTTTCAACTGTATATGGGATAGTCAAAAGTCATAAAGGTGAGATAAGGGTAAGTAGTGTGGTAGGAAAAGGCACCAGATTTGAAATATTCCTTCCCTGTGTGGAGTGGAGTGAGAAGTCAACTGCAACGGATGTTGCTAGAAGTTCAAATTCTTCTGTTGAACATGAGAGGAGTAAAGTTTCTAGTGCCTTGGATGAAAAGACAAATAGAAAGCGAGACAAACGAATCCTTGTTGTAGAGGATGAGAATACTATTAGGAAAATACTTGTGAGGACTCTAAGGGAATATGGATACGATATTGTAGAGGCGGAGGATGGATTGGATGCTTTAAAAAAGATAACCCTAAACGGGAAAGTGAAAACGGATTTTTGGTGTGACTTACTTATTACAGACGTGATTATGCCAGGGATGGGTGGTAAGGAACTTTTCGAACAGATAAAGAAATATTTGCCGGAGATTAGAGTGATATTTGTTTCCGGATATGACGATGGGAACCTAAACGGCCTTTTAATAGACGGTAAAAATATAAAATTTATTAGGAAGCCGTATAGAGTAAGAGATATTATTAATTCTATTGAAGAAATGCTCTCCTGGAATAAAGAATCAAGTTAAGGCAAAAAGGCAAAAAAAGAGCGCCCGATCGGAATCGAACCGACATCACAAGCTTGGAAGGCTTGGGTAATAACCATTATACGACGGGCGCTTGGTATCAATTGTAATTATGTATCAGCTTAGCTACGAGAAATTTAAAAAAGATAATCTTTTTTGTCAATAGAAAAATTTATATTGATGAAATGGAATGGCTTTATTATAATCAAACGGAAAAAACAATCAGGAAGGTAAGAAATGGGATTAAGGGGTGAGATATTTTCTTCACGGGCTTCTTCTGGGAGACGAACGTATTTTTTTAACGTTAAAGAAAACAGACACGGCGATATTTTCTTGAATATCGTTGAGAGCAAGAAAAATGGTGAGAGTATGTTCGAGAGACATTCGCTCATCGTTTTTAAAGAGGATCTTCCTAGTTTTTTAGAAGGATTCAACAAGGCCATCCAATTCATTCAGGAGAAGTGAAACTAAAACTTTTCCTATGGATTGGTGATAATCCGTATTTTTTGATTAGTAATCTGTGTTCTCGAGTGGGATAGCCCTTATGGTTTTCAAATAGATAGTGGGGCTCTATCCAGGCATAGCGTTCCATCCACAGGTCACGGATTACCTTTGCAATTATAGATGCCGCCTGAATTTGAGGAACGTAGGTATCTCCCCTTACTATAGCGTTTACTGAAAATTTTGGTGGGAGAGAGGGGGTGTACTTCCCGTCTATTAATACCACATCTGGAGTTACGCTCAACGATGAAATAGCTCGTTTCATGGCAAGAAGTGTTGCGTTGTGAATGTTGAATCTATCAATCTCCTCGGGCCAAGCCCATCCCGCAGAGTATATAGCTTTTGTGATAATTATTCTTGTTGCTTCCTCTCGCCTCTGTGGAGAAAGTTTTTTAGAATCATTGAGGATAGAGTATGGAAAATCATCTGTAAGAATTACTGCAGCCGCTACAACCGGACCAGCTAACGGTCCCCTGCCTGCCTCGTCTACTCCACAAATAATCATTAAATTCTATATATCATTAAATAAACTTTTAATAAATAGAATCTCCAATTATTTCACGGGACTGAAGGATAGATAATCTTGACCTTACTACTGATAGGGGATAAGATATTTTAAAAAATAAGTATAACTGGGAGAGGGAGTGTTTCTTAAAAGTATAGAGCTCTTCGGTTTTAAATCCTTTGCAGACAAAACTCGAATTGAATTCTCGAGAGGAATCGCAGCTCTCTTAGGACCCAATGGGTGCGGAAAGAGTAATATTGTTGATGCTATAAAATGGGTTTTAGGGGAACAAAACATCAGAAACCTTAGGGCAGATAAGATGGAGAATATTATTTTTAATGGTTCCGAGACCCGTAAGCCCCTAAACGTAGCAGAGGTGACTATCACGTTTCTCAACGAGAACGAATTACTGCCTTTGGGAGTCTCTGAAATTTCCGTTACCAGGCGCCTTTTTAGATCCGGTGAAAGTCAGTACTTTATCAATGGTAACCCTGTGCGGTTGAAGGAGATAAGAGAACTTTTTTTCGACACTGGTATTGGTAAATCGGCATACTCGATAATGGAACAGGGGAAAATAGATCACATTCTCTCGAACAAACCGGATGAGAGGCGACTTATTTTTGAAGAGGCAGCTGGAATTACAAAATTTAAGGCAAAAAGCGCGGAAGCAGAGAGAAAGCTGAAGAGTACCGAGGAGAACATGAAACAACTGACTGGTATTTTGGGAGAAATAAGAAAAAATTACAATGCGTTGAAGATTCAATCAGAAAAAGCCCAGCTTTATAGAGATCTTCAGAAAAAGATATTTGAGACAGAAACGAAGCTTGCTCTCATTCGGTTAAGGGATTTACTGGGAAGAAAAGAAAAATTGTACGCTAGGAAAGAGGAGGCAGAGAGGGATAAAGATACGGTGAAGGAATCAATTGATAAAATTAATAGCAGTATGGAAACTAACATAAACGCCGTTAACGAGATGGAATCCGAATTAATTGAGCTACAGAATCATTTATATAAAATAGGTGTGGAAAGAAACGGGATGGAGAACAATATCAAGATGTTGGAGGAAAGGATATCAGAGAATAGGTTAAAAATACAGAATCTTCTTTCCAGGAGGGAATATCTTCAGGAGAGATTGGAACAGAACAAAAACAAAATAGAGTCCCTTTCCAGCAGACTCAAAGAATTATCCAAATCTGAGAGGGAATTGGCGAGCAACGTCGTTTCGTTTGAAAGAGGAATTAATGATTTCTCTTACCAGAAGGAGAGTAATAATCGGTTAATAGATGATAAAGAGCGGGAAAATAGAGAGCTGGAGGATAAAATAGAGAAGTTACGAGAAGAACTTCGAAAGATAACTGATAACATAGTAACTCAATTGGATGAGGGATTAAAGCGTATAGGTTATTCCACTGAGAAAAAATCTGAAATAGAAAGAGAGATAAAAGAAACTTTGCACACATTGAAAACTTACGTTACAGAGAAATCGTTTGCATTGTCAACCTTTCAACAGGAATTAGAGCGAGTAATTGGAAAGCTAGAAAAGTTGTTTGATAACTATAGGCGGTATAATCTTTCTTTTTTGGATGAGTTCCTTTCAACCGGTGGAATCATCACACAGAAGCGTAAAATTGACGAGGAAATTTATGCCTCCTTGGGGATAATTAACACCAATAAAGAAGTTATTGTAACTAAAAGGAGAGAGAATAACGAATTAAACCACAAATTGGACAATTACAGGCGTACCTTAGAGGGCTTAAGGATTAATCATACGAAAATTACAGCGGAAATAGAGGCCTCTAAGCGTGAGATTGATAGGTTAGAGGAAGAGAAAAAAGAGTATCTTACTCAAATAAAGGATAATGAGGACGAAATAAAGGATGTGGAACTTTTAATTGAATCCTTGAAAGAGCGAATTGAAACTGCTACCGAGAAGATTAAAAAAATTGAAGCTCAAAGAGGCAAATTACAGAAAAGGTTAAAGAGATTGGAGGAGGCTATAAGAGCAAATAACACCTCTCTGGTTTCTACTGAGGAGAGGTTGAAGCGTGAAATGGGTAAAATGAATAGGATCCAGGCAAGGCTGGAGAAAGTTCAGATAGAGATAGCACAAATTGAAACGGAAATAGGTGAATTATACAAAAACTATAGAGAAACCCACTCACGAGAACTTTCAGAGTTTGAAGAAACAATGTATGATATAAATGAGGATTCGAGAACTCTTCGACAGAGATTGAAAGAGCTTAAAAAACGCCTTTCATCCCTTGGACATATAAATTTGATGGCACCGGAGGAGTTTAAAGAGGTAGAAGAACGCTATAATTTTTTAACTTCGCAGTTAAAGGATTTGGAAGAGGCAAAGAAGAATCTCACAGATGTAACAAAGCATATAAAAAAAGAATCCGCGGAGCTCTTTTTTGAATCTTACAGTAAAATTAAGAAAAATTTTCACTTGATGTTTAGGAGACTCTTTGGAGGTGGAAGAGCTGAATTAAAACTTACCGATCCCTCCAACGTACTTGAATCCGGGATAGAGATATTTGCTCAGCCGCCAGGTAAAAAGTTTGAGAGTTTATCGTTACTTTCTGGCGGAGAGCGTTCTCTCACCGCGGTAGCTTTGCTATTTGCTATGTATATGGTTAAGCCCTCTCCCTTCTGTATTTTGGACGAGATTGATGCTGCCTTAGATGAGAATAATGTAGAACAGTTTGCTAATTTGCTGAAAGAATTTGTCAATCGATCACAATTTATAGTTATAAGTCACAATAAAAAGACTGTCGCTATGGCAGAGACCCTCTATGGTGTTACAATGGAAGAATCAGGAGTTTCTAAAATGATCGCTATACGGGTTAAGGAAAAAGATGAAATTACCAGTCTTGTCTAAGAAAATTTTAATAGGTATTTCTCTCTCTGGAGTTGCTCTTCTAAGTTTTCTTGTTACCCTTTTGCTCTTACTCTCTAAGGAGCCTTCTCAACCTCAAAAACCCGGTTCACCGGTTTATGAAACCTCGGAAGTGGATCCGTCACAGTTTCTGCTTCCACGGTACATCGGATTATCGGAGAGAAAAAAATATTATTTCCTCCGACCAAGAGAAAAAAAGTGGAACGATAAAGAGGTGAACCGATATTGGAATCCGATAAGAGAGGCTATTGGAAACTCTTTAAAAAATAAAATTAATGAGGAGATCAATAAAATTTTTTCCGGTGTGAGGGATTAAAATATGAGATATTGAGGATTGCAAATCAGAAGATTCTTTTGAACTAACTCTTGGCTGCTAAGGTTTCCTGAGGGAGGGGAATTTGGTTCAGACTCTAAAAAAGACATTTTATGTTTTTTTATCTACAATTGTGATTGTAATGTTCTCTGCCTGTGTTTCTCAAGTTCCCGGTAGGTTGTTTCACTCTAACCATCATTTGAAAGAGTCTACAAATGCCAGTTCCAATTTGCCAGATGGACTGAAGTCGAAGGGCATAATCGTTGAATCTTTCGATTTAACAGGTACCAAACGTAAAAGAAATTATCGGGTTATTGCCTATATACTTCCCCGACCTCCTGAAAAAATTGTATATTCTAGGCAACAATTTGAAAAGATAAACAATTTTTCTCCAACGGAACTCATCCCACCGATTGGAAAAGTGAGTAATACTCATGAAATTATCTCTGTGGATAGTGATTTAATTGACCCAATAAGTACCTCTATTCCAGATATTGTGTTAAAGGAACCAAACTATTTAGATAAATTGATGAAATCCTCGAAAATACTGGGAACCTCAAAGGTAAGAGCAAAGACAAAAGCTGAACCTGGGTCTTTAGGAAAAATTTCAGGGAAAAACTTTAAAAATTCAAAGCTTAACAATCCCGCTGAAAAAACTTTCAGAGCAAAGAGTGATGTGTCTGGAAGGGATGGTATTGGTAATCAAGAATCAACCTCAATCAAGTTTGACAGAGAGGTATTTGCCAGGGTCAATGATAGGGTTGAAATTAGCTATGATGGGGAGGGTTGGATTTACACCGGTTTTAAGACAGAGGATCCAAAAGGTTCTTCCGATGAAACTATCCTTTTTTTGGGCAAGAAGGCAATGAATAACAGGAGTATATTTACTTTTAAACCTCGAAAATTGGGAGTTTACACTCTTAAGTTTGTAAGCCAGAACAATGAGACCGGTAAGAGTACTCATAGGTATGTAAAATTGAAAGTGGTTACTGATAGAGATTTCACAAAAATTCTAAATTCTGATAAATCCAAAAAGAATCAGAGACCCGACTCCAATCGATCAGTCTCTAACGGTACGGATTTTCCTGAGAGTTTATCACAAAATTCAAAAAGCACCCCAAATAGCGATGAGAAAACCCTTAGGACTGCTGATTACCTCTTTGCTAACAAAGATTATACGGATGCTCTCCATCTATATCTGAAAAATTATACCCCTGAAAACCGGTATTTGAACGATAGACTTGCTCAGATCTATTTCCTTCAAAAGAGCTATGAAGCTGCGGCAAAGTATTGGAAGAGAAATTTGGAGGATGAGAGTGGCAAAAAGGATTTGTATTACTGCAATGCTATTGTTGGTATTGTAAAAATAGCGGCAGTGACTAATGATATTATCACCCTTGTTGAGTATATGAATGATTTTAGCAAGATAAACGCTAAGACATGCAGTATTGTTAATAGTTATCAGAGAGATTATTGCTTTATTATTCGAAAATTGTTAAGAAATAAGCGATACGATATCGCTTTGAAATTTGGAGAAACTTTTTTGGCGCGTTATCCTCATTCTTCCTATATGGATGAAATATACTATTATATGGGCAATATATACGAGAGCAGTGAGACGCAGAGGGATTTACAAAAAGCGTTGATTTATTATAGAAAAATTTACAGAAACTATCCCTCAAGCAAATTTTATCTTGAAGCGAAGAGAAAAATCGACTATATTATGGAACATTTTTTCTATGTAAGATAATCATTTGAGATTGACAATTGGGTAATTTATATATATATATTCATAAACCAACAAATATTTGTAGGCATATTAGAGAGTTATGTTAGATAGGTTAAGTAAAAAATTTTCAAGTTTGGTACAACAAATATCTGGAAAGTCTCACATCTCAGAGAAAAATATTCGGGATGCGGTTAATGAAGTAAAATTAGCATTGCTAGAGGCAGATGTAAACCTTCGTGTGGTTCGACGCTTTGTAAATAGAACTATTGAAGAAGCTCTTGGTGAGAAGGTGCTTCGTTCCGTTACGCCGGGTCAGCAGTTTATAAAAATACTTCACGACAGGTTGGTACAACTGTTGGGGAGTGAATTGGAGGAACTCAAATTAAAAAGCCCGGATACACTAACTCCTATTTTGATGGTGGGGCTTCAGGGTTCTGGAAAAACAACAACAGCTGTTAAGCTTGGTGTGAGACTTAAGAAAAAGGGGAGGTTGGTACTTCTCGTTGCGGCTGATTTGTACCGCCCGGCGGCCGTAGAGCAGTTAAAGGTTTTGGGAGCCAAAGCAGGAATCGAGGTCTACTCTGATGATTCTCACGATCCGGTGAAGGTAGTAAAAAAGGCCGTTTCATATGCGAAGAAGAAAACATTCGATACTCTTATAGTAGATACAGCCGGTAGGTTACAGATCGACAACGAAATGATGTCCGAGCTTGTGAAAATCAGAGATACTCTTGCTCCAGTAGAAACTCTCCTCGTTGCAGATGCCATGACAGGACAAAGCGCCGTTGATATTGCCAAAGAATTCGACCAAACAGTTGGTCTTACCGGTGTTATTCTTAGTAAATTTGATTCGGATACAAGGGGTGGAGCCGCTCTTTCCATAAAGAGTGTTACCGGTAAAACTATAAAATTTATAGGCGTTGGGGAAAAACTGGAGGATCTGGAACCTTTTTACCCGGAGAGAATTGCTTCTAGAATACTCGGAATGGGTGATGTTGTTTCTCTTGTAGAAAAGGCTCAGGAGACAATCAATCTGGAAGAGGCAGAGAAGCTCCAAGAGAAGATCGAAAGCAAAACCTTTACCTTTGAGGACTATCTTGAACAATTCCAACGCATTAAGAAGATGGGTAGTTTGCAATCTTTGTTAGAAATGATACCGGGTGTGAAAGGAAATATAGACACTGATGCTATAGATGAACGCGAAATGAAACGTGAGGAGGCTATTATCCTCTCGATGACAAGGGAGGAGCGGAAAAATCACAGAATAATCAATCCAAGTAGAAAAAAAAGAATAGCCAAGGGGAGTGGAACCTCTGTATTTGAGGTAAATAGGTTATTGAAGAAGTTTGAAAAAATGAAGATAATGATGAAAAAAATGAGTAAGGATAAAAAATACCAATCTAACCTTCTGGCAGGGTTAGGAAGATAGTTACTCTAGATAATAAACTGAAGGAGGAAATCGGTGAGCGTTAGAATTAGACTGAAGAGACTTGGGACCAAGAAGCGACCATACTATCGAATCGTTGTAATGGATTCAAGAGCTCCAAGAGATGGAAAAGCTATCGAAGAGGTGGGCTTTTACCATCCAATAGCTGTAGAGGGGGAGCAGGTTAAGATTAAAGCAGATAGAGTACGTGAATGGCTTGATAAGGGTGCTAAGCCTAGCGATACGGTAAAACGGTTACTTAACAAGATGAATATTCATATTAAATAATAAAATCTCATATCAAAGGAGTGAGCTGTGGAAAAGGACCTTGTTGAATACATTGCAAAATCACTGGTTGATGACCCAAGTGGAGTAAATGTAAATATGATAGAGGGTGAAAAGTCAACAATCCTCGAACTTAGAGTTTCTGAAGGTGATATTGGAAAGGTTATAGGTAAACATGGTAGGATAGCTAAGGCTATAAGAACAATACTCAGTGCAGCGGCAACAAAAACCGGGAAGAGAATTGTGCTTGAGATCTTAGACTGAGTGGTTAAAACTTAAAGACTTTAAAACAGCTTAAACATTGTAAAATGGATAAGCTCGTAACGGGGATAGTAAAAAGAAGCCATGGTGTAAAGGGTTTCCTCCGTATTCGTAGTATGTCAGGGGAAACTAAACATTTTGGTGATATTAAAAAGGTTTACATTAAAACCTCTGAGGGTGAGAGAGAATATACAGTAGAGGCTGTTCGTTTTATAAGTGGACAGGATGTTCTTTTAAAATTGCAGGGGATTGATACCCCGGAGTATGGAAAGAAATTTATCGGAAGGGAAATTCTTGTAGATAGGGAAAAAGCTGCTCCCTTGCGCGAGGGAGAATACTATATTGCTGATCTATGCAAATGTAATATTTACTCTGGGGGAGCAATTATAGGAAGGGTTAAATCTGTAGTCGAAGGAGGACAGGCAGAATTTCTAGAGGTTGTTAGGGGAGATGGTAAGACTTTTATTGTGCCATTCAGTAGTCACTTCGTGGAGGACGTAAACATAGCAGAGAAAGTGATAAGGTTAAAAGGGGAACACGAGTTTCTGTGATTTTTTATGTATTAACCCTCTTTCCAGAGTTTTTTAAGGGTTTTTTGGATAGCTCCATCTTATCAAGGGCTATAGGTAGAGGTCTGGTAGGTGTTGAGATAATAAATATAAGGGATTTTGCCACCGATAAGCATAAGACGTGCGATGATTATACCTTTGGTGGTGGACCTGGCATGGTTTTAAAACCAGAACCTCTGGCAAGGGCTCTGGAAAGTATAGAAAGAGGGGATAAATATGTTATTTATCTCTCGCCCTCTGGGAAGCCGTTTAATCAAGAATCGGCCTATAGATTTTCAAAGAAAGAGGCGATAGTACTAATTTGTGGTAGGTACGAGGGTATTGATCAACGAATAATCGATCTTTATGTTGATGAGGAAGTATCAGTGGGCGATTATGTACTTTCAGGAGGAGAAGTTGCAGCAGAGGTTGTTATTGATGCAACTGTTAGACTTGTAAAAGGGGTGATAAATAGTGTATCTTTGAAAGAGGAAAGTCTTGAGGGAGGATTGTTAGAGTATCCCCAGTACACGCGGCCGAGAGAATTTAAGGGAATTAGAGTTCCCGATGTTCTTCTGTCTGGAAATCATAGAGAGATAGAAGAATGGAGATTACGGAAAAGTATTGAGAAGACTTTGGCGTTCCGGCCAGAACTTCTTGAGGAATATAAAAAAAGAGTGAAAGACAAGAAAATTATGAGGTTAATAAGCGAAATAGAAGAGGAGAAAGGAGAGAAGGATGAGTATAATTAAAGCGATCGAAGCTGAGCAGATTAAAGAAGGTGCTCAAAATTTTAAAGTTGGGGATACGGTAAGGGTCCACTTTAAAATTATAGAAGGTAAGGTGGAAAGAATTCAGGTTTTTGAAGGACTTGTTATTGCAATTAAACGCGATGGTATAAAACGTACTTTCACTGTGAGGAAAATATCCTATGGGGTAGGGGTTGAGAGAATTTTTCCACTGAATTCGCCAAGAATTCAAAAAATAGAGGTTGTAAGGTATGGTAGGGTGCGGCGAGCCAAGTTGTACTATATTCGTGACAGAGTAGGTAAAGCTGCAAAGGTAGCAGAGTTGATTAGGAGAAAGAGTGATACAAAGAAAAAGACAGTCGAAGAGAGCAAGAATGAATGAGTAATTAAAAAAGTTCGATTTTTATGTCTTTAGAGAAAATTGGGAAGAGCTTTAATCTCACCGTGGAGCGAGGCTTGAAACTCGCTCAGGGTGAGATAGTAACTGTTCGTGTCTTAAATAGAATTTACAGAAATAAATGGGCAATCGGCATTAGGGGAAGGGTATACAGTGCTCTTTCTAATCTTGAATTTAAACCCAACCAACTGTTGAAGGCACGAGTTGTTCTTGAGAATGGGCAGTTGGTTTTAAAGTTATTAGAGCCAGAAACAACCCCGAGCATTGTAGAAAATATTTTAATGCAGTTGAACTTACCTCGGGATGAAATTTCTAAAGAGATAATTAAGCACCTTCTTCGTGCTAATCTACCTATAAATGAGTATCTAATTAATGGAATTAAGAAAAATCTTGCCAAGTTGAAAGATACAGCTCGGCACAGAGCAATTAAGTTGTTAACTCTCCTGATTGACAAAAGTATCGATGTTTCAAAATCGCAGATAATTTCTCTTCTTGCCATATTGGATTACTCCAAGAGAGAGCAGCGAGAGAAAAATAAAAGAGAAAGACACAAAAGAAATGCCTATGAATTGAATGTTAAAGAATTGGTAGAAGAGGTAAAGAAGGCTTTAAAAGCACAGTTCTTGCGAAAAACACAATCTGACGATTCTCCCCTGGCGCTTTTTAATCATTTATATGCGAAACATGAAAATTGGATAGTTTTTCCCTTTACAATAAATTTTGGCAACGATTCTCTATCTGGCAACATTAGAATGAATTATTCCCATTTTGCCAGAGATTTTAGGAAAACTATTATTAAAACCAGTACAAAAAAGGGGGATCTGTTTTTTGAAATAGTAAAGAATGATAGTGGCTACAGAATTCGTATTTTTTGTGATAATATTAATGTTGGGAGACAGGTGAGAGAAAACCTTGCGTATCTTAAATCGATTTTACAAAACTTGTCTGTGAAAATTGACGATAATATATACGATGCTGAGATCTTTGATGGGTTTTCTGAAATGAAAAGTATTGAAAAATATCGTACAATAGACACCGTAGGATAGTCATGTTAGAAAAAGCAGCAGCCATAAAGTATTATGAAAATCTACCGGCCCCCATGGTAATTGCAAATGGTAAGGGCGAGTTAGCACGTAGAATAAAGGAAATCGCGGCTTCTAATAATATCACACTCATACAAGATGAAAGTTTGGTTAATAACCTTGTTGAGTTAGAGGTGGGTTCCTTTATTCCCGAGGAATTTTATGAAATAGTTGCTAAAATTTTGGTATTTGTAAAAAAGTTAGATTAGGATGAACTGATGAAAACTATTAAAACCAGTGATTTAAGACCTGGGATGAGGTTTGACAAACCCGTGTATATCGACGGGGAGAATCTTCTTGTGCCTCCTGGGATACCGTTGAAAGAGAAAGACATTGAAAGGCTAATAAAATGGGACATACAGGAGGTTCAAACAGACGGAAGTATTATAACAGGTGTTGATGAGGAAAAAGATTCAGAGGAGTATAAGAAACTAAGCCTTCCTGAGAATGAAGAGTATGCCCAAATTTATCTCAAGACCATAGAGGGTGTAAGTGAGATTTTTAACGATATCAAAATGGAGAATGAGGTTTACCATACCCGAATCGATGATCTTATAAGTCAACTTATGAATGTTATACGTGAAAATACAAATGAGGTTATTCAACTCACGCTCGTCGATCTTCCCTCTGTTGATAAGTTTACAGCCAGTGCTGTAAATTGCATGATCCTATCAGTTGTAATTGGAATGAATTTAAAATTCGTCAGTCATAGATTAATTCAGCTTGCTACCGCCGCTCTTCTTCATGATGTAGGAATGTTAAAGATACCTGAAACAATTCTATTTAAGAAGGAAAAACTTACATCGGAAGAGTATAAACAAATGAAAATGCATACGATCCACACCTACAAGATAATCTCTCAGTTCCTAAAGTATCCCGAAGAGATTGCCTCCATAGCACTCCAACACCATGAACGATGGGATGGAAAGGGCTATCCTAGAGGTTTGAGGGGAAATGATATCCTGCTTCCCGCACGAATAATATCTGTAGCTGATGCTTACGAGGCAATGGTGAGAGAGCGACCGTATCGTAACTCTATGATTGGCTACAATGCAATGAAGGAAATATTAAATGATAATGGACGCCGTTTTGATCCAAGAGTTTTAAAGGCCTTTCTGAAGAGCATGGGGATATATCCGATAGGAAGTATTGTGCAGTTGAACAATTCCAGTGTAGGACGTGTGGTGGAGAATCATCCGGAGGCTCCTCTACGACCCAAATTAGAACTAATTATCGATGAGTATGGAGATCGATATGCAGAGAAAGAAGTTATTGATCTTCTCTCTAAAAAAAATCTTTTTATTGTAAAGGCGGTAGATTACAGAAACATTGAAAGTTAATGATTTCTATAATATGAGAAAACGAGGTAGAAAAGGGGAGGTTACAGCTATTAGGTATCTAGAGAAAGATGATTATGAAATTCTTGCTCACAATTTTTGGAGTCGAACGGGAGAGATTGATATTGTGGCTGTCAAAGACAAAGTACTACATTTTATTGAGGTAAAAACATGGAGCAGATACGGGATTCAGGATCTTGAATATTCCATAACTCTCGAAAAACAGAGAAGGATTGTCGAAACATCAAAGTATTTTCTCTTTAAAAATAAGCATTTACAGGGAATGCCAATAAGGTATGATGTTATTTTTATCAATGGCTTAAACTTATCTCATATTAAAGATGCGTTCACGGGGGACTATTAAGTGGTTAGAATTGCAAAAAAAAGCGATCCAAAGCGACTTGAAGAATTGAAGAAAAAGATAAATGATATAAACTATATTAATAACGCTATAGTTAAAATTGCTCAGGATCTTACAAAGAATCTACTGAAGGAAGATTAGAAATGAGGTAGTAATGAGGGATAGAAGAGAAAGAGAGAGAAAAAAGAGGAAGACTTTTTTTAATCATCGTTTTAATCGACAGAGGAATGAGGATTTACCCAAGTGTCCCATATGTGACAAGCCCATTCGTGATCTGTATTCTGCAGTTACGTATCCGACAACGGGTAATCCTGCACATTTTGACTGTGTACTTAAGGAGCTTAAGAAAACAAACGAGCTTAGACCCAATGAAAAAATATGCTACCTGGGCAACGGTAGCTTTGGCATTGTCCAATTCAGGGGTCCTGATAGTCCTATAAAGTTTTTCATAAGAAAACGGATTCAGTACGAGGATAAAGACAAAAGGCCAGAGTGGCGTGAGAAGCTTCCAATTCGTTTGATAACATAAATTATAATAATATCTTGAATATTTGTTGATTAATGCTATTATTATTTATATATAATAGTGTTGTGGTAAAAATAAGGAGATTTTTATGTCATTGAAATATGCACTTTTAGGCCTATTGGCCGAAAGTCCGAAGTATGGTTACGAAATAAAACAGAATTTTGAGGGTATTATAGGAAACGTGTGGTCCGTTTCTTATGGTCAGTTGTACCCTACGTTGAGAAAGCTTTCGGAGCTTGGATGGGTTACAAAATCTACAGCTCCCGGTAAAAAAGCCGCAGAAAAAAATATTTACTCTATAACCGATAAGGGAAGGGAAGTACTCTATGAGTGGTTGTTGAAACCACTTAGAACAAGTTACAAAGTTAAAGATGAATTCACATTAAAATTTCTTTTCTTCAATAAACTTCCCAAGGACAAAGTGCTGGAATACCTAAAACTTCAACAGAAGAAAACCCTCCTGCAGAGGGAGAGTTTTCAAAGGACATTGGTAGCAATGCGAGATGAATTGGATTATTTCCTTCAAGCAATTATTAGAAAGGGCATCATTCATCTCGAGGCTGAAAATCAGTGGCTCGAAGAGGTCATATCTGATATAGAATCTTCTGTTAACGGAGATAAATCCGAGAAATAATTGTTATTATTTATATTGTTTTAATTCGTCAAGTACTTGAAGTGCTTTGTTTCTTACTACTCTTATATAGGACTGTCCGTCCGCAATTTTAACGAGCGCTCTATAAGCCTCTGGATCCTTTATCCCTCCGTTTTTCTTAGCAATCTTTTCTATCGCAAGGATAATGGCATATGCAAAATTGTTATCAGCCTTTCTTGGATCCTGGTGATTGAGGGCAAACAAGAGAGCCTTTACCACTTCTCCATTTTTATTTAGCCCGATCTCGCCCAATGCATATGCAGCTTCCGATTTTACCATAGGTTCCGGGTCATTTAAAAGCACTGTTAAAAGAGCATCCTTTGCTCTTTCGCCACCTAATTTTCCCAGTAGATTGCATGCACGTCGCCTCACCTCTGGAAAATAATTCACCAATCTTTTATTCTCTATAACCTTTCTCGTACTCCCCTCCATTGCGAGATATTCAAGAATAAACTCTACATCAAGATCGTTGGGCCCAACTTTGCCCTCGTTTATCTGTTTCTCAAGATCATTGAGAACGTTAAGTTTCATATCCCTGTCACCTGAAAAGGCTTTTTCTTTCATTATTTGGAATTCAATGTTTTTGAGATAAAGCTCTTCGACGGTGAGTTGTTTCTTTTTACCGTTATTATTACTGTTGTCTTGGGCAAATACATACAGGGGGAAGATAATCAGTATGGCTAAAAAAATCGTTGAAAAGAAATATTTTTTCATCTGTGACTCTCCTATTCCATAACTCCTACTTTCCATTGGTTGTCAACTCTTTCAAGCCAATAGAGTATTGTAGGATTATTATTGATAATAGTAATAGCTTTTACATGATCTTTGTCAATAATTTCTATCTTATCTAATCTAGCATCTGCTCTGCTAGGAACCACTACATATATAAAATAATCCTTCAAACTTTTTAAAACTATCCCGTTTTGTTTTAATATCGGACTTTCAGAGAGCTTTTTCAAAAATTCAGGATCGCTCATCCTCTCTATGTACTTTTTAGTCAGATACGTCTTCCACTTTTCATAGTCTCTTGCTTTGATTATTTCATTGAGTTTCAAAATTGTTTCCTTTATCGCATCGAAAGTCTGGCGGTATACCTCTTTTGTGACAACAAATTCTTTAGGGTTTGCCTTTGTGGTCTCCTTTGTTGATGAGGAAGAAACAGAAGTCTTTTTTTCTTGTTTCTCTTTCTCTTTCGAGACCACTGGTGTGATTTTATTTACCTCTGCTTTTTCCTCTGTTTTGGTTGAGACACAACCCCCTACAAGAAAAATAAAACCTATTACCAGATAAATATATTTAACTTTCATTTCATACTATTCTATATACATAGTCTTCTTTTGTCAAAGACAATTTTAAGTGTTGACCTTGTTAAAAATTGTTATTAAATTGTGAAATAATGTTTAAGGTAGTATTTCCGGGTACTTTTGATCCCCCTACAAATGGGCATCTTGACATTATGAGGAGGGCTTCTGCCCTTTTTGATAGGGTCAATATAGTAATAGCTGTAAATCCAAATAAAAAATATCTCTTTACCCCGGAAGAGCGCTTCGAGATGATAACTCAATTGGTGAGTGATTTACCAAATGTTGAAGTAGAGATTTGGCAGGGATTGATCGTGGACTATGCGAAGAAGGTTAACGCAAGGGTGATATTACGTGGAGTAAGGGCTCTATCGGATTTTGATTATGAATTTGAACTTTCAATGATGAATAAATCGCTAAATCCAGAGGTAGAAACCATATTTTTGCCTACGGATCAGAAGTACTTCGTTTTGCGTTCTTCCGTAATTCGCGAAGTGGCCTTCTTTCATGGGGATATCTCCGAGATGGTACCCGAAATCGTAGCAGAGGCTTTAAAGCGGAAATGCAGGTAGTATCTTGACATTAATAAAGTAATTAGGTTAACTTTGCCTATTCCGAAAAAATGATAAAAAATGAGTAAGAGGTAGGAGAGTATGGCAGTACCCAAAAACAAAACGTCAAAGGCACGAAGCAGAAGAAGAAGGGCTATCAACATGAAACTTACGATTGGAACAATGATAGAATGTCCTAACTGTGGAAATAGAATTCTGCTTCACAGAGTTTGTCCTAAGTGTGGTTTTTATAGAGGGAGGCAAATCTTCAATCCAGAAGAGTTGTCCTAAAATAGATTAATTTAAAGTTTTGGTCAGGAGGAATATGATATGGATGAACTTTTTGAAAAGATGAAGAAACTTATAGCCGAAAGATTGGAAATTGATGAGGATAAAATAACTCTCGATTCCACTTTCAGGCAGGATCTTGGTGCTGATAGTTTAGACACCTACGAGCTTGTTTACGCAATAGAAGAGGAGCTTGGTATAAGCATCCCAGATGAGAAGGCCAATGAGTTCGAAACTGTACGTGATGCATACGAGTTTATAAAATCACAACAGGAGAAATAGAAAATAGTTTCGATGTTTCTATTCAATAAATTACCCGTATTTAAAGCTCCCTTTATAACCCCGGAGAGGAAAAGGGAGCTTAAAATATTTGAAAAGAATTTGGGGATAAAATTTAGGAATTTAGAATTACTCAACCTGGCATTCACACATAGATCTTATGCTAACGAATCCTCCGAAAAAGTGGAAAACAATGAAAAGCTCGAATTTCTGGGGGATTCGGTATTGGGACTTGTCGTAAGTGAATACTTGTTCTTTAGACTTAGAGATAAAAATGAAGGGGATTTGGCAAAGGTTAAATCCTTTGTAGTAAGTGAAAACAGTCTCTCTCAAATTGCAAAGAAGATAAAGGTTGACAATTTCATCTTAATCGGTAGAGGAGAAGAATTTTCAGGAGGACGCTCAAAAAAGGCGATACTAGCTGATGCCACAGAGGCTATTATAGGAGCCTATTTTATTGATTCTGGATTTGAAGCATCAAAGGAGTTTGTTCTCAAACTGTTAATACCTGAGATTGATAAAGTTCTTCAAAACAAACATGAAAAAGATTTTAAAACTCTGCTTCAAGAGTACGTTCAAAAGACTTATAAGACCCATCCGAAGTATAGAGTTGTTCAACGAACCGGACCAGATCATGATAAAACTTTTTGGATAGAAGTCTCTGTTCAGGATAAAGTATTTGGTCCTGGGGTTGGCAAAAACAAGAAAGAAGCAGAACAAAATGCGGCCGGCATAGCGTACAAGAGTCTCACTGGTAAAAAATAATCCTATTTATACTTTAAACGTTCCTCATAAAAATTTTTGGCAATGGTTAACAGTATCTCTCTTTTATTTAGACTGGGATCTTCTAAAACGGAATCAAGAAGAAATTTCAAAATTATACCTATGGTTTTACCTGGTCCTATTTTTAGGTGTTTCATTATATCATCGCCGTTAATTTTCAAATCTTTATATGAGGTAATGCTTGCTTCAGCAATCACTCTATTAATCCTATCTTCAAATTTAATTAAGTTCTCAGAAATAAAGTACCTGTTACATGTACCAATTTGATCAGCCCGTCTTAGAGCGAGAAGGTCCTGTATGTAATCCTTCCCGACTTTATAAATAAATCTTCTTACTGCAGAATCACTCCACTCATCCGTATAGTTAAACATATGGTGACGGACTAGATGTGTTACATATTCTATCTCCTCATTGGAGAATCGTAGCTCCTTTAAGACTCTCTCAGCTATACGGGCTCCCAGTATCTCATGATTATGAAATCTAATTTCACCTTCTTCATTTATAAACGCCGCCTCAGGCTTCCCTATATCATGAAAAAGCGCTGCTAACCTTAATCTATAGTTTTCACGAGGGGCCGCATCACAGGTATATACAGAGTGATAAAAGACATCAAAACAGTGCAATCCTCTCTGTTCTATCCCGACACCCCTGTAAAGTTCGGGTATTATTTTCTTCAACAGTCCTGTCTCCTTCATATAAATAAAAGCAATAGAGGGTTTAGAAGAGTCTAGTATTTTTATTAGCTCATCTCTGATTCTTTCTCTGGAAACCTTGTCTATCGTGTTAACAGATTTCGCTATCCCGGAAAGGGTTGCTTTTTCTATCTTAAATCCTAATTGGGCAGCAAACCGACAGGCCCGAAGGACTCTCAAGCCATCCTCGTGAAATCTCTCTTCGGGTCTACCGATTGCTCGTATTGTTTTCCTTCTTATATCCTCTATTCCAGAGTGCGGGTCGATTATCTTTTTTGATATAGGATCATACGCTATGGCGTTTACTGTAAAATCACGTCTTTTTAAATCCTCATAAATCGATGGTACAAATTGAACCCTATCAGGGTGCCTTCCATCGCTATAGTCACTCTCCGTTCTAAATGTTGTTACTTCAAGCTTTAACCCTTTGAATAAGACCGTTACCGTACCGTGCTTTATTCCCGTCTCTATCACGCGCTTGAAAAGGGTTTTTACTTCTTTTGGGGTGGCATTGGTTGCAATATCATAATCTTCTACTTTTTTACCCATAAGTGCATTTCTTACAGCACCACCAACCACATAGCATTCATAACCGTTTTCTTTGAGAATTCTTGAAAATTCAATTACACCACGGGGGATTTTTATGTGAGGTTTCCCTATGCCCAAAAACATACAGTATTGGAATAACCTGTCGCTTCCCTATTGTCAAGTGTAGATCTTCTGCTCTAAACCGTAATGTTAATACAGATAAGATAGAAATGGTAATAAAAGAGGCTGCTCGTTAGAGCAGCCTCTTTTGGTATTCTGTGTAAACGAATGGACCAAAAAGCAAAATTTACCTGAATAATTGGAGAACTGTCTGAGGTTTGGTGTTTGCCTGTGCCAACATAGCTGTGGCAGACTGAACCAAAATTTGATTTTTTACATAACTTACCATCTGAGCCGCCATATCTGTATCTCTTATCTTGGATTCGGATGCTTGGAGATTCTCCGCTCCGGACATGAGACCACGCATTGCATACTCCAACCTATTCTGGTAGGCTCCCAGATCGGCACGTTGTTTGTTAACAATCTTTAGAGCATTGTCAATAATGCCAATAGCCATATTGGCCTTATCTGGGGTAGAAAGAGAAATAAATGTTGCCGAATTGGGAAGTCCATTTGTCCCCTGGATCCCCAATCCCTGCGCAGTCATTGTTCCAATATAAACTCTTTCTCTCTGATCCATATTAGCACCAATATGGAACCACATGCTTGCTGTAACAACATTTTCACCCGTTGGTCTCGCAAATCGTCCAGTCATAACATTCATACCATTAAACTGGGCGTGAGAGGCAATTCTGTTAATTTCGTCCACAAGCTGAGAGACCTCTACCTGAATCTGCATCCTATCTTCTGGTGAATAAATACCATTGGAACTCTGGATAGCCAGCTCTCTTATTCTCTGAAGAATATCCTCAGTCTCCTGGAGATACCCCTCGGTAGTTTGAATGAGGGAAATCCCATCTTCCGCATTTTTCTCGGCCCGCTGTAAACCTCTGATCTGTGCTTTCATTTTTTCTGAGACAGCGAGGCCAGAAGCGTCATCACCAGCTCTGTTAATTCTCAGACCTGATGAGAGTTTCTCCATGTCCTTGTCAACAGCAAGATTGTTAAATTTGAGCTGATGCTGTGCGAAGATGGCACTCATGTTGTGATTGATAATCATATTATCCTCCTTGATAATTTTTTATAGGACATCCGTGTCCTACGTGCCTGTTTTAATGGTCGGAATAAAAAAAACTCTCTTTAACAGCAAAAAAAAAATATTTATTATCACTTATGTATAATTTACAGAAGTAGAGGTACAAAAAATGATAGGTGTGCTATTTATAGGGGGAGAGGGACCTGAACAAAGATTTTACGACGAGTATGTGGGGATGGGAGATTTTATCATTGCCGCAGATTCGGGCTTAGAGCTGGCAGAGCAACTCGGCATCGTTCCCAACATGGTAGTAGGTGATATGGATTCCATATCGGACATAAGCCTCCTGGATAAATACGAAAGGGAAAGAGTTAAAATCTATCCTAGGGATAAAGATGAAACAGATACGGAAATAGGTGTAAGAATTTTCAAGGAAATGGGTTATAATGATATAATAATAGTGGGAGGTGGGGGTGGACGCTTTGATCACCTCCTTGGGATTGTAAATCTCTTCGAGAGACCATTTAGACCTAAAAGGTGGGTCACCTCTCGGGAAGTAATTTTTCTGATAGAGAAGGACTTTTATGCCTTCGGATGGAAGGGAGCTACCGTTTCTCTTTTCCCTGTTGGTGAAAGAGCCAGAGAGATGAAATCCAGTGGGTTGAAATGGCCTATAGATGGGCTTGAATGGAAAAGAGGATACTATGGAATAAGCAATGTAGTAATTTCACATAAACTTTACATTGGTGTTGGAGATGGTAAAATTTTGCTTATAAAGAATTTTTGAGAGGAGTCTGTTAAGGAGCAAATTGGTATGGTTGAAAAAAGTAAGTTGGAGGAATTATCAAGTGAGTTGCCGGAGGAAGAGCGAAAGGAACTCTTAGAGAAGATAGTGAAGAGAATGAAAACTGAAGAACACGAAGAGATTGTTCATGTAGAATTAAAACAGGAAGAGAGAGAAAAAATAGTAAAGGAAGAGATTGAACACCTATCCTGGTGGTACAGGTTTCTCCTCTGGCTGAGGAGTTTCTTCAGCGGTAAAGATAAAAAAGAAGCTTACTTGGAACTGAAGCTTGGGTATCTAAAGAGAAAGATAAATCAAGTGACTCCCGGTCTTACAGGATTTGAGACAAGAAACCTCACACCCAAGTTTGCCAAAGCCCTCTATGATGTGTATGTTAAGGCGTATCCTCTCTTTCCCTTCTTTCGTGTTTTTTCAAAGGATAACAAGTTTAGACATGCGGCTTTTTCCTTTATTGTGGAAAATAAATATGAGAATACTAAAAAGGAGCTTGATCAGCTTATCACAATCGATGAGATGGAAGAGATATATGCTACTACTAATTTTGAGGAGGAGATAAAAAAGGAGGTTTTAAGACGACTAAATCTTTATTTAAAATCTATTCCTGATTCTTTCTTTAGAGAGCTGGAGGAAAGCACAAAACCCCTGACATACATAGAAAAATTTGTCTTCTTTCCGTTCAAGACCTTTTTCCAGTACTTTCATTACAGCCTGGGAGACACGGTGGAGAGTAAAACTCCCTTTTTCGAAAATGCACCAGTCATGTTAATATTAGATCTTCTTGAAAAATTGTACTATTCTGTATATTTGGTAAATAGAATACCGGATGACTATTCTCTTAATACAGACATTTTTACGGCATACGAGCTCTACCGCCGAGATATGGATGTTACTTCCCTGCCCGAGGGATCTACGGAGATTAAAAAGGCGGTGGAAGAGTTGGAAAAGAATGTAAGAGTTCTGGTAGAGAGTGTAAAAGCTTTTTACAAAGAGGTTCCTCTTCTTTATCTTATTAGGTATTTCAGGAAAGATCCATATTACAAATTAATGTTTAACTTACCAAAACTTTATATAAAGGCTCTCTATGCTACGAATTTGAAAAGCAGGCTATTGGAGGATCTTAAAACAAAATTACGAGAGATAAAAATAAGAGTAATTGACCGTAGGATAAAGGATATATTTAAAGACAGGAAGCTTTTAGAGCTTTTTTATTACACTGAAAATCCTAATTTTGACTATAGAAAACTCGGATTGCCATATTTCAAGCATATTAAGTCTCTAACTCTTCTCTACAATTATCTCAATAGTATATACAAGGGATATATTCAAGAGGCGATTCAACTTGTAAATAGCTATTTGCTCTCGAATAATCGGATAGTACAAAATCGGATGATGCAATACGCAGCAGGATTGGAGGATCTTGAAGCGAAGATAGTGCTTTTTGATAGATCTCTCTCCGAAGATGAAGAAGACGGTAAGGTTCTTGTTCAGTTTCGTTATAATATGGCCAATGATATAAATCTTCAAAAATCCTACCGCGCTTTTATATACCAAAAGGATCGAGAGGCATTGGAATTGATAGAAAAAGGTACTGAGTATCTGCTTGGAATAAAAAAAATCTTTGACGAAATTCTAACGAGTCCGATGGAAAGTATCAAATCGACTCTCAAAACACTCCATGTAACAAAGGGAAGAAGCAATACACTTGCCCAAATTTTACGTTACCGATCGGACAATATTACTAATTTTACCAATGTGATGTCTCAACTACTCGATATAGAGAAGGGAAATTGATTGCTCAGTTCTCTCAGTTTTTTAGCACTCACTCGCGGATCTTCAACGAGGACCCTTTTACCTGCAATAAGATCGGCGATTCCGGTTTCTCTGGGATATCTGGGTATAATATGGAGATGGAGGTGTTGAATTGAGGCTCCCGCGGTGAGACCCATATTGTACCCAATATTATAACCCGCTGGGTTGTACACTCTATCTAATAGGTCAAGGATATACCGAGTAAGCTTGTTCAGCCTGATCTCTTCCTCTTCTGTATACTCACGTATGTCTTCTATATGTCGTAAAGGAAAAATAAGAAGATGCCCGGGATTGTAAGGGTACAGATTTACCGAAACAATGAATAGCTCATCTCTATAGATAGAAAGGTCCACTATTTCTTTTGACCTATCCCTAATAAGACATAAGATACAACCCTTGGGCCTTCTGGATTTTAGGTATTTAATTTTCTCGAAGTTAAGAAAGTACTCTTTTATCATTGGCTGCCATTTTTAGATTCTATATCAGGTAAGTTTAAATTCAATTTATCCCCCTCTCCACTTTTAAGGGCGAAGTACTTTAAAAGGATCGGGTATTGAGTTAAAAGTTTTCCATATTCTCGGTAGCGTTCGAGTTTTTGTTTTTCCTCCTCATTTTTTAAAAGATTTTTTACCCTTTGGGTTTCCGCTTTTTGAATAACGCTTTCCTGAGAGTTCTTTTCGGTTTCTGCCAACTCTAAATAAATTTTTTTTGCTCTATCGTACAGGGTAATATCAGGCATCTCATACTTGACAACGGTTATATCAATTAGTTTTAAAAAGGGGTACTTTTCTTCAATCCTCGCCAAAAGTTCACTGTTTAACTGTTTCACTTTCACATACTCATTAGGGTTCTTTAAAGTTTGGAGGTAATTAGCAATCACAACTAGGGCAGAATCAATTTTACTCTTCATCCATTGATTGAAATTGTTAGGGCGCAATCCCTTTTCTTTAACAAGTTCCGGTAAATAACTGGGTTTCAGTGCCATCGAAAATGAAATCTTAATTGAGTACGAGAAATCTGGATTCCCCGGCATTACGGAAGAATAGAGAGAACCCGAAGGTAATTCACCATTGATCTCTGTTTCTTTATAGATGGGTTCAAGTTTGAATTTATAAAGGGTCATATTGGTGGGTATTAAACGCTCCCATCTCCATACAAATTTTCCAGGCTCAATTACTCTACTATCAAAACCACCGGTTTTTGTAAATGCTACACAATAAGTATCCGGAGGTACAAACAGTGTTACCCATCCATAGATAAAGGCGCCTATCCCCGCCAATACTATTAGAACAGTAAGGATAATAAAAAAAGTTTTCATTATTCCAGTTCCTCTTTAGACTTCTAACTTATAATAAAGATTATAATTGAAAATGCAAGCTCTTTCAAAGATAATAGAAAACATGAATCTATTTTACCCACTATTCGTTGTAATAAGAAAACTGTTTTTTTTACTCTTCTATTCGACTCTTGTTGTTTTCTTTGTCTATATTCTGGGAAATCAACAGGAATTCCTTGATTCTTCCCAATTTTTTCTCCTATCAATTTTAGAACTTCTCTCTCCTATTAATTTTCTCTTAGGTATTATTCTGATCATCATGGGGATCCTTCAAAGCTCAACAAAAAACACGAAAAAGACGGGGGCGATAAAAAATTTAATCTCTACTCTCATAATCACCCTTTTTTCGTTTTCTCTGTTTGTGGTAATAAAATTCCTAGAGGTTTGGTTTAAGCATTGATTGACAGTGAACAATTAACGAGTTTATAATTTCCTCGCAAGAGTCATTGAGTGGGAGTTTTTATGGAAGAAGAGGTTGTAGCGGTCAGAGGAGCAATACAGGTCAAAAAGAACACCCCGACCGAAATAAAAAGTGCATCTATAAAATTAATAAAAAGATTACTCTCTGAAAACAGCATAAGCGAGGGGGATATCATCAGCGTAATTTTCTCTGTAACGGAGGATCTAAATGCATATAATCCCGCTACCTCAATCAGAGAGATAGGTTTCGAAAGGGTTCCTCTTATGTGTCTTAGGGAGGCTCCATTTTTAGACCAAATGGAGAGAGTAATACGGGTTTTGGTTACCTATCGGAGTTCGAAAAAGAACAATCTCAGATTTGTATATTTGGATGGAGCAGAGGCTCTTAGACCAGATTTAGGCAATGGCAGTGACACAGATGTTGTATAGATACATTTCAAGGTACTGCGATGAATACGGGATAGCGTTTAATCGAGAAAGTGAGAATGAAAAGAATTCGGAGTTCAATATTCCCGTAAGAATAAATGATATTTTATTCGCATTCATCGTTGGAATAAAAAAAATTGAAGAAAAAGAGTACTTTTACATTCAGGTTCCAGTAATGGAGATCCCAGTGGGGAAGGTATTGCTTCCCCTCTACAGAAAAATTTTAGAGATAAATTATTATCTAAGAATGGTTTCTTTCTCCCTTCAAGATACAACGATTTTTCTCTCTTACTTTCAACCATTAGGGAGTAAAACCTTCCCGGGTAGTTTTAGATATTCCGATTTTAAAGATTCAATGAACAGAGTGTACTCGGCGTTAAACAAGTATTCAGAATATTTGTACTATGAATTTGGCGAAATGGACGGTTGAAATTCGATATGTCTTCCAATATTTCTAAAACTATTGATAATGTGTGTAAATCGGTTGTAAAAATCTATACAAAAAAAGCAGTAGGAGCGGGAGTTGTTGTTCTTGACAGGGGACTTATCATGACGAATCTCCACATTGTTGAGGATACTGTCGGAAAAATAAGCGTGGAAACAATTGATGGCAGATTTCACAATGCAATATACATTACAAAATTTAAAAGGTTTGATATTGCTTTTTTAAAGATCAACAGAGAACTTCCCCCCATTAAAATTGTTGAAAAACCCTTAATAAAAGTCGGAGAACCCGTCTTCGCTATTGGGCACCCTCACGGTCTGGGCCATACTGTAAATAGAGGAATTGTTTCTTCAAAAAATCGACGACTTTTAAACGGAGATTTCCCAGTAAAGCTTTTCGGACTGGAATGGATCCAGACTGACACACCTATAGGGAAAGGACATTCTGGAGGACCTTTGATTAATGAGCGAGGAGAAATGATAGGGATAAATACATGGGTTGATAAGGAAGAAAAAACCAGTGGAATTAATTTTTCCCTTCCCTCCTCATATTTTTATCCGTGGATACTCTACTTTCGCGATTATTTCAAACCCTCTAAAAGAATTAAAAATTCTCTTTGTACGGTGTGTGGGGCTTTCACTCCTGTTACCGAGTACTATTGTGGATTCTGCGGGGCCAAGTTGACCCTTGATATATGGCGCAAGGATATCCTTCATAAAATAAAAGCCGACAAGTGAGTTATTAAAATGTCAAATTCACTCTCCCTGAAAACATCGGTTGATATAGCACGTATACGGAGGAGTTGTAAAATTATAGAGAGAACCTTTGATTATCTAAAAGAATACATCCGCCCTGGAATAAGTACGAAAACAATTGAGAAACGTGCTGAAAACCACATACGGGAAAATGGTGGCAATCCCGCAGTGAGAGGATTTATGGGATTTCCGGGAGGGATATGTGTTTCAGTCAATAATGTTATGGTTCATGGCAAACCAAATGATTACATATTGGAAGAGGGAGATATAGTAACTGTCGACATAGTTGTTGAGGTAAATGGATGGTACGGTGACGGTGCATGGTCATACATTGTTGGAAGTTACACCGAAGATACTTTACGGTTAATTAGGGCTGCGTGGCAAAGTACATTGGCGGGTATAACGGCTGTAAAACCGGGAAAAACAACAGGGGAAATAGGAGGTGCTATTGAAAAGACGGCAAGAAAATGGGGATGTTCTGTTGCCAGAGATTTTACTGGCCATGGAATAGGGAAAGATATCCATGAAGAGCCCATAATACCTAATTACGGTAAAAACATAGGCCAAATCATTGTCCCCGGAATGGTCTTTACTGTAGAGCCAGTTGTCACCCTTGGAAGTGGAGAGAGCGAACTGATTGAAGACGGTTTTACTATTATAACAAAGGATGGCAGCCTCTCTGCTCAGTATGAACACACAGTTGCGGTGTTTAGAGATTATACCGAGGTGTTAACATTTTCTAAGGGAAAATTAACAGAATATCTTGACTTTCCTCCCTTCTTTTAATAATCTTTTGAACCGTTAAATGCCACCTTAGCTCAGCTGGAAGAGCACGTGACTTGTAATCTCGGGGTCGTCGGTTCGAATCCGACAGGTGGCTTAAAAATGGACTTGACTATGTAGGCTCGATAGATTTAAATTTACTGACGAAATGGGGAGATTCCCGAGCGGTCAAAGGGGGCAGACTGTAAATCTGTTGGCTTTTGCCTTCGAAGGTTCGAATCCTTCTCTCCCCAAAGCCTTCCCCTTCGGGGAAGGCTTTTTTAGTAACTATGATCTAAAAAATGATGTTTTAAAATGTGATAAAAGATCTATTTTGCGATAACTTTAGTACATGAAAAATTTTGTCAAGGGGAGATAGCTGCGGATAAAGCCCGTGGATAGTTAAATCATGCCTGATAACAATAACAGCAATCCCTTTTACAGGAACGGATTGCGATTTGAATGTACAAGATGTTCCAGATGTTGTAGATTTGAACCTGGCTATGTTTTCCTTTCTAAAAGAGAGATCGTCACAATTTCAAAATTTCTAGGATTGGAAAGAGAAATCTTTCTTCAAAAATACTGTCGGCGGGTATGGATAGACGGTGGAGTAAAGATAAGCCTCAAAGAGAAAGAGAATTATGACTGTATATTCTGGAACAACGGGGAATGTACGATTTACAGCGAGCGCCCTCTTCAATGCCGTGCTTTTCCGTTCTGGCAGGTATTTTTAATTTCAAGGGAGAGCTGGGAGAATCTACAGAGGAGCTGTCCAGGTGTTAATAGGGGAAAACTCTATAGCAGAGAGTATATAGAATATTGGCTTGATAGAGAGTCCAAAGAGGACTATTTTATAGAGGAATAGATTTATTTTACAGAGGCAAAATGATGGATTTATCAATTACACATGAGGAAGTTATTCAACTGTATCGATACCTAAAAACCAGAGAGGCGGAACTTGATATTCAAGTCCTCAAAATACTTACAAAGCTAGAGGATTATTTATACGACAAACTTACCATCGAAGAGATCGAAAAAATTGAAAGGTCTGAAAAAATAAAGATTAAATTGCAAGAGGGATAGTATGAGGAAATATTTCATTTTATTTATTGCTCTTTTATTTTCATTGCCGGTTTTTGCACAGTACACTCCTCCGACAGGAGCACAGGATTTTACATCTCTGTATTCACCATTTGTTATGAGTGAGGGGATAAATCCTGTTAATATGCAGGCGCCTTCAACGGATTCCATAAATCCTGCATCATCTGGACTGAAACAACGCCCTACTGTGGATTTTAACTATATAGGTCTATTCGGATTTGGGACCGAGAGTGGGTGGGGAAACGTTCTGAATGCCGGAATAACCTATCCTTCAAAATACGGCGTTTTTACCACCAATTTACACTTCTTCCAATCCCCGTTTACAAGTTTTAACATTGGAATTCTCGGTGGGGTTGATCTTTCCTTTTCTAAGGATCTCTTTCCTAATCTTCTCTTCGGGGCAGGTTTGGATTTTAGAGCGGGTGCTGCACAGGTGGGAGATTGGGGACTGGGATTGAATCTTGGAATAATAAGTACACTCGGTGACCTCTGGTGGCTAAAGAACTTTAAGTGGGGTGTCTCCATCACCGATATAGGCAAGGGGTACGCTCCGGTAACAGGACGCAGCTCTTTTCCTGCTCCCTTTACACCCAATTTCGGTGCCAGTTTTTCGACTTTGGATATTGGGGAATTCAATGTGAAGTTCAATACATCTCTCAGCATCCCGAGTTTCCAGGATATGGTTTTAGGTATGGGAGTCACGGCAACCTATGCTGATATGATCTCACTTCACTCGTCCTATCGCTTTGACCTTATGGAGCTGATAAACCCGGACATTATCGGAACGAGAAGTATTCCCTTTTCTTTTGGCGCATCCGTAAAATTTAAAACCGCCTTTGAGAAGAAGATTAATTTCCTGGGTATAACCCAAAGGGGTTGGAATAAGAGTGAGGTAAATATAAATCTATCTGTGACTCCGCTTCAAAATGGGATCTGGGCCATAGGATTAGGAGCTAATGTCCCTCTCGGTGTTATAGATAAAAATCCCCCTGTTATAACTCTGGGATCGAAGGAGAGGGAATATATCTCTCCAAATCTTGATGGTGTCAAGGATGATCTTGTCATTCCCCTCAAAATAACGGATCAACGCTATGTAAAAGGTTACAAATTTATAATCAAAGATCAGTCGGGAAAGGTCGTAAGAACGATAGTGAATAAAGATAACCGACCGGAGAATCTTAACTTCAAAAACATCATTGACCGTTTAATGTATGTAAAAAGCGGGATAAAAATTCCGGATAAGCTTGTCTGGGATGGCAAATCCGACAGGGGTTCGGTAGTGGCCGACGGGTTGTATACCTACTATGTGGAGGCGTGGGATGATAATGGCAATCTTGGAAAGAGTGAGACCAGGGAGGTTATTGTTGATAATACCCCTCCCAGGGTAAGTGTTAAGGTGCCTTATAAAATATTCTCTCCCAATGGCGACGGGAATAAGGATACCATAAAATTTGAACAGGAGGGCTCTGTAGAAGATGTGTGGAATGCCTATATAGAAGACACAAATGGGAATAAAATAAATAAATTTGAATGGAAAAACTCAAGCCCTAAAAGTTTTAGCTGGGACGGGAAAAACACCAACGGTAAATTGTCACCGGATGGAGTTTACAATTATGTGATAGCCGCTGTAGATAGAGCTGGTAACAAGGGAAGTGCATCGATAAAAAACATAATTATAAATACTCAAGCTACGCCGATTAACATTACCATAAGTAATTCTTATTTCTCACCTAACAACGACGGAGTTCAAGATTCCATAAGGTTTATTATGAATATTCCCGTAACAAAGGGCATAGTAAACTGGAAACTTAAGATAAGAAGTGCATCCGGGGAGACGGTAAGAACTTTTAAAGGGACAAAAACAATTCCTAGTACAATAGAATTTAAGGGCAAAAACGATAAAGGTTCTTTTCTTCCTGAGGGTTCGTATCAGGGATTTCTTTCCGTAGTTTACGAAAATGGAAACAACCCTACGGCCAAAACTCCTGTATTTCACATCGATGTTACACCCCCAATAGCCACCGTAAAGGCAACTCCGACGATTTTTTCACCCAACGGGGATGGGAGAAAGGATTTTGTAACCATATATCAGGAAACCTCTAATGAGGTTGAATGGACAGGAAAAATACTGAACATTAAGGGAGATGTGGTAAAAACATTTACATGGAGAGGTAAAGCGGATTCAAAATTGGTATGGGATGGAAGAGGCAATGATGGTAACTTGCTCAGCGATGGCAAGTATACCTATATTTTGGAGGCAACTGATCGAGCAGGAAACTTTGGCAAATCGAACCCTGTACAGCTAACAATTGATACGAAAGCCACACCTGTGTTTTTGTCTACCAATCTTCTCTATTTCTCTCCGAATTCCGACGGAAGCAAAGATAAAATCACAATCACACCACATGTAAAAGTCAAAGAGGGTATAGAGAGCTACTCCCTTGAAATAAAGAACTCGAAGGGAGAGGTGGTAAGAACTTTTAGCGGTAAGAATGTGCCGGACAGTATAGTGTGGGATGGTCTTGATGCTAAAGGTGAAATAGCGGGTGAGGGAACTTACTATGCAACAATTAGTATTAAGTATCAAAACGGGAACAATCCCATTGCAAAGACGCAAAATTTCCACATAGATCTTACATACCCAATGATAAAGGTAACTCCCCTCTATCTAATCTTTTCACCGGATAATGATGGTAATCGAGATACGATACAGTTCAAACAGAAATCAAGTAGCGAGAATCTATGGGAGGGCGACATCCTAAATAGCAAGGGAAAAATAGTAAGGTCTTTCTACTGGAAGGGAAAAGCTAAGTATTTTTCATGGGATGGTAAAGACGACAATGGTAACAAGCTACCGGACGGGAAATATTTGTACAGGGTTCAGTCAACGGATAAGGCTGGTAATAAAACTGTGGTCGAGGTAAAAAACATTGTAATAGATACGCGTCCCACTCCTATATTCGTAACAGTTTCCTCTACCGGCTTTTCGCCCAACGGTGACGGTTTTATGGATACAATTCAATTTAGAAATTATGTAACACTTACAGAGGGAATCGCCAATTGGTCCTTGGAAATGATAAAGGCGGACGGTACAGTTGTTAAAAGTTTTTCTGGAACTAATGAGGTCCCAAAGAGTATTGTCTGGAACGGAAAATCAGACGACGGAACAATTATCGATGGCAATTACTATGCTCTTCTGAGAGTCAGTTATACAAAGGGGAATAAACCCAGAGCAAAAACCAACAATTTTAAATTGGACACAACTCCTCCCAAGGTTAACTTAAGGATTCATCCCACTCCGTTCTCTCCTGATAATGATGGGGTAGATGACGAACTATTTATAAACATTGATGTCAAGGATTTGAGTTCGATTGATAGATGGAGTATAAAAATTTTGGATCCAAAGGGAAATGAATTTGCCACTTTCAAGGGGAAAGGTACCCCAACCCCGGAAATAGTATGGAATGGCCTCTCTGACACGGGTGAGTTAGTTCAGGCAGCGGAGGACTATCCAATGATTTTCAGGATACGAGACATATACGGTAATAGCTTTACAGAGGAGAAAACAATACCGGTTGATGTTCTTGTAATTCGAGAGGGGAATAAACTCAAAATAAGAATCTCAAGCATAACTTTTGCACCTAATACGGCAGATTTTGAATCGGTGGAACCGGATAAAGCCGCTAAAAACATGAAAACGTTAAAAAGGCTTGCGGAAATTTTGAATAAGTATAAAAGTTACAATATCAGGATAGAGGGACATGCGGTAAACCTTTCATGGTACGACCCTGTAAAGGCCGCTAAAGAGGAAAAAGAGGAACTAATTCCACTCTCTCTCAAACGAGCGGAGGCCGTTAAAGAGGCATTAATAAAACTGGGAGTCGATGGAAATAGAATAACAACAGTAGGTCTTGGAGGATCACAACCTATCGTGCCGTTTAGTGATCTAAAGAATAGATGGAAGGATAGAAGGGTAGAGTTTATATTAATTAAAAAATGATAAAAATATTTCGAGTTTTAGTATCTCTTCTACTTACCGCACTGGTATTACTCGTAATCGGAGGAGGAGTATTGATCTATCTCAATAGTCCTCCCCGCTGGAAATTTGAGAAAAACGGTAAAGATACCGACGAAATTACCTTTAGAATCGAATATGGGGAGAATTTAGCAACAATAGCTCACAAGCTAAAGAGTGAAAATCTAATTCGTTCGTCTCTATTTTTGATCACTCTTAGCAAAATCGAGGGGGTAGATAAATATTTTAAGGCCGGATATTATAGGATCAAAAAAGGAGCCACCACCGTCGATATCATTAATATTTTTATCTCGGGTAAACAGGAAGAAATAAGGGTCACAATACCGGAGGGTTGGACAATAAAGAAGATTGCAAGGCATTTGGAGAAGAAAGGGATTGTGTCTGCAAATGACTTTATAGAAGCGGCTCATTCGAAGGAACTACTTAAAAAGTACAATATACCTGGAAAATCACTTGAGGGTTTTCTCTTTCCAGACACATATTATTTCCCCAAAGGGTATCCTGCTATCGATATAGTGGATACCATGGTTGAAAATTTTTTCAAGAAACTGGGTAAAATCGAACCGGGTTATAAGAAATTATCCCCCAAGCAGCTATACGATAAAATAATAATGGCCTCAATTGTTGAGCGAGAATACAGAATAAAAAAGGAAGCTCCCATAATTGCCTCTGTATTTTACAATCGTCTGAGTAGAAACATAGGGCTTGAATCGTGTGCAACTCTCGAATATATAATTACAGAGATAGAGAATAAGAAACATCCCAAATATATTACACTTGAAGACAAGAAAATCAAATCCCCCTATAATACTTATATGTGGGCAGGCCTTCCTCCAGGACCCATATCAAACCCCGGTGTTGTAGCAATTGATGCCGCGTTCCACCCAGCAAAGACTGATTATTGGTATTTCGTACTGGAGGACCCCAAAACTGGCAAGCACTATTTTTCCAAAAGTTTGAAGGAGCACAACAGGGCAAAGTATATATATTTAAAACATGTAAGTGCTGGAAGTTAAGTCACAAAGATGAAAATCCCAGATTCGGTGCTATCAGAGATAGTAGAAAAAATCGATCCCGTGTCTGTAGTCAGTGAGTATGTAGCCCTCAAAAAAAGAGGGAAAAACTACTGGGGATTATGTCCGTTTCATACAGAAAAAACCCCATCTTTCAACGTTTCCCCGGAGAACGGAATGTTTTACTGCTATGGCTGCCACAAAGGTGGAAGTATTTTTAATTTCATTATGGAGATAGAAGGGGTTACTTTCGTTGAAGCAGTCAAAATACTTGCGGACAAAGCGGGAGTAGACATCAATATAACACAGGAATCAAGTGAGAAGGAGAAATTAAAAACAGCAATAGTAGAATTGAACAAGAGAGTTGCGAAAAGTTTACATTATATACTGTTAAACAGTAGTAGTGCCAAACATGCATTCACCTACCTCGAGAAACGAAAAATTAGCAAAAAAATCATAGAAGAATTCGTTCTAGGTTACATGCCTGCCGATAGAGATTGGCTCTTTGAGTTTCTACGTAAAAAGAATTATTCCAAAGACTTTTTGTTAAAGAGCGGCTTGTTCTTCGAGCGAAATGGCAAAGTATTACCCTATTTTGTAGATAGGATTATTTTCCCAATCTTTAATAGTAGAGGTCAAATAGTAGGATTTGGGGGAAGAACGCTTTCTCAAAAAGGTTCTCCCAAGTATCTTAACACTCCAGATACCATCGTATTCCATAAGAAGGAAAATATTTTTGGTTTGTTTCAGGCCCTCAAAACAATAAAAGAAAAGAGCCAATTTGTGTTGGTTGAAGGTTACATGGATGTTCTTACAATGCAACAAGCGGGTATAAAAAATACAGTGGCTCCTCTTGGAACAGCATTTACAGAAAATCAAGCATACATGTTAAAACGCTATGCGAATAACGGTATTCTTGCTTTTGATGGCGACGAGGCTGGAAAAAAAGCAACTCTCAGAAGCATGGAAATATTAGAACAAATAGGTATTAACAGTGAGGTCATTGTTTTTCCCAATTCCTCCGATCCGGCAGAAATTTTCGAAAAAGAAGGATTTGAAAAGTTGAAAAAAGTATTAAAATATACTATAAATAGTTTTCAGTATCTATTGGAATATGAAATATCTAAATATGACATTAAAACGCCGGAAGGCAAGAAAAGGGTAGCGGAGGCTGTATATTCATATATTGATAAAGTAGAGTCTGATATTAAGAGGGATAGTTACCTTAATTTGTTAGCAGAGAAATTAGGTGTTGACAATAGGGCTGTTTATAACGATTTTATTAAAAGGCAGAGTAAATTACACCGCGTAAATAGATCTCAAGGAATAGATGGACCAGAAAAGCATGAACAGGTTTTCTCTGCAGAACTATACTTTATGCTATTCGTTGTGGCTAATAGAAAATACTTTGAGTATGTCAGAAAAATGATAACAGAGACCGATTTGTCCGACAAGCTGGCTCGTGATATATTTATTGCTCTTGAAGAATGTTACAGAGAGGAAGAAGAGTCATTGGAAACTCTACTTGAAAAGCTGAAAAATCAAGATTTGAAAAGTCTGATAGCTCAAAAGGTGACGTCTGGAGAATTTTCTATAAATGTTGAGCGAGCCATACATGACGGAATTAGAAATATAAAACGGAGGAGTCTGGAAAGGAGGAGAGATGAGGTAATTAGATTGTTAAAGTTGAGTGGAAATGATCAAAATGATGTAGATAATAGTAATATAGACACCAGAACTCTTCTAGAAGAGAAGATGTTTCTGGATAAAGAACTAGAAAAATTAAAGGTGAGGTAGTATGTCCGATCTACAAAATGATCCTGCAGTACTCAAATTAATAGAATATGCAAAGGGCAAGAATAGTATAAGTTTCGATGTTGTGAATGATTTTCTCCCTGACAGTATTGTTAACTCCGACAAGATAGAAGAGGTAATTGCAATACTTGAAAAGAACAATATTACACTGGAAGATGAAGACATCAATCTTGAGGTTGATGAAGAGGAAGAAGAGAAGGACAACTACTCGCAAAAAATTGTCTACGGGAACAAAGAAGCATCAATAGATGACCCTATTCGCTTATACCTGAGAGAAATAGGCAAAGAGAGTCTCTTAACGGCAGAGCAAGAAGTAGAGCTCTCAAAAAAAATGGAGGACGGCGAAAGGATTGTACAGAAAGTTATTAAAGAGTCCAGTCTTCTCATAAACGAGTTCTATCACATTATTAAAAGAATAAATTCTAAGAAAGACCCAAAGGAAATGAACCTCTCAAAGAAAGAAGTTGCCGAGTACCTGGCGGAGAAGAGACGACTCAGTCAGTTCTATAAGGATGCGATTAAATCGTACGGTTCCGCTGTAAAACAATACATGGAGTTAAAGAAAAAATTAGAAGCAGAGGGAGAAGAAGTTCTGGATAACCCACAACTAAAGAAAAAGAGGGAAGAACTGATAAAAAAATTTAAGAATTTGGAAATTCATCAAGACGAGATAAACTACCTAGCGGATAAATTCTTAAGTACGGCTGAAAAGATAAGGAATATAAAAAAAGAGCAACAGAGAATAGAGAAACGACTTGGGATTACCAACCCTAGAGAAATGCGAAACCTTGGCAGAGCATTAGCTACCAAACGTGAGAGAGAACGGATAGAGGAAGAATTGGGGATGCCCGCTGAGAAAATAAAGGATCTCATTCGGGTGCTTCAGTTGAACAACAAGAAACTTCGGAAAATTGAATTAGAATTTGATACACATGTGGATGAGATTCTGGAGATGGCGAAAGAGATTGAACATGGAAAAACAATGATGAAATCCGCCAAAGATAGACTTATTAAGGCAAATCTCAGACTTGTTGTTAGCATCGCCAAAAAATATACCAATAGAGGGCTGCACTTTTTCGATCTGGTTCAAGAGGGAAATATCGGACTTATAAAAGCGGTAGAAAAATTTGAGTACAGAAAGGGTTATAAATTCTCAACCTATGCTACCTGGTGGATAAGACAGGCAATTACAAGATCTATTTCAGATCAGGCCAGAACGATCAGAGTTCCTGTTCACATGATAGAACAGATAAACAAGGTAATGAGAGAATCGCGACAGCTCATGCAAGTGTATGGAAGAGAGCCAACGGACGAAGAGATTGCCAAACGACTGGGATGGTCGGTTATGCGGGTAAAATCGGTTAAGAATGTGGCAAGAGAACCAATATCCCTCGAAACCCCAATAGGGGAAGAGGAAGATTCGTTACTAGGTGATTTCATTGAGGATAAAGAAGTAGAAAATCCTGCAACTCAGACGGCCTTCTCCATCCTACAGGAGCAGCTTTCGGAGGTTCTTACAACTCTACCACCACGAGAGCAAGAGGTTTTAAAGATGAGATTTGGTCTTGAAGATGGTTATTCTTTGACACTGGAAGAAGTAGGTTTGTACTTTAACGTCACAAGGGAAAGGATACGGCAGATAGAGGCAAAAGCACTGCGTAGACTGCGTCATCCGATGAGAAGCAGGAGACTAAAAGATTACCTGGATCACTAGTGATAAATTTAGTTTAGCTAGAAACAGATTATCACTTACTAGTAAATCAGAAATGAGGGGAAAATTATGGAAAAGAGTATTTTTGCAAAATTAAGGGAACTTCAGGAGGTTCTATTTCAAAGATTTGAAATACAGAGAGAAATTGAAGAACTTCCCAAGCTGCTTGCTACCAAAAGCGAATTGTTGAACAGAATGAAACAATCCTATATAGAGAAAAATAACACGATTCTCTCTCTTCAGGAAAAAATAAAGGATCTACGCAGGAAAATGGAAGAGGCAGAACGCAACAGAGAAAGCTATGAAAAACAAATGGATCTTATAAAGACACAGCGAGAGTATGAAGCGCTTGATAAGGAAATCAAGGACGCGGCAGAAAAAGAGCAACAGTACAGGCGTGACCTTCAAAAAGAAGAGAAGTATCTCGAAGAGATGAAATTAAACCTCGAAAAAGAGGAAATAATGATAGAAAAACAGGAGGAAGAGGTAAAAACAGAACAGCAAAAAATCAAGTCGGAGATTGAGAAACGAGAGAAGGCACTTCGAGAACTTAAAGAAAAAGAAAATAAAATAACACCGGGTCTAGATGAAGAAATTCTCTTTAAGTTCGAGCGGATTATTAAAAGTAAAGCAGGTCTTGGTATTGTTCCGATTAAGGGACGAGTATGCACGGGTTGTCATATGATACTTCCCCTACAGTTTGTCAATGATGTGAAGAAAAGCGAGGGAATTATGTTCTGCCCATACTGTAGCAGAATCCTTTTTTATCCTGAAGACGAAGGGGTAGAGGAGGAGAGAAAAGAGCAAGCAATAGTTGAGTAAATGTGTTATCGAAGTATACTGCAGGCCAGGCTATCGCTGTTAGAGATACTATCTCTAACAGAGGAAAGTCCGGGCTCCGTAGAGCAGGATGCCGGCTAATAACCGGGCACTCAAGGTTTTGAGTGACAGATAGTGCCACAGAAAATATACCGCCGCTTTTCTGTAAGCGGTAAGGGTGAAAAGGTGGGGTAAGAGCCCACCACTTAACCGGCGACGGTTAAGGTATGGTAAACCTCATCCGGAGCAAAACCAAGCAGTAGGGGGTTGCTCGCCCATTAACCTACGGGTAGGTTGCTACTAGAGTAATTGGTAACAATTCTCTAAGATAGATGATAGCCAGTACAGAACCCGGCTTATTGGCCTGCATTTTATTTTTTATTATTTAATTTATTATTTGTTAAGGATAAAACACTAAATGTTTTTGGACGTTGATAGGTATCGTTACACAACAAAAAAGAAAAGAAAGGGTGGGAAATGGGTTATAATTCCCATTTTGCTTATTATTGCAGTAGGAATTCTTGCGTTAACCGGTACCCTTCCTAAGATTGTTGGTTTTGTAAAAAATATAGGGAATAGAACAAGCGAGCAGACCCTTCTACTTGAGTTGTGGAGTAAACAGTCCTATGATAGTCTGATAGAAACAACTGAACGGATGTTAAAACGCAATCCTCTGGATAGGTATGCCCTAATCTTTAAAGGGTTTGCCTATTTCTACAAAGCGATTAGTGAGCCCTCTATAGAAAGAAAAACTTCGTATCTTCAAGAATCTATACGCTCTCTCAGATTGGCACGTATACTTAAACTGGGAAAGTTGGATGGGGAGGTATCATACATTCTGGGCAAAGCCTACTTCTACATGGGTAGGTATTACTATGATAATTGCATAAAGTATATAAATCTCTCAATCAGAGAGGGCTTTAAAGCCTCAGATCAATATGAGTACCTGGGGCTTGCTTACACACAGATCGGTCTTCTAAAGAGAGGAATCGAAGAGTACAAAAAGGCTTTGGAGATTAAACAGAGTGATATAATACTATTATCAATTGCCAAAAATTATCTCCAGCTAAAAAACTACAAAAAAGCAGAGGAGTATCTTTTGCGCACAATAAACAGTACCAAAGATACTCTGGTAGAGAGAAAAAGCAGATTGTTGTTGGGGAATTTATATCTGAAAAGGGGAGAGCTAGTAAAAGCGGAAAAAGAGTATAAAAAGATAATAAGTCTTGACGCAAAATCGGCTGATGCACATTATTATCTCGGTGTAGTATATGAAAAAATGGGGAAACCAATAATGGCAAGAGCTGAATGGAGGGAAACTTTACGAATTAACCCTAACCATTATGCAGCGAGACTTAAGTATTATAAGTAACTGTAAATAATCAAGTTATGGAGGATTAAAATGGGGCTTGGAAATCTGTTTGAAGCATTTTCCACAGATATTGGAATCGATCTGGGTACATGTAATACCCTGGTACATATAAAAGGTAAAGGGATAGTACTCTCCGAACCCTCTGTGGTAGCAGTAGAGAGGGGGACAAAAAGGGTTGTTGCTGTAGGTTCTGAGGCTAAAAAAATGTTATGGAAAACACCTGGAGACATAATGGCCATTCGTCCGATGCGTGATGGAGTGATCGCTGATTTTGAGACAACGGAGAAGATGATTAGATACTTCATCGGTAAAATTCTACCGAGAAAGTGGTTTGTAAAACCAAGAATGGTCATAGGAGTACCCACGTGTATTACCGAGGTGGAGAAAAGAGCGGTAAGAGAAAGTGCAGAACAGGCCGGAGCACGTGAAGTATATCTAATTGAAGAATCTCTAGCCGCTGCAATAGGAGCTAACATACCTATACTTGAGCCGGCAGGACATATGATATGTGACATTGGGGGAGGAACTACAGAAATATCAGTTATTTCTCTTGGCGGAATGGTGGTTTCTAATGCAATTAGAATTGGTGGGGATGAATTTGACCAGGCCATAATAAAACACGTGCGGAATGTACACAATTTAATAATAGGTGAACAGACCGCTGAAAATGTAAAGATTCAGATAGGGAACGCTTCTCCAGAGAAGAAGATAGAAAAGATGGAAATAAAGGGGACTGATGCCATCACCGGTTTACCGAGAAGGTTAGAAATGGACTCCGTAGAGGTAAGAGAAGCACTTCAGGAACCTATTAATGCGGTAATAGAAGAAATAAAAAAGACATTAGGTCAAACTCCCCCCGAACTTGCAGCTGATATTGTCGAGCGAGGAATTGTGATGACAGGGGGTGGATCTCTTTTGAAGGGTTTACCTAAATTAATCTCCAAAGAGACCGGTGTGCCTGTTATTCTAGCAGAGAATCCTCTTCTGTGTGTTGCGTTAGGGGCAGGCAAATTTCTGGAGAGCCCTCGTGAAATGGGGAATAAATACTTTAACCTCAAATCCTAAAAATGAGAAAAATTTCAACGGCTCTCTCTCGACACAAAAAAGGATACACTCTCGTATTATTGGTAATAATTTCAATTTCCATGATACTTTTCTCTGCAAAACCCATTTCGTTCAGACCGAGAGAAATGGTTCAAAGCTTATTTGCTATTTTCCAGCGAGGCGCAGGGGGGATTTCCAATTGGTTTGTCAATACCGTTAATTCAATAAGCGAGTTAAAAAGGGCCAAACTAGAATTGGAAGAGGCGCAAAAAAAATTAATGGCCTATGAAAAAATTTCCCGAGACATTATAGAATTGAAGAATGAAAATAAACAACTACGAGAACAACTGCGGCTTTTTAGGAGGCTTAGCTACAAGAGTATACCTGCCGAGGTTATAGCGAGAGATCCGGAGAATCTGTTTTCTACCATTGTGTTAAATAAAGGTTCTGTCGATGGTGTTAAACGGGATATGGCTGTGATTGCATATCAAAACGGTTTACAGGGTCTTGTAGGAAAGGTTGTCCTCGTTAATAAATATACATCAACTGTTAAGCCTATTTTAGACTCCAGTCTCTACATTGCTGCTATGTTTCAGAAGAGTCGATACACCGGATTAATAAGTGGTGACAGCGAGGATAACTCTGAATATCTCATTATGAAATATATAAACAAAGAGGCAATGAATTATATTGAATATGGGGACTTGGTGATTACATCCGGATTGGGAGGGGTTTATCCGAAAGGCATTCATATTGGACGGGTGAGAAAAATAGAGGCAAAAACTTATCAAACCTCCATGGAAGCCTATATAGAGCCAATAATAGATTTCTCACGTTTGGAGTATGTCTTTATTCTTGAAAAAGAGAGGAAAATAAATGATTAAAAGAGAATATTTAACCTCTATTCTTCTCCTCTCATTTGCTGCTATACTTCAATCCACTCTGTTCAGGTATATAACAATCTGGAATGTTAAACCTGATTTGGTTCTCATTATATTGGTGTTTGTGGCCTCTCGACGAGGAAGTATGGTCGGTCAGGTAACAGGTTTTTGGGGCGGCTTTGTGGAAGACCTTTTGAGTACTGCTCCCCTGGGTTTCAATGCGTTAATAAAAACTCTTATTGGTTATATTTATGGAATTATCGAGGATAGAATCGTCATTGATCCCATTATTCTTCCCGTATTAATTGTAGGAATAGCTACAATTATAAAATATTTGTTTGTTGCGGTTATCTCAGCAATATTTTCTATTGAAAGTATAGGTGCTGTTCTTATATCAAGTAGATTTTTAGTTGAAATTCTATATAACTCGTTAAGTGCACCATTTGTTTTTGCCCTGCTATCGTTGATAAAATCCTTAAAACCCAGGGAAAAAACCTTAAGTCTATAGGGTTGATGGGAGTAATGTGTGTCTGACAACGGCAATTCGAGACTAAAGATACGTGTAATAAGTTTTGTAATACTCATAATTGTAACTTTTCTAATCTACATTATTTACATCTTTAATCTACAGATTATAAAGGGACTTGAATTTAAAAAACGAGCGGCTGAGGTTGCGAGACGGGAAATTATAATTCCTGCCCAAAGAGGAGAGATTTACGATAGAAATTATGATGTCCCTATAGCAGAAAATGAAGAATCTTTTGCCATTGATATAATACCCGGGGATATACCGGATAAGGATAAAAGCAAAATATTTTCTGCCGTTTCCAAGTTGTTGCGAGTTGATAAGGAGTATTTAAAGAAAAAAATTCCGCCAAAGTATTACCATCTTTACCAGCCGATAGAGATAAAGAGTGGCGTTTCATTTAGTGAGATAGCCTACATTGCAGAACATTCGGATGAATTTCCGGGAATACGATGGAGAAACAAACCTATAAGAAAATACCGACTGGGGAAAACCTTGTCTCATGTACTTGGATATATAAGCGATATCACCCCCGAGGAGCTCCAAATATTGTACAATCAGGGTTACAGTCCTGGTACAACACTTGGTAAAAGTGGAATAGAGAAGGAGTATGATAAAATCCTAAGAGGAAAAGATGGAAAACGATACAAGATTGTTGACGTAAAAGAGAGAAGTTTAACCACAAAAACCTTCGAAGAGGAACCACCAGTACCTGGAAAAAACTTGGTTCTTACAATCGATCGAAATATTCAGAGACTATGTGAAAAAGCATTGGGGCCCAGGATAGGCTCCGTTATTGTTTTGAGACCGGCGACGGGAGAAGTGCTTGCTATGGTTTCTTACCCAAGGTTTGACCCCAATATTTTTTCCAAGGCTGGAAGCGAAAAAATTTACAAGAAACTTCTGTTAAATCCGCACTCTCCGTTTATCAATAGAGCAATTCAATCAGCCTATCCTCCAGCTTCAACCTTTAAAGTAATAATGACGGCTGCCTTTTTGGAGGAAGTACCAAATGCGATTAATAAAACCTTTACCTGCACCGGGAAATTTTACTACGGTGACAGAATATTCCACTGTTGGAGGAAGACCGGACATGGCAAATTAGCCCTTTTTGATGGTTTAGCTCAGTCATGTGATATCTACTTCTACAATGTTGGTCTTGAACTTGGAGTTGAAAGAATAATATCCTTTGCTCGGGATTTCGGATTAGGGAGACCTACCGGGATAGACCTTCCCGGTGAGATTAGGGGGTTTGTTCCTACACCAGAGTGGAAAGAAAAGGTACACCACATGAAATGGCTGGGTGGAGATACAATAAATCTCTCAATTGGACAGGGTTACATAACGATTACTCCTATACAAATGGCAGACATGATAGCAATGGTTGTAAACAAGGGAGTCATCTACAAGCCACATTTGTTGAAGGAAATTAGAGACCCCATCACAGGAAGAGTAGTCAAAGAAGTAAAGCGAGAGATACTTCATATATCACATATAAAAAAGAAAACTTTCGAAGAACTACAGGAAGCACTGCGGAGAGTTATTACGAAAGGGACGGCACATGTAGTTATCACAACAAGAGCAACCGAAGTGGCTGGCAAAACAGGCACAAGCCAGACCGCAATTAAAGACAGATTCCATTCCTGGTTTGCCGCTTACGCACCCTACAGAGGAAAACCAGAGGATCAAGTGGTGGTAGTCGTAATGGTAGAAGCGGCCAATAAATGGGAATGGTGGGCTCCCAAAGCGGCAAATATTATTTTTCAAGGCATCTTTGCTCATCAAAATTTCGAGGAGGCTGTGAAAACCCTAAATCCATGGTACAAAAACGAAATACGTGGGGTTAACTAAGTGAGAAGAAAAATTTCTTTTATAGAATTCGATTTCATACTCTTTATCCCTACTGTTGCCCTAATTGTTATAGGGATTCTTTTTATCTACTCGAGCGGAGTTAGCTCAACCGGAATAGTTTTTTCCAAAGAGTATATAAAGCAAATTATATGGGCAGCGAGTGGTATTATAATTTTCTTTCTTGTAGCTTTTTTCCCATTTAGCAGGTTTAAATCTATTTCCCCATTTCTCTACCTCGGTTCCGTACTCATTCTTCTTTTAACCCCGATAATAGGGAAAGAGGTTAATGGAGCACGCTCATGGATAGGTGTGGGCGATATTGGAATACAACCTTCCGAGTTTACTAAAATAATTGTCATACTTTTTTTAGCCAGATACATTGTAAATAATGAAAAACACATGGACAGTTTAAAAATATTCTTGGTTGGATTTGCAATTGTGCTGCTTCCCATGTTCTTAATTTTGATTCAGCCGGATGTTGGTACCACGCTTGTATATCTCCCGATATTCCTGGTTATGATGTATATAGGCGGAACCAAAACAGAGTATATAGCTTTCATAGTGTTAATCTTAGTATTTATAGGAGTACTGGTTTCTGTTTTTGCTTTTCGTGATTATGTAGGTATTCATACTCCATCTCTTATTTTTTCCCTTGTAGAAGAAACAACTCTAAAATATATCGCTCTATCATTCTTTGCCATTCTTGTAACCTCTCTTCTGGGCTACGTTTTGATTAAAAAGCGATACTTTTATTGGATAACCTACTTTTCCTTAATACTTTGTATTTCCATAATAGGCGCAAAGGCGACAGAATTTGTACTCAAGGACTACCAAATAATGAGATTAATTATATTTCTCAAACCTGATATCGACCCGAGAGGTTACGGATGGAATATCATTCAATCCGTAACTGCTGTAGGATCGGGGGGGTTTTGGGGGAAGGGATTTTTGCATGGTACTCAAAGCCACTATAGATTTCTCCCTCAGCAGAGTACTGATTTTATTTTTTCCATACTTTCGGAAGAGTGGGGGTTTGTCGGATGCTTTTTGGTTTTCTTGCTATTTTTCACCATTCTGATCCGAGGGGTATACGTGGCATATTCCTCCCGGGATAACTACGCGGTACTCGTAGGCACAGGCATAGTGAGTATGTTCTTTTTCCATATAATTGTAAATATTGGTATGACCATCGGGATAATGCCTATAACAGGCATCCCTCTTTTTCTTCTCTCCTATGGAGGATCTTCTCTCTGGACAGCATTAATCGGGGTAGCAATACTTACCAGTATAAAAATGGAAAGCGGGAGACATCTGCTTTGAGCAAAAAACTCAGAAGAAACAGAATTGATAGAGAGCAATTGGAAATAATTCTTAGTAAGGTGCAGAAACCGGGAAGATATATTGGGGGTGAGTATGGTTCTATTATTAAGAGGGGAGAAGATTACTTTGATATAGTGATATCCTACCCAGATCTCTACGAGATAGGAATGTCAAACCTATCCGTTAAAATTCTATACAGTCTATTCAACAGTATCGAGGGAATTAGATGTGAGAGGGTATTCGCACCCGCACCAGACATGGAAAGGGAGTTGCGAGAGAATGGAATACCTCTCTTTTCTCTGGAGACAAAGCGTTCCATATATGATTTCGATGTAATCGGCTTCTCCATAGGGTATGAACTTACTCTAACCAACATTCTAAACATTTTGGAATTGGGTGGGATAGAACCCTTAAAAAAGAAAAGAGGAGAAAACGACCCTATTGTCATTGCAGGAGGGCCGGCAATAACTAATCCTATTCCTTTTTCCCCCTTTATCGATTGTTTTTTTCTGGGAGAGGCTGAGGAATGGATTTTGAAAACATTCCCCAGCCTTGTAAATATGAAGAAAACAGGAGCAAGTAGGGGAGAAATTCTAAAAAAAATTCTTGAAGATAGGAGCATCTGGTCAGACACCAAAGAAAAGAAAACACTAAAGAGTTTTTGGGGAGGATTTTCCGAACACACTCTCTCTTCTGCAAGTCCCGTACCGAGTATAAAAATCGCACAGGATCACGGTGTCGTTGAGATAATGCGAGGATGTCCCAACATATGCCGTTTCTGTTCTGCCACTATATTTTACAGGCCATATCGGCAGCGACGCTTCTCCAAAATTTTAGAGGATGTTGAAAAAAATGTTTTTAATTACGGATATAACGAAATTACTCTTTCCTCACTATCGACCGGGGATTACAAAAACATTTTAAAGCTAATAAATATTCTAAATAAACGTTTCAAGAATATTGGCATTTCTTTTTCCCTCCCCTCGCTCAGAATTGACTCTCTCTCCCTCGAAATCTTTGATGAGATTTCTGTTGTAAGAAAAAGCGGCCTTACATTTGCTGTAGAAACACCTCTATCTGATTGGCAAAAGGGTATAAACAAAACAATCGATTTTGAAAAAATTGTTGAGATACTAAGACAAGCGAAAAACTTTGGTTGGAAACTGGCCAAATTTTATTTCATGATAGGCCTTCCTCTAACTCAAGATTCTGAAGTTCAAGGCGAGAAAGATGGAGTCGATGAAGAGGTTATAGCTATCAGCAACTTTGTAAATGAACTCTATGAGCGGGTAAAAATTAATCTCAACATAAACATTTCAACCTTTGTACCCAAAGCTCATACACCATTTCAATGGGCTCCGCAGATTAGTGAGGAAAGGGCTTTTGAGGCGTTTAACAAAATAAAACAGTTAACAAAGTATCGAGCTATAAAAATAAAATACCACTCACCTTTTCTCTCATTTCTGGAGGGTATCTTGTCTCGCGGAGATTCCCGAGCCGGGTTGTTGTTTTACAAGGCCTTTAAGGCAGGCGCTAGGCTTGATGCGTGGGAAGACTATCTCAATAAGAATCTTTGGCGGGAAGTAATAAAAAATGAAAATTGGGAGGTGGCTAAAGAGACATATAGAGCCAGAGAGCTGGATGAAAAATTGCCATGGGATACCGTTAGTCTTGGCACCTCTAAGAAGTATTTAATAGAAGAATACAATAGGGCAAAAAATCATCAAACAACTACCAGATGTCTCACTCAATGCAAGCATCGATGTGGGGTATGTTCGAAAAATATAACAGTAGTAGACGCAGAAATGGATATTTTTGATATCGAACCTCTATCTCTAAAAAAAGAACCACAAAAAATTTTATTCTCCTTCTGTAAGAAAAATAATGCAAAATATCTTTCTCACTTGGATGTTATGCGAATTTTCGAAAGAGCAATTTTACGGGGTAGTTATTTAGCATGCATGACAGAGGGCTTTAATCCGAAACCCAAACTAGAATTTGCTCATCCCCTTATGCTAGGGATGGAATCGGAGGAGGAAATAGCCACCGTGGTTATTTGCAATCTGGATAACTTGGAATTATTCAGAGAGAAACTTAACAGTTCGTTACCCGAGGGAATACAAATTTCGAGGGCAAAGATATTGAAAGAGACTAGAAAATCTTTGATGAGCCTCTTGTGGGGCTCACAAATTCAGATAAAAAATAGCTTTGGTGACTTTTCCTTTGATTTAGAACAATATAGTGAAAGAATTAAAACCAATTTTAAAGAGATAGAAATAATGAAGGAAACCCCATCAGAAATACACCTCAAAGTGCCTCAAATCCCCAAGCGAGGTTTAAAGGCTTTAACCCAAGATCTTCAAATGAATCTAAATACCTTTACGGCTCACCCAAAACCAATCACTTCCACTCTGCTAATGAAGAGGGAAAAACTTTTTACCACATTAAATAACAAACCTGTTTCTTTTTTTCACCTTTCATAAAGACATTCTAAACCCTTTCCTTCTTAAGCTCATTCCAAATTCTATCCATTTCTTCCAGAGAAACATTCTCAACGGAATCACCCCTGTTCCTAAGAGTCTCCTCCAAGAGTTGAAACCTACGTATGAATTTCTCATTTGTATTATTTAGTGCAACAGTTGGATCAATTTTTAATAAACGGGAAAGATTCACTATTGTAAAAAGTAAATCTCCTATTTCACACTCTACATCTCTCTTGTTATTCCTTTTAATCGCTTCTTTAACCTCGTTTATTTCTTCCTCTACCTTTTCCCAAATCGGAGTTAGCTCAGGCCAATCAAAACCGACTCTAGAGACCTTTTTCTGGATCTTTAATGCTCGTTCAAGTGGGGGGAGCGCCTTTGGCACCCTCTCTAAGATTGAATGTGTATGTTTCTTACCCTCAATATTTTCTTTAATATCCTCCCACTGATCCAAAACTTCCTCAACGGTTTCCTTATTAACATCTCCGAAAACATGTGGATGTCTTCTTATAAGCTTGTCACTTATCTCATTTAGAACTTCCTCCAATGTGAAAGAATTTTCTTCCTCCTTCATTTCCCCAATCATCGTTACAAGTAGAAAAATATCCCCCAATTCCTCCTTTAAGTTATCATCATCATCATTGTCAATCGCATCTATACACTCATAGACCTCCTCCACAAGGTTAGTTCTAAGTGTACTCGGGGTTTGTTCTCTATCCCATGGGCATCCACCTGGTGCTCTTAATTTTCTGACTATCTCGTATAGACGCAAAAAACTCTCACTCAATGTCTTCCTATTCTCACTCATCTTTAAGCCTTTCCCTCGATTAAATAAAACCTCTCTGTAAAAACGTTCTCTGAATTATTAACACTATAAAGGGATGGTTTCAAGCGAAAAACATGAATAAAAAGAGTTTAAAATACTTGTGTAAAAAATGTATTATTGCTATGATACTATCATAAATATAATAGTACAGGTTTGGTATGTATGCTTTTATCACCGGGATTGACAAATGATCTTATAGAAATTGTTTCTAAAAACTTTAAAACAGATGAGATAAATGAAATAGGTACTTTAATTTTCAAAAATTATGATACTAACAGACTGGCAGGTGCCAACCCGCATGTATCTCTATCACCTCGAAAGAGTTCTAAAATACTGATTTCACACTGCGAAGAACAAAAAAAACTACCCCAACTAATCGAATTAATTGTTGAACTTGACGATGGGATTATAGCAGGACGTCATGTTAACATCGACGGAATAGAAAATCTTCTCCATAAAATGGCCACCGAAGGATTGGTCTATGACTTTGAAAGAAAAAAGCTGATGAACAAAAGAACAGATATTTCAGAGATGATAAATTGGGGTTCTCTAAAGGATGGTAAGATTTACAATGTGACTGTAATGAGTATTGATATTGTGGGCAATTCATCAAAGGTTCAACGTTATGGTATAAAGAAGATGGAAAAAGTATACTTTATGCTCTGGCAATTTCTCAAATCGCGATTGAAAGAGTACAATGGAAGGATGTGGTCTTGGGCGGGGGATGGTGGTATATCAGCGTTTACTTTTAAGGAACACATAGTCAGGGGTGTGCTATGTGGGTTGGAAATCCAACGACTTATGCCAATATTTAATCTTAAAATAAAATCGATTATCCAAGAGGATATACGTCTTCGAGTAGCCATTGATACTGGTAAAATACGATTTTTCAATAACACAGGACGTATAGTCTCTGAGGTAATAAATTACGCTGCACATCTTGAGAAGAAGGGAACCGAAGCCGGTAAAATTTCTATCTCAAGAACGGTAAGAGATTCACTGCCCGAAGAGATACTTGAATTATTTGTACCGGCAGGGGTCTTTGAAGAGCGAGATTATTTTTCGGCACCATACGAATTAGATAGACTTGAGTTTACACCTCCCATTTCCGGGCAGACCTATTCGAGAAATCTTGCCTGAAAATTATCCGGTAGCTCTTTAAACCAGGTTAGTCCTTTTTTACCACTTTGCCCAAGAATCTCATCAGCTGAGATTGCATAAAAACTCAAAAATAGTATAGATTATAAAAAATACAACGGAGGTTGGATAAGATGGTAAATGTAGAGAGCAATGAATTCAAAAGCATGTTTAGAGAGTATGATCTAAGGGGCAGGGTAAACGAGCAGGAACTAAACCCTCAGTCCGTATATCTTATTGCCAATGCTTTTGGGAAATTCTTAAAGAAACGAAATATCAACGAGGTTGTTATTGGATACGACAACCGTGAAACCTCTTTTCAATTTAAAAATTCTGCCGCATTGGGTTTGTTATCTGCAGGTTGTAATGTAATTGACATAGGATTAACGTTGAGCCCAGTGCTCTATTTCGCCCAGCACTACTACAGTGTAAAGGGCGGTTTAATGATAACAGCAAGTCATAATCCGAACGATTGGAGTGGAATGAAACTCTCCAACGGACTATCCAAAACCCTGGGTCCGGCAGAAATGAAAGAACTCTACCAACTGGTTTTGGAAGGCGAAACCGTACGCACAAGTGCTCGTTACGAAGAACGAAACGTGCGTGATGCCTATATAGAACGCGTCACCTCCGGAATAAAACTGGAAAAACCAATGAAGGTTGTCGTTGAGTGCGGAAACGGCGGAGCAGGTGTTTTTGCATATGAGGTGTTACAAAAAATAGGTGCAACAACATTTCAACTGTACTGTGATCCGGATACATCGTATCCCCATTATTTTCCCAATCCATCAAATCTTAAAGCGCGTAAACGTCTAAGGGAAATGGTACTACATCCCTACATCAAAGCGGATATAGGAATTGGATTCGATGGGGATGGCGATAGATTGGGAGTTCAGGATGATAAGGGAAACAACGTATGGAGTGACAAGGTTTTAATCTTTCTTGCCAGAGATATACTCAAGAAAAAACCAGGTGCAAAGATTGTGTTTGATGTCAAGTGTACCCAGGCTTTGATAGAAGAAATAGAAACCAATGGTGGAACCCCGGTAATGTGGAAAACAGGCCACTCTCACATTAAGGCTAAGTTACATGAAATCGACGCAGAATTGGCAGGGGAAAGGAGCGGTCATATATTTTTTAACGAGGGATACTATGGTTTTGATGATGCGATATATGCCGCTGTGAAACTTTTGGATTACCTCTCCAAACAGGATAAAAAACTATCCGAGTTGTTAAAAACTATTCCTCAGTATATTACTTCTCCCGAGATTCAGGCTCACTGTCCAGATACAGTTAAATATAAGGTTGTAGATCAGTTGGTGAAGGAATTTAAAGCCGAGTACGGCGATAGGGTAATCGATATAAATGGAGCTAGAGTAAAATTTGACGACGGGTGGGGATTAGTTAGGGCTTCTTCCAACTTACCAGAGTTGGTAATAATTTTTGAGGCTAAAACCGAAGAGAAGCTCCTGGAAATACGCGATATTTTCAGAAAGAAGATCAATGCCCATAAAGAAGTAGATCCTAACTGGGAAAACGATATTTACGCCTAAAAGTACAGGAATAAGTAACGTATGAATACTTTCGGAGAATATTTTAGAGTAACCACATGGGGCGAATCGCACGGAAAAGCGATTGGTGTTGTAATTGATGGTTGCCCTCCAGGACTTAAGTTGAACGAGGAAGACGTGCAATCAGAACTCAACCTGCGACGTCCCGGAATAAGTAAGTTTACTACTCCCAGAGTAGAGGAAGATAAGGTGGAAATACTCTCCGGTGTTTTTCAGGGCAAAACAACGGGAACCCCAATAAGTATGATTATTTTTAACAAGAACGTCCGCTCAAAAGACTATGAAAGTTTAAAAAATATTTTTCGACCTGGTCACGCGGATTACACATATCAAGTTAAGTACGGTAACAGAGATTACAGAGGAGGGGGACGAGCCTCGGGGAGAGAAACAGCTACAAGAGTGGCTGCAGGCGCGGTAGCAAAAAAAATTTTAGAAACTAACGGAATCGTAACGATAGGATTTCTAAGAGAAGCAGGTGGTATTTCTGCTGACGAAAAAATTGAGACCATAGTGCCTGGGCGAAACGTACCTCCCGCCCAGGCTATTCAACTGCGGAGACAAATTTACAACTCACCGGTTAGATGTCCGGTACCAGAAATTTCCAAGAGAATAGAAGAGGCGATTTCAGAAGCCGCAAAGAGAGGCGATTCGCTAGGTGGAATTGTGGAGATTCGCTCTTTTGGAGTGCCGCCAGGTTTGGGAGATCCTATCTTTTCAAAACTCGATGCGCTCTTGGCCTTTGCAGTAATGTCAGTAGGAGCCGTAAAGGGAGTGGAAATAGGAGGAGGATTTAATCTGGCCCGTTTGACAGGGAGTAAGTCTAACGATGAGTTTATATACAGAGAGGGAAATATTCAAACAACGACAAACAATGCAGGGGGTATACTCGGAGGTATAAGCAATGGGATGCCCATTGTAGTTAAGGCAGCCTTAAAACCTACACCCTCAATCGGTATCGTTCAAAAGACAGTTAATCAAAATAAAGAGGAAGTAGAAATATCGATAAAAGGACGACATGATCCATGTATAGCAGTAAGAGCAGTACCGGTCCTTGAAAATATGGTTAATCTTGTCCTCGTTGATAGACTGTTGGCCGCCAATAGTATAAAACTTTAGAATATCGAACATAATGTGGGTAAACTTTTTGCTTTGTAGCCGTATAAGTATTAGTTTAGTTAAAATTGGCATTCTAAGGAGAGTTTTGTCATGAATGAAATAGTACCGAGAGAGCAACTTGTCAAAAGTGGCTTAAAGGGATTCCTGGCGGTAGGTGGGGGTATAGGTCTATTAGTGTTAAAAGCCCTCTCCTCCCTCCCCATTGTCGGAGTAGTTGTTGGGGCAGCCCTTGCAATCGGAGGAATAGCAATGTCTGCTTCCAAAGAGGACAAACCTGCCGGAGTAGTAACATTGGTGGCAGGGGCTTTAACTGCTGGAGCTGCCTTGATTCCCGGATTCAGATGGTTAATGAGCCTTGCAGGCTGGGGACTCCTCATTGGAGGTGCCGTTTCTCTCTATAAATTCTTTAGCAAACTTAAAAAAAGGATGTAATTCGAGAAACAAATGATACTAAATCTCAACTGGGTCTTTGTTGCAGAACTATTTGGCATCGGTCTCCTCTCTGGAGCCCTGGGGTCTTTATTAGGAATAGGGGGAGGGATTATTAACGTTCCTTTTATCCTTCAGTTGGGAGCTCTTCCCTCCGTAGCTCGATCAGCAGGACTTATCTTAAGTTCCATAACAGGGATTTCCTCTTTTGTAACCCATAAAAGGAGTAAAACTATTAGTTTTAAAGAACTTGTCCCTTTTATTCCCTGGGCTCTTATAGGGGTATTTATAGGAGTGGGTTTTCAATTCTTTTTTAAACTTCTCTTTCCATCTGTCAATTACTCCGTAGTGTTCAAATCGATATTTTTGGTAGTTCTTCTTATCTCTCTTTATAAAATGCTAAAACAGAGAGTTTTTGATCATAGGAAACATCCAGAGCAGGGCAGGGAAGAGCAAAAAGAGAAGATAAACCCAAAAATAGAAAAATGCTACTTCAAGGCATTAATATCGATTCCAGGAGGATTTCTCGCAGGTTTACTGGGGATCGGTGGCGGAATATACTACGGGCCAATATTAAAGACGGTGGTAAAGTATCCTATAAAGAAAGCCATACCAATTTCCTCGGGTCTAATAGCAATAAGCGTTCCTACCGGGGCTATACTAAGTAATGCTATTTTTCTATTGACTCATAGATACAACCTATTCTATCAATCACTCATAATTTCGGCATTTATAGGAGTAGGCACACTGGTTGGAGTATATTTGGGAGTTCTCGTTTTTAAGAAACTAAAATCCAGCGTATTGAATTTTATTTATATTCTGCTAATACTTTTTAACTCAGTAAAGCTATTTATGAGTATATTTATAAGGTAATTTATGGTAATTTGATAGTACAATGAAAAAGAAATATCTGATAGAAACCTATGGCTGCCAGATGAATATGGCAGAATCAGAGTCGCTTAAACTACTTCTTGACTCTGCAGATTGGGAAGAAACAAGAAACCCAGAAGAGGCCGATGCTGTAATTTTGAACACTTGTTCTGTTAGAGAAACAGCGGAAGAACGAATATGGGGCCGTCTGGGTTTCTATAAACATGAGAAAAAAAAGCATAATTTCAAACTTGTCGTAATGGGATGTATGGCAGAGCGTCTAAAGGAGAAATTCTTAGTCAAGAACAGCCATATAGATATAGTTGTAGGGGCATTTGATAAAAAGGAAATACCGTATTATCTAGAAGAATCTTTTCAACAGAATGAAAAAATAATAGCTACAAATGGTTCTTCCTATGATTTCTTCGAGCGTCATTCAAGAGATTCTTTTAAAGCCTTTGTACCTATTATGCATGGGTGTAATAACTTTTGTTCATACTGTATTGTGCCTTACGTAAGAGGGAGAGAGGTCTCGCGCTCCCCGGAGCAGATAATAGAAGAGCTTACAAAATTGGTGGATGAGGGAGTAAAGGAGGTAACCTTACTCGGACAAAATGTAAATTCCTATAGATATAAGAAGGGAGACCTTACCATTACATTTCCAGACCTGTTAGAGATGATTATCACCAATGTAAAAGTTGAATGGTTAAGATTTTTAACCTCTCACCCGAAGGATCTGTCGAATAGGGTAATCAAATTGATCGCCGAAAATGAACAACTCTGCAATCACATTCACCTTCCCGTCCAACATGGATCAAACAAGATATTGAAGCTTATGAGACGGGGTTATACAAGAGAAAACTATTTGGAAATCATTAACAAGATCAAAACAACTATAAGCGACATTTCTATTACAACTGATATTCTTTTAGGTTTCCCCGAAGAAACGGAAGAGGACTTTGAAGAGACACTTTCGCTGATGGAAAAAGTAAATTTTGACGACTCCTTTATTTACCGATATAATCCTAGAGAGGGAACAAAGGCATTTGAACTCGGTGATCCTATACCATACGAGGTAAAAATCGAACGATTAAACAGGGCCTTTGTCCTCCAGAAAAGATTGAGTTATCTTAATAGAAAGAAACGACTGGGAAGAAAAGTTAAGGTACTTGCAGAGAGTATATCAAGACATAACCCACGAGAGCTGCTCGGACGAACAGAATGGGATGAAATGGTGGTATTTCCCGGGGAACCGGGTGAGATAGGAAAGTTTTTATTCGTTACCCTCGAAGAACTCAGAGGGAATACATATCGCGGTAGAAAGGTGGAAAATGATGACATTTAAAATGGTGGCTTTTTTACTCTTACTAATTATTATTGCCGTATTTAGCGCATTTAATCTCTCAAACACATCGGATATCTGTTTTGGTTTCTACACAATAAAGAACGTACCTATCTTTCTTAGTCTTCTTATCTCATTCATAGCAGGGGCCATAATGATGCTTCCATTTACCCTGGTAAAGAAGCGAAAGCCCGTCAAAGACAAACAGGAAAGATCAAAGAACAAAAAGAAAAAAACTAAAGATATTTCTTCGGAAGTCACAGAACCAAATGTTGGAAAAATTGATTTCAAAGACTAAACTTCTTCTTTTAGTTCTTCTCTTGTTCTTAACACTTCAACTTTTGGAAGCAGAAAACACTACGAAGAATCCGAAACCCACAGTCTCACACATGGAAATTGTCTTAAAGAAGGCCTCCAAAGCGGAGAAAGCCGGGGATGTCAATAAAGCAATTAAATACTATACTACATGGCTGAACGAAATCTGGGAAAAAAATCCCAAAAACCTGGATGAAAAAATTTATAACCATATATTAAATACCATACTAAAAATAGATCCGGATGTCGATAGAGCTGTTTCCATAGTAACAAAGTATTCTCTTAAATACCTCTCTACCCAACACCGTATTGAGCTACTAAACAATTCTGCTAATCTTGTCGAATTAACGGGAGATTTCAAAAAAGCGAGCGAACTGTACAAAACAGCCTGGGAAATGAATCCAACAACCACTAACTTTGATACTTTACTGGACTATTTTGCCGCTCTATACTCGATTGGAGATTTTGATAGTATCATAGATAAAGTTCACGAACTGGAAAAATCCGAATTTTTTCTTAGCGAAATTCAATCAAAGGACAAAATTGGAAGGTACTATCTTATTAAGGGTTTTGCATATCTACAATTAGGAGAATATACACTGGCGGAGGAAAACTTTGAATTCCTGCTCTCGAACGAGAGGTTTATCAATCAACGAAAGGCGGCTCAAATAGGGATGTACTATGCCTTAAAGGGGCAACACAACAAAAACGCCAGCAAGTATTTACTCACAACTGGATCAAAGAGGATTAAGATCTTTCCCTCACCAAACTTTTACTTTCTATCATTAATAGGTAAGGGACAAAAAGAAGAAAAAAAATCGGGCAATCATCTTATGGCCAACCATCTTAACAGGGGCATCTATGTGCAGACAGGATCCTTTTCTCTAAAAGAAAATGCAGAATATTTGGTCAAATCTCTTAATCGTAAAGGATTTGAGGCCACCATTACAAGAGCAAACCTGGGAGGAAGAATCTTTTACAGGGTTCTGATCGGACCCTACAGTTCAATCGAAGAATCACAGGAGATAATTCACAAATTAGAAAATGCCGGTTTTGAAGGCGTTATTAAAGAAATAGATTGATACACCCAGAAGTTACTCTTTAGTTTGCTCTTTTGAGGGTTCATCTATGTATTCAACCTGTATTAACTTTAAACCATTAGGAGAAATTATACTAAAACCGCTAATTTCTAGTTTTATGGGAATTAAATCAATGGTCCTTTTTAACTCTTTGGTTTGTTTCACTTCCTTATATTTTACTAAGTATGACCTTGTTGTTTTTACAAGCCCGTCTCTATTAACCGCCATCATCTGAAGTATATTGAAATTTTCCTTGCCTCCAAAATTAAAAACCACGAAGCCACCCTGTTCCTTTTTCCCTTTCTCTGTCCAGGTATAGTGTGGAGGCATGAAATTTACCTCCACATCTTTTAACGTATTGGTATATAGTCCCTTCAGCTTTATCGGTGATAATTTTATTAGCTGTGATTCATTCTTGTGAACCATCTGTTGTTCCATCTCTACAGGAAGTCTTACATAACGTTTACTACTAAAGTCCCATCGATCATGCCCCTGAATACTAACGTATATCTCATATAGAGATTTAATTCTAACAGAGACTAATTTTTTGATTGATGGGATAGATTCGTTTTCAACAACAATCCTCAATCTGTTATATATTTTCGAAGAGGACTCTTTCCAAATATATACTTCATCTACGCTCTTAGAGTATAAATTAATTATTCTTTTATCCGGTTGGAAAAACAAAATCTCACCAACTCCTCCCTTCAATGGGTGATACCACGCCCCTTTAATAAAGTCCTCAAATGCTTTGATACTATTACTGTTAAACAATTTTCTCAGACGTTTTTCCTCAACCTTTTTCCCTGGGATTTTTTCTATAGAGGAAAGAACATAACTATTCTTAGGGTACTTCCAGTAGTATGTCATCTTCAGAAGGTCCATAACGTTCTTTGACTCGGGATCATGAGCAAATACAACTATAGGGAAACTTACCCCGTTTTTTTGTCCCAATTGATAACCCTCTGATCTCTCCTCTTCCTGAATATCTATGGTACCATCCGAAACTATCTTGCAGATATTTTTAAAAAACAAACCCAAACCATTAGGAGAGGGAGTTCTCCTAAATACATCGAGTGTTAACTCACCCTTAGCATTCGTCCCCTGAAGTATAATCTGTTTGCTGTGATCCCCAACGATATCTTTGAGAGAAATAGAATAGTCGTGAGGATTTACCGCGTTTGTAACACCCTCCCATGATTTGAAATACACATTACGAATGGGATCAAAATCTACAACAATAATCCTTAGTTTTGAGTCTTGATTCTTTTTATCTTTAACGATAAGTATCTGTTCATCTGTCAGATCGAGGTCTAGATTAGCATTGATTGTCTGTAACACTCTCAGATTGGGAGGCAAAGGAATCTTGGGAAGATTTTCCTTATAAACCTTTTCTCGATAGACCGCTTCTTCATCGGCATAGTTCTCTCCATTAGTGTTCTTTTTTACATTTGATTTTGAAATTATAGTCTCAGACTTATCCGATGAAACACTTTTGGCTCGTCTTTCCCCCTTACTACAGGAGATACTTAATAATCCAACAATCACTAACAGAGCCAGTATCTTTGCTTTCATTCTATCATTCCATCTAAAGCTAAAAATATTTACTCAATTTCTCAAGGACAAGTTTTTTCGTCTCTTCGAGTGACAATTTACATTTAAATCCAGCGGCTGTTTTATGTCCCCCTCCTCCAAAACTCTGTGCAATTTCCGCTACATCTATATTCCCCTTTGACCTCAAAGAACATCGAAGTAATCCATCGAGATTTTCCTTGAAAAATATAGAAACTTTTATTGATTCACTCCTCAACGGAAAGTTAATAATCTGATCGGCCTCCTCATAAAGTGCACCTGAGTCTATAATAGTTTCTTTGGTCATTGTTTGAATAGCAACATGATTATCAAAAACAATCTCCAGCGTGGACAACACCTTAGAATGAAGAAGAAGCGAAGAGATAGAGTTACTCTCGTATACCTTGCTGTAAATATAGTTTGGACTAACTCCGATTGTCACTAAATCTCTCGCAATCTCAAAGGTTAGTGCTGTAGTTTTGGGATAGATAAAAGAGCCGGTATCATACACAATCGCCATAAAGAGCGCTTGGGCCATTTTAAAATCTATTTCAATTCCCATCTCTTTGAAGAGTAAATAAAGTATCTCTGCCGTTGAAGAAGCACTTTTCTGGATTAAGTTCTGCACCAGCAGGTCTTCCTCGCTCTCATGGTGATCAATAATAAAATATCCCTTCACCCGTGGCAGCACATACTCTGCTACAACCCCTATATTGTTTTCATCATTAGTATCCAGAATGAGTAAAACATAGTCTCCAAGATTATCGGGAAGTTGATCTTCGGATTCAAGCGTCATTATCTCATGGTTTTCATCAATAAAGCTAAATTTGCCAGGCATGGGATCTGAGTTAAAAACCTTTACATTCTTTCCGAGTTTTTGAAGGGCTTTCAACATCGCATACTCGCTTCCAATAGCATCTCCATCCGGTGTTTCATGAGCGGAGAGAATAAAATTGTTATTTGAGATTATAAAGTCAATTATCTGTTTAAATATCATGATCCTTCAACCCTTTCCGCCTCAATCGTCTGACCCCTTTTAAAATTCTTAAAATTCCTTATTCTACTAAAAGACACATCAGATTCAACAACACATCCCGCTTCAATTTTACAACCATGCGGAAGATCAGCGTTAAAACCTATCACTGTTAGCCCGTCCTTTATCTGATTAGGGTACTTGCTGTTAATAATTCCACGTTTTCTTTCACCGATAGCAGATGAGTCACCTATATTACAGCCCCCTGGTTTTAACTCTCTCGTATTTGGCAACACGACAGTATGGATCACAGAGGCATTTCTACATATAATGTTTCCATTCATAACCACAGAATCCATAACCCTTGCACCTCTGGAAATTTTTACACCGGGATAAATTATAGAGTTCTCAACGTAACCCTCTATTTGTACGTCGCGGGAGATAAAAGAATTTTTGACATAACCCTTAGAAGATATATAAGAGTCCGACCTTGTAGTGATAAACTTTTCCATCGAATTAAAAAAGTTTACAAGTTCGCTATTGGAAAGAATGTTTATTAGCTTTAAATTGCTCTCATAAATCTGTTCTATACTGTTATTAAAGAATAATTTCCCAGGAATGTCTCTGATAATATCAAAATTAGTAAGTAAAAAATTTTCAAACAGATAATCTGCTAGTTTCTCTTTCCTGCCAATCCCTCTGCGGCTTCTTTTCAAAAGTTTTATCAATTCCTTTCTATTGCAAATATACACTTCAACGGGAGTATTTTCCAACGAAAGTTTTACAATAGAGTACCTGTCACCCTCAACAATCTCTTTTAATCTTTCACTTTCAAAAAAGCCAACATACGAAAGGGAAGAGAGCACAACGTACTCAACCTTTTGCTCCTGAAGATGATGAATAAATAAATCAACACTTTCATCACCTACCAATAATTCCGGTTTTTTCCTTTCCCACCTATCAACAAGGGACAAACCCACTTTATAAATATTTTGATCTAAAAGTATAAAAATATTATCCGTAAGAGCAACAAAATTATAAAGAGCAACATCTAATAGAAAATACTCTCCGAAAAACGGGAAAGCAAAGGCAGGGAATCCCTGTTTTATGCCCGGGATAGAATTTTGAAACCCTGTCTCAAAAAAGTAAACGCTTAAATCATCCATAGCCTAACTAATCGCTCTTATCTTTATATGATAATTCCTTCCTATATCTGTTTTAACTTTTAGACTTTTATTAAGAACATCATCGGCAACCTCTTGTATATCCCGAAAAAAACCATCCTTTAAAACTGACAATTTTAACTTCCCCCCAATAAGTATCAACTTGGCGACGACGGATGATCCCATCTTGTCAACAATACTTATATTGTCCTTGACAATACTTAAATATAGAGGAATTTTCTCTTTTATCTCAACAGGTTTATTAATCCTGTCAACCGGTAACTCCTCTACCACAAGTCTTATCCGCATTCCTCTCCTACCACCACTCAATTGACTTACATACCATATCAGTAACCCAATCAGTATTAAAAGTACCAAGCCACCAACCAATATCATCCACCAATAGCTCTCAATGAGAGTTTTAACTCTAAAGTCAACATCGAAAGCTGCAGGAACAAATCTCACTCCCGCACTATCAAATTTAAAAATAAGAGTCCCTTTATACTCCCCGGAAGCAAGAGGCTTTGAAAATTTCACAGGGATAGACACCTCTCTGGTTTCGCCAGGCCCTATCTCAGAGATAAATTTAGAGTTCTCGAGACCTAAATGTTTACCATCGGGCATTAGAATTTCAATCCCAATAACCTTTACCATTACAGGAGATTTGTAACCGGAACTTTTCAATTTTAGAGTGATTTTTCCCTTCCCTTTGTTGGAAAAAGTCACCAACTGCGGTTTCTCTATTACTTCAACAACCGAAAGTAGGTTTTTCGTTTTGGCTTTAATTTCTCTCTCGGTAGGATTGGTTGAAATTTCAGTATAGTTACCAGATATTACTTTGGCCAATTCCTCCGTTTCCGGCAATTTTCCAATTCCAAGTATTTCTATTTTCCATCCCTGTTTTTGTATTACCTTAGCGTTCTTAAGAAATTCATGATTGAACTTACCTGTAGGAGAATAATACTTACTACCAGGAGGAGCCTCTTGCTTGCCGTCCGTAAGTAGAAGAACGTACTTCCTCCTATGGTCATTGGCAAGCTTTGAAAGTTTTTCCTTAACCACATCGAGAGCATGTCCTATATCGGTAAAATGCCCATCCGCTTTGACAGCGTTTATTATTTTTTTCACCCTCTCTTTATCCGCCTCATTTCTGATAAACTGAGAAACAAGAACCTGTGTTTTGCCATAAAAACCGATAACAAGTAAATAATCGTTGGGTATAACAAGTTGATCGATAATATAATGATCTACGTAGGCCTTTACTGCATTAATTTCCTCTACCATAGAGAGTGATTTGTCAAGAGCTATAACAATATCGATATTCTCCGTTCTAGTATCAGAAAATAGAGATTGATTAAATATCAATATTAGAGTAATAATTAAAAAAATAGTTAATAGATATTTACTTTTTCGTCTAAACATTTTTTTACACCCCGCTTTTTTTTATACTTGTAGAATGCAATAAATTGCTGTAAAATGGAAGAGGAAAGGTAAAAAATTGCTTTACATTTTATGTCATGTATGGATAATTTAAAATAATGTTACATTTAGGAGGAGTTTTATTATGGCAAGTATAGACCTACCCAAGAGTCCTAATGTTTTTCATCCGGAGAAACCAAGTGCTGTAGGTTCAAGGAATTCGTTGGCTCAAGAGTTTCGTGATCAGCAGGCAGAGGTTGATCTTCTTTTAAGTGAAGAAGTTGATAAGGTAATGAATCATATTACATCAAAACTTCCCAAAGAGGTCTTGGAGAGAATAGACATAATGGGGGGGTTAAAAGAAAAATTGTACAATTATTTCAATCAGAATTACCAGAACATGTTCAACAGGTACATAGTTACCGCTGAAGATGAAATGGTAAAGAAAGTGAGAAATTTCATCGACAAGGAGGAGATGAAAACTCTTGCCAGATACACCCCCAAAGAAATAGCGGCATTGCTCGATCAGGTTGGTGGTGTTGACAAGTTCAACACCGGTGAGATTGAGAAATCAATCGTTAACATGTACGGTCACCTCCAGGGTCATATTCAGAGGGGAGTTAACGATCTGGAAAATCTAACCAATTCTTTGCTCCGCCAAAAGACAGATGTTGGGGCATTTATCAGAGGAGAAAATGCCTACTCAATTGTCAAGTGTTCTTTCAAAGACAATATTACAAAGCCCAAGACAGTAACAGACGTAAAACTTTCGGTAAATATCCTCGATTCAGAGTTGATAAGTCCGATTTTCCACTATCAGGTAACGGTAGAGTTTCTCATTAAAGACCTCATTTCTAAAAACATTATGGACCTCATTGATAAAGAGATAGAAAAATTAAAGGATGAACTCATTGACGAGGGTAAAGAGGAACTTTCGGACAGTGAAATTATATTCGAGAAGATGAAGAGGGTAGAGAAATACACCTCGGATGATAAAGACGATCCTAAATCCAAGAGGTATACCTTCTTTGCGAAATCCCTTATGGACAAAATAGAGGGTTTAAGAGCGGAGATTGATCCTGAGGATTTTGATCCCCTCAATATTAGAGAGAACCTTAAAAAAATAATTGACCTAGAGAATATTAGAAACAGAGGGTTCAATACCGCTGTTAATTCGATCACCTCTATACTTGATACCTCAAAAATGGGCTATCAGTACGTAGAGAACCTCAAAAATGCGCGTGAATTAATATTGAGAGAGTATGAAGATACAGATGTAAGCCAGCTTCCCGATGAGCGATACTCAATAAGAATGAAATACTACGATCAATCGCAGCTTCTCGAAGAAAGACGAGCATACGATGTGCAGGCAAAATCATTTGAGGTAGAGGTTCAACATCTCTGGGACGTACTGGAGATGGTTTATGAAGATTCGAAGTTTATGAAAGGTATCGTGGACTTCAACGACCTCGCTAAAAAGTACAGAAACAAGATAAAGAACAAGATAAAAGCGAGGACAGGAGATCCTCTCTACGAAGACATAGAGAAGAGCTGGGATGAAATAACCTTTGTTAAGCCTGCTGACACGGAAGTGGAGCGGATGAATAGAACATACATTTTTGAAAAGGATAAGATAAAGAAAAAACTTATCCTTATGAGAGAGAAACTACAGAAAATGTATGCCTATAAGTATCCTATTCAGCGACGGGTAATGGAGGAAAGATTAAACTTCTTAGAGAGTGAGTTTAATAAATTCGATTACATGATAAATCCGTATCATATTCAACCGGGACTTCTTCTGGATGTGGATATCACTTCCATTAAAAGGAAAAAAGCAACTTTGGATGGCATGGCCAACGTTTTAAACGAGTTTCTCCATGGTGTCTCCAAAGGCTTTCAGGATGCAGCATTCGCAGCATTTTCCAGAAGGCGATCGACTGTGAGAGAAGATATAGCGCAGTCCTTTGCCCCTGTAGAGGAAGAGGCAAGCGCGGGTAGTGAATATCTTGATATGCTAAATGAAGAACCGGAAACCAAAGAGAGTGGTTCCAAAACAGGAGTAGTAGATGTAACTCCTAAAAAGAAGGGACGTTCTAGAAAGAAACAGGACGACGGTTTAAAGGAAATATAAAAAGATGGATAGAAAGGTGACCCTTTGCTCCAAGGGGTCACCTTTTATTTTTAAAAGTTATCTTTTCAAAATTTAAGGGGTGTATAATGGTATCGACTACACATGATTATTCCGGTCTAAGTACACGGGAGGGGTTTAATAAATCACTTAGACATTTCAAAGCTGTAATGGGAATCATCTCCGAATTGGAGGATAAAGTCAATCTTGCCGATATCCTGCAATCAATGATTGAAGATAAAGAACTGGAACAGGAACAGATAGCTCCGATTATTCAATCTCTTCTTGTTGACAAGTATAAGTATAAATATCGTTCATTCAACCTGAAGAATAGTGTCACAGATTTTGAAAATACAGTATCGAAGTGCTCTAATTTAACAGCAGTGGATCTCGTCGTCGTCTACTACCATCCAGAGCTTGGTATTACCCCCATTAATCCTAAAAATATAAAGCATTGGGAATCCGTGCAAGAATTGAAAAAGAATGAATTGCTGGTGGTTTACAGTGGATACTTTGATAAAACGGAGGACAAAAAGTTATACACCGATGCAATCGACCTATTCTATAAGATACTAATGGGGGAAACCGTTAAAATTCCTGCAAGTATGAAACGAGGTTCTCTAAAACCACCTCAGCCAGCTACAAAACCCGCTTTCATGGAAAAAAAGGCCCCAAAAGAGAAAAAGGTTGAAGCAACAGTTCAAAAACCCAAAGGGAAAGAAATAAAACAGGGTAAGAGAAGAATGACTCCTCTGTACTCAATTCCCGTAACAAATGAGCTATTTCACAACGGAAATGTGGAAGCATGGAAGAAGATAATCGAGAGTTACAAGGCAAAACATCCCGACCTTGATGTCTATATATTTTACGAGGGGGAGAGAATCCACGATATAAACACTCTCTTCAAATGGGGTAAGGTAAAACATGGAAGTGCGATTCTTATCTCCGTCGCGGGAGAAAATATTAAAGATGTAGCAAAGCTGCAAAGGTATCTCAAGCAGGGAGCGAGTCCCATGTTTGAGGCTTTTTTAAAATTCCCTGTTAATACTGTTTTGAATCTATTCTAATTCTAAATTTCTATAAGGCGGTAAAAGATGAAAAAAAACATACACTTTTTCAATAAAGGAGAGTTTACAGAAAAAGATACTATCCTGGAAAAGATAGGTATAAGGGGAAGGAGAGCAATGGAGCTTGCCTCTCTCAACCTTCCCATCCTTCCGGGATTTCTTATCGATGCTGATGTTTCTTCGCATCTCGACGAATACGACATAAAGAAGAATTTAAAACCATATCTAGACAGAATAGAATCAATAACAGGAAAGAGATTTGCCGATCCAGAAAACCCAATGCTTTTAAAAATAGTAATAAGTCCAAATCTTGTTATTGCTACTTACCCGACACTTCACAATTTCGGTCTTTCCAATGAGACTATTCCCGGATTTTCCAAATTTGTGGGCGAAAATTTTTGCTATCATGAGATTCAATTTCTGATAAAGGGATGTTTAGAAGTCGAAGCAAGGGTAAGAGAACTGGAGGGAAACGAAGAAGAATTAAAACGCTACAGTGCCGCAATAGATGAGATAACGAAAGAGTTAACCAGCAATACCACGGCTGATAAGCGAAAAAAGAGCATAGAGAAATACGAAAAATTACTACCGGATGGTTTTTTCTCCGATGCATTTACTCAACTCGAATTAGCCCTTATCTCAATAAGTAAGCTCCTCAGAATTGACGATCAAAATCAGGAGGATACAGCCCTTTTAATACAACCAATGGTATATGGAAATTACGGTAAGGATTCAGCCAGTGGTGATTTTTACACACGAAATATTATTACAGGAGAGAAAAAATTATACGGAAGCTTTTATCAAAATAAATTTAACGAGATAGGAGCAAAGGGTCAGGATATTAATAAAATTCCCAAGCAGTATCTGAAGGAACTGGAAGAAATTGCAAGAAAGATAGAAGATTATTTTAGGGAGATAAGATCAATTAGGTTTACCATAGAAAATAAAAAACTCTGGTTGATAGACCAGAGAGCAGTGATGAATAAATCCACCCAAGCGGATATAAAAACGCTTCTCGATTTACATTCGAGAAAAATCATTGACAGCGAATACGTGGCGAAAAGCATAAAACCTGCTCAGCTAAATGAAATTTTACACCCGATTATCAATATCGATTCTGTCAGGGAGTTTAAAAGTATAAATGGCGGAATAGCCGGAGCGCCAGGCGCTGCTATTGGGAGAGTCTTCTTCAGCACCGAAAAATTGCTGGATGAATATCGGCAGGCAATGAAACGTGGGGAAGACAAGAGATTAATACTCTGTATGCCGGCTACCTTTGCAGAGGATGTTAAGGCAATTGAGGTAGCCACCGGCGTTCTCTCAACAGAGGGAGGATATTCGGCGCATGCCTCTGTTGTGGCTAGACAGTACGGAAAGGTTTCTCTGGTAAAACCCGAACTAAAAATATCGGGGAATAAAGCAACAATCGGTGATATTACCATAAAGGAGGGAGATTACATAACCCTTAACGTCCCTTACTATGGTGAACCTGCCATATACTTAGGGAAAGCAGAGCTGATCGAGCCTGACCCGGAAGAATCAGGACTTTTAGATTTCATAAATATAGTAAAGGATTTTGTAAGTGATTTCCATGTAAGAGCAAATGCTGACAATCCCAGAGATGCGAAATTGTCCAGGACCTTCGGGGCTCAGGGAATAGGCCTATGTAGAACGGAACATATGTTCTTCCAACCGGAAAGAATAAATGTCTTTAGAGAAATGATACTCTCCGATACAAAAGAAGAACGTTTAAAGGCCCTAAAAAAACTTGAACCAATGCAAAAAAGTGATTTTTACAAAATATTCAAAATCATGGAGGGGCATGAGGTTACAATTCGTCTTTTGGATGCTCCTCTTCACGAATTTCTTCCCCATAACTCGGATGAAATGAAGAGTTTCATCGAGTATCTTAAAAAACAAAAGGGGACCAAAACTCTCTCCGAAAGAGAAATCAGAGAGCGGTGCGATGCTCTGAAAGAATTCAATCCCATGCTCGGTCACAGAGGCTGTAGAATTGCGGTTTCCTATCCAGAAATCTATGAAATGCAGGTTAGAGCAATATTCGAAGCAATCTATATGCTCAAAAAAGAGGGCGTTGATGTAAGACCGGAGATTATGATCCCCATTATAATGAACGAAAACGAACTCAAGTTAATTATATACGGTAAAAAAATTGAGGGAAAATCGATAAAGGGATTAGTCGATGTAGAACGAGAGGTAAGAGAGAGAGTTAAAGCAGAACCTGCCGAATATAAGATTGGAACAATGATAGAACTTCCTGTGGCTGCTCTTGGAGCTGGCAAAATAGCTAAATATGCCGAGTTTTTCTCCTTTGGGACGAACGATCTTACCCAAACAACGATTGGCCTCTCAAGAGACGACTTTAATAGCTTTATGCCCGATTATACCCAGTTCGATCTCCTGGATGGAAATCCATTCAGAATTTTGGATGAACATGTAAAAGAACTTGTCTCTATAGCAGTAAAACGAGGGCGAATGACGCGCCCAGATTTAATAGCGGGACTATGTGGAGAACACGGTGCTATCCCCGAAAACATCAAATTTTGCATAGAAGCGGGATTAAATTATGTCTCCTGTTCTTCGTACTCGGTACCAATAGCTCTACTCGCTATTGCACAGTACAACATTGAGGCTAAGGGAAAATAAGATAAATCAGATTTAGATATCAGGATAACGTGTTATTCTCTGGATTGTGTAATAAAAATGCCTTAGATGCTTATAGAGGTGTTTGTAGATCTTACTGTATAGTTCATTATAAATTTTCGAGGCATCCCTATTGGGATAGAATATTTTCGTAGTAGAAGTCATCTCTTTGATTGCAGAAAACACATCTGAATGCAAACCCAATCTCGGGGTTGCTACAATAGCTGCACCCAAACTCGAGGTTTCAAATGTACCCGGACGTTTGACAGAGATATTAAAAATATCAGAGGCTATTTGTAGAGTACTATCACTTTGTGCGCCCCCTCCAGAGGCTCTCAATTCCCTTACTCTTATTCCGCTCCTCCTCTGTATTTTTTCTGCCCCCTCTCTCAATGCATAACACAACCCCTCGATAATAGCCCTGTAAAGGTGAGATCGGGTATGTATCTCTCCAAATCCTATAATAGCACCTTTTGCCTCCGGGCCGGGAACCTTTACTCCAGGAGACCAGTATGGTTGAAGTATAAGACCATGGGAACCGGGGGGAACTTCCCTTATCAATTTTTCAAACAATTCTTCTACAGCTCTTCCCTCCCTCTCTGCCTGCAGTATTTCTTTTGTGCCGAATTCCTTTTTGAACCAGGAGACAAGCCAAAACCCTCTGTAAATTTGGACTTCCGGTGAGTACATTCCACGAATTACACTGGGGTAGGGAGGAATAAAGGGTATAACCTCCGTGTACTTACGGATATTGACAGAAACCGTTGCGGTTGTCCCGAAAGATATGCCTGCAATATCCGGGGATACACACCCCGCGCCAACAAGTTCACACGCCTTGTCAGAACCGGCTGCGATAACGGGAAGGCCCTCTGGAATGCCTGTCTCTTTTGAGGCACTTTCGATAATTTCACCCAGTATTTCACCGGGAGGTACAAGCTCTGGAAGCATCTCTTTTGGAACGGGGAAAGCCTTCCACTTCCAGCTAAACCTGGGGCTCCACTTAAAATGTTTATAATCAAACGGAATGTATCCTACCTGAGCAGCATAAGAATCTCTAAAAAGTCCAGTTAGCTTATAGGTAATAAAACCTGAAAGATACAAATATTTAAAAGTTTTTTTCACAATCTCGGGTTGATTCTTGCGTAACCAATTTATCTCTGCCTCAGCCTGAGCATATTTGACAGTTTCATACATACCAATGATTTTAAAACCAATATCAAAGAATAAACCAAGGGATAAAAAATCCTTCTCTCGTCGCTGGTCCGGCCAAACTATAGCAGGTCGAAGTGGAACACCTTTACTATCAACAGTAATAACCGTCGATCGTTGAGTGGTAAGGGTTACTCCAGCAATCCGATCAATATTAGGTTTATTCTCCTCAAGTAAAGACCGTGTAGAAAGACAGAGCTGTTCCCAAAAATAGGCAGGATGCTGCTCTGCCCACCCTGGTTTGGGTGAAAAATAAGATTCAATAGGATTTCTCTTAATAGCAACTATTTTGCCTCCAGGATCAATTAACCCAGAGCGAATACTCTGAGTTCCCACATCTATCGTTAGAATAAGATCTTTCATTACAGAACTTTAGGACCAGATATTAAACTTTTTAAGACCTCGTATAATTGCCTCCGCAGCCTTTTGGGCATCCGACTGAGGAACCTTAGCCTCTCTGTTCAACGTTTTTGCAAAAAAAGTTTTTATAGTATCAAAAACATCGGGCAGATTATAAAAAATAAACGAAAAATCCATCCCTCTGGGTTTTAATATTGTAAAGGCAGAATAAGCAATAATCGGTTCTTTACTTATCATTATTTTTGTTTGATTCTTTGCCGTTAGAATTTCCAATTCTGAAAACCTATGAGGAATTTGTTCCTTAGAATCCCTCCTAAAGGGTTCAATATATTTTCTGGGGTAATTCGGAGGTTCTACCAGCACAAATAACTTGTTTCCATCCGTTTGAAATGTAAGTCCATCCTCGGACAAGTAGAGACTTTTTACCCCATTATATGCAACAATTTCATATTTAGAATAGGTAGAATTCTCACTGAAAAAAGAAGAAATTATATAGCCACCCTCTTTTGGAAGCTTGTTCTGTGAATATGCTTGAAACAAATCTAAAGCTTTAACTGCCATTACTATTCCTCCTTAAAGTGATTATACCTATAGTTTATAAAATATCAAGAATTTTGTATTGTAACTTACTTTCTTGAATGATTCTTTACCAGATTACTTCTAATTTCCTCTGCTTTTTTTGAAAACCTTTCAAAAAAGTCCATATTACCCATCTTTTTATAGATATTGGCCAAACCCTGATATGCCTGCCAGTCATTCGCCGAATTGCCTAATATCTCCCTGTAGATAGAAGTCGCTCTCTCGTAATCTTCCCGTCGGTAATAGCAATAAGCCAAAAGTTTTTTTAATGAGATATCACCCTTAAAATACTTAACAGCCTTCTCAAGGGTAGCTACAGTCTTTTCGATATTCCCTTCTTTTATCATGCAGATTGCCGCATTAATCAAATACTCGATATTATCTGGCATTGCTTTTAACAGTTCATAGTAGATAATTAGAGCCTCGGAATATCTCTTAGTATTTTTATAAGTGAAGGCTAGGGCCTCTTTTAATTTTGTGTTTCGAGGTTCATAGGAGAGCGCCATAAGAATATTATCGCTAGCCTTAGCAAAATATTTTTCACGTAGTAGTACCTTTATAAATTCCTTTCTCAGGGAAAGATCATCGGAGTAAATCCCCAAATACTTCTCATAGGTTTCTATCATACTTTCTGTCCGGCCCAAAATTCGATAAGTTTCAATAAGATATTTATAAGCCTCTCCGTTGCGAGAGTCTATCCGCAAACATTTTAAAAACCACCCCTCGGCCAAATCGGCAAGTCCCACCTGAATATATTCTTCTCCCAGGGAGAACATTAAGTGTATATCTGGACCCAACTTACGTATCTGCTCCTGAAGGAGACGTATATTCTCCCGATGGTTCTCGCTTATCCTCGGTACAAGAAGCGCATAGTAGTACCTTGCAAGTTCGTCATCGGGGTTAATAGTTAAAATTTTTTTTAGCTCTCTGTAGGCATTTGTGTAGTCATTTAATTGCCAGAGAGAAATCAAAAGCCCATATCGAAACTCTATTACATCTCTTCTAGAATCCAGAGCTCTCAGATAATGATTTTTCGATTTTTCATATTCACCCAAATTTCTATAAGCCTCACCCACCAGGGCATGAATCATCGGTTGATTGTAATTTGACTTTAAAAGTTTGTTTCCATACAGGATAGCCTTTCTATAGTTTCCCTCTTTAAAAAAGATATTGGCAAGAAGTTTATTTAACTCATACTCCTCTCCCGGAATATTTCCATCTGAATTGAAATATCTTGATACGAGCTTAAGCTCTGATATCGCATCTCTTCTATTCCCACTAGCGAGCAAAATCCCTGCCTTGGTAAGCCGCAGTTTTGGATCTTCCGGAGAATACTTAATAACCTTATTGATATGAAACAGAGCAAATTCATATTTTTTCATCTCTCGAAATATCATCGACAAAAATAAATTAGCCGTCAGATGATTAGGGTCTCGCTCCAAAACCTCGAGAAAAAAGTTAACAGAGTTTTGGAATTCCCCCATATAGAACAGTTTTATTGCAAACAGCAAAACAGCGTTGTAGTATCCATTTAGAAAACGACGATCATTAGGTGCTAGTCTTGCCGCATCTCTGAAGTGTGAAATAGCAAAATCGTAGCGTTTAAGTTTTAGATATGTCAATCCTAAAAGGCCATGCACAAATGGGAAATGGGGATTAAGTTCTATAGAATGTTTCAAATGATATATCGCCTCTCTATACTGACTATTTGAAAAATAAGAACGCCCTAGAAAAAAATGTCCGGCACTGCACTTTGGTTTCAGCTTAATATAGAACTGTAAGAGTCTAATGGCATTTGGAATATTACCTATAGCGTGGTAACTTCTGCCAAGATAGAGAAGAATTTCAGGATACTCCTCCGCTTTGTCAGCGAGTGAGGTGAGAATTTTTATTGTTTTGTGATAATTTCTATTTTTCCCCTCTCTGATGGCTGATCGGATCCGAGCATAAATTTGATTCTGGTTTTTGCTTTCGTTTTTCTCTTTCATACAATAATAAAGATACCATAAATAATACTTATTTGCTTTACAAAGAGTAAAATATCAATTAAATATTAATTTATGAAAAAATGGAAGTCACTAGAAGAAATAAAAAAGGAAAGGTTAATTGAGGGTGAGAGTGTTATTGCGTATCTTAGAATTTTATTTGCCATCTCTGCATTGCTAGTCACCTATACAAACTACTATCTATTAAATACAAGTTCAAAAACCTTTTTACCTACTGGTGTTATTTCCTTTATATTAATCGTTATCGCTATCTTTTCTCTCTTTCTCATAAAACATAATAGGTTGGAAAAAAAATATACATACCTATCTACCTCTATTGATAGTGTAGCTCTACTAGCCTTTTTAGCTGTCTGTATCTTTTCTTTCAAAGACCCATATGTTCCCATGGTGATGGCCTTCGGGTTTATTTGTCTCCTATTCATCGCCAATGCTTTGAGGTTAAGTACCGTGACAATCATTATAATAGGTGGTCTCTTTGTGTTTTTTCTCACAATACAAATAGTAGCCGTCCTCTTTGTCTTTAAACACTATCGTTTATTTCGTTTTCTTATAGCCATGCTCATCATAGGCATCAGCGGAATTGCTTTAGTTTACTATTTCCTAAGGAAAACAATGCTCATTATAGAAGAAAACATCGTAACGGAAGACCTTATGCGCTCCTCCCGGCGGTTACGAATGACTCTGGAGATTGTGGAAGCATCAATTTTCAATTTAAGTCATCTTGTAGGGAACTTGGCAGAAATTGCCGACAGACTGGCCAAGGGTGCACAGAATCAGGTAAGCAGCATAGAGGAGATATCAAAGGCAGTGGAGAAACTTCAGGAATCTATGGAAAAGATTTCCTCCTCATCGGAAAAATCCGAGAATACTATAATTCAAACAGCAGAGCTTTCAAACAATGGGAACATGATATTAAAAAGGGTGATCCAGGAAATATTGGGTATCCATGAGGTTGCAGATAATATGGTGGCTTCTCTCGATCTTATTGATGAGATTGCGGACCAAACCAATTTACTCTCCTTAAACGCGACTATTGAAGCCTCCAGAGCAGGTGAAGAGGGAACAGGATTCACGGTAATAGCAGAGGAGATACGCAAACTCGCAGAGAGATCCTCTGAAACAGCTGCGGAGATAGGAAAACTGGTAAAAGAAATAGAAAAGGTAATATTTAGTGGAGGAGAATCCAGCAAAGAGGCTGGAAAAATATTTGATAGAATAAATAAAGATTTAAATCTGTACTCAGAGTTTATACACAGCCTCCATGTGGCCGTCCAGAATCAGCTTATATCAAACAGAGAAGTGGCAAGCGCCATCGATAGGATAAATAAAGTAACAAGAGAAAATACCTTAACGGCAGAAGAGATAAAAAATGTACTGGCAAATCTCTCCGGAGAAATTACGAAACTAAAAGAACTAGTTAAAGGGAAAATGATAGAAACAGCCTCCTTAACAGCAATAGCCAAAAAGGTTTGACAAAATATCAAATCTGTTGCATAAATGGGCTATGTTTCAAAGAGATATTTATCTCAACCTTTCTCCTATTGATCACAGGTACTTCATTGCAAACAGAGAAATTTTTGAGAAATTAGCCACCTATATAAGTGAAGCAGCAGGGATTAAATACAACACAAGGGTGGAAATAGCACTTCTTAAAGCTCTTATACACATAAAAGAGGATGTCCCACAGGATAACAAAGACTTTATAAAACTGGGGTCCGTGGTAGAGCAAATCTCACCCGAAGAGGTATATCGAGAAGAAGAAAAAACCCACCACAATATCAGAGCATTGGTCAACGTAATAAAAAAGTACATCCCCGACAGGTGGAAACCCTACCTACATCTCGGTGCAACATCCGTTGATATATTGGATACGGCTTCTGCACTTGCCTACAGAGATGCCACGAATAGAGTAATTCTTCCCCTGCTCATAGATTTGGAAGAAGCTCTCATGGAAATAGCAGAGAGGGAAAAGGCAACCCCTCAGATAGGAAGAACCCACGGGCAACATGCCGTTCCGATAACCTTTGGTTTTGCAATGTCCGAGTATGTGTCGAGACTTGGGAAAGCAATACTCAGAATAAAGGAAAAAGCTCACAACCTCAGAGGAAAACTTGCCGGAGCGGTGGGAGCTTATAATGCAACAAAACTAATCGTGAAGGATCCTGAAGAACTGGAAAACGAAGTTTTGAAACAGTTAGGAATTACACCATCAGAAACTGCAACACAGCTTGTGGAACCAGAGTACCTGCTGTCACTCCTATTGGAAATAAATATAGCCTTTGGAATAATTGCCAACCTTGCCGACGATCTTCGGAATCTCCAGAGAAGTGAAATCGATGAGGTGAGAGAGGGATTTAGCAAAACACAGGTTGGCTCTTCCACAATGCCTCAAAAGAGAAACCCATGGAACTCTGAACATGTCAAAAGCTTATGGAAAACATTCTCTCCAAGGGTTATTACCTTTTTTATGGACCAAATCTCTGAACACCAGCGTGACCTTACAAACTCGGCATCCAAGAGATTTATTGCTGATTACTTTGCCGGGTTTGCTGCCGCAACCGCGAGAATGACAAAAGTACTAAAATCTTTAAGAGTAAACAGGGAACGGATGTTAAAAAATCTTTTAGATAACGGAGATATGGTGCTGGCGGAGGCCGTGTATGTTTTGCTCTCCGAATCCGGAATCGACAATGCCCACGAAATGATAAAGCAACTCACTCTGGAGAGAGAAAGAACGGGTAAATCACTCTGGGAAATCATTGAAGGTGATAAAAATTTAAGTGCAATCTTAAAAGCTGGAATAGAGAAATATACGAAATTAAATCCCGAGGAATTCTGGACACATCCGGAAAAATACCGGGGACTTTCCGAAGAAAAGGTAGAAAAAATTGTTAAAAAGTACAGAGAAATACTAAATACCATCAGGGGGGAATTGCAAAGTGAAAATTAGAGAGGGGTTAAGTTACGACGATGTGCTACTCGTTCCGGGTTATTCCGATGTATTACCGTCAGAGATAGACATAAGAACACGCCTTGCAGGCGAAATATACCTCAACGTCCCAATTCTCTCTGCAGCAATGGATACGGTAACAGAGGAGGAACTTGCAATTGCTCTTGCACTCGAGGGCGGAGCAGGGGTTATACACATGAATCTTCCACCGGAAGTTCAAGCTGAACAGGTTGCTCGAGTGAAGAGATTCTTAAATTGGATAATTGAAATGCCGGTTACCATATCAAAAAACCAAACGGTTAGAGAGGCAAAAGAAATTATGGAATCACAGGGAGTTTCGGGCTTACCTGTGCTTGGGGAGGAAGAAAAGCTATGCGGTATCCTGACAAGCAGAGATCTGCGATTCTGCAAGAACGATAATTTACTTGTAGAAGAGGTAATGACCAAAAAACTGGTCGTAGAAAATGAAGATACAACCCCTGAGACTGCCAAAGAAAAATTTGACAGATACAAGATTGAAAAACTGCCCGTAGTAAACGAAGAGGGGAAATTAGTGGGGCTCATAACTGTAAAAGATATGGAAAAAAATAAACAATTCCCGAACGCAGCGATCGATAGTCGAGGAAGATTAATCGTTGGAGCAGCCGTATCGCCTAACGATTTTGAAGATAGACTCCCTCTCCTCATGGAGAACAAGGTAGATTTCGTAGTTATAGATACAGCACACGGAGATTCAAAAAACGTTCTGAAAACCGTTGAAAAAATAAAGAAAAGATACGATGTGCCTGTAATAGGGGGTAATGTTGCTACCAGGGAGGGAACAAAACGACTTATCGATGCGGGCTCCGATGCAGTAAAGGTTGGTGTAGGCCCGGGTTCTATCTGTACGACCCGTGTCATAGCGGGGATAGGCGTGCCTCAGTTTAGTGCTGTTGTAGAATGTGCGGAAGAGGCCCAAAAATACTCTATACCCGTTATAGCGGACGGCGGAATTAAATTCTCAGGAGATATAACAAAAGCAATAGCAGGAGGGGCCGACTGTGTGATGGTGGGTAACCTCTTTGCCGGGCTTAAAGAAACACCGGGAAGAGAAATAATCTACGACGGAAGGATGTTTAAGGAGTACAGAGGAATGGGTTCTATAGGGGCTATCCAAAACGGTTCCGGAGATAGATACCAAACAACGAAAAGCGATCAAGATATTGTACCTGAAGGGATAGAGGGGAGGGTACCCTACAAAGGGGAGTTAAAGCCTTTCCTCCACCAACTCGTCATCGGACTTAAAAAGGGTATGGGCTACTGTGGCTGTAGAAACATAGAGGAGCTAAAGAGATACAAAAAATTTGTTAGAATTACAGCAATGGGTTTGCGTGAGAGTCACGCACATGATGTAGTAATTACCCACGAAGCACCAAACTATTCAAGAAATATATAACCTAAAGAAGGAGTTTATTGATGAACCTTGTAATCATAGGAGCACAATGGGGAGACGAGGGGAAGGGTAAGATTGTGGATTTTCTGGCGAAGGATGCAGAGCTTGTGGTAAGATTCTCCGGGGGAGCAAATGCAGGACATACCGTCGTAATAGAAGACAAAACATACAAACTACATCTCATACCATCCGGTATCACATCTCCCAACAAAACAGTAATACTTGGCAATGGTATGGTGATAGACCCGGAAGCACTTCTCGAAGAATTAAATATGTTATCCTCTCAGGGAATAAATTGGAAAGGGCGAGTTTTAATATCTGAGCGAGCCCATATCGTACTTCCGAGATTCAAAAAACTCGATGTTGAAACGGATAAAAAGCGAAAGAAACCTATAGGAACTACAGGTCGTGGTATTGGTACAACCTATTCGCTAAAAGCTTCGAGAGATAGCCTCAGGTTTGTGGATATTCTGGAAGAAGAGATTCTTGGGGAATTGGAGGAGGAGGACAAAAACTTCCTGGATAAATATATTCCAACACTAAGAGGGATGGTAACTGACACCTCCCTGCTGATTAATCGGAAAAGCAAAGAGAGTGGGAAAAACATCCTATTTGAGGGTGCTCAGGGAGCATTGCTTGATATAGACCTGGGAACATATCCGTATGTATCCTCAGGACTTTCCTCTGCCTCCGGAGCATCTCAGGGTAGTGGAATAGGTCCTAGAGATATTGATAAGGTTATAGGGGTATTTAAAGCCTATACGACAAGGGTAGGAAACGGACCATTCCCCACTGAGTTTAGAAAAGAGAGGGACGGAAATCTGGGCAATACGGTAAGAGAACTGGGGAGGGAGTACGGTGTTACCACCGGTCGACCGAGACGTTGTGGATACCTCGATCTTGTGGCGCTAAAATATGCCTGCAGAGTCAACTCCATTGATTCCCTCTGCCTTACTCACATCGATGTATACGACAGTATGGATGATATAGGGGTATGTACCGAATACAGGTACAATGGCAAGATTATAAAAGATTTCCCTGCCTCTAACCGAGTACTCTACAATGCAGAACCCGTCCTAAAGCGATTTAAGGGTTGGAAAAAATCCATAACCCAATGCAAAACCTACGAGGAACTTCCTTCGGAGACACGAGATTACATATCATTTATCGAAGAGTATACGGGTGTACCCGTTGATATTATCTCTGTCGGTTATAGAAGAAGCGAGACGATAATACGAAGGGAGCCATGGATACAATACTAGTTCTGGATTACGGTGGTCAAACCTCGCAGTTAATATCTAGAAGAATAAGAGATTTAGGGTACTACTCTGTAATTCTTCCAGGGCAGATAAGGATTGATTCAAAGGAGTTCTTAAAAGTAAAGAACGAACTCAAGGGAATAATCTTTTCTGGATCCCCGCACTCCGTCTATAAAAGAGAATCTCCATCTCCTGACAATAGAATCTACAGTCTCGGTATCCCTATTCTGGGAATTTGCTATGGGCTCCAGCTTATAGTACAGGACCACGGGGGTGAAATTGCCCCCCTAGAGAGGGAAGAGTATGGAAGAACAAAAATATTTTACAGGATGAATGGAAGGGAGAGTCCCCTCTTTAAAGGAATACCGGATGGGTTTAGCTCCTGGATGAGCCACGGCGATTCCATAAAAAAGGTGCCTCCAGGCTTTGAAATACTTGCCGACTCAGAGAATAAGTTGGTTAGTGTGCTATTTAACGGAGAAAAGAATATCTACGGCGTGCAGTTTCATCCGGAGGTTAGTCACTGTGAATATGGCACAACGATACTGGACAATTTTGCAGGCAAAATCTGCGAAGCAAAGAAAGAGTGGAGTCTGGACAGATACATAGAAAAAACCGTAGATACGATAAAAGAAAAGGTAGGAGACAAAGAAATACTCCTCCTAATATCAGGTGGAGTAGATTCCTCCGTACTGGCAGCACTTCTATTAAGGAGTGTAAAACCCAAACGGGTCCATCTCATGTACATAGATACGGGGCTTATGAGAAAGGGTGAGAGCGAGGAGGTGTTTAAAAATCTTAAAAAATTGGGTGCAAAAAACATTCATATCATCGATGCGAGAGACGAATTCCTAAACGGGCTGAGAGGAATAACCAACCCAGAAAAAAAGAGAAGGGTAATAGGTGATCTGTTCATAGAAATCCAGGAGAGAGAAACAAAAAGGTTAGGAATAACAAGTGATTACCTTGCTCAAGGAACCCTCTATACAGATATGATAGAATCCGGCAAGGGTGTTGGGAAAAATGCGAATGTTATAAAGTCGCATCACAATGTCCGATCTCCGCTTGTTGAAAAAAAACGTCTCGAGGGGAAGTTGATAGAGCCACTCTCAATCCTCTACAAGGACGAAGTTAGAAGACTAGGACTAAAATTGGGGCTTTCAGAGGATATCGTCTACAGACACCCCTTTCCGGGCCCCGGTCTTGCCGTAAGAATACTTGGTGAAGTAACAGAAGAAAAATGTAACATACTGAGAGAGGCAGACTATATATTCATAGAACAACTAAAAAAAAGAAACCTCTACAGAAAGATATGGCAGGCATTTGCCGTGCTTTTACCGGTTAAATCGGTAGGAGTAACGGGAGACGCAAGAGGCTACAGATACGTACTTGCTTTAAGGGCGGTTACATCAAGCGACGGTATGACAGCGGATGTGTACCCCTTTGAAATGAAGGATATACTGGAGATATCCGGTAAGATCACCAACGAGGTTAAAGAGATAGGAAGGGTGGTTTACGATGTTTCCAGTAAACCACCTGCAACTATTGAATGGGAATAAGACTGGAACACGTATTTTCTGGATTTTCTGGAGGTGGCGGGAGTCGAACCCGCGTCCTGAAGGTCGAGACAAAAGTCTCTACAGGTTTAGCTGCTTATTTAATCTCGGCAATAAGAAGGCTAAGCAGCACGCCGCTTATTGCCAGAGCCTGCTAAAGGATTTCCCGATTCGGAGGCAGGCACCCCGCTTCGGTAAGTCCCGATTTGCGTCGGGTATTCTGGTTGCTCGGGACCGCGCCCCCAGAAACCCGTGGCTGACTTAAGCAGCCATTGCCAATTCTACATTATCATCGGCATTTGTATTTTTGCCATTTTTTAGGAGATTGGCACTCCACCTGCAACCTTTGCCCCGCTAAGCCTCCAGTCGAGACCGTTTCACCCCCCAATATGTTATCAGACTCTACATTAATCTGTTTCTAAACTCTCTTTCGGCTTCACGTTTTAAATCCCGTCTTTTTATCTCTTCACGTTTATCGTATATCCTCTTGCCCTTGCACAAACCAAGCTCCAATTTTACAAGTCCATGTTTAAGATAAAACATTAATGGTACAAGAGTCAATCCCTTTTCATCAACCTTTCGAGAGAGTCGCTTTATCTCCTGCTTATGAGCAAGAAGTTTTCTTTTTCTATCAGGATCATGATTAAACCTATTCCCAAAGGGATATGGAGATATGTGTAAACCGTACAACCATAACTCACCACCATCTACCTTTGCATAGGAATCACCAAAGGAAAACTTTCCCTCACGGATAGATTTAACCTCGGTTCCTTTAAGTTCGATACCACATTCCAGAGTATCCAAGACGGTATAATTAAATTTCGCCTTTCTATTAAGTGCAAGAATCTTTATATTCTCATCACTCTTCAATTTTTAATATCCTCTCTCCTATTAAATCCTTCAACAATTAATCTTTTAGCGAGAATTTTCTCGAACAAGAACAACTCTGAATCCTGTGTAAGGTGTACACCATGAGGGAGGTTGGGATCCTCGTATATAGAGAGGAATCAACTCCCTCTTGTTCGCCCAGGAACCACCCCGTACAACCTTCTCCGCGCCCACTTTAGGACCACTAACATTTAGAAAATAACTTACCGGCGAGAACCAATTTTCACACCACTCCCAAACATTTCCCGACATGTCACGCAATCCGTAGCCATTCGGAGAGGAGGACCCAACCTTGGCGGGACCACGTATGCCTTTCGTATAGAAGACATCTTTTGCACTGTTAAAACCTTCGGCGTACGGTATTCCCCTCTTCCCCCCTCTCGCTGCCCATTCCCACTCGGTCTCAAAAGGCAACCGCACTTTCATACCTGGTAGATATTTTTTGAGCTTTTCTGTTAACCATTTTGTATACGCTCTCGCAGCCCAGTAGGAAACGTAACGAATAGGTGTTTCAAGTAATTTTTGGTCCATCGATTTAAATTGGGATTCCAAATGAGAATAATCAATTTTATCAGGAATATCGCTTAAATACGTATCACTAACAAGTTTCTCCGCAAGAAGAACCCTCTTGTTAGTCTTTCGCCACTCTGGATTATCCCTTAGAAACAGTAAGAAATCTCTAACACTTATCTCCGTCGTACTCATATAAAAAGGGCTAACTTCTACCGGAGTGGGTATCAAATAGTCAATTCGTCGCTCTATTCTTTTTAGGTCAGTGGTGTTACCCACCAAAAACGAACCGCCTGGAATTAACGAAAAATGTATTCCATCAACCGTAACAAACCTTTCACTATACCCGGGTAACGGAGCTTTACTTTCCTCGTAGACTTTTTGTACATAATCAGAGCTAAACTTTTTAAACCAATCTGCTTCAACAATCTTTCTCGCATGTTTCTCTCGTAGTGCAAGTGCCAAAAAGTAGGGAAAGCTATTGTATCCCTCAAAGGCTCTCAACACGATATCCACAGAGCGATTTAATGAAAGGGGAGTCAAAAAATCACCCCGCGAAACAACATTAGAAAATCCCCAAAGAAGCTCTCTAATCTGACTTTCATTGGTTGAAAAATAGAGACAATTTCTCAAGAAGTCTAAAAAATCATAACTTATAAGTCTCTTTTGCTTTTCGCTTTTGCCGTGAAAGGCACTGAAAGCAGCCTGGCAAGTCGCAGATATAATACTTGGTATGTATGGATTCGAAGCAAAATCCTTTTCAGAGTACCGTATGAGCCCTTTAAAATTACTTAATTCCAGAGTTAGGTGGAGTCTCTTCTTGGGGTTATAAAACAGAGTTCCAAATATATAGGGTTTCACCGTAAGAGTTATTGTAATAGGTTTATAAAAAGGTTTAGAGATCTCAATTTTCCTCGTGCCACTTTTAAGAAGAAGAGCAGTAGGTGTGTGTCCTACATAGTTACCATCAAGGTAAATACCTGCATTGAGAGGATAGGACTCAAAAAAGTAATACCTTCCGTTCTGTTTTATACCAAAATAAAAAAATACAAAAAACACAATAAGCACTAACAAGACTATATAGATAACTGGTACGTATACCTGTGGTTTAATCCCTAAAAAGGGCCGAAGTCTTACCTTCACATTTTTGAAATCGGGAATTGAACCTGTCTCGTTATTCGTCATAATCCTTTTTTTTCGCATGATTGGATTATAGGTTTTATACTTGTTACTTGTCAACGTAAATAAATCATGATAATCTCAATCCAATGAGCAAGAAAAACAAGTCACTTACTTTTAGCGATAAACTCGTTCTACAGACCGAACGTTTTCTCACATGGAGGAAACGGAGAAAACTAATCAAAAGAGAGAAACAGAAACGAAAAAATCCAATACTCGACTGGGCGGATGCTATTATCTCTGCCGTATTTATCGTGCTCTTAATAAATCAGTATCTCCTGCAAGCATATCTAATTCCTTCTCAATCAATGATTCCCAGTCTTCTCATCGGTGACAGAATATTTGTCAATAAAATTATATACGGACCGGAACTTCTACCCGGAAAGTATAAACTTCCAGGGTTTAGAGATCCCAAAAGGGGAGAGATAATTATCTTTGAAAACCCCACCTACATAAGCAAGGGACCTGTTATAGAGATAATCCAGCGAATAGTTTATATGATGACTCTAACACTTGTAGATCTTGACAAGGATCAATACGGCAGACCGAGGCATCATTTTCTCATAAAGCGTGCGATAGGTATGCCCGGTGACAGATTAAGAATGCGAAAGGGTTTTGTCGAAATAAAACCTGCAGGTGAAAAGAACTGGATAAAAGAGAAAGACCTTCAAAAGATGCTGGGTCTGAAATATCCCATAAGAAGGGAATTCCAACAGGACGAGTACAACTATTTCAAGGAAGCAGGAATAGGAATAGCATTGCTCAAACAGGGATTGACAGTGACCAATGAAATGATGGACTCTGTAAAGAGGTATTTTCGGGTAGGAAAAGATTCTAATAACAACCCCACCTTTGAGCAAACAGCTCTTGTTGATAACCTGTACATATGGAAATGGATGTACAGAACGGAGTATGCAATAAACCCGTCTGATTTGCTCTCCGGAAGCAAATGGCGTTTTTACGAGAACGGTGTCTATATACCAAAGGATAGAATTTTCCCTATGGGTGATAATCGAGATGATTCCAGAGACGCCAGATATTTCGGGCCTGTACTAAAGAGCAAGATTCTAGGCAAGGCTTTGTTCAGGTTCTGGCCACTGGATAGAATAGGAAAAATTCAATAAAAATCAAATAACCGACAAATCGAATACCATTTGAAGGGATAACAACAACGGTGACTGGAGAGGTATTAAGTTAAAGTGGAACGCTACAAGACACGAACAGGAATAAGAAAATTACCCTCACTTCTGTTAGGACTTGTAAAGGCTATTATTATTGCCTTTTTACTGTACCTCCTGGTTTCTAATATATTTATCAATACCTTCCAAATAAAATCTGTCTCTATGGAGCCAATTCTAAAGCCTAACGACCGAGTCATTGTTTCTATATTTAGCTACGGTAGAGAGAGTTCACTATTTAAAAAACGATTGGGGCTTAACCACAGCCCCAAACGCGGAGACATTGTCATAATAACCCCGCCCTATGTAAAGGGAATAGGTTTCTGGAGAGAAATTGCAAATACGTTCGTAGATTTTTTCAGTCTTCATACTGCTACTTTGCTAAAAGATGCAGCAGGTAATAAATATGAGAGATACATGGTGAAACGCGTAATCGCCCTACCAGGAGATACTGTATACATGAAAAACTTTATAGCATACATAAAGCCCCAGGGGAGCACGCGCTACACAATCGAAACCAAGTTAATCAAAAAAAATTATAAGATAACCAAAACCATCAAAGCAAAAAATTGGAAAAACGGATTGCCATTTTCCGGCAATATGGAACCAATAACCCTGGCGGAAAATCAATACTTTGTGCTGGGAGATAACAGACCAGACTCCAGTGATTCTCGTTCATGGGGTGCCCTGGATTACTCGAGAATAATCGGAAAAGTACTTTTGAGATACTGGCCATTGAATGAATTTGGGAAATTGTCCAGGTAGCACAATAGGTTTAAAACCTCAAAACGGAAACTACAGAGTAGCTATCTACTTTCATATCCCATTTTGTAAAAGCAAGTGCATATACTGTGATTTTTATTCTGTTACCCCATCTTTTAGCAGGAACATCGAAAGCACAGAAGAACTCTACGTAGATAGGTTGCTCCAAGAATACTCTTGTTTTATACAAAACCTAGATGGAATAAACATAGAAACGATTTACATAGGTGGGGGAACCCCAAGTTTCTTAAAGACAACCACTCTGGAAAAATTGTTTAATGGCATCGTGAAAATTTACGAAGGAACCACTGGCAAAAGCTTAAAACCAAAAGAATGGACAGTAGAGGCAAATCCTGAATCATTCTCATATGATTTTCTTAATCTATGCAACTCATTTCCAGTTACCCGTATAAGCCTGGGCATTCAAACCCTGGAAGATAAATTTCTTAAAATCCTCAGACGACCGGGGAGGCTTAAAGATACCCTTAAAGCAATTACCCTCTTGATTAACCAATGGAATAGAGATGTAAATTTTGACGTTATTTCCGGAATTCCCGGGGAGCAAGATTGCTGTTACCAAACAGAAGATTCTCTTTTGCACGATCTCGAATTTTTAACGGATTTAGACCCGTCTCACGTATCGCTGTACGCACTGACGGTAGAAGAACAAACCCTGCTTCACAAATTTATTAGAGCCAAAAAACTAAAAATTCCGGATACAGAATATGCAGATAGACTATGGTTTAAAGGGAAAAAATTTCTAGAAGAAAGAGGGTACGTAAACTATGAGATATCAAACTTTGCCAGACCAGGAAAAGAATCCAGACATAACCTGTACTATTGGGAGCTAAATCCATATATCGGAATAGGTGCCTCCGCTGTATCCACTCTTCCCCTGGGAGATACACAGGGTGATAAAATCATAGTGGGACGTCTTAAATATAAAAGAAACATTAAGGCTTTCCTAAACGAGCCTAACATAGCCACGGAGGTAGAAAAAATCAACAATAAAGAGTTTCTATTCGAAAACCTCATGATGGGACTTAGATTAAAAAGGGGTATCAACAAGAAAATATTTAAAAGGAGATTCAAGAAATCTCTATTCGACATACTACCACGGCTCAAAGATTCCCCCTGCTTTGAAAAGCACCCCCTTTACTATCGACTGAGAGAAGAGTGCAGATTCCTCTTGAATAGATTTCTTATTGCTCTGGATACACAAATGGAGACGGTACCGGAGTGGCAGATTCAAGTTGAATGGCCTCAGGATATGCACCTAGAGAAATAGCGGAGAGCATTACCATCGCATCCTCAAAGGGATAATCCAAGGGAAAAGCAACCTGACCTGAACTGATTGTATCTTTCACAAGAGAAATATTGACCCACCTATCACTTATAATCAGAGCGACCTTTTTCCCTTTCAACTTCGAAGTAGCCTCTTCGAACTGTCGTCTGGCTATCGGATTGAGAATAAAAACCACAAGGTACCTCTTATTGTTCAATTCGGCGATTTTTATGTCCCTAAGGGCGTAGTTAGTAATGATAGGCTCTTCCTGTACGCGTATGGGATTACCCTTAAATCTCGGATACACAACTCTCCCTTTCACCTTATTATCCTCAATAACACTATAAATCCCCATATTCCCTCTCTCAGCTAAAAGCTTTTCTATTCTCTTAACATTATTTTTAATTGGTATATTTACATAAATTCTATCGTCCTTTAATTGAGTTATAGCCCTGTTAATCCTAAAGGAGGCTATTCTATACCTCATAATCTCAAGTATCTTTTTAAGTCGCTCTTCACGGTTCGTGGAGGTATTATTTTTAAGTTTAAATATCATCTGTACAGTATCTTTAACCTCATTCTTCCCTATAGAATTGGATTGGGAAAACGCCAACGAACTGGAAAGACAAAACAAAATAACCCCCAAAAGAAATACACCCATATCCCCCCGACGTCTCTCTCCATAAACTCTCACCGAATCAGCTCCTCCGTAAACCTTAATGTTCCTTATACTATATATACCCCTTTAGTTATACCATTTTAGTCCTGCAAGAGTCATCTTCGATATTATGGGAGATTTGTCAACCTTGACAGCCTCAATTTTTATGTGTTAACTTGAATAATACATACTATAAAATCACGCTTAAAAGGAGTTACAATGTCGGGCCACAGCAAATGGCATTCAATAAAACACAAAAAAAGTGCTCTTGATGCGAAGAGAGGAAAATTGTTTACCAAACTCATAAAGGAGATAAGTGTAGCCGCAAGACTTGGAGGCGGCGATGTGGAATCCAATCCAAGATTAAGAACTGCTGTCCTAAAAGCAAAATTAGCCAACATGCCCAAGGAAAATATAGACAGGGCAATAAAAAAAGGAACCGGAGAACTGGAAGGGGTTGAGTATCAAGAGCTAACCTACGAGGCATACGGTCCCGGGGGAGTGGCTTTACTAATGAATATCCTAACAGATAACAGAAACAGAACTGCCGCGGAGATAAGAAATATACTAACAAAGGGAGGAGGAAACCTCGGTGAAACAGGATGTGTTTCCTACCTCTTTAAACGCAAGGGGATTATTTCCTTCGATGCTAAGAAGTATAAGGAAGATGAGATATTTGAGGTAGCACTAGAGGCAGGGGCCGAGGATGTTACCAATGACGGGGAGAATATAGAAGTGGTAACAGACCCCGAAGATTTTGAAACAGTACTCAACGCCTTAAGCGAAGCGGGTTTCGAAAACGAAATGGCAGAGATTATGATGGTACCCGAAACCACAATATCCCTTGACGAAGAAAAAACAAGAAAAGCCCTCAAGCTCATAGAAACCCTGGAAGATCACGATGATGTTCAGAGTGTAGCCACTAACCTTGATATTCCGGCTGGTTTTAATTTTGATGAAGACTAACCCAGAAAGATTGTTTTTGGGAATTGATCCGGGCCTAGCAAAGGTCGGCTACGGAATAATTGCTTACGATGGTACCCATTACAAACATGTTGTGCATGGGGTTATTACTACAACAAAAGAGTTGTCAACAGGTAGGAGACTAATAAAGATATACAGGGATATAAAAAAAATAATTGCAGAATACCTACCGGACAGTGCAGCAATAGAGACTCTCTTTTACACCAACAATTCAAAAACCGCTATGCCGGTAGCCGAGGCACGGGGTGTTATTCTCTTTACACTTTCAGAGAGCGAGATTCCCTTTGAGGAATACTCGCCCTTAAATGTGAAACTGGCCGTCACGGGAAACGGACGAGCCACCAAAAACCAAATTCAAGAGGCTGTCAAGCTTTTATGCAGAATGAAAGAAATTCCCAAACCGGACCACGCAGCAGATGCATTAGCTTTAGCGATATGTCATGCAAACTATGTTGGTTTTAACAAAATTTAACTTTCAATTTAAAAAGAATAGGAGAACAAAGAAAAGTTGTTTAATAGAATCACAGGGAAGGTTACAGGTAAGGAGAGAGAGAGAGTTTTTATTTCAACCGGTTCAATAGAGTGGGAGATTCTTACAACCTCTGTCTCTCTTAGAAGTTTCCCCTCCATAGGAGAGGAAACATCGGTGTATACATACCTATACCATAAAGAGGATCAGCTTAGACTCTTTGGATTTTCTTCCAGAGAGGAGAGAAATCTATTTCTTGATCTGATAAAGGTAGATGGTGTAGGACCGAAATTGGCGATAAAAATACTCTCCGGAATATCTGCTCTCGAGTTTATAGAGGCACTCGAGAGTGATAACCTTGATAGACTTTCAGCTATTCCCGGACTGGGTAAAAAAACCGCCCAAAAAATTATACTAAAACTAAAGGGGAAACTAACAACACCTGAGAAACCGTGGGATCCGGTGGTAAATGATATCGTAAATGCGCTTGTCGGTATGGGTTTTGAGAAAAAAGCCTCGCAGGAAGCGGTAAAGGCTTCCCTGTCAAATTACAATCCAATGGAAATGGAAAAGGAAGAACTCGAAAGGGCTCTGTTTAAAAGGGCACTTGGGTTGTTAAGCAGTAATAAATGATACATACATTGAGGAAGTAGGTATGGTAAAAGGGGAAAGATTTACAAATCCACTCTACAACGAACGTGAAGATGCGGAAGAAACTTCTCTGCGCCCAAAATGTTTGGAAGAATTTGTAGGTCAGGATAAACTAAAGGAGAACCTTAGAGTTTTTATCCAGGCCGCAAAAAAACGGGGAGAAAACCTAGACCACATCTTCTTTAGTGGTCCTCCGGGCCTGGGGAAAACAACCCTTGCTGCGATAATTGCAAATGAGCTAAACGTACAATTTCGAGCAACAACAGCCCCTGCAATAGAGAAACCTGGTGATCTTGCCGCAATCCTTACTCAAATAGGAACAAATAACGTTTTTTTTATAGATGAAATACACAGATTAAAACCCATCGTAGAGGAAATACTCTACTCCGCAATGGAAGATTTCGAGATAGATGTTGTAATAGGTCAGGGCCCTGGAGCCAGATCAATAAAAATCCCACTTGCCCACTTTACATTAATAGGCGCAACAACAAAGGCCGGCCTGGTTTCATCTCCACTATACTCCCGTTTTGGCATTACGGCCAGACTGGATTTTTACAGCATCAACGATATAAAAAAGATAATCAACCGCTCGGCAAAAATCCTGAATGTGGAAATCGAAGACACGGCAGCATCGCTTATTGCAAAGTGTTCCAGGGGCACACCACGGGTTGCCAACAGACTCCTGCGACGGATGAGAGACTTTGCCGATGTATGGGGTAACGGGAAGATAGATATCGAAATCGTTAAACGAGGTCTGGACTCTCTGGAAATTGATGAGGAGGGATTGGACCACCTTGATCGAGAAATTTTAAGAACCGTTATAGAAAAGTACTCAGGGGGTCCAGTTGGGCTTGGTACACTTGCAATCTCAGTAGGAGAAACGGTAGAAACTCTGGAGGATATATACGAACCATACCTGATAAAGGCCGGTTTTATAAAGAGAACTCAGAGAGGACGGATGGTAACAGAAAAAGCCTATCAACACCTTGGAATAACACTTAAAGGTTCAATGCTCTCAAAATCAGAAAAAGAACAGGGATACTTATTCTAAATGCGGACCGAAGAGTTTGATTTTTACCTCCCACAAGAGTTGATAGCTCAGTACCCACCGAAAGAGAGGGGCACCTCCAGACTCATGATTCTAAAAAGGGAGAGCGGCAAAATAATTCACTCCTCTATGGAGAGAATTGCAGAATGGATAGAGCCGAAGAGTCTTCTCGTTTTAAATGACACAAGGGTAAGAAAGGCTAGGATCTACGGTAAAAAGGTAAAAAAAGAGGGCAAACCGGTCGAGTTTCTCCTTACCCACAGAGTAACCCCAAACAGATGGAAAGCTATTGTTAAAAGGGCAAAGAGGCAAAGGGTGGGGGATCGCTACATATTCCCGGAAGGGATAGAGGGCAAAATTATTGACGAGAATGAAAGTACCAAGACTGTGGAGTTTTCCTGTCCCATAGACGATAACTACCTGGATAAAAACGGACATGTTCCTCTGCCTCCCTATATAAAACGAGAGGACTTTCCAGAGGATGAAAAACGATACCAAACGGTATTCGCAAGAGAGTATGGGGCCGTTGCGGCTCCTACGGCAGGACTACACTTTACATGGAAAATACTCAACGAGTTGGAAATGCGACTCAATATAGAGATAGCCTACGTAACCCTTCATGTGGGTATAGGAACCTTTGCTCCAATACGGGTGGAGGAAATAGAGAAACACCGGATGCATTCGGAAGAGTTTACAATAACCGAAGAGAATGCCCTCAAAATAGAGAGAGCCTACAGAGAAAAACGAGACATTGTAGCGGTAGGAACAACCGTAGTGCGAACACTGGAAACGGCATGGCAAGAGGAAACGAAAACTCTGAAACGAGGACATTCTACTACGGAACTATTTATATATCCGGGTTACAGTTTCAAGATTGTAAACAGGCTTTTCACAAACTTTCACACCCCGAGATCCTCCTTGCTACTCCTTGTCTCGGCATTCGTAGGTAGAGAAAAACTATTAAGTGCCTATAAAATCGCAGTAAAGGAAAGGTACCGATTCTTCTCCTACGGGGATGCAATGTTGATAATCTAGACCCGGATGCTTAAAGGTACCTCACTAATAGGTATTTTTATCCATTCTTTCAAAATCTTTTCTCACCCTGTTTAACCTTGCAAGATGGGCTTCTATTATTTCCCTGTAGTTTAATTTTCCCGTCTCTATCCTTAAGTTTTCATCCTCCCAGTACTGGATCTCTGGAAGATGAACATAGCGCATTTTCCACGCCATACTTGACCACTTGAGAGCCTCCTTCCAATACCCGAGGGCCACACGATACACCCTCTCCGCTATCTTTAAACTCTTAAGATTGTCCTCTTTCCAGGGGGCATTGTAAAAATAGGCAACCATCTTGTCGTACTTACTCCCCAGTATGAGATACTGCTCTATCAGCTTGAGATTAACATGCATCTTAAACAGGTAACGGTATCTACGCCATTCCACCTTATTCGTAATCCTAGCCAAAGCGTAGAGCGGATTACAAAAATCCGCCTTAAGAGCCTGCTCAAGATAAAAAATATTCTCCATCGAATCATCTGGATACTGGTAAAAGTGAAGATGATAAAGTTTATAGTACTGCTCCGCATACAGTATACGCCACCCGTAACTATTTAGCCCACCTAGAAATAGAAAAAGAGAGAAAAATAATAAAAATTTGGCAAATCGCTTTATCACTCTCTAAATATCGGCAATCTGATAATTACTTTCCAGATTTCGTTAGAAATAGTTTCTGCACTTTTACTTCCGTCTACAATAAAAAACTCAGGCCTTACCCCGCCTTTAAACTGTTTCTTAAAATATTCAAAAACATTGAGGTACCGTTCCCTTACCATTCTCTGAAAATCCATTCTATCAAAAAGTTCGCTACCCCTCCGATTTCGCAACCTCTTCTGACACACCTCCACAGGGGTATCTATAAAAAACACCAAGATAGGGAGAGGGAATCTGGAATTTAAGGAGTAGACAAAATCAAAACCCGACTGTATGGATTGATAGGCCAGACTGGAGAAGAGATACCTATCCGAAATAACAAGCTCACCCCTCTTAACCCTCGCAATTATTCCCGTATTCGGGTCATTGAGATGCTCGCTTCTATCCGCCGCAAATAGAAGAGCTATCGTATCCGGATTGGCTTTTTCCTGATACGAGAGAACCGTACGTATAAGCCTTCCTATCTTTCCCTCTGTAGGCTCAAAGGTACAATAGTTTTTTATATTCCTAGCATTTAGCTTCTCTCTAAGAATATTCAATTGAGTGGTGGTACCAGCCCCGTCAATTCCCTCCAAGACTATAAAATTATGTAGTACGTCTCTCTTTTTCACATGATTATCCATAACAAGAGAATATATAACAAAAAGAAACTTTGAAAAAGAGTTAGATTATAGTTATACTTTTAGTGTATAGTTTGACTTTGAAATCTATACATCTCATACATGAAAAAAAACAATTAAGTGATACACTTAAATGTTGAGGAGGATATGTGATGAAGAGAAAGATATTAACAGTTGTTTTTGCCCTTATACTGATAGGGACTATCTTTGCCCAAACGACAGAAGGCACAGAATTTCAAGAGATGCAGAAAACTTTCAAAACCTTCGCAGATGCTTTGGCACCAGTGCTTCCATTTAATTCAACGATAGGTCTAAACTGGTCCGATGCCTACATCGGACAACTTTTTGCTCTGCCGCCGCATCTGGGAGTAGGGGTAACCCTGGGTTTTACAACGATTCCGTATGAATCGGTGAAACCGGTGTTAGAACTATTTGATGTCGGTACTCTACCGGAAGATCTGCAGTTTATTAAAAAAATAGGCATTCCCCTTCCTGCATATACGGTGGAGGCTAGGGTAGGGGGGCTTTTATTACCATTTGATATAGGAGCAAAGGTGGGAGTGGTTCCCAGAACTCTCGTAAATAAACTTACCCATGGAAGCTTTGAGGCAGATTACATACTTGCCGGGGCAGATATACGCTATGCACTTGTTAAGGAAAACTTCATACTCCCGGACATTTCCTTGGGTGTCGGAGTAAATTACCTACAAACAAACCTGATACTTCCAGGTCTCCTTGGTTCCGATATAGAGATTTCTCAGATAGAGGTACCAAATGCGGATGGAACAACTTCAACATACTCTCTGGGATTTACCGATCCTCAACTACAGTTCGGATGGAAATCCACCGTTTTTGATTTTAAACTGGAGGTAAGTAAAAGTCTGTTGATAATTACACCCTACGTGGGGGTTGGTGCAACAGTTGGTAGGTCGGAAGCCGGAGGCGGAATTACTTCCGAGCCGATCATAAAGGATTCGAACGGGAATGCCATTTCAGATCAGAGCGAGATCATTGAGGCAATCAATCAGCTTTCCGGTGTTGACCTCTCCAGTGTTGGTATAACGGTAAACAGTGAGGCCTCCGGATGGTCCTTTAGAGCATTTGGTGGCGTTTCATTAAATCTCTTAATACTCAAGATAGACCTTACCGGTCTGTACAATTTTATAGGCAAAAACTACGGATTAAGTTTAAATGCGAGACTACAACTGTAGTTACCGTTGGATTCAGTAATCAACAAATAAATAAAGTATATGTAATCGAAGAGCAGAGGGTTTAAAGCCTCTGCTCCTTTGTTGTATAATCCCACCCGTGGAAAAAGCAACAAACAAGTATCAGGAAATACATCTAAAATGACGGCAAAAATCTACCAGTTTGACAGTTACAAAAGAGAACTAAGGTGTACAATTCGTTCAATTATAAGGAATGCGGTAGTATTAGACAAAACCATATTCTATCCTACCTCCGGCGGGCAAAGTTGTGATACGGGCTACATTAACGGGGTTAAAGTTAACAAGGTTACACTCGAAGGGGATGATATCGTTCACTACCTAGAAGAATCGCATGTAGAAGAAGCGGAGGCGCTCTCAACTAACAGCGATGTTATCTGCAAAATAGATTGGGAGAGACGATTCGCAAACATGCAACGCCATACGGGACAACATCTCTTATCCGCAATACTCTCTAAAGATTACAAAATAAACACCATATCCTCTCATCTTGGTGACGGCTATTCCACGATAGATATTGACTGGACAGATAATCTAAAAGAGTTAATCCCCAAAATAGAAGAGAGGGTTAATCAGGCAATAAAAAAATACATTCCTGTATATATCTACACGGTGAAAACAAAATACGAACTTAGAGCTTTGTCCCTGAGACGAGAACCAAAGGTTAACCGAAATATAAGAATCGTAGAGATAGAAGGCTACGATATTACACCCTGCGGGGGAACGCACCTAAAAAACACCGGTGAACTCTGGCATCTAAAAATAGTAAAAGCGGAGCGCTACAAGGGAATGTGGAGAATTACCTTTATATGCGGTGTGGATTACCTTAAATATAGCCTTGATACCATCTCGATCTTAGAGAAAGTCAAACAACAATACTCCCTCCCCCCCAAAGAACTTGCCAATCAAATAGGCAAATTACAGGAAGAATTGCGAGGGTTAAAGAGGGAGAATAACAAACTTAAAGGGATATATCTCGAGAATGTTTTTTCGCAACTGGAAACTTCTAAAATTCGATTCCAGCAATTCCAGGGCGATCAGGGGAAATACTGGATTTATCATTACCTTTTTGGTGAGAGAAAAGCGGGAATAACAATAGATACAAAAGAAGCTTTGGAGATATTCTCTAAAAAACCAGACCTCAAAAAGAATTCTATTCTGATTCTCGGAAAACTTGAAAACTCCGATCTGCGAATAACGCTCTGGGCTCCCCCTGGAGGAGAAAAACTCTTAAAAAAGATTTTTGATCATATCAAGAACGGATACAACGCAAAAGGTGGGGGAAAGAAAAATCTCTACAACATGACTCTAGTGAACAACAAGGGAGAAACTTTTGATAAAGTATTGGCAGATATAACTCAATTTCCGTATAATTAAGCACAAGTAGGAGAGATAAATGACAAAAAAAATAGTTAAAAATCTTTTGCTAGTAGTATGGATATCCTTTTTCCTAACTTCTTGTATAGGTATTAAGGCAGATTTAACAATAAACAAAGACACCTCTGGTAGCCTTACCATGACATACACAGTATCAAAAATAATTATGGACATAGGCAGTGAGGATCAGAAAAGAGAAAACCTTTTACCACTCCCTATCAACAGGGAAGATTTTATAAAAACGTTTGAAAATATACCCGGAATTACTCTTTCAGACTATAGTCGCAAAGAGGACGAGGAGAATATATACATAACGGCAAAAATTACTTTCAAAAATTTTAACGACCTTAATAAAATCGAGGCTTTTCGAGATCAAAAACTCTCACTCACTCATGAGGGAAATCAATTTATTCTAAAACAAAAACTCGCAGAGAAACCAGATTACCCACCAACCAAAGAGGCCCTCCAAATGGCGGATACCGTATTCAAAAACTATAAGCTAGAATATATCTACCATTTCCCTCAGAAAATCACCTTTCACAACCAGGGAGAAGTTCTAAACGACGGCAAAACCCTGCGCTACACTATTTCCATACCGCAACTGCTTAGACTAAAACAAGATATTTTCCTAATTGTAAAATGGTAGTTAACGACTTATACATAGAGAGAGTTTTTATAAAATTTCATTTGACATTAAAATGTTCTATACATAATCTATATATTGCAAACAGGAGAGAACAATGGATGTATTAAAAGAGGTAAAAAAAGCAGAAGAAGAAGCTAGAAGGATTGAGAACGAATATAATAAAAAGGCAGAGGAACTTATAATCTCTGTTGATAAAGAGGTTGATACAAGACGGGAAGAGCTTAAAGCTCAAATAGGGAAAGAGGTCGCCGAATACAAAAAAGAATTGGAGATCAAGTTAAAGAAAGAGGAAGCGGAGATAAAAGAAAGGGGAGAAAAAGAGAGGAAAGAGCTAGAATCTCTGGTAGAAAAAAACGAAGATAAAGTTGTAGATTTTATCTTAAGTAAATTAATCTAATTTACGGTAGGGAACCATGGCTATAGCTAGACTATTTAAGACCGAGATTGTAATCCCGAAAGATGAACTGGAAACACTTATAAAAAAATTAGAAAAAGATAAACTCTTCCATATAGAAGATGTACATGATTTTCTAGATGAAGAACTTACAGAATGGGAGAACAGGATAGTAAGCGATACCTCCGAGGTGGATCAGGTTTTACTGGACATAAAATGGGTACTTGACACCTTTAAATTTTTCGATCCGGTGTCCAAAGGTCTTCTGGAGGAGTTCTTTGGTTCGGCACCCTACATTGAAGAGAAAGAGTTCAACAAAATACTGGAAAACTTTGATTTTCATGCCTACGTTGAAAAATTAAGAGAGAAATACAAAGAGTACGAAAATATTGTTTCAACGTTAGAAAAAAACAGAGAAATAATAGAGAATCTCTCCCCGTGGGAATCCATTGATGTAGAGCTTTCAATATTTACCGATTCTAAATACGTAACTATCTATCCGATAATCTGCACAAAATCCCAACTGGAACATATCAACAGTGCAATAGCAGAAAAAAACATTAATGAATCAATCGAATGGGTAACAGTTAGAAGTGTAAAAAAAGAGGTACTTGGCTACTTTATATGCCTGAATGAGGCAAAGGACGACTTCGAAGCAATTCTTAAAACAAGCGGGGCCCGTAATATAACCTTCCCCTACCTAGAAAAAAAAGCGAGAGATGCCATAGAAGAAGCAAAAAAGAATATTGTGGAATTGGAGAAAGAAAAAGAGAAGTATGAAGAATACTTCAAAAAAGAAGCAGAGAAAAATAGAGCTGCGGTAGAGGCATACCACGATGAATACGCAAATAGGAAAAAGAACATTACAATCAAAAATAAGATTTACAACGCAAACATAGTTGCCGTCGTAAGAGGCTGGGTAAAAGTATCAGACAGAGAAAAGTTTCAGAAGAGTTTAGAAACAAGTTTTGAAAATATTGCGATTCAGTTCAGCGAACCAACAAGGGATGATAATCCACCTATCTTCCTGGAGAATCCCAAAATACTAAGGCCATACCAGATTTTGATAGAGATGTTTGGTATGCCCAGGTATTTTGGGATCGATCCTACCCCGTTAGTTGCCGTTGCCATGACCTTTTTTTACTCAATGGTAATAGGTGATGTGGGATACGGAACTCTACAGGTCTTAATTTCCGTGTGGCTAAAGCGAAAGTTTAAACCCGGCGAGGGGACAAGACTCTTCCTTGATCTCTTTATAGAGATGGGAGTCGTTTCTATTATATTCGGTATCCTGACATGGAGTTTTTTTGGTGTAAGTGTCGGCTACAAATACGGGGGGGCTAAGATATTGGGTTTTCTTCCAATATTCAGTCCAACCAAAGATATAATGGTGATTATTGGTCTATCTATTGCGGTAGGAGTGGTCTTTCAGTTAATCTCAATTCTCGCAGGTTTTGTAAACTCAATCAAAATAGGAGATATCAAAGCAGCCATCTTTGATTATCTAATGTGGTTTATCTTGCTCTTCGCGATCATAGCCTGGGCAACAACAAAGGCAATTAGCGGAGTACCATCATCAGTTACCAGTATAACACTCCTTCTTATGGCACTAAGTGCCCTTGGGATTGTGGCATTCACCGGGAGGGAGAGCAAAGGAATTGGCGGACGGCTAATGATGGGTGTTATATCCCTCTATGGGATTGTTGGTTACTACGGGATAGTATCCTTCTTTTCTGACGTCCTCTCATACATGAGACTTGCAGTCTTAAACCTTACAACAGGTTTTATTGCCCTTGTAGGAAATATGATGGGCGGATTACTAATGGGTAAGGGTAATATCGTCTATGTAATAATTTCAATGTTAATAGGAGCGGCAGTAATTGTGCTCTTTCACATATTAAACCTTCTACTATCTATGCTGAGTGCCTTTGTTCACTCACTTAGATTGAACTATTTGGAATCATTTAATCGCTACTATCCAAGTGGCGGAAAACAATTTATACCCTTTAAACGGGAATCTCAATACTATCGATTTGAGAAATAGGAGGAATAACAATGACTTTAGGATTCGCAATTGCAGTGGCAGGAGGAGCTTTAGCAGCAGGACTGGCAGCAGCAGGTTCTTCCATCGGCGTTGGTTTGGCCGGTGAGATGGCAGGAGGAGTTCTTTCCGAAGATCCTGATAAGTTCGGACCGATGCTCATACTTCAGGCGTTACCTGCTACACAGTCAATCTACGGGTTGGTAGTAGCTATACTTGTTATGGTAAAATTACAGATTTTAGGTGGAGCTAATCCTCTTTACGATTTAAGTCTTGGGAAGGGAGTAGCTATTTTTGCTGCTTGTATACCGGCAATGTTCGGGGAATTGCTATCCGCAATCTGGCAGGGGAGGTCTTCGGTAGCTTCAATGGGAGTAGTAGCAAAGAAACCAGAGGCCTTTGGTAAATCTGTTATTCTCCCGGCTATGGTAGAAACATTTGGTTTGTTTGCGCTGATAGCTACAATTCTTATTCTTATTGTTGGTATCAAGCTATAATCTGGAGGTTATCCGTGTCGGATTCAAATATCGTAAACAAAATTATTTCAAGTGCAAAAGAGAAAGGTGAAAAAGTATTAGCAGAGGCGCAGAAAAAGCATGACGAGCTTCTGAAAGAGAAAATGACAAGGTTAGAAAACGAGATTAATGAACAATTAGAATTAGAGAAAAAGCATGTAAACGAAAAAATACAACAACAACTATCATCATTACGGTTAGCGGAAAAGAACAAAACCCAACGACTCAAGAGAGAACTCTTGGAGAAAGTATACGAGGACGCATGGAAGAGGTTAAGCGATGAGGATTATCGAAAATATCTGGAAGCTCAACTAAAAGAACATGCATCCCCGGGGGATGAAATTATCGTATCTCTAAAGGAGTACGATAGATTCAAAAACGAGTTTAAAGATTTACTTGATAAATACAAGGTAAAACTTTCCACTGAAAAGGGGAGGTTTAAAGCCGGTTTTGTAATTCCCAAGGGTAACATCCGTTATAACTGTACATTGGACCAAAGCTTTAGAAGAGTTATAGAGGAAAATGAACCAGAGGCAGCAAGAATGCTGTTTCAAGAGTAGTACTTCGGGGTATTGTAAATGAGTAAACCAAAGGCAGATTTTAACTTTGTTTACGGTGTTTTTAAGAGTAGGGAAAGAGAGATACTGGACGACTCCCGTGTAGATGCGTTAGTTTCCTCACACTCTATAGAGGATGCAGTTGCGGGATTACCGGAATCCCCCTTTGCAACCGAGGTGAGTAAAAACATGAGCGAAGAAGGAATAGACTCAGCCGTAAACGTGGAGACAAGATTAATAAGTGATTTTCTCGAACTGAATAGCCCATCCAAAGAGCTTTCACTCTTAGTATATCTGCCATGGGATTATTTTAACCTGAAGGTTGCAATCCTCTCCAAATTAAAAGGGAAAGAGGATGATACGCTTTTTGGCCCCGAAGGATTTGTCTCTATCAAGGATCTTAAATCCTACACAGAAGAAATGGACTTTATAATGCTTCCTCAAGATATCTACGATTCCCTCCAAGAGGCATGGATCGCATACTACGAAGAGAATAAAAACACCCAGGCATTTGAGTTTGCTCTGGACAGACAGAAGAATCTCCATCTGTTACGCGTAGCTGAGGAAACAGGATCTAAAGAAATACTGAATTTCATAAGGGAAACGGTGGACATAAAAGTAGCAGAATTGCTCGTAAGATCCAAGAATGCCTCTCTGGAATGGAACGTTGTGCGCTGGGGAATAAAGGAGTACCCCGGATATCTCAGATGGGAAGAGATGTACAACAATGATTCACCGGAATGGGTAAATTATCTAGAAGGTCTACGAGATACCTCTTTCAGGCGGATACTGGAGGGATTTGCAAAGGGAGAAGATATTGGAGAGCTTCTAGCGAGAGAAAAAACTATCCTGGGAGAAATGGTAGAAAAGTGGAAGTACAACTCTCCCAGCATTGAATACTCGTACTATTTTCTTACACGTAAGTTGGCTGATATCTATAATTTGAGGATGATACTACTTGGAAAACTAAAAAATCTTGATAATGAATTAATAAGGAAAAGGATTATAAATGTCTACTTATAAAATTGCGATGATAGGAGATAGTTCAACGGTTAGTGGTTTCTCTGCAGGTGGGGTCGTAGGCTTTACCTCCTACGACAGTAATGAGGCCTTGAGTAAACTGAAAGAACTTACATTGAGCAATGAATATGCAATTATTTTTATAACGGAAACATTGGCAGAACCGGTGTTGGATGAGATTTCTAAAATAGAGACAGGTGCTATACCTGCGATTATCATTGTTCCCGATCATAGCGGAACGAAGGGTATAGGGTTCAAGAAGATAAAAAATGCCGTTGAAAAGGCAATTGGAATTGATTTATTAGGAAAAGAATAACAAGGAAGGTGGGAATAAAATGGCTGGCAAGATAATTAAAGTTTCTGGACCGCTTGTTATAGCGAAAGGTCTTGAGAATCCGATGATGTACGAGGTTGTTAAAGTCGGAGAGATTGGGCTTTTCGGAGAGATAATAGGTTTAAGCGGAGACGAAGCATCCATCCAGGTCTACGAACAAACAGAGGGAGTTGGACCTGGAGAGCCGGTAGTCAATACTGGAAATCAGCTTTCCGTAGAATTAGGACCCGGATTAATTGGCCAGATTTACGACGGGATTCAAAGACCCCTTGATGTGATAAGCCGAAAATACGGGGATTTTATAGCCCGTGGGATAGACGAACCCTCTATTTCATACGAAAAAAAGTGGGAATTTGTCGCGACAGCGAAGGTAGGCGATACCTTAAGCGGTGGGGATAGATTGGGTTATGTGGAGGAAACCGAAATAGTAAGGCACTGGATTATGGTTCCCCCTGCTGTCTCGGGTAAACTAACAGAACTGGAGAGTGGTACATACACTGTCAATGATGTAATAGGTAAAATCGTGGACGAATTTGGAGAGACACACGAGCTGAAACTATCCCAGAGGTGGCCTGTAAGGCAGGGACGCCCATACAAGAGAAAACTTAACCCGAATGTTCCGCTTATAACAGGACAGAGGGTTTTAGATACCTTTTTCCCACTAGCAAAAGGGGGAACTGCCTGTGTTCCGGGGCCCTTTGGCTCAGGAAAAACCGTTGTACAGCATCAGCTTGCCAAGTGGGCTGATGCAGATATTATTGTTTACGTAGGATGTGGCGAACGTGGAAACGAGATGACCGACGTTCTCTTGGAGTTTCCAGAATTAAAGGATCCCAAAACAGGCAAACCCCTTATGGAAAGAACAATACTTATAGCTAATACTTCTAATATGCCGGTGGCGGCGAGAGAGGCCTCTGTATTCACAGGAATCACCCTTGCGGAATACTATAGAGACATGGGTTACAATGTAGCGTTAATGGCAGATTCCACCTCCAGGTGGGCAGAGGCTATGCGTGAGATTTCTGGTCGCTTGGAGGAAATGCCTGGTGAAGAGGGCTATCCTGCCTATCTTGCCTCAAGAATATCAGAGTTTTACGAGAGGGCAGGAAGAGTTATCCCATTAGGCCTGGAGGAAGAGGCATCCCTCTCGGTAATTGGAGCGGTTTCTCCGCCAGGTGGAGATTTATCCGACCCGGTTGTTCAGGCAACTCTTAGAGAGGTGCGTGTATTCTGGGGTCTTGATGCCAAACTTGCCTATGCAAGACATTTTCCAGCAATAAATTGGTTAAACTCATACTCTCTATATGCTGACGTAATGGACGACTATTATAAAAAGGAGGTTTCCTACGATTGGATAAGGAATAGGGGACACGCCCTGAGGATACTCCAGGAAGAGGCGGATTTAGAGGAAATTGTAAGACTTGTAGGAATCGATGCTCTCTCACCAAAAGACAGGCTTACCCTTGAGGTTGCCCGTTCTATTAGAGAGGATTTCTTGCATCAAAATGCCTTTCATGAGGTAGATACTTACACATCACTACAGAAACAATTTTATATGCTCGAGACTATTCTTCTATTCTACAGAAAGGCTCTCGAGGCTATAGAAACGGGAATACCTTTAAACCTCATTCTCGAACATGAGGTCCGCGAGGACATTGCAAGAATGAAATATATACCAGAGATCGACATAGACAAGGTAAAGGCCGTTCAGGATCTCGTTAGACAAGCATTTGATGAAATCAAGTCACGGAGGGCTTCCGCATGATTAAGGAATACAAAAGTGTAAAAGGTTTAGAAGGACCCCTGATGATTGTCGAAGGAGTAGAGGGGGTAAAGTTTGGGGAACTGGCCGATGTAGAACTGCAAGACGGAAGCATTAGGCGCGGGCAGATTCTTGAAGCCAGTGAAAAGATGGCCCTGGTACAGCTATTTGAATCTTCCCAGGGAATCTCCACAGAACTTGCTACGGTACGCTTTCTGGGAAAGGGAATGACCATCCCGGTCTCAAAGGATATGCTTGGGAGAATTTTTAACGGAGTAGGGGATCCAATAGATGAATCCGGTAATATAATACCAGAAAAGTATATGGACATAAACGGATCACCTATAAACCCCTACAGTAGGGACTTTCCCTCGGAGTTCATTCAAACAGGTGTTTCGGCAATAGACGGACTCTTAACCCTCGTGCGAGGTCAGAAACTTCCAATTTTCTCCGGTTCAGGATTACCTCACGCTCAACTGGCAGCTCAGATTGCACGACAGGCAAGAACTCTGGGAGAAAAAGAGGAGTTTGCCGTAGTATTTGCTGCAATGGGTATTACCTTTGAAGAGGCCAATTTCTTCATAAATGATCTTAAAAAAACGGGGGCTATAGAGCGAGCGGTACTATACATAAACCTTGCCAATGATCCCGTCATCGAACGTATAGCCATTCCACGTGTGGCCCTTACCACGGCAGAGTATCTCGCATTTGAACTTGACATGCATGTTCTTGTAATACTTACCGATATGACAAATTACTGTGAGGCTCTAAGAGAGATATCCGCTGCCAGAAAAGAGGTTCCCGGTAGACGTGGCTATCCGGGGTATATGTACACAGATCTATCAATGATATACGAGAGGGCAGGAAGAATTAAGGGCAAAAAGGGTTCCATTACCCAGTTTCCTATTCTAACAATGCCTGAAGATGACAAAACTCACCCAATCCCAGATTTAACAGGTTACATCACCGAGGGTCAGATTTTCTTGGGTAGAGATATATACAGAAAGGGAATCCTTCCCCCGATCAACGTACTTCCCTCTCTCTCGAGGCTAATGCAAAAGGGTATCGGTAAAGGGAAAACAAGAGAGGATCATGCAGATGTCGCAAATCAGCTCTTTGCTGCATATGCAAAGGGGGTAGAAGCAAGAGAATTGGCTGTTGTTCTTGGAGAGGCTGCGTTGACACCTCTCGATAGAATCTACGTAAAATTTGCCGAAGAGTTTGAACAACAGTTTATTAATCAGGGCTTCACAGAGAACAGAACAATAGAAGAAACCCTGAACATAGGCTGGAAACTCTTGAGAATACTGCCACGCACAGAACTTAAGCGTGTAAGAAGTGAATATATTAACAAATATCTTGGAGAAGAGAAGTAATGGCAATCAGGGTAAACCCCAACAGAATGGAACTCTTGCAACTCAAAAAGAAACAACAGGTTGCAAAGAGAGGCCATAAATTACTAAAGGATAAACTGGAAGGCCTATTAAAAGATTTTATGCAGATAGTTAAAGAGTATAAAACCCTCCGTAATGAGGTTGATTCTGAAATAGGGGAACTCTTCAAACACATGATTCTCGCCTCTGCCAGCATGCCAAAGGAGGCATATTTAACAGCCATCTCTTTTCCACAGTGTGTTGCGAAATTGGATGTAGATGAAAAATTGATAATGAATGTGAGAATCCCTGTCTTTAAGTTTTCTCTTGAGGGGAACATGGTTAGCTATAGTATTGATGCCACCAATTACGATATGGATCGTGCTATGGGAAAATTGAAACACATGCTCGAGAGATTGGTCAAGCTTGCTGAGCTTGAAAAAACAATAGAACTCGTTGCAAAAGAGATTGAAAAAACACGGCGAAGGGTTAATGCACTGGAATACATTCTCATTCCACAACAGGAAGAGGCTATAAAGTACATTTCGAGCAAACTTGATGAACTTGAAAGAAGCAATATAACAAGGTTAATGAAAATAAAAGAACTGGTTGGAATGTAGAATATGAAAGAAAAACTGGAGTCCTTCAAAAATTATATAATTCGAATTTTAAACGAACTAGAAGCCGACCTCAAGAAAAATGAGATGGAATGGATCGAAAAGAAAGGGGTTTTTAAGAGCGAGGGCTATGTTTACAAAGAAAACATCAACGCCTTTGAAAATGAAATTAAATCTGTACAGAAAACAAGGGAAATAATCCAGAAAATTGATATATCAGATTTTGACAATGTGAGCGATTTAAAAGCAAGAATAATCAGTGAGCTTGAGGATTTATACGACAGGTCGGTTCTTATGAGAAGTGGTGTTAACCTTGTTATCAAGCATATAAATAGAATATCCGAATCCTCGCTCCCAGAAATAAAAGTTGAAAAATAGTAAGAGAGTAATAAGCAGAAAAAAGACTATACCTGTCCGTGTCGGGAAAATAATAGTCGGGGGAGGATTTCCCATCTCTGTTCAGACAATGTGGAAAGAGCCCCTGGAAAAGATTGACAATTCTTTAATAGAGAGAATAAATACCCTGAGTAACCTGGGATGTGATATTTTAAGATTCTCCGTACCCAGAATAGAAACCGCAGAAATACTTGGCAATCTGGCAGGTGTTGTTTCACTCCCGTTGGTGGCAGATATTCACTTTGACTATCGAATCGCACTTAGAATCCTCGATTTCCCTATTTCAAAACTTAGAATAAATCCCGGGAATATAGAAAATCCACAGAAGATAGAGGAAATCATAAAAAAAGCTATGGACAGAGATGTTTCCATAAGGGTGGGAATAAACGGTGGTTCCCTTCCCAGAAAATTCAAGGCCGAAAAGAGCAAGGCAATCGCGATGATTAAAGCGGCCGAGGAAGAAATGGAGATACTTGAAAAACACAATTTCAAAAATGTTATTTTCTCTCTCAAATCTTCTGACATTCAGAGTACAATTGACGCCAACCTAGAGTTTTCAGAGCGTTACAACTATCCACTTCACATAGGGCTCACCGAGGCGGGACCTTTACCACAGGGTACGGTAAAGAGTGTGCTTGCAATAGGTGAAATTTTAAAAAGCGGGGTAGGGGACACCATAAGAGTCTCTCTCTCCAGCAAACCCGAGGATGAAATTATTGTAGGGAAAGAGATAATACGGTCGATAATCTATAAAGGGAAGGGTATTAATCTTGTTTCCTGTCCGATGTGTGGAAGAGCCACATTTGACGTACACGGTTTTCTGGACAAGATTGGTAAGTATGTAAATTCTCTAAATAATAAAGATCTAACCATTGCCGTTATGGGATGTATAGTTAATGGCCCTGGAGAGGCAAAAACTGCCGACATTGGAATTACCGGAGCGGGTAACTCTGTTATTATATTTAAAAAGGGCAAGATGGTTAAAAAGACTACACCTAAAAATGCAGTAGAGGATTTTATTGACGAACTAAGACGAGGTTAAAAAATTTGCAAAACATAAGGATATTTGTCATATTTCTAATTTTCTCATTGTCACCCTTTGTACTCTCATTGTACTCCCAGCAAAATAACACCAGCCAAAGAAATAAAGACACAACAAAAGCCTGGATCGTATTCGAAAAAGGAAAGGAGTACTACAGTAAAAAAGATTATGGCCTTGCATTGAAATCATTCAAAGACGCTCTAAATATGAGAAGAGGCATCTTTCCCGAAGCGGAGGAAGCAATAGGAGATATATTCTCCATGAGCAATATCGATCTTGCGATATTTCACTATAGAAGAGCTCTCGAGTATAAAAATGCCTTTAACATACCAGATGAAAGGTACAGAGTGCTATACAAACTTGCCTCACTATATAAACTAACCAAAAAATACAATAAAATGGAAGAAACCTATACTACAATTCTTAGAGACGATCCCTACTATTCCGACAAAAAATATGAAAAATTACGAGACTCCATATATAAGAATTTTCTCAACAAAGGATTAGACCAGGTAATACTACTCTATAGATTTGATGTACCTTTCTCTTTAAAGGCACACATAGAACTTGGACATTTCTACTATCAGACAGGAAGGTATAGAGAAGCAATAATAAACCTCCTATTCGCCACTATAAATATATTCAGCGTTACTATCAAAGAAATACTAAGACACGAACCGGATTATGAATTTACCAGTACACTCGATACCATAAACATAGCAACAAAGTATAACACTCTCAGAAATTACCTCATCAGAAACCATCTCTTCTTTACGTTATACTATCTGGGCGTTGCAACCTACGCACACGAAAATCCAGAAAGGGCGAGAGAGGTATGGAAAATCCTGTCAAAGCAACAAATCTCAACCTATTACAGAAGCAAATCAACAAGACAACTCAGATCTCCGTGGAAAGAACCTCTCCTGCAGATTTACTAAAATAATTTACAAAAAAAATAATCAACTAAAAGCAAGAGTCTACTTCCAACAATCAGAACTAGACAGAATATATATTATCAGAAGTTACAACATAACCACAATATCGTCACCTCTCGCCCTCTGCTCTATACCTCGCTTTCCCAAACTACTTTCTAGGTGTGACCTTGGAAAAAACCCAAACGAGCAAGAGAGAAGTTATAAGTGAGGCAAAAACATTAACTGAGTTAAAATCTGACAGATAACGTATTATACCAGAAAAAACATTATCGATAACCCCGCCCAAAAAGGAACCTATCAAACCCACAAAGAGAGCACCAATAAAATTTCCCAGCAATGGCTTTTTGAGTACATAATAAAAATAAACAGCAACCAACAAACCAACAAAGGAATAAGTTAAAAAAATATTCAGATAGTAAAGAAACATCCACCGACTCCTGTAACAACTCCTATATCGACTTTATGTATACAAAAACATACATTTTAACAAAATTTATTCTCCCTCCTGGACTAGTCCCAGATTTATCGTTAAATACCCCAAGTAACATGCATTGCTATAATAGGTATTTTCAAAATCCGACCCATAACTAAAAACATAGAAAGCAATATAGATACTCTCAGAGCTAGGGTTCACATCAACAACGTTTGTTAAATCCGCATCAGGGGAAGAAAAATCATAATCATAAAAACTCTTGTAAAATCCGCTAGCATCTGTCACTCCCCTTCTGATTTGCAAATCAGAAACAATATTCGAATTATCAGTATAAATAACCGGGTCAGACTTATTCACCACATTAAAAATATTCGAAAAATCTATAGTAACTGTATAGCTACTTCCCCTATATAGTGGGGGTATATAGATTAGAGGTTCTGTAGGATTACCCTGTATATCAGTGGATTTTACAATTTTAAAAAAGCCCTTCTCTATAAGGTCATCGGGATTCGATATATTTAGATTCATGTCAGCCTGCAAACTGTCATAATCATCAATCTTATAGAACTTATAGTATAAATCAAATCCCTTAAATTGAATCTCACTATTTTTAGAGGTCCCATAAAACTTGATTGTGTGATTACTATTATCTACCGAACCAACCATTGGTTCATTCAAAACGGTTACTGTTTCAAGTCCACAGCCACCAAATCCAACCCCTGCCATCACAAGAAGAACACCTAATAAGAGGATACTCCTTAGATTTTTCACAACCTCTGATTTGCCAAATAAGGCAAGAAATTTCTTAACCACGAAACTTTTCTCTATTCCTGATCTCTTATTAACCCGAGGCTGAATCTTCATCTTCATCTATGACATCGACCAACTCATAAATCAGAACCGGTTTGTTTTTGCCCTTGACTCTGATATTATCTAACTCTCTAGCTATTACCTTATCTTTAACTAAGCCATAGGTATACTCGCTAATAATAATATTTGTAAGGTACTGTTTGTTTGTGCCTTCCAAGCGCGCACCAAGGTTCACATTATCTCCCATCAGTGTGTAGTTCATCCTACCTAGAGAACCCATATTCCCTACAGTCATTATTCCAGAGTTGATTCCTATACCAATATTTATTCTTCGTTCCTCAGGCCAATTTTCATTCAATTCTCTTAGTTTTTCCATCTGCTTTAATGCGCACTTACATGCAAGCAAAGCATGATCTTCCTGGGGAACAGGTGCTCCCCAAAAACACATAATCTCATCCCCTACATACTTGTCCAATGTGCCATTGTACTCAAGAATAATATCGGTCATAGCAGTAAGATAGGTATTGAGATGGTTAACCAGCTCTTGAGGGGTCATACTCTCCGAAAGGGTTGTAAATCCTCGTATATCAGAAAAGAAAACAGTTAAGTTCTTGTCAACCCCACCCAGCTCAGGAGGATTTTCCAAAATCTGCTCTACTACTTTTGGGCTTACATACTTTCCAAACATATTTTTTATCCGCCTTTTATCCCTTTCCTCAGTCATAATTCTGTAAGCCTCAACAGACAAAAGCGTTACAAGAACCCCAACACTTGGTGCAATCAAATGCAAGATATAATCGGACATCTCAAAGGCAAAGGTCATAACAAAGAAATACACAATCAAGGTGAGAAAGGTAACAACAAGGGACCAAATAGTAGATATCCGGGAAACAAGAAACGCTGTAAAAAGTATCAACCCCAAAAGAATGAGATTATCAATCCATGCCGGTACTGTGTACAGAAATTTATTCATTATAATTGTATTTAAAGCATTAGCATGTATCTCTACCCCATACATAAGACCAAATGGGGTGGGCTTCTGATCCTCGGCTATCCCTTTGGAAAAAGGGCCTACCAGAATAATCTTATTTGCCACTCCCTTTGTTCGAGGCCATCTCTTTGGATTACTACCCGGATCACTCTGAGCATATCCATAAAAGGGACGTACGGGAAATGTCTGATACCCCTGAGGAGAGGCCGAGGACGGATTGCCCATAAAATTCACAAGCATTTCGCCCCTCTCATTTATAGGGATTTTAATCTCATTTACCCTCTTATACACCCCTTCTTTGATCACCTTCCCCGTTTTTCTATCAATAACAGGCTTTCTAACAGTGACATAGTAGGGTTCCCACTTTCCCTTTTTAACATTGTAATGTTCCGGATTTTCTATCTTAACATATTTACCTACCACAACCTCAACGTCGGATAACTTTTTATTAAAGTAATCCAACGCCAATGAGAGAGTTATAGCTGGAATAAAGTAATCTCTGTATTTCCTGATTACATAGTAATACTTGTCCGGTTGTCTATCGTTATTCGTATCTTCCGCTTTTAATGGAGCGTACTTCTCCATCTGAATCTTAAGATTAGCCAAAACCTCCTTTGTAAGGGGGTAAGGAATATTGTGCACAATATTGTTCTTATCAATCCATGCAAGTCTTTCAAACTTACTTCTATCAACAGGCTCGTTAACTGTTAATTTATCAAGGGGAATCTCTTTCTCTAGCACAGCTAATTTCGTTATGAGAGGTACCCTTCTATAAACAGTATCACTATCTTCAATAAAATTAGCATGTCCATACCCATATGTTACCCTTGCATAGGGTTGCAACGGAGGTAAAGTACCATTAAAAGTATCTATTTTGGTCCAGTCACCCTTTACATTTGTAATCTCACCGCAATTTTTAAACAAAATTTCTTGTCGTTTCAAAAATTCCTTATCATAGTTATGTGCATATGTTAAAACTGTCTCCAGAAAGACTCGCTTGTTATGCTTTATACTCTCCACCAAAAGGGCATCATTCTCCGCCTGTCTTTCAGGCTCGATAAAGAAGATATCAAGCAATAGAGCTCTCTCACGATTGTTTTGATTCCGTATTCTACTAAAAGCATTCACCAGATTGGCTTCCATATAACGAGGGAAGGGCCATCTACCATACTTACTCAGAGTCCTATCATCAATTCCCACTATTATTATATCATCTGAGACATTGGGATTCTTTCTCTCTAAAGTAACTCCTTCCTGTACCCTACTCTCCCTGACCATGTTCTTTAATCTGAAGTTATAATCAAGAACCTTCAATTCCAAATTAGAGAAAAGCACTGTATAATGATTTAGTAAAAACATTACGAGAAAAATAATTAAACCTATTATCAAGCCAAAATATTTAGTTTCAAAGATTTTCCTTCCCCTTTTTGATGACGCCACTTAAGGCCTCCTCTTTTTTATTTATTATTCCTCTTCTTTTATTTTACCGCTAACTTTCAAATAAATGATACGATTTCTTGCAATTTTTGTCCAACTACTGGAAGGACTTTTATCTTCCAGCTCATTATAGAACTTCTTAGCCTCTTGATACTTTCCCATTTCCTCGTATATACGTCCTATTGAGAAGAGACTTCGACTAAAGAGAGCTGAATCACTATACCTATTAACTAGTTCCTTGTACAACTCTATAGCCTTCTCAAGGTTACCCATCTCCTCATTGCAAGAGGCGGCGTTAAATAAACTTATCCTAGCCAGATAGCTTTTCGGAAAAGCATTGGCAAGATATATAAAATCAGAGGCAGCCTTTTGCCAATTTTTCTTTTCATAATAAAAATTACCCCGTATAAAAAGAACCCTCTGGGCTCCGTACAGATGTGGATACTCTCGTAAAACCAGTTTGATTTTATCCAAGAGCTTGCTTTCCAACTCTGCTTTCTTTGTCTTATCCGTTTCGTTCAACCACTTCCCGTATAGGTCCTCCGATTCCTCGGCAAGAACTGTAGAAGCCTCTGTCAACCGTTTGTTTCGCTCTACAAAGACAAAATAGAGCACAATTGAAACAATGATCAAAACCAAAACAGCCCAGATGATAATCTGTCTTCTATTCACAAAATTCGAAAGTTTATCTGCAAAACTTACCTTTGGTTCATGCTGTTGCAAATTGGTCGATGCCATAGACACTCCTTTAATCTTAATATATTCCTAACTCTACTTAGTAATTTCTAACTCTTTAATTAATCTAGAGAGATATGTTCTTTGAATACCTAACTGCTTAGCAGTTTTTGTCTGTTTCCACCCATTCTGTCTCAAAACAGACGTTATAAACTCACGCTTAAACAAATTAACCGCCTCTTTTAAAGTCTTTCCGGCATAGATATCCTCACTCTTAGAAAAGGACTGGAGAATGAACGCATCCGGTTTTATATATTCATCCTGCGTAATAACCACAGCCCTTTCTATAGCATTCTCAAGCTCTCTTATATTACCCGGCCACGAGTAGGAAAGCAACACTTCCATTGCCTCTTCCGAAAATCCCTTTATGTTTTTTTTAACTTCTTTAGCAAACTTATTGAGAAAATACTCAGCAAGAAGGGGAATATCATCCTTCCTTTCCCTAAGCGGGGGGATATATATTGGCAAAACATTGAGTCGATAGTATAAATCCGCACGAAACCGTCCCTCTGCAACCTCTTTCTCTATGTCCTTGTTAGTAGCAGCAATAATCCGCACATCAACCGTTATAGTTTCACTACTCCCAACTCTTTCAAAACTCTTCTGTTGCAATACCCTAAGAAGTTTAGCTTGAACCGAAAGGGGCAAATCCCCAATCTCATCCAAAAATATTGTCCCTGTATCGGCAAGTTCAAAACGCCCCCGCCGATCCGAACTTGCATCCGTATAAGCCCCTTTAACATGGCCAAAAAGCTCACTTTCGATTAAGTGTTCCGGCAGAGCAGCACAATTTACTCGTATAAAAGGTCTGTCCCTTCTGGGACTATGGAGATGAATCTGCTCTGCAAACAATTCTTTCCCAACCCCACTCTCTCCAAGCAAAAGTATAGAGGAATTACTCTGAGCCGCCCTTATCGCAATATCTAACTTCTCTTTAATTGCCTTACTCTCACCTATAAAGGTATGAAAATACTTTTCGGATTTAATCTCATCTTTAAGCTGAAGTATTTCCTCTCTCACCTTCTGATAATAACGAGCATTTTGAATGGCTATCGCTGCTTGGTTGGAGAATACTTCCAGCCACCACAAATCTTCGTCTGTAAAATTCCTATTTCCCTTCTTATTAATTATCTCGATAACCCCAACGCAACGATTCTTTACCCTCATAGGGACTGCCAATATCGAAGAGGTGGGAAATCCTATCTTCTTACTTATATCAGCAAAAAAACGTTTATCAGATTCTACATCATTTACAATAAGCGATTTATTATTTTGAGCGACCCAACCTGCTATTCCCTCCCCCATTTTAAGCGAGAACTTTTTAACATCTTTCCCCTTAGAACCAAGAGCAATCTCAAAGTACAATTTATTATTTTCCGGATTTACAAGGATAAGGGAAGAAGCTTCTCCCTCTGTAAGACGAGTGGCAGATTCGATAATCTTAGTAAGCAGTGCAGTAACATCTGTGTAGTTTGAGTTTATCAAATTATTGATTTCTATTAGGGTTTCAAATTTATGAGGATCAATATTAAACTTTATCATTGCGAAGCTTAACTACCTAATCGTTAGATTTCTCCCTGATAAACTCTGCCAGAGTAACTTTCTCCTCACTACTTTCATCATGAAGATACTTTACTATTTCTTCCTGCTGCTGTTTCTTGTAATAATCCCTGATCGATAGAGTGAGTCTCTGCCGCTTAGGATTAATCTCCGTTACAACTGCCTGAATTCTATCTCCAATTTTATACCTATCAAAAGCTTCTTCAAAAGTTTCCGTATCCGGATCAAAAATATTGTTTCGATTTATCCTTCCCTCAATGTCTCCTTGAACCTTAACAACGAATCCATTCTCATTTTTCTCTTTTAATTCTCCCTCAATCACACTTCCTCTATGAAACGCCTGAGCAAGAGATTTCCATGGATCCTCCGACAACTGTTTAAGTCCAAGTTTGATCCTTCTATTCTTTTTATCAACATCTATTACCATTACCTCTATCTCTTCGCCCTTTTTGAGTATCTCTTTAGGATCATTAATCTTCTTTGTCCAGGACAAATCCTCAACATGTAGCAAACCATCAATTCCCTCTTCTAATTCAAGAAAAGCACCAAAATTTGTAAGATTCTTTACCTTCCTCCTTAGTCGCATACCAACAGGATATTTCTTATCTATTTCATCCCAGGGGTTGGGGTATACCTGCTTTAACCCCAGGGAAAGCTTTCCCTCCTGCAAATTATAATCGAGTATTTTAACCTCCACCTCATCTCCTGTTTTTAACACCTCTTTAGGGTGTCGTATTCTTTTAACCCACGAAAACTCCGATATATGTACTAACCCCTCAATTCCCTCCTCTATTTCAACAAAAGCTCCAAAATCTGCTAATTTTGTTACCCTACCCTTGACCACATCACCGACCTTATACTTTTCCTCGAAATGTGACCATGGATCTTCAGTGAAATGCTTCAAACTCAAATTAATTCGATTTTCATCTTTATCAAGACGAATTACCTTCAACTTAATCCTATCACCTAACCGAACAATTTCCTTGGGAGAAGAGACATGACGCCAGCTCATATCATTTATATGAAGCAATCCATCAAATCCCCCCAGATCAATAAAAGCACCAAAAGAGGTAAAACTTTTTACCGTCCCCTCTACTTCGTCTCCTATCTTGACACTTTCAAAAAATTCCTCTCGTCTTCGTTTTATCTCATTTTCAAGCCATGCCCTACGTGTAACGACAATATTTGTTTTTCCCTTGGTATTGTATATCTTCTCTACATAAAAATAAGTTTCCATTCCAACATACTTATCTGGATCCGTGACTCTTACAACATCAATCGTTGAAAGTGGAGCAAAAGCTAAAAATCCCTTTCCCAAATCTACTTCAAACCCACCTTTAACCCGTTTAATAATCTTTCCCTTTATCGGGGTTTTATCTGCGTGGGCACTACGAATATTCTGCCAATATATCTTTTCATCCGCTCTCGCCTTAGAGACAATGGCATTTCCCTCCTTACTTTCTTTCCTGATTAAAACAACACTAACAACATCTCCTATTTGAGGCGTTTCTTCAAACTCTTCCAAATTAATCTTGCCTTCAGATTTATAGCCTATATCAACAAACACGCTATCATCTGTAACTTGAACAACCTTCCCCTCTATTAACTGTCCCTCTGTCAGGGGTTTAAAAGTGTCCAGATATTCCTTTTGTAGTTCTTCCTGATCTTCATTGATTTCTGGATTGTTAACGGTTTTCTTTTCTTCCTGTGCCATTACTACTCTTAACTCCTGATAGTTTGCTTTTTGAGGATTTCATTTACTACTCTCTCACAAACTTGCTCAATGGTCAAGTCTGATGTATCTATTAAAATCGAACCTTCAGCTTTTTCTAATTTGCCAAAGGCCTTTTTACTATCTATTTCATCACGTTCTCTTATACTTTTTTTCAATTCTTCGAAAGATAACCTACTTGTCCCTTGAAGATATCTTCTTTTCGCTCTTATTTCAAGATTAGCATACAAAAAAATCTTAACTTCAGCCTCAGGAAACACAATCGTACCTATATCCCTTCCCTCGACAACAGCATCTTTACCCCCTACGGCCCGTCTTAATTTTTTATTAACTATCTTTCGTATTTCGGGAATACTGGAATGGATCGCCACATACCTATCCACAGTATCACTATGGAGTGAGTCTTCAACATCTTCATCATTTAAAAATATCCTTCCATCATGTAACTCTATCGAAGATTCCTCTGCAATTGCAATAAGTGCATCTTTCTTCCCCTGTTCCATACCTCTATCCAATATAGCTTTCGTAATAGCCCTGTAGAAATTGCCAGAATTTATGTAAATAAACCCTGTTCGCATAGAAACACATTTGGAGATTGTACTTTTACCCACTCCAGCAGGTCCATCTACCGCTACTATCATATTCGCATTCTCCTATACCGATTATAAAACCACTCAATTTCAGTTGTACCAAGGTACCTATAACCCCCCGGCGGTATTCCCTCAAGAGTTACTATACCTATGCGTATCCGCTTGAGAGAAAAGATCTCATATCCGAGATATCGAAGCACCTTTCTTATCTCTCTATTTTTTCCCTCATTTAGTATGAGAGAAACTTTTTTTCTCCCCAAAATTTTATAATCCTTCAGCTGATAAAAATTATCTTCTATTTCTATTCCCCTCTTATACTTTTCAAAATCCTCTTTCAAGAGAGGGGTTTTCAGTTCAACGAGATACTCTTTCTCAACCTCAAACGAAGGATGCATTACTATATTAGCAAACACCCCATCATTGGTATAAAAAATCAATCCACTGGTACTGAAATCCAATCTACCGACATGAAACAAATTTCTAAACTCCTTCCTAATCTCATCGGGAAGTAATTCACTCACCAGAGCTCTCCCAAACGGATCAGATCTCGAGCACAAATAGCCCTTTGGTTTATTAATCGCAATATAGCATTTCTTTTCAACAAGAGTGATCCGTTTCCCATCAAGAGTTACAATGTCATCCAACGAAACCCTAACTCCTAACCTATCCACCAATTTCCCATTAACCTTTACACGCTTCTGTCTTATTATTTCCTCACATTTTCTCCGGGAAGCCACCCCTGCCCTGGCCATAAATGATTGCAATTTTAAGGTTTTATCTATCCCCTCAGCCTTCATTTCATTCCAAAACGAGCTCTCTCTCCCTCTCTCAATCTCGGTAAATCCGAGATGCTTTTTAGGTGGAACACTCTTAGAAATTCTTTCGTAGTCCCATATTGCCTGGGCTTACCAGGCGCATCTTTTTTCCCCACAACCTTTATGAGATTTTTGTTCATCAGCAACTTAATCATATTTTCCGCGGATACACCTCGAATGCTCTCTATCTCTGCCCTAGTTATAGGTTGAGAGTAAGCTATTATCGCAAGAGTCTCAAGCGCTGCTCTAGAAAGTCGTTCGTTATTTTTCTTTCCATAATATTTTTTCAGTACCTCCCATAAATCCTTTTTAGGCAGAAACACGTACCCACCGGCAACCTCTGTTAACTCTATCCCGTGCTCAGGTCTTCCATATCTTTTCTGCACTCTATCTATAATTTCCAGGGTCTTCTTTCGTTCCAACCCTGTTATCCTAGTTATTTTATCTATTGAAACAGGCTCATTCTCCAAAAATATCACAGCTTCAACCAAACCTTCGGCAATTCTTTCCTCCAATTTAAAACCCTCCACAACTTCAACACTTTTCATTCTTGCTTCTCTTCCTTATTCTTATATCACCGAACAACTTATTTTGAAATATACAAATAATCTTTTCCCTTACCAATTCCAAAACTGCAATAAATGCACATATAATCTCCATAATGGAATTCTCATTCTTTATTAGATCATTGAAGAGAAAATCCTCCTCGTCCTCAAGATACTCATTGATAAGAGTAATCTTTTCATTAACCGTCACCTCCTCGTATAAATCCACAACCCTTTCTACAGACATTTGAGACAAGAGATTCGAAAAGGTTTTAAACAGATCCCAGACAGAAATATTCTCCCATACATCCTCCTCCTCGAAGGGAAGTAATCTTTGATTCTTCTTTCTCACCGGAATGGAATCAGTTTCTTCCTCTCTCTCTTTTATCAATTCGCTTAACTTTTTAAATTTTTGGTACTCTATTAATTTTTCCACCAATTCCCTTCTAGGGTCCTCTATCTCCTCATCCAGCTCTGCGCTTTCCATTGGAAGTAACATTCTTGATTTTATATACAACAACGTGGCAGCCATATGGTAAAAATCTGTTAAATTCTCCAGATCAACTTTGGAGAGATAATTTAGATACTCTATATATTGTTCCGTAATCTCAGCAATCGGAATGTCGTAAATATTAATCTCGGACTTTTTTATCAGAAAGAGCAAAAGATCAAGAGGTCCCTCAAACCCTCCTATTTTCACCTTGTATTTATCATTCTTCTCTTCCATATTAAATAATTTCCAACCCTACTATCTCCAAAAATTTACTCTTCTCCCATATCGGCACTAAAAAAAGAATAGTAATACACACCCTGCGCACCCAAAGCTAGATGGTACTTCCAGAGGTATTCGTTTTTCTCTGGATGTCTCAATCTTGGTTCTAATTCCAGTAGAGGAATTAGAACAAATTGTCTTTTAAGCAACTCTGGGTGCGGGATTGTTAACTCTCTATCTCTCAGAACCCTATCGCCAAAGAAAAGTATATCGATATCCAGTGTTCTGGGTCCTTTGATAATTGTACGTTGTCTGCCCATCTTTGACTCTATGGTCCTTATAAGGGATAAAAGCTCGTAAACCCTTCCAGAATATATGCCTCTGACAACACAATTAAGGAAACGTGGCTGATTAAAAAAATCCCTGGGTTCCGTTTCATACAACCTGGAGACTATAAGATCTTTCAGACTCTTGCTTAGATATCTGATACCAGTATAGATATTTTTAGCCCTATCTCCAATATTGGAACCAAGTGATAAAAAGACAATCTCACCCAATTTTAAAAAAGATCCTTTTCGTTTGAACTATCTATAGCTTTCCTGGAATTACCAGCTTTTACCTCATTCACTTCTTTATTCCTTTTTTCCGGTTCCTTCTCCGGAAAAAGGATTTTTCTCAGCTTTGCCTCTATCTCTTTAGCTATATCAGGATTATTCTCAAGGTACTGCCTAGCATTTTCTCTGCCCTGTCCCATTTTTTCTGTCCCGTAGGAGTACCACGTTCCGCTCTTCTCAATAATTTTATGCTGGAGTGCAGCATCCAAAAGGCTACCAGCAGCGGATATACCTTTTCCAAATATAATATCAAGCTCCACCTTTCTAAATGGGGGAGCAACCTTATTTTTTACAACTTTTACCCTCACCTTGTTTCCTATTGGATCATTAGACCCCTGAGTTATCGTCTCTACCTTCCTCACCTCAAGTCGGACAGATGAATAAAACTTCAAAGCCTTTCCGCCTGTTGTCGTCTCGGGATTACCAAACATCACACCAATCTTCATTCTTATTTGGTTGATAAATATCAAACAGGTCTTAGATTTAGAAATAGTTCCTGTTAGTTTTCTAAGCGCCTGACTCATAAGTCTTGCCTGCAATCCCATATGAGAGTCACCCATGTCCCCCTCTATCTCAGCTCTAGGTGTCAGAGCAGCAACGGAATCAACAACGATAATATCTACAGCTCCAGATCTAACAAGAGACTCTACAATCTCTAACGCTTGCTCCCCGGTATCTGGTTGAGAAACCCATAGATCATCGAGGTTAACCCCTAGATTTTTCGCATAAACCGGATCCAGGGCATGTTCAGCATCTATAAACGCGGCGATTCCATTTAATTTCTGAGCCTCAGCAATAGCATGAAGAGCAAGGGTGGTTTTTCCCGAGGATTCAGGCCCAAAAATTTCTATAATTCTTCCCCTTGGATACCCCCCAACCCCTAAGGCACTATCCAGAAGTATAGATCCCGTGGGAATAACCTCAACGTCGATACCCTCTGCCCGCTCTCCAAGCCGCATTATAGAGCCCTTTCCAAACTGCTTCTCTATCTGAAGCCTAGCAGCTTCCAAGGCCTTAAGTTTTTCACTTATTACTGAATTATTTATCTCTTTTTTTCCCATTTTATTCCCCTTACATGTTTCTTATACTGTCTAATAACTATCTGAAAATACCTTTTGATTTATGATATTACCACTTTTTGTAAAAAAATGGAAAGAAAATCCGATTCAAATCCAATCTAAAAATTTTTCCTCGAATCTATGAGGATCGTAACCGGACCGACATTGGTATATGAGACATACATCTTGGCAGCAAATATTCCCTTCTCAGTGTGGATCCCCTTTCCCCTAACCGCATCGACAAAACGTTCAAAGTATTTTTTGGCACTATCCGGTTCCGCCGCATCCGTGTAAGAGGGACGCCTCCCGCGTCTTACATCACCCAAAAGTGTAAATTGAGAAACCACAAGAATTTCACCCTTAACATCCACTACCGAGAGATTCATTTTGTCATTATCATCAGGAAAAATTCGCAAATTAACAACCTTATCAACCATGTAATTCAGGTCCACCTCTGTATCCTCCCTCTCAACCCCCAGATAGACAAGTAAGCCGAAATTAATCTTACCAACCACTTTACCATCTACAGTAACAGAGCAATTCTCCACTCTCTGTACAACCGAACGCATATTAACTCTCCTTGGTTTAATGCAGTATCACTTTATCAATTTATGAATCGAAATTCCCTCAAGTTTAATACTCTGCTTGTCGGCTATTACCTTACCCAAAACCTCAATAGGGATCCCATTCTCTAAGAGAACAGGAAAATCCAGATAGACCCTCACTATCCCTTGTAACTCTCTCTCATTCTCATAGCCAACAAGTAAATCAAAACGTATACTCTTCTCGGTAATAAGAAGATTGGCTACCTTTCCCTTCCAGCGAACAAAGCACCCATTGTATAGTAACGGATGCTTTACAACAGTTCTATAGGGTATGGAATCTCGTATGGTAGAAAAATCTGGTTTTCGTACAAAGGTTTTCAAGAGAGAGGCTTTTTGCTTTACATAGGCAGTAGCGTTGGAGAGTAAAATTTTATTAATCTCAATCATCGCTAAGTTATCTCGATACTTCAAAAGATACTTCTTTGCCCTATCAAAAATTCTCTTTATCTCTCTATCGGTAAACCTGTAGGTATACCCCTTTGAAAAAAGTGTCAAAGATCCATTATTGTTATCAATACTAACGTACTCAATCCCCGGGCGGCTGGGTTTTTTAGCAATCTTCAAAATGGAAACAATTGAATCTAGATCTATCATCTGATTTTTAAACATCAGATAGCCCGTGGTAATCAGGGCAATAACAACAATAAAAGCAAGAGGAATTATAAACCTTTTTTTACCAACTGGAACGGGAGGATATAATTTCCTCACATCTCTGGAACTCTCGAAGTCGAATTCCTCTCTGTTGGCTATAATCCGTCTGACAAAACTAATACCAGCATTTGCCTTCTTACTCCTGGGATTCCTATCCAGTATCTTTAACCATATCTTAATCGCATTCTCTAAATCCCCCCTCTTGAGATACACAACCGCCAAACCAAGCAGAACATTATCTACATTATGTTTTAATTGGTTTGCTCTTTGTAAATATGAAAAAGCCCCTCCGAAATCTCCAAGATAAAGACAGGATATACCAAGAATATAGTAAAAGGGATAGGATTCTCTGTATCTAAATATCTGAGGTTCTAAAAGTCTAACAACTTCACTATACTTATGGGCCCTAAAGAGCTTAAACGCTCTTTTCAATTCCCCGGAGGCCATTTACTATTACCTTTTAAGCTTATTCTTGCCGCTACTTTGAATATTTTTTAGACCTTTCCTTTATATCATTTAGTATCTGGTTGATAAAATCAATCTTTTCCTGAGAAATACTATCAGATTTCAGGAGATTGTCAATTTCATCGAGTAAATTGTTTATTGTGTTAAGATCTGCCTGCGCAAGAATATACGTATCATTTATATCTTTACCGGCGACAGAGGCTTTTTTCAGTATCTTATTCAGCTGAACAGTTTTCTTAGTACCTAGGAGATCGTAACCATCCTTATCATACTTTCCCAGTAACAGAACAATTTTTCGTGTGGCACCCTTAGGCAACGACTCAGGGTTATAGTACTGACAGACCGCAGAGTCATTTATCGAATAAGGCAAAAGATTAAAATTCCTAGTAGCAATAGTTTGGTATGACCAATCGGAATCATTCAGTCTCTTCCAATTTGCAAAAACTACCTCATCAGGAGTCGTAATTCCCTTACCCTCGAGGAGAGACTCCACAGCAAAGTCACCACTAGAAGAGGGTGATAACCAGTAGCGTACCATATTACTCTTGTAAATCGAGGTTTCATGGGTTATCTCACTTACTTGTTCGGTTTTGAAGTGTATCCTACTCTCTTCCCCAAGATAGGTATCAAACAAATATCTAACCCCGACCGTCAAATTTTGTTCCGAAATATTTTTAATCGAGAGAGTAATCTTAACTCCATCAGCCAGAGGTGAATTAATCGAGGCAACAAAACTAAAATCCTCTGTAATCCTGACCAAATTGGAGGTCCAAACAAATCTAGCCCCATTCTGTGTCTTTTCTACCCTCTCATGAAAACCTGCCGCCTCTCCCATTCGGAGAATTCTGTTCCCTATAACAACGCTAAGAACAGATGTCCTCGGATCTTGATCAACAAAAAAGGAAATATATTTTTTTTCCTTAAAATTCACAAGATAATAGATTGAAAATCTTCCAATTCCCTCATGCAAAACCAATCTAATCCTTCCCTCCTGTACCTCCAGAGCACCCAGAGGGAATAATCCTAAGATAAATATCAAAACAAAAAATAAAACCACTTTTTGAGGTTTTTTATATAGGAATATCATTTGGTACTCTCCTTGTAACTAGACAACCAGTTTAAAATCTTCTCTTTCAGCCTCAGAGCCTCAGATTTTGCCTTTAGCAACTCCATAACTCTGTTAAGTCTATTTTTCTCCTTTTCGTACTCTTCCATTTTTGCTTTCGAAACAGAAACACTTCCCTTACTCTGAATAGTTTCCCTAAGATTGGAAAGTTCCATCTCAAGATTTTTAATCTGCGTCTTTAAATCTTTTATCTCAGTATTTTTCTTCTTCAGTTCTGCTTTTAACTCCTCTATGCTCTTCTCATACCCAGCAGCTTTAAACGAGGCCAATCGTCTCTGATAGGCAGATATAGCCTGTTCATACGTTCTCTCCCTACGTTGAAAATCTTCCACTGTTTTCAATGCCTCTTCATGGCTCCATTTGAGCAATTTTAATAGTTCTTGTTCTCTCTTTTTCAATTCGATTAAAGAGATTTTGTAGCGGGCCGCCTCAATTTTATAGCTTCTCGGATACTTTATCACAATATTTTTAAATACCCTAAGAGCCTCTTCCAAATGCCCCAAAGAGTACAAATCTTCTCCAATCCAGTAGTAAGCATTAGGAACAAATGGTGAAGATTTAAATTGATTTATGAAGCTGTTCAATACCTGTATTGAATTTTCATAATCTCCCTCTAAATATAACACCCTACCCTTCTGGTATATGGCCTCTTCGTAGTAGGGATGATTAGGATAGTTAAGGATAAAGTATTCCAGATTTCTATCCGCCTCTTTCAACTTGTTGAGTGCTATGTAGGACTTTGCAATCCAGAAATACGCATCACCATGGTACTTCTCAAGTTCGGAGTTAAGTATAATATTTCTAAAGCTTAAGATTGCTTGTTCGTACTGTCCTGCTTTAAAATACTGTATTCCCTCATTTATAATATCTTGTCCCTTGATACTCCCAGAAAAGGCAGTATGTACAAAAACCAGAGCAAACAGAGCGGATATAACTATTAACTTTATTTTTTTACTCATAAGATACTAGTCCCCTTTTTTATATTTCGACTCCCATTTACCCAAACTATACACTATTTTATTACATTTTAGCCACAATTATATAGAATTGATATTTCTTTTACCGGATTTTCAGACTTAAATACCGCTGACCCTGCCACAATTATATCCACCCCCGCATCAATCACCCGCTTACAATTATCCCTGTTAACACCCCCGTCTATCTCGATCAGAAAATTGTAGTTTTCTCTCTCACGTTTCTCTCTCAATATTTCAACCTTCTTAAGGGTCTCCAATATTATAGTTTGCCCTCCGAATCCAGGATTGACACTCATAATTAAAACAAGATCAACAAAGGGAAGTACCTCGTAAAGCATGGAGACAGGCGTAGAGGGCACTATAGAAACACCAACTTTTGCGTTACCTTCTCTTATATATGATAAACTCCTATGAAGATGCACCGTAGACTCATGGTGAATAGTAATGATATCGGCACCTGCTTCTAGAAATGCAGGTATAAAATTGTCCGGATCTGTAATCATTAGATGCACATCAAGTGTAAGCTTCGTGACTTTACGAATATCCGCTACCATTTTAGGGCCAAAGGTTATATTGGGGACAAAATGTCCATCCATAACATCAAGATGAAGCCACGAAGCCTCGCTTTCCTCCACTATTTTGATGTATTTCTTCATATCGCTGAAATCAGCTGACAAAACAGAAGGTGCTATTTCTATTCTTTTCTCTTTCTTCATCTTCTCCCTTCCAAATGTTGTTTTTTCTAATCAAATACGTATCAGTGTATAAATAATAACAAAATAAATGGCACATATGCAAATAGGTAGAATGGGTTTGCCCTCCTGTGATTTGGTTGGTGTTAATTGACTAAAAGCACTCAAATGTTATAATTGAATAAAACCATGACAGATAAACAGCTATCTTTCAAAGAGGAAAAAATAACAGAGATACTCAACGAGGTTACCACTCTTCTCAAAGAGGACAATTACGAGGAGGTTATTGGGCTCCTAGAACGGGGATTAAAGATTGATTTCGAATACCCTGGCATTGCCTCTTCCTTGAAAGCTGTCAACTTCTGGAGAGACAGATTTGAAAAGTATAGAAATATGAAGGGCTATTTACAGAGAGGAGAATATCTCTTTAAACAGTGGGTTAATTATAAGTATTTCTCATTTACAATGAGAGATATCCCGGACTCTATCGACTTTTCTATAAAGAACAAGGTTTTTAATCTCGCCCTCGACGATTTTCTCAAATCGATTGATGCTACCAACAGGTATGACACCCATTTATTGCTTCAGATCGGAAGAAGTTACAAGGCAATAGGAGACTATGAAAATGCCATAGCCTCTCTGGAGGAGGCAAATAGTTTAGAGAACAACAATTCCGAAATCTTATCGGAACTTGCGGATTGTTATTCATTGATAGAGGAAGAAAAGGCCTCTAAAATCTTCTTCCGCGAGGCCTTCTTTTTAAACCCCGAAAATATAAGCATACTAACCCTGGAAACCCCCTCTATAAAAAAAATTATTCTGCAGATATACGAGTTGGGATATCCGCTGGAGGAGATCCCTCCATGGATACCCGTTTACGCAACCCTCTGGGGGGTATTCAATATAAAAAGAGAGCTAAAACCCCTTGAATTGGGTAAATTAAAACAATCGATATACACTCTGGAACATAAAATCGAAGAGGGAAACGAAGACCCATATTTGGTTCCCAAATTGTTAAATCGATACTTCTGGTTAATCGACCACTATGTTACCTCTAACGAGGAGCAAAGTAAGATTGATGAAATACTGGAGAAAATAAAAAATCTAAATCCAACGATTTTTAAGGAATACACAAATTAAGTGAGGAGTTTTTATGGCTGAGGACATTCTAAAAGATTTGAGCATTCTTCTAAATGAGGAAAAATGGACAAGAGCGACTTTAAATAGTTATTCTATCAACAATTTTAAAGAATTAGACAGAGTTCTTGAAAAAGCCAAAGAGCTTGAAATAGAAAACGAGGTTAAGGAGCTATGTGACGAGCATTTAAAACACACCAAAAATAGCATTATCGCTCTATACCTATCCGGGATAATTGCTTTAAGTCAACGCATCGTTGACGATTCCAATCTCATAATGCTGATTAATATATTCTCTGATAATCACAAATGGAACGTAGTTGAATACCTGTGCAATAGAATTCTAGATTACGGCGAGAATAAATTTGCACTAAGAACCCTGGCAGAATCCTATGAGAACAAGAATGAAGAAGAAAAGAAATACGAGGTATGGGATAGACTCATAAAGGTGGATTACGAAGAGGCCGATATAGTCAAACTATTGGCCGAAAAGAAAGAGATGGAGGGAGATATTGAGGGAAGCATAGAATACTATAAAAAGGCAATTCACAGATTCTTAAATAAAAAGCTCTTCTCCAACGTTAAAGAAATATGGGAAAAACTTGTAGAGTATGCCCCTGATGATATTGATTTCTTTTTTAGCATAGAAAAAAAGATTGTCAAAACTTTAAACAGGGAACGAGCTGCATCGCTACTGAAAGAACTTGTTCCCTACTACAAGGATAACGAAGATTGGGATACCGCAATAGATATTCTAAAGAAAATCCTTACCTACGAACCCAAAAATGCAACCGCAAGAAAGGAAATCATAGAATGTTTTAGAAAGAAATACGCTAACCACAGTCAACTAGAAGAGTATATAAAACTCTCCAATCTCAACCAGAGCTGGAGAAATGTTCACGATGCAATTGCAGATTTTGAAAAACACATATCTTTCGATGCGGGAAATTATGTTTTTCACAGGAGCTGGGGAATTGGGAAAATTATTAATGTAGAGAACGATCAGATCACAATAGATTTTGCTAAAAAGAAAAATCATAAAATGTCTCTTAAGATGGCGGTAAATGCCCTTAAAATACTGCGAAAGGACCACATCTGGGTATTAAAATCAACAATGAATAGAGAGGAATTGAAGAAGAAGGTAAAAGAAGACCCATCATGGGCGTTACAAATCATTATCAAAAGTTATGATAACGTTGCCGACATGAAAAAAATTAAGAGTGAACTCGTTCCGGATATTCTTAGCACTTCCGAATGGAATAAATGGAACTCGGAGGCACGGAAAATTCTGAAAACGGATCCTATTTTCGGCAATCTACCCGATAAAATCGATCAATTTGTAGTGAGGGAAAAACCGATAACCTTCGAGGAAAAAACGTACAATAAATTCAAAGCAGAAAAAAACTTTTTCGATAGGGTTCAAACAATTCAGGACTTCCTAAAGCATGCGGATCCTGACTCCGAGTATTTTGGAGAAATGTTCTCCTACTTCGTAAGCTTCCTAAAAACTTACACTAACGTCACGGAGTTTGTTATAGCGAGCTATCTGCTAGTGCAACGAATAATCTCGCAATACCCCTTTTTAAACCCCCATCTGGAGGTAAACTTTAAAACTCTCTTTGATAAAATAGAAAACATCGAGGAGATCTTTTCCAGAATAGACGACTCCGAATTAAAGCGAGACTTCCTAACAAGCATCAAACGAAATGTAAAGAACTGGCCAGAGATATTTTCACGACTTTTCATTATCCAGCCAAGTAAGTTTATTGTCGAAGAACTGGTAAATACGAAAAATTGGGAAATAGTGAAAAAACTCTTTACCAATATAGTTGACAATTACAAAGAATATAGAGAGGCATTTGTATGGTTCACACGATACATCATCGATGAACCATGGTTCGAGAAATTAGAACTCTCGTATGAAAAAATTCTAATCGCACTCATTCACCTTCTTGACATAACTTTCAGAGAAATAAGCAACAAGAAAGATGTAAGTTTCAACAGAAAACTAAATAAACAGATACAGGATTTTCTATTCAAAGAGGAAAAGCTCTTAAACTACATCCTAACTGCAGACAGAGAATCGATAGGAAGATTGTATACACTTGTCGAAGATATAAAAGAATTGGATCCCTCCATTAAGATTAATATCAAACATAAGATTATTGAAAAATATCCTGACTTTAGATTCTACGGTCAACAAGAGGCAGAAAAAATCAGCATGGGACTCTTAATGACGCGTGAGAGCTTTGAGAGGAAACAAGAGGAACTAAAACATCTGATTGAGGTAGAAATTCCCGCTAATTCCAAAGAAATCGGGATAGCAATGGCAAAGGGCGACTTAAGAGAAAACGCAGAGTACAAGGCTGCACTCGAAAGACAGGAGATGTTAAAAACCACCGTTTCAAAACTTCAAGAGGATCTACAAAAAGCCCAAATTTTTAATGCAGAAGACCTTGACACATCCAGGGTTTCCTTTGGCACGAAGGTACGGCTTAAAAATCTAAAGACCAATCAAATCGAAGAGTACACCATACTGGGTCCATGGGAATCCGAACCTTCCAAAAATATCATTTCCTATCTTTCACCTCTGGGCTCTGCTCTGTGGAATAGACAAAAGGGTGAAAAATTAGAGTTTAAGATCAATGAGAACGATTTTCATTACCTAATTGAGGATATTCAGGCCTCTGAGTACGTAACCAAATGAAAAAACTACTGTTGTATAAAGTCTTGTTCCTTCTCTTTTTCCTCATAGGCAAAATCTATGCCTATGAGGATGATATTGATCTAGTAGTGATGATTGACACTTCAGAAAGTATGTTTCCATACTACAATGATGTAGTTAACTATATGATTCAAGACATCCTAAAAAAGGAACTTCACTACGGTGACATTTTTCATCTCTTAAGTTTCTCCACTATCCCTGAAACAGAGATAACAACGAAAATTACAGGTACAACGGGAATAGAAGAGATACTTAAAAGGCTTATCATCTTACAGCCATTGGGCAAGTTTACCGATCTTATAAAGGCTCTTAATTATCTCTATCAGTATGTAAAGGAACTTCCTACGGAGAGAAAGAAAGTTATTATTCTCATAACTGACGGAATAAATGACCCACCTCCGGGGAGTCCCTATTACGGATTAAGTGAAAAAGAAGTACTAAAAAAGCTCAAGAATATTTCGGAACAAATAAGGAAAGAGGGTTGGACTTTCCATATTGTTCAAATGCCCCTGAACAGAGAAATTGCAAAATCGAAAACTCAAGCCGCGACGGAAGAAAATGCGCAAAGAGAGACAACCTCAAGCAAGAAAATTAAAACTCCAGAGGGTTCAACTACTACCAAAGGCTCAATCACTATTAAGAAAAAAACACCTAAGAGTCTTTTACCCAATCTTTCCACCTATCTATCTTCTCCGATTATCAAGTATACGGAAAAGAACAAAAGAAATCTTTCTGCGGCAGCTACCGGTTTTCCACAGGTTATATGGCCAACTAAGCTGGGAAAGGTTCACAGGACCTTTATTATTCCGTTCACAGTGAAGAACTACTCTTTCGAGACTATACTCCTCCGTCTCGAAAAGATACTTCTCAAAAATCAAAACATACTCACAAAACCAGTGGTAAAATCTATTAGAACCGGTGGAGATGCTAAAATAGAAGCAAAAGTAAGATTACCGGAAAACTTTCTAGAGGGAAAACATACTTTATTTCTAAAACTTCTCTTTAAAAACAACGAAAGAATTCTTCCAGACAAGGGGGAAATAGAGATAATATATAAAAAAGGTTTTAGCATCAATTCTTTACAGTTTGATTCCATCTATCTGGTATATCTTTTGATAGCAGCGGGCATCATTCTTGTTTTTCTCTTGTTAATTAGACTATTTTTATTTCTCAAAAATAGGGTAATAGAATCCAACTTCGAGGTTATAATGCATACCAACTCTGCAAACCAAAAATCTCCACTAATTGAAATGAGGGTCTCATTTCAGAATCCTCATATAGGTTTTAGAAACATTCATACAATCCCACCAGGCAAGTCCAGAACTATAGGAGGAGGGAATTCGGATTATTTGATTTTTCTCGTCTATTTTCCTCCCAAAATCGCCCTAATCCAAAACCGAAACGATAACTACATACTCAAACCCTTAAGACCGGAACTCTTTCCAGAGATAGATGATCAAATCGAAGATTGTTTGCACAAAGACATCCGCGTAATCTCTCCCAAAGGATTTGAATTAACCCTTTGTTTCAGAGAGTATATATCTCCCCTTGAGGAGATAAACCGATTAATGCATTCTGTAATGGAAAAAAACAGTAAGGATAACCTATTTCCTCTAAAGAAAAAGGAGTAACTAGATAAAACTACTTTAGCTTATCAAGAGCGGTACGTGCCTCACGTTTTACAGAGCTTACAGGATCGTCATTGGATATCTCTTCAAGCCTATACTTCAAATCCTTAAACCCATTGAGAGCTATCCCTCGAATAGCGTATATCCTAACTACAGGATCCTTGCTATCAAGTAATTCCTCCAGAATTTTTTTGTCTTTTTTTGATTTCGTGCGAGATAAAACCCGAGCTATCGTTTGAATAAATTTCGCTTCATACCGGGGATTACATTCATTGAGTACCTCTTTAATTATACCCAGGTTCTTGTCAAGCCCCTCATTTGCCAGAATTCTTAGAGCCTCTCCTCTGATCATGTAACTTATCTTTCTATTCTTAAATACATCTATCACTATTTTCCGAGCTTTCTTATCCTGTATTGCCCCCAAAGCCTTTAGAGACTCCACTTTAACCTGCTTTACGGGATCATTTAAAACTTTATAGCGGAGAATGGGAATCGTATCTGGAGATCTCGCTTTTGCCAAAGCTTTAGCACTTTGAACCCTAACCCTCCAGTTCGAATCTTTAAGACCATCCATCAAAATCCTTAGCGTCTCTTTGTTTATAGCAAACATGGCCAGCGAGGAGGCGGCGTACGCTTTAAGAAGTGCATCCTTTTCCCTAAAAATCTTTCTTATAGCAGGAACCACTTTCTTATCTCCAATTTTACCAAGCGCCTCACATGCATACATCCTTAGTACCCTATTTGCATCCTGATCCTTTACAATTTTTATTAATCTATCAACCGCCTTCTCCGATTTCAAATCCCCCAGGGCGAGCACAACACTATTTTTAATAGATTCCGCTACCTCTGCATCGTCAAGTTTTTTTAACAGGTAATCCGTGAGAGACTTTCCACCAACCATACCAAGTGCTCTAACAGCAGATGAAGCTATAGCACTGTTGCCGTAATCAATGATGTCTTTTAGAGTATCTTCTAATTCACCTGTCTTTATCTTCTTATCCGATTTAATCTCCTTTGCCGTACGTTTTATATAATCCAGAGCAGCGAGCACCGTGTCATCTAATTCTTCATCATGATTTTTAAGTATCTTCAATATTGCCTGATAGGCATCAATGTTCCGCTCATTTGCAAAAATTTCGATTAGGGCCTTTCTAATATCCGTATTCGTAGTTTCCCTCAGAGTCTTCAATAAAAGCTTGTCCAACGAACGCTCTTTAGTTTCCTTAATCTTATCCAAAACACTCAAGACGTCAGAATCTATCCCATACAACAGAGTTTCTTTCCATTCCTCCAACTGAGTCTTTTGTTCGTCCTTTTTCTTATCCCCACTTTTACTCTCTTCCGAGAAGAGCGAGGTGGAATTCAATAAAACTGCTATAAACATAAAAGTAAAAATTAAATATCTAACTCTCATCGTTCTTCCTTATCCACGAGCTAATTTTACTAACCAGTGAAACGGCAATTTCCACTTTCATAATATAGTACATAAATACGGTGAAGAGTACAGAGAGAAAAATCAAAACAATCAGGATAAAAAAATCTCTAAAAGAATTGTAACTTGTCCACAAATAGCTCGAAAAAAGCTTGAAGACACCCAAAAGAATCATCATTGGTATCACAGATATTACAGCTTTCCAAAGAATCCTCAATATCTTACCTATACGAAAAATTCCAAAGCGTTGTTTTATTATCACAAGCTGAGTAATAAAACCAACACTAAAGGCAACCGAATTGGCTACAGCCAAACCTTCAACCCTAAGATAAGTCTCCTTAAGGTAGTAAGAGAGAACGATATCCACAAAACTCACTATAAGGGAGGTTATAAGGGGTATCCTAAAATCTTTCGTGGAGTAGAAGTAGCGCTGCAAAAAATTGAAGATACCTACACTTATAAACCCATAAGAGTATCCCCTCAATACTCTTGCCGCCATCAGGGTACCATAAACACCAAACTTATAACGCTGAAGCGCCACCTGTATAATCTCGTGTCCCAGAAATAAATACAACACCATCGTAGGTAGCATCATTAGTAATATAAAATTAATTCCATGTATCAGAGACTCCTGTAAACCCTCCACATCGTTCCTGCCACTCTGTCTACTCATCCTGGGAAAGAGAACGGTAATAACAGAAACGGAAAAAACACCAAAGGGCAACTGCCAGAAGATTATTGCATTCGCCAATGCCGAAGTGCTTCCATCCTCCAAACCACTGGCAAAAAATAGGGCAAACTGCTGATTTATCGCAAAAATAGATGCCGAGGCAACCACGGGAAACCATAGTTTAACAGTTTCTCTGAAAGCCTTATTCTTGTGAAAACGAAAATCCAGTTTCAAATCATATCCAATTTTTAGATAGAGGGGAAGCTGAAAGAGAATCTGGGCAATCCCCCCTACCAATACACCTATTGCTACTGAAAAAATTCCAAGCCTGGGGCTAAAAATAATTATTGAGGTAATAACCGTTATAGAGAAAAGGGGTGGACTAAGAGCAGGAATTACAAATTTCCCATGGGAGTTAAGCACAGCCATTAAAACAGAACCGATACTTACCAGAGCGATGTAACCAATCAACCATCTAAAAAGATCAATAGATAGGTTAACTTTCCATTCCTCTGGAAAGGGAAGTAACACTTTAATTATTGGCTTTGCAAAAATAATCGAAACAGTAATAAAGGGTACAAAAATGACAATCAAAAAGGTTATCAAATTTCTTACTAATCTCTTTGCACTTTCTATAGATTTATCTCTTACAATCAAACCCGAAATAACAGGAATAAAAGCAGAAGACAATGCACCCTCGGCAAGCAATTTTCGTAGATTATTGGGGATCTGAAATACCGTGTTTAATACATCAGCTGTGCCGTGTGCACCGAATACAGCACCGATAACCGCAACCCTTACAAATCCCAACAGCCGTGAGAGTATGGTGCATAGCATCAAAACAACAGTCGTCCCCGTACTTTTTGAGAGATCTCGTTCCTCTTTGATGGCCAATTCCCTAATCTAAAATTTATGAGCTTTTGAAAGTTCTACATAGTGAGCTGCATTTTCACGTACCTTTTTTACGTCCTCATCGGTGAGAGTTCTTATTACTTTAGCAGGAGCCCCTATTATGAGAGAACGAGGCGGAAACTTCTTGTTCTCCGTAACAACGGCACCTGCACCTACCACCGATTCATCTCCGATAATCGCATTGCTCAGTACCACAGCTCCCATTCCAATAAGACAACTATTTCCGATCTTACATGCATGCACAACTGCATTATGCCCGATAGTTACATCATTTCCAATTATGGTAGGGGTATTTGTATCTACATGAATAACGGCGTTATCTTGAACATTACTGCGCTCGCCTATTCTAATTCCAGCGAGGTCTCCCCGTAACACCGCTCCAAACCACACAGAAGATCCCTTTCCAATGGAAACATCTCCGATAATTGAAGCGTTTTCCGCAATAAAGGTGTCAGTCGCTATGTCTGGTTCTTTTTCTTTGAATTTAACAATCATTTTTCTCACTCCCACTGTACTTAGTTAAAAAATCTCTCTTATACTCGAGAAATCTACCCTCATATATAGCTCTTCTAATACTTTTTATTAGATTTTGCAAAAAATGTAAATTGTGCAGGGTTGCAAGAATCGATGCTAAAATTTCATTTGTCTTAAACAGATGCCTTATATATGCTCTGGAATGGTTTCTACAGGTATAACAGTTACATTGGGAATCTATAGGTTCTTCATCAAATTTAAGAGCTTCTTTTTTCAAAGACAAAGTCCCCCGAGATGTAAAAGCTAAGGCGTTTCTTGCTGTCCGCGTGGGGAAAACACAATCAAACAGATCTATACCATTCTCCACAGCCTCAAATATATACTCTGGTGTACCTATTCCCATGACATATCTTGGTTTATCAAAGGGCATTAAATTTGCTGTGAAAGCGAGATACTCAGAAAAGATTTCAAAAGGTTCTCCCACAGAAAGGCCCCCAATAGCATACCCCGGTAGGTCTAGATTAACCACTTCTTCTACACTATGCTTCCTAAGATCCCTATAAAAATTCCCCTGTACAATTCCCCACAACAATCCAACCCTCCTAATTTCACGCAATCTTAACCACTCTCTTTTACTCCTATTTAACCACTTATGGGTAATCTCCATTGCTGTAATTGCTTCGTTTTTAGCAATACCATAACCCGTACAAACATCAAGTGGCATCATTACATCACTGCCCAGAACGGATTGAATATTCACCACACCCTCAGGGGTTAATTTATGCATGCTCCCATCAAGATGAGATTTAAAGGTTACTCCTCCCTCTTCAATTCTCCTTAGAGCAGTAAGAGAAAAAATTTGGAATCCCCCTGAATCGGTAAGTATGTTGTGCTTCCACGACATAAAGTTATGCAATCCACCAAGTTTCTCTATAACTTCAATACCAGGCCTAAGGTAAAGATGATAGGTATTACTTAAAATAAGATTAACCCCCAGCCTTTCTAAATTCTCATTTGTCATTGCCTTAACCGTAGCATTAGTGCCAACCGGCATAAACGCAGGGGTTTCCACAGTTCCATGTTCCAAGGCAAGCATTCCCAGACGTGCATTACTTTCCTTGTCTTTCTTTTTTATCCTAAATATCATTTCGTAACCTTTCTATCGCCTGAGCTGCAGCCCCCAGAACACCAGCATCGTTTTGCAACTTCGCAATGACCACATCCACTCCTCTTAGCAGTTCCGGCCAAACGAAATCGGGAAGATACTTTTTTACCTTATCCGTTATTATACTACCCGCTTTGGATATCCCACCACCAATAACCAAAGCCCTAACATTTAAAACATTGAGGAGAGTTCCAAACACCTGCGCTATTTTATGGCAAGCCTCCTCTACAACAAGCAAGGCAACTTCCTCTCCTCCTTTGGCTCTGTCAAAAATCAGCTTCGGGGTTATTTCTTCCGAAATTTCTATACCACGATTATTGATCATCCGTTTGTACTCTCTAACCATTGCAGGCCCGGAGGAGTATTGCTCGAAACACCCACGTCCACCACAATTGCACTGGGGTCCATTAGGATCAACACAAACATGGCCCAGCTCACCGGCAAATCCTCTAAATCCCCGATATACTTTACCATTTAAAACCAACCCACCCCCAATACCAGTGCCCAGCGTTATCATGATAAAGTCGGAATACTCCCTTCCTACACCAAAAATCAACTCCCCGGCTGCCGCACACGTAGCATCATTATCAGCAAACGAAGGAATGCCAAACTTCTCCTCTATGACTCCTGCAATCGAATGGGATTTTATTGCGGGTAAGTTTTCGCTTCCGGCAATTAAAATATTGGTTTTCTTATCAATAAATCCAGGTGTCCCTATTCCCACTGCATCAATTCCAATCTCACTGTTTTCTCTCAAAAAATCACCTATCCAGGAAAGTACAGGCGAAATCACAGCATCAAAATCAGTCAAAGAATTTATAGGTATTAAATCTTTTTTCAATAGCCTTCCTTCAGGTGTAACCACTCCAACCTTTACAGAGGTTCCCCCGAAATCCAATCCTATAATGTTTTTCATTCTGACACCCCCATTTCTTGAAGATTCATATTTATAACAGAAATTCCTTACAAATTGAACCGTTAAGTTTTCGCATACTTAAAAAACATTCCACTAACAAGTAAAAAAAGAAAAAAAGGAAACCAGGCTCCCCATATAGGGGGTATATAGCCATTCTTGGCCAATAATGAAAAAAACATCTGGGAGGCATAATACACCACAGAAACCGCTAACGAGGAAATTAAACTCATCAAAAGCACATTCTTTTTGAATGTACTACCTATGGAGGCAGCAAGCAGAGCAACAATCATGGGCGTTAACGAAAATGATATCTTTTTATAGAGATTAGTAAGCGCTTCCCTATAGGGTAACCCCGCTTTTTTTAGGGTTTTTATCCATTCAACTCCTTGCTCAAAATTCATCTCGTCAACTTTTCTCGTAATTCTTTTAAAAGCATCGGGTTTTTTTCTTATTTCAGAATCGGAGTATACAGGTATCCGTTCTGAAATTATCTTTGTTTTATCACTATCCCAGCTATAAATACTACAATCGTACAATATCCATTTAACACCATCCCATTTCGCTCTCTTTGCATCAATCCTTTTCAAGAAACTTCCGTCCTTTCCTCTAAAAACTAGCAACACTCCATTCAGAGTTTTTTTCTCATTATCAAAATAATCGGCATGATACACTATTCGATTACTATCACTTATAACAGTTACGTTCGAATTATCCAACGAAACATTTCGATAAACAAGCGAATTGTAAAGACGCACTTTCGCCCTATAGGTAGGTGTTACTATTTGATCATTAAACCAGAAATTAAAAATTGAGAGTAATACACCGATTATTACAAACGGGAGTACCAACCGGTAAAAACTTATTCCAGCCCCAAGAACTGCTATCAACTCATTGTTAGAATACATCATCCCCAACGTAAATGAAACAGAAAAAAGCAAAGCAATAGGTAAAGAAAAAACAATGCACTTCGGTATGTACAGATACGCTATCTCAAGCATTTTTAAAACGGGAACTTCATTTGTGTAGTAGCGCCATAGATTGGAAAACAGATCCACAAGCTCAATAATCATTACAAAAAAAGCAACGGAAACCAAAAAAATGGGAATAAAGGACTCTATCATCATTTTAGAAATCGTTTTCACTTTCTACCTTCTAACCCTATAGAGCATAAAAACTATAGAAAATATAACTACAACTATATCTGCCATCCACATGGAAAGAACAGGAGAAATATAAAGACGCGTTGCAAATGTTTGTCCCAAAAATAATAGGCTCCAATACAGAAAGGAAACAACTAACCCGATTCCGAAACCAACCGCTCTCCCACTCCTTTTAGCCAACAAACCTATGGGAAATGCGAAGATCATAAAAAAGAGACATGCAACTGGTATGGCAAATTTCTTATGAAATTCCGATTTATAGTACTGCAAATCCCTATCTCTTATCTTGTTTCTCTCTCTGATTTCATATCTGTTGAAAAGGGTATAGATGCCTCGTTTCTTCTCTACAAAATCCGTATATTCTCGAACACTCAATAGCTCCCAAATTCTATTTGAGAGTTGAATCCTTAATTTTTCTAATTCCTTAACCCTCTGCTTTTTTCTCTCATCAAGGGCCCTCTCCTTCTTCTTTATAGCCTGCCACACATCGAAAGAGCTCATTTCAGCGGGACCCGTTCCACCTATTGAAATAGTTATATTTCTAAGAAGAATATTATAGATCAACTGCTCAGCCTTTGAGTAACTGTAACTACCACTATTATCATCTCTAGTTGTAATTAAAAACACATCTTTCATCTTGAGCGAGACAACCCCTCGCTGTTTATTGTCCTTCACAAGGGTTGCGTCCCTTGCAGTAATAACACGTCTTTCTCTGTTATTACCCCTGTCTATAAGAGTGATATTATGAATGGTTTTCCCTGTAACATTGCCGGTGACAATTATCGTATTATCATAATTTTTTATTGAATACGGTTCCAACTCGATAGCAGGATTGGAATGTAATATCTTTGTATACAACCGGATCAATTTTATATTTCCCGTTGGTAAAAAATAGTCATTGGTCACGAATGAAACAAAAGAAAAAATCACACCAATTACCACAAAGGGCACCATTAGTCGCGTGAAAGAAATCCCGGAGGCTTGAAATGCTAATATTTCGTTATCAGAAGATAACCTTCCCACCGCCATTAGTGCACCAACGAGAGAACCGAAAGGAAAAGAAAAAGCAATAAAAATTGGCATGGAGTAAAAAATCAACAACATTACATCTTTAAAGGGAACATGTTTCGAGAATATCTGTTCTGCCATTACCAAAATTTGATTAATGAAGAATATTATAAAAAAAAAGGAAAATGCAATTGCAAATGAAAAGAGGAATTCTCTAGTCACGTAGAAATATACAATTCTATACTTTCCTCTCAATTAGTCTCTCCAAAGTAGAACGATATCCCCATTCCAAGGGTACCAAATGCAACCACACCCCTGGAAACAGCCACAGATGACACATCCATAGAATCCAAACCACTCTCCAGTGTAAATACTTTGAATACTCTTTTCAACATATCGAATACAACAACTCCTCCTCCAAACGTTCCAAAATACAAAAATCTTCTTCCCTTTCCACTGTCTAATACCCAGTCATCACTTAAAAAGCCATTTTCCTTCGTGAAAATTTTTAAAAGGTTACTTTTTGGATTCCAATTATAAAGTCCCTTACCATACGTTCCTATCCACAAACTGTTTTCGTCCTCGATGAGAAATGTTGTTATATTAACCGGTGTAAAATCAGCACACAGATCGGCAAGGTTTATCAGTCTTCCACTTTTAACGTTGAAAAAAAAGACCCCCTTGTCCATCGAACCTATTATAAGATAACTCCTATACCGAGCCAGGCAATTTATAAACTTAAGAGCCCCTCCCTTCTTAATTCTCCTCCACTTGCCATAATTAGAACTATTGAGGTCCAACACCCACAACCCTCTACCAAGAGTACCTACATAAATCTTACCCGCAATTGTTTCGATTGCTTCAACAGTTGTTTTATTTCTTCCCGTAAAATTTTTAACTACGTACCATTTCCCACTTCGTTTAGAATAATATGAGAGTCCTTCGTAAGATCCCACCCATACATTTTGCCCGATTACCTTAATGACCCTTACCGTTTTGGGTACTATGCTGGATTTCCCCGACTTAAATACCTTTACCTCATCCCTATACATATTGTACCGTGCAAGTCCGCCATTCCACGTTCCAATCCAGAGATCATTCCCATCATAGGTAAGCACCGAAATATTTTCATCGGCAAGCTTGATACTGGCACACCGTACATTTTGCCACTTCAAAGCCCGTTGCAGCATCCCATATAAATCTCTCTCATCCTTCAAAAAATTTGGATTAATCCTCTTAAAATAAAATCGTGCAAGGGATACATTTTTATCTCTGTGGTACAGCGTATCGCTCATCATTAAATAGATCTCCGATAACTCCTCCTCCGGTAAATATTCCCTAAATCTTTTAACCACAGTATCCATATAACCCAACGACTGATCATACAGTCTTTCCCTATAAAGAATCATTCCAAGTTTGGAATATGATCCCGCCAATATTTTGGTAACCTTTAACCTTTCACTTTCTCTTCTATCACCGCCCCGTAGAAACTTTCTTCCCTCTTCTATCACCCGCTTAAAGAAATACTTAGCCCTATATGTATCACCACGCTTTAACTGACACAATCCGGAGAGATACAAATTATTCAACAGCAGTACTGGAGAGAGAGACAGAGAGCGCTGCTCCGCTAGTAAACTCATACACAGGTCAAACTTCCCCTCATTATAAAGCTCCCGCGCTTTAACAAACAATCCTGCCTTGGAAGCCGGAACTTGCCTACTTTTCTTCTTACTTTCTGTTAGAGTTCTTTTTTGTCCGGTCAGTTGCTCTGAGGATTCCTTTTTTTCGACTACACCCTTTACAACAGTGCACGAAGTAAAAATCAATAAAAGCGTAAATAGAAAAATTATTCGTGGAATTTTATCATTATCACCCATTTATTCCCGTAGAACCAAAACCTCTTTCACCACGTTCACTGGAAGAAATACTATTCACACTTACGAAAGAGGCCCTTACAATGGGAGAAAAAACCATCTGAGCGATTCTATCTCCATTATGAATCACAAATTCTTTCCTGCCCAAGTTTACGAGCCCAATCTGTATCTCTCCCCTATAATCCGAATCTATAGTTCCCGGGGCATTAATTACTGTAACCCCATATTTTATAGCCAGCCCCGAACGTGGTCTGATCTGTGCTTCATATCCTGGTGGAATTTCCAGATATATTCCAGTAGGGACCAATACCGTATCCCCTGGCTCTAAAACTATATCTCTATCAAGAAATGCATACACATCAGCCCCTACCGCTCCACTGGTGGCATAGAAAGGTTCTCTAGCTCCAGGTTTCCCCTTGTACCTAACCAAAATTCTCGCCATCTCTAGGCCTCACCATTGAGTATTCTCTCTATGGTTTTAACATTTCGAAGTTTCCCGTAAACAAGAAAATTAAAATTTTTCTCCCCGATTAATTTTTCTGACAACTCCACCACTCTCTCCCTTGAAATTGAGTCTATATACTTAAACGACTGTTCAAAGGGATAAACCTTACCGTTCATCATATACTGCCTTGCCAAGCGTTTCATTCGAGTTTCCATATCCTCTCTAACAAGTACAATACTACCTTTGAGATGCGTTTTTGCATCCTCTACCTCTCTCTCTGTTGGCGGATCTTCCACAAACCGTTTTATTTCACCTCTAACTGCCTGTAAAAGCTCTTCCACCTCTCTAGGTCCGGTACTCGCATAAATAGTAAAAATTCCACTATCGGAGAAAAAAGTTCTAAAAGAATATACGGCGTAGCACAATCCCTTCTCTTCTCTCAACACCTGAAACAGTCTTGAGCTTATCGATTCGCCCAATATCGTACTCAAAACTAAGAGAGCGTAGTACTCCTCCATTCTGTTAGAGGGTGTAAAAGTTACCCCAGCATAAACTTGAACCTGGTTAAACCTACTTTTTTCTATCTTGATAAATTCTTTACTCCTAGGTGGGATTCGACTTAGAGAGAATTTTACCCCTTCGACCTCACCTATTTGAGCATCCAGATAGGAAAGGACAGTCTCTTCATCAATATTACCAGCAATTGAGATAATGAGGTTTACCGGGGTAAATCGAGAATGGTAAAACTTTACCAATCTCTCTCTGGAAATTCCCCGCACATCATTTTCTTCACCCGTTATTTTTAAGGAGAGTGGATGATCACCCCAAGTGTTTCGTAGATACAATTCATGAGCCTTATCCTCAGGAGAATCCTCTCCAGAGCGGAGTTCATTTATAATTACAATCTTCTCTCGTAAAAGCTCTTCCTCTGCTATCAGTGAATTCTTTACCATGTCAGAAAGGAGTTCTATTGCAACCAAAATGCTCTCTTTAGGAACAGTACAATAGAAACATGTCGTTTCTTTCTCTGTAAAAGCATTAAGAACGCCACCTATCCTATCAATCTCGCGGGCAATTTGATACGCACTTCTCGTTTTTGTGCCTTTAAAGAGCATATGTTCTAAAAAATGAGAGAAACCCCGTTCTTCATCAGACTCATCTCTAGAACCAAATGGAAACCAGAACCCAATTGATACAGTATCTGTCCGTTCACTACGTTCCAAAAGAACTGTTACACCATTGGAGAGTTCTCTGGTTTTAATCACCTTTAACTCCGAGAGTTTCTCTTCGGACGTCTCCTGGTATCCTCTCTATGGTAGCTATGATCCCTACCACCACCAGAGCCTACACTCTCAATGGCATCTTTTATACTAAGATTGACACGACCCATTTTATCAATCTCTATTATTCTAACCTTTACTTTATCACCCTCTTTAAGAACATCACTTACCGAGTTAATTCTCCTCTGGGAAATTTTGGAAATATGACACAGCCCTTCTTTCCCAGGAAGATACTCAATGAAAGCCCCAAAATCAACTACTCGTTTCACAGTACCCTCATACACCTTCCCAACAACAGGCTCCTCCAAAAGTCCCTCTATCATCTTCTGAGCCTGTTCTGCTCCCTCTTTATTTCGACAGTATATAATTATATTCCCATTATCCTCAATATTTATTGTAGCATCGGTTTTCTCCGAGATACCCTTAATTATCTTGCCTCCCAAACCAATTATCGCCCCGATCTTATCTGGATTAATCTGCATTGAAATAATCTTGGGGGCGAAATCCGAAATTGAACTTCTTGGATGTTGAATCGTCTGATTCATTATCTCAAGAATTTTTTTCCTACCTACCTTAGCCTGTTCAAGCGCCTTCTCCAAGATCCCAAAATCAACACTCTCAATCTTTATATCCATCTGGAAAGCAGTAATTCCATCCTCTGTACCCGCAACCTTAAAATCCATATCACCAAGATGATCTTCTTCACCGAGAATATCAGTAAGAATTACAAATTTATCTCCCTCGGTAATAAGCCCCATTGCAATCCCTGCTACAGATTTTTTGATAGGGACCCCCGCATTTAACAGACTAAGAGTTCCTCCACACACAGAGGCCATAGAGGAAGAACCGTTAGATTCCAATATCTCAGAAACAATCCTTATCGTATAGGGGAAATCATCTTTAGAGGGCAAAACGGCCTCTATAGCCCTCTCTGCAAGATGCCCATGGCCTATTTCCCTCCTACTCGTGGATAACCTACCGGTTTCACCTACAGAATAGGGAGGAAAATTATAGTGCAACATAAACGTTTTCCTGGCATCGCCATCTATGTCATCCATTATTTGTTCATCATACACGGTTCCCAGAGTAGTAACCGCAAGTGATTGGGTCTCTCCGCGTGTAAACAGAGCGGAACCATGGGTTCTTGGAAGAATATCAATCTCACAGGTAATCGGGCGAATCTCATCCGGTTTTCTACCATCAGTTCGGATTCCTCTCTCCAAAATAGACTTACGGACTATTTTCGCCTCCATCTCTTCAAAAAGCTCTTTCAAGAACCTCTGATCACTCTCTTCCAACCTATCCTCAAACTCCTTAAGAACCGCCTCTTTCACATCCTTTATTGCTCTGGAACGATTCTGTTTGCCTTTGACAAAACAGGCCTCCTCCATCTTAGGATAGGCCCAGTTCCATATTTCATCCCATAGGGGAAACTCCTCGTCTTCCTCTTCTATCTTAATTTTTTCTTTGCCAGCCAGCTTCGCAAGCTCTATCTGAATCCTACACAGCTCTTTTATTGTTTTGTGGGCCTCTTTAATTGCCTCCAGAAGTATCTCCTCAGAGACCTCTTTAGCCCCACCCTCAACCATTGTAATACCCTCTTGGGTACCCGCTACAACAATGTCAAGCTTGCTATTCTCTATCTGATCAAATGTAGGATTGATAATAAACTCGCCATCTAAATACCCTACCCTAACAGCTCCAACAGGTCCATCGAAAGGAATATCGGAAACCATAACCGCTGCTGAGGAAGCTACCATGGCAATAATATCGGGAGGATTGATCTGATCAGTAGAAATAGTTGTAGGAACTATCTGTATCTCTTTCTTAAACTTTTTAGAAAATAGAGGGCGCATAGGCCTGTCTATCAATCTAGAAACGAGAATCTCTTTATCTTTAGGTCTCCCCTCACGCTTTATGAATCCCCCCGGTATTTTCCCGGCAGCGTAATATTTCTCATTGTATTCAACAGAGAGGGGGACATAATCCAACCCCTCAACATCCTTCTCGGAACAACAAACAGTTGCTAATACCGCAGAACCGGCGTACCTGGCAAACACGGCCCCATTAGCCTGTTTTGCCATTTTACCGGTTTCCAGAATTAAATCGTCTTCACCTATTCTTAGCTTTACCTGATTCACCATTATCCTTAATTTCCTTATAATACCTAGAATTTACTTTCGTAGGTTTAGTTTTTTTAGTATCTCTCTGTACTTTTCCAGATCCTTCTTCTTTAAATAGTTTAAAAGTCTTCTTCTCTGGCCTACCAATTTCAAAAGCCCTCGTCTGGAGTTATGATCCTTTTTATGCGTTTTAAAGTGTTCTGTGAGTATTTGAATCCTCTTTGTAATTAGTGCAATTTGAACCTCGGCAGAACCACTGTCTTTTTCATGAAGGCCAAACTCCTTAATTATCTCTGCCTTCTTTTCCTTTGTAAGTGCCATCAAAAAGTCCTCCTCTATTACTCTCTATTATTTTTATTATCAAATACTATTTTTTTTAACTTTTTCATTCTTTTACCAAGCTCTAATTCTAAACAATTCTCAGTGATATACAATACAGAGAAATCCTCTATGCCATTCTCTCCCCATTCATCCTCGCCATATACCTTTACCCTATACTCTCCAACAGGCGGTATCACTTGTTTTGAGGTACTCTTGGCAAATTTCCAATAGACATCCCTGTGCTCAAGTAGCTCTCCCATTCCCTCATAGAAAAGACTAAACTTTTCATGCAACATGTAATTGGCCTCACCTATATTTCCCTCAACAATACACTTTCTTATTCTCGAACTGCTAACTACCTCTCCCCTGTACATCACCGGTTCCTGAATCTTCACCCCAATTCCGCGATTTAAGGCCCAGTCTCTAAGTTTAAACGCATCCATGGATCGCCTATAACCAAAACCAAAATTGTAACCTACCACCACATAACGTATATCCAAATTTTCAAAGAGCAATGACAAAAATTCCTCTCCTGACAGTTTACTAAAATTTGGAGAAAAGTCAATTAATACAACATGCTCAACCCCCAAACCCTCCATGCGGAAAAGCTTCTCTTCTAAAGTAAGAATATTACCCAAAAATTCATCCGGCCTTAATACGGAAACCGGATTCTGCTTAAATGATACTACACACGATTTGCCCATCCTGGATAGATCCTTAACATCAGCTATAAGTTTTCTGTGTCCAAGGTGCAAACCATCAAATACTCCTATGGTAACTACAAGGGGCTTCGTTATACTACTGCCACTTTTAATAAGGTTATCAAAATCCACCCTTTGCACAAACGACCTCTTACCATCTTAATTAAAAACTGCAACGTATTTTACTTTACTGTTCAATTTTTCAAAGACCGCCACCAATTTTCTTTTCCTATTAAAAACACAATGGAACCGCTTTTCTTCAAACAGTCTCTCATTGAATATTCTCCTTGGTTCAATCCCACGTCTTAGTTTTTCTATCTCAGCATCGTTAGCCGTTAAATAACCAACGCTCTCAAGCCTACGCAAAAACTTATACGGAGAAATAACATCCCTGGAAAAATCTACCTCATTTACCCTTTTTGCCTCTGAAAGATTAAATTGGCCTACACACTCACGTCGCAAGAAGCGTAAATGGGCACAACTATCAACCATCCTACCGAGATCTCGCGCAATAGCTCTTACGTAGGTACCTTTAGAAACCTTAACCAACACCTCCAGATCAGGCGGATCGTATCGAACAATGTCAAAAGTATAAATTGTGACCCTTTTTGGCCTTAAATCAACTCGTCTATCTTCCAAAGCATACTTATATGCTCTCCTACCGTTAACGTGAACAGCAGAGAAGAGGGGAGGAATCTGGTCAATCTCCCCTATAAAATTTTTAACAGCAATCTCTACCTTTTCGAATACAGGAATATCTCCTCTTTCAACAACCCTTCCGTATATATCAAGTGTATCAGTTCTCTCGCCAAAACGAATAACCGCTCTATAAACCTTATCAAGGCTGGCAAACAGGGGAACAAGACGTGTAAAACGTCCTGTCAGGAGAAGCAACAAACCCTCCGCAAATTTGTCTAACGTACCCGTATGACCCGCTTTTTCAATTGGAGATATCCTCTTTAACTCTCTTATAACATCAAAAGAAGTTTTTCCCCTCTCCTTATCGATCAACAAAAGCCCATCGCTCTCGGACCTCAACCTATCACTTCCTTTAATTTGCTAATAACTCTAAAACCCCTCTCTATAGATTCATCCAGTATAAACTTCAATTCAGGAATGGTTCTCAACTTTAAACGTCTACCCAAAATATTCCTCACAAACCCTGCCGCATGATTTAAAGCGGCCACTGTTCTCTCATGTGTCTCTCTATCACCGTAATAGGAGATATAAACCTTGGCATATCTAAGATCCTTTGAAACGGTAATATCCGTAACGCTTAACATCTTATCAATACGAGGATCCTTTATGTCATCACTCATTATAATCTCAGTGATCTCTCGTCTTAATAAACTTTCAACTCTTTTTAATCTAACCGTTGACATTGTTCTTACTTTCTACCAATTTTTTCGCAACCTGTTTAACCTCATATGCTTCGATAACATCGCCAACCTTAATATCGTTGAAGTTCTCAATACCTATACCACATTCATATCCAGACTCAACCTCTTTTACATCATCTTTAAATCTCTTAAGAGACGAAATCTTTCCAGTATAAATCTCCACTCCATCTCTAATTAGATGAACATTAGCGCCACGTTTCACCACCCCAGAAGTCACATAACACCCCGCAATAGTTCCAACCTTCGGTATCTTAAAAGTATTTCGCACCTCAGCACTTCCCAATACCTCTTCCCTTAGCTCTGGAGCGAGCATACCCTCCATCGCCGCCTTAATATCATCAACAGCTTCGTATATTATATTGTACTTCTTAATTTGAACCTTTTCTTTTTCTGCCAGAGCCTGAGCGCTCGGCGTTGGTCTTACATGAAAACCAACAATGATAGCGTTAGAAGCCGAGGCTAACATAACATCATTTTCATTGATAGCCCCCGCTGAGGCATGAATAACCGTTAATTTTATTTCATCATTACTAAGTTTTTCGAGAGCAGTTTGGAGAGCTTCTACAGAACCATGGACATCCCCCTTTATGATAACCTTAAGCTCTTGAATCTCACCCTCTTTTATCTGTTCATACAGATTATCAAGGGTTATTTTTTTAACATTTCGCGCCTCTTCCATCTTTTTGAGCTCTTGACGTTTCTCTCCTATCAACCTCGCCGTCTTTTCGGAATCAGTTACTTGAAAGGGATCTCCGGCTGCAGGAATACCGGTAAAACCAAGTATCTCCACAGGCATTGCAGGGGTTGCCTCCTTTACATTCTTCCCCTTATCATCAAACATAGCTCTAACCTTACCCGGGTAAACCCCAGCCACAAATGCATCACCTACCCGCAAAGTGCCTCTCTCAACAATGACAGTGGAAACAATTCCCCTTCCAAAGTCAACCCGCGACTCCAGTATTTTGCCTTCAGCTCTACATTTATAATTAGCCTTTAATTCAAGCATTTCAGCTTGAAGCAAAATATTCTCAAGCAAATCATCGATTCCTATCTTTTTAAGGGCAGAAACCTCACTGAACAGCGTATTCCCTCCCCACTCTTCAGGGATAAGATCGTATTCAGAGAGTTCCTTTTTCACTTTGTCAATATTGGCATCGGGAAGATCAATCTTGTTAATGGCAACTAAAATGGGAACCTTTGCCTCCTTTGCATGATTTATCGCCTCTACCGTTTGAGGCATCACACCGTCATCAGCGGCAACTACCAATACCACTATATCAGTAATTTGAGCCCCTCTTGCTCTCATCAAAGTAAAAGCTTCATGACCAGGAGTATCTAAAAAGGTGATCTTCCCATTGGGAAGTTCTACTACATAAGCGCCTATATGCTGGGTAATACCCCCGTATTCACTCTCTGCAATCCGGGATTCCCGTATTGCATCGAGTAATTTTGTTTTGCCATGATCGACATGGCCCATGATAGTAACAATTGGAGGACGTGGCTCCAAATCTTCTTCTCTATCCTCTTCAGTCTTTATCTCTGTCTCATCATAGAGAGAAACTATATTAACCTTACACCCATACTCATCCGCAAGAATTGCCGCTGTTTCAGAATCTATTTGCTGATTAATTGTTACCATCATGCCCATGCTCATTAACTTAGATATCAGCTCGGAGGCTTTAAGATTCATTTTTTTAGCCAGCTCAGCAACCGTAATAACCTCCATTATGGAGATTTCCTTCGGAACGGCACTTGTCCTCTTTGTTTCTTTCTTTTTAAATTGAAGAATCTTTTCTTCCTGTTCTTCATATTTCTTCTTGGGATACACACTCTTCTTTTTAGCCTTAAAAAACTTCTTTCCAGAAGGCTTCGGTGCTGTCTCTGGTTTAACAGATGGAGCAGGCTTTACCGTAGGTTTCGAGGGTCCGGAGGTTGTTCCGGAACTTCGCGCTCGCTGATTGAATTTGCCATACCTTGGCGAATACTTCTGGTCCCTAGAAGAAGCATTCTTATCCTGTTTTTGGCGACGCGAGACCCTCTGAGCTTTGTATTTTACACTTCCCTTATCTTCTGTCTTTTCCGGTTTAGAGATCTGCTTACCCTTTTCCTCCCTTGCAACTTCCTCCCTTACCTGACCCACCTCCTCTGTGCCCGTTTTAATCTCTTCTTTCTTTTCACTCTCCGTAGTTGCCTGCGCTTTTTCCTCTGATTTAGACACAGATTTTCTCAATTTGTGAATATTGCGTCTTACAACAACCTTCTTCTTTACAACAACAACCTTTTTCTTCTCCGGCACAGTAAGCTTCTCTTTCTCAAGCGATTGTGTTTCTTCCTTCTTATGTTTTATCAGAGTAACCCTTGGTTTTTGCTGTTTCTTTTCTTCTTCTCCCATAAACATTCCTTACCTAATATCTTAAAGGTTTAACCGTTTATTCAATCTTCGTCAACTTGTTCTTCCTCAAAACTTAAACCTACACCACAATTTGGGCACACCGTCATATCAGGGGTTATGGTTGCCCCACACTCGGGACATTCATAAGTTTCTTCTTCCACAACAATTTCTTTATACTCTACTCCTTCTTCCCCTTCTGTGCTACCCTCTTCCTCCGTTTTTTCTTCCTCTTCCTCTACTTCTTCCACTACTTCAACATTTTCCTGAATAATCTTTGTAATCAACTTGGCATCTTCTTCAGATATACCATCCAAGGTGGCAAGCTCTTCCTCGCTATAGGAAACTAACGTTTCAATATCCTCTATACCATTCTTCTCCAAAGCCTTGACAATCTCCGGGGTAATTCCAGGAAGTTCTGCAATATTTACAATCTCCTCTTCTTCTTCTCCAAACAGCGCAGTTACAGCTTTCTTGGCCTCAACCGCTATATCCATTTCACTGAACTGAGTCTCTGTTTTTACGTCGATATTCCAATCAACCAATCTATTAGCCAACCGCACATTTAATCCCTGCTTACCTATAGCTAGCGCAAACTGGTTATCCGGTACGACGGCTAATATCTGTTTTTTTGCCTCGTCAAGTATTATCACCTGCGTTACCTCCGCAGGAGAAAGAGCATTTTTAACAAAAACACGAGGGTCAGGATCATAGCGTAAAATGTCAATTTTCTCACCCTCTAACTCTCTAACCACCGCCTGAATTCTTACACCCTTAAGCCCAACACACGCTCCTACTGGATCCACATCCTCTCGATTGGAATACACAGCAATCTTTGTTCTATATCCAGGCTCGCGTACTATATTAAATATCTCTATTGTCCTATCATAAATCTCAGGAACTTCAAGCTCAAAAATTCTCCTGACAAAATCCGTATGAGTTCTGGAAAGAATTATTTGAAGGCCAGAGGGTGTCTTATTTACCTCATAAATAAGAGCTTTTATTCTATCATTGGGTCTATAAACCTCCCTCGGCGACTGGTATTTTTTAGGAAGAATTCCCTCTGTTTTTCCCAGATCCACGTAGATATTACCATTCCTCTCCCTCTGATAGTAGCCAATTATCATTTCGCCAACTTTATCCTTAAACTCCGAATACAGCGTATCCTTCTGTATCTCCCTAAGTGTCTGTTTGGCCTTTTGTTTGGCACTCTGAACCGCAACTCTATCAAAATCTTTAGGATTTATCTCTATGAGAAGCTCATCACCTATTTCACTCTCCTCGTTATACTGAAGAGCTTCCTCCAATGATATTTCTAGAACGGGATTGGTAACTTTCTCAACAATCTTTTTCTGAGCAAAAATAGTCACCTCAGAACCGTCCTCACTAAACCTTACAACCGCATTTTCTGTGGTACCAAACTTTTTTTTATACGCCGCCAACAGAGAGGCCTCTATTGTCTTCATAATAAGTTCTTCAGATATTCCTCTATCCTGAACCAATTGCTTTATTGCCTGTGCCATTTCAGATGACATTTTCCCTTATCTCACCTCCTAAATATCAATTAATCTCGCCTTTCGAATCTCTGAAATGTTAATTTCCTCAATATCTTGATTAATATAAACACTTATCTTTTTCTCGTCCCTCTTATAATCTCTCAAGATGCCGGTAACTACCCTTCCAGTATCTCTAAAAATTATTTTAATCCCCTTCCCTTTGAATATCTCATACTCATTTTCGCTCCTTATAACCCTATCCAAACCGGGAGAAGAAACCTCAAGTGTCATATTTTCCAAACCTTCAATCAACTCCAACCGGGGCAATATTGTTTTGGAGACGCTTTCACAACTCCCTACCGTTACTCCCCCTTGCTCTTCCTTTCTGTATATAACCACACTTACCTTGGTGAAATTTCTACTGTGACCGACTCTTACCTCTACCAAAGAGTACCCCATTCCCCCGATAACCTGTTTAATTTCCCTCTCAACCTCTTTTTCAAGGGCAAAATCCTGCAAAATTCTCTCCCTATAAAAAAAGAGTCGTATAACCGACTCTTCTTGACCAAAGATGTATATACACTACATAATAAACATAACAATATAGAGAGTGTATGTCAATCATAAAGATACTAATCTATCGCAATTGTAACCACAAACACCCTCTCAATCCCTTCGCTCTTTAAAATTCGAGAACATTCCTCAACTGTCGCACCGGTTGTGAATATATCATCGAAAAGAATAACACTCTTCATATGAAAAAACTTATCCCTTACTCCTCGGTCAATTGAAAAAGCTCCCTTTACATTTTCCCTACGAGTTTTTAAATCTAATTCCTTCTGAGGTTTTGTATTCCTGGCCCGCCTCAAGAGGGGAAAAACATCAATCCCGTAATCCCTAGAAAGAATTTTCGCTATAAAACCCACATGATCCCAACCCAATTTTCTAATCTTTCTCCGCCTAGGTGGGACGGGAATTACAGGAAGTCCAACAAACCTTCTCTTTATAAGCAACCCAACTCTCTCTGCAAAAAGATACCCAACCCCCCTTCTATTGGAAAATTTATAGAGATGGAGTACCCTCTTAACCAATTTTTCCCCGTAAATGTAGAGAGAAATATTATACTCAAAGGAGAATTTTTCTCCCCTGCACCTCTCACATAAGCAATTCATTTTCTTCAATAAATAGCCACTTTCAACAATGGATGGTTTAATGGGGATTCCACATTTTTCACATCTAATTTCTCCCCGGGGAATTTCTCTCAATCTTTCAATACATCTATCACAAAAATGTGGATACTTATGTTCACGAAAAGAAATGCTCTCTCCACAGATTAAACATTTCTGTGGAAAGAAAATATTAAGAAAACTATTCAATTTGACAGCTCCTTACTAATATACTATTATAAGCATATATTCTGGGGGAGGGGAATATGAATCCTATAGATAATAATATCAACAAAGTCGCATCAATAGAAAAAAAGATTAAAACAGAGCGTATAGCTCTCAAAAAAAATTTAAAAGCGAACCTCAAAAACAAAAACCAAATAGCAACGGACGAATCTCTGGAAAAAGTGAAGAGAAGCATTAACGAGAACTACATATACAAACAATTCATAAATCACAACGAGGAAATATCAAGGACCATTTATTTAAAAGATACATTACAGGCCCTTTTCAATGAACTGCAGAATACTCAAAATTCCAAACAGGCAAGAGAAATCGTCGAAAATTATATAAACAGTTCTACCTTCAAAGGTGTTAAAGTGCTTAAAAATTACGAAGGACTCTTAAAAACGGGGGACAAAACAGCAATCGGAGATACAATATCCAAGCTCTTATCTTCCATAGACTACAAATTAAAAAGGCTTAATACAATAATCCAAAATCTTGACTCCATACTAAATCATAGATTTGACAACACGACAAACACACTAAATGAGATTATAATTTCACTTTCAAAAAATCAAAACAGCAACATAGAAAATCTTATTTCGAACATTCAGAGCGAGAGAGTTATAAAATTACTCAAGGGCTAGAATAACAACTTTTGTGCGAAATTACTCCCCAGAGATTCATTTATCCAACTCTTTCTTTAACTCGGCAATGAAGTTAAGCGCCTGAAGCGGGGTCATACTGTTTATATCCGCCTCTCTTAATCTATCGATAACGGCTTGCTCCTCACTAAAAAGTGACAATTGGTTACCAACCTCTAGAGCAACTTTAGAAGAAGGGTGTTTTTCGATTACACCGGATGATTTTGTCTCATCTTTTTCCTCACCGATACTTTTAATCATCTCCAGTTTTTCTATTTTGTGTTCAAGTAGATAATTAGCCCGTTCGATTATTTCACCCGGTACACCTGCCAACCTAGCTACATGCACACCATAGGATTGATCGGCAGGCCCACTCACTACTTTTTTCATAAAGATTATTTCATCTCCACTTTCCACCACATTCATAGACATGTTAATCAACCCCTTCGCCCTTAACTGAGTAAGCTCATGGTAGTGAGTAGCAAACAGAACAATGGCTCTAAGTTTGTTCAACAGATATTCAACAATGGCCCATGCAATCGCGAGTCCATCACGTGTACCCGTACCCCTACCCACTTCATCCATAATAACAAGACTTTTATCAGTGGCAGAGCGAATTATATTGGCGGTCTCGTTCATCTCCACCAAAAATGTGGATTCTCCCCTTGCAAGGTTATCCGTTGCCCCAACCCTACAGAAAATTTGATCTACAATCCCAATTTCGGCATCTTCCGCAGGTACAAACGAGCCTATATGTGCCATCAAAACGATAAGTGCCACCTGACGCAGATACGTTGATTTTCCTGCCATATTGGGACCGGTAAGTATCATTAGATAGTTCTCTGTATTGGACAAGTTGGTACTATTCGGAATGAAGGCACCATTTGGAAGAGCCAACTCCACCACAGGATGTCTGCCGTTACTTATCCTAACCAAACTACGTTTTACTATCCTGGGCCGGGTGTATCCCCTAACAGTAGCCCCAAAGGCAAATGACTGAAAAACATCCAAGTCTGAGACACTGTCTGCGATCTTTAATAGATCAGATACATGCTTTTTTACACTATCTCTAACCTCAAGAAAAATTTTTCTCTCAAGCTCAACGATCCTCTCCGAGGCATTGTTTATTTCAACCTCGTACTTGCCAAGCTCCTCTGTAGAAAAACGTTCACCATTAACCAAAGTCTGGCGCCGTATATAGTAATCTGGAACCAGATGAAGGTTGGATTTTGTTACCTCAAGAAAATACCCTATTACCCTATTATACTTTAATTTCAAATTACCTATTCCCGTTTTTTTTCTCTCCCTTTCCAGATAATCCTTAAGTATTTTTCTCGAGTTATCCCTTATATTTCGCAGTCTATCCAACTCTTCGCTGTAACCCTCTTTAACAATATTACCCTCGTTAATTAATACAGCGGGTTCTTCTTTTATCGCTTTCTCTATCAAATTTACAATCCTCTCAATGATTGCAATCCTCTCCCCTATGGGCCTTACATACGTTTTTACACCAACCTCACCATTAAGTTGTTCGTAAACCAGCATCACACTCTTCAATGCCGTTTTAATCGCAACAAGATCCTTCGGACTAGCCTTGTTCATAGCCACCTTTGAAGAGAGTCGCTCAACGTCAAGTATCTTGGAAGCAACCTCTCTAAAACTGGCAAGTAATAATTGATTCTTATAAAAAAACTCTACCGCGGAGAGGCGTTTATCTATCTCATCAATATCCCGAAGTGGATTCAAAATCCACCGTATTAATTTTCTGGCACCCATTGCTGTTTTTGTATTGTTGAGAACCTCGAAAAGGGTATGTCGTTTACTGTTATCCTGCATGTTCCTTATCAGTTCGAGATTTCGCTGAGTAGACTCGTCAAGGTTTACATACTCCGTTTCTCTGTAGACTTTAAAATTAGTTATATGTGGAAGAACAGACCTGGAGGTGCTCTCCAAATAATCCAGAATGGTTCCGGCAGCTACTATTTCCGGTGAATTGTCATCAATTCCAAAACCCTTAAGGTTAGCAACGGCCAGTTGTTTCTTTAATCTCTCCCTGCATACATCTATGTCAAAATTCCAATCCGGGAATCTGTTTATAACTACATTACTCCTCTCTTCTAGAATCTGGTTTATATCGTTATCACTTTCAAACAGCGACTCCTGTACAATAATTTCTCTAGGAGATATACGATTTAACTCCTTCCTTATTTGTTCTCTCTTCTCATCCACAGAGAAAGAGGTAGCACAAAACTCCGAAGTAGAAAGATCCACATATGCAAGAGAATACCTATCCCTGTACTTCCCTATTGAGAGGAGATAATTATTAGAAGTCTGTTCAAGCAACTCTTCATCAACCACCGTACCCGGTGTTATAACCTCAACCACTTCTCGCTCTGCTATACCTTTGCCTGGTTTTGGGATAAAAGTCTGCTCACATATGGCAACCTTTTTCCCCGCCTGTAACAACTTTAGGATATAATTCTTGGAGGCATGATATGGAATCCCACACATCGGAACTCCATTTCGTTGGGTCAACGTTAAATTCAATAAGCTGGAGGCTTCTTTTGCATCCCCCTCAAACATCTCATAAAAATCACCCAATCTGAAAAAAAGGATAGTATCACGATACTTTTCCTTTATTTTTTTATACTGCTGCATCATAGGAGTTGATAATACTGCCATAGTGGAATTATATTATATGTAGTAGGAGGAGACAATATGAATGTAGAGGATGTTTCCCAGGTAAAACCACCGGAGAATATATACAAACCGGACAGCAGCGATAGTGTAGATAAAACATCAAAGGACGAGACAGAAACAATAGAGAATCAAGACAACGAAACTCAAACTAATGATGTGCAAAACAACAACGATCAGTACACTCAGTATAACGTAAATTTGTTGGCATAGATGAAACAGGAGTGATCTCTGATCACAAATCTCTCATATTCTATCTTTGAGCCTGATGGGCCGAAAGATAACTCTCGAGAATAACAGAGGCAGCAAGGCCATCTATTTTATTCCGGGAGTTTTTTCGTGTTTTACCGTACTCTCTAACTATTGATTCTGCTATCCTGCTACTGTACCTTTCATCCCAGAGAATCGATTCAATCCCCTCCTGTCTCAACCTCTTGGAAAACTCCTCCGAACGCAAGCACCCTCTACTCTTCCCACCATCTTCTCTAAGGGGATAACCGACTATTACCCTTTCTACATCCTTATCTCTACAGATAGCTTTGATATTTTCTATTAATCTCTCCTCGTTAATATAGCGTATCACACCGTAGGGAGAGGCTATCATCTTCATCGGGTCGGTAAGAGCAAGACCTATACGCCTAGTTCCCAAATCCACCGCCAATAATCTGCCCATTATTCACTTCCACTGTAACTTTTCCCTGTTCGCTTCATTAATTCAGCAATAACTTTATCGGTTATATCTATCTCTGGTGTCCAGAACAAAAATTGATCACTCTTTTTCAGGATCAAAGAAAAACCCTCGCTTTCAGCCACATACTGAATAGCATCTGCAATCTCACTGATAAAGGCATTAGAATTGGCAAGATTCTGAGCCAGTTGTTTTAACTGCTGGGTTTTGATTCTAGTATACTCATTCAAAAACTGCTTCTTCTCAAAAATTTCTTTGTCTAATTCTAAGGCTTTTTCCTGATCTCCCCTATTCTGTGCATCTACCTTCTCATTTTCAAGATTGAGTATCTCATCTTTCTTCTGCTGAATCTCTTTCATATAGGTATTGCGTAACTCTTCAAGCTTTAGCACCTCTTTAGATTCCTTGTAATAAACCGAATATACCTTTACTATATCAACAATCCCCACCTTGGTAATCTGAGTAGCAAACGCACCCTCCAAACAGACCAATCCGAGGATAATTCCAATCATCAATACGTATTTTTTCATTACTCATCCTCCTCTGCTATTTATCTTCAAAAATTATCCCCCCCAAGGGATATTACAAAATCTAGTGTCAACCCACCCAAATTAAGTCCTCCATCTTTCCACACAATACCGTTGTTCTTTATCTGGAATCCTTTAGCAAGATAGAGTCTTATAGGAAACTGTGGAATGGTAAATCTTATCCCCGCTCCAAAACTGAAAAGCATATCCTCTATGGACATATGAGTAAAATCTTCAGGGGTAGCCCAAAGACCAGCTCCATCACAAAACAAGACACCCCACAGAATTCGTTCGGCTATAGGTACTCGTAGCTCCACTCTATTGTCCCATAACACTCTCCCGTAGCTCAAAGGAGTGGTGCCAGTAGACCAACCTCTCGCCACATTCATCCCGTCTATATAGAGAAGATCCGTAAAGTCCGTGATCAACCTTCCATCTAACTGCGGAACAATAAATGAGATTGCAGAATGAGCTGCCCCAACCAACTTAAAATTCCACTCCTCAAAGACGGGCAAAGAGAAAAACGTTAAAAATCCATCAACCCTTGATGTTGTTTTTATGTACTGCCTATCCCCCCCGAGTATTCCCCCGGTGTAGGTAAACTTCTGATCCAGAAAAAATCCAGTTGTAGGATTTAGTATAAAATCTCTCCTGTCCCAGTAAAAATCCATCGTCAGTTTATTAATAACACTCCACCTATCAAGGTTAGACCTTATCTTTGGATCATACGGTCTATACTTATCAGAATCATAACTCAAAGTTCTAAATCGCGTGGATAACCCGAGACCGGTTCCCAACCAGCCGAGAAAGGAGTGGAACTTATAACCTGTATTAAGACCAAGGCTGATATCGTAAGAGTTGTAAGACATCTCATACTGCGAGGGTATTTTTTCCCCCGTTTGAACCGCGTATTGGTAATCGGTCTTAAGACTATACTGAGAAATCTCCTCTGCAGTAGGGATGCCGGGGAAGGGATCACCGGCATTATAGGTCGTCCCGTTATACACCGTCTGTTTGGTAAACACATAGTGCCCATCATATGGATCTGGAACAGCTATCCCCGCATTATAATCTGCCACACTAAAAACGGGGGGTAATATATCCTGAGGTATCCCTGACATCTCAGCATGGGTCAATGCGAAATTAATGCCCCCCATCCATCTGACACCAAACATCCATGGTTCTACAAAATTAAAGGAGAGACTCTGTTTAACCGGAGAAGCCTCCAAAGAGGCACCAATCGTTTCTCCCATTCCCCGGAAATTCCTCTCGGACCACCGCACGACACCGGAAACAGGGAAATCAGCCCCCGAAAACGTAATTCCCATATTTATGTCCGCGGTACTCGTTTCTTCCAGATTGATAACTATATCCATAAGTCCCTCTGCCGAACCCTGTGTAGTATCGGGGGAGACACTCGAAAAATACTGAAGGTTGTACAGGTTTCTTAAACCCTCTATTATCTTTTTCTTATTAAATATATCACCAACCTCAAAGGGGAGTTCCCTATAAAGGACAAAATCTTTAGTTTTTTTATTACCCTTAAAGGTAATACTCTCGATATGGGCCCTTTCCCGTTCAACTATCTTTACAGTATAGGTAATCGTCTTTGTCTTCTCATTGCGTTTCTCTTCCAGTTTTATCGTGTTAAAGATATACCCGTTTTCATAGTAGAGATCACTAATTCTCTGAAAATCGGCATTCAGGCGTTTTTTACTAAGAATGGCGCCAGGTTTTTGTCTCACCAGAGACTCGAGTTTCTTTGTGGAAAATATCTTATTACCCTCAAACTTCATCCCACCATATCTGTACTGTTCACCCTCTTTTATATACAGGGTTAGATACATATACCTCCGGCCCTCTTTTTTATTCTCCACAATCCGCTTATCAACCTTTTCAACCTTAGCATCAATGTAACCGTGATTTGCATAGTAATCCTCAATAGCCTTTATATCTGTCTTTAATTTATTCTCCTGATATACCCCGGAATTAAATAGAGACTGAGCCTTAGTCTTCATTATTCCCCTTAGAGTACTAGCCGAGGCGTAATGATTTCCCACAAATTTTATCTCTTTTATGGTTGTTTGCTCTCCCTCTACTATTTTAAAAATGACTTTGGCAGTATTGGCATTTTTATTTTTTACTACAGAGGTATCTACCTTTACATCCGTAAAACCCTTTTCCAGGTAGAGAGTTCTCACAACCTCTCTATCGGACTTTAACTTGGCATCCGTTATCATATCCCCTCTTTTAAGCACAATCTTGTCTAATATCTCGGTGGTACCTATTCTATGGGCTCCTTCAATCTCAATAGATGAGACGGTGGGGTGTTCTTTCACGATAAATTCGACAATAACACTCTTTTTATCAGCATCACCGGGGAGAGCATTAGACTCTATACTATCAAAATAATCAAGAGCGTATAGTTTTTCCTGTATCTCCCAAAAAAGATCAAGGGTAAATTTTTTACCAATATAAGGTCTAACAATAGGCCTAAGCTCACTCTCCGCAACTGTTTCCAATCCCTTAAACTTAAAATCTTTTATCGGTTTATTTAAATACCACTCGCTTTGAGCATACACCCCGAATAAAAGAAAAATAAACATCAAGGTTCCCACTATCACTCTTTTCATTTTCGCTCCTTAATTTCTTAATGTATTTTAACTTAACCAATCAGTAAGAATATTTCCATTTGAGTGTCAACGAATTATCAGTCAAAAAGAGAGATTCCGGATGCTTTGGAATAAACGTCCACTGCATCAGGAAAAACGGCGTTGTCCACTCAAGACTTAATTCTAAATCCGATGTTAATCCGGTAAAACCTGTAGTTTCACCAGGAACACCAACAGTTTTAAACCTTATAAGCATCTCCAAAAAGAGATTATTACCCAAATACTTTCCAAGAGAAAGGGTCGTATTGTCAAGGGGATTGGTTGGATTACCCAAAATTTTTTCGAGAATCAAATTCTGTAAAATCTGAGTCCTTATACTAAACAAATCAAGCCCTAAAAAATCTCTCACAGCATTTTCAAATGGCCGTAATATCCCGAATTGACTCACCAACTCACTGGTTAATACAACAGCCGAAACACCCAAACCTCTCTTCTGAACCTTTTCAAATATGCTGCCCCCAATCATGCTGAGTATCTCCACATCTGATTTAGGTGGGTCGGAATAAAATCTAGGAGAAAATTTGCTTAGCTTATTCTTAGCCTCCAGATAGATCACTACAGGTTTACCCTTTTCATCTTGCTCTCTTATCTCGGCCAACACATAGGTAAAGGGATCAAAACTCTCCTGGTTTTCATTAAAAGAAATTTTTCCCTCCCTCAGATAAAAACTTCTGTCAAAATAAAACACTTCGCCCCCTTGAATACCTATCTCACCTCTAACCGAATACGTGTCATTTCCCTCATTATAAACGACATGTATTTTATCTCCTATATCGGTATAGGCCTTCAAGATCGGAAAATTAAAAGAGGGCCAGTAAAACACCAATCTTTTCCCCGTTTTAATGTTAACATCAACCTTTAACAATTCCGTAGGCTGTGTTGAATTGCTGCGTTTCTTTACCTCCGAGAGAGCCACCTTTGAGTAATTAGCTACAACATTACCCTTCACATTAATCTGTACTCCCTCCCCCCGCACATGTATCTTTCCAGAGGCATAACCATCAACAACAAACGGGCCAAAATTATATACAAACCTAATCCCGGTTTTATCAGGACTCTCAAAATATATATCAAAAGCGTCTGGAATCCAATGATCGATATAGAATTTACCGTAGGAGACAAAGGGTTTATTCCCCACCCGTGTCACTATCTTGTTAAGTATAAAATACTTTCCTGCGTAGAGGAGAGTGGTTTTTATAGGTCGAATCGGTCGAGGAGAAAATTTGCTCCTTGCCTCTCCATTATATACATCCAGAGTCCCGTAAAAATCAGGATCATTGAATGGGCCTCTAATATTTATCTTGCCTTTCGCATAACCTTTTTCAAATACAATTACCTCACTCTTTATCAAAAAATTAAGCACATTAAGATCAAATTTCTTTACATTAAAAACAGCGTTTATTCTATTATCTGCAAGTCTGCCCTCAAGTTTGCCCTCTATGGAGAAGGGTTTTAAAAGCTCCAGCTTAAAATTCCCGTCCCTCCTTACAATTCCCCAAATGGTATCTCTAGGTCCACCTCTAAAGGAAAAAACCCCTTTTGTCATACTGAATTTAATACCCCAGGAATCATAATTTTCCCGGTCCACTTTTATACTGGTAAGCTTTATATTCCCCGCAAAATCCTGATTAAAAACCCCCTTAATGCCCCCTTTGTAACTAACACTTTTTATCCTGTTTTTAAGTTTAGCCTCAACCAACAGTATCAAGTCTACCTTGCTTCCAGAGTAATCGGCAGAATAATCGGAGATAAAAGAAAACCGATTGGTCTTTAGATTTATCTCGCCGCTACCGTCTATGATCTTATGAGTGAGATATTTAAAATTAACAGATTTAAACTTAATAACATCTGCTCTATAATCTATTTCAAGTCCAAGATTAACGGGATCAGCATTTATCTTACCCCTCTCCAAAGCAACTATAATCTGAGCTCGGGGATTACTCAAAATATCTTCTGCCTTAACAGAACCAGAAATATTTCCCGTTATATTGAAATTTCCGATCCGCTCAAGGGGAGAATCGCTAAAGTAGAGTTCAAAATTCATCTCTTTTGCTTTTGCCAAATGTATTCTATAAGTCTCTCGTGTAGTGGGATTCTGGAGAAAAACCCACCCAACAGCCTTTGTATCCAGGGGAGAGGCATAATCTATAGATAAATCAATATTTCCGTTTCCTGTAACACTTGAGAATTCATCCTTGTAGGAAATTTTCTCGAGCACAAACTTACTCTTGGTAAGAGTGAAAGAACTACTTATTACATTTCTCTTAGATTGCAAAATATCCAAATTATATAGAGATGCCTTCTTTGCCCTGATATACCACTCATCGGCACCCTTTATTTCTCCCAGGAAAGAGCCAGAGGCCGTAACATTGTCATCCCTTATAGGTAAGGGGAGATGTTTAAACTTAAAATCGAAAGAGGCAATTTCTCCCGCTTGATAAAAAAGAGAAAAATACAAACTATAATTTCCCTGAATAACCACCCCTAATTTAGGAATAAAGCGTCCCTTAAATCTATACTCCCGGTTATTAATAACAAAGGCTGAGTTGAAATCAATCCTATCCCTTGCCTGAAAATCAAAATAAAAATTCCCCGTTAGATCATTATCTTTATATCTGGCTTTGACAGAACTGATTCGTAAAATTTTATCCTTGTATAGTAACCCAAAAGCGAGGCTTTGGCAGGGATCCCTTCGATTAACCAATTCTATCCCGTCCGAAAAAATTTCCCAGTGTTTAAAGTTGGTTCTGAGATAAATCCCGCACGTCATATCGAATTCTTTAAGAGCAAGTCTTAACCTATCAACAAACTTATCCTTACTCCCGTATGCAAGAAGTAACCTTGAGGGTGGTACTTTATCCGTTTTTAATTCTGCCTCCAGCGATAAACTAGGTTTTATGTTTACTTTTCCCTTCGCAAACAACACCCCCGGCAAACTCCCTGGCTCTCCAATTTTTGAGTTAAGGGTGAAGGAGATTGCACTTGACATAGGGGAAATACTCATACTAAAGGAATTAAAACAAAGTCTACCTATCTCTAATTTGTCACTGTCAAGAACTATAAATCCCTTAGATCGTTTTAGGCTAACAACAGCATCAAGGGTCTCGCTTCTCTCTGGTATTTTCACATTAATAAGAGTTACCAAACCAGAGGGGAAAAAATTCTCCAGAAGTACGTCGCCCTTGAACTTAACCGTACCTAGCGCAGAATATATATCCAGAGGTCTAAAGTAAATCTTCCTTAAATTCCCGTAGAATCTGGAAACAATCCTTAACCGCGGTATATACTTTCTAAATACACCCCCTTTCCCCATAAGAGCGTTTAGAGTAACATTGTAATTCAAAGCTCCCCTCTTCAAATCAAAGCTAAAGGTCGAAGAGGTTGTAATACTAGAGAGAAGCCATTTATTGAACTTTTCAAATTTACCTCGGAATTTTACCACCGAATACGGAACAAAATGCTCAGATTTAAAGGCGATTTCTACTTTTCCGCTCTCTTTACCGTACGACAGAGAAAAATCAAGCGGATTTTTATCCTGAATCTTCTGAACAGACAACCTTCCACTCTTAAAACTCACCTGAAACGTCTGCTTTGTCATTGTAAAATAGTTAGAGACAAGATTAAGAAAACGTACCTTTATCTCTCCCCATTTCAAATCAGCACCAATGAGTCCGTAAACTTTAATCTTAGAGGCAATCTCCAGAGATTCGGAATTACCTCTAACCCTATACCTTGTGTTAATCCTTCCTCGCAAGTTTATCGTGAGGGTTTTCTCTGCTTTACCAATTTCATAAAAGAGATTGCTAAGTACAACCGTATCTTTTCCCTTTCTAATCGTAATACTTATATTGGATCCAGAAACCTTTGGTACAAAAAACCCCTCTTTGGGGGTTTTGTCTCCCCCCCCTGTTCCAAGAAGATTCTCCAGCATTGTAACAATCTTCATATCTCTGTCCAAATCTAGCAGAAAAGAAGAATTGGAAAGATTTATATTCTCTATTGATGAAATAATGCTATGAGTTTTAATCAACTTAAACAGGTTGTAATATACCTTTACCCTGTTTATCCTGAACAGAATATCCCTGCGATCCCTACTATCAAAAACCACAAGATTTTCAATTTCGATATATCTAAACATTGACGGAGAAATCCGTGTATAATCAACTTTCTTTCCTATTCTATGCTCTATCATCAACAGGATATCGGATTTTAAATATTTCATTTTGGCTGTTATCTTCAGATTAAGAAAATAAAACCCCGCAAGAACAAACAGTAATAAGAGAGAGACAACTATGATGAAAGCAAAAATTTGTTTTTTTATTGTTCACTCCTCCGGTTTAAGAATAAAGTGGACCCGTAGCCTACCTATACTCCGCTTACCCTCCGGATCCGAACTAAAGAGATATCTTCTCAAAGCAGATTCCACAACCCTATCGACCTCTTCATATCCAGAACTCCTCACTATACGGACATTCACAACGCTACCACCGGAACTTACCACTATCTCAGCCTCTACATCGACATCCCTACCCATCCTCTTGATAATTCGGGGAAATCTTATGGGATAAGCAGTTTTTAAAATCCTTCCCCTTCCCCTCCAACGAATGACAGGCACTCCTCCACCCTCTGAATTCTTCTCTTCTTCTATCGTTTTATTTCCATCTCCAATATCTACCCCAGCAATTTTACTGGCCTGAGGCATCGGAAGCTCATTTTTTTCCTCCTTCATAAGGTTCTCTACACCCACTTTCCTCTTCTCTAGTCTCATAAATTTCTCTTGCTCGATTCTTTCATTCGGTTCAACTTGAGAAAGAGAAAATCTTAACTGGGGGAATTTTCTTATTAATCCAGGAACAAGGGGAGGAAAATGTCCTAACTTATGAGTCTTAACATCCCTATACACCCCTACCTCCTTCACACTTGTCAACCCTGCAAGCCCAAATCTGCTATTCCCCTCCACAACAGGCCTGGTTATCACCGTTACCACTCTTTCCCTTTCCTTAAGGTTGCTAATGTTACTGCTTATTTTAAACCCTGTTCTGATTAAAATTACAAACAATATAAGATGAAGAAACAGAGAGAGGAAAATAGAGATCATTGTACGTTTATTACTCATTCAACTGTACTCTTCTTAGAGGTAACCAGTGATATCCCTGTAATACCAGCCATCCGTAAAATATCAATCACCTCTACAACCCGTTTATATTTAACGTCCTCATCAATCTGGAGAAAGACTCCTTTTTTCCCAAGCTTGCGAAGTTTTTCCTTTACAATCTCAGGTAATTTTATTTTACTTACCCGCTCTTTCCCTATATAAATAGCCCCATCACCCAAAATGGTTACAACAATCTGTTTTTCGATTACAGACTTTCCACTGAAGGCCTTTGGGAGCTTCACCTTTATAGCAGGGTTAAGCGCCATGGAGGCATTAATCATAAAGAAAATTACAACGAGAAATATCATATCAATTAGAGGCGTCAAAATTATTCCGGCTTCATCTTTAAGTTGTCTCTTTAGCTTCATGTTTCTTCCTTTTTAACACCTCCAATCTTTTTATATGACGTTCATCTCTATCTAAAACCCTAAAAAACACACCATTAATGTCACAGGTTTCCCCATTATCAGGAATCCTTCCTAATCTATCACATATATAACCTCCAACCGTGTCATATGCTCCTTTTTCCAATTTTATTCCCGTCCTGTGGGAAAACTCCTCCAAATCCGCAGTTCCCGCTACAACATAATGATTCTTCCCTAAAACCTGAATCTCTTCCACTTGATGAGAACCACTCCCCGGCATATAACCCACTATCTCAGACACAATATCCGTGGTGGTTATCATTCCGGAAACCCCACCATACTCATCAGAGAGAAACACAACGCGATTGTCACCTTCAATCATTTCTTGAAAGAGAGAGGGAATTTTTTTCGTATCCGGATAAAATACAACTCGATGCATCAGTGCACCAAGTGTTCTCTTGTTAGTATAAATTATATCCTCAACATCGATATATCCAATAATGTTATCACTCCTCTCCCTGTATACACTTATAAAGCGCACTTTACTCTCTCTATAGGCCCTATACATATCTTCCACAGAACTCTCCTCCGAGATTATCGGGAGTTCATGAAGTGGTATCATAACCTCCCTGGCCATCATATCCTTTAGATCAAATATTTCATCCAGCATTCGTTGTTCAGAATAGGGAATGTTCAATTCCTTACTACTTAACTTCACAAGCAATCGTAAATCCTCTTTAGAAGAGAAAGTTTTTTCTTTCTTCCTAAGCTGACCACTTAAAAAAAGCAAAACCTTCACAATAAAATTAAGCACTATCGAGATGGGGAAAAAAACTACGTAGAAAAAGAAAAGTACAGGCGAAAGTTTAACACTTATCGTATCCGAATATTTTCTAAAAAAAGTTTTGGGAATAACCTCCGAGAATATCAAAAAAACCACCGTCAGGAGAAATGTCCCCAACCAGTTTGCCCATTGGGGAAAGACAGACCTTAAATAGGCACTTAACAGAACAGCCGCCGTCACCACAGATAGATTGGTACCGATCAAAGTAGTGCCAAGAAGACGCTCGGGTTTTAACAACATATAATCCGCCACTATTGCATAGAGCCTTTTTTCCCTCTTTCTCGAATACAGATAAAACTGATCGGCGGCGAGAAGTCCCGTTTCAATACCGGCAAAGAAAGCAGCAAAGAATAGGCATATAAGTACATAGAAAAATATCATATTCAGTTTACCTTTCTAATTATTACACTGTTAATCTTATTCTTCGAAACATCTTCTATCTCTATCTCAAAATTCTCAAATCTAATAACAGTTCCCTTGCCAGGTATATTACCTGTTTGCTCCATTATAAACCCTGCGATAGTTTTGCTCTCAGAATGCATATCAGAATTACAGAGTTTATTAATATATGAGATCATTGTATCACCCGGCACAACAAATGTGTAATCATCTACTTTCGTGATTTTTTTATCTTCCATTGAATAAAAATAATCAAATATACTCTTAACCAGACTTTGAAAAGTCACAATGCCAGCACTACCACCATATTCATCGACAATCAGTGACATTCCCGTATCAAGTGCCTTCATCTCCCGCATAAGATCTATCAATTTCTTAGATTCAGGTACAGGATGTACCGGTTTGATCAGCGAAGAGAGAGAATCTACCCTCTCCAACCCCAACTTCAACCCAATAAGATCCTTAACATCGATATAACCGGCTATATGGTCAAGGTCGTTTCTATACACCGGTATAAGTGAAAAACCTCTAAAATCTTCCTCTCTCTCCAAGATCTTCAAGACATCATTAACAGGGGTTAATATTTCAATGCCCTTTATCATATTCCTGGGAAGCATAACATCCGAAGCCGTCTCATCCCGAAAGGAAACAAAGGATTCCAGAAGTTTGAGTTCGTAATCACTTATAATACCCTCGCTAAAACCTATACTTACAGCAGATCTTATAAGAGCGATTTTCTTTTTCTCTTCATTTTCCTCTACTACGGGAAACAGCGAGAGAAAAAAATCCTTTACCACATTAAGAAAAACCGTTACCGGATAGAGCAAGAGATGAAAATAGTAGAGAAACAGGGAGGCAAACTTTGAGAAGGGCAAAGAATTCTTAACGGCAATATTCTTGGGAGTCATTTCTCCAAGGACAAGGAGAATTCCTGACATAATAATTATCGTATAAATGGGGGAAGTAAATCTAAAATACTCATCACCTATTGCTTCGGAGAGCGAAGAGGCAAAAATGTTAACGATCATGTTACCCGTCAGTATTGTTATAAGAACTTTATCCGGTGAGTCCATCAACAGACCGGCAAATTTCTCATATCGCTTCCCCCTATGCTTTCTCCTCAACAAAAAGGAGCTAAGTTTCTCACGCTCCAGATAGTTTAAAGAGAATATTGCCGTCTCAGAAGCCGAGAAAAAAGCTGAAAAGATAAGGAGTATTAAAAGAACTACTATCTGAAAAGCTTCCCCACTTGTCATAATCCTACCATAACCTATTCTCTAAAATAAAATTTATAAGTTCTGAAGAGTACATCTCCATCTTGCTGGCATGATTATTAACAATCTGAGAAAAGAGATGATAAAAAAATAGAGATGGGATTGCCACAGAAAGACCTGCCGCTGTGGTTATAAGAGCCTGTGCGATCCCGCCGGCTAGTATCGCCGGATCGGAAACCCCGGATACCTTCATATTGAAAAAAGAGATTATCATACCCGTAACTGTCCCTAATAAACCTAAAAGCGTGGCAATATTGGCTATATTAGACAAATAGGAAACATTCTTTTCAAGTTGCTTCATCTCCCTAATCGCGCTCATTTCCATCTCGTGATTCAATTTTTCTCTCTCAGAGTTTATAAATTCCAATCCTCTCTTAATCATTACCCATTCAGGGGAAATATCCTTACTCTGAGACTCATACAACTCTTCCAATTTGTTATTTATTATTCCCTCCTTCACCCGGGTAAGTAACTCCTTATCACGTTCCCGCTTGGAGTAGTAGAATAAGCCTCTCTCAATAATAAGAGCAATTGCTATAATCGAAAGTCCCACTATTATATAGAGAATAACACCGCCATTCGATATAAAACTTAACATCTTAACAACCTCAAATATTATTTTTGTATTATCTATTATATCTAAGACCTAGGGAGAGAGTACAAAAAAAATCGCTAAACCCATTCAATTCACCCTTCAAACCAATCGAGTAATTATAAGAACCCGCCATTGCTCTTAGAGACAAAAGTTTGAGAGAGACCATAAGCGTATTCCTCTCTACCTTAAACGGATCCGTATTTTTCTCATCATAAAAGAGATTACTTTCTATACCACCCCCTATTATAGCTCTAAGGGAAAAATTATAAAAGTCGTACATGTACTTCCCGTAAAGCCTGTAAGCAACCGATTCCCAAGTAAAATCTTCAAAGGAACCCAATGGAACCTGAAGACGAGAGAGAAAAATAATCTTGCTTAGAGGCGAATTTTTAATTTCTACCTTCAATTTTCCACTGAAAAGAGCCATTTTACGTCGATCAAGAGCGAGAAAATCTCCCCAAAGGTAACCTAAATCAAGCATGCTCCCAGACCACAAACCTGATTCTAGCGATACATTGACTTTCGCATCTATACCTCGATCAGTATAGATTTCAGGGAGCTGCCCCCCGCTCTCAATAATCCTACTCTCAATAACATCTCGATTCAAATAGTTAAAGTAGTCCACAGTCCCCCCTATCCCCCACCCCTCCCCGAGACGGTACTTCAGTTTCAAGACAGGATAAAATTTCAAAAGTCCAAAACTATAATCAATAGCACTCCCCAGGGTGACCCATTTATAACTAAAACCGAATTTCACTCCGAACAAATTCCCGGGAAAACTGGTAGAGTATGGAGATACCACATTTTCCCCATGATAGAGATTAATGAAGGGATTACCCCACAATTCAGAAGTATTAACAGCAACCTGGTTGTAGAGAAAAACAACACTTCCATCCCTCCTGCTTAAGGAAACAAGATTTGAGTAACCAGATAATCCAATCCAGGGCCTTCTAATCCCCCAATAGCCCCAGATTTCCATTCCTCCAAGTCCACCAACATTGGTAAGGTAAAAAAATGGCTTAACCCCCACAAGGTAAGGAAGAAAACTTCCCTGCCTCTGCATTTTAAAGGAGATCTCACTATAACTCCTCGAAAAACTTGAGTCGGCCAGATTCTTATAAACAAGCCCGTATTCCCTATAATCATTTCCGATAATTGGATAGTCCAAATCTATCACAGTACCAATACAATCAGAGTAGGAAAACAATAAACCGTAGGAGAATCCGCTATTTGTACTACTCAATTCTCCTTCGCTTTTTTCCCCTCTCTGCCAATTAGCGACAGCATAAAAATCTGGAGGAGAGAAATCCTCGATCGTGTACCGTATGTTCCTCCGAGAAATGGGATAATACTGGTTTAATCTCAGATAGGCAAAGGAAGACCGACTTAAAGGGGGAAGAAACCCAAGAGCAACAGGAGGAAGATCTCTTTCTTGCCTTCCGACCACGGTAACAGGTGGAAGAGAAAATCTTTCACCCAAACGTGAAAAACTCTCCGGAAATGTACCAACCAAACAAGCAGATGAGAGAAATATAAAAATAGAAAAACTTCGAATATTCATTTTTAAAGTTATAAAGAAAGAGCAGGTTTTTAAACCTGCTCTTTCTTTAATCATATTTATTTAATCATACTACTCAAATGAATAACCAGCCCATTAACCTATTTCTTACTATTCCTTATATGAGCCTGAGCTGCAGCAAGGCGTGCAATTGGTACTCTATACGGAGAACAAGAAACATAGTTCATCCCTACCCTATAGCAGAAATCTATCGAACTGGGTTCACCTCCATGTTCACCGCATATACCAACTTTAAGATCTGGCTTTGTGCTTCTACCTTTCTTCACACCCATCTCAATAAGCTGGCCTACTCCCTCTTGATCAAGCACCTGGAATGGATCCTTTTCCAATATCTCATTATCTATATAATCTTGCAAGAATACACCAGCATCATCCCTTGAATATCCAAATGTCATTTGGGTAAGATCATTGGTACCAAAAGAGAAGAAATCTGCCACTTCTGCTACCCTATCCGCTGTAAGAGCCGCTCTGGGAATCTCAATCATTGTGCCAATCTTGTACTCAACTCTCATATTTTTCTCTTTAAATACCTCTTCAATTACACGCTCAGCATTCTTTCTCAATATTTCAAGCTCCTTCTTGGTACCTACAAGAGGTATCATAATCTCTGGAAATACCTTTACCCCCTCCGCTGCTTCTTCACAGGCCGCCTCCATTATAGCCTGTACCTGCATATCATAAATCTCTGGATAAGTTATACCAAGTCTACAACCTCTATGTCCCAGCATGGGGTTAAGCTCGTGGAGAGAATCTATTTTTGCCTGAAGCTTTTTGACAGGAATACCCGCCTTCTCCGCGAGAGCCTTTACCTCTGCACTTGTTTTTGGTACAAACTCATGTAACGGTGGGTCAAGAAGTCTGATCGTTACGGGAAAACCATCCATCGCTTTAAATATTCCCTTAAAATCATTTTTCTGAAGGGGTAAGAGACGTTTTAATACCTTTCTGCGTGTCTCTGCATCCTCAGCAACTATCATCTCCTGGAATATTTCAAGTTTACCCTCATCAAAGAACATGTGTTCCGTTCTACAAAGACCAATACCCTCTGCACCAAAATCTCGCGCTATCTTCGCATCGCGGGGTAGATCCGCATTTGTCCTAACCAAGAAGCCCTTCTCTTTAATACCCTCTCTCACGGCCGAATGCCTTATTTCATCCGCCCAGGAGAGAAACTTGGCGAAATTACCAGTAATACCCGCCTTAATCAACTTGACCTGCCCCTCAAAAACCTCACCGGTAGTCCCGTCAATTGTTACCCAATCTCCCTCTTTTAACACCTTTCCCTTTATTACAGCCTGCTTCCCTGTGATTACCATTTCCTTACAACCGGCAACGCAGGGCTTCCCCATCCCTCTCGCAACAACGGCAGCATGCGACGTCATACCACCCGTAGAGGTTAAGATACCCTGAGCAACGTTCATCCCACCGATATCCTCTGGAGAGGTTTCCTTTCTTACAAGAAGAACTGTTTTCCCCTCTTTAGCCCATCTCTCCGCATCCTCGGCGGTAAATACTATCTGTCCCGTAGCTGCACCCGGAGAGGCATTTAAACCCTTGGTAAGGGGAACAAGTTGTTTCTTTTGATTTGGATCTATCATCGGATGGAGAAGCTGATCAAGCTGGGCAGGCGTTACCCTCATTACAGCCTCTTCCTTTGTTATAAGGCCTTCTTCTGCCATTTCAACCGCAATCCTAACAGCAGCAAGACCGGTACGCTTTCCCGTTCTTGTCTGGAGAAGATAGAGCTTACCTTGTTGAATGGTAAACTCCATATCCTGCATATCCCTGTAATGTTTCTCCAATCTCTCTCTTACCTCAACAAGTTGTTTGTACACCTCGGGATTCTTCTTCTCAAGAGTAGAGAGCTTTTCCGGTGTACGAATACCAGCTACAACATCCTCCCCCTGGGCATTCAACAGATATTCACCGTAGAATTTATTCTCACCTGTCGATGGATCTCTTGTAAAACACACACCAGTACCGGAGTCATCCCCAAAGTTACCAAATACCATGGACTGAACATTTACGGCCGTTCCCAAAAGACCCTTAATCTCGTTTATCTCTCTGTACTTAATCGCTCTCTCATTGTTCCATGAACCAAACACTGCATCAATAGCAGCCCATAACTGCTCCTTCGGATCCTGAGGGAAATCCTCATTTGTAAACTTCTTATAAACCTTCTTGTAAAGCTCGACGACACGTTTTAAATCCTCAGTATCAAGCTCGGTATCCAACGACACTCCCTTCTCCTCTTTTACCTGATCAAGGACCTTTTCAAACTCACTATGAGGAACTCCCTTTACCACATCACCAAACATTTGAATAAACCGCCTGTAGGCATCCCACGCAAATCTTGCATTTCCCGTCTTTCTGGCAAGCCCCTCTACAGCCTTATCATTTAAACCCAGATTAAGTACGGTATCCATCATACCGGGCATTGATATGGCTGCACCGGACCTTACCGAAACCAACAGAGGATCCTCCGCATCACCCAATTTTTTCCCCATAAGGTCCTCTAAACGCTTGAGATTTCTCTCCACCTCTTCCTTCAAACCCTCTGGATAATTCCTGTTATTCTTGTAATACTCATCACAGACCTCTGCCGAAATCGTGAATCCCGGGGGAACAGGAATACCAAGGTTTGTCATCTCAGCAAGATTAGCTCCCTTCCCTCCGAGAAACTCTTTCATTCCGGCATTACCCTCTGCCTTTCCTTCTCCGAAAAAATATACATATTTTTTACCAGACATTCTAAAACCACCTCCGAAATATCTTTTTAAGCAATCTAAAAAAAAATAACCCCCTGTGTCAAGGAAATCTCCCGAATTCTCCGACACAGAGGGATGTTTCTTTCATTTTTTAATTATGCCTCTCTAATAACAACACTTTGGCATATCTCTCTCGCTTGCAACTTTCAAAACTAAACATAGGCCTCTAAGTACTGTCGCCTTGAGGGATGCTGAAGGCGTTTCAATGCCTTTTTCTCAATCTGCCTAATCCTCTCTTTTGTAAGGTTATATTTATTCCCAATCTCTTTTAAAGACATGGGACGTCTCCCGTCCAACCCAAATCTGTACTTGATGATATCCGCCTCTTTTGGAGTAAGAGTTTTTAAAACGTTATTAATATCCTCTTTTAGAGACTTCTCTATCACTATTTCATCAGGGGAACGATAATTTTTATCCTCAATAAAATCTCCCAACAGGGAGGAATCTTTCTCCGTGTAAACAGGAGTCTCCAACGAAATCAAATCCCTTGAAATATTGATAAGATCAACAACATGCTCCTTATCCATATCCAGAGATTTAGCAATCTCTTCCAGTTCAGGCTCACTTCCCGTTTCACTGTGTAAGCTCTTTCGCATTTTTTCAATCTGAACAAGCTCATTAGCTCTATTTAAAGGAAGTCGTATCATTCTCGACTTCTCACATATTGCCTTAAGTATTGCTTGCCTAATCCACCACACGGCATACGATATAAAATGATACCCCTTATCAACATCAAACCTCTCAATTGCATTTATAAGGCCGATATTTCCCTCACTTATCAAATCTGAAAGAGGAAGTCCTTGATTTTGATACTTCTTTGCAACATTTACAACAAATCGCAAATTTGCCTTAATAAGTTTTTCCTTTGCCTCTTTATCACCCTTAGCCGCTCTTCGTGCATACTCCTCTTCCTCTTCTCGTGTCAGAAGGGGGATCTTATTGATTTCTTTCAAGTACATAGATAAAATGTTCTCGTCGTTGCTTGCCAATCTGTTGTTCTTTGTTTTTACTGTTACTGCCATTTTCATCCTCCAGTTATTTATTAAGCAACATATATGCCAATTGCCGTTTCGCTGTTGCATGTATTTGCTTACGCCACAAAGAAATATTAATTTATAAAATTTACTGTTTTTTATATTTTAAGATTGTGTCATTTGGAAACAATATCCGCAAAAAAGTCTTTTTTTGATGCAAAATAAACCAATTATCAAGTTTTTCTTGACGATTTGTAGCTTGAATTCGTATATTCTTATCAAGTTAAGTAAAATCTCTAAAAATCCAAGGATATTCTAATTTCAGGAGGGAATAAATATGAAAATAAAACCCTTAGGTGATCGTGTATTGGTAAAAATGCAGGAGGGTGAAACCAAAACTCCAGGCGGAATCTATATTCCAGAAACTGCTCAGGAAAAAACCCAAGAAGGTATTGTTCTTGCCGTTGGTGATGATGAGTCAATCAATGTAAAAGTAAATGACAGAATCATTTATGATAAATACGCAGGGACAACAGTAAAAATTGACGGAGAAGAACAGCTTATTCTCCATATTTCTGACGTGTTAGCCGTAATCGAATAAAAAAAGGGAGCTTCAAAGCTCCTTTTTTTTATTCTATATTTTTCTCCATAATTATCATTAACTGTTAAAGAAAGAGTATATTTTTTCTATAATTTTTTTGCCTATCTCTATTTCCCTGTGAGCGGGCGGGAGAGAATCCAGAAAGAGTTTTCCATATCTTTTTGTTACAACACGAGAGTCAAGAATGACAACCACACCTCTATCCTGTTGGTTTCGTATCAGTCTTCCGAAACCCTGCCGCAATTTTATTATAGCCTCGGGAAGGGATAACTCCATAAACGGATTACCCCCTCTCTCCTTTATTATCTTCAACCTTGCCTTCATTACAGGTTCGGTGGGGACTCTGAAGGGAAGTCGAGTTATTATAAGCAATTCAAGCGCTTTTCCCGGTGCATCTACGCCCTCCCAGAAAGAATCAGTAGCAAACAAAACGCTGGCGGAATCCCTCTTAAATCTATCTAACAATTTGGCGCGTTCCTCCTCACCCTGAATCAGCAAATTAACATTAATATTTCTCGATTTAACAAATCTATATGTATCGTTTAACATTCTATACGAGGTAAACAGAACAAGTGCATGACCCTTTGTTATCTTCAGAGAGGAGCTAATAAAATCAGCCACCGCATTAACGTAACCATCTTCTTCAGGAGAGGGAATATCTCTGGCAATACAGAGCAAAACATTTTTTTCATAGTTAAATGGAGAATCCAAAAGTAGCTGATTTATCTTTCTGGAAGAGAGTCCCATCAATCCAACACGTTTCTTCCAGAAATCAAAATTCCCTCCAACTGTTAAGGTAGCAGAGGTAAATATCACGCTCTTCATCTTCTTATACAGAGCCTCGTCCATTATCCCGCTAATTTCAATGGGGGTTATCACAAAGTACACACTGTTGGTTTGAGTATTTCTCTCTACCCAAAAAACACTTTCCCGCTTCTTCCTATACTCTAGAAAAGAGGAGCATATCTCTCCTACCCTCTCCAAACGCGACAAAAACATTTTACATTCATAAATTCGCTCTTCCGAAATACCTTCAATTCCTATCTCCTCTATTCGCTCAAAAAAACTTTTCCACTCTTCAAGATACCGTAGAATTGTAGTGCGAAGTTGTTTAATGGAGGATAAAATTTCATTTCCATTTTTAGACTCACCTTCAGAAATCAGTTCTTCAAACAGATAACCTCTCTCTTCCCCCATTGAATCACCGGTAAGAATATCCAATTTCAAAGCCTGTTCAATTATCTCATCCGAGAGGGAGGGAATCTTCTCCATTTCCCCAACATCCAAATTAAGAGCTGACAAAAGGTAGTAATAAATACCTCGATTCTTACCCTTCTTCTTCATTATTATACGCTGGAGGTACTTCTTTATAGTAAAAGAGCTAAATCGCTGTGAGAAAAAAGAACTTGCACTCTTTTCTATACTGTGAGCTTCATCAAATATTACCCTATTAAAGGAAGGAAGAATCGCGGGTTCTTCAAACCCAGCCCCCTCCACTCTCATCGAGAGATCAGAGAAGAGAAGATGATGATTAACCACCAGTATTTTTGCCTTTGCAGCGCGACGGCGAGCCCTAAAGACAAAACATTCACCATGATATCTACACCGAAGACCCAAGCAAATATCCCCCTCAGAGCGAACCCGACTCCACACATTCTCCGAGGGATAAAAGGAGAGATCGGATCTATCACCCGTGTCCGTGGTTTCCGACCACTCTGCTATTGCTTTTAGTTCTTCACTCTCCTCTTCAAAGAGGCTAACTTCCTCTAGGGTTTCGTACAACCGCCGTTTACAAAGGTAATTTCCTCTACCCTTAATTAGAAAAGAACCGGGGTTTTCACCAAATAGTTTTTCTACTATTTTAATATCCTTCTCATACACCTGCTGCTGTAAATTTATAGTTGCTGTGGATATTACAACACGTTCATCATTCTTTAACGCCCAGTCAAAGGCAGGAACAAGATAGGCGAGAGATTTTCCTACCCCTGTACCCGCCTCAATTATGTCTATCCTTTCTTCGTTAAACGAATCACATACACTCTGAAGCATCTCGAACTGAGCATCTCTCTCTTCAAATCCCTCTATTATCAGAGGGAGTTTTTCTTTCACAAGGAGGGTTAATTCGAAAGAGTCCAACTGTTTTTTCTCTTTTAGGACAATAGGTTCAGCCACAACGTATACACGCTTCACCAGATTATCCACAATAAAAAATCCGATACCATGATTCCCAAAAGTAGATGCTACCACCATATCAGCACTACTGGGGGTGAGATTACCCGATGGATGGTTGTGGATAATAACATCGCTTTTATTAAGGTAGGGAGAAAGTGCGGGCACGGACCAATCGTTTCCCCTTGCTACAGCCTCTGCTTCTATAACTCTTCCACTTTCATCTATATGACCTATAAAAAGAACCTCATTCCCCCCCACCTCTTCTATCGCCTTTTTTATAAGGGTCCTAACATGAGAGGAAAATTTATCAGATATATTCATCTATCCTCTTCTTTAAGGCATTCACAATTTTTTCTATTAAACTTGAAAACTCACCCTCTACCTTTTTCGTAACCTCAATCACCTCCTCATGGGAGAGAGGTGTATCTAAAATCCCGGCCGCCATATTGGTTACACAGGATATACCCAGAACCTTAATTCCCAAATAATTTGCGACAATAACCTCCGGTACCGTAGACATGCCCACAAGATCGGCTCCAATACTCTTGAGCATCGCTATCTCTGCCGGGGTTTCGTAAGATGGGCCAAGCATCGCAGCGTAAACACCCTCTTTAATCCTGTCTCCCGTTACCTCACGCGCAAGTTTCCTCAATGTCCTGGAATACGCTTCGGACATATCAGGAAACCTCGGACCAAACTCTTCCACATTGAGGCCAACGAGGGGATTGGCACCTAGGAGATTGATATGATCCCTAATCAAAACAAACTCACCAGGTTTGTACTCGAGATTGATTCCCCCCGAAGCGTTGGTGATAATCAAAACTCTCACTCCCATTTTCCACTGTAAAAAGATTGGAAGAACTATATCGTCCATACCCCTGCCCTCGTAGTAATGAAAACGGCCAGCTTGCACAACGATATTTTCACTAAATTTATATAGTCCCCTGTGCCCCGCAACAGTTGTTTGAGGAAACTCATCAATCTCTCCAAAAGAAATCTCTTTGGTCAGGGGGCCCTTTCCCCCACTATCCGAGTTCCCAAACCTGGAAACATAATCACCAAGCCCCGACCCAAGGATCATACCTATAACAGGTCTCTCTATATCACCAGACTTAATCCATCCCTCAAGTTTTCCCTCAACAGAGGAATAGGCCCTCTCAAGACGCTTTTTAAAATCATCCTTCATATACCACTCCTTTGTTTACCTTTAACCCTCCCTCAAAAAGCACAGCCTTAATTAAACGATAAAAATATTAATTTTTCAACAAATAAAATTGTTGACATAACTATTCATATATGTTATGCAACCCTTAACCCTATTGGATCAATAGAGGCGCGGGGACCAAGAGTAACCTGTTCGTAAGAATCCGTAGCGTACAATCTGAGCAGGCGAAAGGGGATTCTCGCCGAAGGAAGATATACGAGGCTACGTAAGTTATCTTCCTGGTCGTCAGGGCTAAATCCCTGAGACTGTCACCTGAGGTGGAGCGCTATTGATCACCTTCCTTTTGGAAATGCTTCAATAGAATGCCTCAGAGGATCCATAAAAGATTTATTTTTTGGAGGTATGCTATGGAAAAGATCAAGGTCGCGATTCTTGGGGCTACAGGTACAGTTGGTCAAAAATTCGTAACACTACTATACGATCATCCCTACTTTGAGATCCACGAACTTGTGGCATCCGAGAGATCTGCAGGGAAGAGGTATATTGAGGCCTGCAGATGGAAGCAAAACATCCCGGTTCCGGAAAACGTGAGGGATATAGTCGTAAAGACAACGGATGCAAAACTTGAGAGCAAAATTCTATTCTCTGGTCTGGATTCCTCTGTTGCAGGCCCCGTGGAGGAGAAATACGCAAATGAGGGACACTACATAATAAGCAATTCGAAAAACCACAGAATGGATCCCGATGTCCCCCTTGTAATCCCGGAAATAAACCATGATCACCTCGAGATAATCAAGCAGCAAAACTATAAGGGTGCAATTGTTACAAACTCTAACTGCTCTACAATGTTTCTTGCAATGGCACTTGCACCTATATATAGAGAATTTGGGATTGAAGCGGTACATGTAACTACAATGCAGGCAATCTCCGGCGCAGGATATCCCGGTGTTCCCTCACTTGATATTCTAGGTAATGTTATTCCATTTATTGGCGGTGAGGAGGACAAGGTAGAAACAGAACCTCTAAAGATTCTCGGATCATATAAAAATGGAAGGATAGAATACGCAGATTTTAAGATAAGTGCCCATTGTAACAGGGTACCTGTGTACGACGGACACACAGAAACGGTCTCTATCAAGCTAAAGAAAAAGGCGGAACCCGAAGAGGTGGCAAAAATATTAGATGAGTTTTCCGGACTTCCCCAGGAGCTAAAGCTTCCGCTGGCACCTGAAAAGCCAATAGTTGTATTTGACGAACCTGACAGGCCTCAACCCTTCAGAGATGTATGGCTAAACAGGGGAATGTCTACATGTGTGGGTAGAATAAGAAAATGCCCGATATACGATGTAAAGATGGTAATCCTTGGGCATAACACGGTAAGGGGTGCAGCCGGGGCAGCGGTATTAAATGCCGAAACAATGTACAGAAAGGGGCTTATAGAGTAATGTTGGTACTTAAATTCGGAGGAACCTCTGTTCAGAATAACGAGAGGATGGATAGATCCCTCTCCATAGCGGTATCGCAACTTAACAAGGCCCCGGTAATGGTTGCGTCCGCAATGTCAAAGATAACGGATTCTCTTCAAGAGATAGCCTTCAGAGCAGGGGAGGGAAAACGAAAAGAGGCAGAAAAAATCCTAAGGTCAATAGAAGAGCGCCACTTTGAAACGGCAAGGGGTTTTCTAACAGGTGAAAATCTGAAGAACTGCAATGAAAAACTAAAGAGTATTTTGGAAGAATTGCAATCTATAATAGTGGGACTCTCCATACTCAAACAATGGACCAAACGAACGAACGACGCAATTTTATCATTTGGCGAGAGGTTATCTACCACAATCCTCTACTACAGGGCACTGGAACAGGGGATAAATGCTGAATTGATAGATGCCAGAGAGATCATAAAAACCGACGATAACTTTACAGGAGCAAGACCAATAGAGGACCTTACCAATCAGAGGATAAACGAGCTCGTAAAACCCGGAAGAGAAAAGCTAATAATCACGCAAGGTTTTATAGCATCTACAGTTGACGGAATCACCACCACGCTGGGTCGTGGCGGCTCCGACTATACCGCGACAATCATAGGAGCAGCCCTTGGTGCAGAGGAGGTTCAGATATGGACAGATGTCACGGGTATAATGACATGTGACCCACGGGTTGTGCCGGAAGCCAAAACACTCCCCGAGATAAGCTACAGAGAAGCGCAGGAGCTTGCATACTTCGGGGCAAAGGTAATTCACCCCTCTACAATTCAACCTGCGGTTGAGAGAGGAATTCCGGTGGTTGTAAAAAACACAGGGGATCCGGAGGCCGCAGGTACAAGAATAGTTGATAAGGAAGACGGAAAAGGAATCAAGGCAATTGCATTTAAGAGCGGAATTACCGTAGTAAATATTGTTTCATCCAGAATGTTACTCGCTTACGGTTTTCTGAGAAAGATTTTTGAGATATTTGAAAAACATAGAACCTCGGTGGATCTCATATCCACATCTGAGGTCTCCGTCTCGATGACACTGGACGACACATCTGAATTAGAGGGAATTGTAAAAGACCTTTCAGGAATAGGCACTGTTAACGTAGAAGAGAACAATACAATAATCTCGCTCGTGGGCTCAAAAATCTGGAGGAATCCAGAGGTACTCTCTGACGTTTTCATGACACTAAAGGAGATACCGGTAAGGATGGTGTCGCTTGGTTCGTCAGAGGTTAATCTCTCGTTCGTTGTACCGGACGAGATGGCCAAAGATACGGTGAAATTACTTCACAGAAAATTCTTCAATTAAAAAGGGGCAAAAATTATGATTTACTTTGAAAAAGTACCGGCAGATAGAATTGCAAAGGAGTATGGTACCCCGGTTTATATATACGAGGAGAGTAAAATAAGGGAAGCCTTCAGAGAAATAAGAGGGGCATTTCCACTAAAGGATGTAAGGATACACTATGCGATAAAGGCAAACTCCAATCCATGGATACTTAGAATTCTCCTAGAAGAGGGAGCCTATGCAGACACCGTATCACCCGGAGAGATTTTCCTTGCCATGTATGCAGGATTCCCAGCGAACAAAATTCTCTTTACACAAAACTCCGTATCAGACGAAGAGATGAGCTACGCCCTTGAGCGTGGGATAATGATAAATGTCGAATCTCTCTCACAACTAAAACGTCTGGGCAAAATAGCCCCGGGAAGTACAATTTCAGTAAGGTTTAATATTTACGTAGGAGCGGGGCATCACAGCCATGTCATTACGGGAGGACCGGAGAGCAAATTCGGAATAGACTGGGAGAGAACAGACGACGTAAAGAGGATAGCAAAAGAGGGTAAATTACAGATTAAAGGGGTACATTGCCACATAGGTTCCGGAATTCTCGATTCTAATATGTTTGTACTCGCTGTTAAAAATCTTTTCAAAACAGCAAAGGAATTCTCAGAGCTTGAGTTTATTGATTTTGGAGGCGGAATCGGGGTTCCCTACAGACCGGAGGAAAGAGAAATAGATATAAAACATTTGGGAGAAAAATTAAGTGAAGAGTTTAACAACTTCTGCCAGGAGTACGGGAGCACCCCGGCATTGGGGTTAGAACCCGGACGATTCCTCGTTGCGAGGGCAGGTTCTCTGCTCTGCAGGGTTACCTCTATAAAAGAGGCGAGAAAGTACACCTTTGTCGGAACAAACACCGGGTTCAACCATCTGGTACGTCCCGCCTTTTACGGGTCATTTCACTACATCGAACCCGCAGAACCAAGAAACGGGGAAGCAAAAGAGGTTGCTATCACAGGTAACCTATGCGAGAGCGGGGATGTTTTTACAAGAGATGAAGAGGGCATAAAACCGAGGAAAATGCCCCCGCTAGAAGAGGGAGACCTCCTGGTGATAAGAAACGTCGGTGCCTATGGGTTCACAATGGCTTCGCACTATAACTCTTTTCTACTTCCACCGGAATTACTCGTAAACGGGGAGTCCATAAGGATAATACGCTACAGGGAAAATTTTGGGAATCTGATTTTGAATATTCCCCAATTACCCTAACTTATATAAAATAGAGGTCATAACTTACATACGGGGTAAAAAAATGGATGTTGAGTTTATAAAAATGCATGGACTCGGTAATGATTATGTGTTTATCGACTGTTTTAAACATGAGATACCAGATGAAAAATTTCTTCCCGATCTCGCCAAAAAGATATCCGATAGACACTTCGGAGTCGGAGGGGACGGCCTTATACTGATACTCCCCGGAGATAAAGAAAGAGTGAGGATGCGAATATTCAATGCGGATGGTTCAGAGGCAGAGATGTGTGGGAACGGAATCAGGTGTGTGGGAAGATACGTGTTTGACTCAGGAATTGTAACCGGGAGGACAATCCCAATTGAAACTATGAAGAAGACTATAGTCGTAAGCGTAATCGATTCGAAAAATCTTATGGTTGATATGGGAACTCCCCTAACAACCGATACAGGAGAGGAACTAAAAGAAATAGCCATCGAAGACTATACAAAAGGCATAGTTATTGACGGTAAAACATACACCTATACCCCTGTAGCAATGCCAAATCCCCACGCAGTAATTTTCGTATCGGACTACAATTTCAACCTCCATGAAATAGGACGAAAGATAGAACACCATCCCAATTTTCCCAACAGAACAAACGTTGAATTCATACAGGTTTACAGCAGAGAAGAGATTAGAATGCGTGTCTGGGAGAGAGGTTCCGGAGAGACTATGGCTTGCGGAACCGGTGCATGTGCCTCTGTCGTTGCCTCGGTGTTAAATGGATTTACCGACAGAGAGGTCCTTGTACATCTTAACGGAGGAGATCTATTTATAGAATGGTCGGACTCTGACAATCACATATATATGACCGGACCGGCAGAGTATACATTTACAGGTACATACTACTATGAGGAAGAATAGAGGGAACAAAGATGAAAGATTGGAGAAGCAGAAGATTAAAATCAATAGGTGCCTACGCATTCGCGGAGGTGGACAAAAAAGTTGAAGAACTTAAGAAAAGGGGAATATCACCCATAGATTTTGGCGTTGGAGATCCTACAATACCAACACCTGAGATTGTAAGAAACGCCACAAAAGAGGGAATTGAAAAGCATAAATCAAGCGGATATCCGAGCTACATAGGAAGTGCATCATTTCGGGAGGCTATCTCCAGATGGGTTAAGAAACGTTACGGTATAACAATTGACCCTGAAAAAGAAATTTCTTCGACTATAGGTTCAAAAGAGGCAGTTTTCAATTTTCATGAAGGAGTTATAGATCCGGGAGACTATGTAATATGTCCCTCTCCAGGATACCCACCGTACACCCGAGGGACTCTCTTTTCCGAAGGAATTCCCTACCAGGTACCTATCAGGCGGGAGAATAATTTTTTAATAGATTTTAAAGAGATCCCGGAGGACATAGCAAATAAAACAAAGCTCATGTGGCTAAACTATCCCAACTCACCATCCGGTGCCCTCGCGACAGAGGAATTTTACAGAGAGGCAATAGCCTTTGCAGATAAATACGGAATTATAATCGCTTCCGACGAGGCATACTCCGAGATATACTTTACAGAAAAACCCCCTATATCAATTTTGAATGTGAGAAAAGAGGGAGTTATTGTCTTTAATTCGCTTTCAAAACGCTCAGCCATGACGGGCTACAGGATAGGGTGGGTAATGGGAGATCCCGAACTTGTAACGATATTTAGAAAAGTTAAAACAAACATAGACTCCGGTACTCCAAACTTCATTCAAGAGGGGGCTATTGCAGCCTTATCAGACGAGAAACATGTCCAAAAATCAAGAAGGGAGTACAGAGAAAAACGAGATATTATATGTAAGGCGCTTACCGACATAGGGTTAGAGGATAGTACTCCTCAATCAACCCTATACGTCTGGCAGAAGGTACCCAATGGAATGAGTTCCCTGGAATTTGCAACAAAGCTATTAGACGAAAAGGTCGCTATTGTTACAACTCCAGGCTCGTGGATATCGGAGAAAACAGAAAGCGGAGAAAATCCCGGTGAGGGATACGTTAGATTTGCACTGGTACCCTCAATAGAGGAGACAAAACTGGCGGCAGAGAGAATCAGAAAAATAAAATTATAATTTCAAACTAGCATAGCCCGGTTGTTTTAGTTTTTCTATTGCACTATATTATATATTGCAATGGATTGGTTCCTCGACAGAATAAACTTTATATTAAAATCTCTCGATGGTCTCTTTGAGGATATTTTTGAAGAACCATATGGTAGACTCTACCTAAGAGACAGAGATTTCAGAGAGGCGTGGGAAGAACTAGATGAGTTTATTAGACTGGGAAGATTTTCACAGAGAGAAGATTTCGCCGAGCGACTGGGGCGTAATGCCTTCAAAAGCCACTTCGCAGATTCCAAGGGAGAGGAGAAAAATTCCAGAGGAAGTAAAACCCATAGGATAAAAATAAACTATGGAGAAATAGACCTAAGAGAGGATTACAACAATCTCGGAGTAAGTGCCGGAGCATCTATGGAGGACGTAAAAAAGTCATACAAGAAGCTCCTGAAAAAATATCATCCAGACAACTATCCGGAGGGAAGTGAGCAACAAAAACTTGCAACGGAGATAACAAAAAAGCTTAATCTCTCCTATCAAAGAATAAAACAGCACACCCAAAATAACAAAATTTAAGTTTCTGGATAAAATGATACAATTGAAATTCAATATTTAGAGTGTTATAATAGGTTACAGAATGCTGAATATTGTGCTTTCTACTACAGCTTTAATTGGAGGTATTGGGATAAGTGCCTTCCTGATACCCATCATAATTAAACTCTCACATAGATATAAATGGTACGACCTCCCAGACAAGAGAAAAATCCATACAGGTCTCATTCCAAGACTAGGAGGGGTAGGCATATTTCTTTCCTTTGCCTCTGCTGTGTTTATAGCAACTATAGTGTTCGTTCTTTTTAAGAGAGAACCACCCTATTTCAACATATACAAGGCTATCTTCATAATAGTCCCTCTTACCATGATACACCTAATAGGGTTAGTGGACGACTTTCACAACTTGAAGGCTCTTACAAAATTTATTCTACAAATAGTCGCAGCTTCCATTGTCACCATAGGAGGATTCTATATAAAAAGTGTTACAATACCATATATAGGAAGTTTCAGCTTGGGGTTTTTATCCTATCCAATTACCGTTTTGTGGATTGTGGGACTTACGAACGCTCTCAATCTAGTGGATGGGATGGACGGTCTAGCCGGTGGGATATCAGCCTTTGCGGCTCTTTCCCTTGGAATAATAATGCTAATAAAGGGCAATATTACAGGAATGATACTCTCCTTTGCCATACTGGGGAGTGTTATAGGTTTTCTCTTTTACAACTTCCCACCTGCAAAAATCTTTATGGGGGATTCCGGGAGTCTATTTCTGGGTTTTTCGCTCTCAGTTATTCCTCTTATCTCTCTAAAAGGGACCTCCAATGGGAAGGGTATACTTTTAGCAGCAACTACACTGTTCCTGATACCAATACTGGATACCGCAGCTGCTATATTCAGGAGAATCAAAGAGAGACGTCCCATTTATTCCCCTGACAGGAAACACCTTCATCACCGACTTCTTGACTTAGGACTAAAAGAAAGAAAAATTCTCGCAATCATATACAGTTTTTCTGTTTATCTAAGCTTCGTTTCCATTACATCAACAATACTACCCAAAGAGACTAATGTATATTTCATAATAGTAATATGGATTGGAACTCTTCTAAGCTACTGGTTTTTGGGATATATCGAAATAAAAAGAACACTTGCAGAACGAAAAACAAATGATAATCTAAAGAATAAATTTCTCTAAACCTATTAGACCTACATTGAAATTGAGACTTCTTTCTTTAATTTATTCAGCATATCAATAAGATCCGTTAACTCATCCAGTACTCGCTTCAAAGTCCTATTAACTCGTACAATACTATCTATATTCTTTGTATTATCAAGAGTTAAAGTGAGTATGTAATCCACTGCAACCCTTACATCGTTTATTTTAACAAGGGTTTCCTCCGTTGCTCTGAAAATATTATCCATAGACCGAGTATTCTCGTCCGTCTTGCTCTTAACCTCCTCTATGTTCTCCTTAGCCATTCTAGTAGTATCCGAAACATTTTTGATTTTTTCAAAAAGAACACTGATCATCTCTCCTATTTTTTGCGTAGCATTGGAACTTCTATCTGCCAATTTCCTCACCTCGGTGGCAACAACCCCAAAACCGCGTCCATACTCACCAGCACGAGCTGCTTCCATCGCAGCATTTAAGGAGAGTAAATCCGTTTGATCCGCTATTTCCCCTATTAACTCAACAATTCCCTCAATCTCTTCTGCATGAGAAATAAGCACATCCACACTTTCAAAAATATCCTCCATATGAGCCAGCGTATGCTCAAGTTTCTCTACAATCAGCCTATTATTTTCAAGTGCTCGTTTTTCCCTTTTGTTTACCTCCTTTACAGAAATGAAAATATTCTCAAAATTTGCATTTGCCTTATCAATGGCAACGGCTTGAGAATTAATAGAATCATATATATTCTTAACTATCTCCTCTATTTCGGAGTAGCTTGTTGCAAGATTGGCAATATCATCTCTAATCTTTGTTCGAAGCTCTTCCAAAACTTTGATCTTTTGAATTAATTTTCCCAACTCCTCTATCTCGTAAAAGCCTTCAATTTTTACATCCTCATAGAACTCTCCCTTAAGAACCCTTTGGGCCATAGAAAGCACACTATTGAAGCCATAGTAAAATTTACGAGAGAAAGACCGAGAAATCAAAATTTTTACCAAGATACTAAAGAACAGCACAATAAGAGCAATACTTAGAAGAAAAATCATATACTTGCTCTCAAGTTTAACATTTATCACACCATCAGATACAAGAATAATAAAGAGCAAAATACTCCCTACCACAATTCCTGTTATCACAGTAACTACATTCTCAATGAGAAAATAATCCTTTACCCGGCCTTTAATCATTTTATTCCCCTAAAAATTATTTATCACTCTACCCAATATTCAACCTCTCATTCAATCCCATACTCCTGAATTTTCCTATGCAGAGTCTTCCTCCCTATACCCAAAACCTCTGCTGTTTTACTTTTATTACCATTTAATTTCCGAAGCGTAAATCTGATTATCTCACGCTCCGCATCGGCAAGGGTTATCCCGGAAGAAAGCTTTATATAATCCTCATCCGATTCATTTTTCACGGTAGGAGGAAGATCATCAAGGGTTATAACATTCCCCTTACACATAACCACCGCACTCTCAATACAATTTCTAAGCTCCCTGACGTTGCCTGGCCAGTGATAATTATAGAGAGCCATTCTTGCCTTTGAATCTATCCCATCAATCTGCTTGTTATTTTCCCTGGAGATCTCCTTAAGGAAATGTGCTATCAAGAGAGGAATATCTTCTTTCCTCTCTCTAAGAGGGGGGATATGAATATTAACAACGTTTAATCTATAGTACAAATCCTCTCTAAATGTTCCTTTTTTAATCTCTTCCTGTAAATTTTTATTCGTCGCAGATAAAATTCTAACATCCACCTCAATCGTTTCCTCCCCACCCACTCTCTCAAATTTCTTTTCCTGAAGCACTCGAAGAAGTTTTATCTGAATTGTTTGATTAACCTCACCTATCTCATCCAAAAAAATAGTACCCCTATTGGCAAGCTCAAAGCGCCCACGTTTCCTTGCAATCGCCCCTGTAAAAGCCCCCTTCTCATGCCCGAACAACTCACTTTCCAACAGAGTCTCCGTAAGAGCTGCACAGTGCACTTTAACATACGGCTTATCCCGCCTAGGAGATAAATAATGAATTGCATCGGCGATCATCTCTTTCCCCACACCACTTTCCCCGGTAATCAGCACAGAGGCCCTTGTAGGAGCTACCTGCTTTACAACATCAAATATCTTTTTCATCGCTTCACTTTTACCAATTATGTTAGCAAATTGGCTTCTACTTTTAAGCTCTTCCTGTAAAGCTCGATTCTGCAAAACCAATTCACGATTGGCAAGTGCACGTTTAACAAGAAGAGAAAGCCTGTCAAGATTTACCGGTTTTGTTAAAAAGTCGTACGCCCCATCCCTCATCGCCTGCACGGCACTCTCTATTGTTCCGTGCCCCGTTAGAATAATTATAGGTATAGCAGGATAGGCAGAGGCTACTCTCTTCAACAATTCCTCCCCGGAGAGCTCTGGCATTTTCAAATCCGTAATTATCAGGTCAATCTCACCATTCGTTACAATATCCAGGGCCTCTTTTCCATTCTCTGCAAGAAAAACATTGTATCCATCCAACTCCAAAGCCTTACCTAAACCCTCTCTAATGTTCTTTTCATCATCAACAATCAAGATATTAAACTTCATATTGCCTCTCTCCTGTAATTTTCTCCCTTGTACGCTATTAATCGTTTTTCCTTCTGAGGGATTGGGAAACTCAACGTAAAAACCGTACCCTTACCCTCCTTCGATTCTACCGTAATCTCTCCCATATGCTCTTTAACAATCTTATACACCAATGTCAGTCCCAACCCTGTCCCAAAATCTTTTGTTGTGAAGTAGGGTTCAAAAATTTTATCTATTATTGATTTCGGGATACCCACACCATTATCTATAATCTTTACATACACCATGTCCCCTGTTCTGCCTGTCTCTACCCTTAAAATCCCACCGTTAGGCATTGCATAGAGAGCATTTTTAATCAGGTTTAGGAGAGCCTGTTTAAAATACTTAGCATCTAACTTTATCTTGGGTAAAGCCTCTGCCAGATGAGCCTCCAACTTTACATTAGACTCCTCCAATTCATACTTGACAAAATCAAGTAGTCCTTTAATCACCTGATTAACATCACTATCCTCAAGCTTGGTGTTCATCGGACGGACCGCAAAGAGAAAATCCACTATAATTCTATTTAATCTATCAACCTCTTCATTAATAACATTGAGATAATTCTCGATATCCTCACGTCTAATTGTCTCTTTATTTCGCATTGCCTTCTGTATCAACTGAATATGTATCCCAATGGAACCTAGAGGATTCTTAATCTCATGGGCAATCCCAGCAGCCAGAGTAGTCAGAGCTGCCAAATTCTCTGCTCTTCTAAGCCTCGCCTCCTTGGAACGTTTTTCTGTAACATCTTCTACATGAACAAGGTTACCTTGGATCTTTCCCTCCTTAACAAGAGGGAGTATGCTAAGAGAAATCGTTCTGGTAACCCCATTGGAGAGAGTAAATTCTTTATCAACCACTTTCTCCTGATTATTCAGCTTCTCATCAAAAAAATCTGAAATTTCTCTATCTTCAATAGCCTCCCATAGTTTTTGCTCATGATCATCACTCTGTGTAAACGGAATTAACCTGCCAAAAGCCTTATTGTACAGTAGAATCCTGTGATTTTTATCGGTGACGACAACCCCATCTGTCATTGAATCGAGAACCATATCAAGCAACTCATTCTCGTTAGCAATTTGACATAAAAGCCCCTTTATCTGTTCCTTATCCATCTTGTCGAGTTTCTCGAGGGCCTTTTGGATAAATTTTCTCATAACAAATGTCCCCTTAACTGTATATACATATTTTCAATGACAAGTGAAGGTTTTATATTTAACGTTTCTATTTCATAGTAAGATTTATTAACTAATTTTAAAACATTCTCCAGGTTAGTGAGAGGTAATTTCCCCCTCTCGCTGGGGTCTGAAACTTCCTTAAGATAAACCATACGGAGCAAAGCCAACAACTCCTGTAAAAAGCTTAAGGTATAAACCCTATCGTTAAGAATTTTCTCATTTAAAACCCCCATTGTTTCTCCACTGCCAAGAATTTTCTCCAAAAAATTTTTCACCTCTGCTCTTATAAACTCAAGCCTGATATCCCGCCATTTTTCAAAGTAGTCTCTCAACCCCAAAAAGTCTTCCGAATTTTCATGGAAGATCTTCTCAAGCACATAGTTTTCACTCTTTATAGAACGCTTTGGGAAATAATACTTCCTTAAACGGGAGAGAATAGTAGAATAAATTGCTGTTTTTTTCGTTGTAACTAGTATAAAATACACCCCGGTGGGAGGTTCTTCCAACATTTTTAAGGTAGAATTCATTGCAGAATCTTGCATCTTATCAGCATTTTCAATAATTATTATCCTCTTCTCATTTCCCCTCTTAACATTAATCCAACTTGATATACTACGAATCTGATTGATTGATATCGTCCGCTTATTAACTACCCCAACAAGGGAAAGGCTAAGTTTTACAACTCTATCAACCATCTTCTCCAGTTTTGCTTTATCAATCTCTTTGTGTCCCGGCTCAAGAAAGTCTAAATTTTCCTCTATCTCCGAAACAGATTGTTGCCAGCGGGAAAGGTTTTCCTCTTCTCCCTTCCACAGAATGGAATCGAACCGCTTGAGTAATCTTCTTACCGCCCTTATAAATAAAAATCGTGTGCCCACACGATCAACTCTCCTAAGGACATCTGCCGAAGAGAGAATTTCTACCTCAAAGTACCTAGGTCCGGTAATAACCAACATAGGATTAACAAGCAACCTATGAAGATGACAGGAATTACAGTTGCATCCCCACTCTGCAGTGCCCTTTTCACAGGTTAAAGCCCTCGCCACCTCTAATGCAGTAGAAAGTTTTCCGGTATAATTAGGCCCGTAAAACAGTACAGCCTGAGGGAAACACTTATTCTCCATCTGGTTCCGGAGAGTTGAAATTACAAGATCCTGGCCTATTATATTCTCAAACATTTCCCATCTCCCCCGGCACTGAAATTGAAGTGGGAGGAGGCAATAGAGGAAGAAGCAACTTTGCAAAAAAACTTCCCTTGACGAGAGCGTGAAGATCAAAAAAGGGTTGCCAATTTAATATAAAAAGAATTATGAGCGTTACTAAAATCCCCTCTCCCAACCCCCAAAAAAACCCCAAAGCTCTATCCAACTTCTCAAGATTTAAATTTACAAAAAGGTTATGGAGCAAATTCTCAAACAACTTTACAGTTGCATAAACCACAATAAAGATAAAGAGGAAAGCGACCACCTGATTCCACCCTGAGACACCCCATATTTTCTCAAGGAGATAAGCTCCCCTTTTTGAAAACATTACAGCACCTGCTAAACCCAATATAAGGGCTGCCATAGATAAAAGCTCGGTTATAAATCCCCTAAAAACTCCCCTAATTGAGAGTACACCAATTATAGCCAAAAAAATGTAATCTATGGTATTGAAATTTAAATTAAACATTGGTTCCTTCCACATACTCAATAATCTCACGTGATATAATCTTTGAAGCATCCTCTCTATAGAGCGATCTTATGTTAGAAGCCAAATTGTTAAGTTTTTTTCTATTATTGAGCAGTTCAACAATCGTTTCAAGAAGCATCTTCGGGGAAATGTATTCCTCTTCAAGAACTACAGTTGCTTTCAATCTCTCCAACAATTTAGCATTACGTACCTGGTCGCCTCTGCTACCCGAGGTAGGAAGGGGGATCAAAATTGACGGTTTACCAAGTGCAGCAAACTCCCAAATTGCACCTGCACCCGCACGACTCACCACCAGATCAGCCGCAGCAAGAAAATCCGGAAAATCTTCCCTTATAAAATCCACCTGAAAGTACCGGGAATGACTCAACAAATCTTCACTCCAAAGCTTACCCTCTCCCAACTTATCCTTTCCACCCGTCTGATGAACAACATAGTATCCCCGAGACAATAGTGCCCCTAATATAGACCCCACAAGAATGTTGATTGATCTGGCTCCCTGACTTCCTCCAAGGAAAAGAATTATCTTTTCACCGGGGTTACATCCCAATTTCTCTCTGCCCTTATCTCTGTTACCTCTTAACAACTCTCCTCTAACGGGATTACCCGTCACAACTACCCTCTCCTTTACCTTCCCACTAAAAAAATTTCGTGTCTCTTCAAAAGAAACGAAAATTTTTTTGGCAAATACAGAATTAATTCTCGTTGCAAGTCCTGGATCTATATCCGATTCATGGGTAAATATGGGAATCCCCAATAAAAATGCAGCTATCACTGGAGGAACAGAGACATATCCCCCTTTAGAAAATAGCAACAGAGGTCTCTCGCGCATAAAAACGAAAAGAGAAACAAATATTCCCACAATTATCTTAAATATGTCAATAACATTACGGAAAGAGAAATAACGCCGAAGCTTTCCAGAGGGAATTTTTATAACCTCTGCAACCTCTTTTGGGACTAGCTCAGACTCAAACCTTGTTCCAGCCCCTACCCATATTATTCTCCCACCCCAACGATTTTTCAACTCTCGCGCAACAACAACCCCTGGGATCACATGTCCTCCCGTTCCACCCCCGGTAAAAGCAATTACATTTCCATTTGCCTGCATAACATACCTTGATCAATCTCGATAATTTTTATATTTTCACGATAACATGAAAATATATTTAAAATCAATCTTCAGAATAGAAGGGCTTTTTATACTTTTCCTTATCTTCCCTTGCATAGTGACAAAATCCTATGCCGATGAGTACAATAATTACTATAAAAACTTCATTCCACGAAGCCTCTACGAAAAACTCGTATCCGTCGGTGAAATAGAGCATAGCTTCACTCAAAAAACGGATCTTTATCTACTTCCCCAAATACCTACGAGGGAGAGTATGATAAAAGAGTATCGTTCCCTTCTTCCCGATATGGGAGTCGAGATATTAAAACTCTACAGGGCAAAGAAACGAGTGAATTTTTCATCAGAAAAATCAAAACTGCTAATCTATAACATCGTCCACTCGATAAGTACTTTAAAGGGAATACAATACTACTCCCACACCCATAAAAAAATTAGAGTTTTATTTTACGATTCCTACGTTATAGCTTCCCCAGAACGCCCAACAAGGGTAAAAGACCCTGTTTTGCATAAGCTCAGGAACTACGATAAAATTTATATCTTTCAAAATGATTCAACCTTCGGTAAAAACATACTTGTGGTGGAATACAGAGTAAACAACAATTCCTCCATAAGTATCAGAATAGAAAATATTAACACAATGAAATACCTCTTCATTCCCCTAATACCCCCTCACAATATGGTTACATACATGGTTGTAATTCCTGGCAGCAATTCTATCCTCTTCTATGGGTTAAGCTTTTCCAATTTCAAAAATATTGTACCTGTCGGAAAAGAGAACGTGGTTTCTTTCTATAATAGATTAATTGCTATGTACAACTGGTTTGTTACTCAGGTAAATAAACACCAAAAAGATTTCGATACATATTGACATACATCTCCTATTATCATTAGACTTTTGTTATCTGTGGGGTGGTTCTCCTTACTGGGGAGCCTGAGATTATACCCGTTGAACCTGATCTGGGTAATGCCAGCGTAGGGAACCAGTATTATTCTTCCCCACAAACATTTACTCGACTCATCTAAGGAGGTATAGTTATGTCAAATTCAAATCACCATTACAACAACATCTCACAACAAGAGGGGGGAAGAAAGGGTTGGAAATTAAACGAGATAGTAATACTTGTAATACTCGCGGTTGGCCTCGGTGTTCTATGGTGGGGATGGACTTTTCTCTACGGTCTTACCACTCCTCTAACCGCCATAGGTCTGAACTATTTACTAGTTGGCTTTTGGTTTAGTGGAGGGGTGTTAATACCATTTCTTATAAGAAAACCCGGGGCCGCTCTCTTTGGCGAACTCATGGCTGCACTTGTCGAAAGTTTTATAACAAGGTGGGGTATAAGCGCCCTTCTATGGGGATTAGTTCAGGGTGTAGGTGCAGAGCTGATATTTTTACTAACGAGGTATAAAAAATACAACCTCTCCGTGTTAATAATTGCAAGTATTGTGGCTGCGATTTTCTCCTACGTATTAGACTTTTTCTACAGTCATTACTCTGGTCTTCCTCTATGGGTGATCGCCGTACAGCTCGCCTCGATTATAGTGAGTAGCATTGTACTTTCAGGGCTTCTCTCCTACTTTATCGGAAAAAGGATCTTAAATACTGGAGTACTAAATAATATCACCTAATCCCCGGATCTGGTGATAGTACTATCACTAGAGTGATAAAAAATTAAATTAAAAGAGGCGAGTTAAATTGGAACCACTAGTTGAGATCGAATCATTGACTTTAAGATACCGAGGGGGAGATACTCCCACCCTCGAGGATATAAATTTGCACATTAATGTAGGAGAACGTATCTTAATACTCGGTCCCTCGGGGTGTGGTAAGAGTAGTCTCCTCCATGTGATCTCCGGTGTTATTCCAGAGCTCATCCCAGCTGCACTTAGCGGCAAAATAAAACTTAACTATTCCAACTTAGGAATACTCCTTCAGAATCCCAAAAGCCAAATGATCTCCACAACAGTGGAGGAAGAATTGGCATTCTCACTGGAGAACCAAGGTCTTCCTCCTCCCCTTATAAGAGAAAAAGTCGAACACGCCCTTAGAAAGTTCAGACTAAACCATCTTAGATCCCGTAAATCCAATTCTCTCTCGGGTGGAGAAACTCAGAGGGTAGCACTTATCAGTGCTATTATCTCGGAACCCGACCTTCTCCTCTTAGATGAACCTACATCCTATCTGGATTTCGCTTCTACCGTAGAACTTTTAGATATAATACGGGATTTACCACAAGAAACGACAACCCTAATAGTTGAACATAGATGGGATATTTTTATTCATTACGTAGATAGAGTAATTATCTTTAATGAGAAGGGGAAGATAATATTTGACGGTTCTACCCAGCAATTCCTTACAAACCGCAAACGCCACCTCAGATTATCTGGAATCTGGGATATTGAGGGATTGTTTGAAAGATACAGTGACGATATAACCACATCAATTACACTACCCCCTTTAGACAGCCAATCTATCCTTACAGTAAGGAATCTTTCATTTAGCTTTCACAATACCAAAGGAGAACCAGCTCAAAACAACCGAAAAACATTTAGACTTTCCAATATAAACCTCTCATTTAAAGAGGGAGAGTCCACTGTCATTTTGGGAGACAATGGAGCCGGTAAAACTACCCTTATAGAAAATATAGCCGCCTTCTTTGAGGAAACCTTTAAATACATATACATATATAAAAAACCTTACATCACATTACATAGGGAAGAAATTTACTCAAATATTAATTACGTTCCTCAAAACCCCGAGTATATCTTCTTAAAAGAGCGAGTAATAGACGAATTACACTACAATCTCAATCCGGAATCCAAAAATGAGAGCATTTTTAACTGGGAGGATAAACTCAACGCCAATCCCTTCTCGCTAAGCGAGGGGGAAAAGAGACGCCTATCACTTACTATACTGTTCAACGATCCAAGGCGTATTATTCTTATGGACGAGCCTACTTATGGGTTAGATTTTAGAGCCTATATAACCCTCATAGAGGGAATAAAGAAACTAAAAAAAGAAACTAACATCCTTATTATAGTCTCTCACGACATTAATTTTGCCACCATTGTTGCCGATCGAATTGTAGTAATGGAAAGCGGGAAAATTATCTTTGATGACTCAAAGGGCAACTTTTTAAACTCCAAACTATACACAAGACTGATCTGGCAAAAAAAATCGATCCTTAGGGGGAAAAAGAATTGATATTCAGTCTACGAAGATCCTCTCATACGGAAGTAAAAAAAAGACAGGTAAATCCCCTTGCGGGGATTTCATTTGTTTTTGTCATCAGCATACCTATCTTTTTTTCCTTTGATATAACCACCCCGTCTATTTTTCTTGCTATTTCTATCATAAATTCAATCATTTTCTTTCAAATCGAAATAAAAAAATTCATTAAAATATTTCTTCCTCTTATCTCTCTACCTCTTGGCTTATTTTTCCTGAATATCTTTTTTTACAGGGATAACACCTCACAACTCTTAATTAACCTGGCAGTGATAAAGATAACCCAAGCAGCTCTAAATCGAAGTCTCACAGTATTTTTTAGAAGTTTAAGCCTCATATATCTCTCTGTAAGTTATTTGGCCGCTTATTCACCCATACAACTTGTCAATTCTATAATGCAACACCTACACTTTTCTCCACGGATTGGATTTTCCATCTTCGCAGCATGGAACACAATACCATACTTCAAAGAGGAATACATAAGAATAAAAAACACCCAACTCATAAGAAAAAGAGGAAAAACGAAACCCTCGCTTGAAAATATAGTAGAGAGAGCAACAACTTTACTCGTCAATGTTATCCGACACGCAGAGAGAGTTTCGATTTCAATGTTCGTAAGGGGGATTGATAATGCCCAAAGACGTTCATTTTTAAACCAGAGTGTATGGACTTCAATTGACACCCTATACCTTACGGCAACAATAATTTTAACCGCAGTAATTCTTCTCCTGTTGATTAAAGGAAAAATATTTGTATTCGGATTAACTTAAAGGGGAAGCAAACAAAATCTCAATCGGCACAAACAATTCCGTCCCTTCCTGCCTGCTTGGCACTATACATCGCATTATCGGCACGCTTTATCCACTGGGTTCTTGACTCACCAGGTTTAAATTGAGCCACCCCCATGGAAACCGTTATCCTTACCGGAGAACCCTCACAATCAATCTCAATCCTACTCAACTCATTCTTAAATCTTTCGGCAATACTCATCGCCTGTTCCTTCGTAGAATTGGGAAGTACAATAAAAAATTCCTCTCCACCGTAACGTCCCGCATAATCGTATTTTCTAAGTTGACTTGTCAACAATGAACCAATCTTTTCTATAACCCTATCACCACATTGATGACCGTAGTTATCATTTATCTTTTTGAAGTGATCTATATCCAGCATTATACCAGAGAGAGGAATATTTAACCTTATAGACCGTTCAACCTCAATCATTATTCTATGATCAAGACTCCTCCGATTGAGAAGCCCAGAGAGCATATCATAGGTCGCTATCCGCTCCAACTCTTTATTCGCCCTTTCCAACTCCTTATTAAGTCTTCTAATCTTTTCATATGCCTCCTTTAAATATCTGTTCTGATCGAGCACAATAGAGGAGAGTCTCTCCTCCTCTGCAACGGCCTTCCTATAAAACTCTCTCTCACGTAATAAATTCTGCTGATTACGCCACCTTATAACTGCAGCTTTTATCCTCGTTTGCAATTCTAAATTGGAAAACGGCTTTTTAATAAAATCATCAGCACCGGCATCAATTGCTTTGCTATGGTAACTATCATCCTCAACATCGGAAATCAAAACAATCTGAATAGAGCTAAACTCATCGGCCTTTTTTATCTCCTTACACAATTCATAACCATTTTCACCTCCAAGTTTCACATCCATTATAACAATATGGATATCCTCTTCCTTTAAAAGTTCACTAAGCTCTTCCCAACTAGAGGCATATCGCAGAGTATACCCCTCACTCTTTAGAATGGAAGAGATGAGTTCTCTATCCTCCTCATTAGTCTCAACAATGCACACGTTAATATTTTCCATACCGTTTATTCCTATACAAACTTTACAAGAAACATATCAGTTAAGCAACCATAATCAACCAATAAATCTTAACAGGAGTTGTGTTAATCCTATTAAAGCACCAAGTATTGCACCGAAAATATTAATCCATCTAAGATGTTCTGCGATAACTTTTAACAAAAGAGATTCTACACTCTCTACATCCAGACCGTCTATTTTCTCTACAACAAGCGTATTTACATCTATACTCTCTATCAGTTCTACCACTCTAACATCCAATAACCTCAGAATTTCACTCGTGATAAAGGTATCAATTCCTCTCTTCCTCTCCTCGGTAATATTTAGATAACTCTTTAAATCTACTCGCCGCTCACTTTTAAAGAGAAAACCGAAATGGTTAACAATCTCCCTAGAGATTGTTAACGCCGTCTCTCTCTTTGTCATAATATTCAGAATAAAATTAGAAAATAGATCCACAAGGGAAGAAGGATCAACTCTACCCTTTCTGACTACAATATCGTAAAGTTTGGTATCGCTGTAATCTTCTAACAAATTGTCAACCAATTTCATCAACACCTCGGATACATTGGCTGATTTTAATTTAGCAATCAATAAATCATACAAATCCGAAGCTACCATCTCTATTTTTTTCTCTTTCGCTTCATCAACAGTTATTACAGAGGACTTGTTCTTCTTATACCACTCTTTCAGACCCATACTAACAGAATTGCCTATTCTCTCTATGGTTTCAGATTTGTACAGGAAATCCTCGAGGTAGTCCAAGACCTCATCTACAATTTCAGGCATCTTTTCATCAATGGAACGATCAAACTGTCCTGCTGAAATAATTAGCTTCTGTACGGGGGTTAGCTTATCGAGGATATCTCTAAGCAAAAATCGCCCATTTATCTCCAACACCTTGTGCGTCTCTTCACTTCTAAGCCAAACAAAAAAATACCTCAATATAGAGGGAAGAAAGTTTTTAAGTCCCTCCCCCATAAACTCGAAGACAGAAAAGATAATCCTAGTGTGATTGGCATCTTTAGAGACAGCATTTCTCCCTCTCTCTCCTAAGATCTCTCCTGAGAACAAACCTCTAATCCACCCTACAACCCTACTCTTCGTTCTCTCACTTCCCAGCACTGATTCTATCCACCCATGCAGATGGTCTTTCAGCTTAATACTTTTTTTAAATATCTCAGCAACAGAAGAAAGGTTAAGCTCAAGGGTCGAACCTACTAATTTTTCAACCAATCCACGAGTCATATGTATAAAAAATTTAGAACAAAGAAAAGCGTAGAGTATATTCGAAAGAGAAGACTCCAAAGAATCCAGAAGTGAGTGTATTCTTTCCTTCCCTATAAATTCCTCGGGATTACTCAAAAAAGATTCGGTGATATTAGAAACAGTAGTGTACACTCCGTTTCTAAAGCTCTCTTTGGATATTTGTTTTCTTATTGTTTCTTCGGTTATAAGTTCATCTGAAACCATCTTTCCTATACTAGCAGAAAATTTGTATCTCTGTTTCGGAATAATACCAGGGGTAAAGGGAAGCTTTACACCTAATATCCTCTTCTCCTTCAGAGGCCTAAAGAGCATCCGTATTGCTATGGCATTTGTTACATATCCAATAATAGCACCGAGCAAAACAGGAAGAATCCAGCTTAAAATATTTAAAACATCGTTTATATTAACATTCATATGAAAAAAATCGGGATTCATAACTGGCTTCCAAACTCTACTTCAACGTTTTTGCAAATCTCAAAGCCTCTGCCTTAGACTCGAACTCCTTAAGATACCCACCAAACACCCATCCTCTTAAGCCCTTATAGTTAACCTGATACCAATATGCCTTGATCTTCTCAATTACATCCTGTTTTGTCGTCTTCGTAATAATTTCAACTACGGTTCCCCTCCTTATATGGGCAAGTATCTTTGCTTTTCTTCCCGGGTTCTCTCTTATACGCAAAAAGTGAGATGTAACAACACCCCACTGACTTCCCAGGGAAGTAACAGGAGTAGGAGGCAGAGGTATACTTGGCATCTCCTCTCGCTTAGAACAGGAAAAAAATACAAATATCAGTGGAAAAATAGCAACAATTGGGTATATTCTTTTTATACCTTGCAACTTAAGACTCCTTTGTAAGGATTTTGGCCGATGCATAAGAGAAATATATATATTTTTTTAGTCTTTGTCAGTTTATCAACAGGGCTTTTTGGAGAAACCTTAAAATCTAATTCACCCACATTATTCAGAACAAGGTGGTTCTTTCTGGGCACGACGAGCGAGACTTTCTTTAGTGCCGTAAAAGATTCCAGCTTTGAAAGAGCAATCCAAACAGGGGTAGGGGCTAATATATTTGCAGGCGTAGATTTATTTTCTGTGTTTTCTGTGAGAACCGATCTGGAGTTTCTCAAGGTAAATGCCTCCTATCCCAATTCGGGTATTATCTATAGGGGTTACACGGCAGCATCGAACAACTTTAGATTGGATATTTACCTGAATTGGTTAGACAAAGAGCAATCCAACCTGAACATGCTAACCGGGTTATTTGGTGGTTGGGGGTATTCTTTTGCCTCTTACACACAAACCCCTCTCATTTTCTATTACACACAGATTTTTGGCGGTCCCAGATTGGAGATATTCGACAAAAAACATAACTTTTACAGCTTTACATTAGAGCTTCCCCTTACTTATCAATTCAGGAGAGACCTGGAATATTCAACAAGCCTAGGAATTAGCATCGGACTAAACCTATACCCTCTGGGAGGTAGATAAACTATCAAATGCATTATCAAAAAAGATACATGATTACACTATTTGTTAAAATGCTGACCGGGATAGTCTTGCTTCTGGCCATTCTAAGTTCCTGTTCGCTAAGTCCAGAAGCTCCAAAAAAATACGCGCTTATATACGGAATATCCAAATACATAGACTCATACAACGAGGGAGAATCTCCCAACCTTACCTATACAGATGATGATGCCACGGCGGTGGACGAAATGCTCAAAGGCAAGGGCTACATTACAACCTGTAGAATTAACTCCGAGGCGACAAAGGAGAATCTGGATACCGACATCGAAACTCTAAAAGCGATAATAAAACCCACTGATTTATTTCTTTTCTACTACTCAGGGCATGGGATGCAAAAGGATAACAAGGAATACATACTTCTATACGGCTCTGTTTACCTATCCAACGGCAATATTTACGGGGATTTATCAAAAACCTACGACGATATCACATTTGCAAAACTTCTGGACACTCTCCCCACCAATAAGAGAGTGGTAATGCTGGATTCGTGCAACTCTGGCGGGTTCATTAACAATAGGCTGGAGTACGACACGATACCATCTGACTATGGCCCCTCGAGTTTTTCAAGCGGTACACCAACACCTCTCGACATCCTATTCTCTGTCAATTTACCCCTCCAAATTAACAACTATGCAATAAAGCAGAAGGCTATAGAATTGTACAATAACTACAATCCCAATAGTTCATCCGGCATCTCCCCGTACGATGCGATAGTAATCTCTGCTTCGGGTAGCCAAGAATACTCATATGAAGATCCAGAACTACAACACGGTCTACTAACATACTTTTTCCTCCACACAGCAGACACAAAGTACGCCGATTTAAACGGCGATGGATATGTAAGCACACTGGAGGCTTTCTTCTATATCAAGGCTTCAATTGATGCAAACTGGAACAGTGCATACTACAACTACTATATAGAGTACGGAGATCCAAGTCCGGGATGGACACTGGACTACATATTCTCTCCCCACATATCCGGTGGGCCCATTGATTTTGTACTGTTTAAAGCCTCAGATTAATCCCGGGACCAAACAACTAACTACAGATTTTCATACTCCTCCTTCAACCTCTTTATCTCATCCCTTATCACTGCAGCCCTCTCAAACTCAAGATTCTTGGCCAGTTCAAACATCTCGCGCTCCAGACGAGTGATAAGCATCTTCCGTTCCTTCGGGACAAGAACATTAAAACCTTGTTTGAGTACCTCTAACGAGACCTTTTCACTCTCTCTCTTCAGGGTAACCTTCCTCACAAGCATATCCTGAATTGATTTCTTTATCGTTCTCGGAGTTATTCCATGTTTTTTATTATACTCTTCCTGTATCCTTCTTCTACGCTCCGTTTCCTCTATTGCCTCTCTCATCGCCTCGGATATTCTATCCGCATACATTATAACCTTACCATTTACATTCCTGGCAGCCCGACCTATAGTCTGAATAAGCGATGTTGCAGAGCGAAGAAATCCTATCTTATCCGCATCCAGAATTATAATAAGTGACACCTCTGGTAGATCCAGACCCTCACGTAGGAGATTTATCCCTACAAGAATATCAAAATCGCCCTGTCGCAACCCTTTAAGTATCTCAACCCTTTCTATCGTTTCTATCTCAGAATGGAGATATCTAACTCGCAAGCCCAGTTCCAAAAGGTAATCGGTCAAATCCTCAGCCATCTTCTTTGTCAGAGTTGTTATTAATGTACGCTCACCCACCTTTATCCTCTCTTTTACCTCACCGATAAGATCGTCTACCTGTCCCTCTGTAGGTCGAACCTCTATAATAGGGTCAAGTAAACCCGTAGGTCTGATTATCTGCTCAACAACCTGTTCCGACTTCTCTAACTCTTCCGCCCCTGGCGTCGCAGAGACAAATATTGTCTTATCCAAGAGGCTTTCAAATTCCCCAAAGTACAGGGGTCTATTGTCCAACGCCGATGGAAGTCTAAAACCATAATCAACAAGAGAGAGCTTCCTGGATCTGTCTCCCTCGTACATTCCCCGTATCTGTGGAATGGTGACATGAGACTCATCAATAAAGGTAAGAAAATTATCGGGGAAAAAATCTAACAAGACGGCAGGACGTTCCCCCTCCTCCCTGCCACTTAAATACCTAGAATAATTTTCTATCCCACTACAGAACCCCATCTCCTCCAGCATCTCCAGGTCGTACTCTGTTCTCGTTTTAATCCTCTCCGCCTCCAGAGGCTTATTCTCCCTTAAAAAATACTCGTACCTCTCCTTTAACTCCTCACGGATTAATGAAATGGCAGTCTTCACCCTTTCATAGGGGGTAACAAAAAACTTGGCAGGATAAATGCTGCAAAAATCGAGTTCCTCCAGGGTAGTCCCACTCATAGGATCTATTCGTCTTATTCTCTCCACCTCATCACCAAACAATTCTATTCGGAGAACGCTTTTCGAATACGAGGGGAAAATTTCAATCACATCACCCCTAACCCTAAATCGGGAGCGTTCAAGAACCGCATCATTCCTCTCGTACTGAAGCATTACAAGCCTATTCAAAAACTCTCGTCTATCAAGGATACCCCCCCGCTCAATCTCCACCCGCATCCCTTTAAAATCATTGGGATTCCCTATCCCGTATATACACGAGACCGTAGCTACTACTATCACATCTCTCCTTTCCATCAAAGCAGTAGTTGCGGAGAGCCTTAATCTATCTATCTCTTCATTTATCGAAGCATCCTTTTCTATATACAAATCTTTACCAACAACATACGCCTCCGGCTGATAGTAGTCATAGTAAGAGACAAAGTATTCCACTGCATTCTCGGGGAAAAACTCTTTAAACTCACGATACAGTTGAGCAGCCAAGGTCTTGTTATGCGATATGACCAGTGTAGGAAGACCCGTTCTCTCTATTATTTTAGCCATGGTAAAGGTCTTACCTGAACCGGTGACACCCTTAAGTGTCTGGTACTCATACCCCCTTCTTATTCCATCTACCAGTTTTTCAATTGCCTCCCTCTGATCACCTGCGGGTTCGAAAGCGGAATGTAACCTAAATCGCGCCATCCCTTACACCCATAAAATTTACCATTTAAAAGTTTTCGGACGTACGGACAACTTGACATAGAGAGTTAATTTTCTCCTTCCCCGAATAACCTTTACCTCTACCACTTCACCCGGTTTGTTATCCTCCAAAGCACTAAACATATCAGCAAGCGTCGCAACAGGAGTTTTATCTATCTCCACAATTATATCACCTCCAAGATAGATAATCTTTGACCCACTTCTGACCGCCCTTCGATGGCTCCCTCCCCTAAGACCCGCCTTCTCCGCATTACTCCCCGGCATAACCTCGGAAACCAAAATCCCTTTGGAAACCGGAAGATGGGCATACTTAACAAGGGCAGGAAAGAGTTGCACGGGAACTATATCAATCCAACCCCTTCTTACATACCCATACTTTATAAGGTCTCCAACAACTCGTTTAGCAGTATCAACCGGCACGGCAAATCCGACACCAACCGATCCACCAGATGGAGAAAAAATCATTGTATTTATACCTATCATTTCCCCCCGTGAGTTTAACAGAGGTCCTCCCGAGTTCCCCGGATTAATAGAGGCATCCGTCTGTATCATTTTTTGAATAATCAACCCACTCTCATTCCTCACGGGACGCCCAAGCCCGGAAACCACACCCGTTGTCAGGGTTCGCTCGAGCGCAAAGGGATTCCCAATAGCAAGAACCTTTTGGCCAACTCTCAAATTTTTTGAGGTACCAAAGGGAATAGTGGTTAAAATCTTACCCTTGGGGTCAAATTTAACTATCGCAAGATCATTTTCCGGATCAACACCTATAACACGTCCCTTATACTCCGTTCCATCGGAGAGAGTTATACTAAGATTATCCGCATCTTTAACTACGTGATAATTCGTTAATACGTGTCCCTGTTGATCAATAATAGAACCGGAACCTGTTCCAGACTTTGGCACAGGCTCTAGAAACCAGTTGTATTCAAAGGTTATTGTAGTAATATTCACAACCCCGGCATTCAAACGTTTATAAATTATAATATTGTTTATCTCATCATTTGTAAGACCCTCTCGTTTTAACTCTTCGACAAGAGGGTTATTCTTCTTATACTCCACCCCCTTGCCATTCAGAATGTCGGGGAGCTTTTCTTTAAGAGAAGTAGTTGAAATCCCTGAAGTATTTGAAACCGTCGATTTGGGTTTATTCAACTCAGAAGATTGAACTTTCTCGCTTTCGGTATTCTTATAACCATCCCAGGGTAACTTTAAGAAACCTAAAAGGTATAACAAACCTACGATAACAACTACCGAAAAAATTGAACGTACTATTAATTGCCATCGAGTATATAATTTCATTGTGTCCTCCGGTTATAAATATAACCATTTTTGAAAATTAATAGCAACATTCAGTTAAAAAAGTGCATAAAACCCGAGCTTTCAAAGCGTCTATGCTGAATTGCCTCTAAGAGATGTTCCTCCCTTATCCTGTCACTACCTGCCAGATCAGCAATTGTGCGTGCAATTTTTAGTATGGAATGATGAGCCCTGGAGGAAAGAGAGAGTTTACTGAGAGCTTTAACAAGCAATCTTATCGATGTAGTGTCTAACTTGCAAAATTTTTCTATCAGGCCAGCTTTAATCCTGGAGTTACGGCTAAACCCATAATTCTTATATCTCTCCTCCTGAATATTGACAGCATCCTTTACTCTCATCGCTATAACTTTGCTACTTTCACCCTCGTTGCTAATAATACCCTCGATCTTCATAGGCGTAACAGGTACTCTTATATCCATACGATCCATCATAGCCTCTCCTAATTTCCTCCAATACCTATGAATCTCCGAAACACTACAGACGCACATACCGTTTCCCTTACCCAAGTTGCCACAGGGGCATGCATTAGCTGTCATAATCAACTGAAAATCCGCAGGAAACTGAATCTTGCTTCCAACACGGGAGACATTTATTCTCCCACTCTCAATGGGCTCTCTTAAGCCCTGCAGGACACTCTTTTTAAACTCAAGAGCCTCATCTAAAAATAACACCCCCCTATGCGCCAGAGAAACCTCCCCGGGACCGGGGCTTTTCCCTCCTCCCATCACACCTTCAATAGAAGCCGTATGATGCGGCACTCTTATAGGTCTGTACCTTACCAATCCCGAATCCGGGGGAAGCACACCGGCAATCGAGTGAAGTCTTGTAACCTCAAGAGATTCCTCCCTCGTCAACTCTGGTAGTATAGATGGGAAACGCGTAACACTAAGGGTTTTCCCACTCCCCGGCGGACCAACTATTAGAACATTATGAAAACCCGCGGCGGCAATTTCCAGAGCACGTTTAAGAACATCCTGTCCCTTTATATCCGAAAAATCACCTCTCACTCTCTCTTTATAGTACAACCCACGTTCACCGTGAAAGGTATAATTTTTCGACTCGAGATGCGCTCTTCCATTCCTGACGGACTCAAAAATACCATTCAGCTCATTCAAACTCTCCACGGGAAAAATATTCCCGTAATTTAACGATAATGCCTCTCTAAAATTTCCCCGCGGTACCAAAAAATTGGTAATTCCATGCCTTTTTCCAGCAATCAACGCACCAAGTACACCCTTAACCGGTTTTACACTCCCCGTTAGGTTAAGCTCTCCCAATACCATTACCCTACTATTCGGATTAAACCTCAGTTCATTCGCAGCAAGTAAAATTCCTACGGCAATAGGAAGATCATAAGAGGCTCCTTCCTTTTTCAAACCAGCAGGGGCAAGATTTATTAATATTCGATCCGCTGGGAATTTGTACCCACTATTACGAATCGCCACCCTGACTCGCTCCTTAGCTTCTCTGACCGCATTATCAGGAAGACCTACCAGATCCACCCCTGGTAACCCACGTCTAATATCAACCTCTACCCTTACAATTTCACCCTCAAATCCGACAGGCTCATAGCTTCTCAACGATGCCAACATAACATTGCACCTCCTTGAATTATCTAAGGGGAGGTTACTTCCACCTTAATAAGTATATAAAACAGTTTTCGTTAAAATGATTTTTATCAGGCAGGAATAAATTCCATCGGAGCTACTAAAACCAAACAGAAATTAACTCAAATCTTATCCCAGGTGATTTTTATCACACATTCTCAATTTTTTCTCTCTTTTATCTTTTCTCTAACAAGCCGATCACATTCCTCATTCAATCTGTTCCCCGAATGCCCCTCCACCCACTCCCACAGCGGTTTCACATCATGAGACAACGCCCTTAGCTCTCTCCATAGATCAATATTCTTTACCGGTTCCTTCTTTGAGTTACGCCAGCCATTTGCTTCCCATCTCTTTATCCACTCCGTTATACCTTTTTTAACATACTGCGAATCAGTAAACACCTTTACTATTCCCTCGGAACAATACTCTCTAATTATCCTCACTGCCTTCAATGCCTCTATCACTGCTTGCAATTCCATTCGGTTATTTGTGGTATCCTCACTATACCCTGAATTCTTCACTACTTTATCACAAGCATTAATAACATAAGCCCACGCTCCAGGACCGGGATTGCCAGAACATCCGCCATCGGTATATACCTCTATCACCTCGCTATCCCTCGAATTAATCAAAAATAGTTAATCAAAAAGGGGAAGTTCAACAATGAATTTCGTTCCTCTTCCCTTCTCGCTTTCAACCGTCACATTACCTTTATGAGCTTCCACAATACTTTTAACAATTGCCATACCCAAACCCGTTCCTCCTGCATCCGAATGAGAAAAAAACGGTTCAAAGATATGTTTTTTAACTTCCTCTTCCATCCCAATTCCAGTATCAGAAACCTCTATAACCAGTGAATTATCCCTCTTACCTACCCAAATACTAAAAGTTCCTCCATTGGGCATTGCTTTTCTGGAGTTATCCGCAAGGTTCATCAAGACCCTATACATTCGTTCCACATCCAGCATAACAGGTCCGGGATATTCAACTCGTGCGACTACCTCTATCCCCTGCGATCTAAATCTTTCAAATACATCTCTCACAATCCCTTTGATAAACTCCTCCAAATTAACAATGGAAACATTCAGGCGAATTTCGCCCCGCGAGAAATCCAAAAGCTCGTTTACCAGGGCATTTAATCTGTTGGCCTCCCTTACAATCCTGTCCGCACTCTTTTTAACCCTTTCAAGATCCTCGGGGTGAAGAAGAATCATCTCGGCATAACCCTTCAAGATAGAGAGAGGATTTCTTATATCATGCAAAATCAAAGAGGAAAATTTGCCCAAAGCTGACAACCTCTCAGCCTTTATTAATTCCTCCTGAGTATCCTTTAACTCCCTGTACGCTCGTTCGAGTTTTTTGTTCTTCTCTCTCAGACCCTCCACAAAGGTTTCGTTACTCTTTCTTACCATAAGAGAAACAGATTTCATAATTGAGATGGCAATTGAACTATTTTCCGTGATTATTCTGTGGAAATCATCCCTATCAATATAGAGAAGATGTGTTTTCCCCCTTGAGACAACAGTGGCACTTCGCGGCAAATCATCAATCAATGCCATTTCACCAAACAGCTTACCTTTTCCATGAACAGCAAGAAGATCACGCTCTACAGAATCATAATCCTTCCAAACCTCAACGCTTCCCTCCATAATTATATAGAACCTGTCAGCACTTGATCCCTCTTTGAAGATAATCTCTCCCCTATCAAAGTTTTCCTCATGACAGACCGATTGAATTCTTCTTATATCATCCTCGGAGAGCTCTTTAAAAAAATATACATTTCTCAAAAAATCAAAGTACTTCTCCACTTACCCGATTATCCTCTGTTAGCCTTCCTTATCATACAGGGACTCTATGTACTCTCGTGTATTATCAACCTGAATATGGCTTATCGTACACCTTCCCTCAAGAATCACCCCATCCTGTATAATCAATTCCGGGGTTTTTAAATCTCCTAACACCCTTGCCGTAGAAAGGAGTAAAACACGCTTTGTCGCATTAATATTTCCAATTATTATTCCCTCAACCACCACGCTGGTTGCATATATATCTGTTTTTACCCTCGCTTTGGGACCAATCTGCAACTGATCCACCAACAGAGCCTCCCCTTCGAATTTGCCATCAATTTTTAAACTTCCCTTCACCGCAAATCTACCCTCAAAAAAAGAATTTTCACCAATTGTGGAATTAACCTCCATCTCTATCTGCAACTTTTTACTCCTTCAACTTAATCTCTGGTATATCTAAATACTCAATAATCTCCAGTGAAAATTTTCTTACCTCTTCCAGGGCATCTCTTACCAGAAAACCCTCCAGATATCTTTTACCCTCTATTGCATCGAAATTTATGGTCTCTTCCCCATTTAAACATTTAAGTGCATCCCCGTTAACATCTTCCAGAAGATCAGTAGCAAACTTGTTCACCTGCTTGAAAAATCTATCCAACTCTATTGAGAGATTCCGCTTCATTTTGAAAATTCTTTTTTTCATCTCTTCCTCAATATCAACCCTAAACTTTCCACTCTCAAAGCGCTCTATCTCATTGACAAGATCGGTTAATCGTCTTAAAAGCTCTTGAAATCTATGATAAAAAGAATCTCTCTCCAAAGAATATTTAAAATCCAACTTTAATTTTGTCTCACTCAAGAAGGGAAGAAAATCACTTTCAAAAAACTTCATATATAGATATATGTGATCAACCTCTCTATCATTCACCACCCGCTCATCGTATTTATCCTGAAGTTTCTTAAGGAACGGGAAATCATCCAGCATCCCTCCCCCCATCTTCTTCTCTTCCAATGCACTTTCGTTTATCACATTCACAGATAGAATCTTATCTCTATAGTCTTTTAACTTTTCCAACTCCCTTGCTACCCTCTGTCTTTGAACAGGATCCGTCGTAGAGAGAAGGACCGTTTCGTATTGTTTAATTACCCGATTTAACTTTTTTACCTCTTCCTCTGGATTCATAGCTTAATTTATCACGCCGAACTATTCTAATCAATACAAGAAATTACAAAAAAAGCCCCGTTCCATTGGGGCTTTATGCTCGTACCTATTCAAATTGCCGATACAGGCAACTGGTATCACCATCCATCTGTCATATCATCCTTATCTCTATAGGTTTCAGGGAACAAATCAGTAACCGCCCGTAATCCATCGAAGTAAATGTAGTAAGTTCCATATGCTTCCATAGGATCAAAATCTATCTTAAATCCAAGAAATTTTATACCCATCTTATTAGTATAGTGATACTCACTCTGCACAATAGAAGGAGGAATAGCAACTGTCATTTTTTTCCATCCCATAAAGTTTAACTTTCCAACGGTCAATTCTTTTTTGTTACCCAAAAAATCCTCAATGACAATCTTCAATGTATGATTATAATTTCTTCCGACTACCCACACAGAGATTGTTTTTGTAATTCCCTCGATAGGAAGGGGTTTCACAGGATATATATAGGCAGTATTGAAACCCCTCTTAAAAAACTTGACACGTACACCTAAAACGTACTTATCTGCCTCCTTTATCCCTATCTCTTGTTCATCTTTAATAGGTTTTTTACCAAGAGGTGAACCGGGAAGAGCTCTAAGCGATATTATGCCCTCGTCTTGAGGCATACTAGCCCCCCAAAAACCAGCGTCTTCGAATTTAGAGACAGAAATCTCCTTTAACAATTGCTGAGCCGAATCAACACCGATTTTCGTGGGATCAATCCCAGTGTTACTCTTATAGCCGGTTGACTGGGCATACACACTCAAAACTAGGGTAACCAACAATAAAACGCTTAAACTAATCTTTTTCATCTCTTGCTACTCCTATTTTTTTCCAGTCTCTGATGTTCCCCAGATCTTTTTAATAACATCCGGTTCTACCAGATTATCACCATCATATCTGGATTCAAACGTATCAGTAAGGATTTTCACCTGATCCAGATACAGATAAAAATCACTTACATCTTCGGTGGGTTTCGTCCACATTACGAATTTAGTAAGCTGCAAACTCATTCTTCTGGGTAGATACCTTCGGGATTGGGGAATTGAAGATGGTATAGTAACCATCAAGTCTCTCCATCCTGCATAATTCAGTGAACCCAACCGCAAAACATGCTCTATGCCCTGGTAATCTCTTAGATGAACCTCCAGATAATAGTCATGATTAGAGCCCCAAACCCACAGATCTATCGCCTTAACCCTTCCGGGCAACTGTATAGGACTTGGTACTAAATTGCCATCCTTATCCTTTTTCGCAGGAATTATTTCAATATAATTATAAGCTTTTCTATTAAATTTCCCATGAATCCCAAGACATTTCAAATCCTTCTTATCTTTATTCCTTCCAAACAAAGCCTCCGGCCACGCATTAGCGTAGGTCATCTTTGGATATCCCTCTGTTGCAAACTTACTTCCACGTACTATCCACGGTCTTGCGTTTGGATTATCAAAGCTTTCTATCACCTTAGACGTGTAGTTTACAGTTACCTCATCGGAAAAAACAAAAGCAGATATAAATAGTAACAAAGATATTATAAGAAGGCACGTGGAAGCTTTTCTGACTGGCTTCATTATTATCTCCTTACTTAATTTAAGAGTTCTAACCCAAAACTAGTAAAAATTATATTTCTAACATAGTAATTTGTCAAACATTTTTCCTAAAACCTGTAATTATAAACTCTTACTCTCTTCGTAAGCCTCCTCGGCAAGATAAGAGCTTCTCACATAGGGTCCGGAAATCACGACGGGTATTCCCTTTTCCTGCGCAATTACCCTAAAGCGTTCAAAATCCTCCGGTGTCCAATAGTGTACAACTGGCAAATTCTCCCTTCCTGGTCTTAAATACTGCCCTATAGTTAGTACATCAACCCCTATAGAGGCAATGTCATCGAAAATTTCCAATAGTTCTTCCTCCGATTCACCAAGTCCTACCATAATACCAGTTTTTATAGGGATACGTCGGTTTAGCCTTTCCTTCACATATCTCTTTGCCAACTCTAGAACGAAGAGAGACCTCATATAATTTGCACCACGTCTAACTGTGGGGTAGAGATGTTTCACAGTCTCAAGGTTATGGGAAAAAACTTCTATGTCGGCATTCAAGACCTCCACCACCGAGTCTTTCCTTCCTTTAAAATCAGGAACCAAAACCTCAATACTGGCGGAGGGAACAAAGCTCTTTATATCCTCCACTACCCTTACGAAATGGCTTGCGCCCCCGTCCGTTATATCATCCCTTGTAACAGAGGTTATCACAGCGTATCTTATCCCATTCTTCCGCATATACTCTCCTATTTTCTTTCCTTCATCTCTATCTATAGGAAGCGGTTTACCATGCTTAACATTACAGAATTTGCAATTCCTAGTACAAACATCACCTAGAATAAGAAAAGAGGCGGTACCCCTTGCATAACACTCACCTATATTGGGACACGCTGCGGATTCACAAATTGTATGAAGTCCAAGATCCTTAATTTGGCGTCGGGTTTTAAGAACCTCACTATTCAAATAAATCTTCTTTCTTAACCATTCTGGTCGTCTAACCCTTAATAATTCCATTATTCTTATACTCCTCTGGGATTTTAATATAATTTCCCCACCATATAAATCCCATTTCAGTCAATATTTTTTTTCTCGTGCCATCATTCCGGTTCCCTAATCGAACCAAAGCATCCGTAATGAGTTTTGCGTAATCATAATCAAAAGAAAACAGAAGTCTATGAAATGAAGTGTTTTTCACATAATTAACAATATAAACCACATCATTTTTCTCAGCCAGAGAGATTAGATACGGATTCAGCGAATACGCATCAAATAAAAAGATCTTTACGCCATTATCCCTCAATTCTTCAAACGCCAACCTGGCCTTTATCTTATTTTCCGTGTTATCTAAGCGTTTTTCCAAACATAACACCTTCCCTTTTGCAAACTTCCCCTCAAATCCGGCTATTCTGGAGGGTTTTTCTCCATGCGGTGCATAATAGATAACACCGATACAGCACGATTCTCCTTCTTTGTACAGGTCCTTAATCGCATCATTGTTTTTCAACAATCCTTTCAAAATCTCAGCCCCGTAAACGAACACCCCTTTCTGTTTCATAATTACCTGTGTCACATTATCAAAAGAGGAAAGCCTCCCACTCTCCTCCGTAACCAGAAAAATAAATCGACCCTTCCCCTTCTTAGCAATAAGGGAAAATGTTGAACTTTTCTGATTCTTAGCCCTCCCGTATAGAGTAATCCATTTTGAAACCACAGGTGTAAAAACATAGTAACTATACTTCAACTCTGTACTACTGAGGTGGCTCTTGAGTATAAGATCAAGGTTCTCCTGATCCGTTAACTGTCTTACGTCAAAGACAAATTTGAAATTTTCCCCTTTCAAATTCTTCTTCAAACTGTCCACAAGAACATTTCCCCTGTTATTTATCCTCCACCAAAAATCTGTAGTAACTATAAGGATATTACGTGTAGCGCAAGAATCCAACAAAAACCCAAAGAGAAAAATTAATAAAATAGCATATACCACATGTAGACTGCTAATTTTTATTCGCACTTTATACCTCAGCATAACTCAGAAGCAAATAATAAGATTCGAGAGGAACTCCCACCTAAAAATACCTTGACATATGTTTTATTTCAATACATATTTCACTTAAATAAATTATCTGTATGGTGAGGTTAAATATGATTAGTTATAAAGATTTAGGATTGGTTAACACCCGAGAGATGTTTAAAAAAGCAATGGAGGGAGGATACGCCATCCCCGCCTATAATTTCAACAATATGGAGCAACTTCAGGCAATTATAACGGCATGTATAGAAACGGAATCCCCGGTAATCCTTCAGGTTTCCAAAGGCGCAAGGAAATACGCAAATCAGACTCTCCTGCGATATATGGCAGAGGGAGCAATGCAAATAATAAAAGAGTCCGGAAAAAATATACCGGTAGCTCTCCACCTCGATCACGGAGACTCTTACGAACTTTGTGTTTCATGTATCGAAACGGGGTTCTCTTCAGTAATGATAGACGGTTCCTCTCTACCATACGAAGAGAACGTGGCCCTAACTAAAAAAGTTGTAGACTACGCCCATAAGCATGATGTAACGGTAGAGGGAGAACTCGGTGTGCTTGCCGGAATAGAGGACGAGGTCCAGAGCGAATATTCCCACTATACAAATCCTGATGACGTAGAAGATTTTGTAAAAAGGACAGGTGTAGACAGCCTCGCAATTTCTATCGGAACCTCCCATGGAGCTTATAAGTTTAAGGTAAAACCCGGGGAGACACCTCCTCCGTTAAGATTTGACATACTAGAAGAGATTGAAAAACGCATCCCAGGATTTCCTATCGTGCTACACGGAGCATCATCCGTTATTCCTGAATACGTAGAGATAATAAACAAATACGGGGGCAAAATGGAGGGTGCCGTAGGGGTACCTGAGGATCAATTAAGAAAAGCGGCCAAATCAGCGGTATGTAAAATTAACATTGATTCCGATGGCAGACTTGCCATGACGGCAACAATAAGAAGAGAACTTCACGAAAATCCTTCGAACTTCGATCCGAGAAAGTATCTGGGTCCCGCACGGGAAGAACTTATAAAGATGTATATGAGAAAAAACCGTGAAGTTCTCGGAAGTGCTGGAAAAGCCTAAAATAAAGGATTAGAATAATTCTTATGGAAGAGAAAAAAGAACAAGCCATAATAATAGCAAGAGAATACTTTCACAAATACGGTTATAGAAAGTTATCACTGGCAGAATTAATTGAGAAAGTCGGCATCTCTAAGCCGACTTTCTACAATTATTTTAAGAACAAGAGAGAACTCTTTAAAACAGTTATGCTTGAAACCTACAACGAGTTTCAGTATCAACTCAGCCAAAATTTAAAAAACACTACCTCTGCGGTAGAAAAATTGGATGTCTATATACAAACATACCAATGGTTTCTAAACGAGTTTCCAATTTTCAAGGATCTATATAAACCAGGCAACGATCTACTTGTAAAGTGGTTGGAAACGAGATATTCAAAAGATATATTCTATGAGGGCAAAGAATTCATAAAATCGATTATAGAGGAGGGAAAGGAAGAGGGACTGTTCGAAGAAACCCACGACAGCGAAGAAACAGCGGTTTTAATCTACTCCTCCATAATTTTTCTTCTCTCTCATGATATAAATAACTTTAAACGCCCAAAGGATAAAGAATACAAGATAAATGCAAATCAAATTACCCGGCTTATCTTTGAAGGTTTGTTTAAAAAGGAGCAAAAAAATTAATTAACACAATAATAAATAATAATATAGTGTTAAGCCCTCTCCGCCTTTACAATAAAAACCCCCGTCCCCATGGTAAATAATATGCCCGCCAATAGGAAAGAATAGAAAAAATAATTCAAATCATACAAAACCTCGGGAAGGGCAAGAAAAGAAAAAAACAATAGGTACACAAACACCATTGTCACCTTAATTTTCAAATCTCTGTAGCGTATTAAACCAAACAGAACTGCTGTTACCATAATCATCAACAATCTCATTAGAGGAAAGACGAATAAAATAAAGGGATCATATCGATTGTACTCCATAAGGAAATGCACAATGGCATCAAAAAAGTAAAACCCTACGGAAAAAATAACAAAGTCACTCACTCCCCTTCCTATTTCATAAAAATAACCCTTTTTACAGAGTAAAAAGAACAAACCGACTAATATTACTTGAGGTACAAGATAATCAAGGGTAAATACGTACAAAAAGAGACTAACTGGTTGATAGTGAAGGAGAAACACCTTTTTAAGAAGGTAAAGAACCAACATGTTGATGAGATAAACAATAAATCCCTTGGCAAAATTGTAAAAATCTTTCGGCAGAATCTTTCTTCTAGACAACTCATACGATAAAAAAATCAAAGGTGAAAACAGCAGAAACAGTCCCATAGTATAGAGAAATTACCATACAGCAAAACAAAAATCAACTTCAAAACATTCCCCCTCTCAAAAATTTTTCCCGTACTTTATTCCACGAAATACCAACTTTTAAGCCTCCATTAATTGACTATAACCAAAGATTATGCTATTATATTCACGAATAAAAGATTGTAAGGAGGTTTTATGCCTGTCAAAGCTATAAAAAGAGATAAAATACCTGAGGCAGTAACCAGACTTTTAAAAGATAACAAGGTAATAGGTGCTGTCCCGAAGGGTAAAAACTTTGTTTTTAAAGAAATCGAAGATCCTAAAGAACTGGTCCTCGATTACAACACAACAATACTCCCTCTAAAAAAATTTTTTCTACCTCCCCGGGAAAAACTCCTCGAGTTCAACCTGACCAACAAGGAATACATACCAGAAGAGGTAAAGGTAGAATCAAAGGTATTCTTTGGAATACATAACTACGACCTGCAGGGAGTGTTTAGACTTGACTACGCCTTTAAAAGAGGTTTCCCGGACGAAACTTACCTCAAAAAACGAGAACAAAACACATTCATAGGAGTAACCTACACACCGGATGAGTATCATTTTGCCGAGTCTGTTGGTATTCCTACGGATCTGAAAGAGGGATTTGACATCTTTCTTACCAAATTTGAAGACAAATACAGAGTAGAAACATTTACCCCAAAGGGAGAAGAAATTGTAGCGTTGTGGGATGATCTTCTCACCGAATGTAGTAATACAGAAGATCCCGTTGTCCATTTTAAAAACAAGTTAAAACAGACTGTGGCGGGGATAAGAGAAATTTTCCACGGTGCATACAACCACCCGATATGGGAGGAAACGGCAAAAAGATGCTACTCGTGTGGAACATGTAATATTGTCTGTCCCACCTGTTACTGCTTCGATGTCACAGACGAAGTTATTCTTGGTACCGACAGAGGGGAAAGAATACGCCGTTGGGATTCGTGTCAGACGTTAAACTTCACCAAAGTGGCTGGAGGTGAAGCCTTCAGGGAAAAGCGGTACGATAGGGTGAGACACAGAATGTCAAGGAAATTTGCCTATATAATGGATGAAAAAGAGCGTCCATTCTGCGTTGGCTGCGGTAGGTGTGTAAGGCAATGTACCGCAGATATAAACATTGTGGAAGTTATGAACGCACTACTTTAGGAGGTAAACAAAATGGAAGCTAATAACATATATCTCCCGGTCGTATCTGACCTGGTAAGAGTTGAGAAACTTACCGAGCTAGAAACCTTCTTCGAGGTCAAACTGCCAGGAGGCCGGGACCTTAATCACGAACCAGGGCAGTTTGTCGAGGTTTCAATTTTTGGTGTTGGAGAGGCGCCTATCTCCGTATCCTCTTCTCCCCTTAAAAAAGGATCCTTCGAAATGGTTGTGCGAAGAGTCGGTAACGTAACCAATGCAATGCATAAACTGAAAGCGGGTGACAAAATAGGAATAAGGGGTCCCTTTGGACACGGCTTTAACCTCGATGAGTTTAAGGGCAGAGATGTGGTAATTGTAGCAGGTGGAATAGGTCTTGTTCCCCTTCGTTCATTGATAAACACAATCCTAGATCCTTCACAGCGAAAGGATTATGGGAGACTTATTATTCTCTATGGAGCGAAGACCGAAAATGAATTTCTATTTCGAGACGAACTCAAAATGTGGGAAGAAAGAGAGGACGTTGAATTAAAGATAACAGTTGATAGAAAAACTCCAAACTGGAATGGACATGTAGGCGTTATTACCACCCTCATACCTGACGTAAAACTAAATCTCAAAAATACAGTTGTGGCCGTTTGCGGCCCCCCTGTAATGTACAAATTTGTAATCCTCTCCCTCCAAGCAAAGGGCCTAAAAGACAATCAGATCTATGTTTCGTTGGAGAGAAAAATGAAATGCGGCGTTGGCAAATGCGGACACTGTCAGATAAACAATATCTATGTCTGCCAGGAGGGCCCAGTATTCAACTATGAAAAAATCAAAGACCTCAAGGAGGCGATATAATGAGTAAACCAAAAGTTGCTTTTTTCGATTTTACCGGCTGTGAAGGATGCCAGCTCTCAAAACTAAATCTGGAAAACGAACTTCTTGATATACTGGAACTTGTTGACATAGTCAATTTTAGAGAGGCTATGACAGAGGCAAGTAATGATTATGATATAGCATTTGTCGAGGGTTCTCTTACAACACCTCACTGTGTAGAGAGGATCCATGAAATTAGACGTCAGGCAAAAATACTAGTAGCAATAGGTTCCTGCGCTCACATTGGCGGAGTAAATGCAATAAGAAACAGGATGGATACAGATGAAGTGCGCGAGGCTGTCTACGGGAAGGATAAATACCTGTTTCCGAGCATGAGGGCCATGGCTGTTTCCGAGGTAGTAAAAGTTGATTACTTCATACCTGGATGCCCTATGGATAACAAAGAGTTTGTAAAGGTTCTAACCGCACTTTTAACAGGGAAACAACCCGAAATCCCCGAATATTCCGTATGTGTAGAGTGCAAGGCAAAGGAAAACGAGTGTCTGTACGAATATGGAATAGCATGCATGGGGCCTATAACGCGAGCTGGTTGCGGAGCTGCATGCCCGTCTAACGGCCACTATTGCTATGGGTGCAGAGGACTCGTACCCGATTTGAACAAAAATGCAGCAAAAGACGTCATGCAGAAGTACAAATTATCAATTAATCAGATTAAAAAACGATTCTACATGTTTAATACCAATTACGTGAATATGGAGGAAAAGAAGTATGAATAATCTCAGCATAAGGGTTCCCTACGTAACAAGAGTAGAGGGACATGGAAATATAGTGGTAGACTTAAAAGAGGGGAAACTCGTAAAGGCCGTTCTGGAAATTGTAGAACCCCCCAGATATTTTGAAGCAATGATGAAGGGATACCTCTACACTGATGCAGCGGTTATATCCTCAAGAATATGCGGTATCTGTTCTGTAGGACATCAGATGACGTCGGTAAAGGCAACAGAAGATGCACTAAAAATACCTGTAACCGAGCAGACTGTCCTATTACGAAAACTATTGGTTTACGGCGCTACAATGCAGAGCCATATCCTCCACATCTTTTTTCTTGCCGCGCCGGATTTACTCGATGCACCCTCCGTGTTCCCTCTGGTTAAGACTCATCCCGATGTGGTAAAAATGGCTCTACGTATGAAGCGGCTTTCTAACGACATATGTGACCTCATAGGAGGAAGAACAATTCATCCTAACAGAGTGGTACCAGGCGGATTTACAAAATTACCAAGTGTAGAAGATATCAAGTGGATAAAGGATAAGCTCGAAAATCAGATGATGCCTGATCTTCTAACCTCCTTTGAACTCTTTAAAACTCTGGCACCTAAAATTCCCAATTTCGAAAGAGAAACCGAATATATCGGGCTTAGAACGGATAGCGAATACGGATTTTACGATGGAGAGATATCATCAACAGACGCAGGATTAATACCGGTTAAAAAATATCGTGAGGTAACCAATGAATTCGTAGTTCCACACTCCACCGCTAAACACACAAAACACAAACGCTCTTCCTACGCAGTAGGGGCACTTGCAAGACTAAACAACAACTACGACAAGTTAAATCCGGAGGCGAAAAAAATCGCAGATGCCCTTGGAATGAAACCGATTGTAAAAAATCCATTCCTAAATACCGTTGCCCAACTAATTGAGGTAGTTCACGTTACCGAAGAGTCATTAAAACTAATTGACCAGCTTCTTAGCACCGGCATAAAACCCGAAAAGCCAATTGTACCGGAAAAGTTAACCGAGGGCACAGGAATAGGTTGCACTGAGGTTCCAAGAGGGATTCTCTTTCATGAGTATACCTTTGACAACAAGGGGCAAATGGTAAAAGCCAACTGTATAATCCCCACAAATCAGAACACTCAGAATATTGATGACGATATGAAAGAACTGGTTCCGTGGATGATTGAGCAGGGATACTCCAAAGAAAAAATGACACTAACACTGGAAATGCTGGTAAGAGCGTACGATCCGTGTATTTCATGTTCGGTTCATTTTTTAGACGTCGAGTTTATAGAATAAAGCCAGAATAGCAAAACTATGAAAAGGATAAACATCATCGGCATCGGAAACCATAATGTGAGAGAGGATAATATAGGTCTCGCTGTCATAGCTACGCTAGACAGACTTTTGGCAGAGAGAGAATACACACTTACCCGGGGCGGAAAAACCGTCTCCGTAAGGTTGTACTCAGCCAATCAAGATCCCGTACTTGCGGGGGCAATTATTGCCGAGGGTCAACCCGTTTTGATAATAGATGCCGTTGATATGAAACTTCCTCCCGGAAGTATAAAGGTGTTCTCGTTGGACGAAGCAATCTTAAGCTTCGTCCACAGGGCAACCTCTACTCACGGGTTTGACCTAGCACAAATATTAAAACTCGTTGAGGAACTAGGTTACAAATCCAATGTTAGAATAATTGGTATCCAGATTGACAAAGACAGATTAGAGCTCCGTAAAAAAAACAGCCCTGTAAACAAAGCCGAAGAAATTATTGGCGAGGGCCTTGTGAATAAAATCATTTCAAAAATTTTAGAGGAGGTAAAACAAATAGCATGAGCAAAAAAATACTTTTAATTGATGATGACAAAGACATCATTGAATCTATGAAAATAGTACTAGAATCAGAGGGTTATGACGTCATATGGGCACTGGACGGAAAAACGGGATACGAACTATTTCAAAAAGAAAATCCGGACCTCATAATACTTGATGTTATGATGAACACCGTAGATGAGGGTTTTCAGATAGCCTACAAAATACGAAACAGCGAGAAACATCCCGATGTACCTATAATTATGGCAACAAGCATCTCTGAAAAAACAGGATTTTCCTTTGATAAAAACAAGGACGATGAATACCTTCCCGTAAATGAATTTTTGGAGAAACCCATCGATCCCAAAGTACTAATCGACAAAGTAAGGGAAAACCTCGGACAGTAAAATCGGGACTAAACAATACAGAAAACAATAGAAAATCCGTAAGGTAAATCTGACTGTCTCTACGGACAGTCAGATTTACTTCTTAAAACAGTTTCTTCTATTTTACCAATCTGGGATTTATAGAGAGATGTTATATTAACGCCATAATCCGCAATGAGTCTTATTATATCACGCGGATCGTTCTCGTCATCTACCCCATTAATTCTATCCCCAGCATCCCCAAGCCCCGGTAAGATATACGCCTTCTTATTTAACGCAGGATCCATCCAAAGCGTATAAACCTCGGCATTATCTATGGCACGCACAATCCTTAACGAGCCCTTTAATACCGATATAACATTAAAGAATTTCACAGATCTCGGTTTTACCTTCTTTTCCCGGAGATACTGAATTATAGTTATAAGACTCCCCCCCGTGGCATTCATCGGATCCGCAAATATCAAATCTTTCCCATCAAGCTGTTCAAATTCAAAGTGTGACCTATCAAGGTCAAGAATGTACTCCATATTATGCTCTTCTTTTGTGTCGTCTCTGTGTATTTTAAAAAGTGCAAAGGGTGTGAGATACTTGTTAGAGGAGTATTCTTGAATCTCCTTAGACATTATCATAGAGGGTAACAAAGCTCCTCTAAGCATTACACACATTACACTATTCTTTATCTTATCATCAATATCCGGAATTTTATGAACGGCGTAATTTTGCACAGGTATATCCACCGCAGTCTTCACAAATATATAATTCTTTTTATCGTTCGAAGTACTCCCAAAGGCAAGGTTAAACAAGAGTTCATAGGCTCTTTGAATATAGTAAATAAACTCAGGATGTTCCGTTTTAAGATCTCGTAACTTCGCTATTAGTCTAGAGGCCTCACCATGAATGCTTTCAGGTGTTTCAAAAGAATACACATGGATGTTTGGTTCCTTACTCGTAATGCTCTGCATCATCTTGCCCATCTCATTGTAAAGAGAGATTAATTTTTCCTTGGCCTGTTGTTCTTCCTTGGGGGTTACCTCATTCCTATCCAAAATTTCAAAATATCTCATCGCCTCACTATACTTATCATCCATGAATTTTATACTTGTCTTGTCCTCGGTGGTTAAATAACCATCAAAATCCTGAGCTTTTAAAACTACCTTTCTCATTTTTCCCTCCGGAATTTCTTTTTACTCTACACCAAGAAAAGTTACATAGTCAACGAATATCTAGCCAATATGTATTGAATCTAGTGTCGATTTAATGTATAGTTTAGCAATCACTATATATTTGACTCAATTACTAAACTTTTCAATAATGGCAACGATACGAATAAGAAAACAATTTACATTTAGAGGTATCATTCAAGGAGTGGGATTTCGCCCAACGGTATACAGGTGCGCTGTTTCTCTTGGCCTGGGAGGATTCGTAAGAAATTGCAAATCCGAAGTTGTTGCAGAAATCGAGGGGGAGAACGCCAAAGTCGAGCAATTCTATGAAGAGCTATTAAGAATACTTCCCCAGGCCGCGAGAATAGATGAGGTAGAAGAGAGAGTAATAAATACAATTGGGGAAACAGATTTCAGGATAGTTGAAAGCAAATCCACATCGTATAACTTTCCACCCATCCCCCCCGACCTGGCAATATGTGACGAATGCAAAAGAGAATTGTTTAACCCCACTAACAGGAGGTATCTCTATCCGTTTATAACTTGCACTCAATGTGGACCACGCTATACTATTGTCGAAAACACCCCCTTCGACAGAGAAACAACTTCCATGATTGATTTTCCCCAGTGCGACGAGTGCCTGGAAGAGTATACAAACCCACTCGATCGAAGATTTCACTCTCAAACCAACTCCTGTTCAAACTGTGGCCCAAAACTATTTCTAACCGATAACCGAGGGAATCACCTCGAGGGGGATCCCATTAAAGGTGCGATAATGGCTTTAAACAGTGGCAAAATTGTAGCTATTCAGGGAATAGGGGGGTTTCACCTTGCCCTCAATCCCAAATTTGAGAATTCAGTTGCAAAACTTAGAGATGATAAGGAAAGAGAGAGAAAACCCTTCGCTCTAATGGTAAAGGATATAGAAACAGCGGAGAAACTTGCATTTCTGGAAAAAGAGGATGTAGAAAAACTAAAATCTCCAGTAAGTCCGATACTGATTCTCCATAAGAGAGTGGGAATTCCCAATGAGCTACATCTAGTTTCTGATACCTCTACACTGGGGATATTCTTACCCTATACTCCCCTTCATCTTCTTCTTTTCCTTCACCCGGAAGTACAGATCGACTACAAGTACCTAATTATGACCTCCGGAAACCGAAAAAGCGAGCCAATAATAACAAACCCCGAAGAGGCACTTGAAAAATTAAAAGACACAGCCGATTTGTTTTTATATAACAATAGAAGAATACTATTTAGAACTGACGACTCTATACTGAGACGGGGGAAAATTACCGGCTTCTTTATTATGAGAAGATCCCGGGGGTATGTTCCCCAACTCATTCATATTAAAAATAGCAACACCGAGGTAACACTCGCAACCGGAAGTGACTTAAAAAATGCTCCCGCCCTTCTGAAGGGTAATGATATATATCTTGCGCCTTACATAGGCGATCTGGATAATCTCGTAGCTCAGAGAGATTTTCAAAACCAAATCAGCAAAATTCTATCCCTCTACGAGGTAACTCCAGACAGAGTTGTATGTGATATGCATCCCCTATACCACTCTTCCCAATGGGCACGGGAGAATTTTACTAACCTTACAGAGGTACAACACCACCATGCTCACATCCTCTCCGTGATGGCGGAACATAATCTCGAAGAGGTACTGGGTCTTGCATTTGACGGTACAGGTTATGGGACAGATGGAAATATCTGGGGAGGGGAATTTCTTCTCTGCAGACGCGACAGTTTTAAACGAATGGGACATTTTATGGAATTTCCCCTTCCCGGGGGAGAAGCTGCTATAACCCACCCACCAAGAATCTTATACCCACTTTTACTCAATGCAACATCCGTTAGAGAGACCGTTTCTCTAATTACACAAAATACCCATATCACTCCAGAAGAACTTGAGCTTCTATCCGAAATGATCACAAAAAAAATAAACACTCCAATCACAACCTCCCTCGGAAGACTCTTCGATGCCGCATACGCCGCCCTTGGACTAATAGAAAGAGTAACGTACGAAGGCGAAGCTGCAATTAAACTGGAGAGTCTAGCAGATCAATACATACTAAAGAACCAAATAGAACTTCATACAATTGACTTAAAACAAACGGAAAGAGAATACACTACTCTTGTCAACATTATCAAAGTTTCAACGGGCTTCTCAATCGATATTACCCCATTACTCTACCACATGGCTAAGATAAGTAATATACATCCGGAAACAAAAGCGGCTTTAGCATTTCTTTTCCATTCTCTGATAGCCCGCGCTAGCCTTTCCGGCGCTTTACTTATGCGAGAACAAACCGGAATAAACAAGATCGCTCTATCAGGGGGAGTATTTCAAAATGTCATACTTCGGGAACTACTCGTTCCCCTATTAGAAAAAAACAGGTTCAATGTCTATTTAAACAGAGCGATACCACCGGGTGACGGGGGAATAGCGGTAGGACAACTATACTACAACGGAGGGCAGACTAATGTGTTTGGCAACACCAATGGAAATTATAAAAATACTTAATAACGAGAGAGCAATTGTAAAACAGGCAAATATAGAAGCTGAGGTAGATATCTCTCTCCTCGAGGATGTAAAAATCGGAGACTATGTAATTGTTCACGCAGGATTTGCAATAGAAATACTGGATCTGAAAGAGGCAGAGGAACGTTTAAAACTCTTTAGCAAACTAGCAGAGGTAAAAGAAACCCTTGATTAAAAAGAAAGGAGTTTTCGTTGTTTAACATATTAAAAGAGTACAAACTTGAAGATAAGAGTACGGTAGGTAATTTACAAAAGGAAATAGAAAGAATTGCACACAAGATTGGGCGAGAAATCAAAATAATGGAGGTGTGTGGCACACACACGGTCTCCATACGGAAATTTGGAATACATTCTTTACTTCCTAAAAACGTCCGATTAATATCAGGCCCGGGCTGTCCTGTTTGTGTAACACCCACAAGCTATATAGATCATGCGCTACAATTGGTAAAAAACAAAAGAGCTGTTATTCTTACCTTTGGTGATATGCTTAAGGTCCCCGGCTCTTCGGGAGAATCTCTATCCGCCTATATGGGAAATGAATTGGTAAGGGTAATTTATTCCCCACTGGAAATTTTAAAACTACGCAGAGAAATATCTCAACCCATAGTTTTCCTAGGCATCGGATTTGAGACAACGATACCCACAATCGCGTCGGTATTTAAACAAGTAATAGAGACTGATATAAACAATACATTTCTATATACCAGTTTCAAAACGGTTCCCCCGGCACTTGAGGTATTACTCGCCGATCCAAGCAATCAGATAGACGGATTCTTGCTCCCCGGACATGTTTCTGTTATTCTGGGAGAAGAGCCCTACAGAGAAATCCTGGAAAAGAGCAATAAAGGGGTACCGGGTGTTATAACCGGTTTTGAACCCGTTGATATAATGCTTGGAATATACTTAACCCTAAAACAGATACAAAATAATGAACATAGGGTTGAAAATGCCTATCCAAGAGCGGTTAAACCCAGTGGCAACTCAAAGGCAAGAAAAATTATGGATTTTCTATTGAAAAGTGCCGACGAACTGTGGCGAGGCCTCGGTAACCTTCCCAAGAGTGGTCTTAAGATTCGCGAAGAATACAAAAGCATAGACGCTACCATCCATTTTGAGTTTACAGATGAATATAACCACGAACCCAAGGGTTGCCTATGCGCAGCAGTAATACAGGGGAAAAACATACCCACAGATTGCCCTCACTTTGGGAAATCCTGCCTCCCGGAAACCCCCATAGGACCATGTATGGTTTCCTCGGAGGGTGCATGTGCGGCATATTACAGATATGGAGTTGATAGGTTATGAAGATAAAAAATATTAAATTAGAACATGGAAGTGGAGGGGCTCTGTCTCGACAACTCACAGAAGAAATTATCTATCCAATTTTAAAAAATGATTCCTACAGAGAGCTATCGGATGCAACAATAATCGACTACTTTGTGAAAAGTAAAAAACAGTTAGCCTTCACAACAGATACCTATACGGTAGACCCTCCCGCATTCCCCGGTGGTGATATAGGGAAACTCGCCATATACGGGACATGCAATGATCTGGCAGTTTCAGGAGCAAAACCTCTGTTTCTGTCAATGGGAATGGTACTGGAGGAGGGACTTTCAATAGAAAAACTCCAAAGTATCCTACTATCTATCCAAGAGGCCTCCACACACGCCGGTATAAGGATCATTACAGGAGACACCAAGGTTGTTCCAAAGGGCAAAGGGGGAGAGATATACATTAACACTTCGGGAATCGGAGAAGTAGTATTCTCCCACGGAATATCCCCCTCCAGGATAAAACCAGGGGACTACATAATAATCTCCAATAGCATAGGTTCGCATGGCATAGCAGTACTCTCAGCCCGAGAATCACTCTCCATAAGCTCTAAAATACAGTCCGATGTGGCATTTTTATACCCCTTATGCGAGAAGCTATTTACTCTACAAGAAAATCTAAAATTTCTCAGAGATGCTACACGTGGAGGCATCTCTGCTGTACTAAATGAAATTGTCTCAGGTAACAACTTTTCCATAGAAATAGACGAAGAAGAAATTCCAATATCCGACGATATCCTCTCGATCTCAAATATACTGGGCCTAAATCCCCTGGAAATAGCAAACGAAGGAGTTTTTGTAGCAGTAGTTTCAAAGGAGAATAAGGCTAAAGAAGCTGTAAATTTACTCAAGGATCATCCGCTGGGTAAAAATGCCGCTATTGTAGGACGAGTTACAGAGAACTACCCAGGCAAGGTAATATTAAACACAAACTCAGGTGGTAAAAGAATACTGGACTTCCCCAGAGGACTCTTACTTCCCCGAATATGTTAATGGGTTCCCTCACTGTTGTACTCGATTAACGTTTTAACAGTATAGTCGGAAAGCACTCTACTGTAATTAAGGAAAGGCAAGCCTATAACCGCAAGAATACTGTCTACAATTGCTCCACCCTTTTCAACAAGTTCAGCAGCAGCTTTGATAGTTCCACCGGTCGCAATAAGATCATCCACCAATACAACGTGCATACCCTTACTAATATCCGATTTATGCACCTCTAAAGTATCCTCTCCGTACTCCAATTGAAAATTTATACTATAGGTTTCCCCGGGCAATTTTCCTTTTTTTCGCAACAATACAATGGGAAGCCCCAATTGATATGCAACAGGCGCCGCAAATAGAAACCCCCTAGACTCGATGGCCGCTATAGCATCAATTCTACGATCTTTTATAAAATCAATCATTTTACCAACACAGTATTTCATTGCCTTCGGATTCATAAGTACACTGGTTATGTCATAGAAGAGTATCCCCTCTTTGGGGAAATTCGGAACCTTCCTTATTGCTTCATCAAGATTAAAATCCATATTACTACTCCCTACCATTTATAGATTCCCTATATTTTTCCAGTAATTTTTCGACCCATTTTTTCACCGTGGCCTCACTAATTTCGCCCTCGCAAACAAGGGGTTCATAACACGTAATGCAACTATCGTGAAAGGCCTCTTTTAGAGCGCTTACCGTTTCTTCACCATCAAAGGAAATGATCCCTAACATTCTACCGGCAAGATTAACCCCCTTAAGTGCCCTTACAATCTCCGCAAAACTACTATTTATCCCCAACTCCCCGTTCCCATCAGAGGCAAAAATTACCACATCGGAGGCATTGATATCCACAATAGATGCATCACCTCCCCGTCTCTCACGTAAAGCGACATCTTTTTTCTCTCTTAACACCGCTCTAACAAAATTTATTATCTGTAAATCTCCCTCCTCTCTTGATTCATATATCACTCCCACTGTATACATTAAAAACCTCCGTAACTATGACATTAAGATAGTAGTACAGATACATTCACCTGTCAATCTTTTGTCAATCTTTGAAAGTATTGACCAACTCAAACTTTTGATGTGATTATAGTAGCAAATCTAACTTAATTTTAGAGGGGTAAAACTATGAACAAATACATTGATGGCAAGGCTATATCCAGCGAAATTCAGGAAACGATCAAATCAAAGGTAGAAGAGTACACAGCGAAAGGTCTAAGGAAACCAGGGCTCGCTACCCTACTTGTGGGAAACAACCCGGCATCACAATCTTACATACGAAGTAAAATAAAAAAATCGGAATATGTAGGTTTTAACTCCTTCCATAAATCTTTGGGAGAGGATGCTTCAATCGAAGAAGTAATGAAAACGATAGAGGAATGGAATAACTCGGAAGAAATTGATGGAATTCTTGTCCAACTCCCCCTTCCACTCAATCTGGCTAAATACACAAACGATATCATGCTTGCAATTGATCCTGAAAAGGATGTAGACGGGTTTCATCCATATAATATAGGTCTTCTTGTCAAAGGGGAACCAAGATTTATACCATGCACCCCCAGGGGCATAATAGAGTTGTTAAAACATGAAAAAATAGAGACAACGGGTAAAAAGGCAGTAATAATTGGAAGAAGCCAGATTGTGGGATTGCCGGTAGGTTTATTACTTTTAATGAAAAATGATGAATATGGTAATGCTACTGTAACCTACTGCCATTCCAGAACAAAAAATCTGGACGAAGAGATAAAACAGGCGGATATTTTAATAGCTGCCATTGGTAAACCTCAATTTGTGAAGTCAAATATGATAAAAGAGGGCGTAACGATAATTGACGTAGGAATAAATAGAATAGAGGATTCTAATTCTAAAAAGGGTTACAGGATAGTAGGAGACGTTGATACAGAAGATGTACTTCCAAAAGTCTCAAGGATAACACCGGTACCTGGCGGAGTAGGTCCCATGACAATCACGATGCTCTTGGAAAATACTCTGGAATCCTACGAGAGGAAACTCTCTAAATAAGACCATAACTGAGAGTTGTAAAACCCACTACACAGTAGCCAGCCAATACGTAAGTAAATAAAAAGAAAGGCCAAGCAACACAGCTTGGCCTTTTTTACTTCACAGTTTAAGTTTTTTTACTTTCCACCCTTATCCATCTTCATCTTCTCAAGATATCTTAACACCTGGAGATTTCCCAATCTCCTAAGTTCGGCCGCTCTCCTCGCTGCCTGTCGATTCTGTAGTATGTGCCAGATACTCTCGTCATCGATATCCCTCTGGAGACTAAGAACAGCCTTATCATAAGTGACTTTAATATCCTTTACATAAGTTATAAAATCACCACCCTCTTGAGATGCATCTTTATAAATAACCAACCCAACTAACTTAATATACGGAGCACTTTTCGGATAGAGAGGATACCTTCTTATCTGACGGTTTCTCACCTCAGAAATATAATTGGGATTCTTCCATACCAGGGTCCTCCACCCGTCAAAATTGAGGTAGTCAATAAAGATCTGCTGCTCTTCATTATTCTGATTTTTGAGAATAATACCAAATCCGTTGGGGAAATTAGCACCATACACAGTAACTGCAATGGATTTAATTACCCCCACATTTTTAAGAACACCATAATGATCAAATTTTCTTCCACGCCCCTTCTCCTTATCGGGAACTACCAGCTTATCCCCCTGCAGTTCAGTCTTATCAGCATAGGCCGGTATTTCAAAGGGCGGTTTAATAATTGCCCAGGAATTAAATGGAGCCGTTGGGAAATGCACTCTAATTCCAAGAACCTTTATATTTGCCATGTCCTCTCCGTTAAAAGGTTTAGCATTAGGAGAGGTTGTTGCTTCCTTTGTCATTGATAAAGAAATATTTTCTATTGTTCTAGATGAAGGAGCTAAAACAACTTCCCAATTGTTTAGAGCTAAAGAAGTTTTCATCTGGGCTTTCTCTTCAGGAGTAAAACTAGCACCTGCCACATTACTAAAATCAATCATTGTGGCTGCATTTTCGGTCGGCGTGTCACTCTTCCCCAGTTTGGTATCAGCTGCAAGTTTACTGAAATCTATTAATACTGAAGTCTCTGCAAATAGAACTACCCCTGTTAATAGTAAAAATGCTCCGATTAATGTTACTAACCGTTTCATCCGATGCTCCTTTCAATAAAGATACCTTATTTGATTTAAATTATACGTAACGAAATAGCTTTGTCAATGATTTTTCTTTTTTTTTATATTTTCTATCAACATTATATAAAAGCATATAGATATACAATTCTGCATTTACAACTATAATTTAACACCTATTATTGCAAAAGCGAAGAATTGAATGTTATCCCTTTCAAAAAGGTTTTGCCCTTTGGAATTTCTCCATTAATGAAGATAAAAACTTTCTTAATATCCCGAAAATTGAACATCACAGTATTAGACAAAACCTTTATGGAACCCTCAAATCCCAATCTTAGTTTTATCTCATTTAACACAATTGCTTCAGAGAGATCCAAATATAAAACACCATCCCTAAGCATTACCGATTCAACATTTACACCTTTGGGAAGAAGAATTTCATGGTTTTCTCTGGAGGGTCCAAGTATAATTTCTTCCACTAACAGTTGGATATCCTCCTCTTCCGTTTCCATTCTCGGTAAATATCTTACCTCACTAACGAGTTTTTTGCTATTCTGCTTTGGGAAAAACAACACCCGTCTAACATTATCCTCAGAAAATAGATACAAACCAAGAGACAAAAAAAATAACAGTACAAAACCGCAACCAATAAAAATCTGAAATTTATTAATCTTCACGCTCAATACTTCCTACTCCGTAAGACCTTTTCCACTCTCAAATCTGGATATGAATTTGCAAATCCCATTATATATACCAAGTGAAACCTTCTTCAAGTAGTTATCATCCTCCAAAAGCAACATTTCATGAGGATTAGTCACAAACCCAATCTCTATCAATACCGAGGGCATTTTGGCTTTACGCACTACGTACCACTCTCTAGCCTTAAGCCCTCTACTAATAGTCTCACCCCCAATCTCACGTTTAAGACCCTCAAGAATATAACGTGCCAAGGTTATACTTTCAATAGTGTATTCCTCCTCAAGCATGCTATTTAATATAGGAATTATTTCTCTATTCCCCTTCACATCACTCTTATCTATTAGGACTCTCCTATACTCAGGAGGAAGATACCAAATTTCAAAACCATGGGCACTCTTATTAAAAGAGGCATTGGCATGAATAGAGATAAAAACCATAGCCTCGTTTTCCCTCAGCTTAACAGAATTTGCCATCTGAACCCTCTCTTCCAGGGTCGGATACACATCTGTAGTCCTCGTCATTACTATCCTTTTAGAGGGATAACGCACTCTAAGCATGTTTCTGAGCATTAACCCTACCTTTAATACCACATCTTTTTCTTTCAATCTATGCAATTTTCCATGAATTCTATTTACCCCAATAGTACCGGGATCTTTCCCGCCATGACCAGGATCAATCATTATAACTGCTATTCTTAACCTCTTACTCTCTCTCTCCTCTATATAATTCTCAATCTTCTTCACAGTGGAAGGGGCGACCATAATTTTCCCATGCAAGGTAACTATAGGGGTAACAGATATTTTCTTTGTATAATCTATAAGAACAAATTTTGCTCCGCTCTTAAAAACCACCTCGTGGCCCCTTATAACAATCCTCCCAACCTCAGTAACAGGATCCCATTCACACACTGCATTGTACCTATCCAACAAACTTTCAAGTTCCACATAATCGGAGTACAGGGAATTTATAGTCCCTAAAAACACAAACACAATCAGCAGAACAAAACGCCTCATTAACATATACCCGCCTATTACTTCCTCATACCACCCAATCTCAAACTATCAATAACATACACCCCTCCCTGAATGCTACCCTTTAATACACCCCGCCAGAACAACCACGAGCATAGCACTGTTGTTCTATCCGCACTATCCAAACTTTCTGTCGTAACAAGTTTCACTCCAGTAATACTGACAATTTTATCCAGAGCTTCTGGTAATGTATTTCTATGCCAATCCAATGACTTTTCACTCTCAATATCCGGGAGCTTTAATATCCCCTCTATTTCTTCCGGGTAAATATTACTTAACAAAGCATACCGCCAATTATCCTTTCCTATTACTACTTCCATCCTCCCAAGAAATTTTATATTTTCCTCACTTTCAAGTTTAAAAGCCCATATTCGCTCGTAATAATCAAATCTCTCGGAACCGGTCCTGCTGAAGAGAAAATCCTCAGTTCTCCGACTGTTAGGTTCGAGTCTAAGAAATACAGATTTTATTCCTCTTTCAGCGGTATCAATTGCCTCTTCCCTATTTCCAGCTCTGGATATTATATTTCCACATTTTTCCACATTATTAATGGGAAAGACTACATCATCACCCACCTTAACCCTCAAAAACAAATCTTTAACCCCCGGTATACCCCTCGCACTATCCACACCATCGATATTGCTTATCCTCCCTGGGATGGAAATAAAAGCCCTCTCAGCCGATACCATAGATACCTTTGGCTTCATATCTCCAGGGTCAAGACCAACGGCAATGTTTAAGGCCTTTTCTGTTACCTCTACACCTGAAGAATAGGGATAGGTCCAACCCGACATGTACCCACCGGATAACCTTGCCGCAATCTCACCTATCTTTGCCCCAGAGGCCGTTAACTTAACATCCCCCTTTGCAGCTCCATCTGTTATTCCTATAGCTTTCACACCAAGCTTAAAAATCCTTACCACCTCATCCAAGTCCTTATCGGACAAGCTAGAAGGCATAGTGTGTCCCATCTCGACAAAATATGGTGGAAAACATATATGTCTATCCGCTATTCCACAGATGGTTATATCCCCCCTATAAACAATAGCATCAATACTCAACTCGGGGCCATCCATAAACTCCTCAACAATAACCCGACCGCTCCGAGAAGACTCTATTGCATCCCTACACGCTCTTATCAATTCCTCATCCGAATCTACCCTTCTCACTCCCCGAGCACCCATATTATCCACCGGTTTCACCACGAGGGGATATTTTAATCCCCTTTCAAGAACCAATAGAGGAGAATCATCCCTCTCAAGGTATGTAAAATCAGGGACGGGCACACCGTGTTCTCTTAGTCTCTCCCGCATGAGAGATTTATCTGTGGCCCTAAGGGCTACCTTGTATGGTATTCCCGGCAACCCCAAAGCCTCTGCCACCCAAGCAACTGTAGTAGAAAAATCAGTTCCCGCTGTAAAAACCCCATCCAATCCCTCTCTCTCCTTTATCACTCGAGCCGCTTCCAGCATACCTTCTTTATCTTTGAGATCTATATGGAGAAATACATCACAGTATTTTCTACCCATTACATTCTCATTTCCATCGGCGAGATACACCCTCCACCCCTTTCGTTTGGCAATCTTTAAGGAGGGAATCTGCATTATACCACCACCCAGAATGAGAATTTTTTTTGACATACAATCCTCCTCACTCACACCCTTTTTCTCATACTTTTTCAGCAAAAACTTCAAAGGTATCCCCCAATCTTAAGTACCTTCCTAATACCCGATAGGGATGTCTTAAGAGGGGTCTGTAAAAGGGAAATCGCTCCGGATGTATCCCCGTAGTACTGAATCGTAATACTTTAAACCCGTACTCTGAAAGAATTTTCTCGGCTGATTCATGACTAAATATAAAAAAATGGTCCTTAGGACTCTTCTTTAGAAACTCCTCCAGATTTCGCCTCCCAGAGATCCCATAGAGATTGGGCGTGGAAAAAGCAAAAATCCCACCCCGTCTCAACAGATTAGAAACCTTCTCCAGAGCTTTAGGAAGTTCTCTTAAATGCTCAATCACATACCACATTGTTACCACGTCAAATTTCTCATCACCGCCTCGCTTAAAAAAATCCACCTCAATAAAATCTCCACATTCCGCTTCAAGATGTAGGTTATTCTCTACATATCTCACCGCATCACATGAAAGATCCACCCCCACAACACGGAATCCCTCTTCCGAGGCGGCCTGTAAAAAGGCCCCATAGGCACATCCAACATCTAGAAGTCTGAGTTTTCCCCCTTCTTTACTCCCGGCTCCCTCTAAAAACCTTTTTGACATGTATCGTTTTATAATTTCGAGTCTCTTCTTTCCCAGTCTCTTTATGGAACCAAAATCCTCCAAGTATGTCTTTCCATATTGTTTTTTGTAATCCTCAAAAAAGTACCTCTCATCATAGAAAAAACTCCCGGACTCCCAATTAGCCAGATAGACCAATCCACACCTCGCACACTTAAAATACGTTCTATCCCTAAAACGCATAAGAGAGTAATTAAGCTCTCCACATATGGGACAGCAAAGTTGCCCTGTAAATGAAAACTTATCCAAAAAACGCTCAACGGAATAATCCCTATCCCTTATTTTTTTCTGTAGCGCAATAACCACTTCTTCTAATTTTTGCCTGTTACTAATAAGTTTAACTAACTTTTTAATAAGAGGCTTTCCTACCCCTATATCATAGAATCCAATATTTTTAGCTAATTTACCATGATAAGAAGTGGGATTAAAAAGCACCGGTGGTACGCCCAAACCAAGAGCCTCATAGGCTGTAATTCCATATGAGGTAATAACTAAATCGTAATTTTCCATTAGCGCCATCACGTCCTCTACAGCCTTCAGTACACGGATATTTAGGGAAGTATTCCTTGCCACTTTTTCTATTCTTTTCCTCAGGCTATCGCTGAACAGCGGACCTACAACAATCTCGATACTACACTCGCTCAAAAACTTTTCGCTATCTCTCCTTTTCTCAACGTATCCTCTCACTGCCCTTAAGAACTTCAAAGACAACTCGTAGGGATCCTCTCCCCCAAAACTTACAAGTATTCTCTCTGGAGGCAACTTTATCTTCTTTACCCCGATAGTTTTTTTCTCACCAATTCCCATAAAAGAGTATGAAAACAAATTTGGTCTATTATCCTTATCCTCTTGCAGAGCATCAATTAAATACGGGAAAAATACCCTCGCATCTCCCCCCTCATCCAACCCTACAACGGGACCCAATCGCATATATTCCAAAAGACACTTCATTTGAGTTTTCATTCTATCAACAAAGACTACATGGAAACTCTCTCCGAGCTCCTCGACAGAAGAAAAGACTCCTATAGGATTTTTACTCTCAGAGAGAGATTTCTGTAACTGCTGTTTTACCCCTTCAAATACTCTAACATTGGATGTTTCAACCAGGAAGGAAAGTTCAAATTTCTCTCCTCTTATCAATTGCTTTGCCAAACCCGTTGTACGTTTAAAATGTCCATAACCAATTCCATCTCCAACACGTGTGACAAATAGAATTTTCATCAGAACTAACCCCTGCACAAGACTCTAAAACGAGAACCTTCTCAATCATGCCGTTTTGATACTATGCAGATCCCTACTGGTATGTTTTCTTAACCATTCAACAAGCTCAAACAACTCAATAGGCTCCCCCACATACAAATCCCTGTAGATCCTAGAAATTTTCTTGTAATCATCTACCGTATCAATCGAAACCCTACTATTACATCTAACCCCGGGCTCTTTGGGCAACTCCTCCACAACCCTAAAAGAATCTCTGTGTCTGTACATGTACATGGTAATGTGTTCATGCTCAAATGGATCCACAGATTCAAAATACGCCCGTTTTAGAGCGCTGTATTCAATCACCTCCACCCCTGTACCCAGAGGAATCTCTAAATAGTGGGTTAAATCGGAGCAAGAGGCTCTATGAACCTCTACAATTTTGTTTGTATAAATAGCAGATACCAGAGGATTATCACCTGTTGCCCTTATAACAGTTCGCACTGAATACCTATTAGCAGCTAAATAATACCTGGCAAGTACGTCATCCGAGGGACCTACAAAAATTTCAAAGGGGGTATTGACCACAAATGGTTTCAAGTATTCGTAACTATACTCATCGGTTAACACCAGATAAAGGTCCGCTTTGACACGCGAAAGAGAACTAATAGCATGCTGAATAACAGCACCACCCTTCAACGGCAAAATAGCCTTAAATGGCAATCGTTCCGAGTTGATACGCACCTGTAGACATACAGCAAGATCTACTGCGAAATGCCCCATAAATCAACCACCCTAAGAATATCCTGCTTAAATCTATACCTATTAATCTTAACCCATTTTCTTACCTGGTTAAACTCATGAATTGCATAGAGAGGACCCGTATCCGAGCGAACCATATACCCTAGGAGCTTTGATAGGGGCAACACTCCCATATCACGCTTAAACCTTACCGCAATATTTTTAAGATAAAAGTACTTGTAACTTTCGTCTGGGGTATTATCCTCCGGTACCAAATCTTCCAGGTAATTAACAAGAATAGAGGTATCACATTCTATCTTTTCTCCCCACATGTAGCTTCTAAAACCAAAATCCAACTTTTGCCAGTAGGAATTTTTAAAGGTATAGTCATACCCACCTACCAATAGAAATTTTTCCCTGTCATAGAGACCACAATAATCAAAGGGGAATATTGTAAACATACCATTTTTCTCGGGCAACCAATTTAACACCTTTAGCTCTCTCTTCATAAAACCAGGCACCATAATAGAAGGCACTGTCTCCAATTTCTTTGTCTTCAAAATTGGAACCACACACATAGAATCCATAGTTTCTCGGTTCTCAATTCGCTTTAAAAGATTCCCAAGAGTAGAAAGGTTCATATCATCCCACATGATAAAAGAAAATCTGGATTTAGATTCATCAATACCTATATTTACCCTCTCTCCCGCGGTTACCTCTTCTTTTATAATGAGCACCCTTATCCCCGGATACTTTTTTAGGAGAGCCTCCGAATCATAGGAGACGCTCCCACTCATAACATATATTATTTCTGCCTCAACCTTGTCATAGATTTCACCGATCAATCTATCCCGGTAGAATCTTCCCCGCCTGTTTAAAATAATAAAGGTAATGGGATAAAAGTATTTCTGAATTCTACCCGTTTTTCTTCCGCCTATTATTGTATAGGTGGTATTAAGATTTTTAAAAGTTGTAGGTATAGTACTCATCACATTTCTTACATATCTCAGGATATTCACCCTTTAAATGTTTTAGATAGTAAGCCTCTCCATTCTTCCATATTTTTTCAAAGTCATCCTTAAAAATATTCCCCAGAACGTATTTCTTATCAAAATCTTCCCTGCATAATGGCACCGTCCCATCGATAAGTACAGAAATATCACGTTTCAAATGCCAACACGGAAATCGCTTGAGCGGAGAGAGATCGGTAACTCGTCTATCCGGAAGTATTCCGCAAAAATTGTCATATTTCTGGATAATTATATTCTCCGTCCTTTCCTTCCAATATCGGTAAAATCTCTCGAGTTCCTCTTCATTCTCCTTCATCCTAACAGCCTGAACATAGGTTTTATCAGGGAAATGCTCTAACAGCCACTCTACGAATTCCAGAACCTCCCCAAAACCCTCCCCTCGAATTTTTTTATACACCTCTTCGGAAAAGGCATCCAGGGAAACTATCCACGTTGGTTTTTTAACCACACTTCTTCCTATCGCATCAAGTACCCCTCTATCCCAACCCAGCCCTGAAGTCTCAACAATCAAATCGAGGGATTTCCTTTTAACAACCTCTCCTATAATTTCCAATATATTACTGTGCAAAGACGCCTCTCCCCAGAGAGAGATACTAATAACCGCATCATCACAGAAAGATTCTATTTTATCAACAATCACCCTAAAATCCGCTACTTTCATCTCCGAGATCTTAACGGTATCAGCACTGTACCGCTTTCGCAGTTCCAATCCATATGGGCAGTACTCACATCTCTGTATACACCCTTCGACAATCTGAACTGCTATGTATGCAGGAAGAGTTCTTAGCAAATCTCCCCTACTGTCCAGTACCTCAATAATGCTCCTAGCATCCCTGCCCCCTGCATCGTAAATTCTCTTAACCACAATAAAATTTCTTTTCGTCTCGGCTGTCAGTTCCACCCTCAACAAACGGAGATCCTTTGGTGAAATTAGGGTTTCAATATCAAAGGCATTAATATCCCGCTTTATAATCTCAAATACACCCCTCCTATCGATTGCCCTTGGCTTTTCATCCGCCAATCTCAAAAGTGAATCCAATACATCAACCTTTAGTATCTCAGGGGTTAAACCATAGGGATATCCGTCCGCAAACGTGTACTCAGCGAAATATTTTATATGATCTCTATACATTTTTTCGGCAAGAGTTGGATCGAGAAAGGGACAATCCACATAGAAGTAAAATACATTATCAAAACCCTCCGACAGTTCCTTTAATCTTCGAAATAGGTGAGCAATATCATCATCCTTAAAGATAGAAAAAGAAACTTTAGAGGGAGCATCTTCCCCCAATTCCTTAGAAATCACATCTCTCGAGGAGGAAGTAGCGACCAAATAGACAATTTTATCAATCTCAGGTAACGACCTTGCAAAAGAATAATTCCGAGTCACAGTACTTTCTGAATCAAAAATCCGTCTCAGCAAAAAATCTGGCAATTTCAGAGCATTTACAATTGCAATATTTCTCATATCACTTGTGATTATCGACACATTCTGGGCTATCCTGTACGGGCATGTATTTACCAACCTATTTTTTTCACTTGAAATACCCCGTCAAAAGGTATAATTTACTATGTGTACATAGTAGAGAGCAGAATAATCTATCCAGAGGGAGATTCCCAAGAGATAGAGCATAGTCTGAGAATTAACCAACTGGTAGATCTTAACGGATACCCATTACGACTACCATTACCCACATCACGAATGATAGTCTATAGGGTACAAAAGATAAAGAAGGATTACTACAAAGGGGGAGAAACTATTAACTATTATCTGGAACTTGTAACACGAAACGAACTTGAAGAATATGTTAGACGTGGGAGGTGAGTAAAAATGTTTAAAAAAAGGGAAGTATCCACCGATGAGGTGATTTTAGAGGTAGAAGGCGCATTAAACGGTGAAGCTGCCAATGAATTCCAGAAAAACCTAGAAGAACTCGCAGCAGGACCACACAGAATTATCACCCTTGATCTATCAAAGGTTGACGCAATCAACTCCTCCTGCATAGGTAAAATTCTTCTCTTTAGAAAGAGACTATCCGAAACGAGACGCACAATTCAGATAAAGGGTTGCAGTGATTCTCTCTACAATACTTTTCAGCTTATTAAATTTGATAAATTAATAAACATAGAGAAGTAATACTTTACAACAAGCTGTACTCTATATTTTTGAAGAGAGAATTTTTTCTCTCGATAGAGGCGAGCCAATTCTCGTTGATGTTCCCGGAGAGAACAGAGGAATAGAGCTTGTTAAAATTATAAAGGTGCTCTTTAATTCTATTTACTCCATAGGCAGGATTTAATCCTGACTCTGCCATAGAAATCCAATCGGAAGACTGTGCCAACAGCATCTCCCTAACAGCCTGATTTAAGGCTCGTCTCTCTAACTTGGAGTGAGGAGATCGATTTCTTATTAGTTCCTTCATGCGCTCGGTAACCTTATGAATGTGTCTGTAAACCCAATCGTTGCTCTTACTTAACCATATATCAGCATATCCCCCCCTTCCCCATGAAGAAAAAGAGGGTTCAACAACTTGGTTAAGAGGATACTCCTCCAGATATTCCTCGGGGGTCACCATTTTTATATTTCCCCTACCATTAGTATCCTTCCCAATCTTTCTAATTACACTTTCAAACCAAATTACCCCCTCATACCACCAGTGGCCAAAAAACTCAGCATCACACAAAAAAACCACAAGTGGGTTTCGATCCATAAGCTCATTCAACCTTTTGATTTGCTTTGTTTTCTTATACACAAAATTTTCCGCATGCTCCTCAGCTTTACCTCTAGCCGCTACGGGATCATAGTAAACACTACCTCGCTTTCCCTTTGAGTAGTATTTTATCCCCGTATAACCCCTAAATGATTTTACCCCCATACCTTTAGCTATATAATCCGAGGGTAAATCGAAACCAATATCCTTATAAAAGTCCCTATATGAGGGATCCGAAAAGTATCCATCCTCCGGAGAAATTACCTCCCTAGCCGAAATAGCGTCACGCGCAAAAAAAACCACTCCATTCCGACTGCGCACCGGTGCATAAACCCCATACTTAGGTTTCCTATTGGCAAATAAAATTCCATGTGTATCCAAAAAAGAGTATCCCAAATCGTTGCTCTCCAGGTAATACTCAACACCATTGTAAAATCCACACTCAGGAAGCCAAAATCCTCTCGGCTTCCTATCAAAAACATCCCTAAAATGGTTAACAGCTAGAGCTATCTGGTTTGCAACCCCCTCCCTAGTAACAGAGAGAGTAGGCAAAAAAGAATGGGTAATAGCCGTAGTGATTATGTTAAGAACTCCTTCCTTCTCCAACCCTTTAATCGGCACCAGAAGATTCCCCTTATATTTATTGTAGTCCTCCAGATCTAAACGAAACCTCTCATAGTAATACTTGGCAAGTGCATTTACCTCCTCATCAGAGGATGTTCTCGATACCTCTTTTTCGGCAAGCTGAATTCTTCCCTCTGCATACTCTATGTAGCCTGTTCTTAAATCTTCATCTGTAAGCATCTCAACAAGTACCGGAGAAATCGAAAGGGTTATCTTAAAAGGAATTGAATCGTTCCTTAATCGCTCCAGTGCTCTGAGCATAGGAAGATAGGTTTCGGAAATTATCTCGTAAAACCACAGATCTTCCCCAAAACCCTTATCTTTACCGAATCGTCTCACGTACGGTATATGAGCATTTAGTACAAATAAAATGTACCCCTCTCTTTCCATTACTCTTCCTTACCATAGAAATGATGAAAACCCGAGAGAGTAGTTATTCTCCTGGGCATTACACCGGACTCAAGAGAGGAAAGCCCAACGACTCCCTCACCAGAGAGCTCTATCAATCTATCAGTACCATCTAAGATCCACTCTTTATCTTCCTCTAACGAAACCCTACCACACGGAGTTGATACAATATTGGAAGAGGCTATTAATTCAAAACCACTCGAATTAACAAGTCCTATCTCAGCCCTATAATAACTTCCCCTATTTGGCAAATTAACATACCAGCTAAAATCCGTAATCTGAATTGGTATATCAAAATAAAAGCTATACTCCGATTCACTCTTCGAGGATGGCTCCTCAAATTCATATATTCTTAAAACAAAATCACTTTCTTCCAGTTTTTTCTTTATTTCTCTTAGCCGGGAGATTTCAATATCCCAATACACAAAAGCCCAATCAGGATCCTTAACAAGAAGTACTACTTTTGTCTCCCCGTAACGTTCCGGAATTGGATATTCAAGCTCTCCCACCCGCTCTGATGTGTTTCGAAAAAATGGGTATGATTCAAATTCCCTCAATTTAGATTCCTCTGACGATTCTTCAATCCCCAACCACTCGATTAATTTATCAACTAATTCCTCTTTATCTATAAGGCTATACAAATCTATTCCTTGATTTCGAGCAAACTGGAAGAGTTCTTCAACGGAAAGTGATAATAGAAACTCTCTATTCATTTGAAAGTAATCCTATGTTAAAGCTATTTTAAATGTCAAGTGGTAATAACTACAATAAAGGGAGAGTTTTTTCCAATTTAGAGTTTTCTAAGCAGAAATAGCATAACGTCTCCGAATCCCAGAAGTTTGGCCAATTTATCAACGGGTTTTTTCACTATGGAAGGAACAGTGCCCTTTGCAAGCCCTCCCCAGGTTACTATTTTAACAACCTCAAAACCTGTTTCTTCAACAAGTCTTTGCAATGTCTTCTTAGAAAACAGAAACAGATGATCAGGGATTGCAGAGCGCCATTCGGTTCCAAAAATTTTTGCCTGCAGCCCATCTATATTAGGGGTGGTAACAATAACATAACCATTTCCTCTCACTATCCGATGCACTTCCAACATAAAGGATCTGGGATCCGTCAGGTGTTCTATTAAATGTGAAAAATGGACCACAGAGAATGAATTATCAGGGAACGAGGCCTCCTCAAGAGTTCCTATGAATATATCCACCCCTCTCTTCTTTATTCCATATTCAGCTGATTCTCTACATATCTCTACCCCTCTACCCTTCCATCCCTTTTTTTCCATATAAGAAATCAACATCCCTGTGGCGCAACCAATATCCAAAAATTCTCTCTCTCTAAAATTAGCAGTAATACTCCAAAAACTAATATCATTCAAACCAAGAAGCATTAGATTGAAAAAATTTTCCTCATTTTCAAGTTCATATCTAAAGTATTCCTCATTGTATCTATTCTTCAGGTCCGAGAAAATCGGTTGTGGATTTTGATACACCAAGCCACACCTACGACACTTTACAAATCTCGATTCTTCTACCACAAAGTAATCTTCAAAATCTCTCGAACCACAAATGTTACAACCTATCTCTGCTAACTTTTCATCACTGTGTTTCGAATAGTACGTTCGCATTGCAACCCGCTTTCTCTTGTTATTACTTGCGCAAAAAGATAAACACATCCCTTGTTACCTCATTGCCCTTAAAATCTCGGGCAACAATCAAAAAATGATTTTCCCCAGTTAATAACTTAATAGTACCAAGATTATACTTCCAATCACCAACATACACCGAATCGAACCCTACCCTGCTATTCGACAATGTCAACCTACCTTTGTGTTTCGAGATAGAGTCAAAAACGAGACGATACTTCTCAACGCCATTTCTGTAGAGTGTTATACTGTAAGGGGCCAATTTCCATACAAAACTGACATCCTCTCTAAGGTCGTAGATCTCCGCAACCATAGTAATCGTATCCTTCTTAATCTCCATTCTATTCTCAATCTTCTCCAACTTATCACCCGTTTTGATATAGACATTTTTAATTATCGGAGCTTGCCTATCCTCTACAGGTGGCAACAGAGACAAAGGATTAAGAAAGGCATTTGTTTCAAGGTCTATTATAGAAAGATGCAAATGTTTTCCCCATGAGTGACCGGAATCCCCCACCAAACCGATTGACTGCTCTCTGGAAAATTTCTTTTTCCCGGGATTAATACTTCCATCCTTTAAATGACAGTAAACAGAACGTACATCACCCTGATGCTGAAGAACAATAAAATTACCGAGTCCTATAGGGAGAGAAGAATAAAAGCCGTCAGAATACTCAAAAATCACCTCCCCGTCCGCTATAGGGAAAATTTTCTGTTCCCCACCTCCAAGGTCTATCCCATTATGAAAATGATCTCCTCTACTCTCCCCAAAAGTAGCTGTGATAACTACTCTCTTCAATGGCCACTCAAAGGCAAAAACATACTGATGAAAAAATAAAACAACAATGATTATAAAAGTTAACAGATTTATCCTTTTCATTTGCTCAAATTATAACCTCTCCAAATCTACTCTGAGTAATTGATTGCCAAAACCGATAAATATCTTATTACCCCTAACTCTTAAAAAACTAAATTTCTCCGGCAAAATTTCCACAAGTTTAACCATACCAAGTGGATAGACCAGTTTTAAAAGGTTACCCTTCCCATCGCTTCCTCCAATAACAACAAAACATTTATCAGTAAGAGAATACCCAACTCCATCAACCTCTCCAGTATATGGCACACCAGCCAAATTTCCCGTATCCATATCGAAGACATTTAATTTAGCCTTTCCCTCAAAAAACAAAAATCTATCATCTCTAGAAAACTTAATAAAAACCTCTCTCCTAAAATCAGAATCAAGTTTTCTCCTCTCATACAATGAATAGAGACTTTTTTCTTCTCCCCCCATCCCTCTGGCAAATATCAGCAATTCCTGAGGTTCTAACCCGGAAATACATGCCAGATACTTACCATCTGATGAGAGAGCAACCCCGGTTACAACAGGGATCTTACTCTCCTGATCGCGGAAATCAAAGAGAACTCTCCCCTTTCTATCCAGTAATTGGACCTTACCATTTAAAACACCGACAGCCTCATACCCATCCTTTACAGCCATCGAGGTAATTATAGAACTATAATTTCTTTCCCACTTAACATCACCCGTAAAATCTATCTCCGAAACACCTGTCAAATCGGTTTTAACAACAAATAGTCTATCGTCCGAGCCCATAAAGAAGGGATAACCAAAGGCTTTAAACCCAGATTCAAGGTTTCCATCCCTCCTCCTTATAAAAAAATTCTCAGAAACCTTGCTATAGTTTATAAAGTACTTCTCTGACATAGTGGTATAGAAATCTCGTCTTCCCAAAAAGAGTACCCTTCCTGTATCCCCTATATATCCGAAATAGCTAGCAAGTTTTACAGGGAAAACCCCACTCTCTCCCCCACTACTCTCACTAACCCGAGAGGATAAATCTTCCATGGAAAACACCCTATACCAAACAGGTTTCAGAATTACCTCTCTCCCGAGAGGGAAAGAGAAAAATAGAATATATAAAAATGCCAACAAGAGGCAAAAAATAAAAAATCTGAAACGTTTTTTTCTCACACCCTTCACCTCGTCATCGATTCCAACAAACCTGTATCTGATTTAAAATAATTCTTGGAAAATTAATGCCTAAATTGTTTAGCCCTTTCACGTTTAGCGGCTAATTCAGCCTTTTTCATATCAGACTCCATTTTATTTTTCCATATTTCGATCTTTCTCTTGATAACGTCCATCTCATCACTCTCGGAGAGGAGAATGTGTAAGCGCCTAAGAGCGGAGAGATAATTTATGGCAAGTTTCATATCGTCGAGATGATGAGTAGAAAGCTCATACTTCTCTCTATACCGATTTGCAGCATTATCAAGCAAACGCTTTGCAAGATTGAGATGCGCAAGTCTCTCCGAGTATCCCTCTATTCTAGGATCTAACTTCCCGATGAAAGTTTTCATATCCAGCATATTCTTAGCGACAACAGCGTAACGCCCCTCCAGTTCCACAAAGGACCATTTCCACTTAGAATTTTCACCAAACCCCTCTTTAACACTATCCAGCGAGAATCCCAATTTAACAAGCAATTGATACCTGCTCTTATCGGAAAAAGCCGAAATACTATTCAAACCCTCCTCATAATCGCTAAAGGGGACATCAATCCCCGTAGAAACAACCTCTTCCAGATATATAATGCTCTTATAACAGCATTTTCTTGCCTCATTGAGATATGCGTCATTCTTTATTCCGAGTAAAGATACGGATAATTCGTTCATTAAAATATAATTGGAGAGGATATTCAAAGAATTATTGGAGAGTGAAAGTCTCTTATAATTCGATCCCGGTATGTTACTCTTTATCTGCTGGAGTGTTCCCTTTTCAAACTGGAGCATGAGTTCGATTTTATTCTTGTATTCCTTTATCTTCTCCGAATACCTCTTTTTTGCCTCAGCACTTATTTTAGCCATAATTTATCCTAATTGTACTACAATGAACCATACTTCTCAAGGAGTTCTCTCGCATGCCGTAGGGAGGTTTCCTCCTCTTTATCACCGGCAAGCATTCTAGCTATCTCCCTTACCCGTTCCTCTCCATCTATACTCTTTACGACGGTAACAGTTCTTCCCTCCCTTTCCATTTTCTCCACTTTAATATGATTATCGGCATACGATGCTATTGTTGCAAGATGAGTTATACAGAGGACCTGCTTTACATCCGCAAGACGACTTAATCTTTCGCCGACAGCAATTGCAACCTCCCCCCCGATCCCCACATCCACCTCGTCGAATATCATAGTGTCTATATGATCGGAAACAGAGAGAATCGTCTTTATCGCAAGCATTACTCTGGACAATTCTCCACCAGAGGCAATGGCCTTTAACTTTTTAAAAGGTTCGCCCTTGTTAGGAGATATAAGGAACTCAACATTATCCCTGCCATAGGGACCCAGAATAGGTTTTCCCGTCGTAGATTTCTTCTCCTCTACCAAAACTTTGAACCTCGCATTTGTCATCCCCAAATGCTTCAACTCTTCCTCTATAGCTCTACTGAGAAGTTCTGCTCCTTTTTTCCTCGCTTCCGAAATACGCTCTGAATTTTCCCTTAATTTTAATTCAAGGTGCTTAATCTTTCCCTCTAGCTCGGCCTTTTTATCCTCCCAGTTCTCTAAATTCAAGAGTTCCCTCTCCGCCTCTTCTCTATACTTCAATACATCCTTAGTCGTATCTCCATATTTTTTCTCCAGAGACCTTATAAGCGCCAACCTCTCCTCCACCACATTCAATCTCTCCGGGTCAAATTGAATTTCATCCCTATAAGACCTTAGCTCCTCCGAAATATCCTCCAAAGAGTAGTAAATATCCTCACACCGTTTTAGCAACTCATTTAACCTATCATCAATCTCTGCCGCCTGAGCCAAAAAATTCCTCAGATTACGGACATACGCCATAGCACCATTCTTGCCCTCAGCGGTAGAGGTATAGGCTCCCTCCACAAAGCTGTAGAGTTTCTCGGCATTAGAAAGTATTTTTCTCTCACTCTCTAAATCATCCTCCTCTCCCTCGTAGAGTTTTGCCTTATCAATTTCCTCTATTGAATAGCGAAGGAAATCAATCTGTCGATTCCTGTCCTTCTCATTTGCAATAACTCTCCCGTACTCCTCTCGTAAATTTGAAAACAACCTAAACTCTGTGTAAAATCTCTCTACTTCACCCTCAATCTTAGCGTACCTATCGAGAAGTTTTCGTTGGTTATCAGTACTAAGCAATGACTGATGATCATGCTGCCCATGAATATCAAATAGAAGGGCACTAAACTCAGCGAGCTCCGCTCTTGTAACAGGAACGGATTGAATATAGATAGTCCCTCTCCCACTCTTCTTCACCGTACGTCTTAAAATAACAGCATCGTCATCAACCTCTATACCATGTTCCCTCAGCCACTCCCCAGCCTCTCTGTTACCAGCCACAACAACAGTTCCGGTTACTAAAGTTTCTTCACTTCCCTCACGAATCGCAGAGATATCGGCCCTTCCCCCAATTAAAAGTCCAAGTGCCCCTATAAGGATTGACTTACCCGCTCCGGTCTCGCCGGTTAACACATTAAACCCTCTAGAGAACCTAACGACAAGATTTTCAATTAAGGCATAATTTCTTACCCCCAACTCCTCAAGCATTTGGCTCTCCTGCCCAGTTAAGTTTACTCCTTAAAACCTCATAAAAATTCCGTTTGTCTGATTGAACAATCAGTGTCTTTTCCTTGGAACGTTCAAATACGACCCTATCACCAGGGCGCAGACTAAATGCATCCTTGCCATCTATAGTTAATACTATATCTGTCCTCTGCTCCTTTTCCACAATAATCTCCAGCTTCTCCTCCGGTGGTATAACAAGGGGACGATTAGAAAGAGTAAATGGGCATATCGGACTAAGAATCAAAGCCTCCATTTCAGGATGCAAAATCGGTCCACCGGCAGCCATTGAATAAGCGGTAGAACCTGTGGGAGTTGCAACTATAACCCCATCCGCCTTATAACGGCCAATATAGGTACCAGAGACATACACCTTTAATCGAATTAGTTTAGAAATTCCTCCAGTGCCTATGACCCCGTCGTTTAATCCAAGGTAACAGTTAACACTCTTATTCTCCCTTATTACACATACCTTTAGCATCATTCTTGGACTTATACTCAAATCTCCCTCTATGAACTTTGTAAAGGAATCCATCCACTCATCCCTGGAAATTTCTGTAATAAACCCTAAACTTCCAAGATTAATTGCTAAAATCGGTATATTCCTTCCAGCCACTATCTTGGCACAGTAGAGTAATGTCCCATCACCCCCAAGTGAAATGGCAAGATCAACGTTGTTTAAATTTATACTATCCACAGCTCTAAAATTCAGGGAACTTTCAACATCGTACTCAATACATTCGATTTCACGATCTTTCAAAAAATTTCTCATACTTTCTATTAATACAGAATCTCGCTTAAAATGATTCATCACAATCAAAATTTTTTTTACCCTTTTCATGCTTCTCCTTTCCCTTAACCCACTCTCTCCACATACTTTTAAAACATCGAAATCAAACTCATGCTACGGGAGAGTAGAAATAACTCTGCTCACCAATTCCACATCGCCTTTGCCAAGCATGGCATAGAGAGGAAAAATAAGAGTTCTCATAAAGAGAGCTGTAGCATTGGGAAGTTCATCTGCCAATTCTCCATATTCCGAGATAACAGAAGAGGAAAAAGCCTCAACCACTTCTACATTGTTCTTCTTAGCGTACCTCTTTACCTCTAAGGTTCCATTCTCTACCACTATTGGAAACGAGTTATAATCTACATAACATTCCTCATCATCGAAAAAAAACGTCTTATGTCTCCCCTTTATCACAGCCTCTCTGTAGAATCCTGCAATCTTTTTTCTTATCTTTTCGTGGGCCTCAAAGTCTTTCAATTGAGCAAGTGCCACCGCTGCATTCATATCGGGGAGTAACTGAAACGCAGAAGATTCTCCAAGATGTTTAATTCTCTTAAGGATAGAAGTATTTTTTGTCAACACAACGCACCCCAAGGCAGCGGTTAATTTGTTCTCCGCATCCAGAGAAAGGAGAACCATATCCCCGTAACTTCCCACTGCTTTTCCCTCCACACTCCCCCCAATTGCATGGGAAATATCTTCCATTATAGGGATCCCCAAATCTTTTATACCATCAATCCTTCGTAACACTCCAAAGGGATAGTGCACCACCACTAACTTCGGATTTCTCGAAAGATGGCGCTCAACATTATTCTCTGTAATTACTCCCGTATTGGCATCCACATCGGCTACTACCACATTAAGCCCATAATTCTTCGCCGCTTCGATATAAACCTTCGGTGCAAGGGCGGGAACAATAACAACATCCCCCTCATGTAAGTCCAAACTTCTAAAAGCAAGTACAATTCCACTGTAATAAGAGGCAAGTGCTATTCCCCCCCGATTAGAAGTCATTACAGCTAACAGTTTGGAAAGCTCAACGGAAAGTTTTCCCGGCCCTATTCTATCCGAAACCATACAATCTAAAACCCTGTTCATTTCCTGACGCCTGATGGTGGGACGAAAAATTGGAATAGCCATTACTTTCTACCAGAGTTTTACTGAGATATTTCACCGAGCTGTTTTAGTTCTTTTTTACTAAACAGGCGTCTTATATCAAGAATTATTAAGTATCGTCCATCCTCATTCACCACACCCTGAATATACTCGGCACCAATACCCGAGATAAGCTGGGGAGGCTGCTGAATTGAATCAACCTCTACGGTCATGACCTTGGCAACCTTATCGATAATAATTCCTATTTGCATATTATCTACATCTATTATGATAATTCCACTCAAAAGTTTATCTTCTTCACTCAAATCTGGCTTCTTTAAATTAAAACGAACGTGAAGATTTATTATAGGAATTATGTTTCCCCTCAAGTTTAATATCCCAGCAACATAGGAAGGAGCATTAGGAATGGGTCGGATCTCCTGAATCTTGACAATTTCCTTTACATCCATGATATCTATACCGTATATCTCGTTTCCCAATTGGAAGGTTACCAGTTGAATCTCGCTATCAATACCCGCCATACTTCCTCCTTAAGTTTTTCTAGAATAAATAAAAAGTCTCTCTTATGCAATTACCCATATCCATTCACCTTTAACGCTCAATACCGTCAAGCAAAGGTACAAATCTGCAGGCAATAGATTTTTCTACCGTATAACTATTACCAACTCTCTCTATTATAAAGAGTTCCTGGAAACTCTTATAATCTCCTACAGGAATTACTAATTTACCATTGTCTCCCAATTGCCTTTTAAGAGCGGGAGGCACCTCAGATGCTGCAGCCGTTACAATGATTTTATCAAACGGAGCTTCTTCTTCCCATCCCCAATTTCCATCTGCCAATTTATAGTGTATATTGGTAAAACCCATACCGCTCAATATGGCCTTAGCCCTCTTTAACAGGGGTTCTATTCTCTCCACTGTGTATACCTCTCTCGCAATATATGCAAGAACAGCCGTTTGATATCCACTTCCCGTGCCAATCTCCAACACTTTATCCCTCTCATTCAATTCGAGGGCCTCACTCATAACAGCTACCATATACGGCTGGGAAATTGTCTGTCCATGCCCTATTGGCAAAGGGCTATCCCTATAGGCATCGGAGGGACGCCCCCCTCCCACAAAGAGATGTCGGGGAATCTTCCTCATAGCCTCAAGTACACTTCTATCCCTTATTCCCCTTCCCTCTATCTGATATTTAACCATGGTCTCTGCTAGAGGATTCTTATCAAAAGGTATCTTCAAATATAACTCCTGTCCATCAGGACATAGTTCTAAAAACGAATAATTCTCATTAGGAGCCTAGCCCTTAGTGTCGGTTCCCTTTGCCTTATCCCCATTTTCTCCATTGAAAGTTCTCGCATCCTTGGCGCGGAGTTTGGAGATCTTATACCTCTTTAAAAGCTGTCGTATAGCGTCGTTTACTCCCTCCGTTCTATCTTTATAGTACCCCTCCTTTACCATTTCATCTATACCTTCAAGCAGATACGTGGACGTTTCCACATACGTCTTTGACATATCCCTCCTCCCTCTAACTAAACATCTTCATATTACCTGACACTAACCAATTATATTGTAAACATACAACACCCAAACTTCAAGAAATTATTTAAGGCAACACTGCCCTGGGCAAAGCACCGACGACAGAGCTACCTAAGGTAAGCCACTCCTTCCAGAAGAGATCAAACCATCCTACCTCTACCAAATTTTTAATGTAACCATAGAGCGAAAGAGAAACCTTTCTTGCGTTTCTCCTAAAATCGTAGAGGGCATTTTGATCCGCAAGATCAGAAACCACCCTTATACTCAAAGGTGGTATCGAATACTTCAAAGAAGAAATAAAAACACCAGCCGTTTCCCAATTACACCCTCTGGAATCAAAAAGCGCAACGAGAAGGCGCTTTATACGCTCAGACTGAATTATAAACTCTCCACTCAGTTGGGTTCCACGTCGGACAAGCAGGTTAATCATATTTCCTGCCTCAACCATTTTAGAAAATAGCATGCGTTTTGGCTCCGACCCAAGATAAGAGAATGCCGATGGGAGTTTCATCTCCTTAATTACCCTGCGGGGGAACCCGCTTCCGCTTATATCATACTCGTAGCATCTTTCCCCTACAATTATCTCACCAATAGAAGAATCCCTCGTTATACCGCCACAACAACCCGTATCAACCACAATGTCGGGTCTAAACTGATAAATTGCAGCCATAGTCTCCGCGGCGGCACGTGCCTTGGTTGGTCCAGATTCAACTGCAAATATCTCATTACTCTCTACAGTCCCTCGGGCCACCCTTCTTTTAGTATCCGAGAGGGTATCTTTTAACATAAACACCGACCTACAGGCATTAAACTCAACTGGTATCGGACAAATAAGTAATACTTTCATTCTGCACTCTCAGATTAATCTGACAAATTTTTCATAAAAATTTAATATAAAAATTTTTTGCACTTCCCTAATTTAGAAAAAATACTATAATTACTTCTATATTTTAGTTCTATGATATAGTTAGCAAAACTTCAAGGAGAGAACATGAGAGACGGTAAAAATATAGGATTTATTTCCTTTAGATTTGCCGGTACAGACGGTGTATCACTGGAAACGTTTAAATGGGCTGATGTTTTAGAGAGAAGGGGGTTTAACTGCTTCTATATGGGAGGCGAGCTGGAAACCCCCCCGGAAAGATCATTTTTAGTGGAAGAAACACACTTCATGCATCCGGAGATTAGAAAAATCCATCATATGAGCTTTGAAAATAGGAATCGCCCCCCAGAATTAACCAAGACAATCCATCACTACAGAGAAATCCTTAAAAAGAAGATATATGAATTCATAAAAATGTTTGATATTGATCTTCTGATCCCGGAGAATAGTCTAACGATACCGTTAAACATACCTCTTGGACTAGCATTAACAGAGGTTATAGCTGAAACCGGTATCTCTACCATAGCGCATCACCACGATTTTTTCTGGGAGAGGAAGAGATTCTTAACAAACTGTGTATGGGACTACTTTAATTCCGCATTTCCTCCAAGATTTCCATGGATGGCCCACGTGGTTATCAATTCATCCGGACGAAACCAGCTTGCACTACGTACCGGTGCATCCGGGATTTTGATTCCCAACGTTATGGAATTCGAACAGACACCCCCTGGGATTGACGATTACAACAAAGACATTAGAAAAGAATTAGGAATACCAGAGGATGCCACTCTTATCTTACAACCAACGAGAGTTGTGCAACGCAAGGGAATTGAGCATGCAATTGAGCTTGTCCATCGATTGGGGAAAAATGCCGTTCTCGTAATAAGTCATGCATCCGGGGATGAAGGCTACGAATACCAGAACAGGGTAAAAAGTTTTGCAGAACTTTTAAACGTTCACACCATATTCGTACAGGAGAGGATAGATTACAAGAGGGGAAAGACAAAAGACGGGAAAAAAATCTACTCACTAAGTGACATATATGTTCATGCCGATTTTGTAACTTACCCCTCGATTTTTGAAGGCTTTGGTAATGCATTCCTTGAGGCAATTTATCATAAAAAACCAATACTGGTGAATAACTACTCTATTTATTCGTTCGACATTAAACCCAAGGGATTCAAGGTAATAGAAATGAACGATTTTATATCCGATAAAACGGTAGAAGAAACGGTAAAAGTTTTAGAGGATAAAAATCTGCGTGAGGATATGGTTGAAACAAACTATATGCTGGGTTTAAAATACTATTCGTACCATGTTCTTGATTCGTATTTAAGAAACATCATCACTAGCCTATGGGGTAAAACGTTTGATTTCTAAAATCTAAATATATGAAAAAAATTCTAAGTGAAGATTCTATTCTCCTCATCTTCGTCCTCATCCTGGTGTTTGCCCTACTGCCTCTAACCCTATTTCTTATAAGGGGGGAGAATAAACGAAACATTATACTCATCGAATACGAAGCCGAACAAATGGCCAATACAATCTTCCAGATCTACAGAGAAAATAACGATCCGACCGAACTCCTAAAAAATGAAAACCTCGTATCTTTCGGGATATACAACTACTCTGGCGAACCAATAAAAACCTACGGTAACGCTCCGGATACAATAAAAAAGTGGCTTACATCTAAAATAACCCATCCCCAATTCATATTTAACAAAGAGAATAAAAGTCTCATAATGATTCGCCCACTCGGTGCCTTCATGTTAATGAGAGGCAGAGCCACCCCTAATAACATGTCGGAGATGATGAGAGGAAGGTATCACTTTAGACAACTCCTCTACTTAGAATTAGATATATCTAATTTTTACAAGAAACAAAACACATATTATATTCTCCAATTCTTAACGCCGATAATACTTTTTTTACTTCTCTTAACCTTTATTTATCTGTTTCAGAGAAACAAACATTACAGAGAGAAAATGGAGAAACAGAAACAGCTTGTCCGGCTCGGAGAAGCTGCCAGAACCCTTACTCATGAGATAAAAAACCCCCTCGGAGCAATAAAAATTCAAACAGGCTACATGAAAAGGGTTCTCCCCAAAGAACGTCTAACCGAGGTAGAGATAATAGAGGAAGAAACGGAGAGGATAAGTAATATCGTAGACAAAATAGGAGATTTCCTTAGAAATCCCAGAGGCAAACCGGAAAAAATAGAGGTGACCCAATTTATAGAAGAACTGACAAAAAGGTTCGATGCAAAAATAAAAATTAATATCCTTGACCATAATAAACATTATATTACCTTTGATGTTGAAAGGTTCAGATCGGTAATTGAAAACTTAATAAAGAATGCAATAGAGAGTTATGAAGAGAGCGAAAGCTCCAGAGTGGTAGAGATAGAAATATCTTCCAAAAAGAATACCCTTACGTTGAAAATTATGGATTCGGGGAAGGGTATTCAGGAGGAAAACATCGAAACAATTTTTGATCCCTTTTTTACAACCAAAACAAAGGGTTCCGGATTGGGATTAGCCCTGGTAAAGAGGTTTATAGAGGCATCAGAGGGTTCTATCTCCATTAAAAACAGAGAGAACGGAGGGACTGAAATTTCAATACATATACCTGAAGTAACAAATGAGGGAACACAAGGGGAAGGATAGAAAGACTTTGAAGGTGCTCATTGTAGACGATGAAAAAAACATTCGTGACTCTATCTCCAAATTTTTAAAATTGGAAAACATGGAGGTAAAGACGGCAGAAAATGGTATCTCCGCAAAGCGGCTACTAGAAGAGGAGTATTTTCAAGCCGCTGTAATCGATTTAAAGATGCCGGGGATGAACGGGTTGGAACTATTAAAATGGATAAAAAAAGAGGGCCCCAATATTCCCGTAATAATGATATCTGCGTTTGGTGAGATAAACGACGCAGTAAATGCTATGAAACTGGGAGCCAGAGATTATATCGTAAAACCATTTGATCCCGAAGAGCTGTCCCTAAAGTTAAAAAAACTAATCGAAGAAAAAATCGTCCACGACAGAGTAGAGATTCAAGAAGAAACCTCCCAAGCAGGAGTAGAATGGGTGGGAGAAAGCCCTAAAATGCAAGAAATAAAAAGATTAATCAATAAAGTCGCAAAATCCAAAACCACCGTTCTTATCACAGGGGAAAGCGGAACGGGGAAAGAGGTCATAGCAAGAGCCATACATAGCATTTCCCCGGGAGATAAGTTCCCATTCGTGGCAATAAACGTAGGGGGAATACCGGAAAACCTACTGGAGAGCGAACTATTCGGATACGAAAAGGGGGCATTCACCGGGGCCAACAACAGAAAACCGGGAATGTTCGAGCTTGCCTCTAACGGAACCCTGTTTCTGGATGAGATAGGCGACATGCCAATGCAACTTCAGGTTAAACTCTTAAGGGTTATCCAAGAGAAGAAGATACAGAGACTGGGAGGTATAAATCAAATCCCAATAAATGCTCGAATCATAGTGGCTACTAATAAGGATCTGGAAAAACTGGTTAGAGAAGAGAAGTTCAGAGAGGATTTATACTTTAGGATAAACGTAATAAACATCCATCTTCCTCCCCTAAGGGAGAGAAGAGAGGATATCCCACACCTGATAAACCACTTCATAAAAAAATTCAACAAAACAATGGGTAAGAAAATCCTGGGAATGGAGAGCGATGCCATAGAAGCACTAATGCACTACGATTTTCCGGGAAATATCAGAGAACTCGAAAATATAATCGAGAGGGCATTTATCCTTTCGGAAACAGATAAAATCACCATAAATGATCTGGGATTACCGGAATCCGCAAAAAAAACAGATGAACGGGAAAAACCTGATAGAACCACAAAGCCCAAAACACTAAAGCAACTGGAGAGAGAAGCTATCGTAGAGGCCCTACTAAAATGGGAGGGAAACAGGACAAAGGCCTCGGAAGAACTTGGAATCACACGAAGAACACTCCTTAACAAGATAAAGGAGTACGATCTGGAAAATATTTTTTCAGAAGTTGAATAAAAAAACTATTTTCTTATTGACAAAAATCCAAAGTTGGTTTAAATGGAGAACATGCAAATTTTAAAATTGCAAGACCAAAATATTTATATGCCCTCCCTCTTTGAAAGGGAATCTCTAAATCTAGGAATTCTAATATTAAGCATTATTATTCTAATTGGTCTCAAACAGTTCCCGGGAGGGTAAAGGGCTAGCCGTAGCAGATAAAAGCCGTTTCCCTTTCGGGAAACGGCTTATTTTTTTATAAAGACCCGGTATGCCCCCGTATACCGATATACGGGACATCAAAACCGGGAAAAAGGATCTTTTAAGTCTAAGGAGGCAAACAGTGAACAACAAAAAACTAAGAAGTTCTGTCGTAACACAGGGAGTAGAGAGGGCACCTCATAGAAGCCTGTTATACGCCCTTGGGTGGGATAAGGAAATGATGAACAAACCTGTAATAGGTATTGCAAACTCATATACCAATATGATACCCGGACATATGCACCTAAGGCTAATCGCAGAAAAGGTAAAAGAGGGGATACTGGAAGCAGGGGGTGTTCCCGCGGAGTTCGGAACAATAGGAATATGTGACGGGCTGGCGATGGGACACTTCGGGATGAAATTTTCACTTCCCAGCAGAGAGTTGATTGCCGATTCGGTAGAGGTTGTAGCGCGCGGCATCGCCCTGGACGGGGTAGCTCTTGTTACAAACTGCGACAAAATAATTCCAGGGATGATGATCGCAGCCGGCAGGTTGGATATTCCAGCTATCATAGTATCGGGAGGCCCCATGCTTGCGGGCTCTGTAAATGGAAGAAGTATAGGGGTAGATGCCGTTTTCGAGGCTGTAGGCGAATACACAGCCGGTAAAATAACTAAGGAGGAACTGGAGAAAATAGAATGTGCAGCCTGTCCAGGAGTGGGTTCTTGCTCCGGTTTGTTCACAGCCAATTCCATGAACTGTATGGCAGAGGCTCTGGGAATAGCCCTGCCGGGAAACGGTACTGTACCCGCTGTATTCGCAGAGAGACTAAGGCTTGCAAAAGAGGCAGGAAGAAAGGTTGTAGAAGCGGTAAGGAATGGTCTTACGGCACGAAAAATCTTAACCAGAGAGGCATTTTTGAATGCCGTTGCCGTTGACATGGCTCTTGGGGGCTCTACAAATACAGCCCTCCACCTACCCGCCATAGCAGCCTCTGCGGGAGTGGAATTAACTCTGGACGATTTCGACCGTATAAGCGAGAAGGTACCCCACCTCTGCGCCCTTGCTCCCTCTGGTCCCTACCATATGGAAGATCTGGATAGAGCCGGAGGCGTAATGGCAATTATTAAGGAAATATCAAAACTTGGGGTAATTAACAGAGAGGTAATAACAATAACCGGTAAAAATCTGGAGGAATCATACAAGAACTCCCCCGCACCGGACGGCAAATACATAGCGACCCTAGAAAAACCCTACCATACAGAAGGGGGTCTTGCCGTACTAAAGGGTAACCTTGCACCCGGAGGGAGTATCGTTAAAAAAGGTGCTGTAGATCCCTCCATGCTTGTTCACACAGGTCCAGCCAGAGTATTTGAATCGGAAGAGGAGGCCCAACGTGCAATATTATCAGGCAAGATAAATAAGGGGGATGTTGTAGTAATAAGGTATGAGGGTCCCAAAGGGGGACCCGGGATGAGAGAAATGCTTTCCCCTACCGCCTCCATAGCAGGTATGGGACTGGACAAAGAGGTAGCTCTTATTACCGACGGGAGATTCTCCGGTGCTACCAGAGGCTCCAGCATAGGACACATAACACCGGAGGCAGCAGCCGGGGGACCTATCGGAATAATTAGAGAGGGAGATCAAATCAAGATAGATATACCCGGTAAGAGGATTGATCTTTTAATTCCAGAGGAAGAGTTTAACTCCAGAATGAAGGGGTTTAAACCCAAAGAGAAAAAAACGGGAAGCCCATTCCTGGACAACTACGCCCGAACCGTCAGCTCTGCTGCAAAGGGCGCCATCAGAGAGATGTAAGGGGGAAAAGATGAGTATTTCAGGAGCAGAATTAATTGTTGAGGCCCTAAAAAAGGAGGGGGTCGATACAATATTCGGATACCCTGGTGGCGTGGTTATTCCAATCTTTGATGTGCTCTTCTCGGAACGAGATATCCACGTCGTTCTTACAAGACATGAACAGGGAGCAGTTCATGCGGCGGACGGTTATGCCCGTTCAACCGGAAAACCTGGGGTGGTACTTGTAACAAGCGGCCCGGGAGCAACAAACACGATTACAGGACTGGCAACCGCTAACTTTGATTCCGTTCCAATAGTATGTCTCACCGGTCAGGTTCCAACCAGTATGATAGGAAACGATGCCTTCCAAGAGGCTGACACCGTGGGTATATCGAGGCCTGTAACCAAACACAACTACCTGGTTACCGAGAGAAAAGATCTGGGGAGAATCATCAAGGAGGCATTCTATATTGCAACCACGGGAAGACCAGGTCCTGTCTTAATCGATCTACCTAAAGATGTAGTAGTGGAAAAAGCAGACGATAAATATCCGGAAAAGGTTTACATAAGGGGTTACAATCCGATAAAGAAGGGACACACGGGCCAGATAAAAAAGGCTGCCAAACTCTTAAAAAACTCCAAAAGGCCCCTCTTCTATGTCGGTGGGGGAATGCATATCTCCAATGCAATACCAATTTTTAGAAAAATCGTAGAGAAAACGGATGTCCCCACAATCTCCTCTCTAATGGGAATAGGAGCTCTTCCCAGTAATCACCCGAGATACCTCGGGATGCTCGGAATGCACGGAACCTTTGCGGCAAACATGGCTGTTACCTCAAGTGATCTCCTGTTTACAATAGGGGCAAGGTTTGACGATAGAGCAACAGGCGATCTGGAAAAATTTGCTCCGGAGGCAAAAATCATACATATCGATATAGACCCTGCAGCAATTGCACGAAATGTGGAGGTGGATATTCCCATAGTTGGAGATGCAAAACACGTATTGGAAGAATTGTATCCTATACTCGAAAAGCCCTCAATTTCAAAATGGATAGAAGAAACCGAGAGCTGGAAAGAAACACACCCCCTATCTATCGAGACGGGGGGAGAGGCTATATCTCCCCCAAAGGTCGTAAAAAAGATAAGTGAGGTTTTCCCAGATGCAATAATCACCACAGAGGTGGGTCAAAACCAGATGTGGGCCGCTCTGTTCTTCAATTTCAAGGATCCGAGAACCTTCCTAACCTCGGGGGGCCTGGGAACGATGGGCTACGGATTTCCCGCAGCAATAGGGGCACAGATAGGAAATCCTAAGAAAAGGGTAATCGACATAGCAGGAGACGGTTCTGTACAGATGAACATTCAAGAATTGGCAACTGCCGTACAGGAAGAGATACCCGTTATAGTTGCAATACTAAATAATGGCTATCTAGGCATGGTAAGACAGTGGCAGGAACTATTCTACAACAGGAGATACTCATCCACCTGTTTAGCAAGAAGGCCCTCATGTCCGCCGGAATGCAGTACACCTGGAGATTACTGCCCTCCATACATACCGGACTTTGTCAAGCTGGCAGAGGCCTACGACGCGGTAGGATTCAGAGTAGAGAGGGAAGAAGAGATAGTACCAGCTCTCCTTGAGGCTAAAAAGGTAAAGAACAGACCGATCTTCATAGATTTCAAAGTATCCAGGGAGGCAAACGTATGGCCAATGGTACCAGCAGGCGCAGCAATAAACGAAATGCTTCTCGGAGAGGAGGGCTAGAGATGAAACATATTCTTTCACTTCTCGTAGAGAACAGGCAGGGAGTTCTTTCCAGGATTTCCGGGTTGTTTTCGGGCCGTGGTTATAACCTGGAGAGTATCACAGCAGGGGTAACGAGGGATCCCACTATTACCAGAATCACCCTGGTATGCACTGGAGACGACAATGTCTTTGAGCAGATAAAAAAACAACTCAACAAGTTAATTGACATAATAAAAATCGTAGATCTCACAGAAAAACCCTCGATTAACCGGGAATTGGCCCTAATAAAGGTAGCCTCCGACGCCAAAACACGAGGCGAAATTTTTCAGGTGGCCGATGTGTTCAGAGCAAAGGTTTTGGACGTCGGAATAGACAGTATGGTACTGGAATTAACCGGTGCGTCGGAAAAGATAGATGACTTTCTCAGTATACTCCAGCCATACGATATCAGAGAAATTGCAAGAAGTGGTCTAATCTCTATGGAAAGATCCAAAAAAACCAAAGGAGGAAAGTAAAACTATGGATAGGATAGATATTTTTGATACAACCTTGAGAGATGGAGAGCAATCCCCCGGGGCATCTATGGATCTTGAAAGCAAGTACGAAATTGCCGTTCAGCTTGCAAGGCTTGGAGTGGATGTTATAGAGGCGGGATTTCCCATATCCTCTCCCCAACAGTTTAAAGCGTGTAAACTTATAGCAGAGCAAATCAAAGGCCCAACAATAGCTGCACTCGCAAGAGCTGTAAAGAAAGACATTGATGCGGCCTACGACTCCATCCAGGCGGCTGAAAAACCCCGTATTCACACGTTTATAGCAACCTCTCCCATACACATGAAGTACAAACTGCAGAAAGACCCCGATGAAGTGGTGGAAATGGCAGTGGATGCAGTAAAATACGCCAGAAACCTCGTACCGGAGGTAGAGTTTTCGCCGGAGGACGGGACAAGGAGTGAACTTGAATTCCTGATAAGAATAATCGAAAGGGTTATTGATGCCGGAGCTACAATTATCAATATTCCCGACACGGTAGGCTATGCAATCCCCGAGGAATTCGGAAAGTTTATAAAAGATATAATGGAGGGGGTTCCCAATATAGATAAGGCAAAAATCTCCGTGCACTGCCATAACGACCTTGGATTAGCGGTAGCAAACTCCATAGCGGCAATAACAAACGGGGCAAGACAGGTGGAGGTTACCGTTAACGGAATCGGAGAGAGGGCGGGAAACGCTGCCCTCGAGGAATTGGTTATGGCTCTAAACGTAAGAAAGGATTACCTACCCTATAAAACCGGCATAGACACAACCCAGATATACAACACATCGAGACTTCTATCCAAGATAATAGGCTTTCCCATTCCAAGGAACAAGCCCATAGTCGGCGAAAATGCATTCTCTCACGAATCCGGTATACACCAGGACGGAGTAATAAAGAAGAGGGAAACCTACGAAATAATGACCCCGGAATCTGTCGGAAGGGATTCCAGCAACCTGGTTCTAGGGAGACACTCGGGGATGCACGGTTTCTCCAAGCGGCTCTCCGAGTTGGGATTTCAGCTGGATAAAGAACAGATTAAAAAGGCCTATGAGAGTTTTCTTGAGATTGCCGATAGGAAAAAAGAGGTGTTTGACGATGACCTCTACGTTATCGTAAGTAACCAACTGGGATACAAGAGCGCTACCTACTTCCTCGATTACTTCAATATTCAATCGGGTAACGTTGCGGTTCCGACGGCAACTGTAAGAATAAAGACCGATGATAAGGTTTTTGAAGAAGCTGCGGTTGGCGACGGACCGGTGGATGCGGTATTCAATGCCATAGACAGGGTAACGGGGATAAAAACCCAGCTTATAGAGTACAATGTACAGGCTGTAACACCGGGGAGAAAGGCAATGGGAGAGGTAACGGTAAGCCTTCAGATCGATAATAAAAAATTTATAGGACGGGGAGCATCTACAGATATTATCGAAGCCAGTGCCAGGGCATACATCAATGCTATAAACAGGTATAAGGCTCTATCTGAAAATAATAATTCCCAAACGGAGTAGAACAATGGAAAAGAGAATATATATCTACGACACAACCCTAAGGGATGGGATGCAGGGAAGTGAAATAACCTATACCCTGAACGATAAACTCCAGATAGCCCAAAAACTGGATGAGATGGAGATAGATTATATAGAGGGAGGATTTCCCCTTTCAAACGAGAAAGAGGCAGAGTTTTTTAAACGGGTTAAAAAACTAAACCTACACCATGCAAGGGTGGTAGCTTTCGGATCAACGAGAAAACCAAAGAGCAAAGCCAAGGAAGACCCTCACATTCAGGCCCTCCTTACCGCTGAAACTCCAACGGTAATAGTTGTGGGCAAAACCTGGAAAGAACATGTAAAGTATGTGTTACAGACCTCGTACGAGGAAAACCTCGAGATGATCTACGATTCTATCCACTATCTAAAATCCGAGGGTAGAGAGGTCTTTTTTGACCCGGAACATTTCTTCGACGGCTATAAGGACGATCCTGAGTACGCTATCAAGGTACTGGAAACCGCATCACAGGCAGGCGCAGATGTACTTGTTCTATGCGATACCAATGGGGGCACCCTACCCTCCGAAGTGTACAGAATAATGAAGGAATTACCTCAGGAGAGACTAAAACCCCTGGGGGGACACTTTCATAACGACTCTGGAACAGCGGTGGCAAACTCACTCGCCGCAATCGAGGCAGGGGCTATCCAGATTCAGGGTACGGTAAACGGGTGGGGTGAGAGAAGCGGAAATGCCAACCTATGCACACTTATACCCAACATATGCCTAAAGATGAAACTACACGCAAGCGTATGTAAAAACCTAAAACACCTCACAAGCCTATCCAGATTTGTTGCCGAGAAAGCTAATATAATCCCAGACAAGCGGCAACCATACGTGGGTGAGGCAGCATTTAGCCACAAGGCTGGACAACATGTAGACGTCTTAAACAAGGCTGCTCATCTTATGGAACATATTGATGGGAGCCTCGTAGGAAACGAAAGAAAAATTCTCTTATCCGAACTGGCAGGCAAATCTACCATAGTGAGAAAACTATCCAAGTATGGCAATTTTGATAAATCCTCTCCAATAGTAAAGGAACTTATCACAAAACTGAAAGAGGCGGAAAACAAGGGTTACGAGTATGAGGCAGCGGAGGCATCCTTTGACCTTATGATGAGAAAGGCCCTTGAAATTTATACCCCACTCCTTGAGCTTCAGAATTACCATCTTGAATCCTATAAAACGGGAGACATACCGGCAAAAACCGTGGGTAGGATATTCATAAGGGTCAATGGGAAAGAGGTAATGGGGGCTGCAGTAGGAGTAGGACCCGTGGAAACCCTGGATAAAGCAATAAGGGATGCCCTGGAACCATTCCATCCCTTCCTAAGGACAATAAAGTTAACCGACTATAAGGTACGTGTCCTCAACCCGGAAAAGGCAACCGAGGCAAAGGTGAGGGTATTTGTTACCTCCTCCGATGGAAAAACCTCGTGGAATACCGTGGGGGTTTCCAGAAATATAGTCGAGGCCTCCTGGCAGGCCCTTGTAGATAGCATGGAGTACTACTATAATAACTTCGTGTTAAAGAACAACAATGGAGCAAAAACAGCAAAATGAAACAGACCATAGTCTACATAACAGGATTTAGACAGCACGCAGGTAAAACATTTACAAGCCTGGGTATTATTTCCCTATTAAGAAAGGTAATGGATCCCTCACTTATAGGCTATCTCAAACCGGTGGGTCAGGAGCTTGTTCAACTTTCAGATGGTAAAAAAATAGACAAAGATGCCACCTTAATAGGAAAATTTTCTCAAATTCCGGACATAGACCTCGATTCAATCTCTCCCGTTCGGCTCGGTTCGGGTTTTACAAAAAACTATTTAAAAAAAGAAAATCATCTGGAGGAAACACGAAAACTCGAGGATGCTATTCTTCAATCCATAAAGAAACTCTCTCACAAACGAGTAATAATCGCGGAGGGTTCCGGACATCCAGGGGTTGGAGGCATTGTAGGCCTCTCCAATGCGGACGTTAGCAACCTAATCGATGCCGATATAATTTTCCTCTCCGGTGGGGGTATAGGTAAAGCTTTGGACATGTTAGAGGTGGACCTTTCATACTTTCTCTACAAAAAGAGTAGGGTCAGGGGACTTATCTTTAACAAACTAATTCCCGAAAAGATAGACAGTGTAAAAGAGTTTATAACAGAAGATTTATTAAACAAAAAATACGGGGCATTTGGGGGGCCCTTACGGATACTTGCCTTTCTACCCGAGGTGGATTTTTTATCGAAACCCTCAATGAAAACTATCCTGGGGAAGATTAAACCCATAGAGTACATTGGCAACCCCGAAGAAAAACAGTGGAAAATTCCATGCAACTCTATCAGGGTAATATCCGTTCCCGCAGAGCATCTAAAACTGGAACATTATCTTCAACCACGTGACATTGTACTCCTGGGAGCAAGCTCGGTAAAGAAGATAGAGAAAATACTCGAGTACAGTAGGGCCTCCAAAAACAGAATATGCGGAATCGTTCTTACATGCGGTAAAACAGACCCGTTAAATCCTGAAATAAGATCAAAGATAGAGGATTCCGGAATCCCTGCCCTCTATTTAGAAGAGGGGACAGCGGAGTCAGAGGCAAGGCTCCTTGACATATTCGAAAACACTAAAATTCAGGAGTACGATATTGTGAAGATAAAGGAGATAGAGAAAATTTTCGAGGAGCACTTTGACCTGGAAAAATTTATCGAAAGTTTCAACATAGAGCTAAAATAATAATTCATCTATTGATTTTATTACAAATAACTTTATTATAAATAGCAATATCCCCGGGGAGGAATTATGAAATTATGAAAATAATACAAAGCATCAATAACGAGGTCCTATCCAAGGCTATCGAAAGAGCGAGGGAGAGAAACATAATCATTCCCACTTTTAAACAGTTAAAGAATCCGGAATTAATACCGGATTTCATCAAAGAAAAACTAAAAAACGTAGGGCTATGGGACGTAGATCCCCTAAACCTATTTAGAATAACCTGGAAAAACGATATAAAAACAGGCCTCTTCGGTGGGGTAAACTATATAGAGTTTCCCAAAGAGTTCACAGGGGTAGATGCAAGAATTATAGGCCTTGTAGGAAAATACTTTCCTACCGGTGCACACAAGGTGGGAGCGGCTTTTGGATGCCTTGTGCCACGGCTTGTTTCCGGGGGCTTTGACCCAACCACCCAGAAAGCGGTTTGGCCCTCAACGGGTAACTACTGCAGGGGGGGAGCATTCGACTGTGCATTACTGGCATGTGATGCGGTAGCTATTCTACCGGAGGAGATGAGCAAGGAACGATTCGAGTGGCTGAAATCCATAGGGGCAGAGGTAATTGCAACCCCGGGTTCGGAATCCAATGTAAAAGAGATATACGACAAGTGCTGGGAGATAAGAAAAACCAAGCCGGACCATGTAATCTTTAACCAGTTCGACGAGTTTGGTAACGCTATATGGCATTATCATATAACCGGAAGCGCTATAGAGGAGGTTTTTAACTCCGTAAAGGAAGAAAAGAGCCGACTAAAAGCTTTTGTCTCGGCAACGGGCTCGGCTGGTACCATTGCTGCCGGGGACTATCTAAAACACATAAGCCCGGCAACCCTTGTAATTGCCGCAGAGAGCCTCGAGTGTCCTACCCTTCTCTTAAACGGTTTCGGGGCACATCAGATAGAGGGCATTGGCGATAAACACGTTCCATGGATACACAACCCGAGAAACACTGATATGATAGTTGATATTCATGACCAACAATGTATGAACCTATTAAGACTATTTAACGAACCCGTTGGCAAAGAATACCTCAAAAGTACAGGGCTAGAAGAGGAATTTGTAGATAGTCTGGAACTACTCGGGATTTCGAGTATAGGCAATCTTCTTGCAACAATCAAAGCCGTAAAGTACTACGAGATGGATAGCAATGATATAGTATTTACCGTTTTAACTGATTCGGCGGAGTTGTATAAATCGAGAATTGTAGAACAGAGAGAAAAATTCGGTCAGTACTCCAGAGAACTTGCAGAGATCCACTATATGAGAGATTTTCTTGACGTAAAAACGGATTTTATGAAAGAGCTTGGCTACTACGACAGAAAATCAATCCACAACCTAAAGTACTTTACGTGGGTGGAACAGCAGGGAAAAACCGTAGAAGAGCTAAACGAGTTATGGAAACCCGAGTTCTGGGAGGAGGTATTTGCACAGGTAGAAGAGTGGGACAGATATATAGAAGAGTTTAACCAAAAAACAGGATTGCTTGAAAGGCAGGCGTCCTGAAAAAATAAAACATAAACAAAACTCCGAGTTTGTGAGCCTAAGGGCAATAACAGAAAATTGCCTATGGCAACAAACCGATAGGGTATATCTGGAAACGGGTATGCCTCCCGTGTTTGGAAAGGAGAAAAAAATGAAAACACGTGTGCTTAACCTGCTGTGGGTTTGTGCCCTTCTCGTACTTGCTAACCCACTTTATGCACAACAACCAAAGCTAACCGTCTGGATAAGCTGGGAGGGAAGCAATCTACTAAAAGACGAAATTACTCAATTCGCCAAAACAAACAACTACAGTATAGAGGTAAACTATATCCCCAAAATAAAATCAAAGCTAAGTACTGTGGCAAGGGCAGAAGGCACTCTCCCCGATGTTTTTATGATAAAATCGGACTATGTTTCCAAGCTCTCTGACTACGGTGTGTTTGAAGATCTAAAAGATGTAAACACCAACGACCTCACCAAAAAGGGAATCAAAGCCTTTAAATACCACAACAAACTCACCGCTATTCCCTTTTATTTTGACACCCAGGTAATGCTCTACAATAAGTCCGTGGTGGGTGATATCGATGCCCTCTCACTCTCCACCGAACAGTTGGAAAAAATTGCTCATAACTTAAAAGCCAAGGGCATTATTCCCCTTGCATGGAACCTCTACTCGGCGTATTGGTTACTTCCCTTTCAGGTAGGTTTTGGCAAAGATATAAACGATCCCCAAAATATAGCGGTGATAAACGATAAGGCTACAGGGCAAGCCCTAACCTACCTTATAGAGTTGAAAAACCAAAAATTACTCTTTCCCCTTTTTCGCGGGGCAATAAAATCAAAATTCATAGACAACAAAATAGGTTTTATACTAACAGGCTCCTACGCAATCCCATCTTTCCGGAAGGCAGGACTAAACCTGGGAATTCTAACCTTCCCGTTTATATCAAACACCCAGCGGTACGCATCACCTCTGCTGGATTTTAAGGGATTTTCTCTTTCAAAGAATTCAAAACACAAGAGAGAGGCACTACAGCTGATAAACTACCTTGTATCCAGGAAGGTACAACTGGATATCGCAGAAAAATTGTACAAAATTCCAGCTAACACCTCGGTGTGGTCGGCAATAAGGGATAACTCCAAATATTTCAAGGTATTCTTTAAAAGCTACACAATAGGAAGTGTCATTCCTCCGAGCTATAGCTACGTTGTGTACAAAAACACAATGTGGAAAATTTTAAGGTTTGTTGTAGGGGGAAAACTAACGGTAGAGGAGGGCTTGAACAAGGGACAAAAAATTATTGATACCAACCTAAAACCCAGCTCAAAGGATTAGTTGGCCGATTGTCCTAAGGGCCCTATGGCCCTTAGGATTTATGGAATTTCCAGCAAATGAAATCCTCTGTGGAAAAAACTCGCGGGAGAGTGATAATAACCAAAAGAAGCGAGACACTTTTAATTCTACCCTTAATCTTCGTTCTCTTTGTCATAGGAATTCTTCCGCTATTTAGCGTTACATACAACTCCTTCCTTTACCACAGCGCAAAGGAAGAAACCTTTGCGGGATTTAAAAACTACCTCTTCATCCTTTCTGATAAGGGATTCTATCTAAGCGTTGCAATAACACTGCTGTGGAGCATACTAAACACACTCTTTACCATAACCATCAGTTTTCTACTGGCAGCTAGCATCTATCAAAACAATAGCCTCTATAAAATTCTTCACCCCTTTCTTCTAATTCCGATTGTCATTCCGGTTTTTATTACCATCCCACTCTGGAGAGCGGTCTGTTTCGGAGACGGGATGAACAGTTTGCTAAATACACTTACCGGTATCAAAATCAATCTCTTTTTAGATCCCACCTCGAGCTTTATCATTACCCTAACGGCAAGTATATGGTTATACATCCCGATATCAACACTTGTAATTCTAGGGGTGATAAGAAACATCCCGCGTTATACCATCGAATCCGCACGCCTGGAGGGAGCATCGGACACGAGAATTAACACGGAGATAATTCTCCCGCAGATCAAAGAAACAATCGTTGCACTCTCGGTAATAGTTTTCATCAAGAGGTTTAAGGAATTTACCCTCATATTTCTTATGACAGGGGGAGGACCTCCACTACTATCAGGCTTTAGCGGTAGAAACATAATAGGGGCAACAACAACACTGGAACTCTACCTATACAATACCTTTATAAAAAACAACGACATAGGAATCTCCTCTGCCTTCTCCGTGATAATGATACTAATCCTGATACTACTCATCATACTATGGCGAGTAATCATCAGAATAAAGAGAAGAGCATCATCCCCACTCCGGTTTCATATTCTCCCCGATATAAATATTAACCGCCCCATCTCCACTCTCTTCAGTATATTTATTATCATTCTATCATTTACCCTAATCTATCAGGTGGTGTGGATGAGCCTTTCCGCCATATCCGTAAATTACATAGACAGGATTATCCCCGCTCATCTGACACTAAAAAATTTTCCTCTCCTGATATCGAGGTACAAGATAACAAAAAACCTTATCAACACCCTGCTACTGGCACTTCCAACCGCTCTGCTTACCCTCTCTATCGTAATACCCGCCTCCCATTTCTTAAAAAAGCTAAAGAAGCTCCATGCCCATTCGTTCTTGATATCCATCCAGATACTGGGTGTTTTATCGGGAATGCATACCCTAACGGCTCTCTACGTAGTATTAATGAAACTAAAGCTACTCGATTCCTACACCCCCATTATTATCATATACGTTTTCCACTCGGTAGGATTTGCCCTGTACACCTACTTTACATTTATAAGGGGTATTCCACCGTCACTACGGGAGCTCGGTATAGTAGAGGGAGCATCCAACCTCTACTATATCCGCAAGGTTCTCATACCCCTCTCTCTACCCATCATAGGGGCAATCTTTATAGTGGCATTTCTCAATGCGTGGAACGGCTTTCTTATACCCCTGATTCTGCTCACAACGGACTCCAAATACCCCATAAGCCTTGTGCTCTACTCGTTTATCGGTAACATCGGAGAGGGAATAACCCATTGGAACCTATTTGCAGCGGCATCCCTGATAAATGCACTAATTCTAATACTCCTGTTTATCCCGATGAGAAAATACATTACCACCTCGTTTCTGTCGCGCTATCAAAACTCCGAATAGAAAAAAATTGTACTGTCTTTTGACAGACCAATATATCCGCGATAACATATATACATAGGGGGTGCTAATTCTTAATTATAATATCACTAAAATAAGAAAAAGTTACCGTTTAAAAGGGATTGCAAAAAAGTTATGGAGAAAAGCCGGATTACCTCTTGCTTTTGTTGCGGCATTATACGGGGGAATTTCTCTTACGGGCTGTCCTGTGCCGACAGTTCCTGATATTCCTGAGCAAAAAAAATCCAGCCTTGATTCTCTTGTTTTGGACAAATCCACCTATGTTGATGGTGATGTCGCTACTGCTACTTTAACAGGTTACTCTTATGGGACTGGTGATGTTGAAATTGACATTGATAGAGACGGACCTCTTCCAAAGCAGATGTTTAGAGTAACTGCGGGTGATTTTTCGGTAAACTGTTCTGGTGTGGTCAAAGAGGGTAATTATACGCCGTGGGCAAAATTTTATCCACAAGATCTTCCAGATGCTTTGACGATTTCGGGAAAGCCATATACAGTAACACCTCCGGGGGTGAATCCTCCCAGTTTTGACATTAAATATAATAGTGAAACAGGCCCTACCGATATTGATGAGAAGCTCTTTAACGGATATACCTTTGATGCTTATTTAATGGGCGAGGATGATGCACTTTTGAAATCCTATCAGGTTAAAGATCCTCAGACCTCTGAGTGGATTGACTTAGAAAATGGCATGATTCTAGATTATGGAAACGGTGATACTGCAGAGGTTTTCAGGATAGTTTCAGAGCAGCCCTATTTTCTGTTAAGATTTAATCTGAATTCAACGGGAAGCAATAGGAACTTTGATATTATTGCGAGAGTTGTTGATTTAAGAGATCAGATTGCTTCAGATATCATGGGTGTTTCTGTTCTTGAGAACATAATGGAAATCAAGGTTTATGACAAGAACGGTGTTGAAAAGTCTGAAGAAGGCACATATACTGACCCGATTGTTGAGGCACATAACATGGATGCTGCTTATGAGCTTGAGTTCAGGCCAAATCCCCAGACATATGCAGACACTGTTGCAGTGTTTGAGGATAATTTGTTTGTTGAGAATATAAGTCCAAGTGTATCTTATTTCAGGAATCTTGATTTCACAGGCAGCAAGCATTTCACGTTTCAGTTCTGGAAAGGAAGCGCAAACCTTAAGACAATAGACCTTTTTGTGGATTCAACAGATTCAAATCCCGATACGCCTGTTATTTATGAATGGGATGTTCAAAATGGCATATGGGTTCAGTGTGACGGGCAGATTGGTGTTTCACAAGGAATTCAGCTGAGATACAGGATAAAGCTTTCTGATGAGAATAATGATGCCCTTGACCTTGTTGATATTGTTGATGGTGAATGGCCTTACCAGCTTACAACAGACAAGACCGTGCCGAATGAGGGTGACGTGTGTGTGATGAATGTGCTTTCTGATGGAAGCACTGAAGTTAATACGCAAGCTTATCTTTCTGGCTACAAAATACGCGCCCCTGTCACAACAGGCATGATTGAGCTAAGGCTGAACACCCTGAACAGGAGAAGAGGGCCTCCATATGTGATGAGAAACAGCTCAATCCAGACCCAGAACGAGCCGCTTGAAAGCAGTTATGTTGATACAGATGTAGGAGTATATTGATTTTTTTGTCAGCGGCAAACAATAAGATTTAAGCAGGAAGGGTTTCCGATATCCCATCGGAAACCCTCCGTTTTATTCCAGCTTCCTTAGTTAAGTTTCAACGAAAAACGAAGCGGTTCTTCTATTAGGATAGGGATAGCCGAAAGAGTTCTTTTGGATACTTGAACGGGAGATGAAAGAAGCAGGACTTTTTATTTCAGATAGATCATTGGGGTTAATACTAAAGCTAAGTGGCAGCGGAGTGCGGTTCATTTTTACAGGAATGCACTTAGCATGGGAATATGCAATTTGCGCAAAATATCTGACACTACGGGGAGAACAATCCCGAGAGCCGAGGTAAAAACAAAAAAAGAGAGACAGAACATCTTCCGCCTCTCTCCGCTAGCCCCTAGGGGAGTCGAACCCCTCTTTGAAGAATGAGAGTCTTCTGTCCTAGCCGATAGACGAAGGGGCCACTAAAAGTAGCTTCCCGGGGAGGACTCGAACCCCCACGACTAGATCCAGAGTCTAGGGTGCTACCAATTACACAACCGGGAATCAATTTCGAGATGTAATTTAACAAAAGTAATTTTAAATGTCAAGATTTTATGTTGTATCTTCCGTACCATTTGACAGAAGAAATTTAAACTCTTCGCTGGAAACAATCTGTTCCGCATCTCGCTCTTTAGTTTCAATATCCTTAAGTATTACCTTTATATCCTCCAGAAATTTCTCATGTTTGTCCCGTATTTTCTCGAAACTCATCAACAGGTCGGAAAAGTAATAACTGCCCGGAAACTTCTTATCAATCAAATCATTCAAAAACTCTATAAAAAGCCTGGTAAGTTTTTTAAGGTCAATGAGATACTCCTCCTCTCTTAAAAGGAGGGTTTGATTCTTCAACAGATTTAAAAGGGTTTCTATTTTTTCGTCGATAAACAAAACATCATCCACTATTTTGGACCCAAAATGCTCCATGTCGATTTTTAACTTTAACCCTTCCTTTAATCGCCTTAGGAGTAAGAGAAGAAAAAATATATCATCCTCGTAGTTAACTCGTTTTGTCATGGTCAATTCAATTTTCGGATACAATTCACCCTCACTTTAAGAATAGCTCGATAAGAATAGCTTGACACTCTCCAAACATTGTGTTATTTTCCATCATACCTTCTTATCCATCTTTATCTAAGGATGGATCAATATGACCATAGGGAGGAAAGAATGAGGAAATACGAGGCCGTAATCATTTTTAATACGGATGAGGGCAATTTTGAAAAGGGCAGGGATACAGTAAAATCCCAGCTTGCCGAGTTGGGAATAAACCTCACAAAAGAGGAAGACATGGGCGAGAGAAAGCTCGCCTATCTAATCAAAAAACATGACAGAGGACACTACTACCTCTACGAATTTGAAGCCCCTCCCGAAAAGATTAAACAATTTGAAAAATCCTTGAAGTTAAAGACCGAAGTTCTTAAAATGCTAATTGTTAGGAAAGGAAAATAAGCCCCTACAGTATTCTGTATAGGCCTATTCTTATGGAGGAATAATAATGGCTGATATAAATCACGTGGTACTGGTGGGGAGACTGACACGCGATGCCGAGCTTAAGTATACCAACAATGGGACGCCGGTAAGCAGGCTTTCGATTGCGATTAACCAACGAAGGAAAAGGAACGATCAATGGGTTGATGAAGCCAACTTTTTCAACATTGTAGTATGGGGAAAAATTGCAGAAGCCCTTAACCCCTATCTGAAAAAGGGAAAACAGATAGGAGTAGAGGGACAGTTACGTCAAAGCAGATGGGAACAGGAGGGACAACAGAGGAGTCGGGTGGAAATTGTAGCATCAAACATACAACTCCTGGGTGGAAGAGTACCCCAACCTGCTCAGGAGGAAAGTGTTCCACCAGAACCATTCCCCGATGATACGGCGGGAATCGAAGATGATTTTGAAGACGATATACCATTTTAAATTACGAGGACACTTTTAGGAGGAGATTAAATAATGAGCGATACTGTTGAAACAACTGAAAAAACAAACGGAAACACCGAAACTCAACAGCAGACTTCAAAACCCAAACAGCGAATATATTTCAAAAAAAAGGTCTGTAAGTTCTGTACGAAAAAGATGACAATAGATTACAAGGATCCTGAGACATTAAGGCGCTTTACAACAGAGATGGGGAAAATTTTACCCAGAAGAATCACCGGTACCTGTGCCAAGCACCAGAGACAACTGGCAAAGGCAATAAAAAGGGCAAGGGTCCTCGCACTTTTACCGTTTACCACAAAATAGGTAACATACAAAAATTAACATAAAGTGGTAAAATACGTATAATTAGAGTGGATGTTTAGTTCTAAAATTAGAAACATATGGATAGAGATAACTCTTTTCTCTATAGCCTCGATTTTGCTGTACCAGTTTTCTATGGGGATATTCCTATTCCTTATTCCCCTACAGATACTGTTTGCAAAGCGAGACTACGAGACCCTTATATACGCCGCGGCACTCACCTTCGTTGCGATCGTTGCAGTAAAATTTTTTAGAATAGGATTTTCTAATTTCAACTCGGCTACGAAACCCCTGATGGCCCTGGAAATATTAATATTAGTAGCCTTTCTCGGGGGATTGTTACTATTAAATGCTGATATAAAGAGAATTCGTTTCAGCTCCAACTTGATAAAGCTATTCTCTGTAACGGCTCTCTTCGGCATCCTATCGATACCGGTAATACTCTACTATCGGGGGAATACACAATTTAGCAACTCTATGAATATCCTCTTTAAAAGCATATCCGAATATCTAAAACAGATGTTCTCCTCCGGCGGGACAACTACCCTTGCCATAATAAATAAATACATAAACCCCCAAGCTCTAAAAGAGACAACCACCAAGATATTTTTTAGAAGCTATATATTTGATTACTTTGCCCTTCTTGGCTTCTCATGGTGGATTGGAACAGCGATATCTAACAGGTCCACCGCAATGATAGGTATGAAACCGGAGAGAAAAATCGCGAAAATCTCCGAGTTTAGACTCCCCGAGTACTATGTGTGGCCATTGATAATTAATTTTGCGTTGGTATTGATAGATTTTAAGATTAAACTTGGGGTAATAGGTTACACTGCATGGAATCTGCTTTTAATACTGGCAGTGCTATATGCCATTCAGGGGATAGGGATAATAAATTTCCTATTCAAATACTTCAGGATTAACCCCGGTCTAAAATTCATTGTTTACTTTACCCTAATAGTACTTCTATTTACCCCAAAGATTAATATCCTGATATTAATTCTTATTCCCGGTCTGGGGATATCTGAAATATGGATAAAATACAGAGAATTCGAAAGGAGAGATAGGGAAGAATGAAGGTTATACTTTACCAGGATGTTGAAGGACTAGGCGAAGAGGGAGACATAAAGGAGGTAGCCGACGGATACGCAAGAAACTACCTGCTCCCCAAAAAAATTGCCGTTCTCTACAATAAGGCAAATCTAAAACTCTTGGAACAGAGACGAGATGCAATTGAAAAGAGAAAGGAAGAAAAACGCAGAGAGGCGATGAGCCTGAAGGAAAGACTTGAGAGCGAAGAGATAGTATTTAAAATGCCCGCCAGTGAAAGTGGTAAACTATTTGGATCTGTAAACAATGCTGTTATAGCTCAGGAACTTCAGAGTCGTGGTTACTCGATAGACAGAAAGAAAATTGAGGTTCCAGATCATAACTTAAGAATGATTGGAACATACAAGGTTAGAATAAAACTGTACGACAACGAAGAGGCAAACATAAAGGTTACCATAGAAAGAGAAGAAAAAAATAAGGGAGAATGATAAATCAAACTCTCAAAGATAAGATTCCACCGTACAACGAAGAGGCAGAAGAGGCCACGCTGGGGGCCCTTCTCCTCGATGCGGAGGCTCTATCAACCGTACTTAGATACCTAAGACCGGAAGATTTCTATAAAACGGCAAACAAGAAGATATATCAGGCGATTCTCAACCTATTCAACAAAAATGAAGCAATTGACCTCATTACCGTAACGGACGAGCTTAAAGCGAGTGGGGAGCTGGAAGAGGCAGGGGGGGCAGCATATATATCCAGGCTTACCTCCGTGGTTCCGACAAGTGCAAACGTAGAGTACTACGCCCAAATTGTTCAAACCTGCAGTATACGGCGCAATCTCTCCAGAATAGCCTCGGGTATTATTGCTCAAGCCCACGATGAATCTCTGGAAATCGGCTATATCATCGAAGAGGCGGAGAGAAAAATATTCGAGATAGCGGAGAGACAGCACACGGGATTCTACCTCGAGGCAAAAGAGATAGTGCCAAAGGCCGTGGAGATAATAGAAAAACTCTACCATACAAAGGATAACTATACGGGAATCCCAACCGGTTTCTCCGATCTGGACAATTACACCAGTGGATTTCAAAACTCCGAGTTTATAGTTATCGGAGCAAGGCCATCCGTCGGAAAAACTGCTCTGGCTTTAACAATGGCTGCAAATATGGCAATCAGACATAAAATTCCGGTGGGCTTCTTTACACTGGAGATGTCCAGCATGGCACTAATGCAGAGGCTATTGAGTAGCGAAGCCAGATTGGACTCCAAAAAACTTAGAGCGGGTTTGTTAAAACCATCAGATTTTCACAAATTAACGGAGGCAGCGGGTAAAATATACGAGGCTCCCCTTTACATAGATGACACCCCCAACCTAAAACTCCTAGACCTTAGAGCCCAGGCGCGGAGAATGAAATCCCAGCACAATGTAGCCATAATCTTTATAGATTACCTTACCCTAATCACCTCAGAGAACAAAGACATACCACGTCATGAACAGATAGCCGAGATAAGCCGCTCGCTTAAGGCATTGGCAAGAGAGCTGGATATCCCGGTTGTTGCCCTCTCCCAGGTAAGGAGGGAAACAGAGGGTAAGCGCCCAACACTTGCGGACCTAAGGGAATCTGGTTCCATAGAACAGGATGCCGATGTCGTTTTGTTTTTACATCGAAAGAAGGGCGAGGAGAGTTCTCCGGAGGAGGCAGAGATAAAGGGTACTGAAACAGAGTTGATAATAGCAAAACAGCGAAACGGTCCCATAGGAACGGTAAAAATAGCGTTTATCGCTCGTTACACAAAGTTTGAGCCTCTGGCAAATTGGTCAGATTAACCTTGATTATTTATCGTAAATTTCCGATTATTATAGTAGTTGAATTAAAATAGAAAGTGTCATTTTTCATCAACAATAACAATACAGATTGACAGGAGAGCAGGAGAAAAAGAGCATGAGTTTAAAGGACAACTACGACTTAGAAAATCTGGTCAACGAGGCAGAGAGGTTGGTTTTTGATGAACTTGAACGCCAGTTAAAAGACTATGATAATATCTGTAAGTGTCAGGACTGCGTACTCGACATGGCAGCCTATGCATTAAATCATATCAAACCCTACTATAGGGTTTCACTTATGGGGACTCTATACGCCCACTCCATTGATAATACCGAATACGCAAACGACGTCAGAAAGGCGGTAAAAGAGGCGATAAAAAAGGTCTCAAGTAATCCCTCACACGACTAATTACTAATTATTACCCGTGGTGAAATGTAACCTATACAGCTCCCTATAGTTATTTAAAAGATAACCCTCGCTAACCACATTTACATATTTTATTCCACCATCCGATGAATAAAATCCCTGAGGTATTCCTCCCCTTGTTTTTCCCAAAATAACCAACCATTCCCCATCTCTAAACAGATAAAAATCGAGTAAGGCACACTTTTCCCTTGCATCCCACACACTGAGGCTTTTATCCCTATTTAGTGAGTACACTCTCCCCCCATAAAACTCAATCTTCCTCGCTACTTTATCGGATTTTTCAAACCTAACACTTCTACCTCCAACATACTCCGTCACCCCGGTGTATCCCAATGAGCTATAAAGAATCCCACTCTTTTCATCTATAGAGAGAGAGGCTCCTATATCCTCGCCCTCAAACCTATCAAGTACGTATTCGCTACCAAAATCACTTCCAAAGTGAGATTTCAACACCGTATATAATTTTGAATTTGCTTTCTCAATCCCGATAGAATACAACAACTCACTTTCCCTATTAAATGCCAACTCATAAACGTACAAACTGGCATCGTTTATAGGGAAATTCTCACCTGTTTCCACACTCAATAGAGTGAGAGAACTGTCAAAATTTCCAAGCTTACTCTTTGCCCCTACCATATTATTTTCACTTATAGGAATAAGTTTATGCAATCCGGGGATAAAATAACTGTACTTCCTAGAAAAATCCTCAGCACTATACAGTACACACCTACCCGAATCCTCTATAACAACAATCCACTCCTTTGAGGTACCCACATACACAAGAGGCGAATCAAAATCATTATCTACAAATTCGGTACTGCCAGTTTCTAAGTTAAATACGCTAAACCCTTCATTCTCACTATTCTTCCCCCATATAACTATCCGATTATCATCAAGCCGGCATACACCGGAGTTACAGTTTAACGGATTAACAAATTTTTCAAATTCAACCGTCAACCCCGAAGTTATCGAACTGGAATCAGCATTAAAATAGTTCGACTTTATTTCATATACATTCCTAGGAGTAACTAGTACTAAACCCTCTTTATCAACAGTGAAATCCGAGACATTGGCAATTCTATTCCTTGCAATTAGCTTTACAGTTCCCCCCGGAAGAATCTCGTCAATAGTTCCATCCCCGTAACCTCTAAAAAGCCCGTTGTTCCCGTAGCAGAGAGTGGAAATTTCATTTGCCTCCTTCCCACCCAGGCTCAAAAACCCCCCATTGACAATCATAAAGCGCTCAAGTTTTTTAACCTCATCACCATTAGAAGAGATACACGCAACCTCGTTATCCCCAGGTGATATCGAAATTGCTTCAATATTCCCAACCTCAACGGAATCAAGCAAATCTCCGGTAAGCAAATCAATCATCACCAATCTATCAGATTGCCTAGCCACCAAAAATCTCTTATTATTCGAAATGCAAATTTTACTCAAATTCGCCAGAGAAAATAACCTCTTAATCACCGACCCCGTTTCAAAATCCCAATATGTAAATACACCGGATGGTTGATACGTTAGAATATTGTTTTCACTGGTAGAAAAGGTTAAATACGAGACAATCCCAAAAGCTTTGTCAAAATAACTTAATTTCTTTCCGGTAGAGGGATCTACAATATCAATACTTTTCCACTTCGGAAGCGTGTATACGAGATAACTTCCCCTACTTGAAAACCCTATATATAAAGGCATACTCTTTAACGTCTTGGAAAACAACATTTCACCACTCTTCCAATCCCACACGGACAGTCGAAATATTGATATTTCATTGGAAGAGAGAACAGCTACTCTGTAGCTATTGTCATCAACTGAGAGCATTTTCACCGGTAGATAGGAAACCCTAATAGACTTTAACAGAGCAGATTCCCTTAAATTCCACACTCTAACCGTCCCGTCGTCCCCCCCACTAAAGAGCAATCCAGTGGCCCCACTATAAACCAATTGTGTAACTTTACCATTGTGGCTGTTGTTGACCTGAAGATAGATCGAACCTGCATAGACGCCACTTACGCAGAGGAGGAATAGTAAATTCCAAATTAATTTTCTTCCGGAGAAACGAAACATAACCTACCTACTCCCAATTCAGCTTATTTACCGATACATATGGCGGAGATACTATACTTCGCATTGTTTTATCCCTATTTTTCACAAGGCTTTTCACCACTTTATCGTAAGTTTCCCTAGGAATTCGGGTAATTCCAATACTATCTTCTTTTAACCCCTCTATCTTAAAAATAAGATATTCATTCTCCCTCCTATCAAACCACACTTTAGGAATTAACTCTACCTCATCATCCCTGGAAATGGCATGCTCCAATAGATACATCTTTATGGATTCCACAGCTCTATCATCCAAACCCTCCCTAATAATCGTCAACTTCTCAATAAGCTCCGGAAATCCAATCACAACTCTGCTAGGACTTCCCACATCATACCCGAGTTTTTTTCTTGAATAAGCCCCTCTATCCAATTCCGGAATAAAAAAAATGTCGATCCCCCGCTGCCTATCAACAATCCTGAAAGGAAACTCCGGTTTCAACAACTTACCACACTTGGGGCACCTGTATGTCATATAATCGCCACTGAGAATTTCATCCTCAATTTCAGGTTCTTCTTCCAAATCCACAAGCTCTCTAACCTCTACTTCAAACTCATTCTCGCACATACAAACCAATTTTCTCTTTGACACCTCTTATATTACCCCCTAAATTACTTACCAATAAAGAACAGTATATCACTAAAAGTTATCATCACGGCAACTATTATTATAAACGAAAAACCAATTACCTGAACCCGATATATCAGCTTTGGGCTAACTCTTTTCCTTCTTACAATCTCAATAACGAAGAGAAGTATCTGCCCCCCGTCCAAAGCCGGCAGGGGGAGAAGATTCATTATGACAAGAACAATACTAAGTAAACTAAGAAGCCTAACGAAAGAAATTATACCGGCTCTAAGGCTCAATTCAAAACCACTCTTCGTAACCTCTCCAAGGTAATAGCTTATCCGTAGGGGTCCCGCAACCGTATTGTGGATATTTATTCCACGAAACAACATTACAATGCCCTTTAGGGTCATACCCATGGTATCAATAGTCTCCTCAACCCCTCTCTTAAATCCGTAAACTATTCCTTTTCCCCCTTCTCTATACATTCTCTCTTTAAAGTAAATTCCCAGATCAGGATTCCCCGACTCGTCGTAGGTAACAACTACAGGTATAGTTATTACGGAAGTGCCTCTTTTGACTCTAAGAACAACTTTCCCAGGTTTGTCCTTTAAAGCCTTAAAAATATCCAGGGTATTCTCAACCCTCCTACCATTTACACCAACGATTATATCTCCCGCTCTAATCCCGGCAAGCGAGGCACCTTTCCCAGGCAAAACCTTCTCCACCACAGGATTTATCCAGGAGTAAACCCCAATCCTCCCAGAGCCGGTATTTTTATCGAGTTCAGGCATAACAGGAATTGTTAACACCTTACCATCACGTTTTACAACAAAATCCAATTTTTTACCCGGGTTGGTTGATACCACTTCCACAAGATCTTGGAAGTTTCTTATTTTTCTCCCATCAACAGAGATAATGACATCTCCGGTTTTTAAACCAGCTTTAGTAGCGGGGGGAATTTTATTACTGGCATAACCAAAATAATCACTTGCCAGAATAATCTTATTAGAAGAGGAATATACACTAAACCCGACCCACCATATCACACTCAAGATAACAACGGCAAAAACAAAATTAGCCAAGGGCCCTGCAAAAGCCACCACAATCCGTTTGAGGGGAGATGCAGAAAAAAAGGAACCCTCTTCCTCCGGAATCTCCGTCAATTCCGTTTTTGCAGCGTTCTTAAGAACCTCATCGCCCTTCAACTTACAGTAGCCACCAAAAGGAATTAAAGAAATCTGATACTGAGTATTTCCTCGTTTAAAACCCAATATTTTCCTACCAAATCCTAAAGAAAACACCTCTACCTCAATACCATTTATTTTAGCCGCAATAAAATGACCTGACTCGTGAATAAATATTATTATTCCAAGACCTATCAGACCAATAACAATTTGAAAAAACATAGTTCAATCTCTCTTTCTCTCCAGTTCGTTACACACAGACTCTGCCACTTTCCTGCCCTCTCTATCGACCCTTAAAATATCCTCCAAATCAAAGCTCTCAACACTCCAATCCATATCCATAACTCTCTCAACAATCACCGGTATCTCGAGAAAACCTATCCTTCCGCTGACAAACCCTGAAACCGCAACCTCATTAGCCGCATTATAAACAATCCTATACGCATTCCCCATCCTTGCTGCCTCGTACGCAAGCTTAAGCATTCTATATTTTCTATAATCCACCTCATCAAAACTTAAAACAAAATTAGTGAAATCAAGTCTTCCATAATCAGCGGCTCTTAGTCTGGGATAGGAAAGGGCATTGTTTATTGGCATCCTCATATCGGGATTGCTAACCTGTGCATACAATACCCCATCTATCGTTCTTATAAAGGAATGTATCTTACTTTCTCTGTGAATCACAACCCGTATCTTCTCTAGATCAAAACCAAACAGTTGCTGAGCCTCTATTACCTCAAGACCCTTGTTTGCCATAGTAGCAGAATCAATAGTTATTTTTTTCCCCATCCTCCAGGTAGGATGATTTAAGGCATCATCAACAGTCACCCTCTTAAGAGAATCATAATCCAGATCGCGGAAGGGTCCTCCCGAGGCGGTGAGAATAATCTCCTCAACGTTTCGCTTACCTATAAAATCTAGCAAAAAAAACACTGCCGAATGCTCGGAGTCTACCGGAAGAAGTTTCACTTTACTCTCACCAACGAGCTTCTTTATATACTCCCCCGCTAAAACAACGGTTTCTTTGTTTGCCAGAGCGAGGTCTTTACCACTCTTTATACTCTCAACCGAGGCGGTAAGACCCGCCGCACCCGCTATTCCATTTACTACAATCTCCGCTTCTATCTCTCTAACCATATTTAGGTGAGAAAACTTACCCCAGAAAAGTTTTTTTATATATTCGCCAACATTGGCCTCGAATTGCAATCTCAACCTATTGCTTTCCGTTTCCTCATAACCAGTAACAGCCACGTACGAGGGATGATGTTGCCTAATTTGTTCTTCAAGTAGACTCAGATTCTTATTTGCAGAGAGACCAATCAACTCGTACTCTTCGACATTATTGTTTATTACATCAAGAGTATTTTGCCCAATAGAACCCGTACTTCCAAGAACTACAACTCGTTTCTTATTCATTTCACTCGCCAATTCCAACTATAATTTCAAATCAAAACCACAAATCACAAACAAACCAAGAGGATTACATATAGAGCTTCTCAAAGAAATAATAAAAAACAGGGGCAACAAACAGCAAGGAGTCTATCGAATCCAACAGACCACCTCTACCCGGAATAATTTCTCCCGAATCTTTAACCATGGCAGAACGTTTTAGAGCGGACTCGCTAAGATCACCCAAAATAGCAACTATTCCTACCAAAACCCCAAAAGCTACCATAACCCACAGACGCACAGGGAACAACATAGGAAATAGGTAATAGAAGAGAATTGCAATACTTACGGAGCCCAAAAAACCAGCAATAAAACCGACCAGAGATTTTTTGGGGCTAACAAGCAACCCCAGGCGAGTTGTTCCTCCCAAGAACTTTCCAAAGATATAGGCCATAATATCATTTATAAAAACAATGCTTAAAAAAAACAAAATAAGATAAGAGGAATATTTCAGCGAGGAAATTCTCACGACAAACGAAACAAAGTAGGCCGGATAAACGATTACCATCAGAGACAGAGAGGTATTGGCAAGAAAATCTCTCAAAACCTCTTTTTTTGAAATAAACGCTCCCCTGATAAATAGGAGAACAAAGATTAAACCTATCCAGAAATACCCAAAATCTACCCATATAACATTGCTTATCTCAAGATACGTCACAAGAGGGATAGAAGCCCCCAAAAGAGGTAAAAGGATTCCTTTGCCTATGTTGTATTTTTTATTGATGAGGTTATTTAACTCAAAACTACCGATAAAAGACGCTACAACAGCCAAACCATTAAGTATCACATGTTTTTCAAAGGGAAAAACAAATATAATAAGATAAAAGAGGGGGAAGGATACAAGAATTAGAACTGTCCTTGTAAAAAAACCTGTCATCTAACCCCTCCAAATCTCCTCTCTCTCCCCTGATAATCAATAATGGCCTCTTCCAAATCATCGCCACACCAATCCGGCCATAGCTTATTGCTAAAGTACAACTCGGAATATGCAGATTCCCATAGTAAGAAATTGCTAAGCCGTAACTCCCCACCTGTTCTTATAATTAAATCAGGATCAGGAATCTCCGGATGATCCAAACAATTCTTTATCGTTTCTTCAGTTACTTCAGGGCTGCTCTCTCTCATAAGACGTCTTACAGCCCTAACTATCTCATCACGTCCACCATAGTTGATAGCCAAATTGACCGTTAAACCATCAAAACTAGCCGTATCTTCTACAACTCTTCTAATTTCATCGGCAATATCATCCGGCAAATCCCTCAAATTGCCACTATGAACAACTCGGATCTTGTTTTCTCTGTAGAAATCATACTCTCTCTTAAGGTAACGCTTTATAAGCGACATTAAAAAGGAAACCTCTTCCTCTGCCCTCTTCCAATTCTCGGTCGAAAATGTGTAGAGGGAGAGATACTTAATCCCAATCTCTACCGCTTTTTTAACAATTTTCTTCGCCGTCTTTACACCCTCGAGATGCCCCTCGGTTCTTGACTTTCCCCGCCTTTTGGCCCATCGGCCATTACCATCCATTATGATTCCAATGTGGGTAGGTATCCTCTCTAAATCAAGCTGAGCCTTCATTAAACCTCTTAAACTATATCTCCATTATTTCTTTTTCTTTTGCCTCTAAAAGATCGTTTACCTCTTCCACATATTTATCCGTTAGCTTCTGAATCTCTTCTAGAGCTCGTTTTTCCTCATCCTCACTAATTTCAGAATTTTTTTTCAACTTCTTCAGCTCTTCATTAGCATCCCGCCTTATATTCCGGATAGAAACCCGTCCCTGTTCCGCCATATGCTTCGCAAGCTTTACAAGTTCTTTTCTCCTATCCTCCGTAAGAGGGGGAATATTTATCCTTATAACTTTTCCGTCATTATTTGGATTCACAGATAACTCTGAGCGCTGGATGGCCTTCTCTATCGCCTGAAGGGAAGATCTGTCCCATGGTTGTATCAACACAAGCCGAGCCTCTGGCACTGAAATAGTAGCCAGTTGATTCAAAGGCACCTGTTCTCCATAGTACTCCACCTTAATCTTTTCAAAAAGTGCAGCGGATGCTCTTCCCGTCCTTACACTCTGAAACTCACTCTTGAGAGCTGCAATTGCTTTTTTCATCTTCTCTTCCGCTACTTTTTTTATATCTTCTCCGGCCATAAAACCTCCTTACTCAGTTTCTAGTTCTTTAGCCTCTATATCAACAAAAAACTTCACGCTTACTCTCCAAGTTTAAAGTAGACAAAATCTTTGATCTTAATATCTCCTCCGAGTTCCCTGGAAAGGTTCTCCAGAACCTTAGAGACTTTTAAATTCTGATCTTTGACAAATGCCTGTTCCAGCAGACATATCTCTCCCAGATGTTTATTTAACTTACCCTTAACAATTCCCTGGATAACATTTGCCGGTTTATTAAGTTTCTCAGCCTGTTTGGTAAATATCTCCTCCTGTTCCTTAATATAAGCCTCATCGACCTTATCCCGGGAAAGAAAAAGTGGGGAATATGCAGCCGTATGAAGAGCTATATCAAAAGCTGTCTCTTTAAACCTATCATTATCCTTTAATTCTGCCTTTCCCAGACTAAAAAGAATTAAAACTGCAATCTTTCCTATATCTCCCACCCTATGCACATAGTTAACCAGATATTCACTATCTCCCTCTGCCTTTAAAACTTTGAAACGCTTGAGTTCAATATTCTCCTTGATTTTTCCAATAGCCTCTTTTATAAAACCATCCAACTCATCATTTTTCTCGCTAAGATCCTTTTCGAGAATCGTTGTCGCAAGTTTTTCACCCAGAGCAACAAACTCTTTGTTTTTAGCAACAAAATCTGTCTCCGAGTTGAGCTCTAAAACAACCCCTCTATTCCCAGCAATCTTTGAAAATATCTGCCCCTCCTTGGTTACCCTACCGCCACGTTTCTGAGCAGCAGCCAATCCCAGTTCTTTAAGGATTTTCTCTGCCTTAGCAAAATCTCCCTCAGCCTTCACCAGCGCCTTCTTACAATCCATCATTCCGGCACCAGTTTTTTCTCTCAATTTCTTTACATCACTCGCCTTAATTTCCACTTCTCATCTCCTATTCTTCATAAAGTTTATCTTCATCAATATTATGTTTATCTATAATGGTCTTCTCTTCCTCCGATTCACTCTCTTCTTCCTCTTTGCTCTCTTCCGGAGTATAGTTGGAATAATCCTCCTCTGTAAAACGAGAACCCTTTTCCCCGTTTTCCTCTACACTTCCAATGGTCTCTCCTACAGAAACCTTTTCAATATCCTCCCCTTCGGCCTCATCCTTGGTCTCATCCTCCTCTTCCTTCTCTTTATACACGTCTTCCCCAATATACTCACCCTTATCAATAACCTCCGCAAAATCCTCTTCACCCTTCTCCTCTTGAAGAGTTTCTATAACCTCAAGCCCAGCTTCATTCTCCGCGTCAATAACCGCATTGGCAATAATCTGAGTGAATAAATTTATTGCTCTAATTGCATCATCATTTCCGGGAATAGGATAATCAATCCCTTCGGGATTACAGTTGGTATCGACAATAGCCACAATGGGTATCTTCATCCTTTTAGCCTCTGCAACTGCTATTGCCTCTTTTCTAGTATCAATAATAAAAACCACCCCGGGAAGTTCTTTCATCTCTTTAATTCCCCCGAGGTTTCTCTCCAATCGTGCCTTTTCCTTCTGAAGTCGAGCCCTCTCCTTCTTGGTAAGGCTCTCAAAGGTTCCGTCAACCTCCATCTTCTCTAGTTTTTTTAATCTTAATAGTGATTTTTTTATAGTTGAAAAATTGGTTAACATTCCACCAAGCCATCTGTTATTCACATAAAACATCCCGCAGCGCTTGGCCTCCCGTTCCACAGCCTGTTGAGCCTGTTTCTTTGTTCCCACAAATAGAACGGATTTTCCATCGAGAACTGTCTTACGAACCACCTCGTAAGCTTCTTTAATCGCTACTATGGTCTTCTGCAGATCAATAATATGGATCCCATTCCTCTCTGCAAAGATATACTTCTTCATCCTGGGATCCCATCTCTTGGTTTGGTGTCCAAAGTGTACACCTGATTCCAGCAGGCTTTTCATCGTTACTACAGCCACATTCTTCCTCCTAATTAAATCCTTCTCTATATCTCGAACATCTTATTTGAGAGCCCCTCTTAATAAGATGCCGGAAAATCATTCAAAGCTATAACCGCTTTCCCTTAAGATGCCATAAAACGTCTCAAGAGGCAACCCCATTACATTACTATACGAACCTTTTATCCACTCGATAAAAAAACTTCCTGCACCCTGGATTCTATATCCCCCTGCAACCCCAGACCACTCACCCGTATTCACATAGAAAGAAATTTCATCCGGAGTCATTTCTTTAAATTTTACCTCGGTCACCGAAATTCTGGTTATAGGCTGATCATTCTTAGTCTTGAGAAGAGTAACCCCAGAGAGCACCTTATGAATCTTCCCGGAAAGCAATTCCATTATCTCCCTTGCCTCTTCCATACTCCTCGGTTTTCCTATCACTCTCCCGTCCAATTCAACAAGAGTATCAACCCCAAGCACCCAGCGCGGGGATTCGTTCTTAAAAACCGATATAATGGCATCAACCTTTGCTCTCGAAAGTCTGGAGACTATAGTTTCCGCCCTTTCTCCCTCCGAAAAATTCTCATTCACATTCGGGGGTATAATCCTTATAGGTATCTTAGCCTTCGTTAACAACTCCTGACGTCTCGGAGAGCCAGAAGCCAAAATTATCGTTTCCATAACACCTATATTCCCCTAAACAAAAAAATACTACCCAGCACACCTAAGAAAGTTCCAGGATTCACTTTTATATGAAACGCAATTATATCCAAATCGAACCCGATTGGGCCGACGGTGAAATCTATATTGACCCCACTCCGTATAAGTATCCTCTCCAGTACCTCCCAGGCCAACCCCCCTATGACAAACCCGAGAAATACCAGTATAGACAGGTATTTACTATTTTTTCTGGTTAATTTCATTACCAAAAACCACAAACACAACTGTAACGTTGCTACATTCTAAAAATATACCAAAGGTTGTCAACCCCATTTAGCCGTAACAGGCCCATTCAGAATATAAAAAATATAACTCTAATTCCGCATCATTCAATTGACATTATATCTCTTCAGCTATATTAATATACTCTGTAGTAATGATATACTTGTTTAATAATATACTCACTCGAAAATGAAAAGTGTAGTAATTTTGTCCATTCACAAATTACAAGAAACACAGGGAAGTGAGTCTACAGGAAAGCACAACGGGCAATTAGCTCAGCCGGATAGAGCGTTGGCCTCCGGAGCCAGAGGTCGGGGGTTCGAATCCCCCATTGCCCGTATAACCATGCCCGGACAATTTACAAAGAGAAAAAATTTCCTAATCAATTATGCAATCTTTTTTTCAAAAAACTCCTTACCGCCCCAATTGCTGTAGCATACTCGGGGTTTTCAGGAAATAGAAATTTACTTTCATAAAGTTTTCCAACCTGCTTGAGTACACCCCTAATAACCTCAGACTTCGACAAGCCGCCAATAACAACTATCTCCTCATCAAAATGAGAAATTCTTGCAGAGAGCGAGGCAATAACTCCTACCACCTCCCCAACAAGGGAATAGATGGCAGCACCTATGTCTTCCCTTTTAAAGGATTTAACACTTCCAAAATTACTCACTGTCAAATCACCAGACAGAAAACCGACCTGTTCAAAACCCGCCTCCGAAAGGGTAAGGTTAAGTGCTCTCGGGCTTCCGGTTAAAGAAACACGCTCCAGAGACTTAATATCTGATTCTCCAATAAGTAGCCGAGCCAATCCAACAACTGTTCCACCCCCCACTCCCGTGCCACTCACATGCTCCACAGCACCACTATCAAATTTAACAACCGCAGTTCCGGTACCCATACTCACCACAAGGCATCTGGATTTCTTACCCACAAAAGCTCCACCAAAGCCAATTGCCTCTATTTCATTAACAATATCAGTACTTTTTCTCATCTCTTCGGGCATTCCCTTCACAGATCCCGTAAAAAGAACCCCGGCTGGATTAAAATCCTTCATTAATGTTGAATAAACCGGAAAAATTTCATTCCAATTTCTGCTCAACAAATGTTTAGCATAAATAACCTCGTTGGAGGATGTAAAAATCACAAACTTCGTAAAAGACGTACCTCTGTCAATACCCAAAAAAATTTCCATGTGTAGGATATTACTATCCCAACAAACCACTGACAAGGGTAAAGCACCCAGGGCTTTCAAAAATTTTAACGGTAGGATCCTCGGAGATGAAAAATTGTAAGCTCATCCATGAGGTCAGTAGTAGAAAAATCACTATCAGAAAATACTCTGCCATCCAGATCGAATTCTATTATTCGCTCCTCACCGGGCAGTAGGGTTATAAAATTATCACTGAAAATGCCTGGAAACTCACCGCTATCAAGGGCTACATAAAACGCCGGTTTATCCGTAGAGAGCTTAATAGTATACGAAGTTACATTACCGTAAGAGTCCGTAACCGGTCCGGTCTCAACCTGTAACAGAGACTTTTCAATCTCACAGTTTTTAGGACGAGATAGAAACAGATGATTTCTAATACTGCCAGAACCACCCTCAATCAGCAAATCTACACACAAAAAAGTTTTCTCCTCTATTTTACCCCCAGAATCATCATTCCTCGAACCACCCACCTTCGCCTCATAAAAATGAAGCAATGCTTCGATACTCAACTCCCTAAGAAGCAATGAACCCTCCGAAGGCAGGGTTACACTTTCTTCATCCTCATACAACACTCCCCCAAAGAAATCCATAAATCTAATTCTAAGCCTACCAGTCACCTCCTCCATCGTATCATTTATACCTACAATTTCTACAACTTTCTTCCCGGATTGGAACACTGATACGTATAGAGGAGAGTAAAATCGTCTGGCAGCATAGTGAAGGAGCTTCCACCTTCCTCCGTACTCCACAGAAGACCACGAAGAAACGGGCCATACATCATTCAACTGCCAGTACAGAACCCCCATACATCGCGGTCGTTTAGCCCTCCAGTAATCCACCGCTGTCTTTATTGCCAATGCCTGTTGTACCTGACTAAGATAGAGAAACTCTTTAAAACCCGAGGGAATTCTGAAATACCTCGCCATTGTTTCCAAAATTATGCTGTTCCCTCTGGGGTGGCGCTGATGATACTCCATAACCGGAGACGTAATATTCCACTGATCCACTCTGGCAAATTCTTTAATCGTCTGAAACGAGGGAAAAGATTGAAAACCAAACTCAGAAGAGAACCTCGGAATAACCTCATAGTACGCCTCAAAATCCCTTCCCTCATGCCAAACACTCCAGTAGTGCATATCACCCTTAGAATCATCATGGAAATTATCGGTATAGTCACCCGGGCCTGCGGATGGAGAACTTGGCCACCACGGTCTACTGGGATCCAAATCTTTTACAACTCTCCCAACAATCCCCTCGTTCAGTCGATCGTAATCTACGAGATACCTATCCCTATTTTTCCTTGAGACCTCGAACCAGTTGAGAGCCCCCAAATTTTCATTATTTCCACACCACAGAACAATCGAAACATGATCCTTGAGTCTCTTAATTTGATGTACTATCTCTTGTTTTACATTTTGCAAAAACCAATCCTCAGAGGGGTACAGAGCACACGAAAACATAAAATCTTGCCATACGAGAAGTCCCTTTCTATCACATAACTCATAAAACACATCCCTCTCATACTGTCCCCCTCCCCAAACCCTCAGCATATTGAAATTCGCTCTAAGGGCACTATTGATAAGATACTCGTATCTCTCGTTAGTTTGACGGGATGGAAGTGCATCTACAGGAATCCAGTTAGCCCCCTTGGCAAAAATTTTCCTTCCGTTTATAACAAACGTCATGCTCCGTCCCCATGCATCATCTCTTGATAAAAGTTCCAGCTCTCTAAAACCTATTTGCTTTTCTACAGAATCATCCCCAACCTCCACCCTAAGCGAGTACAGAGGCTGATCCCCATAGCCCACAGGCCACCATAACTCAGGGTTTTTCACCTCCAAGGTTCTGTTAAAGACATTTAGACCCTCCTCCACACTAACTATCTCAGAGAGTGCAACAACAACTCTATCTTTGTCTCCCTCCGCAAGGAAACTTTGGGGCTCTAAAAGGATAATACCAAGAGAGATACTCCCAGAAACATAGGAGTAAAACTCTATCTTTATCTCTAACTCCCAATGGCTCTCTCTTTTTGCAAGCTCGGTGGTAACATATTCGATTCTACCATTCCTTACAAATCCCAAGTATACACTACCGTAAAGACCGGAAACCATAAGCGAGGGTGCCCAATCCCAACCGCTATGAGATTGAACCTTTCTTACAAGGTTTCTATGGGGTGACTGGACAGGATACACGGAATGAGGTATAGAATACGGAAGTCTGGAGGCCATCTGCATAGCATACTGCTGCGGGGAACGTATCAATACCTTAAGTTCATTCCTACCAGCTACAAGAAACCTTTTAACATCTGCCCTAACCCGAACAAACATATTTCGGGTGTCAACCACCCTCTCTCCATTAACAAATACCTCCGCTATAGTGTCTATACTATCAAAATGTATAAAAGAAAAATATTCACTTACTGATTCACTCTCCAGGGTGAAAAAGCACCTAAAAAGCCAGTCTACCCGTCCAACCCAGAGCGACTTTGCTTCATTTTTATCAATAAAGGGATCCTCTATTACCCTATTTTCAATTAACGCAGAATAGTTATCTCCCGGGATAACTATTGGGACTTTCACAGAAACGCCCCTCTCATCTTTGCCTTCAAGCCGCCAAACACCGGAAAGATCTATCTTTCTCAATACCCACCTCCAATCTCAACTGAATGTATAAAATTACGCCGTTAGTTTTTTCTTCAACCAACCTAGCATATATCACCGTTACTAAATTAGTCAAACAAAACAAAGGGAATGTAAATAAGTTTTTTTGGGATTTTCCCAAAAAAAATCCCTTCATACTTGACACACGATCGGGTTTATTCCATAATTAAGTTAGTTGATTTTAAAACCAACTAACTTAATTATTAAAACTAGTTTAGTATAAATATGCAAAAAATTATAGGACGGGGCCATGTTACAAACAAAGAAAAATAGAGCGTTAAACACCTCTAGGGTATTACGTGAGGTGTGGATAAACAAGAAAATAAGTCGAATTCAGATAGCAAAAAATTTAGCATTAGACAAATCCACGGTAACTAATATTGTTTCTGACCTGCTTGAAATGGGGATACTAAAGGAACACTCAGAGGGTGAGGCCAGCCCTTTAGGCGGAAGAAAACCCGTGCTGCTTAAACTAAATTCCCTATACGCAAGCGTTTTAGGGATCGAACTAAGGCCCGAATCTTACAATGCGGTACTGGTAGATCTCGAGGGGAATCAGCTATACTCCAAGTATGAAATCGCTCAAATATCAGGAAAAAATCTTACCACAGCTTTTTACGATATAACCTCCACCATAAGAGAGGAAATAAAGAAACTTAATATCCCTCTTCTCGGGATAGGCATAGGTTTATCAGGTGTTGTAAATCCCCGCGACGGAATAATTCGATACTCGATACCGCTCCAGATAGAGAGGGAGTTCAACTTTAAAGAAAAAATAATTGATAAATTTGATCTCCCACTATTCCTTGACAACGATGCAAATGCATGTGCATGGGGTGAGTTAGCCTTTAACCGTGCAGAGGAACTCAGAGATTTTATCTTTCTGTTGGTAGAAATACGGGAGGTAAAAGATAAAACTCGCATACATGAAAAAACAGCGGTAGGCATAGGTATCGTTATAAACGGCAGGGTCCATTACGGTTACCAGTATTCCGCTGGTGAGTTTCGGAGCGTTTTTTGTACTCCAGAATGCAAAGGACAATTCTCCCTCCCAGATGAAGAGGCATTCAGAATAGAAAACGATCGAGAGATATTTATCAAATTTTTACGTGAACTCTCCAAAAATACCGCGATGATAGTAAACACCTTCAATCTCAGCCATGTGTTTCTAGGGGGTGATATAGAACGAAATAAGAACGAAGTAAGAGCAATCCTAACAGAAGAAATACAGGCAAACTGGCCCAATCCGGGAATTGTGGAATGTTCGATTCGCTTCTCTTCAATGGGAGATAAAGCCGTTGCCTACGGAGCGGCGGGTATGGTTCTACACAGATTATTTACAGACCTAAACATTGATGAAAAAGTAGAAAACATTTATCCAGGAGAATTATCCGGTCTAGAGCTCATCGAACGGGTAAAAAGCCAGGTGTAACAATGAAAAAAAATCTACTCCAACCCCAAAAAACACTCAAAGTATTCCAGGCAAATATCTCCCGGTTCGGGAGACAAAAATATTCCAAAAACCATAAGGAGGAAGAGATGAAAAAGCTTCTAACACTACTGGTAGTCCTGTTCTTCTTGGGAAACACTCTATTTGCAACAGGACAAAAAGAAGCAACAAAGGGAGGAAAGATCACCCTTTCAATGTACACCTATCAGGACCTTTCTGACCCCGTCACTACAAAAAACTGGAAAGTTTTGCTCAACAAATTCAAATCGGAACACCCTAACATCGAGTTCAGTATAGAGTATGGTTTTAACGAACCCTACCACAACAAACTCCAGGCTATGTTGGTTGCCGATCAGCTGCCGGATATTATCTTTTTATGGCCGGGGAAGAGAACCGGTAAGGTGACAGGCAGCGGAAAGATAAAGGATCTACGGCCATGGCTTAAGGGACACGAAAAAGAATTCGCATCAATAGCAATGGCTCCCCAGGGGAAAAACGGGGAAATTTACGAGCTTCCCGAGGCAGTAACGGCAACTCACGTAATGTATACAAACACAAAATTCCTAAAACAACTGGGTCTAAGCTTTCCCAAAACCCACGCAGAGCTCCTTGCACAGGGTGCTAAGATCCGTGCACAGAATCTTATCCCAATCGCTATGACAAACAAGAGTCAATGGCAGATGCAATCATGCCTATTGAGTACATTAACAGAGAGAGCCGGCGGAATGGAATGGTTCAAAAAAGCAATTAAGGGTGAAGGTGCCTCCTTTGCAGATCCTGAGTTTGTTAATGCTCTTTCTGTAATTGATCAATTAAGCAAGAACCAAATGTTCTCTCCCGGGATAAACCAGCTCGATTACGGCCAGGCGCTAACCCAATTTGTAAATGAGAAAGCCGTTTACTACATAGATGGTGGTTGGAGAGTAAACAGTCTCAAACAGGAACTGACCACTGCCCAGAAAAAATACGTAGTATTAAATACCTACCCCGACATTCCAAACCAGAAGGGACAATCCGGCTCAACATCCATGGTGGCAGGTACTGGGTATGGTATGAATGCCAAACTTACCGGTGCAAAGGCCGATGCAGCATGGCAGTGGATATGGTTTTACTCCGGTCCCGAGGGCTCAAAAATTCGCCAGGCAAACGGTGCAATCACTGCCTATAAACTTCCAGTGCCACAAAACGCCGATATTCTCGTTAAAGAACTCACAAAGTTCGTGTCCGAACGACCGGCAGGATATGTGTTAGATGCAGTAATGGATGCTGAGGGTATAGGTGTTCTCCAGACTGGTGTACAGGAGATGATGTTAGGCAGGAAAACCCCCAAACAGGTAGCAGACGAGTACGAGGCATGGGTAGCAAAAAATGACTCAAACAGGAAACATTAAATTTTAAAGGCAAGTACCAACTGCCTACCAAAGACAGATACCTGGGATGGACTAGACATCCCGGGTATCATTTATAAAAATCGTATAGGATGGCAAAGGATGACTCAAAAGACACTTAAAGGTTTAAGTTACACCGCTCTGGTTGGACCCGCACTGGCTATATATGCATTCTTTATAATATTTCCGATTTTTTTCAGCATTACTCTAAGCTTTACCAAATGGTCAGGTCTGGATATTCCCAAATTCGTGGGCTTGGCACAATACAGAGAGATTATCTCGGATCCCATCTTTCGCCATGGGTTAAGAAACAATCTGTGGATAGTAGCGGTTTCGGTTTTCGGGCAAATTCCCCTTGGTTTTGTGCTAGCTTATATCATCTACCGAAAACTCGTCCTGGGGAGTAGTTTCTTTGAGGCGATGATATTCTTTCCCATAACAATTTCAGCAGTAGTGGTAGCAATACTCTGGAATCAAATCTTTTCTCCCACAGGAATCGTTACCGCCCTAATGCGAAGTATCTACAAAAACCCTCGCTATGTGTTTACAATGTTTCAAAGCGAAACATACGCGATTTTCCCGGTCCTCTTTGTGATATTGTGGATGTACACCGGGACTTACATGGTAATCTTTCTAGCAAACCTTCAAAATATTTCTCCATCTGTCATAGAGTCCGCCATTATCGACGGAGCAACAGAGGGGCAGATTTTAAAATTAATTATCCTTCCATCAATGCTCAATATTATCTTTACGACGATCGTTTTTGCAATTTCGGGAAGTCTTAAAAGCTTCGATTTAATATACGCTATGACAGGCGGGGGACCTGCCCATTATACAGAGGTAATAGCCATTTATATGTACATAAACACATTTAAGTATTACAAGTATGGCTTTGGAAGCGCCGTTTCTGTTATCATTATATTTTTGAGTCTTGTCTTAATCACACTCATCCGGTCCCTTTTTAATCGGCTAGAAAATAAATACGGAGCTTAAGGAGAACAAATATGCCACGTGAAATAAGAGAAAAAAACATAGGTTGGAAAATTGTCTCTTATATAGTTATGCTTGTCTTTACGGTACTTACAATAGCACCACTTATCTGGCTCTTCTACAGCTCTTTCAAACCCCATTTTCAAATTGTTCATCACATATTCGCACTTCCCAAATCTCTATACATAGAAAACTACACTCAGGCATGGAAACTTGCAGATCTCGGAACCTTAATGATGAATAGCATCATCTACTCCACCACAGCCACCATACTTACCACTTTTTTTGCCCTTGCCGCAGGGTATGGATTTGCAAAGTTCGGATACAAGGTTTCAAACCTTTTTTACTACTTTTTTATCCTGGGTCTTCTCATAACGGTCCATTCAGTGCTTGTTCCGCTTTTTGTAATGGAGACAAGACTTAAATTTGCAAATACAAGACTCGGGGTTATTTTACCTTACATCGCATTTGGGTTACCCTTCCTCGTATACCTTGCTACCTCATTTATAAGGGGAATCCCCGACTCGATGGAAGAGGCCGCAATTATCGACGGTGCTCATTATTTAAGAATATTTAAGGATATAATCCTGCCAATGTCCACTCCGGTGGCGGCGACAATGTTAATCTTCGCATTCATATCCAACTGGAATGAACTTATATTTGTACTTACACTAACAAGCAAAGAATCTTTACGGAGCCTTCCCGTAGGGGTCTTGGCCTTTGCAGGTGGACGAACACGAAATTATGGTTTACAATTCGCGGTACTTGTTATTGCAACGTTACCGATGATCATCTTTTATATCTTCTTTCACCGTCAAATAATAAAGGGATTTGCTGCCGGTGCCATAAAAGGTTAAGGAGTGGTTATGCTCGATAATAACTTAATTCTTTCACCGATTCCACAGAGAATTAGTTTTCAAACCGGGACTTACAAATTTTCTCGAGATCTCCACCGAGAGGTTAATAATTTTACCCTTTCGAAGAGGCTACCAAAAGAGCTGAAATGGGAACACCCGGAGAAAAAATTACCCAATGAGGGTTACATATTAACTATCAAAAAAGAGGAAATAAAAATTCATAGCTCAGACAGAAGGGGCCTCTTTTACGCAATTATGACACTCCGTCAACTCATGCGCAACACTACCTCACAGAAGAGTAATATCCCATGTCTCAGGATCGAGGATTGGCCCGAATTCCCGGTCCGAGGCGTACTGATAGATATTAGCAGAGACAGGGTCCCATCTATGGAAACTCTAAAACAACTCATAGACATGTGGTCGGAATTAAAATATAACCAGCTTCAGCTCTATACCGAACATACGTTTGCCTATCCATCTCATCCGTTGGTATGGAAGGGTGCCTCACCAATCACCCCGCAAGAAGCTGAAATCTTAGATGAATACTGTAGGGAAAGGGCAATTGAGCTGGTACCGAATCAAAACTCCTTCGGTCACATGGAGCAATGGCTAAAGCATAGGCAATACCAATACCTCGCAGAATCCCCCGGGGGATACACGGACCAAAGCGGGGTTTTTCACAAATACCCCTCTACCTTAAACCCTCTCGACAAGAGATCGCTTGAATTTTTAAGCGGGCTCTACGACGAGCTTTTACCTCACTTCTCCAGTAGAATGTTAAACGTAGGGGCCGATGAAACATGGGAGTTGGGAAAGGGGAAAAGCAAAGAGGCATGTGAGAAAATGGGCACGGGACGGGTATATCTTAATTTTTTAAAGGCGATATATAGAGAGGTAAAAAAACGTGGGAAAGTAATGCAATTCTACGGGGATATCATACTCAACTATCCGGAATTAATCAAAGAACTTCCCAGAGACACGATTGCCCTCGATTGGGGATACGAAGCCAATCACCCTTTTGACAAGGAATGTGAGGCATTTTCACAGGCTGGTATACCCTTTTACGTATGTGCAGGCACTTCATCATGGAACTCTTTGGGTGGTCGGTGGGAAAATGCAAAAACAAATATCCTTAACGCCGCAACGGAGGGATTAAGAAAGGGAGCAAAGGGTATATATATTACTGACTGGGGCGATAACGGTCACTGGCAACAACTTCCAATTTCATTTCCAGGTTTTGTATACGGCGCAGCTCTAAGTTGGTCCCCGTCTACCGGTAAAAATCTCAATACGAAACAAGCTATGACTAAACATGTATTTGTCACGGATAGAAGCGAGATTGCCTATAAACTCGCCGAGGTGCTCATTAAACTGGGCAGTGTGTACAATGATGGAGTTACCAAACTTCATAATGCGGGAATACTAAGCATCGTTATGCAACCCCTGATGTTTCCTTACTATAAAAAACAACTCCCACAATACAAAGGGTATAATTTCGAAAAAGAGAGAGAAATTTTAAAGGAAGCGAAACAAATCCTCTCGAGTATTAACACTCTCCCTGCCGAAGCAAGACAAACACCAGGGAATATTCGACTTACAAGGGAAGAGTTAGATCTCACAGCAGATCTAATGTTATTTGCAGCAGAACTTGCCAGACACTACTTTTCCACCCCCAATATGAATTTTAGTGAAATACCCCTTAAGGTCAGACACGAATTATCCCAGAACCTCTCAATTCTCATCGAAAGATACAAATCGCTCTGGAAATACCGCTATCGCCCCGGAGGACTTTCAGAGAGTGCGGGAAGAATGGAAAATCTATTAACACTTCTTGACGGGCGGTAATAAGCCAAGTAATCTTAACCCATGCATGTCCACTACCTTCAACACGTGCCCTATGAAGGCATTGGGAGTATGGAAACTTACTTCAATAATAGACAACACAAATTAACGGCAACTCACCTATATTTAAATGAGCCACTTCCACAGCTCGCAAATTTCGACTGGCTTATAGTAATGGGTGGCCCCATGTCAGCCAATGATGAAACCGCTTACCCATGGCTCAGAGAAGAAAAGCGACTTATCAATCTCGCTATTAAATCGGGTAAGATAGTTCTCGGTATCTGTTTAGGAGCTCAATTAATTGCTGATGCACTGGGAGCCAGGATATACAAAAACAGGCACAGAGAGATCGGGTGGTTTCCGATATGGCCAAAAGAGGAGATAAATACCACCATACTTAAAGATCTCCTCCCTTCCAGGCTGGAAGTTTTTCACTGGCACGGAGAAACATTTGAAATTCCCCAGGGGGGAGTACCAATTGCATACAGTGAAGCATGTGAAAATCAGGGATTTATTATAAATAACCGAATACTAGGGCTTCAATTCCACCTGGAAACAACCTCTGCCCTCGCCAAAGCACTCATACAAAACAGCCCCGATGAACTAACTACCCCCTCTCCCTTTGTTCAAGAGAAAAATGAAATACTAAAAGATACCAAACGTTTCTCTGGCATCAACACAGTTATGTGGCATCTACTTGAAAAATTAGAATCACAGTGTACCGCTTAGGGGATTCTCTACTCCTTAACCGCTCCTCCCGCAAGACCAGCCACCAATCTCTTCTCTATCAAATAGAAGAGTACAAGCACCGGAATAATAGCGTAAAATGCCGACATGGTAAGATACTGCCATTGGGTGGACCACCTACCGACAAAATTATACAAACCTATAGTTAAGGGCATCTTTGGCTTGGATTGGATAAATGAAAGGGCAAAGAGGAACTCATTCCACGCATATATAAAGGTATATATCATAGTGGTAACCAACCCCGGTACCGCTATTGGAAGCATTATTTTAGTTATCGTTTGAGTTCTTGTACAACCATCAATAAGAGCGGCCTCCTCAATATCTATAGGAATCGATTTAAAATAACCATTCATCATCCATGTGGTAAAAGCCAGAGTAAAAACCGTATCGGTTATTATCAAGCTAATGTAGGTATCAAGAAGATGAATACGCGCAATTATTTTAAACAGTGAGATAACCACAATTACAGGGGAAAACATCTGAATAACAAGAAACATATACAAAATTAACTTACGACCGGGGAATCTTAGTCTGGAAACTGCATAAGCCGCGGGTACGCTAAGCAGCGTATTAAAAACAGTTGCACCTATAGCAATTATAAAGCTACTTACAAAGTAGCCAAAAAGATCATACTCCTTCCAAACGGTAATAAAATTGGAAAATACGAACTTACGAGGAATCCAATTGGGAGGAGAGGTATACACCTCTTTCCCAGATTTAAGCATCGTCGAGAGCATAACAAAAAAGGGAAACAGAATTAATAAAAGAAGTAAAATCGTAAGAATTATAACAAGTGGTTTGCCTCTATTGCGCCAATTCATCAGCTACTCTCCCTCCTAAAATATATCCGTGCATAAACAATACTTACAATTGCAAGAATTATAAAGGTTACAACAGCCATAACAGAGGCTGTATTAAACTTTAGCCACTCAAATCCGTTTTTATATACTGATGTAATCAGTATATCGGTAGATCCACCCGGACCTCCCTTGGTAAGTATATAAATCACATTGAAATCGTTGAAAGTCCATAGACTGGAAAGAAGAGTAGCTATCATCAAAAGTTCAGATATACCGGGAAGGGTTATATAGAAAAACTTCTGCCAAGAGTTAACTCCATCTATATAGGCAGACTCATACCTCTCTGCAGGTATCGATTGCATACCGGCAAGGAACACCAAAGCCATAAAAGGTATACCAATCCATATATCTACCCACATACAGGCGAAAAATGCAGATATTGGCTCCCCCAACCATATAGGAGGATGTTTCCATAACCCTACCATCTTGAGAGTATGACTTAAAAGCCCAAATTCAGGATTGTAAACCCACTCCCACAACATGGCACTTATGGGCACAGCGGATGCCCATGGTATAATAAACAGTAACCTGGAAAATTTTCTTCCCTTATACTCCACATTCAAGAGAAGTGCTATTATCAATCCAAAAAGGGTTTTGGAAACAACCCCTATTGCAGTCCACGCAATAGAGCGAATCGTTATTACCCAAAAATCGCTCGTTGCAAATAAACCCCTATAATTTTTAAATCCAACAAAGGCTCTCAGTTGCCCCAATTTACTAGTATCAAAGAATGACATTAGAAACACATAAATAATGGGATAAAACATAAAGGCTACCAGAACAATAACAGCCGGAGCCAATAGTATATATGCAAGCCGTGCCTCTGCATTCCACCATCTAGATCTTTTTCTTACCAATAAGCTGCCTGTAGTATCTGCCACCTATAAACCTCACTTAACTGTAAAGATTAATTTAATATTAAGCGGTGCAGAAACCCTGCACCGCTGATTCTTATATCTATCAGATAAATTACAGAATTACAGACCCCTTGCTTTGTCAATCTTTGCAGCAGCTTCATCAAGAGCAGCCTTAGGTGTCATCTTACCAAGGAATACCTTCTGTACAGCATCCCAGATTATATCGGAATACTGAGCCCAACCTGCCATAAGAGGCCAGCCTTTAGCATGAAGAGCCGCTTCTCCCAAAGCTTTGTACAGAGGAGTCTGGAACTGCGGAAGCTTGCTGGCAGAGATAGTTACAGGTGGGAAACCTACTAACTCGTCGAATTTAGCCTTCCACTTATCCTGATAGAAGAAATCAATAAACTTCCCTGCCGCTTTAAGATTCTTCGCATCTTTAAAGAAGGCAATAGAATCTGTAACGATTAGAGGAGTTGATTTATGACCCTGGAAGGGTGGAATCTGAGCATATTTAACCTTAAAGTTGGACTTTGCCTGTTTCATAGCAGATTCAACCCATGCACCAATAAATACATATGCGGCCTTACCAGCATAGAAAACCGGATGAGACTCCATTCTGTTCATAGAGAGATATCCGGTCTGGACTACCTTGTCAACATTGGCAAGCTGATTCATGAAGGATAGAGCCTTTACACCCGCAGGAGAGTTTACAGTACACTTTCCATAGGTTCCATCAGGATTCTTTGCAAAGAAATCTCCACCCGCAGCGTAGAAATAATAGACAAAATCGGTGAGTTCTGTATGTTTCTTCCCCGGCATTATAAGTCCATAGATGCCCTTGGAAGGATTATTCACCTTAATTGCATCCTGTCTCAACTGCTCCATCGTCATTGGAATATCAGATGTCAGATTCATATTAACAGCCATTATCCTTGCACCTGCTGCAATAGGAAGCCCCATCAGTTTGCCCTTGATTTTCGCCTCCATTGCACCGGGAGCAATATTATCAATGGTAGCTTTACTTACATATTTAGTTACCTCATCAACCGCATTCATGCTCATCAACTCAAGGAGCCATCTTGTTCCAATAACCGAAATCTCAGGAGGATTACCACCTGCAAGTGATGTGGTAATTTTGTCGTGCATATTCTTCCACGGCACAGGCACTATGTCCAACTGAATATCAGGATTTGCCTTCATAAATGCATCCTGCAGGCTCGCTCTATAGTCCTCTGTTAGCCCATCATACAAAGCCCAATAGAATGTAACTTTGGGTTTCTTTTCTTTCTGCCCACCTGCAAAAATCACACCGGGCAGAAGGGCCAGAAGAATAGCGAGCAGAACAAGTTTTTTTAGTTTCATCATAAAACCCTCCACGATATTGATTTAATTTTTGACACCATACGGTATCAAAGTATTTTAGAACTTAAAATTACAAAGTGTCAAGAAAATTTTCGTCTACTGATCAAAATCGATCAAACAGATTTGAAATTATTTTAACTCTGGAAACAGATTAAAAAAAGAAGAAGCAAAACCACATAAACAAATAACCTGGCAAATATGTATTTACCTATATAGACAACAGAATTGTTCCTATTTCCTTTGCAAAATCGGTGGATAATAAACGTCTCGTATCACCCATAGCACCCTCAAGCTTATCATCAAAACCAATGGTACCCAAGAGATCAATACCATAGCCTTTAGATAGATCCCTTACAAGTTTAGAACTACCCATACGAGCCATATTCTCTATCAAACCCAAAATATTTACATTCAACTCTTTCAAAAATTTGACAAGTCGCTCCACAACACTAACGGAGACAACAGAACCGGTAGCAACAAGCAAAAATTCCGCTGATCCCACAAACCTAATGAGATCCAAAATCTCTTCTCCCATACCAGGAGGCATATCTACTATAAGGTAGTCAAGCTCTCCCCACACGGTAACAGAAAGAATCTCGAGAAAGGCATCCGTGATATTACCTCCACGTAAACTAACGGGTCCATCCTTTGAAAATACGGAGAAACCCATAAACTTGACTCCATGCCCTAAATCCAGAGGAAGGATACCCCTCGACTCCTCTGGAAAATGGAGTTCTCCCCCCAATATCAGGTGATCAGAGGCACCCTGAAAATCCAGATCAAGCAAACCCACCCTGTGCCCACCATCCGCCAGCACAAGGGCTCCCACCGAGGCACATACACTCTTTCCTACTCCGCCTTTGGCGCTGGAAAAAACAACAATACGCCTTACATTCTCAACTCGTTTTTCTATTACAGCTGCACGTGGGTCAATCATTTTAAGTTTCCCCTCCATCCCTCAGTGCGATGTCTTTTATGACCACCCCTCTACCACTTATCACCTCAAAATCCCTGCTACCACACCCGGGACAACTGATATAAACCCGTGAGGCCTCCGGAAGAAAATGTATAGCCTCCCTCTCATCCTCATCCAGATACTCGCACTCTGCAAGACTCCAGCTATAATCACAGTGATTACATTTAAAACTTGCTTTATCTATCTCAATTTTAAAGATTTCTTCAACATTCAGATTAGAACCAAGAATATTGGCCAGGCCAAACCTGAATATCTCAATATCAATATTTTGCAACTCCCCAAAACCAACCACTACGCGCTTCACATCATTTATAGATTTGTCCCTTATATTTTTTTTCACAGACTCAATCACTGCCTCAGCTAAAGCCCACTCATGCATCTTAGTCCTCTATCCCCCTCCTAGCACTAATACCTCTACTATAATAATGTTTTACCTCTACCATTTCGGTAACAAGATCGGCAATTTCGATAATCTCTTTGGGAGCATAACGTCCCGTCAATATCAATTCAACAGATACGGGCTTCTGTTCAATCAACTCTAAAACATCCCCCACAGGAATCATTCCCATAAAGAGAGCTATATTTATTTCATCAATAATTACAAGATCGTAGAGACCTGAATATACCGCACTTTTACACCTTTCAAATCCTTCTCGTGCCCTATTGATATCCTCTTCACTCGGCCCATCAACTACAAATTTCCCCGTTCCAAACTGTACAATTTCAATGTTTCCAGATAATTTTTTGAAAGCTTTTATCTCCGAATACTCACCGGATTTAAGAAATTGACCTATAAAAACCTTTCCACCCGCCCCTATCATTCTCAAAGCCACACCGAAAGCCGCAGTTGTTTTCCCCTTTCCATTCCCCGTATAAACCTGTACAAATCCCTCTTTCAACTCATCCCTCTACCGTTATTATACCTTGCTATTATCTCAGGAAACTCGTATATAACTATCCCATTATCATCAATTTCCATCCTTACTCGCACCCCATCGACTAATTTATTCATTACCTCTTCCGCCTCTTTTATACCCAATCCGGTATTAATCACTATATCAGAGATGGTTAAACGCCCCTGTAGTTTACTCGCAAGCCTAAAAATTTGATGTTCAGCATCTTTAGGTTTTTTTATCCTATACCTGGTAGGCCTAAAACCTCTAAAAGAAAACCATCGATCCGGTCTATGCCGCCAATCAGGAGGAAATAATTCACCGTCAAAAATATCTCGAAAGATATAAATACCCAATTTTACAAGAAAGAATAAAAGAATTAGGGTGCCAAACAGACCAAAACCGAAGGGAAAGAAAAAAAACACTCCAAAAACTCCCTTTAATATAAGGTTAATAACTCGATATGAATTTACTCATATTCACAAAACATTTCAACAAGATTGAATTAGAATTCTAACTTAATCGGAAAATTAACCAAAAGCTAATAAAAAGAGGAGACAGGAAATCCCTCCTGTCTCCTCTACTACATGTCTAGACAAGTAAATTACTTTTTAACATCCCTAAACCCAACCCCTAAGCTTCATAGCCTCAGCAACTCTCGAAACAGCCACAACATACGCCGCTTTTCTCATATCAACATTATACTTATTGGCAGTTTCGTATACATTCAAGAATGCGTCGGTCATCTTTTGATCGAGGCGTTTATACACCTCATCAACCGTCCAATAATAGTTATATGCATTCTGAACCTGCTCAAAATAACTAACGGTAACACCACCGGCGTTACAGAGAAAATCTGGTATCACAAACACATTTCTATCATAGAGTATCTTATCAGCCTCCGGAGTGGTCGGACCATTGGCAAGCTCTGCGGAGATTCTAGCCTTAATCCGTGCGGCATTATCCGCTGTTATTTGATTTTCAAGAGCAGCAGGTATTAGAACGTCTACATCAAGCTCCAGAAGTTCTTCATTTGTAATAGAATCAGCCCCAGGGAATCCGGAAACCTGACCATTTTTCTGCTTATACTCAACCAGTTTGTAAGGATCAAGTCCATTAGGATTATAAACCCCACCCTTGGAATCCGATACTGCCACAAGTTTATCGGCACCAAGAACCTCTTTCATTAATATTGCAGCATATTGACCTGCATTTCCAAAACCCTGAATGGCGTAGGTTACCTTCGTAGGCTCAATATTCAATTTCTTACATGCCTCCCTTATACAGAAAACACCTCCACGAGCAGTCGCATCACCTCGACCTTTGGAACCACCGATTGCAAGGGGTTTTCCTGTTATAACACCAAAGGCATTGTATCCTTCCTGCCAGTAGTACTCATCCATCATCCAGGCCATTATCTGGGGTGTAGTATAAACATCGGGAGCAGGAACGTCCTTTGTCGGTCCTATAATTCTTCCAACCTGCCTAATATACTGTCTGGAAAGTCTCTCCAGCTCATACACACTCATCTCTTTGGGATTGCAGATGATTCCTCCCTTTCCCCCACCGAGGGGAATATCGACTACCGCTGTCTTCCACGTCATCCAAGCGGCAAGAGCTCTAACAGTATCTATTGTTTCCGCCGGATGAAATCTGATTCCGCCCTTTGTGGGCCCCCTTGCATCATTATACTGTACACGAAATCCCCGAAACACCTGGATGCTCCCGTCATCCATCCTAACGGGGAGCGTTACCACAAGCTCCCTCATCGGCCATCTCAGTGCTTGATGAGTACCCTCGTCAAGCTTTAGAATCTTGGCTGCCTCATCCAACTGCTGCTGAGCAATGGCAAAGGGATTCAAATTCTCACTCATTTCTCCACTCCTTACATAAAATATAATTTCAAAAGAAATTCTAAAAATACTCTAGCCAAAAAATGACTTACAATCAATGTTTTTTTATAAGAATACATTTTATTAGTAAAATTACACCTTGATATAATAATAAGAAACCCTTAGAGTTTAAAATTGACTGTAGAGAACAATATAGAGAGGCGGAGGAACCCATCTCCATGCAATTATCAATAGAGAAAACAATATGCGAGGCCCTCTTTAAAGGCAAAACCTACACACTAGAAAGAATACAAACGGGGAAATTTAACGAATCCTTCTATATCCACACCAAAGATGGTGACTTTGTCCTCCGAATAGCCCCACCCCCAGAAACCGGTTTACTATTCTACGAAAAGAGAATGATGCGAAGGGAACCGGGAATCCACAGGCTGGTAAAAGAAAACACATCTGTTCCAATAGCAGAGATATTCGAATACGATTTTACAGGTTCCATCGTTAAAAGAGATTGGCTACTAATGGAGAGACTGCCTGGTAAACCTCTCTCCGAAACATCCCTCTCCAGAGAAAAAACGGAGAAACTATTTTTCCAACTGGGAAAAGCTGTAAGAGAATTTCACTCAATAACAAACCAATGGTACGGCTACCCACGGGGGAGTAACACGGGACCTGAGGAAACAAACTGGTTTGATGCATTTAAAAACATGTGGTCGAGGCTCCTAAGAGATATAGTGAGCACAGGAATCTATGGAAAAGATACGGCAAATAGGCTGGAAAACCTCCTTCTAGAAAAAGAGAAGGCTTTTATCCACAACTCTACCCCTTCCCTCCTCCACATGGACATCTGGTCACAAAATATACTGATAGATAAACACGGAAATCTAACAGGTCTCGTAGACTGGGACAGGGGGCTTTGGGGAGATCCAGAGATAGAGTTTTCCGTCCTTGAGTATTGCGGAACATCTCCCCCCGCATTTTGGAGAGGATATGGCACCCTTCCCCAAAGAGACACCTATTATCAGATTCGGTTCCTCTTTTACCTGCTTTACGAACATCAAAAATATATTTTTATCCGCTCGGTTAGAGGGAAAAATATCCCCCTCGCTCAAAGTTACGCCCAAGATTCTCTTAGAATAGCCGAGAAACTTAGCAAGATGCAGGTATAACACCATCCATAACTTGATACAAACTTCTAACGCCCGTACAGTCCGTAAAACTCCGCCTCTCCGAGTATATGCCCCTCTATTAATCGGAGTATTTCCTTCTTGCGCAGACCTGGTTTTGCCTTCAATACCACATCCAGAGCATACAATTTAAAAAAATACCTATGAGGCTTACCCCTCGGTGGACAGGGTCCTCCATACCCAATACGTCCAAAATCGTTTTTACCCTGCATAGCCCCTTTGAGGTCTCCATTCCTAAATTCCTCAACAGCTGGGACTCCCTCTTCCAGCGAGGTAACCGACCCTGGAATGTTGTAGAAAACCCAATGAACCCACGTTCCTACAGGGGCATCTGGATCATCGCAGATGAGAACAAAAGACCTTGTACCCTCCGGAACCCCATTCCAATCCAACGGAGGAGATATATCATCACTATCACAGGTATAAATAGTAGGTATCCTGCCTCCCGCACCAAATGCACTACTCCTTATAGAAAAACTCATTCTTTCACCCCCCTCTGTATAACCTAAAAAATTCAGCGAAAAACAAAAAACTATCAACAGTAACTTAACTATTCTCCTCATAACACTATATATGATAAAACAAAATCAAAATCTTGCAAGTCTTCCAACTTGACTTTCACTGATTAATACTGATACCATGCCACTTATGAAAGAGAGAAAACGTACAATTCTGACAACAATTTTTACTTTTGTATTACTAATAAGTCTTGCATTAACTGATCGATCAGGTGCATTCGCCCAGGAAAATCAGGAAAATAACGAAAACTCACAGTTCGGACTAGGTAATTTACAGACCACCCAGATTCAGCCATCAATCAGAAATCTCACTCAGCTGACAAAGAGAATCCTCAGTAACACCAATTATCAACCAACCCCCGGAGACGAGTACCTACTCATGGTAAAAATGGAAAACCTTCAAACGTATCTTCTAATACTTCAGGAAAACTATGACCTAGATGTGCCATATATAGGAACGATAAATACAAAGAACAAATCATTTCTCCAGTTGAGAAATTTTATTATAAACAAGATAAAATCCTCTATTCCGGCAGAATACGTAAGTTTCATTTTAAAAAGCCCCGCCCAATTTGACATCTTCATCTATGGGGGGGTAAAAGTTCCCGGCATAATAACGGTAAATCCACTAACCAGAGTATGGGATGCCATTGCATTGGCTAAGGGATTCAAAACAGGAGGAAGCCTTCGACATGTTATTTTAGAAAGAGGGAATAAAAAGTATACCCTCGATCTCACAAAGTTCATAATCGATGCGGATCTAAAGGCTAATCCTCTTCTTAGACCCGGGGATAAAATCTACGTACCACCCGCTCAAATTGTTGTAGAAATTAGCGGGAAGGTAATGTACCCAGGTAAGTACGAACTTCTCCCCGGAGAATCACTCTACGATCTAATAAACTATGCAGGAGGACTCCTTCCGGATGCCAACAGAGATCGAATAAAGGTTGCACAATTCAACGGTGAGAATATGATAAGGGTTTCCTTTGTTTCCTACAAGGATAGCAAAAATATTTTCCCTAAAAATGGGTATAGAATTACTGTCAATTCCACATTACAGAATATAGGAATGGTAACAGTTGAGGGAGCCCTTTATGGAAAACCGCTTAACGGGGCAAAACCCATAAAAATTCCCACAAACAAAATACTCCTAAACATTCCCTACACAAAGGGATTAACACTCCTAAGGGTTCTAAAACAGCTCGGAGGTCCTACTCCCTTCGCCGAGGCGGATAAAAGTTTCATTATAAGCGGAATAGATGGACAAAAACACCCTGTAAACGTCCGGAAACTCTGGGAAGGGAAAAACCCTAAAGACGATATAAAACTTTCTCCGGGAGACTACATAGTCATACCAATGAAAACTCTGGAGGTTTACGTTTCCGGTGAGGTTAATACCCCAGGGGCCATTCCGTATCAAACGGGTTACACGGTAGCCGACTACATTGCCGCCGCAGGAGGAATAAATACAGACAAGGGCGATAAAAATGGGATCTACTTCATCGATAAAAGCGGGCATAGAACCCGTACAAACCTACTAGCAGATGTAAAACCAGGTTCTGTAATATATGTTGATAAAAATCTCTGGACTAAGACCCAGGATAATTTCAATAACATAGTGGTAGTTACATCCTTTGTAACTTCACTGATAAATTTTACAACTCTTATCCTGAACTTTATAAATACTATGAAGTAAATTCAGGATGACTTATCAAATCCTGGATGAATTTTTTTATAAATGGGTCCACTATAGAATAGTATCTCTTGTTTCCCTTTATAGAGGAAGCAACAATGCCTTTCCGTTTAAGTACGGCAAGATGTTGAGATACCACAGGTTGACTCTGATCCAGACAAGTCCAGAGTTCGGTAACACAGGATTCATTTGATTCTATGGCACATAGGATCTTCAAACGGAGAGGATGCCCACATGCCTTAATCCTTGGTGCGATAGACTCAATCTTTCTATTCAAAGCAACATCAATTTTTTCCATATTTTTCCTATATAGTATAACTTGATTATATAATTTTTTCAAGCCAAACCACCTGTATAACTTGAAGATTTTTAGCAGTTTATCTATATTTTGATAACTATGGAGAATATCTATCTCGATTGGGCAGCTACGGGAATACCAGAGGAGGGAACCCCCAAAATAACCTTTGCCAACCCATCATCTGTTCACACTATGGGCACAGAGGCACGTCAGTTACTGGAAAAAGCAAGGGATAAATTTGCGACTCTATTAAAACTTCCCGGTAGAAGCGTGATATTTACCTCCGGGGGTACAGAGGCCAACAACATTACGATATTTTCGCCATTAAATACCATAAACATCAAAAACATTTTAAAGCGAAGGCTTAAAATTATCACAACCTCTATTGAGCATCCCTCCGTATACGAGCCGATAAACTTCCTTACTCGCTTTGGATTTGAGATAATACACATAGATCCAGAACCGAACGGAATTATAAACCCGGAAAAGATATATAAAGAAATTGATACAGAGGTAATCCTTATTTCCGTAATGGCGGTTAATAACGAAACTGGGGCTATCCAACCCATAGCAGAGATAGGAGAAATCGTAGAGGATTACTCCGTGAAAATGGGTAAAAAAATAATTTTTCACACGGATGCCGTTCAAGCCCTGGGCAAAATTCCATTTGAACCAAAAAAATTAAAAATAGGTGCCGCATCTTTCAGTGCTCACAAATTGGGAGCCCCCAAAGGTGTAGGCGCGCTTTACACCGTAGAAAATACAAATATCAGTTCTCTTTTTAAAGGGGGAGGTCAAGAATTCAACAAACGCCCCGGTACGGAAAACCTTGAGGGTATAGTGAGTTTTGTTACAGCTCTGGAGAAAAGAATAAAAGAACTAGATAAAAACTACACAAAGGCCTCACAGCTCTCCACAACCCTACTCGACGGATTACGAGAGATAAGAGGGGTTATTATCGTACCCCGGGAGAGGCTCCAAAAACCAACAAAGTATTCTCCATATATTATTGATGTATCTTTTCCTCCAATTCCATCTGAGGTACTGGTAAGAGCGTTCGCCCAGAGAGGCCTAATGGTTTCTGCAGGTTCAGCCTGCTCCTCACACAGGCGAGAAAAACGTGGAAGAGTACTAAAAGCTATGGGATTATCGGAAAAGGTGATAAACTCTACGGTAAGGTTTTCACTTGGGTACACGACAACGAAAGGGGAGATAGAAGAGGCCATCAAAATTGTCAAAGAGAGCATAGAGAAATTATTCAGGTATGTATAGGCCTCTTGAGAAAGGATTGAAAATTCTATGGACAAGAGAGTACTTGTTAAATACGGGGAAATTTCCCTTAAGAGAGGAAACAGGAAAAAATTTGAAAAGAGATTGATAGAAAATATCAGATACAAATTCCCCAATATGCCGCTTAATATCAATCACACATGGGGTCGAATTTACATATCAGTTCCCTCCGAAGAGCTAAACCGTCTAACGGAAGGATTGGGTGAAATATTTGGTATAGTGGGATTCACAGAGACACTCATAGCCGACAAAGAGGTAAAATCAATAAAAGAAAAGGCACTACAACTTGCCTTAAAAGAAATCGAAACATCCAAACAGAAAGAAGAACTCACTTTCAAAGCAGAGGTTAGACGTCTTGATAAATCTTTTAGGCCGAACTCATACGAGATAGCATGTGAAATAGGAGATTATCTTCTGGATTCCATTCCCCAATTGAAGGTTAACGTTCACAAACCCGACTTTATAATAAATGTAGAAATAAGGGAATCAGTTTACCTATACACCTCGGTTAATAACGGATTGGGCGGATTGCCCGTCGGAAGCTCGGGGCGGGGGATTCTACTACTATCGGGGGGAATAGACTCGCCGGTAGCGGGCTATCTTATGGCAAAACGAGGCCTGGCCCAGGAGGCTGTTTACTACCATTCTCCACCGTATACATCGGATATGGCATTGGACAAGGTAAAACAGCTCAGTGAGATACTAACGAGGTACATACCTCGATTTAAACTCAACGTAGCATATTTCACAGAAATCCAAGAAAGAATTAAAGAAAGGGCACGGGAAGAAGACGTAACACTAATGATGAGGGGTGCCATGGTGGAAATAGCTTCCAAACTGGCGGAAACAAACAACGCACTTGCTCTCATAACGGGGGAAAGTCTTGGTCAGGTGGCAAGTCAAACCGCGGAGAGTATCCGTTTTAGCGGAAGCAGAACAACTCTTCCCGTATTTAGACCACTCATAGGCTACGACAAAGAGGAAATAATTACCATTGCACGAAAAATAGGAACCTTTGAAATTTCCACTCTCCCATACGATGACTGCTGCACCATCTTTGCACCCTCTCATCCAACGGTGAAACCAGATTTTGGAAAAGCCGTAGAGGAATACGAAAATCTTCGACTCGAAAAACTAATCGACAAAGTTCTAAAAAACATCGAAGTTTTTACTCCAGAACGAGCAAACTAATTTTTTTAATTAGAATCCTTAGCGGTAGTTTCTGCTTTTTTCTCTTTCTTAGCCTCTGATTTGCCAGCCTCAGTTTTTCCCTTTCCATCGCTACCATTATCGCCACCGCTCGATTTACCATTTCCACCAAAATTGTTTTTAGACTGTTTATAATCGGTGGTATAGAAACCACTTCCCTTAAATATTATTCCCATTCCTCCACCTATCAATCGTCTCACGTGTCCACCACACTTCGGACATGAGTCAATTGGATCCGCCGAAATTTTCTGAAAAACCTCAAAGGTATAACCGCACTCATCGCACTCGTATTCGTATGTGGGCATTTACTAACTCCTATTACTCTATGGGATTTAGAACTTACGCTACAAATATATAAAAAAACAATCCAGTCGACAACAATTTACCATACTACCACACCATTCTCACGGGGACCCCCCTATTAGCCAGATACTCTTTTATCTCTCTAATAGAGTACTTCCGATAGTGAACCATAGAGGCAATTAGGGCCGCATCAGCTTTCCCTTCGGTAAAAACAGTATAGAGATGTTCCGGTACACCTGCGCCACCAGAGGCAACTACCGGTATACCCACATTCTCCGAGATTAACCGAGTAAGTCTATTCTCGTAACCCTCTTGAGTTCCATCCGCATCTATGGAATTAAGAACAATCTCACCGGCACCCAATTTTTCCGCCTTAATAGCCCACTCAAGAGCATCTAAATTGGTAGGCGTCCTTCCTCCATTTATCACAACACGGTAACCATTCTTCATTTCACTATCCCGCTTTGCGTCGAGACCTAAAACAATACATTGATTTCCAAAGAGTGAGGCTCCCTCTTCTATAATAGCCGGGTTTTTAACAGCCTGTGAGTTTACACTAACCTTTTCGGCACCTGCAAGAAGCACACTCCGCATATCGTCTACAGAACCAATCCCCCCTCCAACAGAAAACGGAATAAAAATAACCTCCGCGACTCGTCTTACCACATCGATCATTATCTTTCTACCCTCGGCAGAGGCTGTTATATCGTAAAACACCAACTCATCGGCTCCCTCTTCATAGTAAAATTTTGCCATCTCCACGGGATCACCGATATCCCTATTATCTTTAAACCTCACACCTTTGGTAGTTCTCCCATTTTTTACATCAAGACAGACAACCACCCTCTTTTCAAGCATATTCAGTAACTCCTATCCGCCAAGATTGTTTAATTCGATACACCGTAGAATATAAGAACCAACACCCTCGAAATCAGAGCTCCACGAAATTCTCGAGGAGTTTAAGACCAGGTTTCCCTGATTTCTCAGGATGAAACTGGACGGCATAGAGATTATTCTGATTTATCGAACTTGCAAATACAACCCCATACTCCGTTTCAGAGAGAATAACACTTCTATCCAGAGGTTTTGGATAGAAAGAGTGAACAAAGTAGAAAGAAGTATCACTCTCAATTCCCTTAAAGAGAGGGTTCTCCCGCACAACCCTTACCTGATTCCATCCAATCTGGGGAACTTTAAGTCCCATATCGGAGGGGAAACGCACCACATTACCCTTAACAAGGCCGAGACATGTTGTATCTCTTTCATCCGAATGTTCAAACACCAGTTGTATTCCTATACATATTCCAAGAAGATACCTTCCGGATCTGTAAAAATCCCTGATAAGAGTATCGAGCCCCCTACTTGCAAGGTTTTCCATAGCTGCCCGAGCCTCTCCCACACCAGGAATCACCAATTTATCGGCTTTAGAAAGTTCTTCTACCCTATCAGAAATAAAAAAATTTGCCCCGATATGTCGAAGAGCGGTTTCGACACTCTTTAGATTACCCGCTTTATAATCCACAACCCCTACTTTCATCATTTCACCACACCTACTATTTTTCACCCTTACTATCTTTTCTAAGGCTCTCACCAAAACCCTTAAAAATTCTATCAACTGTAGAATAGTCAAGCTCCAACCCGGAGAGAAGCATAGTCCTATCATTAACCCTAACCCGAACTCTACTTAGTTTTTTCCCCACATCACTCTCCTTCACATCCCGCAACCATGCAGCCAATACCAATTTAAACACAAAGGCAAACAATTTTGCATGCTTTTCGGAACCAAACACAAATACAGCCCTCGTGCTATACTCTTTGCCCCCTTTTTTCAGAGACAACCATACATCTGATATCGGTATCTTAATATTCTTCGTATACTTCTCAAATCCTCCGTTCTCCGTAAATGACGGGAAAAACACAAGAATATCCGAGTTCCTTATATCTCCTTTCAACCCAGGCGGATAACTATAATTGACAGGGGATTCTAGATTTCTAAGCAGCTTTTTCATTTCACCATTGGAGATCGCAACTAAGTGCTCCGAGGGAACGGCAAGTTCAAGATTTTTTTCCCTATTAAACCAATACCACCCAGAGGCCTTTTTTCTTTTCCACTTCCCATTAAAGCTCAGATTTAAATCCATAAAAAATTTCGGGTAATTCCCCAGCGTAAGAAAGGAATATAGAGTAGCGTTTCTCTCTCTCCCTTTTTCCCCAAGAGCAACGGCACCATAGATCTTATCTGTTTTTGAGAGAATAAATCTCGTATCTTTATCGAGAAGTTTTCCCTCTCTTAGCACCTTAAGTACCAAATCACCGGTAGTAGTATTGTTAAAATAGAAGTAGATATCCGCATCTCCGGGAAGAACCGAAAACCACTCCTCGAAAGGGCGAATGGGTGGGCTCGTTGCACATGAAGCGAGTAAAATGATCAGAAGAGAGATTATACCAAGGAGAACCTTCCTCCTTAGGTTTATCTTTAAGTTTAATATGAGAGTTTTTTCTACACCTTTTCCAGATATATATAACACCTCTCCTCCCCGCACTCTACCTCGGTAGCACCATCCGGCTTTTCCCACTTCCACGAGACCGCCAGAGTTTCTCCTTTAAGATGATCCTGGAAATTCTCAACAGCCCGCTTTAGACTCTCGCTGCCATGGAGGTAGAGCTTTATTCTGTCAGTAACCTCGAGTCCGCTGTCCTTTCTTAGATTCTGAACACTTCTAACCATATCCCTTATGATACCCTCTTGAATGAGTTCCTCTGTCAACTCAGAGTCCAGTGCTACAGTCAGAGAACCCTCATTTAACACCTTAAGGTTTTCCTTTTCTATTCTGATAACGTTGATTCCTTCAAGGTTAAGATCAAAATTCCTACCACCAACCTCTATCGATAGGGTGGCACCGTCAAGTAAAGACTGTATCTCCTCTCCTGTAAGAGCCTCTATCTTCTTGGCCGCCTCTTTCATATCTTTGCCGAGCTGCTTCCCCAAAAGCCTGTAATTAGGTTTTGCCCTATACTCTACAAGCTCCTCTTCATTCTGACGGAATATAACACTCTTCACATTGAGTTCGTCTTTGATGATATCCTCCATCTCCCTAAGTGCAATCCGTTCTTCCTCATTCCTCGTAACGAGATGAATTGCCTTTAGGGGCTGTCTTATCTTCATATTATGCATTGTCCTTATAGCTCTACCCAGAGAGACTGCCCTTCTTGTAATCTCCATCTTCCTCTCAAGCTCTTTATCCCTTAACGCCTCATTTTCAACGGGAAAATCACAGAGGTGTACCGATTCACACATATCTTCGGTCCGTAAGTTTTTATAAATCTCCTCCGTAGTAAAGGGGATAAACGGAGCCGCAACCGTAACAAGTTTCATAAGGACTGCATAGAGAGCCTCGTAGGCTTGTTGTTTATCCAAATCGTTCTCCGAACGCCAGAATCTTCTCCTTGAGCGTCTTATATACCAATTGTTTAACAGATCTATAAAGTTTACTATCGGGTCTATCGCTTTCTGTAAATCATAGTTATCAAGGTGATAAGTAACCTCGCCCACCAGCCTTTCGGCCTCGGAGAGTATCCACCTGTCAAGGGAATTATCAGGATTCTCCGGCGCCCCCGTCGGTGTTATCCCATCAATATTAGCATACGTTACAAAGAAACTGTATGCATTCCACAGAGGGATAATAACATTCTTAAGCACCTCCTTTACACCCTCGTCCGAATATCGTAAGTCCTCGGCCTTGACAACTGCGGAATGCATCAAAAATAACCTTAGAGCATCCGCTCCGTAGGTATTTACAACCTCCGACGGATCGGTATAATTCCGCTCCGACTTGGACATCTTTTTCCCATCCTCCGCAAGGACAAGCCCATTAACAACAACATTCTTAAAGGCAGGTTTGTTAAACAGAGCGGCAGCAAGGACGGTCAGAGTATAAAACCAACCTCTTGTCTGATCCAACCCCTCGGAGATAAAATCTGCCGGAAAGTGTTCCTCGAAATGTTCCTTGTTCTCGAAGGGATAATGATTCTGTGCATACGGCATAGCCCCGGACTCAAACCAACAGTCAAGCACCTCGGGGATACGCCTCATCGTTCCACCACACTTCTCACATTTGAAGGTTATATCATCTATAAAATGTTTATGAAGATCCGTTACCTTCTGACCCGAACGCTCTTCCAACTCCTTTCTGGAACCGAGACATACCATTTCTCCGCACTTCTCACACTTCCAGATCGGAAGAGGATTCCCCCAATACCGATTCCTGGATATAGCCCAATCCCGTGCTCCCTCAAGCCACTTACCAAATCGCCCATCCCTCAGATGAGAGGGAACCCAACGAATCTGCTTATTGGCGTTTATCATATTCTCTTTAATCTTCTCAATATTAACAAACCAAGATGAAATGGCACGATAGATTAAGGGAGATTTACACCGCCAGCAGTGAGGATAACTGTGGAGGTATTGTCCGTGTTTGACCAATACCCCTCTCTTCTTCAAATCTTCAATAATCCTTTTATCCGCATCTTTTACAAACAAGCCCTTGTAATCTGGTACCTCATCGGTAAACCTTCCCTCAGCATCCACCGGACAAACAACTGGGATCCCGGTTCCCTTTAGGAGAGTATAATCCTCCTCACCAAAGCCAGGGGCAGTATGAACTATACCTGTACCATCTTCCGTTGTTACATAATCTCCCAAAAAGGTTTTAAAAGCACCCTTCTCTTTAAGATTTGCAAAGTAAGGAAATATTGGCTCATAGCCAATTCCGACCAGATCCTTTCCCTTATATTCCCCAACTACTTCGTATTCATCCTCGGACCTGTAGTACGCCGACAACCTTTCCCTGGCAAGGATGTAATACTCATCCCCATCTTTAACCTTCACGTAATCTATATCCGGCCCCATAGCAAGTGCAAGGTTTGACGGGAGAGTCCATGGAGTAGTAGTCCATGCCAGAAAGTAGGTATTTTCTTCTCCATCTACCTTAAAACGAACCGTTATCGAGGGATCATGGACCTCCTGGTACCCTCCGAGATTTAACTCGAAATTGGAGAGAACAGTAGAACATCTTGGGCAGTAGGGAAGGATATAGTAACCCTCATATAGCAATCCCCTGTCCCATAACTCCTTTACAACCCACCAGATAGATTCCATATAGTCCGGGTCCATTGTCTTATAGTCGTTATCAAAATCGACCCACCTTCCCATCCTTGTAATTATCGAACGCCACTCCTTTGTGTATCTGAGAACAATAGAGCGACAAGATTCGTTAAACTTGGCAACTCCAAACTCCTCTATCTCCCGTTTTCCGGATATCCCAAGCTCTTTCTCCATCTCATACTCAACGGGAAGCCCATGACAATCCCATCCAAAGCGACGCTCCACTTTTTTTCCTTTCATAGTCTGATATCTGGGAATGATATCTTTTATGGTCCCGGGTACAAAATGTCCGAAGTGAGGAAGCCCCGTAGCAAAAGGAGGACCATCGTAAAAAACGTATTCTTCCCTTCCCTCCCTCTGTTCTATCGATTTCTTAAAGATATTGTTCTCCTGCCAGAACTTTAGTATCTCCTCTTCCATCTTGGGAAAGTCAACTTTAGAATTTACCGGTTTATACAAAATATCCTCCTGCTAATAGTGATATCGTTTAATTGATAATTTATTCTTAACCCTATATTTTAAATTAGCTATATACTTCGATAGAGGGTATTGTAGGTCTAATTTTTATATGGTGTCAAGTACATCGGTCTCAAAGAGACAAGCACCTACCAGTTCGCTCTAACCAAAACCCCCCTCTTTTATCTTAAAATGAGAAAACTCCATGGAAAAGCTCCCGCGCCCCTGAGTCGAAGAACGAAGAACTGTGGAGTATCCGAACATGTTGGCCAGAGGAACCTTAGCATGGATGTGCTCCATCCCGTGCTTACTCTCCACATTTATAATGTCGCCCTTTTTGCTAGTAATATGACCTATCACATCGCCAACAAACTCCTTGGGACACATAATATCAACCGACATTATCGGCTCAAGCAAGACAGGCTCTGCCTTCCTACATGCCTCATCAAAACCCATAGAGGCGGCAGCCTCGAAAGCAAACGTTGTTGAGGTAGATTGATTATAAACAGCATCTATCAGGGTAACCCTTGTGTCTATTACCGGATAACCATAGACAATCCCTGAATTAAAAGAGTTCTCAATACCACGCCTTACCGCATCTATAAACTCCTGAGGGAGAAGATCACTGGAAACGGTTGTATCAAAACTATTTCCGCTTCCCCTCTCCAGAGGCTCCACACGTATCGTAATATCTGCAGTATTATCCTTTCCCCCTATTACCCTGTGGTATTTCTCCCTATGCTCGACAACCCTGGTAATAGACTCCCTGTAAGAAACCTGCGGATTACCCACCTTAGCCTCCACCTTAAACTCATCCATCATCCTGGTAACAAGCACATCAAGATGAAGCTCACCCATCCCGGAAACTATTAATTGCCCTGTCTCTTCGTTCTCTTTCACCGTAAATGTAGGATCCTCACGCTCCAAAATTTTTAACACCTCATCCAGTTTCTTCTTCTCAGAGAGAGTCTTGGGTTCTATTGCCACGGATATTACCGGCTCCGGGAATTTCATACTCTCAAGGAGAACAGGAAACTTATCAGAGCCAAGACTGTCCCCCGTCTGAGCCAACTTAAGCCCTATCGCCACGGCAATATCGCCGGCAGAGACAGAATCCTCCGTTGTGTATCTATTGGCATGCATCCTGAGTATTCGACTAATTCTTTCCCTTTTCTTTTTATTAATGTTGTAGACGGCACTCCCACTCTTTATCGTACCCGAATAAACCCTTATATAGCTCATAGCACCTGCTTCACGATTGTGCTGTATCTTAAAAACCAGAGCAAGAGGAGGGCCATCCTTGGAACACTCTATCTCTACGTCCTTTTTTTTGTACAGGTGATACCCTTTAACTGGCCCCTTTTCATCAGGAGCCGGCAAAAAATGCACAATCGCATCAAGTAACGGCTGAACCCCCATATTACGGAGGGAGGCCCCACAGAAAACAGGCACAAACTCCCCCTTTAAGGTCCCGCGTCTTACAGCACCGAGTACAGTATCATCGGGAATCTCCCCACCCTCGAGATACAACTCTGCTATCTCATCAGATATAGAACCAAGGTGATCGAAGAGGTTATCCCGCCATTTTTCCGCATATTCTCTCCTCGAACCCTCAATTTCCGATTCGAAAAAGGTGTTTCCATAGTCCTCCTGATTCCATCGAATCTCCTTTAAGTTCACCAGATCGATAACACCCTCAAAATCTCCCTCGTTACCGATCGGTAGGTTCAACGGAAGAGGCACTGCCCCGAGTTTCTCCCTTATCTCATCAAGGACACGAAAGAAATCCGCCCCTATCCTGTCCATTTTATTTATGTAGGCAATCCTGGGAACCCCATACCGATCAGCCTGATGCCAGACTGTTTCCGATTGAGGTTCTACACCCTCTACCGCGGAGAAGATTACAATTCCGCCATCCAACACTCTGAGCGATCTCTCCACCTCTGCCGTAAAATCGACATGTCCCGGGGTATCTATAATATTTATCTGATATCCCTTCCAGAAACAGGTGGTAGAGGCGGATGTAATGGTAATACCCCTATCCTGCTCCTGGGGCATCCAATCCATCGCTGCCTCTCCGTCGTCAACCTCACCTATACGATGACTCTTACCGGTATAGTAGAGAATCCGTTCCGTTGTGGTAGTTTTACCAGCATCAATATGTGCCATTATTCCTATGTTTCGTATCTTAGATAGTTCACTCATAACTCACTCTCCAATTACAACATTCCCCAAAAACTGCTCTTACCAGTTTTAGATTTTCTTATGTGACAGTTTGCTAAAAGAATATATAATAAAGAGAAACATGAAAAGTAAAATTATTTTTCTCACACTCTTTTTCATCATCACAGAAATCCATGAAAGCATTCCCCTATTCTCTGAGTCAACAGGCAAGGAACAATCCCAACAGAGACTCATTATAAAGGGTGTTCTAACCTGGGTAAACACTCTCAGGGTAAAGCATCAGCTTATTCCCTTAAGACAATCCATTCTCCTTCAAAAAACCGCAGCAAAATACGCAAAAGAGATGGTAAAAACACACACCCTCTCTCATACCGATTCAAATGGTAACAGGGCACTGGAACGATACAGGGAAATGGGGGGAAGTGCCTTAAGGGTCGGAGAAATAATCGGTGTCGGGGGTAACATTTTACCAATAGAAAACGCATGGTTAAAAAGCCCAATACACAGGAAGGTAATACTCGACCCCAAATGGACGGAAATAGGGATAGGATACGCAGAATATAGAGAGGAGATCATACTGGATGTTTTATTTTCAGAAAATTACATAGTAAACCTAAGAATCACAGAGAGTAGGGATAAGGTTACAATCAGCGGGGGTTTTGAAGAAGCCATAATAGAAAAAATAGTCAAACCGATAATGATAAATGGCCTCTACCCGGTTAAGCCCTCAACATGGGGGGAAAAACACGGTTTTTTCTCCTTTACAATACCCAAAAATAAAATCGACAGATACAACGTATTTATCCGCCTGGGATATCAAGATAAGAGAGGTCAGATAATCATTACTAATATCATAGAGAACCTACATCTTCTCAAGGAAAGGAATGCCAAGTAGGTACATTCCCACCTTTAAGACCTCCAACACAGCCCTGGCAAGTTCTATACGAGATATCACCACATCTCTATTCTTGTTGTGAAGCACAGGATAGTCATGGTAATACCTGCTGTAATTCTTACATAGATCAAAGAGGTAATCGGCAACAAGCGAGGGGTTAAACTCCTTAGCAGCCTTCGCCACAACCTCTTTAAACCCGGATAACCCCTTAACAATCTCCCACTCAATTTCGGAATTCAACAACTCTACCCTAACAACTCCGCCCTCATAATCCTTCTTTCTCTCCTCAAATTTCCTCAACATGCTGGATATCCTTGCCCCTGTGTACTGAATATAGGGCCCCGTATTCCCTGTAAAAGAGATGGATTCCTCCGGGTTAAAGACAATATCTTTAACAGGGTGTACCTGAAGGAGATAGTAATTCAAAGCCCCAAGTGCAATTTTTTCACTTGTATCTTCTATGTTATCTACCTCACCCTCTCGCCCCTTCTCTTTTATCTCTCTCATTGCAAGTTGCTTCAATTCCTCAATGAGATCATCGGCATCTACTACCTTTCCCTCCCTGGATTTCATTTTTCCCTCCGGAAGATGAACCATCCCATAGGCAAGGTGATACAAATTATCGGCCCATTCATAGCCCAAACGCCTTAAAACTATAAAAAGTACCCTGAAGTGATAGTTTTGTTCCGAGGCAACAACATATATCAATCTGTCAAAGGGCCAATCTTTATACCGTTGAACAGCGGTTCCTATATCTTGAGTAAGATAGAGTGAGGTACCATCACTTCTAAGCAAAACTTTCCTATCCAGTCCCTCCTCTCTAAGATCAATCCACACCGATCCGTCATCTTCTCTATAGAATATTCCCTCCTCGAGCCCCCGCAAAACCTCACTCTTCCCCAGCTTATACGTCTCACTCTCGTAATAAATCTTGTCAAAGGATATTCCTGTTCTCTCATAGGTCTCTTTTATACCAGAGATTGCCCATTCATTCATTTTTTTCCATAGGGCAAGAATCTCCCCATCGCCCGCTTCCCACTTTTTTAGCATATCACGAGCAATTTTTTCGGCATCATCAGACTCCTTCGCCCACTCATTAAACCTTACATAGTACTTACCGACAAAATGGTCGCCCTTTAGTCCCTCATCCTCCGGTGTGCTTCCGTTAGCAAACTCTCTATAGGCTGCCATAGACTTACATATATGAATCCCCCTATCATTTATCAGGTTGACCTTCATAATCTCTGCCCCACAAAATTCCAGTATACGAGAAACACTCTCTCCGATGGCATCATTCCTGAGATGTCCAAGGTGAAGAGGTTTGTTCGTATTGGGACAGGAAAACTCCACCATAATTCTCTTACCCGTTAATGATGCGGGCGAAACGTACTCTGCAGTATCACTTAACACACCGGAAATAACATCATCGGTAAGCAATGCTCTATTAATCCTAACATTAAGATATGGTCCATCTGCCCTAATATCTCCATACTTACCCGTTTCTTCCCTTTTCCTAACCCCTTCCAGCACCCCGCTTGCAATCCTAACAGGTGGCATCTTAAGAAACTTTGCAAACTGGAACATTGGGAATGCAATATCACCCATTTCTGGTTTTGGAGGCCTTTCAACTATCACAGATTCAGGTGTTAAATTTATAGTCACACCACGCCTTTCTCCCATCTCTTTAACCGCATCTAAAACTATCTTGCACCAGAAACCCTTAATATCTCTCATACATCCATCTCCTATAAGATAAATTTCTCATTTCTACCGATCACAGCCACCATCGTTCCAAAATTCTCTATTCCCTCTCTCCTAAACGAAGAGAGTTTTGTATTACAGTAAGTACAATCCCTTATAATGACAATATCTTCTATCCCGTATCCTCTCAAAAGTCTCAAATTAGCCGCTTGAAGATCCAGATAAAATTTTCCGTGAAACTTCTCCACAGAGGCCTCACCAAAATTTTCTCTAAAATATTCATACCGCCCCCTATCAACAGAGTAACAACACCTACCCACACCAGGACCTATAACAACCCTCAAATTCTCCCTCAGAGATCCCAGCCTTTCTCTGAGTAGTTCTAAAGCTTCAATAACTATACCTGTACCCCGCCACCCGGAATGAACAATAGCGTACATCAATCTTTTCCTATCAATTATCCAGATAGGAAGACAATCGGCAACAGTAACGGTTAAAAGAAACTCTCCTGTCGAGGCAACAAGACCATCACCCTCTACGAGATTCTTACTATTTTTCGAATCACTCTGAAAACCCAAATCCTCTACCAGGTGTACCATTTTAGAATGAATTTGCTTAAGACCAACAATTTTAGTACCTCTTACCGCAATTTGTTTAAAAAAGCGCTCTCGATTTTCCTCTCCACGAAGGATTGACATATCCCCGGCGTCTTTAAGTGACAAAATAGCCCTAATAGGGGCAACCTCGGAATCATAGAACAGAGGTAGTTCTACCGCCAATCCGTCAACAATGGTTTTAAGCTCTGATAGTGTATAATCTAACATATTCAGGAGAGCATTTAATCAGACAAAAACGGCGGAGTCAAGAAGACTCTGCCAGTAAGATGCCTCTATGTTATGAGAATCTTTTACAAGTATTACAGCTCTATCAAGGAGAGAAAGGGTATTTTTCCACGATTTTACTATCTTCTGATTTTCCCTCCCCCCAATCTCTGTAAAATTAGAAATCGTGTCATACTCCCCTCCAACCTCGCCGTACAAAATTCCCTCCAGCACCTTTATCAATAATGTGGTGTGCTCTATATGTTTATTAATAATCTCTTCTGCCTCTTTATCAGCCTTACTTAAAATAATTGCTATCTTCTTATTCTTAAGTCGTAAGGGAGCAATTTCACTCTCCACCTTTTCAATCTCTTTTCCTATCTCGCCATACTTATCAAGCTTAGAGTCAAAGGCTTCCAGCGTCTTATCCAGGTTGTTGAGCCAATTATAAGAATCTGTAAAAACCTCTCTATTTGCCTCTTTGTAAAAATCGCCATTAACAAGAAGAATTTTCAATCCCCTACTCATATGCTTCACAAAAACATACTCCACAAAGGTATTAAGAAACCCCATAGTTATGGGAAACTCAAACTTCTCCCCCCTGTAATTACTTAGATAATTAATCTCAGGCGCATCTAAATATTCTCTCAACGTGTAGAGGATGTTTCTCCTATCCTCAGAGAGGGAGAACTTCCTAAAAGAAGCAGCCAGCCATCTGTCCCAAAAATTTTTAAAGCTATAGAACCAATCGTCTATTGCCTCACGACGTGCCGGCGTATATCGAGGATCCCGTTTTATATAGCGGATAATCTGAATGAGAGGGATTCTTTCAGTAAAATTCCTAATCTTTTCCAACATCACAAGTGAGTTTGTTATGAATTTATTCATTTCCTTTCCGAAATTTGCATCTCTCTCGGAAAGCATATCCTCGTTGCTAAATATAAATAAAACCTGGAACACCTCAGCTGAGGGAATACCGTGGAAATTGAAGAGAATTTCTCCTAGCAACACCAATTTCCCACTGATAGCCTTAAACGGACAGCCAACACTACCAGCAGACTCTCGGAAGCAGTCCAGGATCTGCATGAAATCTATGGTGGTCAACCTGTAGAGTCCGTAGAGAAATAAAATCTTTCTATATACACGTTTCTTTTCATCGGGGGTAATTGATTCTAAGATATCTTTTAGTTTCCTTTCCATTTCACGCTTGATCTCATATTTATCCTCAAGCAACATTTCGTCCCTTATCTTTTCGGGTGACAATTCCTCTCTTATTGTCTGATGTATACCGGTAAGTTCGGAATTGACCATATATGCAAAGAAAAGTTCTCTCTTCTTTTCGAAAGCGAAGAGTAAAATCGACCTAAAAAAATCTGCTACTACCTTAAGGTCTGCAATATAATCCCTAAATAGGGGAAGAAAAAGCTTGCGCTTAAAATCGATCAAACCCGGGTAGTTGACCTCAATCTCTCTCTTTATTCCGGAGATACGATCATCTAGCAGAGCCTCTTCTAAACTTATCCCCTTAAAGAAGGATTTAATCACAAGTATTAATCTCTTAAAAAATCCCACTTTTTCTAGCTCTTCCTCCAAAGAAAAAGCTGGGGTATCTCCAGGTTCACTCAGCCCAACAGAGGTTTTTGTTACAGAGGCAGAGGCATTTATCTTTTCTAAAAGTTTACGTCGCTCCTCATCGGAGAGTTCAGCAACCAGTTTATCAAAAGTAGAAAAAATATCCATTTCTTTAGCTCCATTTTAGTTGCAATAAGAGATTCCGTCAACAAACTTATCATTGCATCTCCGTTATCCCACCGTATCTCATTCTTGACAAAGGACATATCTAAAGTTATAGTAACACAATCCCTCATAACAAGGAGTTACTGATGAGTTTCACGAAAGATAATATCAGAAATATTGCTATCTGCGGACACGGTAGCACAGGGAAGACCTCCCTTGTTGAATATATCCTCTTTAATGCTGGGGTTATTGGCAAACCGGAACCTGTAGAGAAGGGACAAACAGTAAGTGATTTTACTGAAGAAGAGATAAACAAGAAAATTTCGATCCATACCTCACTGGAACATGTCACATGGAAGGATAAAAAAATCAATATCCTAGACACACCTGGGGCCTCCGATTTTGTAGGCGAGGTAGTAGCGGCCCTTAGAGCTGCGGAATCTTCTCTTGTTCTTGTGGGTGCCGATGTAGGGGTTCAGATAGAAACAGTAAAACTCTGGCGAAGGATGAACAAAACCAACCTGCCCAGAGCGATTTTCATCAATAAGATGGAGAAAGAACACGCCGATTTTGAAAAAACACTGAATGATCTGAAGGAAAAATTTAAAACTACTTTTATCCCTCTAACGGTTCCCGTCGGAAACGGAAATGAATACAAGGGTATAATTGATCTCCTCGAAGAAAAGGCTCACCTGAATCCCACAGGGGAGAAGGATGACAAAGGAGAGAATATCCCGGAAAACCTTAAAGAAGTTTTTGAAAATTACAAAAAGCAACTGGTAGAGGCTGCTGCAGAGGGTGACGATGCTCTAATGGAAAAGTATTTCGAAGAAGAAACCCTCACAAAGGAAGAAATAATCAGCGGTCTTACAAAGGCAATAAAAGAAAACAAAATTGTTCCCGTCTTTGCAGGTTCGGTCCTGTTAAACTCCGGTATCAAGTCTCTATTGAACGGATTAGCCAGTCTAATGCCGGCTCCGGGTGGTGAGGTAAAGGCAACGGATAAAGATGGAAATGAAATTACAGTTAGGGTTGATGAGGCGGAACCATTTTCCGCCTTTGTCTTTAAAACAACGATAGACCAATTCACAGGAAAAATTTCAATGATTAAGGTGATCTCCGGGAAAATCACCCCTGACTCAGAAATCGTAAATGCCGATGCGGAGAAAAAGGAAAAAATTTCAAAGGTCTACACTGCTCAGGGTAAAAAACTGGAAGAGGTAAGCGAACTTACAGCTGGCGATGTGGGATGTTTAATAAAACTCTCCTCCGTTAACACAAACAATTCCCTATGTTCCCCCGATAGAATTGTTAAATTCGAACCATTAGATATTCCACAACCGGTTCACTCGGTTGCCATATCTGCGAAGTCAAAGAAAGACGAAGACAAACTAAATCAACTTCTACAGAGAGCAACGGAGGAAGATCTCACATTCAAGATTGAATACAACAAAGAAACTAAAGAAACTGTAATCTCGGGAATGGGTGAACAGCATATATCGATTATACTTGAGAAAATCAGGGACAAACAGAAAATTGACATCGAGACAAGGGTACCAAAGGTTGCCTACAGGGAAACTATAACAAAACCGGCAAGTGCCGAATATCTCCACAAGAAACAGACAGGTGGCCACGGACAGTATGCAAAAGTAGTTTTAGAAATCAAACCGCTTCCCAGAGGTGAAAATTTTAAGTTTATAAATGCAATTTTTGGCGGTGCAATATCCAAGGGTTACATACCAGGCGTAGAAAAGGGAATCCTTGAGGGGATGGAATCGGGAAGCTTAGCAGGATACCCAATCGTGGATATCGAGGCAAAGGTCGTAGATGGGAAGGAACACCCGGTAGACTCATCCGAACTGGCGTTCAAACTTGCTGCAAGAGAGGCTCTACGTGCCGCCGTAGAGAAGGCAAAACCAGTGCTTCTTGAACCTATAATGAACCTCTCGGTGTTTGTGGAAGATCAGTACCTGGGAGACGTACTTTCTGACCTGAGCTCAAGACGAGGAAAAGTATTGGGTCAGGAACCAATTGGCGGGGGAATTCAAGAGATAAAAGCCCAGGTTCCTCAGGCAGAACTCTTACGATACTCTATTGATTTACGCTCGATAACCTCGGGAACAGCCTCATTTGAGATGGAATTTAGTCACTACAGCCCAATAAGCGGTAAAATAGCGGAGGACGTGATTAAAGCCTCCAAAGCAGAACAGGAAGAAAACTAAAACTAAAAAAGCTCTCCAATAAATGGAGAGCTTTTAATTTTTACATTAAGGATTTTACACTACAGAAAAAGTGCCCCGGGAATAAAAAAATGTAGAAAAGCTACAACAATACTTCCGATCCCCAGCGGAACTCTATAAGTCATCACAGCTTTTTCAACCTTTTCAATGCTTTCCTTCGCCGTTTCGGTTTCTGTTTTTCTCTTGAAGAAATCAACCAGAAGTGCTATTCCAACCACGATTCCTGTTAACGCAGGTAACAGATCTCCTGCAAAAGGAACAGCCCAACCAACAGGCTTAACGATAAGTTTTAGAATTCCCACAATTAAGGCACTAAAACCAATAGTCACTCTGACACTCTGCTTCATGAAAAAATCCTCTAATGAGGCCATAAATTTAATCTTCTTGCTCAAATAGTCAACTGAGAGAGCAACACCCCCTAATAAATTTGCAATTATGGAAAGAAAATAAAATTGTACCATACTTTTCCACCTTGTTATCGGGTTTCTCTCTCTATGATAATTAATTTAATTTCAATCGTCAACGTTTTTATCTCTGGACCCTCCGATGAAGGGTTATCTCCCTTCCTCCCATTTTAACTATAGCATATACTGTGGTTTCTTCATCAGAAAAGGGAATTTGAACGCGTAGAAACACTTTTTCACCCTCTTTTTGAGGTACTCGTTTATTCACCGTATAGAGACCAGTCTCTTCACCCTTAAGATAAAACGAGACAACCAGAGAATCTTCCCTCTTTTCCCTATTCCTCACCCTCTCTGCTACCAGCGAAATGTAAACTTTTCCAGAATAGATAAAACCCTTAAGCTCAAAATTATAATCTCCCATGCTTCCCTTATACGGAAAACCCAGAAAAAATCTTACCGCTATGAACATTATTATAATAACGAGAATAACATCGAGAAAGAGAATTAAAAGAGCCCTATTATTCCTAAATATACTTCTCCTTCCGTAATCAAGTCTGGGTGCAGAGGGCAAGGAGAGTCGTTCTTCCCGTTTGTAATGGTAAATAATTTCTCTCTCTGCGTCCTTTTGAACCCTCAATATATCTCGTTTATCCGCTCTTTTTTCTTCTCTCATTTTCTATTTCTCTGTATTTTTCCAGTATCTTATCACTTCTCCACCATACAACACTAGCCTTTTTCTCATCGGCAATCAAACCGTAAATTATTCCCCTAGGGCTTAATCTAAGATATTCAAAGGCAAGTTGCGAATCTTCTAACACTATTACCCGCCTTTCAATCTCCTTACCATTAGCATTCAGGGTAAGCAGTGTATAGCGGTTAAGATCATCATACTTAAGGAAAAAGAAAATCCTATCCTCCGTTACACCAAAAAACTCGTACGAGGGAGCGGGAATATTAATAACTTTTCCCCCTATATTCTCTTTTGTCGTACCACTCTTTGGCACCTCAAACAACAGTCTAATCCTTTCCTTAACCAAGTCAAAATCATATATACGGGAACCCTTTCTCTTTATACCAGAGCGTACATGGGTAGAGGGATCAATAATATCCTCATACGAGGAAACTGCAATATACAAATTGGGAGCTCTGTAATCCGGAACAATCTTTTCTATCTCATACCTGATTTTCCTATCAGATTTCTTCATAAAAGAACTCTCATCCAAAATCACATGATACCTCAAGTCGCCGGACGAATAGAACCAAAATATTTCCCAACTCTTCGGGGTACGCGTTACCACTACAGGCTCATCATTATCCGTCAAGAACATCCCCTCAATAAACGGAAAAGGGGTGCCACCTATTCCCTCCTGACCCAAAAAATTTACAAAAGTCCCATCCTTTCTAAAGTGAGAAACAACACGATTTAGCACAATTCCACGTTTTTTATCCTTAACAGCCCTATCTTTATCTACCATATTCTCCACATATATATCACTCTTACTATCAACCACAATGTCCCCCACCCCATTCAAATTTATAGGAACCGCGTATTTAGTGGTCTTTAGTCCTCCCTTTGGTTCTTTCTTGAGAATAAATGGTTCGGGATTAATCTCTGGATTATACAGTAAAAAAATAAGATCTCCATACGATGAAAATTCCATAATCTTGTTAGCATTACCGTTAGATATGTAAAAAATTCCATTGCGCATAAATATTCTGTTCTTCGAATTAAAAACCCGTTCTGTAAACTGAAACAGATCTATTTGATTCTCTAATTTTCCAAACCCAAGTGAAAATAGTTTTTCTCTCTTTATTTCACCTATATTTCTCTCTTTGCAACCGAAGAAAAGAGATAAAACAAAAATAAATAGTAACACTATCTTCTTAAACATAATAATTAACTCTCTCTGCCCTTATTAACTGATTGTACATAGTACAATTGCTTTATCTCCCTTGTCAATCTTGACCTTAAGAGTAAAAAGAGATTACATTAGATTTATGATTGATAAAGCATTAAAGTTCATTATGGGTTCCAAACACGAGAGGGACCTAAAAGCGCTTCTCCCAATACTCGCAAAAATTAACTACTACGAACCATATGTTCTTAAACTCAAAGAGGAAGATTTCAAAGAAAAAACACGAGAATTTAAAGAGAGATATCAGAAGGGGGAGAGTCTAGATAGCATCTTGCCGGAAGCGTACGCTCTGGTAAGGGAAGCAGCAAGGAGAACCCTGGGAGAGAGGATATTCGATGTTCAAATGCTAGGGGGTATCGTTCTTCACCAGGGGAAAATCATGGAAATGAAAACAGGAGAGGGTAAAACCCTTTCCAGCGTCACAGCAGCTTATCTAAACTCACTCACAGGTAAGGGGGTACACGTTGTAACAGTTAACGATTACCTAGCCGAACGAGATGCCAACTGGATGGGACGCGTCTACAACTATCTGGGAGTTTCTGTAGGGGTTATACTCTCCCAAATGGACAACGAAGCGAGAAAACTGGCATACGCCAAAGATATAACGTACGGAACAAACAATGAGTTTGGATTTGATTATCTCAGAGATAACATGAGATGGGATAAAAGCGAAAAAGTTCAGAGAGGACATAATTACTGTATTGTAGATGAAATAGATTCTATCCTAATAGACGAGGCAAGAACCCCTCTAATAATATCGGGTCCTGCGGAGGATGATACGTACAAATACTACGAGGTAAATAAACTGGTAACCCATCTAAAAGAATGCGATAAGGATCCGGAAACAGGCGAGTACCCCGAGTTTCCCACGGGAGATTACAAAATCGATGAGAAAAACAAGCGAATAACATTTACCGACGAGGGGCTAAATCATATAGAACAACTCCTATTAAAGAGAGGGCTAATAAAGGGATCCCTCTTTACAGAGGAAAATTTTGAGTACATCCATTACTTCACCCAAGCTCTGAGGGCTCACAGGTTGTTCATTCGAGATGTGGACTACGTTGTGCAGGAGGGACAGGTACAGATTGTAGACGAATTTACAGGCCGTATACTATACGGAAGAAGATACTCCGAGGGTCTTCATCAAGCAATAGAGGCAAAGGAGCATATAAAAATCGCCCAGAGAAATCGAACACTTGCCACTATTACCTTTCAGAATTACTTCAGGATGTACGATAAACTCTCCGGCATGACAGGTACCGCAGACACGGAGGCTACAGAATTTGCCAAGATATACGATCTGGATGTTGTAGTAATACCTACAAACAGACCAGTTATCAGAAAAGATTTGGATGACGTAATATACCTTACCGAAAATGACAAATTCAATGCCATATGCGATGAAATAGCAGAACGCCATAAAAAGGGGCAGCCAATACTGGTTGGTACCGTATCAATAGAAAAATCGGAAAAGCTCTCCAATCTCTTACGACGGAGAGGAATTCGTCACGAGGTGTTAAATGCTAAGAATCATGCGAGAGAGGCTCTTATAATAGCTGAAGCAGGAGCCAAAGGAGCAGTAACTATAGCTACAAACATGGCAGGGAGGGGTACAGATATCAAATTAGGTGGTAACCCTGAGTTTCGTGCCAGAAAAAAAGTGGGAACCAAAGCAACGGAAGAGGAATATAAAAAAGCTTTAGAGAAAGAGTTGGAGACATGGAGAAAAAACTACGAAGAGGTAAAAAGTCTTGGAGGACTTCATGTCCTTGGTACCGAGAGACATGAGGCAAGAAGAATTGATAACCAGCTACGTGGTAGATCGGGAAGACAGGGAGATCCAGGTTCTTCTATCTTCTATATATCCCTGGAAGACGAACTTATGCGTCTATTCGGCGGGGACAATCTCAGGTCCATGATGTCCAAACTCGGAATGAACGATGGGGAACCCATAACACACCCATGGATAAATAAATCGATAGAACGCGCCCAACGAAAGGTAGAGGAAAGAAACTTCGAAATAAGAAAACATCTCCTTGAGTACGATGACGTACTAAACGAGCAGAGAAAGTTCATATATAGCAAGCGAGACGAAATTCTAGAAGATACAAATCTAAAGGCACGCGTACTGGAAACGGCAAAAGAGATAGTGGAAGAACTGATGGATGATTACAGAGAACGAGGTAGCAACACGGAGGTCTCGCTAAAAATACTACTAAACGATCTAAAAGAAAACTTCCTTTACAACCCTCAGGTAAGCTTTGAAGAGATGCTAAAGATGCCTCCCGGAGAACTCCAGACAATGATAATCGAAGATCTAAGGGCAGACCTGGAAGAAAAAGAGCAAGAGATAGGTAAAGAAAACCTAAACCTCTTCATACGTATCGAGTATCTAAGAAACATAGACTCAAGATGGCAGGATCATCTTGAAAATCTAGAGGCACTCAGAGAGGCCGTTTACCTTAGGGCATACGGCCAAAAAAATCCACTTCTAGAGTATAAACTGGAAGGATTTCAGATATTTGACGAAATGCTATACCAGATTAAAACCTCCATCGCGAGAAAGATTCTAAAGATACAGATTGAGCATCCGGAAAGAGAAAGAGTGGTACAACGTCGTGAAAAACTCGGAAGTGCTACTCACCATGCACTGGGGCAATTCTCCGCAGCTGCAGTAGCCGGCGAACCGGCAAAACAAGCAACTATGCCGGAAAAGATTCAGGTAAGACGACAGTACCCCAAGGTAGGCAGAAATGACCCATGCCCATGCGGAAGTGGGAAAAAGTATAAATACTGTCATGGGCGATTTGATTAGAGGATTTAATTAAAAGACTTTTAACTCTCATCTTTATTCCTAACCCTCAAATATCCAAGTATAGCTCCCGAACCGTAGAATGCAAAAGCAAACCACAAAACGGTGGTAATTAATTTTAACACCGTGGCTATTGCTTGAAGCACCTCCCCGTTTGCGGTCGAGAGTGGCAACCCAATAAAAAAAGGGATTTCCACCAAAAAGTAGCCAACCAATCCTGCCAGATACAACCTACCCTGACTCGCACCTTCTCCGAAGAAAAATAACCCCAAGCGAATAACAACAACCAAAAACCCAATATACAACATGGAAATCAGAAGAAGTGCTAATAGAGGAAGAAATAGAATACCGCTCACAGAAAGAATAAAGAGTCCGGTTATTAAGGGCACAACTACCAAGAGTAACAAGAAATAGAGAAGATTATCCTTCCATGAGCGCAGTACCACAGAGGAAATTCCTCTTGCAGAATTGAAACTAAAATGTACAAACAAAAAAAGAATCAAGAGAAAGAGCAATGTTCTTCCGATTTCTACGATCAATCTGATTTTAACAGCACTATTTCGGCTTGTAAACAAACCAAGAAGTGGAATCTTCACCTGGGGAAGCGACTCCTTGTTTCCACCTATAATAGAACCACGTGCCTGTTTAATCCTTCCACCTATAGCAACCGCATTACCGGTTATCCTGGCTCCCTTTTTAAGAACAATATTAGCTCCTAATGTCCACACATCCCCCTTAACTTTTCCAGAAATATCAACCTCTCCCCCCAAACTAATAACATCACCCTCTCTTTCACCTCTTATAATTATTTTTTTACCTATCGTTACCCCACTGCGAGTAAGGAACTCCAAACCACTAAAACCAATTCGCAAACTGGTCTTACCGGAGACCACTGAGAGCGAAAGGGGGAGTATACTCCATTCCCTATCTTTTCCATTAATAAGATCAATAAACCCGAAGTTCAGCCTTACATTTGCATTTTTCCCCCCAAATTCTATACAACCAGGGTGTATGAGCACACTGGAACTAACCTCCTCGGATTGAACCCGGATAACAGTAAAAAGTGCAATTAAGCCTATTATCAATAGAAACAACTTTTTCATATACTTTCCCTTTAATTTCTAATTAGCTTTGCTATAAATCTATAAGTTAATTATCGGCATTTTTTGCCTTAACAATTTACTCTAACAACACTCTATACGTCCTATATGCCAGGTACCATACCCTTGGGATTAATAGCTCGACCGTGATACCTTATCTCAAAATGAAGATGCGGCCCCGTTGCCCTTCCTGTCATACCCACAAGACCGATTTTCTTACCTTTCATTACAAACTCCCCCCTATGTACAAGAACCCTACTCAAATGCGCATAAAGGGTAGAAAAACCTCGGGGATGTTTTACTAAAATATAGTTTCCAAGAATCCTATCATGGCCTATGGCGAGAACTCTTCCATCCATCGCACAGTGAACAGGGGTTCCAACAGGAGCAGCCAAATCCACCCCTCTATGGAACCTAATACGATGGGTAAAGGGGTCATGCCGAAATCCATACCCAGAGGTTAGTATCCCCGCTACAGGTTTTCTAAAGGCTACCCCTATTACAATACTTTTCTCGATCCCCGTATGCTGTACCCCGGGAAAGAACAACCTCTTACCACGTAAAGTCCTAAACGAAATCTTTGTACCCTTGACAGATCCTTCAGATTCCAGACCGTTAGCTTCAAGAACCACATCGGGGGCCACATCATACTTTCTGCAAAACCTCTCAAAATCTCCTCTTACAGTAAGATAAATACCATTTACCGTAGGAATCTTAACTCTCTCACCAATTGAGAGCATATGAACCCCCCTTCCGTCCCTTCTATTCGTAGAGGCTATAGTATCCAAAGTCAGATGAAATTTTTCGGCAATACCGGAGAGAGTATCACCCTTTTTAGCCACATAGTAGAGGATTCTTACCGGAACCCCACTATCTGAGGTTCCTCCGCTGGCCATTACACCCTTTACAGGACTGTTATTCCTCCTTGGAGTATGATTTACGATGAGCGCTGAGACTACCTTCCAATTCGAGGGATAGTACAAGTACTCCCTCTTAACACCAAATCTTTCAACAACAAATCTCCAAACACAAAAACCACCACCAAGAAGTGTCACCAATAAAACTATAAACAAAAAAATGGAACGCCTTACGGAGGGAACAGTTTTTCTTTCACCACGGTTGTTAAACAGAGCACCGGCAAACATATGTACACAGCTTAATGGAGGTATCTGAGAGGGTCAACAGGTTTCCCGTTCTTAAAAATAGAAAAATGTAAATGTGGTCCAGTACTATAACCCGTGTTGCCCATTCTTCCTATGAGTTCATCCTGTCTCACATGTTCCCCTCGCCTTACCAATATCCTGCTTAAATGAGCGTACAGAGTCTGAAACCCGTCCTCGTGCCGTATAATTATATACCTACCATAGGTAGGATTTATACCGGTACGTGCCACAACCCCAGCCATAGAGGCAACAATCTTCGTACCAACTCTATTTGCTATATCTACACCATTGTGGAATCTCATAATGCCCGTAAAAGGATCGTGCCGCATACCAAACGGCGAGGTTATTATACCATGGGTTGGATATATGAATAGTTTACCAAGAACCCTATTTAACTCATTTGTTCTCATTTTGGCACCAACAATAAATAACTCTTGACCGGGGTGAATTACAGAGGATTTCAAATTATTCCAATCCACCAATTCATTTAAAGGCACCCCAAATCTCTTCGCTATACCGCTTAGAGAATCTCCCCTCCTAACTTCATACTTCAACCCGTTTCTGTTAGGAATATGTAAAACAGTCCCCACTCTTAAGAGACGAGCATCCTTTATGCCATTAAAACTAATAATAGTACCCAAACTAAGACCAAACCGAGCGGCAATTCTAGAGAGCGAATCACCATTCTTAACTCGATAGTTTGTCACTCTAAGAGTCTTTATCAATTTCGGGGATAATTTGCCCGAAGACGTGTAGCGTTGTTCCGACTCCGGAATTAATGTCCGAAACAGAACAGTATCAAAGGTGTTATCCTGAGGAAAGCTTAACGTTATATCATTCTTCCTACGTGTAATAATAGCTCTGCTATACCAAACATACGCCACTGTTAATACTATAATAGCAAGAAGAATGTAGATTAAAAGCAGGTTTATATTGGGTTTTAGTAGTTTCCATTTCCCGGCCCTATCACCCACATCCTTTGTCTTTTTAGCCCTTTCCACCTTAACAGGTAGTTTTCCCCTGGTCGACACGGGTTTTTGGGCTTTCAAATATCTATCAAAGGGGATTATATTACCTGTATAGGAAGAATTTTTTCTCCGCTTTACCTGTTGCTTACTCAGTAATGCCTGCATATATTTCCTTTATCAAACATATCGACAAGAAAGCGCCTCCATATTAATATTACTACTACCAAAAATGAACAAAAGAGAGTTGTTATCACCCATACCCTACATAGCGCTAGCGGGAATACTTATCATTGCTCTCAAATATACAATAATTGACTTTAGTACTATCCAGGGCGTTTCAATGGAACCCACACTAAAGCCGGGTCACATAGTTGTTTATAGCAGGATTGCATACGGAGTAAAGATACCAATTATACATAGGTACCTAGTAAAATGGAAAATGCCCGAATCCGGAGATATTATTGTCTTAAAAGATCCTCGAAACAAACTTACAATTGTAAAACGGTGCCAAAAACGTGTAGGGGAAGAACTATTCGTAATAGGAGACAATAGATCTGACTCCATAGATTCGAGAGATTTTGGGTTGGTGCCTATCAATCTTGTAGAGGGGAAGGTAATCTTTTATAAATGACTTTACAGATTCTACAATAAATAAATATGAGGCTGGAGAACACTTGAAAGATAAGCTTGATAAAAAACGACTTGCCATATACATAATATTTCTCTCTCTAATAGTCATAGTCTTAATAGGCCGTCTCGTTCAATTAATGATCATTATCCCAACCAAAGAACCGACCACCGTCTTAAATTTTCCCAAGGTAGAGAGAGGCTCCATACTGGATAGAAACGGAAGAATCCTCGCTATCTCCACAAAATTGAACTCTGTCTCCGCATGGATTCCAAATATCGAAAACCCAATGGAGGTTGCAAAAACTCTTGCCCCAATACTGCACATGAGCAAGAAAGCCATCTTGGAAAAAATAGAAAAACATTCCGGTTTTGTCTTTATTAAAAGACTGGTAAGCCCCTCAGTATCGGAAAGGATAGAAGAACTCAAAGCCAAAGGGAGGTTAAGGGGTATAAATCTAACACCAGAGTACGGGAGAAACTATCCAGAGCAAGAGCTTGCCTCTCATGTGATAGGGTATGTCGGAATAGACAACATTGGCTTAGCCGGGATTGAATACTCGTTTAACCGTGTACTATCACCCCAGCCAATAGGAAGCAGCTCCAAAAAGATATACGGAGATCAGGTATTCCTCACAATCGATATAAATGTACAGTACATAATTGAAAAAGCAGCATTAGAAGCGTATAAGAAGAACAAAGCAAAGGCTGTAATGATACTTGTAATGGATGCCAAAACAGGGGAGTTATTGGGGTATACAAGTATTCCCAATTTTAATCCCAACGACTACACCAAAGCATCGAAGGATGCTTTAATCAACAGACCTATAAGCTTTGCCTATGAGCCAGGATCGGTATTTAAAGTTTTTAGTCTTTCATCCATGCTGCAGGCAGGGGCTATACATTCAAATGATCACTTCTATTGCAATGGTTTCTACGAAAAAAAACTCTCCAATGGGAAAATCATCAAAATAAAATGCTTAGGTATCCATGGAGATGTTACCCCGCAAAGGATAATCCAATACTCATGCAACGCTGGAGCCGCCTATGCCTCCGACAAAATTGACAAAGAAACATTCTATCGCATGCTTGTAAAATACGGCTTTGGGAAGCCTACAGGAATCCCTCTGCCGGGTGAAACCGCAGGAATATTAAGAAAACCCAGCCAATGGTCGGCAAGGAGCAAACCTACAATTGCAATAGGTCAGGAAATCGCTGTCTCCGCAATACAGGTAGTTACTGCCGCAACTGCCATTGCCAATGGAGGAGTATTACTTAAACCGAGAATAGTCAAAAAGATTGTTTCCCCCACTGGCAAACTTATAAAAGAGTACACCAGAGAGCCTGTTCGCGAGGTTTTGTCCCCCGAGGTTGCCACGAAAACATTAAGAATGATGCTAACGGCAACAGAGGATATGGGAACGGCAAGAAGGGCACGAATAAAGGGAATTGATATATCAGCAAAAACAGGAACCGCCCAGGTGCTCGATAGGAAAACGGGGAAATACTCCAAAGATCATTTCATCTCTTCGTTTCTTGGAATATTTCCAACCGAAGACCCACGACTAATAGTTTACGTAGTAATTGATTACCCCAAATTCGAAAAGTACGGGGGAAGAATAGCCGCACCAGTATTTAAAGAGATAGCGGAAAGACTCATCACATATGAAGGGATCCCCCTTAAAAATGAAAAAGTTCTCAAAGAACCTGAGGAAATAACCGTTAAAATTCCAAGAGAGGTAAAACTAGAGGGTATCATGCCAGACTTGAGGGGCAAACCCAAACGAGTACTTCTTAACCTTCTCAATAATAAAAATTACAAAGTGGTAATAGAGGGCTCGGGATATGTGTACAAACAGTCCCCTCCCCCAGGCACAAAATTAAAAAAGGGGATGAGAATCATCTTACAGCTAAAATGAAATATCTCAAAAAAAATCTCAAAGCACTGTTAAAAGATAACGAGGAACTAATCAATTTTTTTGTCTCAAAATATCTGAACTCGAGAGAACAAAAAGAAATTGAAATTATAAATTCTGCCACAGGGTTTCCCGTAATACGATACAAAAATCTCTTTATCCATAGTAGGTACGATCCTATCAAAGAGGCGGAAAAAATCATCAACTCTGCCATTAACAAAAGCTCCGGAAGCCCTTCTCTTCAAGTTACTATGGCACTATTTTATGGTTTCGGACTGGGCTACTTGGTAGAAAAATTTTCGGAATTATTTCCACGGATTCCCCTTCTCATCATCGAACCGGATGTAGAATTTTTTCTTATCTCACTTGACACCAGAGATATGTCAAGCCTACTAAAACGGGACAACATCCACTTTGCATTTGATAACAAACCCGAAGAATTTCTTAAAATCCTGGAAACAATGCCAACTCATAATATCGTTTATTTTAAATACCGGCCCTTATACCAGAAAGATGAGAGCTACTTTAAAAAAATAGACAATCTGCTTCAATCGTTCTTTAGGCAGAGGGAGATAAATAAAAACACTCTAGAGCGATTTGGAAAATTATGGACCAAAAACATACTAAAAAATTTGAAATATCTTCTTAGATACCCGGGAATCTCATGTATAGCAAACCACTTTATGAACATCCCCTCAGTTGTGGTTGCGGCAGGCCCTACCCTTGATGAGATAATCCCTCACATGAAACAAATCAGGGAAAGAGCTCTAATAATAGCGGTAGACACCAGTCTTAATCCATTATCAGTTGCGGAAATAGAACCAGATTTTGTTGTTGTGGTTGATCCACAGTATCTCAACACCAGATATTTGGAATGGATTAATTTCAAGAATACCTTCTTTATAGCTGAACCGGCTATCCACCCAAGGAGTTTCAGGTTACTCCCGCCAAAGGGTTTCTTTACAGGCTCTTTTTTCCCTCTCGGGAAATATTTTGAAGAGATTCTGGGAGAGAAGGGCACCCTTGGCGCAGGTGGTTCCGTGTCTACAACAGCATGGGATTTCTCCCGCTACATTGGGAACACGCCTATCTTTCTCGCAGGTCTTGACCTCGGTTTTCCGGAAAACAAAGTTCACTGTAAGGGGACTCTCCTCGACCAGATGCTCCTAGTAGAATCTTTCCGATACTTCCCATTCTCCCAATATATATTTTCAATGATGATCTCTGCCTCACCCCACCAGGGGCTTTCTTACGATGGCCAATACGTACTCACAGATCACCGAATGGCGGTGTACAAACACTGGTTTGAGAGTCAGACAAACAGGTTAGAAAAACAAAAGACCTACAACCTTTCGCTCAAAAGTATCAAAGTAGAAGGAATTATCCCCGAAAAAATAGAGAGGCTCCTGGCACTTCCCCCAATACGCACAAAAATTGACAAACTCAAAAGTGAAATGGAAAAATTTCTGGAAGAGGAAATATCGACAGAAAAAGTTCAAAATTTAAAAAGAGGAATTGCCACTCTAAGAGAGAGTCTACAACAGATCAATCAACTTGCGAATTCTGGCTTAAAACTCAGCACTCAGTTAATGGAAACTATCCCAAGAGGGGAAGATATATCTTTCCTACTAAAAAAATTGGAAGAAATAGACAGAAACATAACCAAAATTCAATCAAAGGACGTAGCGGGTTTTCTTATCCATACAATAATCAAGGAAATCATCGAAAAGGGTAGTAATATCCAGAGCGGAGAAGAAATAGTTAAAAACAGCATAACATTATACAGAGAATTGGCAAAATCTTCTTACTATCATCTGGAGCTTCTCAAACATTTCTCACACAATCTTTAATTTTAGTTAAAGTTATTGGTGATTTAACCGAATGTATTAGTGAGGGTAAAACTAGAAATGGTACACCCCTCTGGGAAAACGGTATGCTATACACTGACGTCCAGGCATACCGTTTTTTTTATTTTTGAAAATTTGTCACCACTAATTCTTGATTGCTTTTTCAATAGCGGAAAACATTCTTTCCGGCTTGAACGGTTTAACAATAAAATCTTTCACTCCCGCCTTTATTGCCTCCACAATCAATTTTTGCTGTCCAAGGGCAGAACATATAATTATTTTGGCATCAGGATCAAACTCTAAAATTTTTTTCATAGCCTCAAGCCCATTCATATTGGGCATTGTAATATCCAATATCACGACATCGGGGCGCAACTCCTTGTACTTTTCAACAGCTTCTATACCATCCGAGGCCTCACCAACAATATTGTAACCCCGTTCACTAAGTATCTCTTTTTGAACCATCCTCATAAAGGAAAGATCATCGGCAAGAAGGATATTAACCGCCATCAAAAACCTCCAAACATTACCAACCGTATCACACAGTTTTAAGTATATTAGATGTATCTAAAATGTAAACAATTTTTCCATCGCCCAGTATGGAAATACCAGAAAAAGTATCATCGCTATTAATAACATCGTCTATCGGTTTAATTACAAGGTCTTCTTCTTCCATTAACTGATCCACAATTAAACACCCCATTCTTTCGCCATGGCTAATTACCACTCCATAGCTCTCCTCCCCCCTGGAGGAACTCTTTCCCAATATCTCGGCCAGATATATCACCGGAATCTCTTTTCCTCTATAATTGTAAAAGGTTTTCCCCTCCCTATAGAACAACTCGGTATTTACTATCTCCAGGGTCTCCTCTGTTTTCCGTACAGGAATAGCATAAAAATGCTCTCTACATCTAACCACAACAGCATTGAGAATTGTAAGTGTTAACGGAAGAACTATTGTAATGGAAGTACCTTCCCCCTTGGTCGTCTGTAAAAGCACCTCTCCTCGTAAATCTTCCTTAACCTTAGTTGCTACAACATCCATCCCCACACCCCGACCTGAAAGTTCTGTCACCTCATCCTTTGTACTAAAGCCAGGGGTAAACACAACCTGTAGCACCTCGTCGTCCGAAATATTACCATCTGTAATAAGATGTTTTGAGAGGGCTCTTTCCCTTATTTTATCCACATCAAAACCCCTCCCGTCATCGGCTATCTGAAGGACAACATTTCCTCCCTCCTGAAAAGCCGAAATTCTAATTACCCCCTCTTCGTTTTTTCCTTTTCCAACCCGTTCTTCTGGAAACTCAATTCCATGATCGAGAGAGTTCCTAATAATATGGGTGATAGGCTCAGAGAGAGCCTCTACAATACTTCTATCTATCTCCGTATCCTCTCCCGAGACCTCCAACCGAACCTTCTTACCAAGCTTCCGCGATAAATCCCTCACAAGCCTAGGAAGTTTATTAAATATAACAGCAATAGGAACCATCCTTGTTTCCATCATCGCCTGTTGAATACCATCGGAAACCTTATCAAAGGTATCTATTACATTCTCTATGTTATTCCCCTCTTCTATAGCTGCCAAACTGGTTTTACCAACACTCTGGAGCAACTTAACAATCCTAGACTTTACAATAACCAATTCCCCAACGAGACGCCACAATTCGTCCAATTTCTTGGTCTCAACCCTTATAGAATTCCTCTCAATCTTTTTAAAAACCCGCCTATCCGATTTTAAATCCTCTCGAGTTTCAGATCCTTTCCTCTCTATCTTAAGATAATCGTCATAATCTAACTCAATAAGTTCAACCTTTTGGATTTGATCTACCTCAGTAGCCCTGTAAATATCCTCTTCGCTGCCCTCGGTAGTTAGATAGATAACAAATTTGGAATACTTTTCGTCCTCCTCAACAACTTCATCGAAAGGAGGAATTGTCTTTATTACATTAACAACCTGTTCCAAATTGGTATATACGAGAAAAGCCCTTGCATACTTCATAGGTGAATCAGGATCAACAACCGCTGTTAATCTATAAAACCTCTCTCCCCGCTCCTTTGCCTCCTTTAATTCCAGTACCTCAAATTCACTAAACTCCCATAGTTTCTCAAAATTAATCTCCTCCGTCCTCTCTCTATCTATCGTCTTTACACTGTACTTGCCTCGTATAGTCTCCCCACTAATCAATTTAAGACTATCAACTATTTCCCTAATATTAAAATCAGAATCTCTCCCCCCTTTGGAAATGGCAGAAACCATCTCGTGCATAAGATCCACGGCACCAAGTATTACATCTACTTTCTCCTGACTCAGATTAAGGGTTCCAGATCTTATCCTGTCAAAAACATCCTCCATTGTATGAGCTAGCTCACTCAAGGTATTAAAACCCACAACTGCAGACTCGGACTTTAGAGAATGCACCAACCGGAAAATTTCATTTATTATTTCTCCACTCTCAGTATTATTTTCTAGCTCAAGGAGCGCCTCATCCAGTTTCTCCAGGATCTCCTCGGATTCCTCGATGAAAGCTCTCCTAAGTTTGTTTCTATCAACTCCAATATCTGACAATTTAGGCCTCACTACTTAGCAATATGAATATCTTCATCAGACTCAATTATTTCCTTAATATTCAATATGATGATAAGTCCCTCCCCCATCTTTGCTATTCCCTCAATAAAACATCCTCGAAGACCATATACAGAGGTTACCTCTCTCTCGATTTCCTCTTCCTCTAACTCTGTAATTTCTTTTACCTCTTTAACGAGAAGCCCAAAGGTCCTATCCTCATATCTTACCACAATTATCCTATTCTTCTTCGTAAGCTCTTCAGCGGGAAGACCAAACCGCTCCCACATATTAATAACAGGAAAAACCTCCCCTCTTAGATTAATAACACCTATAACAAATTTTGGAGCTTTGGGGACCTCCATTACATTTTCGTAGCGTAGGATCTGAACGACATTTTCCAATTTCAAAGCATATTTAACTTTACCCAGAGAAAACAAGACATATCTATTTCCCATCTACCAGTCCTTTCCTGTTCAAAGAAATTATAAGTTGTACCTCTCCTATTGTAAGTCCTACCTCTTTCGCTATAAGTGACTCTGCAAACCCAGATTTATACATATTTAATACCTTCTGGGATACATCCGTCTCAGTTTTTTGCCCTCTCTTTTCCTTTTCCCTCACTTCCCCAATGGTCCTCTTCTTCCCTAGCTCTGCATATATGCGAGTATTTTTTATTCCCTTTTCCTCCTCACGCTTGAGAAGAGCTATCCGCTTATCCGCTTTCTCAATTAAACTCTTGAGAAGAGCTATCCTATCCTCAATCAGCTCAATATTCTGAGCCGTTGTCTGATTTAACTCCACAAGTATTCTATCCACTTCATCACGTATCTCTTTTAACACATACTTCGGATTTTTAGTTGTTTCTATTTTACGATTCAATTTTAGATACACCACAAGCGAGATAATAAAACTAACAGCTAACATCAACAAGAAATATGTGAAGTACACCATTTTAACCCACTATATCAACATGCTGCCCAAGATCAGGATCATTAAAGAGTTCATTTTTACCGATAGTTTTTCTCACTTTTTTTTCTCTCTCTCGTTTCCGCTTATTCTCCCTTCTCTCTGCATTCTTTTTCTCTTCCTTTATCTTTTCCAAACCCTCGCCAACCTGTTTGGTCTCATTTACGGAAGTATCCTGGTGCTCTGTTTTTTTGACTATTTCACTTCCCTGGAGAGATTGCTGTAGAATAGAAACATCCCTTTGCACAGCTTGTTCTTTACCCACCTGGTTCATCTGTGCAAAGAGGGTTTGCAAATCGATAGGTAATAGAGGCATTTTTAATATCTCCTTACTACCTCATCATCTTCCACAGCTTCATACTTCGTAACCTTTACTTCATTATTTTGGAGGTAGAATGTTACAAATTTAAATTCGGTTCTAACAACCAAATTAGCATTTTTGATAAATATTTTTACACCCGGATACACTCTGCCGGATGCAGATATTTTTCCAATTAATTTAAGAGATTCAAGGTAACTATTTATCTTCTCAATCTCTCGACTCAATTTTTCTAATTCCCCAAGTATCTTAGAACGTGACTCGTGTAACTCAGTTAAATACTTCTGTTTTTCCTCTGGCAATTTTTTCCTCTGAATTTTAGCTAGTTTTTCGAGCGTATTTATATTTTTTTCAACCTCTTCCAACTGCGCCTCAAGCTCACCACGCTCACCCTCCAGCTTCATAAGCTGCTCTTTACTCCGAGGATCATAACCAACCTCCAAAATCGTCTCAGTGCCTGCAACAGATCCCAAACTCTTTGCATTTATCTCCTCAGCAGCTCTGATTCTGCCACCAACAATTACAGCACGCTTTCCCTGACATATTACCTTTTTATTAGCAATAACGTCGGAGTGAATTAACCCGTCACTGGTAACCACGTATTCACCAGCATCAACAACTGCGTGTTCAATAAATTTTGAAAAAACACTCATCCCGCTCTTTACCACACCGCTTCCCTTACCCATTATACCCTGATGTACAATTATATCACCCTCAGCATCAAGCGTTGCCTTTCCAACGCTTCCTAAAACCTCGATATTACCCGCTGCCTTCACGGTGAAACCATCCTCCACGTTTCCCTTGACAACAACAGTTCCTAAAAAAAGTATATTACCAGTATGGAGATTGACATCTCCATCAACGGTATACACCGGTTCAACGTTAATTTTCCCATTGATAAGTAGAACTTGTCCATTAATCTCAGCTATTGCTGTCAAGCCATCATCGGAGAGTTTAACATTTTTGCCAATCTGAATCTCTACATCGTTCCCGGATTTTGCCGGTAACACCATACCGGTAACAGTCTTACCATTAATCCCTTCCTCTGGAGGAATTTTCTTAGCAAGTATCTGTCCGGCCACAACGTTTTCTACTATATTGAGATCCTTAAAATCCACCCGACCATTTTTTTCCTTTAACTCTATCCGAGAATGATCAGTTCTAAAGTTATATATAATCCTTGCATCCCTGCCGTTTTTAGGTTTGGTTCCCTCCGCTACCAATATAGCCTCATTATACACGGGATAATCTATTAATCTCTCAAGAACGTCTTCTTTTATCCCATAGACAACACCATTACTCTTAAGGTATGAAATCATCTCATCAAGTGACAAATCCGCTCCGCCCGGTCCGGGAGGACTAATAACCATATAAGCCTTCATGTCTTGATCCGTAATCTCTACTGACATAGTAGAATCGTTCGCCGGATTATACTCATAATCACCGACCTTTATGTACTCCCCATCAGCTCTCTTAACCACTTTCGCAACAAGTGAGGAATCAAAATTTGTTACTCCCCTCTCGGCAAGCTTTGCGAGCGCCTGTTTCTCCGTAACTTTTTTTCCCTTCCCAACAGGTTTGGTAACTTTTAGCAATACCCCTTCGCTGGTAAGTCTTACAAAGACCTCACCTGGTTTATCCTTCACAATCTCTCTTATCTCTTCTATCTCTTCGGCTTCTTCCTCTGCGTTTTCTTCCTCTCTAACCTTTTCCTGAGCCTCGTATGCAATAATCACCCAATTCTTTTTACCAACACCCAAAATCCCCTTACTTCCCTTCTCTACTATTTCATACTCTAACTTCCTTATCGGAAGTCCCAACTCAATAGAAGCCTGTTTAAGGGCTTCCTCGATAGTCACTCCCTCGGCTCTGACAGACTTTATATTTTTATCGTTCTCAATCTGAGCGGCAAGATACTCCCGTATCTCCTCCAGAGTGACCATATCACTCATACAATTCCCCTCTTTAATGAGGTAAGTTTTGTTCTAAGTCGCATTATTGCTTTTGTATGCAACTGCGAAATTCGCGACTCTGTAACCTCAAGCACTTGACCTATCTCTTTAAGTGTTAAATCTTCATAGTAGTACAGTATCAAAACCTTTTTTTCCTTCTCCGGCAGCTCATTAATCGCCTCTACGATAACACGTTTAATTTCTTCCTTTTCGACAATCGTGTCAGGGTTTAGATTCGAAGGTGCTTCAATGCTCTCAGCAATGGAAATTTTATCGTTATCCTCGCCCGAATACCATACATCATTAAGAGATAAAATTGATGTTCCGCTTATCTTCAAAGTCAGTTGTTGAAACTCCTCCAAACTTATCCCCATCGCATCGGCAATCTCTTTATCTGTCGCCGATCTTCCAAGATTAGATTCTAATACCCTGATCGTTTCCTCCAACTCCCGTGTCTTTTGACGAACAGAGCGAGGAACCCAATCAATAGAGCGTAACTCATCAAATATCGCCCCTCGTATCCTTGTAACCGCATAGGTCTTGAATTTTACATGTTTGTTAGGATCAAATTTCTCTATCGCATCAAACAGGCCAAAAATTCCAAAACCAACAAGATCGTCAAACTCAACGTTATGTGGCATTCCTATAGCAACCTTGCCCGCTACATATTTTACCAGAGGAGCATACTGCTTTACAAAATAATCACGTATTCGCGGATCTCTGGTCTTTCGGTACAGTTTCCAGAGTTCATCTTCTGTTTTTCCTTCAAAGAGATTATCCTTTTTCTTACTCACCTCATCCTTCCTCATCTTTCTTCATAAATGATCTAACAGCCTTTGCCAGAGTTGAAGGATCAACCTCTGCACCTAATACATCACTCTTAATCGTAGTACTTTCCGACCCCCTGGTATTTCCCCCCTTAGAACCAGTTTCCACATCATCCAACTGAAGCCCATCAAGATCGGGCAACTTATCGACCGCCCCAATCTCAATCTCGGAGACAGATTCTCCCTCTGAAACCTCTCTTTTTAATTCTTCCGATGGTTCCCTTCCCTCTGTAGGACCCGTTTCTTTATCCGTTCCCTCCCCCGATTCAATATCCTCATCCAAAACTTCCACATCCGACGCCTCCCCTACTTCTTCATTACCCTCTATTATTTCCACCTCCTCAATCTCTTCCGGTTCAGTCTGGGAATGCGGATTCTCCTCAGGAATAACAATATCTACCTCTTCACCCCCCGCACTATTTGTTTCGCTCTCGCTAGACTTAGCACCATCCCTACCTCCCACTATACCTCCAAGTTCCGGAAAATATCTCTTTATAACAAACCCGGTACCAAATGCCAAACCGGCCAAAATAATCGCAGATAAAAAAGAGCGAAAAAACACAACTGCTGCAGGGTTACCGGACGCAAATCCGCTTATCAAAGAGAGCATAAAACCTACTATACCTGCACCTGTTATATACTTCCACCCATTCATAATAACCCTACATTAGATTAGGTTAAAAGAGTAATGCAGTCAAGATCACAAAATTTCATCCAAATTACCCTCCACCGAAGAGTCGCCTTAAGAAACTTCCAAAACCTTTGCCTTCTTTAAAGTCTATATTTTCAAGTCTACCGACTATATGTTTAATAGAAATAGAGGCTTTGCTCCCCGGATCCAATGTAATAAAGGGTTTCTGTTTCAAAACAGCGTTATGAACAACCGCATCCTCATATACAAATCCAAGATAGTCTACCTTAATATTTAAAAACTGTCCTGCGATGTTTATAACACGTTGAGCAACCTTCTTACCCTCGACCACCGACTTCACTCTGTTAATTATAAGCTTAATTCCTAACTCCAGATCATCAATTTCCGTTGCAATTATTTTTATTATACCATACGCATCCGTAATCGCAGTGGGCTCTGGTGTGGTTACAATAATAACATCATCCGAAGCAGCAATAAAAGAGAGCACATTCTCCGAAACTCCTGCACTGGTATCTATTATTATGATATCAGCAGATGAAAGTTCATCTAACTCCCCTATAAATCGTTTGCGTTCCTCATCTGAGAGATTTGCAATCTTTGAAAAACCAGAAGCCCCGGCGATAAATTGAATACCATATTCAGTTTGAATAATAATGTCTCTCATTCGCTTCTGTCTCTTTATTAAATGGTACAAATTATACTGAGGAATAACACCCAGTATCACATTAACATTGGCCAGGCCCAAATCCGCATCGAATACCACAACCTTCTTCCCTAATTGGGCATAGGCTATGGCAATATTAACCGCTATATTGGTTTTGCCAACTCCACCTTTTCCGCTGGAGACTGCAATAACTCGAGTACTTTTCTTTGTATGTCTATCTTTACTTTGCATAATCTCTCGTAACTTTTCCGCCTGATCTACCATACACTAACTCCAAACTCCCTTTAGGGTTTCTTTTTTACCAAATTCCCTCTCAATACGTGAAACATCAATATTAAAGCCTTCAAGATTCATCAGAAACCTCTGAACAGTGGCTTCTTCAAAATCCTGAGGTACGGACTGTCCATCAGAGATATACGAAATGCTCTTTCTCTTTTTATAAAGAACACTAATAATATTACCCACACGACTCGTTTCATCCAGTTTGGTAAGAATAACAGACTTATACTCAAATGGTTCAAAGTGTCTGATCACATCCTCCAAATCGGAATTCTTTGTTGTAGCACTGATAGCTAGATACGTGTCACTCTTTTTACCCACAACATCCAGAATGTTTTTCATCTCACCAAGTTTCTCATAATCTCTCGGACTCTTTCCTATTGTGTCAATGAGAATTAAATCCACATCCTGGTACAGGGCTAAGGCTTTACGCATCTCCTCACGATTAACAACCATGGAAACAGGAACCTTCATGATCTCCCCATATTTCTTAATCTGCTGCTCCGCCGCTATTCTGTAAGAATCGATTGTTATCATTCTAACGGATTTTGGTGCGATTCTAGAATTACCTATCGCATATATTGCCGCTAACTTAGCAATGGTGGTGGTCTTACCCACACCGGTAGGTCCTATAATAGTGACAATTCTCGGTTTAACATTAAAATTGATGGGATCTCCAATCTCAATTTTTTTGCCAATCCATATCAACAACTCACTTTGAACTTTATTAACATTTCTAAGATCCTCTAAAGAGAAATTTGCCTCCATCCATTCCGATGCTTCGCCTATAAACTCCTCAGAAAATTCATTTAACCTGAGAACTTTTTGCATCTCCTTTATAGTTGAGTGAAACTCCCGTTCACCGGAATAAGAACCCTTTAACTCTTTCTTAAGGGATTGAATCTCCTCAAGGAGGGTTTTTAACGTTTGATCCTTCTTGACATTCTCAAGTATCTTGGCTTTCTCCTCCTCAAGTATCAGTTTTTGTCTCCTTACAGGCTCGGAGGAGATATAACCAGTAACCTCCACACCCTCTTTGGAAAACAACCCAAGAAATCCCCCTATCCTTATATTTCGATGGTTCAGTATCCTGGCATTTTCTCCATACTTTTCCCTTATTTTTTGCAATGCCTCATGATGTGAAGCGGCCTGTAATGTAAAGTACTGCATAATCCAACCCCTATTCTTCTTCAAGTTTTATCGAACCAAGAGTTTCGATATTAATATCACTGACAATTTCCTGAGCAGAAAGCACAACAAGATGGGGAATCTCCCTTATGGTACTGGATTTTACAAGGGGGCGCGCGGCCTCCGAGGTTAATACAATCGGTAGATATCCCCGTTCTTGTACCTCCTTTACGCTATTTGTAAGAGCATTTATCCATTTCCTATGATACTCCGGCTCTAAAGCTGCCCGCATTCCAGAGGGAGTTTCCACCCTTGAATCTATGATATTCTTCTCTAACTCCGGGTCTAACGTAAGTACATGCAACACCTTATTCTCATCTGCATACTGAAGACATATTTGTCTCCCAAGAGCCTGCCTGACTTTTTCAATTAAAAAACCTATATCTTTCGTCACGGCAGCGTAATCAGCAATTGTCTCAAGAATCGTGACCATATTTCTAATAGATACCTGTTCCCTAAGCAACCCTTGAAGCACCTTCTGTACCTCACCAACAGTAAGATTTTTGGTAACCTCATCCACAACTGCAGGATAGTCGTTTTTAAGGGTATCAAGAATCGACTGTACCTCCTGTCTGCCAAGAATATCCGCGGCATTCCGTTTTATTATCTCCGTAAGGTGAGTAGCAATGATAGACGGAGGATCAACAACGGTGTAACCCAGTTGTTCCGCCTTTTCCCTCACCTCTTCCGTTATCCATACTGCAGGCAATCCAAACGCCGGATCCTTAGTAGGCTCCCCTTCCAATTCTTCTTTGATACCCCCAGGATTTATGGAAAGGTAGTGGCCCATCTTTATTGTGCCCCTACCAACCTCGACTCCTCTAATTTTTATACAATACTCTGAGGGATCGAGTCTCATATTGTCAATTATCCTTATCCGCGGAACGACAAGACCAAGATCAAGAGCAGCTTCCCGCCTGATACGTGTTATTCTATCAAGGAGTTCAGCCCCTTGATCCCTATCAACAAGGGGGATCAAACCATACCCCAATTCTAACGAGATCGGATCAAGGGGAACAACAGGAGATACCTCAGCAGGTGCCGCCATCTCCTTACCTGCAGCCTCTTCTAACTTCTCCTTTTCAACGGCTTCACGGTGTTTTCTATTAAGGGAAATAGCAAGAAGAACCAATAAACCGGCCAAAGGGAAAAGTACATACCACGGGAAACCGGGAAGTACCCCAAGCCCGGCAAGAAACCCGGCGGCTATCCAGTACGGTCTGGTCTGAACAGAGAACTGGCGGGTTATATCTTTCCCGAAAGAGGAATCGGAGATAGCCCGGGTAACAATAATACCCGTAGCTGTAGAGATTAGAAGATTGGGAAGCTGTGTTACAAGCCCATCTCCTATCGTAAGGGATATATAAGTATCAAGGGCTACCTTCCAGCTCTCCTTATGTATAGTCATTCCAACAATCAGCCCGCCAAGCATGTTTATTGTTGTTATGAGAATACCAACCTTTACATTACCCGCAACAAACTTACTGGCACCGTCCATGGCCCCATAGAAATCCGCCTCTCTTTGGAGATCGTTCTTTTTCTTTGTCGCCTCTTCCTCTGTTATTAATCCGGAATTATACTCAGCCTCTATAGCCATCTGCTTTCCTGGCAGAGCATCCAACGTAAACCTTGCCGCTACCTCTGCTACCCTGGTAGAACCCTTGGTGATGACAATAAATTGAACAGCTATTATTATCACAAATATTATAAACCCAATTACGTACCCTGCCATCCCAGTAGTACCAACTACAAACGTACCAAAGGCCCTAACTATCTTTCCATTAAAATGACTCCCCTTTGAGAGAATCAAACGCGTAGAGGAAACGTTAAGGGCAAGTCCAAAGACGGTAGCAATTAAAAGCAACGAGGGGAAAACGGTGAACTCCAGAGCATTTCTAGTGTAAAGAACAATCAGTATAATCAAAAGACTCAAAACCAAATTAAAGGACATCAGTGTATCGAGTATAAACGCAGGCAGGGGTATAAGCATCATCATAACAACTACAATGACACCTATAGCAACAAAGACGTCACTCTTTTGTCCCAATTTTGCATCCGAAACTCTTCCTGCATCAGCCATAATAGTACTCTCCCTTCACTTAAACGGCCTCTTCATACTTACCACTCAACCTGTAAATTTGAGCAAGTATTGTAGCCATTGCCTCGTAGAACTTCTCCGGTATCTCGTCGCCTATCTCCACCTCGTTGTAAAGTGCCCTGGCAAGTGGTTTATTCTCCACAAGCGGAACATTATTCTCCGTAGCTATCTCTCTTATCTTGAATGCTATATGATCCGCTCCCTTTGCAATAACGGTCGGTGCTGCCATTACCGTTCTATTCCACTCAATCGCTACAGCAAAGTGCGTGGGGTTTGTTATAACTACATCCGCTTTGGGAACGTTTCGCAGCATATTCTGAGTTAAAAGGCTTCTCATCCTCTCTCTCAAACGGCTCTTTACAAGGGGATCACCTTCGTACATTCTCCGCTCTTCCTTTATCTCCTGTTTTGACATCTTTAAGGATTCAATATGTAAACGTCTTTGAAACATATAATCAGGAATGGCAAGTATCAAAAGAGAAATTGCCGCCTCTATTAAAATCTTAAAGGCTATATTCGCAATCAGGGTAAAACTTCTAAAAAATTGCATATCTAGAGTTCTAACGAGCTTAGGGAGTTCTGCCTTAATATTCAGATAGGCCACTACCCCTATAAAGATCACCTTAAAAATGGACTTACCAAGGTTAAAAGCTGCCTCCTGAGAGAACATAGCACGCTTAAAAAACTTACCAAAGTGAGGAACAATCCTATTAAAATCAGGTGTTACAGGTTTAACGGTAAAGAGAAAACCTACCTGAAAAATATTCCCCAGCAAGGCAGCAACAAATGCAGTAACAAGAATTGGAGCTCCCAACTTGATAAAAAACGAATAGAAAGCCTTAACAACGCTATTATCACTCGTAATGTCTATTTTAGAAGAGTTTGCAAAGAAAAATCTAAGCATTGCAACGGAATTTTTTAAAAATATAGAGGAGGTAAGAGCAATCACGATTACGCTAAACAGTAAAATCATAGCCGAGGTGAACTCAACAGACTTAACGACTTTTCCCTCCTCCCTTGCTTTTCTTAACTTATGTTCGGTGGGTTCCTCTGTCCTTCCTTCATCCTCTGCAGCAAACCACTGAATATCAATATCAAACGGGGTAACAGAGGAAATAGGATACAGCAAGTCTCTGTTTTCGTCCCCCAAATTATCATAAAATCCAGTCATACCGTACATCAACCTCCCCCCTTAAGACGAGCAAAGATACCAACAAGGTTTTGAAAACTGAGGTCAATAATATGTGAAAAAGAATCCACTAAAAAAGGAATCGTCAAAAACAAGACAAAAAAACCAACCCCAATAGAGATTGGGAAACCCATCATAAGAAGGTTCATCTGTGGAGCCGCTTTAGCAAGAAGTCCAAGAGAAATCGAAACAAGCAAAAGGGATCCTAGAATGGGAAATGCTATCGTAAGGGCATCGGTAAATAATCTACCAAGACTTCCCAGAAATACTTTAAATAGATAATCTTTACCCAGCACAATATCAATTGCTCTGATAGAGCGGAAGGAATCCATCACTCCAACCAGCATAAATTTTTGAAATCCACCTATAGATACATAGACAAACATTGCCATAAGATTCAAAAACTGCCCCATAAGCGGAATCTGAATCTGAGCAAGGGGATCATACACTTGAGAGGCCCCAAAGCCCATCTGAAGTGAAAAGAAATGCCCAGCAACCTGAAAAGCAGCGTATACAACGAGAAGGAAAAAACCAATGATCAAACCCAGTAACACCTCACCCAAAACCAACAGGAAGTACTGTACAACGTTGTCAGGAATTGGGTAACCCATCTCCACAACCCAGGGATACACAGCAATAGCGGTAAAAAAAGATAAACCTATCTTTGCCAGTTGGGGGATAAGAGAAGAGGATAATAGAGGGGCCACCTCTACCATTGCGATAACCCTAAAAAATATGAGAAGAAATACTTGGAAATTCCTAATCGTTAAGTCAAACACCCCCTACTCCACCTCATCCTAACCCGTCATCTTAGGTATTTTATCAAACAACCTTATTGTAAACTGAACCATTGAGGTAACAATCCATGGCCCAAACAGAAACAGAGCACCCAGAATAGCCACAATTTTTGGAACAAAGGTTAAAGTCTGTTCTTGAATCGAGGTTGTAGCCTGAAGAATAGCCACAATTAGACCGACTAGCATTCCGACAAGCAAAATCGGAGCAGCAATCATTAAGGTCTGTAACACCCCTCCTCGCAACAGTGTAACAGCAGCACCGACACTCATATCTTTCCTCCTTATATATAATTATCGGAAACTCTTAACTAACTCAAAGGTAATCAAGCTCCATCCATCTACCAGAACAAAGAGAATAAGTTTAAACGGTAAAGATATCATTACAGGGGGAAGCATAATCATCCCCATCGACATTAGAGTAGAGGCAACAACCATATCTATGATAATAAATGGTATAAACAGGAGTATCCCTATCTTAAAAGCAATGGTAAGTTCATGTAACACAAATGCAGGTATAAGAATGTAGGTAGGAACATCCGCAAGTGTTTTGGGCTTGGGTAAATTCCTTAGACGCATAAAAAGCTTTATGTTTTTGGTATCATCGCTCATCTGTTTAAACATGAAAATTCGTAACGGAGCCTCTGCTCTTTTGTACATTTCCTCAATCCCTATCTTGCCATTGGCAAATGGCTTTAACGAGTCCTGGTAAATCTCGTTAAAGGTCGGCCACATTATAAAAAGTGTTAAAAACAGAGCTATCCCCATAAGGACCTGATTGGGAGGCACCTGTTGAAGGGAAAGGGATCTCTTAACAAAATCAAAAACCAGAGCAATTCTTAAAAAAGAGGTCATCAGAATAAGTATAGAGGGAGCAAGTGTTAAGACTGAAAGAAGAATCAATAACTGGAGTGAAAGAACAACCTCTCTGTTGTTTTGAGCAGGACGTACATTAAAGTTAAAATAGGGAAGATTTAGCCTTTGCACGTCCCTATTGACGTTGGTATTTGCATTTCTCTTAACCTGAGAATATCCCTTTGAAGGAACAAACAAAAACAGAGAAAATAAAATCAGAAAAATGAGGAAAAATTTAAATTTCATACCCCCTCCCAGTTACAAAAATCAAATATTTAAGATTAACTATCTACCTTTTCAACTTATTTAACCTCTCCCGTTGTTGTTTCATAAAATCCAAAGATTCAGAAACGGTATCTCTCTTCCGACCTAGTTTAAATATATCAGAAAAAGCACTCTGAAAGCTAACCCTCTCGTTACTCTCAAACTCGGAAATTCTAAGATTTAAGTCATCTATCGTCTCTTTGTCATCTATTCGTGTGATCAGATTGATCCCACTGTCAGAAACCCCCACGAGAAGAAACATTCCCCCCACCTTTAGTATGTGCAGAGCCTTCCCGCCAGATAGATCCTTTGAACTCACAATTTCAATAAGATCATTCTCTATAAATCTCCGCTTTGTACTCCTCTTCAACAAGAAAAATATAAGGTATATAAAACCCACTACCCCCAGCAACACAATAAACATCTTGACAAAGTCCCATGTGGAGACAAGTTGAACCCTATTCTCTCCCTTTTTAGCACTTTCCTTCGTAGGGCTATTACTCTCCGGTATAACGAGAGATTCTTCCGTTTTCTTTATCTGATTAAGATCACTATTCTTGCCCTTATCCACCGTGTTGGTCTGTTGAGCAAACAAATAACTCGAGAAGAACAAATTTAAAGAGAAAAGAATCAGAATCACAAGAAATGATTTTTTCAGTTTTCCCCTCCCATATAAAAAAATATAAAAAGTACTATGTTAAATCACTCATCCGCTCCATTGGAGAGACTATCTCTGTTACCCTTACACCAAAGTTTTCATCTATTACAACAACCTCTCCCTTAGCGATTAACTTATGATTAACAAGTATATCAACGGGCTCACCGGCCAACTTGTCCAGTTCGATAATAGTTCCCTCGCCTATCCCAAGAATATCCTTTATTAGCCGCTTTGTTCTTCCAAGTTCAACGGTAAGCTCCATGTATACATCCATAAGAAGCCCAATGTTACCCTGCTCAACATTAGTAGTTGGTGGCTGCTGAAGATTAGCAAATTGAATTGGCTGAACATTCGGAGGAGCCTGCGGTTGAGAGGTTATACCGCCTACCGGCTGCCCAAAGGTTTGCTGCATACCCATTTGAGCCCCCTGAACACCAGCCCCACCAAAAACATTTGGTTGCACTCCCACACCGGCACCCGGCTGAGCACCCCCACCAGGCTGTGCCATACCTCCCAATCCAGCCATGGCATCTGAGGCTCCAGCGCCCATAGGTTGAGTAGCAGCTTCCATACCCTGTGTCCCGGAGGAGAGAGAAACTATCTCCTTAACAAGCGAAAGAGAGTAAAGCTCTGTTAGAGTCGATGGGTTTTCACCCTCTATAGCTATGGGGTATGTCACCTTAACAAAATTGTCACCCTGAGGAAATCGAACCTGTGATTTTTCCACCTTTTTTATATCTGGCGGTGTGGTCTTTATCGTCTTTCCTATTCTATTTCCAATAGCCGTTGTCTCAGAACCTGTTATCTGAGAAATAGCCTCAGAAACAGCAGAGAGTGCCGCCTCGTCTAACTCGCCACCACTCTGGCCCATCATCAACCCAGCAAGAACATTGGCCAGTTCCGACGGAAGTATATAGGAATGATCACCCAGAACTCCCTCCGTAAAATCAATCTTAACCTCAACCACATTATCAGCCAATTCCCCGATAAGCTGATCCCGAGTACTGACAGATATCTCAGGTTTGCCTAGGGTAACCGTTTTCCCCGTTAATATAGATAGATTTGAGCCCTGAGACTCCGCAACCTCATCTAGAATACTCTGGAAAGTATTCTTCTCAGCATCACTAAAAGGAGCAGCCGTTGCCCCCCCTGTAGGTTCCATCTCTATATTATCAGTCCCCTGCAACAAGGCATCAATTTCATCCTGTGATAAAGATCCATCACTCATTCTTCTTCCTCCCCTTCCACTGCAAGTTCCTCAAATTCTTCCTCCTCAATACCCTCAATTTTCTTGGTAACTTGCACTGCTAATTTGTTGCCTACGACACCAGGCCTACATAAAAATTTCTTCCTATCCCCTATCTTCAAAACGAGGGGATCATTTACCCTAACCCCATCAAGCCTGATGATATCACCAACACGTAGAGATAACACCTCACGCACTGTTAAATTCATACGACCAATCTCTGCGACCAGTGTTACCTCCACAGTTTCAAGTCGTTCTCGCAAAATATTCAAATTCTCAGTAGTTGTACCCCTCCTCACGGAGGAATACCAATACTGGGCAGACAATTTAGAAATAATTGGCTCTATAGTAAGGTATGGAATACAAAAATTCATCATCCCCTCAACCTCGCCGACCTTGGTTTCCAGAGTTACCAGAACAACCATTTCGGTTGGGGGAACTATCTGGGCAAACTGGGGATTGGTCTCGATTTGACCCAATCTTGGCCTTAAATCTATAACAGTACTCCACGCCTCTCGTAGATTACCCAATATTCTTACAATTATTCCCTCCATAACAGACTGTTCAATATCAGTTAAATCTCTCGTAAACTTAGAACCCTCACCCTTGCCACCAAAGAGTCTATCAATTATAGAAAAAGTTACAGAGGGATCAATCTCCAAGATGGCAGAGCCCTTCAACGGATCCATATTTATTACAGCGAGAGTCGTAGGGTTAGGAATAGATCTTATAAATTCCTCATAGGTTAGCTGATCGACAGAGGCAACATGGACATGCACCAAACTTCGCAACTGCGCAGAGAGAGAAGTAGTAGTGAGACGCGCAAAAGTCTCGTGCATTATAGAGACCGTTCTAATCTGATCTTTGGAGAACTTATCAGGCCTTTTAAAATCATAAATTTTTATCTTGCGCTGATCTGTGGCCTGATGTACCTCTGCTGTGTCAACTTCTCCAGAGGATATAGCAGTGAGAAGTTGATCTATTTCGTCCTGTGAAAGGACCTCTGTCATTCTCCCCTCCTAACGCACTAACGCGTTACTACAAATTCCCTGAACACCACAGACTCTATCTTATGAGTCATTACCTGATTAATCCTCTGTTTCAAGTCTTCCTCTAGCTGCGCGTAATGTTCCGGTGTAAGTTCGTCTGCCTTCTTGTTGCTTATATATAAAAATATAATATTTTGAATCTGCCTTGTCCTGGCAATTAACTCCGTATTTGTTTCTTTGTCATTCATCTTATATCCGATACTAACCTTCAAAGAAAAAATCGCCGGGTTTTCATCAGCAGTAACCCCCCTTATCGATTCTATATTATCGTAATACTCAAGTGGGGCTGCTTTCGCCTGATACTTGGGAGACACCATAGCAACATTGCTTGCTGTCTTTCCCTTATTAATTATATTAAAGGTAACAACTGTTGTGGTAACAACCAAAATTATTATACCAATACCAATTGCCGCCCATTTTAAAATGGTAATAACAATCCCAGGCAGAAACCCGCCCGTTTTTTGTCCTGTCTCTACTTCCTCGGCTCCGGCACCTACACTTTCCAGATCCAAGCTATCTTCATCAGACATCCCCGTCTCCCGTTTACATATTTAACCTTGATAGTATTTTAGCAAAAATTATATAATTTTGCAAATCCATTTTAACAATAACCTCCCCACCGGCCATTACAGATGCCCCTTAGTCAATATAACAATATCGACACGCCTGTTGTAAGCTCTTCCCTCCGGAGTATCATTAGAGGCAATGGGAACAGTATCGGCAAAACCCGCCACCTGGAATTGTTTTTCATTAACCCCAAAATCAACAAGATAGTGTAAAACATTCGTAGCACGTGCAGTTGAAAGCTCCCAGTTAGTGGGGTAAGGGCCATTGGGATCCGTCGGGGTAGAATCCGTATGCCCCTCTATTCTGAATTTCCTTCCCTTCAACTCAGGCGAGTTTAATAATTCTGCTACCTTTTGAAGCGTTGTCCTGGCCTCCTCCATATTGAGCTTTGCACTGGCAGGCTTAAAGAAGGTATCAGCGGCAAGTGATATCACCAATCCGCGTTCGTCTTCTTTTATCCTTACCTTTTTAGTTCGCAACTCTGGCTTAAAAAGAGAAACAGCAAGCTTTCTTGCCTTATCCAGAGCACTCCCCTTCTGTCTGGATGGAAGAGTCATAATTGTATTTCCTAACTCAGCCAGTTTTCCCATCTCCAAAGTGTTACCTCCAAAAAGGGAGCCTAAACCCTGAAAGGCGGCCAGAATGAGCCTAAGTTCACTTCCGTTAACCTCTGCCGTGGTAAACATCATAATGAAAAATGTAAGAAGGAGAGTGGTCATATCACCGTAGGTTAACAACCAATCCGGCGCTCCCTCTTCACACTTTGGACATTTTTTGCCTCTATCCGCAGGCATCCAATTAACTCCTTTACTCTATTCTCCTCATATACTTTATTCACGTGCCGCCTCTTGACGTACCGCCTCTCTCCTATCAGGCGGGAGGAAAGATAATAGTTTTTCCTCCAGAATCCGTGGGTTATCTCCCGATTGAATAGATAAGATCCCCTCTATCATAATTTCCTTGACAAGGGTTTCGGATTTATCTCTATCCTCCAGCTTGCTTTTAAAGGGGATAAAAATCAGGTTGGCAAAAATAGCACCGTACATTGTAGTTATAAGGGCAAGTGCCATACCACTACCAATAGAAGATTTATCCTCTATATTAGCAAGCATCGCTATTAAACCGGCGAGAGTACCTATCATACCAAAAGCAGGAGCCAATTTACCCCACTGATCAAACAAATTCTGCCCCACTACGTGACGCTCCTGAATTTGATTGAGCTCCGTGTAGAGAATATTTTTTATTATCTCAGGATCAGTGCCATCCACAACAAGTTGAATTCCCTTACGTAAAAACTCATCCTCTACCTCCTCCAGATCATCCTCTAAAGCCAGCAATCCCTCTCTCCTTGCTTTCTCAGAGAAGGTTACAAGCCGGGAGATTATCCTCTCCTCTTCATAAACCGGTACCTTAAGAGTAATATTTATATACTTCATCATCCCCAGAACACGGGAGAGAGGATTTGACACAAGAAGAGCGGCAAAAGAGCCCCCCATTGTCATAATAAATGACGAGAGACTCAAATACGCTGCTAGGTTGCCCCCACTGGTTATGATTGACATAAATATCAAAACAAAACCAACGGAGATTCCTATAATCGTTCCAAGATCCATACCACCCTACTCCTCATTCTTAAAGGCACCAATCAACCTTCTATACTCCACAATTCTTTTAAATATAGTTTCATAATCCTCTTTAACCACAAGTCGTTTACCGGACAACATCACAAGCGTGGTATCAGGGTTACACTCAATATATTCTATTTGATGAGGATTTATATAGTACACTGTATCGTCAAGCTTAGTTACCTTTATCATATTGTTTCTATATTACTATATTACCTCTTTAATGTTAATAATTCCTGAAGCATTTGATCCGATGTTGTAATAACCCTCGAGTTAGCCTGAAAACCTCTCTGAGTTACTATCATATCGGTAAATTCCGCAGCTAAATCAACATTGCTCATTTCGAGGGCACCCGCTATAACTTTACCCTTTCCCGCAACTCCAGGAGGTCCCACATTAGGATCGCCAGAGTTATTGGAAACCACGTAGGTATTCTCTCCATTCTTCTCAAGACCACCGGGATTGGTAAAAGTAGCCAACGCTACCTGCCCGAGTATACGTTTTGTTCCATTTGTATAGATCCCCGTTATCTTACCAGACTGATCAATTTGAAAACTCTCAAGATAGCCCATCTTATAACCGTTCTGGCCGATTATTTTCGTAGAACTCTTATCGGCAAATTGAGTGATGCTATTCCTGTACGAACCTACCGTTCCAAGGTTAAGGTTAAAGGTCTGTCTTACCGGTGCTCCCCCCGCACCAGGAGTTGCATTTGGTACATTAAAAGAAACCTGAACTTGTAGTTTACCGTTATTTATAGTATCACCCTGCGCATCAGAGGCTGCAGCTAGAGCACCTAAATTATCAAAATCTATGAAGAAAACGTTGTTATTATTATTCGCCGGTCCAACGTCTACCCTCGTATTTGTTGGAGTAGTAGCATTGGGATCAACAACCACCTGTACCCGCCATCTATTGGCAACTCCAGCTACCTTAGTAAAACTAACCTGAAGTTTATGAACCTGCCCAAAGGAATCGTAAATATCGTGAGTTGTGGTCCACGTACCCTTTCGTACCTGCTCCGGTGTCGCTCCTGGAGGAATAACAGGCAATCTTTTGTCCAGATTAGAGGCAAAGTAAACCTCCGTGGTTGCAGCCGCAGGATCTTTATCTCCCACAGGAATAACAAGATCCTCGATATCACCGGATGTATTAACTACATACTCACCACCGACTTTTCGGGCCATCCAGCCCTGAACTCTCATACCATTGGCAGGGTTAACAAGTCTGCCATCTTTATCAAGTGCAAAATTACCCGCCCTCGTGAAGAAGGTTTTATCACCTGCCTTCTCTATAAAGAAACCCTCACCCTGGATGGCAAGATCAGTCATAACCCCGGTGGTTTGCAGTGAACCCTGAGTCTGAATTGTATCAATCGAGGCTACCATCATACCTAAGCCAACCTGTTTGGGGTTGATTCCGCCCACCTCGTCGGTAGGTTTTGCGGCACCGGATAAGGTCTGAGATAACATGTCATGAAAGGTAACACGACCCTTCTTAAAACCAGTTGTGTTAACATTTGCGATGTTGTTACCCAGTACATCCATCCTTATCTGATGATTTTGCAGGCCCGAAACGCCCGCGTAGAGTGATCGCATCATTTCTTTACCCTCTCAATACTTGAAAAATCGTAATATTGACCATTTACCAGTACCTGTGGAAACTCCCCCCCCGTTACTTCTTCTACGATTCCGGACACCTTCCCATTATCCGTTCCGATCTCAACGGTTCTCCCTATTAAAGAGAAAGCCTGACTCCTGGAGATAATAGAGAGTACCTTCGAAATCTCTTCATTCATATTTGTAATCTGTTCCAGAGTAGAAAACTGGGCCATCTGACCTATAAAATCTTTATCATCCATAGGCTCTGTTGGATCCTGATGGGTAAGCTGTGTCATTAAAATCTTTAAAAAATCATTCTTACCCATCGTAGTCTCTGGAACCCTACCATGATTTACTTTCTTATTTATGTGATTCACCATCTGTTTCAGCTTGGCAAGCTGTTGTGGTGACATTACAGTTTTTAGATCCATCGCTCCTCCTCACAATTCTAAAAATTATACAACCATATCTATAACAAGATCATCTCTCTCTATCTCTACAAGTCCTGGAACAATACTGTCTATCTCATCAACTATCCTTCTATTATGCCCAATACTACTCTTAAAACTTTCTCGCTCTTCTCTACTATTATTCGGTTCCCCATTAACAGAAACCTCAAGAAAAGCTGATTGAAATCCACCCTCTCTAAGTGCATCCCTAAGGGATGAAATATTACTATTTAAAATACCCCTTACACTATTATTTTCGACAAATATCTTTCCTTCTATACGATTGTCTAAAATATTAAGTTTTATTCTCACATTTCCCAAACTCTTTGGTTTCAAAACTAACCGAATCTCACCATTACCCCCGTCACGTACAACTATATTCCCTCGTTTAAATCCCTTAGCCTCGAGAAGCTCTCTTATCCTCTCAATAATGTTAGAAAACCCTCTGGGAACATGGGCGGTAGAAGAAGCTTGAGAGTTCCCATCAAAGGCCGTCCTTGCAACACTACCAATGGATATACCTTTGACTCCCGAATTTAATTTGCCATCCAACCCCGTTCCTCTGGAATTTCTGTTACTCTTACTCTCAGAAAAAAACTTTGAAACAGTATGTTTTTTGCCTTTACTCTTAACACGTCCATGTGATGAACCTTTACTTCTCAAATCGGTAATCTGCAGCTTCTCAATGGGATCTCGTTTCTTATCCGTTCCGTCGATATTCTTAAAATTCTCATCGCTTACAATCCCTACCGTAGTATTTCGACTCAACGAATCACCCTTTAATTTCTCCCCTAGTTTTACACTCAGATCGGATTCCTTTTTCGCGGTTCCCGTCTCTTCCAAAAATTTAGCGAGTTCGTCATTATCTAGATCATCCAGAAGATCACCCAGAAGTTCCAATAACTTTTTGCTTTCCTTCTCACCACTATTCTTCAAACCCTCCAGTATATTCAAAAATCTTTTGAGAAACCCCTCAAGAGTCACACCTCTCTTGCTACTATTATCAAGTTTCTGGTCTTCTTTCTTCCCCTCGCCTGCTTTTAGTTTCTGCAAAAGAGATTTTACAAATCTCTCCAGTTGATTAATCAACTCCTCGAACTCAGATTTAGTAAGTTGATTACTGCCATCAAGTTTCAGAAACTTCCTAAGCAAATCCTTTATCCTATCTCTCAAACGCAACTGTTCAAGCTCCACATTTTCACTAACATTCCTATCCCTCTTTCCACTCTTACCAATCTGTTTGTCTACCACCCGGAGGCTGCTCTTCTTATCCTTCTCGGCATTGGTTCTCTCCGCGATATCAGAAAAGATCTTCTCAAAACCACTCAGCTTATCCCCTTCTGAGCGCAACCCATCCTCCCTAGAGGTTCCACCAGTCGGAACATTGCCAAAGGGAAGCAAATTTTTACTTTCTTTAATCATACCAAAACTCTGGAGCATCAAATCCTTAATCTCCTAATCCATCTCAATCACTAGGTTTTCTTGCCATTTTCCGCTCTAACTCTGCCGCTCGTTCCGGAGGCATTAACGAAAGCCAATAGGCAACCAATGATGTCTCTCCCGCCTTTTTCGCCTCCTCCTCTGTAACTCTAAAGGTGTCAATAATATCCTGATCATCCATCTTAAGAAGAATCTGTACCGCCTTTTCCGGAGGCATACCTACTAAATACTTAGAATTCTGAACAAGGTTCACTCTTCTATTTTCGAAAGCTTTTACCCTTTCGTTAAACGATTTTTCCCGCTCAAGAAGTGCTTTCTCTTTTTCAGCCACTTTTTCTAACTTCTGTTTCAACTCCTCTTCCGTTTTCTTTATCTCTTCCTCTCGCTTGGCCAACTCTTCCGCCTTTATCTGCAATGCCTCACTCTGCTTTTTTAATCTCTCCCGTTCCAAGAGCAAAGGATCATCAGTTGCCTGTACAGGGGTGCGTTTTTTAACCCCTAAAAAACCAAAAATCGGAGCAAGAGTCTCCTTAGCATCTATTAAACCCAAATAGTCAAACCAGATAATCCCTCCAAGGGCGAGAATTACAACAATCAAAAAGAGTATAAATATCCTTGCACCAGTGCCTATTCCACCATAGTAAGCCAAAACTCCCTCCTATAAAAATAATTCTCTATTGGTCTTGGCATTATTCAAATCATCAATAATCTTTATCTCTTCCAATTTTTGTTCGTAGTAATACTTTTTCTCCTGTCTCTCTTTTAATTTCTCAAGAACCTTCCTTTCCTTAGACACTTCAAGATACCTTTTTCTTACCTCCTCCAGTTCCTTTTTCCTCTTTGCAAGTTCCTGTTCTAGTTCCTCTATCCCCTTATCTATCCTCAAAGTGTATAACTCTCTGGAAATCAGTGTGGAAACATCCACTTCTGTCCCAATCGCATACCTAAAGGCTACCCGCTGTTTTTCCATAGTGAGCATTTTAATTCTATTCTCCAGCTCGATACATATGCCACTTATGACAGCCAGTTTCTGTTCCCATTCCCTCTCTCGGTACTTTCGTAGATTCAAAATCTTTTCAAGCCTAAACTGGAATCTTCTCATTGGTCCTCTCCTCGTTCTTTACACCCCCCTCTCCCTCATCAAGACTACCCTCTCCCGATCCCTCTTCGTTAGGTTCACCTGACAGAACATCTCCAATTTCCTCATCGGGAATCTCCACCCCGGCAATTTTACCTATACCCTTAAGGGCGTCGGCCATCGTCGATTTCTCCTCTATCCCCTGAATCAGCAACTTGTTGATTTCGGGCATCTTCTCAATTGCCAGGTCTATATCAGGATTACTCCCTCTTACGTAGGCTCCCACATTTATCAAATCTTCAGCTTCCTTATAGATCGCCATTAGCCTTTTCACAAATCCTGCCGCTCTCTTGGTATTCTCACCAGTAATTTTTACAGCAAGTCTGGAAATAGATTTTAAAACATCTATCGCAGGATAGTGATTCCTCTCCGCTAAGGTCCTTTCAAGTACAATATGCCCATCCAGAATTCCCCTTACATTATCGGCAATAGGCTCGTCCATATCATCTCCCTCTACAAGAATGGAGTAAAAACCCGTAACGGTACCCCTGTCCGAGGCCCCGCTACGTTCTAACAACTTGGGCAAAAGGGCAAAAACAGAGGGAGTAAATCCGCGAGTTGCAGGCGGCTCACCAATAGCAAGCCCAATCTCTCGCTGAGCCCGCGCAAAACGGGTAACGGAATCAAACAGAAGCATCACATCATTACCTCTATCCCTGAAAAATTCAGCAATCGCAGTAGCAACATAAGCCCCCCTTATCCTGGAAAGTGGAGGCTTGTTAGAGGTGGCAACAACCAGAACAGAGCGCTTTAAACCTTCATTGCCGAGATCGTTCTCTATAAACTCTCTAACCTCCCTTCCTCGCTCACCAATAAGGGCGATAACATTAACATCGGCATTAGTATTTCTGGCTATCATTCCAAGGAGCGTGGATTTTCCTACCCCACTACCGGAGAATATTCCCATTCTCTGTCCCTTCCCAACCGTAACAAGTGCATCTATAGCCCTTATACCCGTGGTAATCTTCTCGGTGATTCGCTTTCGGTTGAGAACATCGGGCGGTGAACCAAAAACGGAGTAAAGCACGGGAGAACCTATATCCCCCTTCCCATCTATGGGCTTACCCATCGCATTTAAAACTCTTCCCAATAACTTTTCCGAAACCGGCACGGATAGGGATTCCCCCATCGCAATCACGGTACACCCTACCTCAATCCCCTCCATCTCATCGTACGTCATTAGCTTAACCCTATCCTCTTCAAGTCCCACTACCTCTGCCCATACAATCCCTCTTCCCTTGGGAACAAGTATCTGACAGAGCTCGCCTACTACGGCATGGGGACCTCTACTTTCCACAAGAAGACCCTGTACCTTTGTAACAACACCTGTATATTTAATAGGATCTATTCTTTCTACTTGAGATGTGTATTTATCAAATATTCCCATTGCTGTCCCCTCCCAAACTAAAGAAATGATGATCTATCCGCCTTAACCTTCACCCTTTGACTTGATAGGCATGAGTTCTAGAATCTTTTCCTCTATCTCATGAAGCTGCGAGGATATTCTTGCATCTATCTGCCCGAAATCAGTTTCTATGATGCATCCACCCCTGTCTACCGAGGAATCCTCGAGAACAGAGATCGACTTAACATTCTCAACCATACTCATAAAATCCTTTATATGCTCGGAGGTTAACTCTAGATCGGCAAGATTTACCCTGATAACTACATCACCCCTGCTCTTAAGTTTTCTAAGAGCCTGTACAACATTATTTATCACGACATTCTTCTGATTTTCCGATATAACCTTTATGACTTTCTTAGCAATCAACAGTACAAGATTAATTATCTGGGTTTCAGATTCCTCTATAATTTCATTCCTCTTTTCAATAGCCTTGGAAATTATCGTATGGAGACGTTCAACAAGCCTCTTAACTTCCTCTCTACCCTCCTGATAACCCCTCTCATGGCCCTCTTTATAGCCACGCTCGTATGCCTCTTTCTCTATCTCATCAACTTTAAGCTGTATATCCCGCTCTATCTCCTCTGCTTTTTTCTTTGCCTCATCTATAATTCGTTTCGCTTCGTCCTCTGCCTCCTGACGTATCTTCTGTGCCTGATTGTTTTTTTTCTTAACCTCTTCAAAGGCTACTTTCTCCGCCTCTTTTATAATCCTATCGGCCTCTGCCTTAGCCTTCTCTATCATCTGTTGTTTTTCTTCTTCCCAGCGTTTTCTAAACTCTTCCGCCTCTCTACGCAAATCTTCTACCGTAGGACCCGTATACTCCTCCGCTACCTCAACGGGTTGCGGTTCTTCCCGCTCTATCTGAGGTGGTTCTATAAAGACCTTCCGCGTTCTATACATGATTTCCTGTGGTTTAAAAACATTTTTAGCCACTTTTCAACTCCTTACCGTTATCTTAGAAAAATAGGCGGAGAAACCATCACCCAAAAATCAAACGACAAGTTCATCCTCTCCCGCTCTGGCAACAACTATCTCTCCCTGTTCTTCCAGCTTGCGTATAATAGAAACTATCTTCTGCTGTGCCTCTTCAACATCCTTTAACCTTATCGGTCCCATGTAGTCCATATCCTCTTTAAGTAGTGTCGCCGCTCTCTTTGACATATTTCTGAATATTTTATCCTGCACCTCAGAATCCACAGCTTTGAGTGCCTTGGCCAGTTCTGTGGTATCTACTTCGCGCAGAACTTTCTGAATCGCCCTGTCATCAAGAAGCACTATATCCTCAAATACGAACATCCTCTTCTTTATTTCCTCTGCCAACTCAGGATCATCCTCCTCAAGCGATTCTATAATCGTTTTTTCCGTTGAACGATCAACCAGGTTGAGAATTTCAACTATACTCTCAACACCACCGGCTGCTGTATAATCCTCGGAAGAAAGTGTTGAAAGCTTTTTCTCCAGAACACGTTCAACCTCCCTCAGAACCTCAGGAGACGTTCTGTCCATCGTAGCGATTCTCTTAGCCACATCGGATTGTATTTCGTTAGGAAGACTACTAAGAATCACCGATGCCTTTTGAGGTTCAAGGTATGCAAGAATAAGTGCAATCGTCTGGGGATGTTCCTGCTGGATGAAGTTTAACAGATGAGCAGGATCTGTACGTCGTATAAAATCAAATGGTCTCACCTGAAGAGAACTGGTCAGCCTATTAATAATGTCTACCGCCTTTTGCGTACCCAGAGATTTTTCGAGCAACTCTCTTGCATAGTCTATCCCACCGGTGGAGATAAAATCCTGAGCCATCATAAGCTCCTGAAATTCCATCAACACCTGATCCCTATCCTCCGGTTCTATACTCTCCAATCTCGCGATCTCAAAGGTCAACTGTTCTATTTCATCCTCCCGAAGGTGCTTAAAAATCTCAGCGGAAATCTCAGAACCTAACGTAACAAGGAATATTGCCGCCTTTTGTCTTCCAGAGAGTTGTTTCTTATGAGTTCCGCCTCCAGCCTGTCCTCCCTTTTTGGACCCGGCCTGAGCAGTTGTGGTTTGCTTTTTTTTAGCCATCCTACTCCTCCATTAGCCAGGTTCGTATAAGTTGCGCTACATCCTCCGGGTGTTCCCTGGCCATATTTATGGCATTTTCCTGCATCTCTAATCTCGCCCGCTCTTCTATAGAAAGCTCAACCTCAACCCCCTGTTCCTCCGCACTGCGCAACGCAGCTTCACGCATAGCCTGATGTTGTCTTGCAAGCTCTTCCTCGCGAAGGCGCCTTCTCCTCTCCATTTCCTTGGATATTAACCTATAGATAAAAGCGGCGAAAAAGAGAGCTGCAACTGCGATTATAATCGAAAGTATAGTACGCCTCAGCTGCATCTGCTTTCTATAGAGGGCATCTTCATTCTCAAACTGTTTTGTTCTATCAAATTGAATCCCCTCTACCGTTACAGAATCACCCCTATCTCTATCATATCCGATTGCATCCTTCACAAGAGCAGTTGCTTTTTTTATATCATCTGCAGAAACGGGGATATACTCACGCTTTATACTTCCATCCGGGTTTAGCACAACCTTCCCATTCTTATCATAAACTTTTTTCCATATTCCATCTATTGCCACAGCAACTGTAATTCGCTTTATACTCCACGGGCTTTTTTCCTCAACAATATCCCTCTTGTTAACCGCCTCATTCTGTGTAACTGTTTTTTTAGAGTACTTACCTACCAGGTTGGAGAGATCCTTGTACGCTGGCGGGGTTTGACCCTCCTGACCTGGAGGTCCCTCGGGATTAAAACCTGTCCCCTGAAAATTTTCCTCCGTTGTCTGTTTAGATATTGTTATAGAGGGAACAACCTTAGTTTCATCGTACGGTGTTCTAGGGTTATCCTTTTTCATAGTAACAGGAAAATGCTCTTCCGTTTTTATCGTTTCTTTGCTCATATCAAGATCGATGTCAAGCTTTATTATCTCAACCCTATCCTTACCAAAAATATTTTGAAGTGATTTTAGAATTTGGCTCTCATACTGCCTCTCTAAATCTGTCTTAGTCTGAATTTCCTTCCTCGCTATAGTAATTCTATCAATATCCTTCAAATCTTCAAAGTTGTTAAGGACGATTCCATTCTCATCCGTTATAACAATATTCTTATCCTGAAGCCCGGCCACTGCAAATTTAACCAACTTAACAATACCCTCAATTTTTTTTCTATTGTGGGTAATATCAGAGCCTGGTTTCGGTGTGATAATAATAGAGGCGGTTACCGGATTCTGATCCTCTGTGAACAGTTCCTTTTTCGGTATTACAAGGTTAACGCTAACGGCATCTATATCATCAAGGGCCAGAATATGCTGCTCAAGCGTCTTAGTAATCGCTCGCTGAAGGTTTACATTTCTCTCAAAATCAGTGATTGTCCATCTCTCGATATCAAAAAGTGCCCACGGATCCGTCTTCGGTGGGATCAGATCGTCCCTTATAAGGATATCCCGCATCCGTCTTGCAGTAATCTCATCCGATACAAGGATACGATGGTCGGCCGTAACCTTATACTTAACGCCCTCTTCATCCAATTTCGTAATAATCTTTGCCCTGGCCACATCATCCTTGATAGGTGCACCAATAAGCGGGACCATTGCCGGAGCGGCACTAAAAGAGACCACAAAGACAATGGCAAAAATCGCCACCACTACTACACCTATGAGGATTACCTTCTGGGTCACACTCCACTTACCCCATAGGCTCTTTATCTGTTCTATGAGTTTCTTAAACCATTCGTTCATGTCCCCTCCCTATGGTCTATCAATTTTATGCTATCTCATCTTATGTTGATTATCTCCCTGTACGCACGGATAGCTCTATCAGCTATAGCCTTTGTCATTGCAAGTGATAAGTTTGCCTCGGCTATAGCTATTGTTACATCATGTATATTCACAGAATCGGGATCAGTAATCATCTTTTGGGTAAGTTCGATGCTCTTTAACTGATCCGAGTTTACCTGATTAAGAGCCCCAAACAATAGCTTGCCAAAACTCTCCTCCACACCACCGGAGGTTTTCTGTTTACCTGTTTCCCCCGTTCTAAAATGTCTCGGGTCAGTGGCAATCATATTAACAATCTGTCCACTAACCTGATCCGGTGAAAGTAATCCCATCTATCCACCTCCCAATCTACCTTCCAATCTCAAGAGCCTTTAAAAACATGCTCTTCGTACCATCTATAACTGAGACATTTGCCTCGTAAGAACGCGAGGCTGAAATCATATCTACCATCTCATCCACAATATTTACATTTGGATACTCTACATAGCCCTTCCTTGGCCCGCTCTTAATAGCATCTGGATGGGTAGGATCGTACACCAACCTAGGCTTGGAGTCGTAATCCTTCTCTATTTTTACAATCCTTACCCCTCTCCCAATACCGTTGTCCAAATACTTGGGCAAAAAAGGACTACGCCAGTACGGCTGAGACACCCTCGGTCTGAATATTACCCTGCTACGTCTAAAAGGTCCTCCCTCCGGTGTTCTGGTTGTATTTACATTCGCAATATTATTTGCGATCACATCAAGACGCGTCCTTTGAGCGGTAAGTCCCGTTGCAGCAATATTTATGCTTGTAAACATCCCCATAATTTAATCCTCCATTTACCTCAGCACCATATTTACACGAGCAAATTCACTGGAAACAACCTGGACTAGAGTTTGATACATAAGCTGATTCTCCAAAGCATTCATCATCTCTTCTTCTATATCCACATTGTTCCCATTGTTCTTCGAAGTAGTAAGATAATCCAAGACCACCCGTGGTTTTACCTTCCTATAGTCCATAGGTTGATAAAATGGAATATGTCGCTTATCTGTCAATATCTCTGGGGGAGGTATTTCCTTCTCCGAATCCAGAGCTCTCTTGAGTTGAGCCTCGAAATTCACAACCGAACGTTTAAAATTAGGTGTATCAGAGTTAGCAATGTTGTTTGCAATGACGTTACGTCGTAGTACCTCGGCATCTAACGTACGTTGAATTATATCAATGTTCTTGCCAAAGGCTCCACCCAAAAACATACCAGTTCTCCTCTCTCCTCAGTCTTCATCTTTCATATTGTCGGACGAAAAACCTTCGGTGATTACAGAATAAATCTCGCAAGATCTCTGTCCTCCTCTATATCCTTCAATCTCTCCTCCACATACTCTTTGGTAATCGTTACCTTTTGCCCCTTCATGTTAGGTGCATAAAATGAGATCTCCTCCAGAACAAGTTCCATAATAGTGTGAAGACGTCGCGCCCCTATATTTTCCGTTTTCGAGTTCACCTCCATTGCGACCTGGGAAATTTTATCTATCGCTTCTTCAGTAAACTCAAGTTCAACATCTTCGGTCTTAAGAAGTTCGGTATACTGTTTTATAAGTGCATTTTTGGGTTGGGTAAGTATCTTCTTAAAATCTTCACTGGTAAGAGCATGCAGTTCAACACGTAAGGGAAATCTACCCTGGAGCTCAGGTATTAGATCAGAGGGTTTACTTATATGAAAAGCCCCAGCAGCGATGAAAAGGATATGGGAGGTATCAACCATTCCATAGCGAGTGTTTACCTTTGATCCCTCAACAATGGGAAGAATATCCCTCTGCACACCTTCCCTTGAAACATCAACACCAACTTTACTATCCTTCGAAGCTATCTTATCAATCTCATCCAGAAAGATTATTCCCATCTCCTGGGCTCTCTTAACGGCAAGTTCAGAAACTCTATCCATATCAATTAGTTTATCCATTTCCTCGTTTGTTAATATTTCCCGTGCCTCTTTCACAGTAACCTTTTTCTTTTTTTTCTTCCCCCCGAAGATACTCCCAAGGCTTCCGAAGTTGAGTCCAAGTTCCTCAAATGAAGTACCAGAGAATATCTCTATAGCAGGCATTGTAGAATTGGTAACACTCACCTCAACCAACTTGTTATCCAACTTTCCAGCTCTCAACATCTCTCGAAATTTCTCTCTTGTATCAACCTTGTCTGGCACAATAACATCCGTAGCGTTGTCTTTCTTTATCCCGGGGAGTAACAAATCGAGAAGGGCCTCCTCTGCTCTCCTCTCCGCTTCCTCCCTCACCTCTTCCTGCATCTCGGACTTAACCATGGACACAGAAACAGAAACTAAATCCCTAACCATGGATTCAACATCTCTTCCCACATAGCCTACCTCTGTATATTTGGTTGCTTCTACCTTCACAAAAGGGGCACCACACAATTTCGAGAGTCTCCTTGCTATCTCGGTTTTACCAACCCCCGTTGGGCCTATCATAATAATATTTTTAGGAGCAACCTCATCTCTGAGCTCTTCGGGCAATCTCTGCCTTCTCATCCTATTCCTTAAGGCAATTGCAACTGCTTTCTTCGCCTTTTCCTGTCCAACAATATACTTATCCAGCTCTTTTACTATCTCTTCCGGTGTTAGATCCAAAGGGGATTTCATTGTATCTCCTCCACTACTATTTCTTTATTGGTGTAAATACATATATCAGATGCTATTTTCAAAGATTTTTCGGCTATCTCTCTCGCAGAGAGCTCTGTAGCCTCAACAAACGCCCTCGCCGCTGCATATGCGTACATTCCCCCGGAACCTATGGCAATAATCCCCTCCTCCGGTTCTATCACATCACCTGTTCCAGATATAAGAAACATTTTCTTGGAATCAGCGACCAGGAGCATAGCCTCTAACCTTCTAAGCACCCTATCCGTACGCCACTCTTTGGCAAGCTCTACCGCAGCTCTCGTCAAATCCCCTCCGTACTCCTTTATCTTCCCCTCAAATTTCTCAAACAGGGTAAAAGCATCCGCCGTAGCCCCTGCAAAACCTACCAGTATACTTCCATTAAAAATCTTTCTTACCTTTCTTGCTCTTCCCTTCATTATCGTATCGCCAAGTGTTACCTGACCATCACCGGCCATCGCAACTTTATTATAACGGTTAACCGCAATAATAGTCGTTCCCTTTATCTTATCCATAAAACCCCTACCTTCCTTTCCTATTCTTTGCATCCCGTATCCTGGCATGAGGATGGGCATTGAGGTAAATCCGTTTTAATTTATCAAGCCCTATATGAGTGTATATCTGTGTTGTAGAGGGACTGGAATGACCCAGCAACTCCTGAACAATTCTGATATCTGCTCCTCTGTTTAATATATGTGTTGCAAAGGAGTGCCTAAAAGTGTGAGGAGTAACTCTTTTAAGAACGTTAGATTGCGATATATATTTTGCAAGTACATATCTTACACCCCTATCTGTCAATCTCTTCCCTTGCTGATTGATAAACAACGCATTCATCCCATCTGGGGAATCGGATTTAACATAATATTTACGTTTCAGTAGGTATTGTCTCAAAACCTCTCGCCCCTCTCTTCCAAGATAAACAATTCGCTCCTTCCTTCCCTTCCCAACAACTCTTACAGTCCCATTTTTAAGATCAACATCCTTTAGATTGAGAGAGGTGAGCTCCGAAACCCTACACCCGGTAGAGTACAGAAATTCAAAAATCGCTCTATCCCGGAGAGACCAGAAATCTTTTGTTTCTATATCCAAAAATTCATCCATCTCATCCTCAAATAGAAATGTCGGGAGAGCATTCTCCGTTTTAAGGCTCCCGATAACATCCATGGGATTGGACTCTATATACCCCTCCTTTCTTAAAAACTTAAAAAATCCTTTAATCGAGGAAATCTTTCTGTTTATACTCCGAGACGAAAGTTCTCTTTTTGAAAGTTCGGATACATACCTACGAACGTCATGGAAACTAACCTCTTTAAGAGCAATACCTCTACGCTCTAAAAAATCCAAAAAGCTCTCTATATCTTTCCTGTAAGCCCTTATAGAATGTGAGGAAAGGTTTTTGATAGCTCCTACATAACTCAAATATCTCTCAAGCAATTTGATCCTCCACCTCTGCCGTATGCAAATAATCGCATTCAGGGTTAATACAGGCTTTGTACCATCCCCGTTGTTTATCGTATTTCTCCACGAGGAACTGTCCACACTTGGGACACTTTTGATTTGTTGGTTTATCATACGTTATAAAATCACACCTGGGATAATTGGTACAGCCGTAAAATACCTTACCCTTACCTCTTCCTCGCTTACTTCGCCTCTCTACGATTTTTCCATCACACCCGGGGCGGGGACAATCCGCCAAAGGCACTGGCTTTGTGTTTTTACACTCGGGGAAACCGGAACAGGCCAGAAAGAAACCATACCTCCCCAGCTTTTTGACCATTGGCCTTCCGCATAATTCACATTTATACTCTGTTTCCTCATCCATTATTCCCTTTATCGATTCAAGGGTTTGTTCTACATAGTCTACCTTCTCTTTAAAGGGAAGATAGAAATCTCGTATCATACGAGACCATTCTATTTTATCCTCCTCTACCTCATCCAGTTTTTTCTCCATTTCAGCAGTAAAATGTACATTTATCAAATCAGGGAAAGAGGAGGATAGAATATCATTTATAATCTTTCCAAGTTGAGTCGGAATGAGTTGCTTATTGACCCTCCTGACGTAGTAACGGTCCAATAAAACCGAAATAATAGGAGCATATGTAGAGGGTCTTCCTATTCCATTCTCTTCCAGGGCCTTTACTATAGTGGCATCCGTATATCTGGAAGGGCCGGAGGTGAAATGTTGCTCCGGATGGTACTTCACACACTCTACTTCTTCTCCAATCTTTAGTTTGGGAAGTTTCTTCTCCTTTTCCTTCGAAGAGAGAAGTTTAAATACACTCTGGAATCCTTTATCCGTCGTTACCGTAGCACTTGCCTTAAAGAGAGCGCTTCCCGCTTCCAATAGTACCGTAGTAGTAGCAGTTCTGGCAGGTGTCATCTGCGATGCAACAAATCTCTCCCATATTATTGAATACAGCTTAAACTGTTCTGAGGTTAAATATTTTTTAACACTTTCCGGCGTCATATCAACATACGTAGGTCTTATTGCCTCGTGGGCATCCTGGGCCCCCGCCTTTGATTTGTAATAATTGGGCTTCTCTGGTAAGCAAGCAGGATAATTCTTTCCTATAAAATCCCTTGCCGCCTCAAGCGCAGTCTGCGAAATTCTTACAGAGTCGGTTCTCATGTAGGTAATTAATCCAACCCTTCCAGCACCTACATCTATACCCTCGTACAACTGCTGAGCTATCCGCATAGTTCGTCTGGAGGTAAAACCCAACTTACTGGCGGCAACCTGTTGCATAGTAGAAGTTATAAAGGGTGGTTTTGGTTTGTATACCTTTTCGGTAGTCTTTAATTCTTTTACCGCAAACTTCTTATACCCTTTAAGATCTTCTATTATCTTCAGTACCTCACCGTTAGTTTTTATCTCAGCCTTCTTACCCCCCAGCTCTACCAAAATGGCCTTAAAATGCGTTTTACCCTTTCTAAGCTCCGCTTCCAGAGTCCAATACTCCTCCGGAATAAACGATTCTACCTCTTTCTCTCTTTCACATATTAACCTAAGCGCCACCGATTGGACTCTTCCGGCGGAAAGCCCATTTTTAACCTTCTTCCAGAGAATTGGAGAAAGGCTATAACCAACCAGTCTGTCCAGAACACGCCGGGCCTTCTGGGCGTTTACCTTGGGCATATCTATATCAGTAGGCCGCTCTACAGCCTCCCTTATGGCATTTGGGGTTATTTCATTAAATGTAATCCGTTCTATAGGAACCCTTCCATTCTTTTTTTCAATGGCATTCTTAAGATGATACGCTATAGCCTCCCCCTCCCGATCATTATCAGAGGCAAGCAGAACTCTTTTGGAAGACTTGGCCTTTTTAATAAGAGCCTGAAGTATCTTTGCCTTTCCACGAACGGTTATATAATCCGGCTCAAAACCATTATCTACATTCACAGCCAGTCTGGATTTAGGCAAATCGATAAGATGACCCATAGAAGCTTCAACCGTATAATCCTTACCTAGATATTTTTCTATAGTCTTTGCCTTAGCCGGAGATTCTACAATAACCATAATTCTGTTATCCTTACCCTTATCCTTCATTCCACTAACTCCATTATCACTTTATCGATTCAACTCTTCTAACATTTTTCTTGAGAGGTACTCTGCCACACCATACTCTTTCCTTCCCATTAAATTAATATCACTATCTTTTCTTCTATATTCAATACCCATAATAGTAAAAATATCACTGACAGAATTTACAACACCAGCACCACTATTCCTCAAATCAATCGTCCCTTTTCCTGTACCGTCTTTAAGTCCCGCAGTGTGAACCAATACATCCCTTCCCTGTTCAGTGGCATAATCAGCAGTAATTAATGCCCCAGACTTCTCCGGAGCCTCTACAACCAGGGTAATACTGGATAAACCACTTAAAATTCTATTGCGCTCCGGAAAATGATACTTTAAGGGAGGGTCGCCCGGAGGATATTCGCTAAAAATTGTTCCACCCGATCTCAGGATATCACGAGCTATCCATCTATTGGAAGAGGGATATACAGTGTCTATTCCATTTCCGATTACAGCAACTCCACATCCTCCCCCCTTTATACACCCGATATGTGCCTCGGCATCTATCCCCCTTGCCAAACCCGAAACAACAATAACTCCTGCCTCTGCAAGGGCTGAGGCTATTTCACGTGTTGCTTTCCGTCCAGCAACCGTAGCACGCCTCGTACCAACCACCGTGACAAATCTCCCAAAATAGTCGGGAATATCTCCCCTATAGAAGAGTAAATAGGGGGCATTATATATTTCCCTAAGTTGCGGAGGGTATTTACTATCCCAATAGAAAGCATAACCCATACCCCTATCAGAATTAATATATTTTAAATCTCTTTCGGCTTCCCGTTTATATCTATCAAAATTCAACTCAGCGTATATCCTGCGTCCCAATATACGCTCAATATCTTTCTTCTCCATCTTTAGGATAGATGACAGGTCACCAACATATTCCACCAGTCTTAACTTTTCCTCTGCCTTCAAGAAGGAAATTCTACCTACCATAAAGAGTAAAAAAGTATCTTTTAGGGCAGTACTACTTTTTACCATTCATTTCCACCTCTATAATCTCTTTATCTTTTTGAGCCTCCTCCCTTCGCCTCTTAGATTTTGTAATCTTGATAATCCTATCGTACATCCTTACAGCCTTCTCGTTATCACCGAGCTGATAATATGTTCTCGCGAGTAGGAACATAGCATCGGTATCAGACTTTTGAGTACTCAATAACTTCTCCAGAAGCGGTACAGCCAACTCAGGCTTTTTTAACTCAAAGACATATAGAACCGCCAATCCGAAAAGAGCATCACGATACCTATTGTCCAGATCAATTGCTCGCTTATAATACTTAACGGCAAGCTCCAACATAGATTTCCGCTTCGCATCGTCATCAAGTATCGATTTTGCAGTCCGTGCATAACACACTCCTGTAAGATAAAAGAGAATAGGATTTTCCGGGTAATACTTTAAAGCCTTCTTTAAATTTTCAAGGGCCAGAGCATACATCTTGCTATTCAAATACCTAACGGCAAGCATCTTATAGTAAATACCAAGTTGTTCAGAGGCCTTGACCTTCTGATCGACAATTTTTTTGTACTTCACTATTTCTCTCTTTAATCTTTTAATCTCCTTCTCATTTCGAAGTGAGGCTTTATACTCCAAATTTTCAAGTTTTTTTAGATTGTTCAAATAGTACTGATCCTCCTTATTCCTGCACCCCAATAGGGTGACCAGAACCACCAATAACAGAATAAAACACCTTTTATCAAAACCAATTACAAACTTCCTCAATTTGATTTTAATTTCCCCCTTATTACCTTTGGTCTATTTCCAATAACCCTAACCCTTTGGATGGTACATGCCGTGTAACTTTTTGAGCTCATCACTTCCCACATGGGTATATATCTGAGTTGTACTTATATCCGAATGTCCTAACAACTCCTGAACCGATCTTAAATTCGCCCCACCCTGCAATAAATGTGTAGCAAACGAATGCCTAAGCGTATGAACCTTTCCATTCAATCCCGCTCGCTCTGCCGTTTCTTTAAACCTCAGCCATATTCCTTTTCTCGTTAACTTATTGCCCAGATGATTCAAAAAAACATAAGAGGAACGCTTACGCCCAAGAAGGAGTGGTCTTGCCTCGGCCAAATACTTTTTCATCCAAAAAGTTGCTATCTCTCCCATCGGCACAAGACGTTCCCTCTTTCCCTTTCCCAGTATCCTTACAATACCCTCCTTGAGGTAGAGCCGTTCCACGGTAAGTTCCGCCACCTCTGAGACACGAAGACCACAGGAATAAACAAGTTCAAACATAGCTCTATCCCTCAGGGAAAGCGGGGAACCTATCTCAAGCTCTATAACCGAGAAAAAATGTTCGATTTCTTCCACAGAAAACACATCGGGAATCTTTCTCTCAAGCCTGGGACTCTCTATCCATTCCATAGGATTTTTCTCCAACAATCCCTCAACAACCATAAACTTGAAAAATGACCTGAGTGCCGATATACATTTAGCAATGGTACGCTGCGATATTCCTTCAACTTGTTTCTCAACAAAATAATTCACTATCACCTCTGTTGTTACTTCCTCTAAACCTATACTCTCCTTATCCAAGAAATCAGCGAAGGTTTTACAACAAATCATATATGTTTGAATGGTATTAGTTGAGAGTCTAAGCTCTACCCGTAGATAATCCTCAAATCTCTCAAGAAAATCTTTCGCTTTCAAATTCCCCACCTACTTTTTTAATCTTTTTGCCCCATGAACTTTTTCTCTCTAAGTATCGATGGAACATTCAGATCGTTCTCTATCGACGAATTCCTGCTCTGTAAAAAATTGGAACCCGCAGCTCTTGAAAGTCCCTTACTCATATTAACCCATTCGTCGTAAGATATAATTTCTGCCCCACTCCTCGCTTTTTCCGACCTTTTCACCTCTCTCTTCTCCGACCTAAAACCGGTGGCAATTACCGTAACCTTAATTTTGTCATTCATTGAACTATCAATACTGTTACCAGCAATAATAAGAGCATCATCATCGGCATTGGCAGTAATTATTTTCAGCACCTCTTCATATTCCGAGAGGCAAAGATCGTCTCCACCCGTCACATTCACCAATATACCTTTAGCGCCCTCTATTTTCGCATCCTCCAATAGAGGATTGTTTATTGCGTTTGTCGCAGCATCAACAGCCCTATTATCCCCACTTCCGATACCAATACCCATAAGAGCATCACCCTTACCCTTCATTATTGTTCGCACATCTGCAAAATCAATATTTATCTCACCAGGAACTGTTATTAAATCTGATATACCCTGGACTCCCTGACGTAACACATCATCCGCAAGAAAAAAGGCCTCTTTTATGGGAGTTCTTCTCTCAACAATTTTCAAAAGGTACTGATTTGGTATCACAATGAGGGTGTCTACCTCATTCCTAAGTTTCTCAATCCCCTCCACGGCTATAGCCATTTTTCTTTTCCCCTCAAAGTCAAAGGGCTTGGTGACCACTGCAACGGTTAAGGCTCCCTCTTCCTTTGCAATATGAGCAATAATCGGAGCAGCACCCGTGCCCGTGCCTCCACCCATACCAGCAGTTATAAAGACCATATCCGCACCCCTCAGTACCGAGGCAATATCGTCTTGATTTTCCAAAGCAGCCTTCTCCCCAATTTCCGGCACGCCTCCCGCACCCAACCCACCTGTTAATTTGCTCCCGATGGTCAGTTTTACCTCTGCCTTTGACATTTGAAGAGCCTGAGAATCGGTGTTAACGGCGATAAAATCCACATTTTTTAATCCGGAAGCAATCATTCGGTTTACCGCGTTGCTCCCACCGCCCCCAACACCAACTACCTTTATGATGGTAGGATTTGAAGTCTGGTCGTCTAAAAATTCAATATTCATGTTCCCCTCCACTTTAAATTCAATATATTATGCTATTATATAATCCTTTACTATCCGAATCTCATTTAAAAAAACTCCTTAAACCATTTTCTCATTCTATCCCACACCGAAGAAAAAGTGCTCTCACCTGTCGAAGTATCAAAGTACTCCGTGCTATTACGCGATGCGCCGTAAAGAACAAGTCCTACACCGGTCGCATAAATTGGATTGTAATACTCTTCCACCATACCTCCCAATTTCACAGGATAACCTATTCGCGCCGGCGAATCGAATATCTCACTGGCAAGCTCCGCAGTTCCGGGAAGGAGCGAACCACCACCCGTTAATACAATTCCACCCCCCAGAAGTTTAAGATATCCCTTCTTCTCAATCTGCTCTTTTACCAAATTTAGTATTTCTGCCATCCTCGACTGAATTATCTCAACCACCTTTCTCCTTTGAATCCGGGTCGGAGGCCTACCACCCACACCGGGAATTGTAACCTCTTCATCCTCCTCCACCATAGAAACGAGGCAACTCCCTGCCGTCCGTTTAATCTTTTCAGCCGATTCAAGGGGGGTCCTGAGTATTATAGAGAGATCATTTGTAACCTGATCCCCCCCCACAGAGAGAACACCGGTATGATAGGGGGCTCCCTCAAGATAGGCAAGAATATCCGTTGTTCCACCGCCAAGATCAATTAACAGGGTACCCAGTTCCTTCTCGTCCTCTGTTAAAACAGCTTTAGAGGAAGCCAAAGGTTCTAGAACGATGTCATTCACTCTAAATCCTGCTTTGTTAACACACCTCACAATATTTTGTGCCGAGGTGACAGCCCCTGTTACTATATGTACCTCCGCCTCCAATCTGACCCCAACCATCCCCAGAGGATTTTTTATATTCCCCTGATCGTCCACTATAAACTCCTGGGGTATCACATGGAGAACCTCTCTATCCATAGGTATAACAATGGCCCTTGCGGCATCGATAACCCTGTCTATATCTTCCTTTGTAATCTCCCTGTTCCTACCCGTTACCGCTACCACGCCTCTACTATTTATGCCCTCAATGTGCCCACCCGCAATCCCCGTATACACGTCAGTAACCTCTCTACCGGACATCATCTCAGCGGCTTCAATAGCCGTCAAAATGGACCTAACGGTAGAGTCAATATTTATAACAACCCCACGCCTGAGCCCTTTGGACGGAGTAGTACCAACCCCGGTGATCTCCAACATCCCATTTTCGTTGTATTCTCCAATTATGGCACAGACCTTGGTTGTTCCTATATCCAAACCAACAATTATATCATCATGAGTCAAATTACTAATCCCTCCTTAATTTATATACCATAGTTCCAGAGCGAAAATCTACCTCTTCTATTCTTTTTTCTCCTACATTCTTCTTAAGCAAATCCAAAACCATGATAACATACTTTAAGGTTTTACTGTCCAAATGCTTCCCCAATCTCACCTTAATATTATATGAGAGGGGAAATAACACAAGCTCATAATCTATATTATTAACTGGAACAATCTTAATCTCGGATATTAATCGAAACAATTCCGGGCTGTTTACCTTGAGATTGTAGAGATCCTCCAGTACCGGCATGACCCTATCTGGCATTCTCATACCCAGACGCAAATCCTTAAATACAAGTCCAGATATTACGGGCATATCAAGAGTATCACCTGAGGCCCCAATTTTATATATTACCCCCTCTTCATCCATGGTAACGGGTACTGTCCTACCATCGACATCAACACATACAATAGCAAGAGGTTTCCTCCCCTTTATGTTAATTTTTACAGAGTCGGGAAAAATTTTCCTCACCCTTACACTTTTCACAAGGGGATACTCAGCAATTTTTCTCTCTATCTTTCCCACATCTAAATTAAAATAGTGAAGAGTGGAATTCAACCCTGCCATTTCTAACACTGCCTCTTTGGAGATCCGGACGTCAGTGGTGAGGTAGATATGCTTTATCACCAGGTTGGGTACAACAAATACCTGAATCACCACCTCCCCAATGAGGAACAGTGTTAGAAATACAACCAGGGAAATTAATACCTTATTTAATAGGGACTCACCTCTCTTAGATCTTTTTCTATGAAGTATAGCAGCCTCAGCCATAGCTTCTCCTCTCGTTTTTCCCTACCCGTTTGGAGATATTTACTAGAATTCCTACCATAACTAGAGTCACAAGAAGTGAGGAGCCTCCCGCAGAAAAGAAGGGAAGTGTAACCCCTGTTGAGGGGACAAGTCCTGAGACCACAGACATGTTAAGTATCGCCTGAAAGATAATCAAACTACTAATACCGAAAGAGAGATAATAACTAAACTTATCCCTGCACTTAAAGGCAATCGCATAACCCCGCCAAACAAAAACAATAAAGAGAGTAATAATTAAAAGGGCCCCTAAAAAACCCATTTCCTCACCAATAACGGCAAATATAAAATCAGAATGAGCCTCTGGTAATCCCCCCATCTTCTTAACACCAAGCCCAAGCCCCTTACCCCAGAAACCGCCATTTATAAGAGCAGAACGAGCGGCAATTACCTGATACCCGGCCCCTGTGGGATCACTTAGAGGATTTAGGAAGGCTATCAACCTCTTAACCCTGTGAGCCTTTGTGAAAAGTAAAAGTCCTCCCAACGGGAGAATCAAAATGCCAAACAAAAAGAAATAAATTAGCTTAATCCGCGCAATAAAAAAGACAGACGCTGCCACAAATAGAGTAAAAAACGCGGTGGAAAAATCATTCTGAAGGTATATAAGTGTGAGAAAAATTCCTACTATTATAACAGGAGGGAGTATAGAGTTGAGAGGATCCTCCAGATTATCCTTTTTGTCAAATATATAGGCAAGATAGAGAACAATCGTGAACTTAACCAATTCGGAGGGTTGAAAAGACAACCCTCCTATAAAAATCCAACGGCGAGCTCCCAGAACAGGTTTACTAATTCCAGGAATAAAGGTAAGAAGCATCAGAAAAAAGGAAACAAATACAACCAGAGGGGTAGAACGCTTTATTAACTCAATAGGGGTTACAGAGGCAATAATTCCCAAAAGTATACCAACCGTAGCCCACAACACCTGACGCTTAAAATAATAGTAAGGATCACCGTATACACTTTTAGAATAGTAGGAGGAAGCTGAGAATAGTACAACAAGCCCTATACCCAAAAGAAGAACTATATCGAGTATCAACATCAAATCAGCCTGCTGTTTCTCTATCCTCTCCATCTAAAAACACACTCCTGTCTTACTCAATTCTTACTACTGTATCACTGTATTTTCAGGGTAGACAGACTAAGTATCGCAAAAAGCCCACCCAAAATCCAAAATCGTATTACAACCTTACTTTCTGCCCATCCCATCAACTCAAAATGGTGATGGATAGGAGCCATCTTAAATACCCTCTTCTTTGTCAATTTGTAATAAACTACCTGAATAATCACGGATAGTGCCTCTATAACAAAAACACCACCAATTATAACAAGAAGAATTTCTTTTTTTATAATAAGAGCTATTACTCCCAAAACCCCACCGAGGGACAAACTTCCCGTATCGCCCATCATTATTTCTGCCGGATGAGCATTGTACCACAAAAAGCCAACCGATGCGCCTACAAGAGCAAGAGAGAATACAGTAATCTCCCAGCTATGCATTACAAAGGGTATCCGTAGATATTTTGCAACAATAGAGTGCCCTGTCACATAGGCCAAAATAGAGAAAGTGATGCCCACCATTATTACAAGCCCGATCGCAAGTCCATCCAAACCATCGGTAAGATTAACAGCGTTCGAGGTACCCACTAAAAGTATAAGAGCAAAGGGAATATACCAATACCCCATATCAAGCACAGGATATTTGATGAAAGGGATGTAGAGCAGAGTCATGCCAGGCTGTCTCACCATATAGAGAAAACTTATTATGATAAGCGAAACAACAACTTGTCCGGAGAATTTCAGCTTTGCACTTATACCACCGGAGGCTTTCCTCTTGATTTTAACATAATCATCCAAAAATCCTATCAAACCATAACCGACCGTAGCAAACAACAGTATCCATGTATAGGGATTATCAAGATCCTCCCACAGTATCACAGATACAGTTACCGAAAATATTATAAGTAGCCCTCCCATTGTAGGGGTTCCGGATTTGGACAAATGACTCTTAGGTCCGTCCTCTCGTATCGCCTGACCAACCTTTATTTTCTTTAACTTCTCTATCATCCATGGCCCAAGTAGAAAAGCAATTACCAACGCTGTAATAAGGGCATATGCAGCCCTAAAGGTTATGTATTGAAAAATGTTAAAAAAAGAAAAATACTTAACAAAGGGATACAACAATTTTAATACCATAACACCACCTACGCCACGTTTTTTTCTATAGCAGGTATAATTCGCTCGAGCTCTACACCTCGTGATGCTTTAAGCAAAATCAAATCGCCATCTCTAACTATACCTCTGATACTTTTTACAAGTTCATCAAAATTGCGAATCCACACTACCTTTCCTGCTTTCCTGTTTTCCAGTTCCCTATTATCAAAACGCCCTTTAATTTCCATAAACTCCTCACCCAAAAAGATAACAATATCCAATTTGGACCTAATAGTATCAAGCGCTACTCTATAGTGTTCCTCATGGGAAAAATCTCCAAGCTCATACATCTCTCCCAAAACAGCCACCTTTCTACTCGGCCATTTTATACTCTCAAAAGACTCCACACTCCTTTTCATCGAGTCTGGATTGGCATTGTAACAATCCACAATAAAGGTACAATTACCTCGCACTACCTCCGATCTTCCGAAGAGAGGCTTTACCCTTTCCAAACCCATCTTTACATCACTTTTGTCAACACCGAGCGCTCCAGTAACCGTAATCGCAGCGAGCGCATTCATCAAATTGTGCCTCCCAACAAAGGGGATATGGATCTGGAGCCCCTCCCAGTAGATGGTATAACCATCCAGCCCCAGATCCTCGGACCCCTCATACCCAGCAGTCGATCCTTCCCCAAAAGGAACGATTCTTGCTTTAAGCCCATCTGTTAAAAAATCGAAATAATCATCCTCTTCAAAAACAAAGGCCAAATTATTATTCCCGTTAAAATTTTTAAAGATATCCCTCTTTTCTCTGGCAATTGCCTCTCTACTCCCAAAATTGCCAATATGAGCTGTGCCTATATTTGTTATTAAAGCAGCTTGCGGTTCAAAGAGATCGGCAAGCACGGCCATCTCTCCCAGATGATTGGTGGCCATTTCAAATACAATGTAATCCGAGTGTTCCTTAATCTTAAAAACAGAGAGGGGCAATCCTATAACCGAATTAAAGTTTTTCTCATTATAAGAGACCCTATTACTGATTGAAAGTATCGAGGCAATCATTTCTTTTGTAGTAGTTTTACCGTTACTTCCCGTTATACCCACCCTATATACCCCTTCACACCTTCTTAAATGAAAACGTGCCAGATTCTGCATAGCCCTAAGAGGATCCTCCACAACTATCCCAACAGACCCATACTTACCAAGAGTTTCTGAAAGGGGAACCACCACATCATCAATCCAATCGGAGCCAATCAGTACGGCCGAAGCTCCTCCTCTAACGGCATCCAGAAGAAAGTTATGACCATTGGTGTTCAATCCGGGTAGAGGCACGAATAGAGAACCTCTCTTAACCTCCCTTGAATCAATTACTACCGAGTCTATTTCTCCGCGGGCACCCCTATTAACGATAGAGATCGGGTTTAGAATCTCTACCATGTCAGAAAGAGAAAAAAGTTTCTTCCGTTCTTCCCCTCCCATCATTTCTACCTCAAATTTTTCCTTCCAACAATTTTCAGCACCTCCGAGGGCCTTGCAAGATAAAGCTTTAAATCCTTAATAGCTATTCTCTCTATTCTCTTCGGTGATTTAAAAATTTCAATTCCCACTATGAGGCTCTTATTATTCTCAAGCCATGTTTCCTGTTGTTTTTCCAATTTTAAGACTTCGGAATACAAACTCCGGTATCTAAAATTCTGCCAAGTATTCAAAAACAAAATCACTGGTACCGAGAGAATCATCAAAAAAAGAATCAATCTCTTTATCACATTCATACCTCTGCCTCACTACACCTTTCTATATACACGTAGTTTTGCACTTCTAGAGGCAGGATTCGACTCTACCTCATCGTGTTTAGGAACAACGGGTTTTTTAACAAGGGCTTCAAAACCAATATTTTCATTCACATAACCAATACCCGAAGTCTCTCCATTTAAAAGAATCGGCTTTTCTACCCCACTTAAAAAGGCATCCTCAAGAGTCTTAAAATACCTCTTAACAATTCTATCCTCCAGCGAGTGAAAAGATATCACTCCTATCACCCCCCCTTTTTTCAATAAAAGTCCAGAATAATACAGTGCCCGTTTTAATCTTTCAAGTTCATCATTAACCTCTATCCTTATAGCCTGAAAGGTTTTCGTCGATGGGTTGATCCGTCTATACCTGTAATTCTTTGGAACAGCCCTCCAGACAATTTCTTCAAGATCTTTCGATGTTTCTATATTTCTCTTCTCCCTCTCCCTCACAATCCTCTCTGCAATTCTACGGGCAAATCTCTCCTCTCCATACTCCCTTATTAATCTCTCAAGCTCAGATTGCGAATATCTATTCACAACCTCATACGCCGTAAGCTTGGATTCTAAATCCAGCCTCATATCCAATTTTTCTTCCCTTTTAAAGGAAAACCCACGACCGCTCTCTATGAAATGAAACATCGAAACACCAAGATCCAAAAAAATTATATCAACGCTCTCTCGCTGTTCCGCAATCATTTTCTTTAACACTTTATCATACCACCCTCTCACCAATCTCACCCGGTGCCCGAACCTCTGTAAGTTTACCGCCGCCCTCTCTAAAATCTCTCCGTCTGCATCAATGCCTACGAGCGAAGCGTTACCATATCGCTCAAGGAGGGCACCGGCGTGCCCCCCCTCCCCTACCGTTGCGTCTATTATTAAACTCACATCATCCACTCCCGCAGCAGGAGTCACATACTCAAGAACCTCATCAAGCATCACGGGCCTATGAACTGTACCCATAGTATTACCAATCCTGGCAGCATCTAAAGATTAACCCCATAGGTTAATCTTTCCTCCCAGTTCCTCTGCCGCCTCCTTAAAATTCTCCTCATTACTGTTTAAGTAACTCAGATAGGTTTCCTCATCCCAAATCTCAATATACTTAAGCATACCCAATATAATACACTCCTTCTTTAGCCCGGCGTATTCCCTGAGTGTTTGCGGGATACTCATCCTTCCCGCTCTGTCTATTTCCGCCTCCTGCGCAGGAGCTATTATCCTCCTCTGAATCAACCTCGAACGCTCTTGAAAGAGTGAGGTTGAAGAGAGAATATTTTCCGAAATTCTCTTCCATTCGTCTATGGGGAATATCCATAAACACCGATCAACCCCCCGGGTTAATATCATTACATTACCCGCAATCTCGGCTCGCATCTTGGCGGGTATCATTATTCGTCCCTTTTCATCAAGTGAATACCTATATTCCCCAGTAATCATACAAAATACACCACTTTTTTCTATTTATTCCCACTTTCTCCCACTATTAACTACCATAGTATCCCATCTGGACAGAATGTCAATAAAGTTTGAGTTTTAATGAGATTAAAAAAATTAAAAAAAATTGATTTATATCAAAATCTGTTTAGTAACCCTCTCGACGGGGTTCATCATTTGACTTTAAAATATTTTATATATATTTTAACAACGTAGCATTGCGAAACACATTAATCCTAAAAATAATTACTCATCTGTGTGAGGTAGAAGGTGTCGTTATACAGGGTTTTTTTTAAATGGAAAAACAAAGAAATATCCCTAAGCGCAAGAAGTCTCGACCTTACCCACCCCTACTTTGTATCAATAAAAGATCTCGTCTTCCCTGATGATACAAAAATAATCATAAACCCCGCCGATGAAGAAATTCGTACAACCTTTGGAAAATCTAAAAATCTAATGATTCCCTTTCAATCTGTAATCCTGATTGAGGAGATGAACGAAGAAAAGGATGTAAAGGTTATGCCCTTTAGACCATTAAAAAACAACACAGAGGAAAACAAAAAAGAATAGACATATTTATTATAATGTATATAATTAACATATATGAGATCGTCAGGGATATTTCTAAGTACTTCACTAACAAAAATCATTAATTTAGGAATTAGAATATGATGGAAGAGATAGATATTAACAAAGAACTAATCAATGAACTGGAGGCGTTTGAAAACATTAAAAAGGGTGTAACCTCATACATCAAAGATGTACTTCAAATTTCACATCTCAATTCCACCTTTATTGAAGAGATGATAAATACCTCCGAAAAGAATAGAACCCTAATTTCCGATCTGCACAATGAGGTTAAGATAATAAAAGAAAAATCAGAAAACATGACAGAATCAGTCAAACAGTCCCTAATTCACATATCAAACAACAAAGAAATTATTCTTAACAATACCACAGTTTTAAATGAAGCGGTAAGTTCAATAGACGAATTAGAAAAAAGATTCGACAAAATACAGAATCTCTTCACAGATGTATACCAGGCAACAAAAAAGGTTCTAAAGAGCATCGAAGTAATAGAAGATATAGCAAGCCTTACTAATCTTCTTGCTTTAAATGCGGCAATAGAAGCGGCAAGAGCCGGTAGCTACGGCAAGGGTTTTAACGTTGTTGCTCACGAGATACGAAAACTGGCCGATAAGAGTAGAACCACTACCGATGAGATAGCACATGTCGTAAACGAACTTGTCTCTCAAATTTCCAACACGATGGGATTCATGGAAGAGTACAAAAATATAAGAAAGATTGTGAGGGATAAAATACAGAAAACAGAGGAAGGAATTAAAGAATCTGTTAAATCAGCCGAAACTGCTGACAACGAAATGAGAAACATAGCCCAATCCATTGAAGATCAGGCGGTAAGCACAGAAAACATCTTTAGAAAAATCACCACGGCCCACACAATCTCCGATTTTATGACCTCCAGCTCCAAACACATTATTAACAATATGAAATACCAGGAAGATGTAATCGATGAAATAATAGCAACGCTTACGGAATCCGGTGACTACATAAAAACTCAAAAGAACAAACTAGAAAGTATAGGAATAATAAAGAGAGAAAAAACCAAACTTTTTGTTGCACATGATATAGCGTATCCCCCCTGGGTTTATCTAAAATCAGGGATCTCCACGGGAATAAGCATTAATGTATTCAAAGAAATAAGCAAAATAGCCCATCTCAATTTTGAATTTACAGGAGATCAGTGGGAAAATATTTTTCCAGAATTTTTGCAGGGAAATATAGACCTAATACTAAATGTAGGGTGGCCCAACTCTTTCTTTGACGACAAACCCGTTATAGCAACTAAATCCTACGCCCAGTTTGAAATTCAAATATTCGGGGTAAAAAATAGAGATACTGATAACATTGTAACACCCGAACAAATTGAAGGAAAAAAAATAGGAGTACAGAGAGCCTCCTATGTAACTGACTATTTGAGGGAGGATTGCAATTGCAAAATAGTGGAATTCGAAAATGACATTCAGGGAATAGCAAAACTAATCTGGGGAGAGATAGACGGTGTGGCCACAGAACGCCACGTAGCAGAGTATCTCTCTAAAAAATATTTCGACGAGCAAGTTGGCCCTACAACCGGTGTGTTGAAGAAACTTGACGTTGTGATCCTCTTAAGAGAAGAAAACACGGAACTAAAGGAGCGCATCGACTCCGCAATAGAAGAATTACAAAAGGGCAACAAATTAACCTCACTTATAGAAAATTTCTAGTTGGACCCCATATGAAAAAAATATTTCCTTCACCAATTGTTACACCTTTTGTCGTTATCACTGTGTACTTAGCAATGTTTTTACCAAACCCCTGGCTAACAGCAGAAGAGGTTCTTTACGTTTCCTCCAGTCTAAAAAAAATCCCCATTTGGGAAACGCTCATAAGAGACAATCCACTCCCTCCGGGGATAACGATAAAATACACCAAAGAAAAATCAAAGGCATCGAAAAACATACTCACTCTCTCGACTCGAAAGTGGTACGAGCCAAAAAGAAATGTCAGAAATCGTTTCATCTACACTAAAGAGCTAAAATCTGCAGAATTAATTCCCCTCGTTTCTCTTTTAGACTCTAGGAGTAACATAGATATAACTCGACTCAGAACTCTCTATCTTGACAAATCTCTTAAGGCCGATGGCCTATTCATCATTCCCCTGAAGAAACTTACTCCCGTTTTCCTAAGCGCTACAAACCTAAAGGCCCTACTGGTCAATAATAAAACTCCCTTCGAAAAGGGATACAAACTTGCCGATAGAGAATTTTTAAAGTTAGAAACCACAAACTCCACTATTATCAGTTGGTTTAAAAAAATTTCTCCAAACCAATATTGGCAAAAAAAGAAACCCAAATTTCTCTGGCTACTTGCAGTAGGAGATGTAATGCTTGCCAGGGGGACAGACCGATTGCTCCTGCAACCGGACGGAGTTAGAAAGGTATTCGGTAATACCCTTCCCTACCTTAGAAAGGGAGATATACTCCTTGGGAATTTAGAGTGTGTTGCCTCACTGCGGGGTCATAAAATAAACAAGAGCTATAACTTTCACTTCGATCCAAGTGCATTGAAACCTCTAAAGGAGGCAGGCTTTTCGTATCTCTCCGTGGCAAATAATCACTCGTTCGACTATGGCATAAGTGCATTTCTGGATACTCTAAAAAATTTACACAGATACCAGCTTGGATTTTCAGGAGCCGGGGGGAATCTATCCGAAGCCTCAAAACCATGGGTATTCTTCAAAGACAACCTATCGGTAAAGATACTCTCCGTCGGAGCGTATCCCAATGAGAGAACAGGATTCTCCGGTTCGAACTATACGGCAAACAAGCAGAAACCCGGCATCCTCTGGGCAAACGATTACTTCTTTAGCCTACTAAAGGAAAAATTTGGAGACAACTCACTAAACATTGTAATGGTTCACGGTGGGATTGAATGGACATCGATACCCACTCTCAATCAGGTAAAGCTCTATAGAAAAATGGTAGATAGCGGAGCCGATATTGTAATAGGATCCCACCCTCACTTCGTCCAAGGATTTGAAAAGTATAGAGGGAAATTTATTGCATACTCCTTGGGCAATTTTCTCTTCCCCGGGATGGAGGGAACTGGCTATGGAGACACCAGCATAATTCTAAAACTGGGGATCTATAGAAAACAGGTTCTCTATATCATTCCCATTCCTGTAAGACTGGATGGCAAAAGAGTACGAGTTATAAAAACCTTAAATACGGTTGAACGATTCTACCACCTGAGCAAAATCATAGAGAAAAAATATCACTAGTCTGTTTTCACACCCTCATTAATACGTTCTATCCATTTACTATCAGGATATCGCTCTACAAGTTTGCTATACACCTGTTTTGCCTTTTGAGGGGATCCCAATCTCTTGTAAATGAGATACAGCCTATACAAAGCCTCGGAGGCAATATCAGAGTACGAACCGTACAAATAATCTATCTTGAGATAACTTTCAATTGCCTTTTGAATTTTTCCATGTGACTCGAAAAGTTTTGCAAGTCCCATTTCTGCACGCGCCCCCAAAACATCTGAGCGCTTTTCTGATATCACCTCAAAAATATTCATAGCTTTTTCTAAATCACCCTCTCTCTCGTAATACCTGGCCAGAGCTAATTCCGCTCTCGTACGTATATCTTCATCACTACCCTCCCTTGCCAGATTCATAAGGAGATTAACACTTTTTTTCATTTCACTACCGTATATAAACAAAGCATAGTATAAAACTATAGTGTCTCGAACTCTCCTATCCATCAATTTACTGGAAATTGTTTTACTATACACACTTTCTACAAGTGCCTTATCACCTGCCCTCTCCAACGCGGTACCCAAAGAAACAAGCGATTCTTCTTTAAACACACCCTCAGGGTAAAGAGAGAGATAGTGCATAAACCTCTCAACGGCACCTGCAAAATCTTCCAGCTTCAAACAACACATACCATCCCAGTAGAGTGAGAACTCTCTATTGTCTCCATTAAAATTCTCAATAATTTTCTTAAAATACAACCTGGCAACTCTATAATCTTTCTTATTATAGAAAAACTTTGCCACCCTGAAGAGAGCATTTGAGGTAGTTTTCGACTCCGGGAAAAGCTGATAGAGGCGTCCTACAGAACTTCTTATCTTCTTTACATTCCCCAAAGACACATATGAATCCAGTGTGGAATACAAGATTCCCCTCTCCATCTCCTTAATGTCTATATTTTCTATCCCAATATAGGTAACAGAATTTTTGATTCTATTAAGCACACCCAGCGCAGAATTAAAATAATTTAAAGCCTTCTCAAAATCACCCCTCTGAGAAGCGGAAATTCCAGCCCTATACAGCGCCTCTACCACCACCCCGGGCAAATTCTCAAACTCTTTGGCAACCCCATAGAAAGTCTTTTCAGAAGTTGAATAATCACCCAATTGAAACTCGCCCCACCCCTTCCACATCAACGATTTTGCAGCCTCAAATCCAACTCCATAAACCTGTGAGGCTTTGTAGAAATTCTCAGCAGCTAGTCTATATTTTCTAGCTCTATAATAAATCTTACCCATGTTAAAATACGATTCTGCTATCAAGTTTTTCTTTCCATCCCACTTCTCCTTTCCAGGATTTTCAACCACCATTTCAAAATATCTCATAGCACTACCATCGTCTCCAATATTGTAATACCCAGAAGCAATTGAATATTCACACTTTAAAGAAAATGCCTCGGAGTTACTCTCTCCAAGAGCGCTCTTAAAAAACCCAATAGCCCGGACGTATTCTCCCTTGAGTGCATAAATGTAACCAATTTGGTAATCTACTTGAGGAATATAACCCTGAGAATTATAATGCATTTTGATCATATCAAAATCCCTCAAGGCGGCGTCATACCTCCCTAACTTGAGGGAAACATTTCCTCGATGATAGTAATAATCCGCGATCTTTAATGAATCGGGATACCTGGTGATCAAATCGTTCCATGCAGCATATGCTTTATCCAGTTCACCCTTTGACTCATAAATATTCGCTATCCAACCCAAAATGTCTTCTCCAATCCTTTCATCCTGCTTACCATATACCCTAAGAAGCTTTTTAAATAACTCTTCAGCCTCATTAGCTCGATTTAATCTGTACAAAGCAAGAGCCTCATTAAACATCGCCCGTTTTTTCACCTCACCTGTAGCTCCACTGGAAACCTCTCGAAAATATCTCAAGGCCTCACTGTACTTATTAAGATTCTTATAACACAGGCCCATATTGTACTCTACCTTCTGCCTCTCTACTTTCGATATCCTCCCACCAGATAACAAATACCTGTAAACAACAAGGGCATCCTCATACCTTTCAAGCGCCAGAAAAACATCGCCCTCTACCCTTTTTATATCAACAAAATATGCACCCCTCGGAAATTCTCTCTTATATCTGGCTATATATCTCAGAGCATCATTCCATCTGTTAAGAACATTAGAAATATATGCCAATCTGTAAATCGCAAGTTCTTCAAACTGAGTCTTGGGAAACAAAGCTAATAAACGAGTATATCGTTTTCGAGCATTTTCATAATCATTGAGATAAAAATCACACTCAGCCATGTAAAATACCGCTCTTTCAATGAAGGGAGAATTGGGGTAATCCAATATGATACGGCTGTAATACTTACTGGAAGTTTCATACTCTCCCAATTTAAAACTAACGCTTCCAAGTTCATTTAAAATATATTGAGATAATGTTTCTTTGCTAACAGGACCAAGAGAATTAGCAGCAGAGGCAAGTCTATTCAGCATCTCCCTCAATGTAATCAAAGCCTCGGAGTTTCGGTTTAAACCCTCCAGCGATTTAGCCTTATAGAACAGAGAGTAGAGGTAGTAAAAATCCAACGGTTTATAGGTTTCTAAAAGAAGATTAAAACTTTTCAACGCTCTCTTATACTTTTTCAACTTGTACAGAGCCATACCCTTCCAATAGTAAACCCTTGGCACATACTTAGAAGAGGGAGAAATGGCCAAAAGAGCATCCACACTGTTTACCACCATGGAGTATTTTCCCGTGTAATAGTAAGAAATACCAAGCATATACCTTGCATCGTCGGCATTACTACCCGTAGGATAATATTTCAAATACTCCTCAAAGTTACCTATCGCAGAGAGATAAAAACCATCATTGAAAGAACTATAACCCACCCTGAAAAGATTATTCGCATCCTGAGAAAAGAGAAGAAAATTAGAAAAGAAAAACAAAAAGGCGATTAGAGCCCTCAACAACTCTAACCGCCTAAACAACAATAACTTACCCGATAATTTTTTCAAGCTCTTTACTATCAACCTTTTTTCTCACATGATTCCTCTTTTTCCTAAAAGTTATCCCATCGTTTTTGTAATCCACAACTACCGTATCACCCTTTCCAAATCTACCCTTTAGAATTTCAAGAGAGAGAGGATCCTCTATCTTTTTCTGCAACACCCGTCTTAAAGGACGTGCACCAAACTTCTCATCGAAACCCTCATCAATTAGATGTTCCCTTGCCTTTTTAGTAATCTCCAGTTTGATATCCTGTTCTTTAAGTCTATCTCTTATTTCATCAACCATGATATCGAATATCTGAGTTATATGTTCCCGTGAAAGGCTATGGAAAACCACGATTTCATCGATTCTATTAATGAACTCCGGGTTAAACAACTTTTTGAGCTCACCCATCACAGAACTTTTAATGTCTGCAAACTTTATAGACTCATCACTTGTTTGAAAACCAAGATAAGAATCTTTGCTAATCTCTCTGGCACCCGCATTTGAGGTCATTATCAGAACAGCATTTCTGAAAGACACCGTATGTCCCAAATTGTCCTGCAGCTGACCCTCCTCCAATACCTGCAAGAGAAGGTTAAAAACATCAGGATGAGCTTTTTCTATCTCATCCAGCAGTATTACACTGTAGGGCCGTCTTCGTATCTTTTCCGTTAAAAGCCCACCCTCCTCATAACCAACATACCCTGGAGGAGCACCTACAAGCCTTGAAACATTGTGTTTCTCCATAAAGTCAGACATATCTATACGTATAAGAGCTTCTTCATTTCCAAATAAAAACTCTGCAAGAGTCTTCGCAACAAGTGTCTTTCCAACACCGGTAGGACCAAGAAAAACAAAAGAACCAAGGGGACGTTTAGGAGAACTCAAACCAGTCCTTGAGCGTCTTATCGCAGAGGCTATTACATTTATAGCCTCGTCCTGTCCTATTACCTTCTTATGAAGTTCTTCCTCTATATGCAGAAGTTTCTCTGATTCGTTCTGCGCTATTCTGGAAACAGGAATACCCGTAATGTCTGAAATCACAAGCTGAATCTCATTTGCATCTACAACATTTTCCTCGGTATTAATATTCTTTACCCAGTTTTGTTTAATCTCCTCTACCTTTTGTTTCAGCTGCCTAACCGTGTCCCTTACTGCCGCAGCCTCCTCGTAATCTTGCGTACTTACTAAATTAGCCTTTTTAATATTAAGACGCTCTATCTCCTTTTCCAGTTCTTGAATCTCTTTAGGTCTTATACTATTACTAATTCGTTTTCTAGAACCCGCTTCGTCTATCAAATCTATAGCCTTATCCGGTAGATACCTGTCGGATATATATCGGCTGGAGAGCGAGGCCGCCGCTCTAAGAGCCTCCTCCGTATATCTAACATGATGATGCTGTTCATAACGAGACTTTATCCCTCTAAGAATCTCGATAGTTTCCTCCACACTTGGTTCATCCACAAATATAGACTGAAATCTCCTCTCCAAAGCCGCATCTTTCTCTATATACTTCTTATATTCGTTTAGGGTAGTCGCACCTATACATTGCAATTCACCCCGCGAGAGAGCAGGTTTTAGCATATTCGAGGCATCAATAGCCCCCTCAGCACCACCAGCGCCAATAATGGTATGAAGTTCATCGATAAAGAGAATTATATTCTTTGCCGTCACAATTTCTTTCATCACTCGTTTTAAACGTTCTTCGAATTCTCCTCTATACTTGGTACCCGCCACAAGAGAAGCCAGATCAAGAGTAAGAACCCGCTTTCCTATAAGAATTTCAGGTACATTGCCATCCACAATTCTCTGAGCAAGCCCCTCCACTATAGCCGTCTTGCCCACACCGGGTTCTCCAATCAAAACGGGATTATTCTTTGTCCTTCTGGCAAGAATCTGAATAACCCGTTGAATCTCTCTAACTCTCCCTATTACCGGGTCTAATTTGCCCTCCTTGGCGTAGGCAGTCAAATCTCTACCAAACTCATCGAGAGTAGGAGTCGTTTTACGACTTACCGGTTGTGGTTTCTTTTTCCTATTTGTCTGTTGATTAACATCGCCCAACCCATTAATTCTTATCACAACGTCTCTGAGCATTCCTATCGATATATTGTAGCGGGCAAGATATCTGGAGGTAATGCTCCCCTGTTCCCGAGCAGCGGCAAGAAGCAAATGTTCTGTTCCTATGTATTCATGTCCCATATTCCTCGCCTCTTCCGCAGAGTCTTCAAGAATTCTCTGCCCTCGCTTCGAAGGGGGAACATCCCCTAAAATCAAACCACCCTTGCCCCTGGGAATTTCCTTCTCAATTTCAATTTGCATCTCAGCAATATTTATCTTCAACATCTGGAGGGCCTTTATGGCTACTCCCTCCCCATCCTTTAACAGAGCAAGTACTATATGCTCTGGCAACAATTGATCAGAATGAAATCTCTTGGCCTCTTCCTGAGCCAGTATTGTCAAGACCTTTTGTGCCCTTTGAGTCAATCCCTTAAACATTGCTCCCCTCCATATTTTCAGTTTTAGAGAGGGTTTCTCTAATTATCTTTGCTCTCATATAATCAACCTGGTGACTATCAAAATCTTCTCCAAACGTTTCATTCAAAATTTTTTGAATGTTGGATTTCTGTGAAACGAACAACAACCTATTCACCGTCTGTAATTTTACACCCTTCACTACATTAAGGCAAACACCCAAACGAATTAATGTTAAGAGTTCTACCGCCTCTTTAACAGATATCAACTTACAGTACCTCAATATCCCGTACGCCCTCAAAATCTTGTCCTCTATATCTACCCTCTTCCTCTCAAGCAACTCTTCTCTTGCTTTTCTCTCATAATTTACTAACTGATATGCTACACCTTCAAGTTTTTCAAGTATCTCCTCTTCAGTTATGCCAAGCGTAACCTGATTCGAGAGCTGATACATATCACCAAGAGAACCCTCATCATCCCCAAAAAAACCTTTCACAGATATACCAACCTGATTAACACTCTTTAGCACCCTGTCGAGGAGTGAGGTCATGGAAAGAGCTGGTAGGTGAAACATTACGGAACTCCTCATCGCAGTACCGATATTACTGAGGGAAGAATTGAGATACCCCCACTCCATAGAAACGGAGTAATGAAGATACTTCTCCAATTCATTATCCAGATTATTCACATCCTCGTATGCCCCCTTAAGGTTCAAACCGGCCCTTATCGCCGCAATCCTCAGATGATCCTCCTCATTAATCATTACGGACAAGGTCTCTCTATCATTAATAATTGTCGTCTTATCCTTAGCCAAAAGAAACTCCTGCGTAATAAAATTACGTTCCAGAAGTACCCTCCGTTCAATAGGATTGAGTTCCTTCAATTTTATAATCCTGAATTCACCACCCGGATCAATCCGTCTGAAAGCCTCAACCACCCGTTTCTCTACTTTTTTCTCGTCATCAATACTCATAGCACCAGGAAAAGGGAAATCAGCCAGGTTTCTTGCAAGTCTCACTCTGGAAGAAACCACCACATCGTCAGAAACTCCCGACTCTATAAACCAGCCTTTCACATCCGTAGTTTCTATAAAATCACTCATCTATACGCCCCGTCGATTTCTGTATCTCCGCTATTCTATCCCGCAGTATAGCTGCCTTTTCATAGTTCTCGCTCTTTATAGCTTTTCTCAAATCCTCTTTGAGCCTCTCCAAATCAATTAAAAAGGTCTTATACCTCTTTAACTGCTTTGGAAACTTTCCCACATGCTGTGTCTTACCATACATTTTACGTAGTATAGACCTTATCTCCCTTTCGAATGTAACGTAACACTCTGTACACCCCAACTTCCCTGTTTTTTTAAAAGTCTCGAAAGAAGTACCACATTTTGGACAAACCTTCCTAGCGGACTTTCTAGGATGAACATCCTTTACATCAACAAGACCCATTATGAGGTTAGAAATCGAGAACTCTATCTTATCCTCGCCCGTAGTTATGCCACGTTCACGGGCACATTCCTCACAGATGTGGAGTTCCACCTTTTCATAACCTATAATCTGTTCTATATGAATTACCGCTTCTCTGATACCACAAATTTCACATTTCATCTCTCTATCCTAAAGTAGATAATAAGAAATTTCACGGAGAAATCAAGTCTAATATCTATTTATTAGATTCACAGGCTTTAGCTTCCCAGCACGCAATGCTGGTATCAGAGAGGCGAGGGTAGAAAAAGAAACGGTAAGAACCCCTACACTGAGAATTTCATTTAACCTCAGATGAATTGGGATTTTATCGAGATAATATGCATTGTTAAATATAGTGAAATGAGAGAGTAGATTTTCCGGGATAAACAATCCGTACATTCCATTTATCAAATCAACAGTTTTATCTGCCACCAACTGCGCTACAGAAAACAACTGATTTATATTAATCGATATAAAAACCCCGGATAGTATTCCCCAAAAAGAACCAACAACCCCACCCAGCAATCCCATAAAGGCAAAAGAAATGGTCACCATCCATGGAGAGGCCCCCATACATTTTAGTATTGCTATCTCCCTCTCCTTTTCCATAATGGTCATCACCATAGAAGAAGAAATATTCATTGTAGCAACAATAACTATTAAAGCCATAACAAAGAGTAAGAGTGCCTTTGTTGTTTGAAAAGATTTATACTGGGAAATTTCAAGCTGATACCATGTATACAGGTATGAACCCTCTGGTAGCATCCTGGAAACCCTCTTTACAACCCCTCCAAGCCCTTTAAAGGGATTATAACTCTTTATTCCAACTATCTCATACGAATTATTTGCACCCATCAATTTAAAGCCCTCTTCCAATGGTATATAAACCAACATTTTATCAAGATCCTCATATCCGGTGGTAAATATTGCTTCAACCTTAAAAGTTTTTATCCTCGGAATCATCCTACCACTCAAATTCCCGGATAGAGTCAACAATTGGAGAGTATCACCACACTTTACATTGAGTTTTTCCGCTATCACCCTGCTGACAATAATAGCACGGTCACTTTTCAGATCAAAACTACCTTTAAGAATTCTAAAGTATCTCCTAAAACCCGTATCCTTCCCGTAAATATCGGGCAATACCGCCCTTACCGTCACCGTATCTCTCTTTCCTCCGTGATATAAAAGCCCAACTCCCCGCCTCTCGGGAATTGCCACCCTTACACCTTTAACCTTCTCTATACTTAAAGCTAACTTTTCTAACCCCGTGAGCCCAACATCACCACTTACAAAGGCCTGGATATGATAACTACCCAATTCCAAATAACGGGCGGTAATTCCCTCTATCATCCCATCCGTCACCTCAAGCACTACAGTAAGAGGGATAAGACTTAACCCTATTCCGAGGACTGCACCCTTAAAATAGCGGGCAAACCCTCCCTCTCGTCTGGAAAAAAGAAGAAAAAAACTATAAAAGAGAGAAAAACGCACCATCTTACTTTAAAACCCCATGCTCCAATGTGTACATGACATCCGCTCTTCTGGCAAGTTCCAGATCATGGGTAACAATGATCAATGTTCTCCCAAGGGTTTTAGCCAATTCAAAGAGAAGATTCTCAACAACCTGTGAGTTGTTCTCATCCAAATTACCCGTAGGCTCATCCGCTAGGACAATCCTTGGCTCTGTTATAAGAGCCCTAGCCACAGCCACCCTCTGACGCTCCCCCCCTGAGAGCTCTGTCGGGAAATTATTCTCTTTCTTATCCAGTCCCACAAGTTGCAAATAATCACGGGCCCGCCGTTTGGCCAGAGACAATTTAGCACCACCTATCAAAAGAGGCATAAATACATTCTCAAGAGCAGTGAAATCATTCAGTAAGTAGTGGAACTGGAAAATAAAACCAAAATACTTATTCCGATAGCGCGTCAACCCAACCTCGTCCAGTCCACTTATATCTGTTCCGTCTATCAAAATACTGCCCTCGGTAGGAAAATCCAACCCCCCTATTAAATTCAGGAGAGTGCTCTTACCAGAGCCACTCTCTCCCACAATACTTACAATACTCCCTTCCTCCACCTCCAAATTTAATCCTTTAAGGACTTCTAATCTCTCTATCCTTGACTCATAGACCTTTCTAAGGTTTTTCAGTTCCACCAACAAACCGTGCCTCCTCTTCTCCCCACAAATCCTTTACCTACATCGAACTCTACCGATTCCTCAAAATTACAGCAGGCTTAATTTTATTTATATCTCTAGAAGCGAAAAACGCCGCTAACAGAGATGTTAATACAGCAAACAAGACAATAGATAGGGTCTCTACGAAATATATCTTAACGGGCACCCTCATAAGGTAAAAATATACGGGAGAAAAAATAGAAAAGTGAGATTCCGCAAAATTCCTATTAAAGATAGACAGAGCTAAACCTAGAACAGCAAGCACAAAGTTTGCCAATGACTCAAAAAAAGAAAACACCTCATTAATATTCACAGAAACAAAAAAGCCCGCCAAAACTCCCCAAAAAGAACCAACAATACCGGTAAAGAACCCCTCTAAAATAAAAATTCTTTGGATAGTACCGGGGAGAGTTCCAAATGACCTCAAAATTGCAATGTCCTCTATCTTTTCATAAACCAACCTACGCATGGAATGATATATGTTAAAACCTACCACTACGAATATAAGACTCAGAAGGAGATACATCATTACTTTTTCCATCAGAAGCGCATTAAAAAAAGCATGATTGTACACCCGCCATGAGATTACATCTCCCTTCGCTACCCCGGGGATAGCTTTAATTCTTTCCACTATCCCCCGATCATCAAAACGGTTTCTTATTTTAATTCCAAGAGTTAAATTCTCTTCCTTCCCCCCCCAAAAAAAGAGATCTGCCGCTTTTAGAGAAACAAAAGACCAATTAAGATCTATATCATAGTAACCTGTCTTAAATATACCAGAAACCGTATAGTTTTTCCTCACCGGAAGCAAACCGTTCTTACTCGAGCCGGAGAGAGAAACAAGCACAATCCTATCACCCACATCGATGTCAAGCATATCCGCTAACTCACTTCCAACTACAATGTTACTCGTAGAGGAAATATCAAAACTTCCCCTCACCATTTTTAACCTATCTTTAAAAGAAAGATCTCTGTTACACACATCGATAGGAACACCACGCACTATCACCCCTCTAGATTGTGAAGAAACACTGTTGGCAATTGCCTTATTCTCCGTGAAGGGGATTACCGAAACAACCCCTCGGATATCCATAATTTTCTCAATGATAGATTTAAGCTCAGAATTGCTCTTTATGTCATTAACTCTTATATGATATGAATCTATATCCAGTATACTCTCTATAAAACCCGACTGAAAACCATCCATAATCGATAAAACGGCAATAAGAGCCATCACACCAACCCCTATACCAACTATAGAAAAAAGAGAAACACCCCTTTTAAAATACCTAAGGGTAGTAAATCTGAGAAACCTGATACCCAATCTCCTACTCAAACTTTCTCTCCCTCACAACCTTACCATTCTCTATTATCTCTTCCCTCACCTTTCTATCATTCAAATAATAACTTCTAAGGAAAACCTTACCATTTCTATAAAAAGACTCCACCATACTCTTGTTACCCGTATACTTTTTAAGGGTTTCAAGTTCTCCCTTAACCCAATGTTCTTCTTTAACAAGTTTTTTCGAGGCGTCATAAAAATAGATGTAGAGCTCTATCCCTTTACCCTTTTCGCGTATCCTCTTTTTGATTAACAGATCGCCATTCCATTCACAGGACTCTTCCCTTTCAAGAGTTTCTCCAACGTACTCCTTTCTATCGATCAAAAAACCTCTACTATTGTAGCTCTCTATAACCCTCTTCTTCTCTCTCGGGTAGACAATTCTAACTAGTTTCAATTTTGAAGAATCTCCATAATAGACGAGAGACTTACTGCTCAACAACTTACCATGCTTCCACACATCCCTCTCTGCCTCTCTTCCTTCGGAATCATAATGGAAAACGACCTCATTTACTCCGAAGCTTTGCACCTCGTCATATAACCCCTCATCCCCAATATTGTAGAGAGATACAAATCGCCTCCCATCCGGGAATTTTTTCACTACCTTCACAAGACGGTTCCACCTATCATAGAAAAAATGCTCCTCCCAGAGTTCCTCGTTCTTATCATTTGTCACATACCGCTCCTTCAAGAGATTCCCAACATAGCTATACCTTATAAGACTCAAAAGTTTGGAATTCTTAAACGCCTTCCTGCCCACAACTCTCCCCATCTTATCAAAGGAGCTTTCCGTTTTTAGTTCTTTTCCCTCATAATACATCTCTTTTTCAATCATTCCCGCATCATTGTAAAAAAACTTCCATCTCTTAACCTCCCTACCATTCTTAAGGAGAACCTTATCCTTTATCTCACTTCCAGGCCTACCGGTAGTTTCGATTCTTAAAACGTACTGATACTCATCAGCTCTATACCATGGAATTTTCTCTATAGCTATCCCAACTACATCTGATCTAAAAAAGACAATTTCTGCCTCCGCACAAAAGAGTGATAAAAAAAATAAGAGGAAACTAAAGAAAAGAGAAATGCCTGTTTTCATTCTAACTATCAGTTTAGACTACCCATTTCCCACCAGTCCATCAAGAAAGAAATCTATATCGAAAGGTTTAATATCTCCAATTTTTTCTCCAATTCCCACAAAAGAAAACGGAATTCCAAATTGTTTCGTTACGGCGAAAACTATCCCTCCCTTAGCAGTAGAATCGTACTTAGCAAGGATTGCATGGTCAATTCCTACTGCATCATGGAATATTTCAACCTGTTGGATAGCATTTTGACCGGTCGTAGCATCAATAACAAGAATCTTGTCATACCCTGTGTTCTCATCGAGCTTTGAAGTCACAACTTTATCTATCTTTTTTAACTCCCTGATCAAATCCTGACGATTATGCATTCTTCCTGCTGTATCCACTATAAGGAGGTTCATCTCACGAGACCTGGCGCTGTCTATAGAATCGAAAATAACCGCCCCAGGATCCGCTCCCTGTTGTTGATGAACCACAGGGACATCAAGTCTTCTCCCCCACTCTACCAATTGATCAATAGCTCCAGCTCTGTATGTATCCGCAGCACTTAGCATAACTCTATACCCATCAGAAAGCCCGCGGAAATAGCCTGCCAACTTAGCAATCGTAGTAGTTTTGCCAACACCATTGACCCCGAAAACCAGACATATATTTAATCTATCCTTGGGCGGCATAAACTCCAACGCCTTCAAATCTCTCTTAAGAATCTCCCTTAAAACGGTAAAAACCCCCTCCCTATCTACCACACCTTTTCCTTTAATAAACTCTTCTACTTCCTCAACGATCTCATTTGCCACAAGAGCACCGAAGTCCCCCTCAATTAGAATTTCCTCAAGTTCTTCTAAAAATTCTTCTTTAAACTCTCCCCCCATAAGTAAGGTCTTAAGTTTTTCACCTATTCTCTTAAACATAAAAGGTTTTCCTTTCTCCGTGTTGTTAGTCTACAGATTTTATGTAGTCTGCCAATCTCACAACTGCATTTATAAATAGAGAGGTACTTACAAAGATCCCTCCCCAATATGCATAATACATGATATCACTGTACAGTGCCATACTACTAGCGTCTCTCTCATCGCTATTAACAATCGCAAGTATCTGTCCCACCTTAAAATCCACCGCCAAACCAAAGGAGAATACCGGAATCGGCAGTGTAATTAACCAGTAACCAAAGGCATTGTAAAAAGCATCACGTTTTTTTTCTTCAAGCTTCTCCTTTGATAGAATCTCACTCTTAAGTTTAACTGTTATACTTTGCCTTTCCATTTCCGGATATAAACTAAACTCATAATCATTAAAACCTTCTTTCTTAACAGTAACACGAGAGACGCTCTCCGGCAATTCAATACTCACAGGTGTCCTACCAACCCATAGAGAGTTAAGATAGACAGAAGCATTCGTCGGAAGAGAATTTATCAAAATTCTTTTTACTTTACGTTTCTTCAGGACAATGGAAACACTCGTTTCACTATTCTTATCTATCTCTACTTCAACCCTCTTGCTATAGTATCCTAGCTTTGAAACAGAAACGCTCACCTTACCTGTCGGAATAAACCTTATCCTCTGGTCCCCACTTCCTATAAAATTCCCGTCGATGTAAACAGCAGAATCTTTTGGCTTAACAGAAATTTCAAGAGTTCCCCAATCTCTCCCCATTATTACATTAGCCAATTTATTTACAGCATTGTTAATTCCCCTGTATATACTTTCCCGGGCACCAGCATCTACATAGGAAAAAACATTCCTACCCAGGGCCCTTTCGTACGCTCCTATTTTAAGAAAAAAAACCTCTCCTATCTGTTCTACTCGCCCCCATACCAAAAGGTCTAAATTGTACTTTTCCGCCAGTTCCATAGGTGAATACCGAGGAGCCTCCAACAGTTTACCGAAGCCCTTTGAAGAAACATATTTAATCTCTTTTTCCGAGTTGATTTCAATTTTTTCTGGGTTCAACTCCCTTAAAAAATTCAGATGTTCCCGAAGCCGCCTTAAACTCGTTTCTATCTCTCTAAGCTTTGCTATCTTCATACTCCTACCCACATCACTAAAGGCAAGATTATCCCTTTGGCCTATAAGAAGATTTATCTTATTAATATCATTGCTTATCGCATCAGATATTACCATGCGCTTGTAGTCAATCATAACGGCACTATTAAAACTATGTCTGCGAATCTCCTCCAGAGTCTCTCTTAACAAAAGAGGGATACTGAAAGTCAGATAAAGATTATCTCTATCCAAATTTTTCCCCGAAAACGATGAAAACCCAACCCTCCAATATACATGGCTATCCTTCGGGACAGACATTGCCACCTTAGCATCCCGGCTCTCAGAAAACACACAAAACTCAAACAGAAACAGGAGTATTACAACTACAAGAAACTTCCTTCTAAAACTCATCCAATATTGAGGACCTTCTTTATAGAACTTACTATCCTTTCCGGTTGAAACGGTTTCACAATAAAATCCTTGGCTCCAATCTGAATAGCATTGATAATCAATCGCTGCTGTCCCAGAGCCGAACACATGATAACCTTTGCATTGGGATCTATCTCCATTATCTTCTTTAAAGCCGTTATTCCATCCATTTTGGGCATCGTTATATCCATCACTACAACATCAGGTCTCTTCTCCTCAAAGAGTCTTACAGCCTCCTCCCCATCTGCAGCCTCACCAATAACTCTGAAGCCTGCTTTTTCTATAATGTCCCTCAAAACCATTTTCATAAACTTCAAATCATCAGCAATTAATATATTTATTGCCATTACTTTTTACCTACCCATACTAATTTCAAATACTCTTTTATAAAAACATCGATCTCTCCATCCATTACAGCCTGTATATTACCCGTCTCATAGTTAGTTCTATGATCTTTAACCATATTATAGGGATGAAAAACATACGAGCGTATCTGATTCCCCCATGAGATATCCTTCTTTTCCCGCTCTATCTTTTCCTTCTCTTTCTCTCTCTCCTCCTTATAATATTCGTACAATCTGGATCGTAATATTTTCATTGCTGTTGCCTTATTTTTATGTTGACTTCTCTCATTCTGACATTGAACAACAATACCTGTCGGATAGTGAGTAATCCTGACAGCTGAATCCGTTTTATTTACATGCTGACCACCAGCACCAGTTGCTCTGTAGGTGTCAATTCTTATATCCTCTGGCTTTATTTCCACCTCAATTGTATCATCTATAACGGGAGTTGCAAACACAGAAGCAAATGATGTATGCCGCCTTCTGCTCGAATCAAAAGGGGAAATTCTTACCAATCTGTGAATACCACTCTCCGCTTTCAGATATCCGTAGGCATATTCGCCGTTAACCTGCATGGTAACGGACTTTATCCCACCTTCAGCCTCCAGTAGACTTAGTATCTCTGTTTTAAAGCCATGTCTTTCGGCCCATCTGGAATACATTCTGAGAAGCATACTAACCCAATCGCACGCCTCGGTACCCCCAGCACCGGAATGAATTGTCAAAAAACAGGAACTTGCATCCTGTTCACCACCGAGTAGTTCTATAATCTCCAGTTCGTTGTAACGCTCCTGTAAAGAGTGAAAATTATCGCGTAACTCTTTTTCTAACGAATCTTCACCCTCACTTAAAGTTAACTGGTAAAAATCATAAAAATCGTAAAAATCTTTGTAAAGGGATTCCCATGAGTTCACCCGTTTCTTAAGTCTCTTTAGCTCAGAAAGCACTCTCTCTGCATTTTCCCTATCGTTCCACAATCCTGGGTCGGCGGTTTTACCCTCCAATTTTTCGATCTGTGCTTGAAGGGTGTCTATGTCAAAGATACCTCCAGGTTTCGTTAATTTTCTCTTTTAATGACTCAACCTCTTGCTGTAACTCTTCTAACACTCTATCCTCCCCCTATAATCGCACTATAAGCTTTCGCCACTTTTTATCCTTCAGATAGGATATTGCAAAGGTATCCTCCACTGGAAACTGATAAAATCTCAACGTATCATACGAATCGGTGACAGAATCGAGTTCCCTCTTCAACCTAACAAGATACTTCTCGCTTATCGTAGTAGACTCAAAGAGATTATCCATCAATCTCTTAAAACCATACTGGAGGATTAAATCCTCTCCTTTTTGTTTATGATCTTCACTGGCGAAATCACAAACTATTGCGACAAACATTGCTTTAGTTTAATTAGCTTACTCTTCTATGTCAAATATTCTTTTTGCTATGGACTTTAGTCATAAAAGCCGAATAGAATAAGTGTATGAAGAGAAAAAAGATATCAATTTCAATACTGTTTATTACCATTCTACCCATACTTACAACTGCTCAGACTGTGAACATGGACGTTTTCGCCCCATTTGTTTCCAGGCTAAAAGCCAGAGCAGAAAAATCAAAAATCATACTCACCTGGGACGATTCAAAAGACGTTAAGGGAACAAATCTAATATACAGATACAGAGAGGAAATAACCTCAGATAACATAGAAAAGGCAACGCTAATAGCCTCTGTGCCCCAGGGAGTAGAAACATACACCGATACCCCTCCAACTACAGATAAATACTTCTATGCCGTATTAATAAAAACCCTCTCCGGCAAGTTATACAAGGTTTTAATTCCCTATCGGAATAAAACACTTAGAGGAGTGGCAGTCAAAACACTGGCCACAGAAAAACAATTAGCGACAAAAATAACAAAAATAATGGCAATCCCACAGAAAAATTCCATAAAGATTCAATTCGCCTCATCCAAAAAAGGGAGAGACATCTTACTGTTTAGAAGCACTTCTCCCCTAAAAAGCTTAGAGGACCTACTTAAAGCCTCTTCCCCCATTTTAATAGAGGGGGGGAAAACACAGTACACAGACTACCCCATCCCTGGGATTAAATACTACTACGCCGCCGTAGATGCCGAGTTATTCAAAATAGGTAGTGTAAAACTTGTACCCGGAGAAAACACAACCAAAAGCTATGTTATGATCCCATTGAAACCGGAAAACACTGGCCTGCCGCTAAAAAAATATTCAAGGCCCAGTCCCCTCCCATACCTCCTTATCTCCAGAGATATTGTAACGGGGAAAGAGTTGGTAGCTTCCTCACCATTTATGCTACCCAAAAAACGAAAATTAGATAGTACAACCCAAAAGGCTGTAAAAAACATACTTGCCGGTATTAAACTCCCCAAGCCCGTAGAGATGAAAGTTGAGATTCTTAAAGAAGATAGGGTGAAAAAAACAGGGAGAGAGGATTACACACTATACAAAATAGTAAATGACAAACTCGCAAAGGGAAAATTTAAAGAGGCAGAAAAGCTCCTTTACGACTTTCTAAGTACGTATCACTCAAAGGAAATAGAGACCAGAGCTCATTTTTATCTCGCTCAAAGTTATTACTTTCAAAATAAGTACAAAAAGGCATTTATAGAATTCCTTATGGCTCAAAGCAACAACTATAGCATGATAGAAAGGTGGCTTGATGCCTGTTACAAAAAATTGATGAAAAAAGAGACCGACTAATCGGTAGATTCACATACTATAGATTACATACTATAAATTACCCGGATATCTCTACTTCACATCGTTTATTCTAAACGAAACCTTTCTCATAATCCGAGCAAAGGGGGCTATAGAAATATCCCATTTCAAAACAATGGTGGTAGCTTGATATATCTCCAGCAGCCTATTTCTACTATAAGAATAGGTATACAGAGGGGAACTCCACAGACCAAAAGCACTGTTAGCCATCAACACCATAGCAACTTCATTTTCCTCATCATAAACAGTTAGGTTCTCTACCCCCGCGAGTTCAAACCGTGACTCTTTATCGTTCTCAAAAAACCGATTCTCCACATCCGCAGCAACAATTCTGGAACTCCCATCAATAGGCAGGCCAAGGTTAAATTCAACCCCAAAACTAAAATCCAGCCGACTTTCCGTGAGATTATTCAACTTGTAAGTAACAACAATCTCTCTTCTTTTAAACTGAAAATTCTTTTCAACTTTAAATAACTTTCTCGTACCGTCGATCTGCAATTTTCCCGTCCTGAAAAGATAGAGATTTTTCTTCTCCCTATCCAATCTATCCAGTTTATACTTTCTGGTAATAAAATCCCCCAGTTCCCTATACCTCATCGCAAAAAAATCTCTGCTAGTTGTGCTTCGAGGTACAAAATGATCCACAAAAGATTTCCTTGGATACCAATCATACCCTATGGCTTTAACATCACTACTGTGATATGGCTCTTCTCTTCTCATCATACTATCGAAGTAATTCCATGATCTGGGGAAATAATCCAATTCAATTACCATACCTCCAACACTATGAATAAAAGCATTTATAAATTTCCCCTGATACAGATACTCCATACAACCGTCCATATCAAAATCGGTTACAATAATGGAGGGTAAAAAACCATTACCCGTTCTGGCAACCTTCTCTGCCTCTATAAACGACCTATATGCATTCTTCCGCAGTTTATTGTCATAGATACCGCTATCTTTTCCATGCCAGTACACCGAGTTACACTGCCCTTTCCACAGCTCGTTTTGGGCAGATCGCTTTTTATACTTATCACCTCTTATTTGATTAACAAGAAGATGTGTGTGTATCATCCTGGAATAGAGAAAATTAATATCTCTATACTTGCTTAAAAATTGTTTAAAAAAACCACCTCTTAGAAAAACCTCACCATTTTTGATTTTCTTCAATTCCTCACGTGCAACTATATAATCCCTTTGACGTTCCTTTTCAAGTGACCAATACGCCATTTCAACGTAAGAACTTTCTGGTATATACACCTTTTCAAGAGGATAAATATCTTTAAGATATAGCAAAGGTAAAACCGGCTCAAGCCAATCCTTATTCTTTGCTATCTCTTCAAAAAATCTTTTAATCCAATCTATGACCCACTCACTCCCGTGTTGCTCCATCCGTCCAAGGATAAAATCATCGTTAAAAATCAATACAATAACCGGATTATCTACACTTATCGAAATGGCCTTAATCTTATCAATAACATCCTGAGGACTTCCCGTTACAACCGTTTTCAAAAGCTCCATAGAATTTGGAAAGACCGTAAGAAGTTTTCCCTGCTCTTCCACTATAACCGGACGATAAATTTCACTTTTATCAAGCCCACTCAACAAAAACTGGCTATCATTTAAAATCGTATACTCCATTCCGCTATTTCTAAGGGTGTAGGCAAGGTTAGGTTCCCATACCATCTCCGGGATCCACGCTCCCCTTGGCCTTCGACCAAATTGAGCCCGTATATAGGTTGTAAGCTTCTCAATTTGCCCAAGTTTATCGGAGTTTGGTATTATAGAAAACACAGGCTCATAAAACCCCCCACCAAGCATCTCAATTTGTTTTCTCTTTACCAACTCCTTTAAGAGAATAAAATACTCCGGATGGTTACTCTCGATCCACTCAAGAACTACTCCACTATGATGGATAACAGAATGAATATCTTCATACTCATTCAAAAGTTTGAGAAGTGGCTTATACAAATTCTCATACCTATAGGAAAAATCTCTATCAGCCGCGCTGATAGAGAGATGATTATGAGAACCTAGTATAAGATAAGTTTTACTCATTTCTTTTTTGGGTGAGGTTCATTCTTTATTATACACTTAGTCGGACATTTTTCCGCAGCTTGATACCTCTCACCTGTAAACTTATAATCTATGGTAGCAAGAAAATTCTCAACCTTAAACCCACCATCCGGGGATTTTTTCTCACATACCTTGCATCCTATACATCCGACAGTACAAACCTTCCGAGTTACACCGCCCTTATCATTGGAATTGCAAGCCACAATATAATCGGCACTGTAGGGTATCATTTTCATAACACCGGTAGGACATATCTTAACACACTCCTCGCAGCCGATACACAATTCCTTGTTAACCCATACCAAACCCTCACTGTCGTAATCTATTGCATCCACAGGACATACCTTTATGCAACTCCCCAGAGCAAGACAACCGTATTTACATGCCTTATCACCATCGAACAGGGCGTATAGGGCATTACAATCCTTGATTCCACTATATTCAAAGAGGTACTTGGAAGTTTCTTTCCCTCCCCTGCAGTGAACCTGAGCCACCATCTTTTCCATGGAGATATCAATCTCAACACCCATAATTTTTGCGAGCTTCTCCGCAACAGCTTCTCCTCCCGGGCTACATTTAGTAAGTACGTCGTCCTTACCCTCCGCCATTGCCTCTGCATACGCAGAACACCCCGCATAACCACAGGCACCGCAGTTGAGACCAGGAAGGACATCCTCTAATTCCTCTATTTTTTTATTCTTTTTAATAGCAAAAACCTTGGAGGCATAGGCAAGCCCCAACCCCAGAAGTATACCCAATCCAGACACGGACACAAACGCATAAAGAACCTTTAGTAAATTCAATTTTCAACTCCTAACCAATAAGATTCCTCAAAAGGGCCTTGTCAAAGGCCATAAAAGCAAGAGCCATCAAACCTGCCGTTACAAATGCAATAGGTACCCCCCTAAACGGTTTAGGCACCCATTCCGTGTCGAGCTTTTCTCTTATCGCTGACATTAATACAAGAGCGAGCATAAATCCGACTCCTGCAGAAAATCCAGCTACAAAACTCTCAAGTGCATTGTAGTTACTTCTAACCGCTATCAAGGCAATACCAAGTACAGCACAGTTTGTGGTTATTAACGGAAGATATATCCCAAGTGCCTTGTATAGAGGAGGTGCTGTCTTCTGAATGGTCATCTCAACAAGCTGCACCAGTGCGGCAATTACAAGTATAAAGGTAATTGTCTGAAGATACATTATACCAAGTGGCACAAGAATCCAAGTGTATATCATCCAGGTTATCAGAGAGGCTATGGACATAACAAATATAACAGCAAAGCCCATCCCTATAGCAGGTTCCATATTCTTAGAAACCCCAATAAAGGGACACAAACCTAAAAATTGAGTCAAAATAAAATTGTTTATAAAGACAAAGGTAATTATAATTCCCACATACGTCATTTAACTTTCCTCCCTAAATTATGCTTCCTGCAGATTACCATTGGAAACGTTCTTAGCCTTCGCTTCACTCTCATCCATTGTGCGTTTATCCGAATCGGGAATAGAAACCTTCTGCTGTTTTCTAATCTCTAACCAATTGAAAAAAGCCTTAAGATACCCAATAACAAGTAAAGCTCCTGCAGCCAATGCAAACACCCTTACAGGTGCTTCATAGATAATAGGTATACGAATAATTCCATCGAACTTACCGATGGGGAAAAGGGTAATGGTACCTGCACCAAAAACCTCTCTTATTAAAGAGATTAAGACCAACCCAAGTGTGAATCCAACTCCCATACCAAGCGCATCCATAACCGACTTGCCAACACTATTCTTTTTGGCAAAAGCCTCTGCCCGTCCCAGGATGATGCAGTTAACAACAATCAATTGAACAAACACTCCAAGATTTTTAGAGAGAGATGGGGCATAGGCCTGCATTACAAGATCTACAATAGTCACAAAGGATGCAATTATCACAATGTACGATGGAATCCTTATCTTCTCCGGTATAAAATTCCTGAGGAGTGAAACAAAAAAATTACTTCCCAAAAGCACAAATATAACACCCGCCCCCATTCCCAGGGCGTTTACCACCTGGGTAGAAACAGCCAGGGTGGGACACAACCCCAACATTACTACGAAAATAGGATTTTCTTTAAAAATCCCCTTTGTAAACTCTTTTAACATCACTTTCCTCCCGAATCATCTAGCAGATTTATGACTGCCCACAGCCACAACCATCGCTACTTCCAGACTTCCCCATTTTCTTAATAAAATCAGAGCCAGCCGCAAGAGCATTGGCAATACCCATAAACGTAATAGATGCCCCTGTAACTGCGTCTGCATCCTTCCTACTTAACATATCCTTTCTTACAGGCACCGGTTTACTCCCTCCGGTACCAATAAACTTTTTCATGTAACTTTCCTTCTCCGCTTTCTTCCCAAGCCCCGGGGTCTCCTGATCCTCCATTAATTTAACAGAGATTATCTCTCCATTCCTTTTAAAAGCGGCAAGAATTTTTAAGTCGCCTCCATATCCCTTTCCTATAAGGTTCAATATATAGGCTCTCACCCTCCCATTCTCTTTAACGGGATAGCACCCCCTAACCACAGGATTGTTTTTTATCACGATTTCCTTTTCAGGTTTACCACCTGGAACGAGAAAGGAAAGAGCCTGTTTTAATTCCATCTCCTTCCTCTGCTTTATTACCGGCTCAGTTACAGCACTTACAAAACCAAGCAAAACAGCAGCCACCGCCGTTATTAAGAACAACTTACCACCTGTAACAAGTACATCTTTCATTTTTTCTCCTCCTTAACCTCCCCGAATCTCTTAGGTCTTATCAACCGATTGAGCAGGGGAACGAGGATATTCATAAGTATGATAGAAAGAGAAACTCCCTCGGGGAAAGCCCCAAAGAAACGTATCAGATAGGTAAAAAACCCAGCTCCAATACCAAAGATAATCATTCCCTTTCTCGTCAGCGGGGACGTAACCATGTCGGTAGCCATAAAAAAGGCTCCAAGAACTATCCCGCCGGCAAAGATGTGAAAAACTACATCTCCATGAAAGAGCCCGGCCCCATACCTCAGTCCACCCAACACCCATACAAACAGAGCAAAACTTCCAAGGTAAGCCACGGGAATTTCCCACGTAATTATCTTCTTAGCAAAAAGGTATATAGCACCCAAAAGAAGAAGTAAAGCCGATACCTCACCTATACACCCTGGAATATTGCCCAGAAAAAGATCAACGTAACCATTTGGTATCTTAGCTCCCCAGAGTGAAAATATATGTTGATTAAGCCATGACGTAATTACAATATCCGAGTGAGTAAACGGATATCCATTGACCTTCATGAACTCCATAGGACCAGATACATGCCCCTTAAAAGTTAACAGGCCAGTCTTTATAAAACCAAGAGGAGATGCTCCGGTCACAGCGTCTGTCACCCCCCTAGTTCTTGGCACAAGCCAGGTTGTCATCGGTCCCGTCCAGGAAAACATAACAAAAACCCTTCCTGCCAGAGCAGGATTCATCCAGTTGTGTCCCAATCCACCGAAGGTATGTTTTACAACCGCAATTGCAAATACCGAGGCAACCACGGGTATATAGAGTGGTATTGAAGGCGGCATATTGTAACCAACAAGGAGACCGGTCAAAAAAGCGCTTCCATCCCAGAGAGTACTGGGTTTCCCCAAAAGCTTAACAATCACATACTCCGTTAATACGGCAGAGAGAATAGAAGCAATTAACACGTACAACGAATAGATTCCAAATACATACACCCCCCAAATACCTGCAGGTATAAGACTGGCAGTGACACTCCACATAATCTTGGAGGTTGTCATACTATCCTTCAGGTGGGGCGAGGTTGTTACCAACAATTGATCAATCTTCTCTATCTTCTCCATTTTACACCTTCTTTGACTTAGCTAGATATTTTCCTAACTTCATCCCCTGAACCAGAGGAATACCTGCCGGACATACATATGCGCAGGAGCCACACTCCTTGCAATCCATAAGCCCCTCACTCAAAGCCTCATCTATATACATATGGTCAATCCATTTGTACAACCTCGTAGGACTTAAACCCATAGGGCAGACTCTTATACATCTTCCACAATGAATACAGGGAGTTTCTCTGGGAATTTTAACCCTCTCTTTTGACAGCGCAATAATCCCGGAAGTCCCTTTGGTAATAGGACTGTTTAAATCCACCTGTGCAAAACCCATCATTGGACCACCAGCAATAATTTTGAGGGGCATCTTTACAAAACCACCTGCATCTTCTATAAGATCACCTATCCGAGTTCCCACTCTCACCTTTAGATTGCCGGGCTTTGCAATAGCATCACCTGTAACAGTCACAACCCTTTCAATAAGTGGTTTATCAAACACCACGGCCTCAAAAATTGAAAGCACAGTCCCAACATTGGAAACCACAGCCCCTATGTCCAAAGGCAATCCTCCACTCGGAACCTCACGACCAGTTAAGGCCTTTAAAAGTTGTTTTTCATCACCCTGAGGGTACTTCAACTTAAGAGGAACAACATGTATATCAAGTTTTTTTGCCTCTATTCGGTCTTCCATTAGAGATATGGCATCCGGTTTATTAGCCTCTATTCCTATCAACACTACCTCTGGATTGAGTATCTTTCTAACTATCTCTACACCCTCAAGAATATCATCCGTCCGCTCAAGCATAATTCTATGATCAGCAGTTAGATAAGGCTCACACTCAACCCCATTTACAACAAAAAATTCAACCTTACTTCCCTTCTTAATTGTGTATTTTACATGTGTGGGGAAAGTCGCCCCTCCCATTCCAACAATACCCATCTCCTTCACCTTCTCGAGAAGTTCCGAGGGAGACTTACCCCTCCAATCTCTTCTCTCCAGCTCTTTACCGGAACGTTCAAACTCCCCTTCAAGCTCCACAACTACAGCATCGCTCTTCATCCCGGTGGGAAGGTATACCTTTTCAATACCCTTAACTGTACCAGGTATGGAAGAATGAACATTTGCAGAAACAAACCCAGATGCCTCACCTATAAGCATACCCTCACTAACTTTATCCCCGGATTGGACAAGAGACTTTGCAGGAGCGCCTATATGCTGCTGAAGAGGGATAACAGCCTCTGAGGGAACGATAGCGTTCCTTATAGGCACTTTATTTGTTAACTCCTTATAATCACGAGGATGTACTCCCCCTTTTGGAAAAGTTTTAAGATTCTTCATAAAGCCTCCCAAAATCGTAGCTTATCTTAGCAGAAAAACGCCAATTCCAATCAAAGAAAAACAAATACCATACCAATACGAATATTAAAACCAAAAACTCAGGAGGATACAACTTCCAATACGGAAGCTTTCTCACAGGGAAATAGTTAACCGTGGTTGTCCCCCCCTGATTCTCTATAATTTTTTCAAATGAATTATTCTTAATTTCTAACAGTATACCCTTTAACCAATTTTCATCAAAGTATTTTACGATTATTTTTCTTCCAAAAATTTTATTTTTATACCTGTCATAGGAAAATTTCCTCAGACAAATCACACTATTCTCCCGGGGGAACCAGTCCCTGCCACCTCTCTCAACACAGATATCATAGTTGAACTGCAGTGTTTCCTGATAGGCCCAGTGTGCAATATAATCAGAAAGGTTTGGAAGCTTAATCTCTCTATCCATTCTCCAGAGAGACTCGAATCTCTGCCACTCTGACAACCCCCTACCAATATGCAACTTACGCGGTTGCGGAATAATAAAATTATTAAATGATCTCTCCGCTGCAAAAACCACAACAACAAAAAGAGCGAAAGTCCCAATAGCAAATAGACGAAACTTTCTTCCTATGGGTTCTCTAGTGGAGACAAAAAAATCACCCAATATCTTAACTGGTTTAAAGACATTGTGAGAGTAGAGAAACCTTTTAATCTTAATATGGAGCACTACAAAACCTATGAGTACCGAATCAAACATTAAAGCCCATGACAGAGGTAAAATGCACCGAAAACCCAAACCCCACGCTATCATGACGAGAAAAGCAAACAGCAAGACACCAGCAAGAAGGAGGAGTTCTTTAACCCAGTTCTCCCCATTACCCCGAGATGGGAAATATCCATCAACACTTTCACATACCTTTGCAGAGAAAGATATGTACAGTGGGAAGAAAGCAAAGGCGAATCCAGTCACAGCAATATTACCATCAATCATAATTAGCACCCATGGAATAATCCCTACCGGGATCCAAAGCATATTAGCAGAATCAATCCCTCTAGGAAGGTTATATCCCTTTATAAGAAACACAGAGAATATCAAAAAGAGTAAAATGGAAAAACCACTGAGAAGGGGTGAATAATCAATAAAGTACCAGGGAATACCGATCCCAGAAAACAACCGCGTAAGTTTTACATAGGTTACAATAGGTCTTTCAACAGCCGGAATATAGATTATCTCATATCTCTCCCACTTAGAAAAAGCCACAAAAAAATTTCCAGCATTTCTCAGATAATCATCATAACGAGGATCCTCCCTATCGAGATATCTATCAAGTCTGTCTATTGTTACCCACTTGAACCCTGAAAAATCATAGAACATTACAGGAGATGTATAAACAGAAACAATTCCCTTTAAATACCTTTTCTCTCTTAGACGTTGTATTAATAGTTTCTTATTGCCACTCAGTTTAAACACCACGGTATAATACCCACGCCACACCTTGGCCGGCGGAATAAAAGAGTTAAAATGAAAAAGGATCCATATAGAGAACAGAAGAAAAACAAAAAAAATTACCAAAAAAAGTACTGTAGCAAGTCGTTTAACGCTCATACACTAAAACCGGATTATATATAAAATACAACTTTCTTCAAACCAAAGACTCATAAAAACTCTGTCCCCAACTGAGATTCCTTCCTTGACATTCGAAAAACTGAGAAATACAATCACAATCAACATGTTTGAGGAGAAAATAAGCCCCCTACAAGAATGGGCAAATGCAGGAAAAGCTATACTATACACGTATGGCAATTTCTTTTACTGGCTCCTAAAAGAGAACTTTCCCTTAAAGCAGATAGGAGAACAATTCATAAGGACAATGGTAGAGGGCTTTGGAACAATAATGGTTGGTGCCTTCGTACAGGGGTTATTAATTGCATGGCTAGCGGGCAATAATGCCTCGAGATTCGGAGCAAATATATGGATAGGAACAATATCCACGTATGTAATCTTTAAGGAAACCTCCGTACTTATGGCAGGTATTCTATATTCCTCCAGAGTTGGGACAGGTTTTACCGTAGAGATAGGATCCATGCAGATGACGGGACAACTGGATGCTCTTAGATTAATGACAATAGAACCCACTCAGTACATTGTTATTCCCAGAGTGCTTGCCTCTATCATAACGCTTCCCCTCTTAAAAGCCCTGTCGGACGGGGTTGCCGTGATATCCACAATGGTCCTCATAAAGATCTGGTTCGGTGTTTCCTTCCCTATCTTTGCCGACAGAGCATTTATGTTTTTACAGACCTCTTCTCTTACACTCTCCTACGTAAGAACCGCTCTAATAGCATTTTTCACCTCCCTAAACTCCTGTGCACTCGGATTTTACTTCAATGGAGGAGCTGTTGAGCTGGGCAAAACAACAACCAAAGCTAATGTAGTTAACATTATATACGTTTTAATAATCGACCTCTCATTTGCCATAATGCTGGAACTCACGGGGTGGGCATAATGATAAAAGTTATAGGGCTCTACAAATCTTTCGGCAACAATAGAGTACTCAAAAATCTCAACATAGAGATAGAGGAAAGAATAGCCACTGTCGTGATTGGTAGAAGCGGCATTGGAAAATCAGTGCTACTAAAATCAATATGCGGATTAATTCCTCCTGATAAAGGCTCCATACTAATAGATGGTGAGGATATAACAAAGGCAAGCAGAGCAAAACTTCATAAAATACGTTCAAAGATTGGAATGCTATTTCAGGATGGAGCCTTATTCGATTCATTCAATGTCTATGAGAATGTAGCTTTTCCCCTCGTCTATCACAGGCTATTTGACAAGGAAACCATCCATAAAAAGGTAATGCAATACCTCGAACTTGTGGAGATGCAGGACTTCACAGAGGCAATGCCCCATGAATTATCGGGGGGAATGAAGAGAAAGGTTGCCATAGCAAGGGCAATGATTATGGAACCGAAATACCTACTATACGATGAACCAACCACAGGGCTCGATCCCTACAGCTCTGCTATAGTGGAAATTCTCATAAAGCGACTACAGGAGGAATTGAAAATCACCTCTCTAATTGTGACTCATGATATAGAACTGACAAATTTCATTGCAGACAAGATAGCTCTTCTAGAAGATGGTAGAATAGTAGCATATGAGAGTAAAGAAGATTCTTTAAAGGAGGGTTCGCTTATCTACAGTCACTTTATTACAAACAGAGAAAAAATAAGGATTGCTCATGGCTATTAAGTTAAGAAAAATAATAAGAGTAATAGTTATCTCTCTCCTCAGCCTGGCAACGGCATTCTTTTTATTCCTAATGATCAACAATTTTCAACTGAGGAAAGGGATAACTGTGCATGTTATTTACAGCCATGTAGGAGCCCTCAACATAGGCGCATGGGTACGAAAATCCGGGGTAAAGGTGGGATCCGTCACTAAAATAAGAGTAAATCCCGCAGATGGAAGATCGGTTATTGTTACTATAGCATTCAAACCCGGTGAGACTCCAAGGAAGGGAGATAAATTTGCAATAGTAGCCAGCGGGATTATGGGGGATCAGTATATAGAAGATTTCCCGGCGCCCCTCTCATCACCCCCGGTACCTGACGGCTACACCTATAAGGGAGAACCAATGCTAGACCTCTCGTCTCTAACAACAGACGGGGTTGCACTAATAAAAAAAATTGAAGAAAGTTTAGATATTCTCACTGACCTCCTAAAAACAAATAAACAGGCGATAAATAACACGATAAAAAACATCGAGGCGACCACCAAAAGCCTTAAAGAGATCACGGATGAAATTAAACAAATCACCGATACGATCCCCGAATTAGCCGCTACAATAGACCTAACAACAAAGAGAATAAACAACCTTGCAGACAAAATCGAAAGAGAAACCACCCAATTTATGGATACAAATTCTAAAAATATCTCTATAACCGTGGAGAATATAAAAGACTCCTCGGAAAAACTAAGGGAAGCAATTGATAACCTCACAAAAGAGGGAGCCATACTCGATGTAATAAACAAACGGAATATCACCACTCAAATCCCGAAGATAATGACAAATCTATCCAAAACCTCTGAAAATCTTATGAAATTAACGAAGGATTTACAGGATGCATTTGAGGGGCTTGGTAAATGAAAATTAAAACCGATAAACACAAAAACACTCGTAAAATACTCCACAGATAAATACCCAGATGAAAAAGGAATTCGCTCCAACAGGAAAGGCTCACCAAAATTTTAAATTTACGGTCGACAGAAACGATGTGGGCAGAAGAATTGATAGGGTACTTAGAAAAATACTATCCGACGCACCACTAAGTACAATCTACAGACTTCTACGAACGGGAGATATAAAAATCAATAATCATAAAATTCTTCCCTCTTACAGACTAAAAACAAATGACAAAATCGAATTACCATCTCCACCACCCTCCCCTTCCCATTCACATTTTATCCCAAATTTAAAACAAAATTACCCCGGTATAGATTCTCTCATCATAGAAGAAACAGAGGATTTTATTGTTGTTAACAAACCCAGAGGGATGCTTGTACACGGGAAAAACTCCCTAAACACAATACTTCTCGGTTATCTTAATAATTTACGGAAAAAACCAAACTATCCTAGAGCGTTTACCCCGGGACCTATCCACAGATTGGACAGAAACACATCCGGAATCGTCCTGTTCTCAAAAACACTAAGGGGAGCGAAACAACTATCCAAACTATTTAGAGAACACGAAATTATAAAGATATACCTCGCCGTTGTGGAGGGGTCAATTGATCAAGAGACAACTCTAAAGGATATTCTTCACAGAGACAGAAATAAAAAAAAGACCGAAGTCGTAACCTCTCCGGGCGGAACAAAAGACAAAGAGGCTACCACCTATATATACCCTATTACAAGCCAGAACAATTTAACCTTAACACTCTGCATTCCGATCACGGGGAAGACTCACCAGATACGAGCTCAACTGGGAAATTACGGACATCCTCTTTTTGGAGACACAAAGTACGGAGGACAAAAAAACAGAGAGGGTTTCTTCCTTCATGCCCTTCAACTCGTCGTAAAAAAACGAGAAATCTTAAATGGTTTGAAAAACTTTTTTGCCCCTATCCCCGAAGAGAGTTATATTATGCTTGAGAGTTACTTTGGCAAGGGGTGTCTTAAGAGACTTAGAGAAAAGATAAATGAAATCATCGACACCATATGATCATACAACAAAGAGCCCCGAAAATAACTGTTAACAATCAGGATCAGACAACAAAAAATTCTAGGTGTAATCACAAAAGCACTTGGCGGGTTGAGGTTAATGCTAGGGACAGGGAAAGTACTACGAAACATCTTATGGCTCATTAAGGGAGTACAGGTCTTTGCCCTCGTGGGGAAAAGCGGAAGTGGAAAGAGCTTCCGAGCTCAACTTGTGGCACAAAAATACGGGATAGATCTGATAATCGACGATGGGTTACTCATCAAGGGTCAAAAGATACTGGCAGGGAAATCAGCAAAGAAAGAACCCGGTATGCTATCAGCCATCAAAACAGCACTATTTAACGAGGAGGAACACGCAGAGGAGGTAAAAGCTGCTCTTTCACGAGAAAATTTTAAACGAGTATTAATCCTTGGAACCTCGGCCGCTATGACAAGAAAGATAGCAAAACGATTAGGATTACCAGCCCCCTCAAGGATAATCAAAATAGAGGATATAGCGACAACCGAAGAAATCGACAGAGCACGAAGGATAAGAGAAGAGGAGGGCAAACATATAATTCCCGTACCTGCAATAGAGATTAAAAAGAACTACCCCCACATATTCTTCGAATCCGTAAAGGTCTTACTCTCTAATCGTTTAAAACTCTTCACCAAAGAAAAGACTTTCGAAAAAACCGTTGTAAGACCGGAGTATAGCAAAAAGGGTAAGGTAGCGATTTCCGAAACAGCCCTCACTCAGATGGTACTTCACTGTGTAGACGAATTTAACCCGGAATTAAAGGTTACAAAGATAATTCTTCATAGAGACAACGACAATTACAGAATAGAAGTAATTCTTAGTGTTCCCTACGGAACACAAATTTCAGGAGATCTACACAACCTCCAGCGATATATCGCTGAGAGTCTGGAGCAGTTCACAGGAATCATTCTGGATGAAGTTAATATAACAGTCGGGAAAATATCGTACCTCGACCGTTTTCTAAAGGAAATCAAGAAAAAACAACTTAAAACCTCCAAACAAAAAAAAGAGCACCAAAAATAAATATTTGACATCCATATAAACTCTGTCTATGATATGTTTCAGGAGAAAGTATGAAGAAGTTTCTCATCGTTCTTACTATTATAGTGGTATTTGTTTTTTCTGCATTTTCTGATAACAAGTTCTATATAGTAGAATCGAAACATTACAAGGTATATTCCGACGAAAGCAAATCCTTTGCTCAGAGTATAGCAGAAAAAATGGAGGCGTGCTTTACCATCTATAATAATCTTCTCCATTTTGATACCTCGTATCTTCCAACAAAACTACGGGTAAAAATATTCAAAGACAAAAGATCCTTCGACACTTACCTTAAAAAATTACTAAATCAGACAAGGGAGGATTTCGTTTACATCCACTACTACGATCTAGAAAAATCGGAATTGGTGGGCTTTAACAAACCTAATCCAAAAGATTTCAACTCTTCCCTCCTTCATCAGGGTTTCATCCAGTTTATAAAGGCTTTTATCCCGGATTCACCAATATGGTTAAGGGAGGGAACCGCCGCATATCTTGAAAACTCAAGCTACAATTCGGAAACCAAAAAATTCGAATGGAAACCAAACCTCGACTGGCTAGACACACTAAAGGGCATAATACGCGGTGAAAATGGGCAATCACTTATACCGCTTTACAAGTTACTCCTAATGTCGAAACAAGAGGCAATAAAAAACATAAATATTTTTTATCCGGAGGCATGGGGCCTGGTCCACTTCCTAATCAACTCTAATAATAAGGAATATAACCGAATATACTGGGATTCTCTAAGTGCACTAAGGGCGGATTTGGATGTTAAACAGAACAGCGAGAGAATTATAAAACGGGCATTCTCATGGGTAGATTCCGATAAATTATTGAAAGATTTTACCAATTACATAATGTCACTTAAAACCTTCTATGATTATGTAAAAGAAGGGGTTAACTACTACAATAAAAACCAGCTTAAAAAAGCAGAAAAATCATTCAAAAGTGCTATCGATCTGGAACCTGACAATCATATTCCGTACTACTATCTGGGATTAACGTACTACACGGAAAAAAGATATAACGAGGCAAAACAGTACTATGAGAAGGCGGAAGTTCTGGGAACCGACAAAGGCCTAATAAACTACGCCCTGGGTGTCAATGCATTCGCAGATAATAAATTTGATGAGGCGGTAAAATACCTTAAAAAAGCAAAAGAAATCGATGAAAAAACCTACGGTTCCAAGGTTGACTCTTTACTAAAACGAATAGAACTTTTAAAGTAACATTCCATAGAACTTTATACTTTACTATAATTTATTTAACATCATATTCGAAAGGTAGAGCTATGCACGGATTGGAAATAAAAAAGGTAGAAACAAAAAAAGACAGATTACAGTTTATCAAGATGCCTTGGCCCATTTATAAGGATGATCCCCATTGGGTTCCGCCAATAATAGCAGATCAGAAAGAATTCCTTGATCCCAAGAGAGGGGTATTCTTTGAACACGGAGAAGCAGAGTTGTATCTAGCACTCCGCGAGGGAAAGCCGGTAGGTAGGATCTCCGCTCATATTAATCATCTTCATGAGGAGATATACCACGATGGCAAGGGCTTCTTCGGTTTTTTTGAATGCGAAAACAACCAGGAAACAGCTAATCTCCTCTTTGAAACAGCGGAAAAATATCTAAAATCAAAGGGGAAAACTCATGTAGAGGGACCAATGAGTTTTGGGATCTATGATGAAATAGGTCTTCTAGTTGACGGTTTCGATACAGATCCCTACGTACTAAACACCCATAACCCGCCCTACTATCAAAACCTTGTAGAAAATGCAGGCTACACCAAATCAATTGATTGGTACGCCTATAGAGGAGCTACAAACCAGAAGGTAGACGAGAGATTGTACAGGCTTAGAGACAGAGTAATGCAGTTACCCGGACTTACCATAAGGAAAATTGATCCCAAAAAGAGTTACGAAAGAGACGTAAATATTGTCAAACATATATTCAGAACCGCATGGAATAAGAATTGGGGTCATGTTCCCCTAACAGATTCTGAGTTCAACAGAATCGCCAAAGAACTTACACATCTTGTGGTACCGGATCTATCATTCATTGCAGAGATAAACGGAAACCCGATAGGGTTTGCTCTGTCCATATACGATGCAAATGTTGCAGTCAAAAAGATAAACGGAAGGCTCTTCCCATTTGGTTTTATAAAACTCCTTATGAACATCAAAAAAACTGATAGATTCAGGCACATACTCATGGGAGTTCTTGAAGAGTATAGATTGAGGGGCATTGAAATTGCTTTCTATGTAAATATAGCTGAGCAAGCGTACAAATTGGGTTTTAAAGAGGTAGAGATGTCTCTTATAGTGGAAAACAATGAAGCAATGAACAAGTCCTTAAGTCATTTGCCTGTGGAGATATACAAAACGTACAGAATCTACAGAAAAGACATTTAAAGAATCACTTACAAAACACACAGGATAAAGGACACAGGGGAAATGTACCCGAGGTAAACAAGATGGCAAAGACTATAACTCCAAGGTTACTCAAAGGATTCAGAGATTTTCTCCCCCAGGAAGAGATAAAAAGGAAAGAGCTAGTATCAATTCTGGAAGAGACATTTAAACTTTTTGGATTTTTGCCCATAGATACCCCGGTACTAGAGTATACGGAAATTCTTCTGGGCAAGGGCGGCGGAGAAACGGACAAACAGATCTACAGATTTAACGATCACGGGAAGAGAGATGTGGCAATGCGCTACGATCTTACCGTACCATTTGCCCGTTTTATGGCTCAACACAGGAACCAACTCTACCTACCCTTCAGGCGCTACCACATTGCAAAGGTGTGGAGGGGAGAAAATACTCAACGGGGAAGGTACAGAGAATTTACCCAGTGTGATTTTGATATCGTAGGAACGGATAGTGTATCCTCCGATTTTGAGATACTCCTTCTAATGCACACGAGTATGCTGGCTCTTGGAATAGAAAACTTCAAAATACACATATCGGATAGATCCCTATTCAATAGATTGCTTACCATTCTTCAGATAGGGGAAAGATATACAGAAATTCTCAGACTGGTAGACAAGTTACCAAAGATTGGAAGAGAAACCCTGCAGAAAAGTCTAGAAGAGATTGTAGATAACAAAAAGGCCAAAACTATTCTTGCCTTTACCGAGGCAGAGGGGAAGACTCCCGGAGAGACAATAAAAAACATAAGGGAAACTCTCAATCTTGATGAGCGAGAAACACTTAGAGTTGAGGAAATCTGGAATATAGTCGAAGAGATGGGATTAGAAAGTTACTTTAAAATAGATCCATCGATAACAAGAGGCCTGGATTACTACACAGGGGTTGTATTTGAAACCTTTCTCAATGATCTACCACAAATTGGTTCCGTCTGTTCTGGTGGGAGATACAACAACCTCACCTCCCTCTACACCAAGGAAAGCATTCCGGGAGTGGGAGCATCCATAGGTTTAGACAGACTAATAGCGGCATTGGATGAAATTAACCCGGGAAAGAGCCAGATACAGATCCCCCAGGTATTGATATTATTTCTAGATAATAGGTTAATAGCACACTACCACCACATTTCTTCCCACCTCCGCAAAAACGGTATCTCCTCCGAGGTTTATCCGGAGAAAAAGAAATTTGCAAACCAGTTCTCCTACGCCGAGAAAAAGGGGATACCAATTGGGGTAATATGCGGAGAAGACGAATACAGAGAGAAAACTGTAACCCTTAAAGATTTAAGAACAAGACAGAGCTATACTGGAATAACTATCGAAGAGCTTCCAGATAGGATAAAACAACTTCTCCGGTAATCCATAGTGATTCCGATGAGAGCTTATCCGGGGTATCACCATGGGTATGCCAGTAGGGATAGTTTAAATCGATTAAAATAGTCGTCGGAATACCAGCATTTAAAAACGGGTAATGATCACATATTATAAACTTAGCATGTTTATTTATATCAAAATTGAGGAAGGGCAAAAATCCCTTTGATTTCCCTATCTCCCTTATCCTAAGTGTAAGGGCAAGACTCTCCATATGCTCTACTATATGGGCATCAAAATCAAACACCATATCCCTTCCTCCAACCATATCCAGAACAATAACCTCGCCTGGCATAGCGGGTATAGGATTTTTGGCATAATAGAAAGCCCCTGTAGAGAAAAGATGTCCCTCTATATTTCCTATATCTTCCGCATCGAAAAAAACAAGGTACACATCGTAGGGAAACTCGAACCCTTTTAGAAAAGGAACAAGGGCAAGTTGTACAGCCGTACCCGAACCACCGTCATTTGCTCCCAAAATCGGTTTATTTCTCAACTGCTCTTCTTTTTCGTTGTCAGCAATCAATCTCGTATCAAAGTGGGTTCCTATCATTACCGACTTAGTTGATGAAACTTCCTCCGATAAAGTACCTTTTCCCTTCCCCCCGGCTCTAAAAACACCAATAACATTGCTACAGCCTACCTCTTTTCCCCCCAAAGTTATCTCAAACTCCTGCCTGTAGAGATCATCCACATATCTTTCAAGCAGAGAGGATATATAATCAACAGCTATCCTATGTCCCTCACTTCCGGGATACCTATATCCGAAAGAAACCAATTTTTTTACAATATCGAGAGCCTCTTCGCCAAATCTCCTATCAAGAATATATCCCTGCGGTGGGTTATATCCCCCATCTCCATTTTTATCCGATGACATACGAAATATCTCCGGAGCTTTCCTCCAAAACCAACTTTACATAACTGGAACCAGGATCGGAAAACACTTCAAATGCGGCATCTTCCAATATTCCAACAAGAGAAGCCTCCAGCCCCCTTGCCCCTGTTTCTTTTTTTATACTATCCCTAACAACTTTACCTATAACCTCTTCCCCTATTAAAAGTCTCTTACCCTCCAATTTAAACTCCTCTCTATAGCGACTTAACACATTCCTCTCTAAAATCTTACGCAATTCCCCCTTCGATAGGGCATGGAAGGGGACTATTCGTTTAAACCTCCCAATCAGTTCAGGAAGAAACCCGTAATCTCTAAAATTTCTTGCTGCCTCTACCTCATCTATTGAGTAATTTACCGCTATCCTATCCACATCAGCACCAATGGGCCTCCTACCAAAACCTATATGCTCCCCCTTGTTATATTCTATTACCCCTTTAAGACCGGAAAAAGCCCCACAGGCAATAAAATCGATATCGGTCGTGGATATGATAACCTTCGGAGTATAATCGGAATGACTAAACTCAAGTGGAACAGGTACCTCCGTTGATTCGAGAATCTTTAACAGCTCCCTCTGAACCCCCAGCCCAGAAACATCCTTGGTCGTCCCTGCCCCTGCGAAGACAGCATTATTGCTACCCGACGAAAGTTTATCAAACTCATCGATACAAACTATCCCAAAAGAGGCGGCTATAGGGTCCATATTGGCGGCGTATATAAGACGCGTGAGGATAGAATTTACATCTTGCCCCACATACCCGGTCTCCGAGAAACCTGTGATATCCACTATAACAGTGGGGAGTTTTAGTATCTTTTTGAATAAAATCTCGACAAGATAGGTCTTACCACAACCGGTGGGCCCCACAAACAGCATATTGGTCTTCTCCGGAATACTCTCACGTTTTACTCCCATAAGGTATATATGCTTTAACCTCTTAATATGTCGATAAGCCATAAGAGAAACGGCCCTCACTGCCCTATCCTGTCCGATGTAACCCTCCTCTCTTATGGCCTCCTCGATATCTCTGGGGCTCAACAGGGGAATTGAATTAACAAAAGCCTTTGCCTTTTCGAGGTATTCGTTGGCCTCTGGAGAAAGAACAGCCATACTCTCTATTTTTCCTTTACATTCTCTCTAATATTTGTATTTTAAATTAATATAATAAGAAATAAAGGACAAGAAAGATAGGAAAATGATTATAAAAGATATAGATTTTTCAAAATTAGCCGTTTACGAGCATAAAGAAGAGATACTGGAGGCATTACGGGATAATCAGGTAATCGTTGTAGAAAGCCCTACGGGAACAGGGAAAACAACTCAACTCCCACAGATACTCTATGAGGATGGTTACGCAGATAACGGTATAATTGGAGTAACCCAACCGAGAAGAATAGCTACGCTATCGGTAACCCAGTTTATCGCCCATCAGATGAAAAAGGAAATACCGGACACCGTGGGTTACAAGATGAGATTTGAAGACCTCACCGACGCCACAACAAAGATAAAGATAATGACAGACGGGATCCTACTACAGGAATTAAAAACAGATTATTACCTTCAAGACTACAGCGTAATAATAGTCGATGAGGCTCATGAGAGAAGTCTTAATATAGATTTTATACTTGGCTTTCTAAAACGCATTCTCAAAGAGAGAAAAAATTTCAGAGTAATTGTTTCCTCCGCCACAATAAACGCCGAGGTTTTTTCCCACTACTTCGATGGATGCCCGATTGTAAGGATAGAGGCTCAATCCTATCCCGTAGAAATAATCTACGATCCTCCATTCCCAGAAACGAGCCACGAAGCAATGATGATGAAAATTGTTGAGACGGTAAGGAAAACACTAGAAAGCGGGAAACGGGGAGATATCTTGATATTTCTCCAGGGTGAACAGAGTATAAAAGAGTGTATCTCCAATCTCTACACCCTGGGATACAAAGAAAAATTGGAGATACTTCCCCTATACTCCAGATTAAGCGTGGAAGAACAGGAAAAGGTATTTCTGGAATACCCCGGAAAAACAAAGGTGATAGTTGCTACCAATATAGCGGAAACGAGTGTCACAATAGACGGGGTAACAACGGTAATAGACTCTGGATATGCAAAGATGAACTTTTTCAATCCCAGAAACTACACATCTTCCCTCATAGAAATACCCATACCGAAATCATCCTGCAACCAGCGAAAGGGACGAGCAGGACGAACCCAACCCGGGGTGTGTTACAGGCTGTACTCGGAGGCCAACTACGAGAGTAGACCGCTCTTTCCCAAAGAGGAGATATACAGAACAGACCTTTCAGAGGTTATACTGAGAATGGCCGAAATTGGGATTAAAGATTTTGAAAATTTCGATTTTATCTCTCCCCCCGGGATTGCCGAGATAGAGAGCGCTATAGAGACCCTCAAATACCTGGATGCACTGGATGACAACAGAGAACTCACCCAAATCGGCAAGATGATGGCCAAATTTCCCATTCTCCCCAGACATTCACGAATGATAGTAGAGGCAATTCTCCACTATCCCAACGTAATAGAGCAGGTAACGATAGCGGCAGCCTTCCTCTCTACAAAAACCCCATTCCTGCTTCCACAGGGAGAAGAAATAGAGGCAAGAAAGGCTCATCACTCCTTTAGCGACCCAAATGGTGATTTTTATTCCTATGTAAAACTCTTTAAACGCTATAAAAATAGCAAAGACAAGGAAAAATTCTGCCAGAACTACTATCTGGATACAAAAACCATGCAGGAGATTGCCAATATAAAGAGTCAATTAGAGGAGATAGTCTCTGAAATGGGCATTCCCATCTCCTCCACGGGATCGATAAGTGACTTCCTCTGTGCCGTTTCCAGAGGGCTCGTACAATCCATCTGTATAAACATAGGCAGGGGGCTCTACAGGAGTATAACGGCCTCTAAAATACAGATTCATCCCGGCTCTGTAATGTTTAGAAAAGACCCAAAGTATATAGTGGCTGGAGAGATAGTAAGAACATCCAGACTATATGCGCGATCTGTTTCCCCTCTAAAAGAGGCCTGGCTTAAGCGAGTGGATCCCAAAATACTTAAGGCGCTTCTACATAGGAGAGAAAGCGCAAAGAGTACAAAGCGAGAGAGAGATTTCACCAACAACATCAAGATAGGCAGAGAGGTTTTCCCCATAAAGAGAATAAAAGGGAATCAGAGACGAGTGGTATTAGAATGGGAGAGAATAAAACCGGTTATGGAAATTACAGACCTTCGACTACTTCCCAACTATAAGAAGCTACGGGGTGTAATAATCTACAATAATCACACTATTATGGAGGGAGTAAAATTAAACACACTCCTCTTTGCCATTCAGAATATGGAACCCAATCTGAAAATTATAAAGAACTGGCCGAAGGGACACAATTTTACCAAGAACCTAAATAAAAAACCGTTCAAAACCGGTCTTACCAATATTCTGAAACTCTGTAACCTCAAAAACAAAAAGAAAAAATTGGGATTTCTTACTTTAGAAACGGATGGTTACGGAACCTATTGGTTTAAGTGTAGAAAAAACTTTCTTGATGCGGTCTCCGAGTCTCTCTCATCCCTCGAAATTCTTGCAGACGAAGCCTCCAATCTGGAAGAGGAAACGCTAAATCTCGTTAACAAAAAGTACAGAATGTTATCTGAGATATTTGAGGGATAAAAACTTTCTAACCGCGAGGCTCGACAAGTATTTCCTCTTTACCAACGGCAGAGTATTTAACTATCCCCCTTTTAAGGAAGGTTTGAATCATGGCCGAGATCTCTTTTCTCTCGATCCCCAAATGTTTAGATGCCCAATCGGTAAAAGCTTCTATATTCACCCTATACCCCTTAAAGGTAGAAACCCCACTCTCCTTGGCATACTGATACAACCCCTCAAGAAGCTGGTTAGACTTGTTGGTTGACATAATATTTTCTATTATTGCATTTGCCTTCCGTATTCGCTCCGATAGAATTCGTATCATCTTCTTAGCAAAATCAGGATTGGTCTCTATCATCTTCTCGAATAAGACTTCGTTGAGGGCAAGGAGTCTAGTTGGTTGAGTGGCAATTGCAGTGGCAGAGCGCTTTTTGTTTTCGATTAAAGCCATTTCACCGAATATATCTCCGGTATGTAAAACAGCGAGAGTTTTCGCCGTATCGGCAGAGGTTTTTTTTCGTATTTCTACCTCACCCTGAATAACAACATACATTTCCTCACCCGGATCACCCTCCTCAAATATCACCTTCCCGGGACTGAACATTTTAACATGTTTATCAAAAACCTCCTTGTTAATCCTCACCTACTCAACCTCCAGACTTTTTAAGAATTCTAAAATCAACCACACCTACAAAATTTCCCAAATAGCTCCCTCGTTAACACCCTCTACTATTAAATTATCGCACAAATTCCTCTGTAAAACAAATCTCAATTTCCCACCCTTCTTTTTTTTATCCCCATACATAGCACGAATTATACCCCTCGGATCAAAGGCTACCGCGCTTAAGTTCCCATCCTCACCCGTTGCCCTTACATCCCCATACCCCCCCTTTGCCCCTCTAAACTCACTAACAAACCCGTAGCTTTCGAGAAGTCTAATAACACGGTTAGCGTAATCGTTATCTGTGATACCCAGTTTAACACCGAGTCTCATAGCCTTTGCCAACCCCCACGCTACCGCTTCGCCATGATTTATTCCCTTAAAAGCATTAACAGCCTCAAGAGCGTGCCCAAAGGTATGCCCCAAATTAAGCCAAGCCCTTTTTCCTGACTCTCTGGGATCCTCTTCCACAATCTTTCCCTTAACCATAACGGAGCGTCTTACAATCTCTTTAACGACATCAACCTCCCGGGCAACAATTGCTCTTCTCTTATTCTCCAGAATAGAGAACAGTTCGGCATCTCCGAGCATAGCCGTTTTTATTACCTCCGCAATGCCACAGAGATACTCTCGCTGGGGCAAAAATTCCAGACTCCTTACGTCTACAAAAATCTCCGATGCGGGATAAAAACTCCCAATCATATTCTTAAACCCCATAAAATCAAACCCCGTTTTTCCACCGAGGGAGGCGTCTACCATGGCAAGCAGTGTGGTAGGAACAAGCACAAGTGAGCACCCTCGCATATAAACAGAGGCGGCAAATCCTGCAAGATCACCGACCACTCCTCCACCAACTCCGACAACAGTGCCACTCCTATCAAGTCCAATTTTTACGGCAGACTCCAAAATTAACCTTACACTCCCCCACCTTTTACTTGACTCGCCGGGGGAAAGAACTACACACCTCTTTCCTTCTCCAAAGCGTTCCCCGGGGCCAAACAGCCGGTAAGTATTCTCATCGAATACAAAAAGGGTGTTTTCCCCCTCACCAGAAAGCCTTTTAGCGATATATCCAACAACACCATCTGCACCCCCGAAAATCTCCTCAGTAAAAATTACCTCACTCTTTCTGCCACCAAAATTAAACTCAATTAAATTCTCCATAGACAACCACCTCACTACAGTATCCTCGTACTACCACTGCCAAAAACACGTTTTAAACATAGTACAGTACCACATGAATCAAAAAAATTAAATATAACAAACATTTCCTTTAAAACCACGAGCAATATATATATAATTTTACTAACATGTGCAATCTTGCCAATAAGTGCACAACCTCCATCAACCCATACGTATTCCAGAGGGATTACATATGAAAAGAAAAACCAGCTTCATAAAGTTTATAAGGGTATCGGGAATAATTTTCCTGCTGACCCTTTCAGGGATATTCATTGTCATAGATCTAATTAGCAGTTACAGAGAGTTCAACATCAGAGCGGAAAAAATGCGAAAAGATTACATCTTAGAGCAGAAAAAAATGATAAAACAAGAGGTTATCCGAGTCATTGATATGATAAATCATGAAAAAACCAAAGCGGAAACCTTAACAAAAAATCGAATCAAATCAAGGGTTTACGAGGCTTACGAGATTGCAACACATATCTACAGAGAAAATCAAAACCTCAAAAATAAAGTAGAGATTCAAAAACAAATTCTAGAGGCCCTAAGAGCGATCAGATTTGGAAACACAAACGAATGCTACAAAATAATCGATCTAACAGGGAAAATTGTATTAGACCCACTAAACCCGAGCAACGAGGGTCTCAGCTGTATAAATCTCAAAGATTACAGGGGTAACTACATCATTAAAGATATGATTAACATAGCCAAAGAAGCGGGAGAGGGTTTTTACCAATATATTCCCATAAGCGTTAACAATTCCGCCAATAGACAGATAACGAACCATAATAAAAAGATCTCCTTCATAAAACTCTTTAAACCACTAAACTGGTGTATAACCGCCGGCCTTTACCAAAATGAGGCTACAGAAAAAATCAAAAAGGAACTCTTAGAACGGATAAGCAAGATTAGATTCGATAAAGAGGGATACATCTTTGTCAATAGGTTAAATGGCGATGCTCTGGTCTCAAATGGAAAAGTTTTCTCTGGCAGGAGAAAACTCTGGGAAATTTTCAATAAAAACCCTCAAAAAACAAGAGAAATTTTCCAAAAAGAATACAGAGCGGCCCTAAAACCTGGCGGAGATTACATCGATTACTCGTGGGTAAAACTAAAGGGCCCACATAAAGAATCACCCAAAACCTCATTTGTACGGGGAATCCCGGAGTTAAAGTGGCTGGTCGGAGCCGGTGTCTATCTTGACGATATAGAGAGAGATATTCTCACAATGCACTCACAGTTAACCAAACAAATTCTTAACAAACTATCATTCTCTATCCTCATAATTCTCACAGTAGTAGTGTTGTTCCTCTTCCTCTACAATTTACTAACCCGAAGACTAGAAAATGACTTTAATTTATTTATCTCATTCTTCAATCGAGCTGCCTTTTCTAACGAACCGATAGACCTGAAAATGGTGAAATTCGTGGAATTTGAGGAGATGGCCAAAAACGCCAACAGTATGCTGGCAGATAAAATTAACGCCCAACAACAACTCATGGAGGAAAGAGAACAACTCTTTGTAACAATTCACTCCATCGGAGACGGGGTTATAACAACCGATGTAAAGGGCAGGGTGGAATTAATGAATTCCGTAGCTGAACATCTCACCGGGTGGCGCGAACAAGAGGCTAAAGGTAAACTATTGACCGATATCTTTCACATAATAAATGAAACTACAAGAGAAAAGGCACAAAACCCCGTAGCCAGAGTACTCAGAGAGGGTAGGATAGTAGGTCTGGCAAACCATACCGTCCTTATCTCCAAAAACGGTGTAGAATACAATATTGCAGACAGTGCCGCACCGATAAAGGATCCAAGGGGTAACATACTAGGTGTTGTATTGGTATTCCGTGATGTTACCGAAAAACTGAAGACAGAGAAAGAACTTTTAAAAACAAAAAAATTAGAGTCTATAGGGGTTCTCGCGGGAGGAATCGCTCATGACTTTAACAATATCCTTACAGGTCTATTTGGAAATATTGAACTTGCCAAACTGGAAATACCACCCGATCACCCCGCCTTTCCCTATATTCAACTGGCAGATCAGGCAATGGAGAGGGCTACAAAACTTACCAAGCAACTTCTCACATTTGCTAAGGGAGGAGAGCCAATACTGGAAACTATGGACTTAAAACCTATAATAGAAGATACCGTCAGATTCAACCTAAGCGGCAGCAGCATAAAAGCCCACTTTAAATTCCAAAAAGGATTATGGCACGTCAAAATTGATAAGGGCCAAATCAGCCAGGTAGTAGCTAACCTGACAATAAATGCAAAAGAGGCCATGCCGGAGGGAGGAAACCTCTATATCGAGGCAGAAAATTTTACCACTACAAGAGAGACTAGTATCCCCCATCCTATATCTGGAGACTTCGTAAAACTCATTTTCAGGGATGAGGGCATAGGAATTCACCCTAAAGATGTAGAGAAAATATTCGATCCCTATTTCACAACCAAAAAACAGGGTAGCGGCCTGGGTCTGGCAGTTGCCCATAGCATAATCATCAAACACAAAGGATACATAGGTGTAAAATCCACACCGGGAAAGGGTACAACATTTACCATATACCTTCCCGCCGAAAAACAATCTGCCACAAAAAAAACTTCCGGAAACGAGCAGTCCCACCAACCTACAAATAGTTACTCAGGCTATATACTTATTATGGATGATGAAGAAATAGTTAGAAGCGTCGCTAAGGCCATGCTTAAATCTCTAGGATACAGGGTTGAGCTAGCTAGGGACGGAAATGAGGCACTCCAAAAGTACAGAGAGGCAATGAAAAGCGGTGCTCCCTTCGATGCAGTCATTATGGACCTAACTATCCCAGGGGGCCTAGGAGGAAAAGAGACCATAAAAAAACTTCTTGACATAGACCCACAGGCAAGAGTAATTGTATCAAGTGGATACTCTACAGATCCTATCATGGCTAAGTATGCCAGTTATGGGTTTAAGGGCAGAATTCTCAAACCCTTTAAACTTGAGGACATAAAGAGAGAATTAACAAAGGTATTAGGGGAAAGAAAAGCTTAAGTAAACTATGAGACTGAATCTTAAAGAATTTTTCTATATTCATCATCTCTATGCCTTGACTTTGTCGAGATTAACATACTCGAAGCTACCATCAATAGCTCCAGAAGGGTACTCTATATCTCCTACAACTGGCAGAACTTTTCGATTTTAACAACAACTAAAAATTTGAACCCTTCATATACGCCGTACTACATGACAACGGATTAAGTGAAGAAGCGGCTTTTAACATCACTTTGAAACCCCGAATTTTGAAAACAGGGATAAAATCCGCCCAGTACCCTTTCATTCTCACGGCCGCGATGAAACTCGTCTCCGAGAAGAGGTATCAATCTAACACAAATAAACTGCTCGATTTTACCAAAATTATAATCAGGATAATCGACCGCAAATCAAAATTCGCAATGAAACACCCTTCAGGCTAACAAAAAAAATAAAACATATATGTTGTAACCACTATAAACCTTGATCAAGATACAACAGTAAAAGCAATGCTAACCGCTAATTTACACGACCTTGGCAAACCTGCCGTTCCAAATTCGGTATCCTTACGGATCAACCGGTGAAAAACTCAACTCTACGGGTAGGCTCATGGCGTGCCTCGACATCTACCAGGCCTTAACAGAGGAGAGACCCTACAGAAAACTAATGCAACATACCAATGCAATAAAGTATTAAAAATATGGCAAATTCTCGATTGCCGGACAGAGATATCCTAGACAACATTGACAAAGCCTTTAGGTAATCTTTACCTATATCCTATCCATTTAATTATTTCACGGAGGCTGTGTTTTTTCCCAGTAAGCAGAATACCAACCTTAAAAATCTTCGCCGCAAATATTGTAACAGCAATAGTGGTTAAAATAATTACTAAAATACTAATCCATATTTCAATAGCGCTCGGATTGGACATTGCCAGACGCTGAAACATAACTATAGGCGAGGTAAAAGGGAAAAAGGAGAGAATCATAGAAAACACCCCATTGGGATTGGAAATTATCCCGCTAAGTCCGACCATAGGTAGAACAAGAAAGAGAATTAAAGGCAATGATAGCTGTCCCAGATTTTGTTCATCACTACTTGCAGCACCAAGTGTGGCGTAGGCGGAAGAGTAAAGAAAGAAGGCTAATAAAAAGTATATTATCAAATACAGAAACAAACTGGATTTTCCTCCCAAACTTATGTTTAAATTGAGGAGCGGATTAAGAACCTTGATAGAAAATACAGAAATAACAATCCACACCGCATACTGAAGAAGTCCTGCAATAGCCTTACCAAATATCTTCCCAAAGAGGAGATCTCTGGAATGGATTGACGAGAGGAGTATTTCCACTGTTTTTTGTGTTTTTTCGGAAAGCACCGATCTGCCAATCCCCTGACCATAGAGCAGAATAGTCATATAGAGGAGCATCGTAAAGGCAAGCACAGTCATAAAAGAGGCAAAATAATTCTCTCTTTCAGCCTTCATACCCTTCGATATCCTCTTGGGCACAACAGAAGGGGTAACTAACACATCTTCTATCTCCCTATCTGAGAGCCCGGCCCTTTTTAATTTCATTTTGGTTACCAATGTATCTATAGTACCCTGAAGCATTTTTAAAGTAGCCCAATCACCACCAGAAGAGGTAATAAAATCAATCTCCCGTGCTTTGAACAGATCAGGAGGTATCACAAGATAACCATCAATTTTACCATTTAGGACATCAGCGTTAAGTTGTTTAATGTCATCGGTTGTTTTAAAAACATGTACATTCGTTCCCTTCATATTCCTCTCTATCGAGTTAACCAGTTCTGTACTCCCACCTAATAGAGCAATACTCTTTTCCGCTGGAGTCCCCCTACTTGCAAGGTACGAGGGTAGAACCGTAAAAGCCACTATTAGAAAAGGACCGATAATAGTAATTATGATAAATGCCCTATTTAGGGCTGTCATCTTAAACTCCATCCAGATTACATTCAACACCCTTCTCGTAAAAATCATATCCATTCCTCCCCCTTATTATTAGAATATTTTACCTGCTCGACAAATATTTTATGAAGTGAGGGAGTGGTAAGCTCAAACCTTTTAATACGAACCCTTCCTATAATGGCCTTAAGAAACTCATCTGGTGAGGTTTTATCTTTAAGTTCTATCTCTGCATACCGAGGATAAAAAATTATATTTTCAACAAGTGGTGAACCCTTTAAAAAATCTACACTCCCGTCAAACTCCAGAAAAACAGAGCGTTTACCAAAACGCGATTTTATTTCATCTAATTTTCCATAGAGTAAAACTTTCCCATTGTTAATCATTAGTATCCTCGTACATATCCTCTCTGCCTCTTCCATGTTATGGGTAGAAAAGAGGATAGTCTTTCCCCTTCTACCCAGTTCAAGTATAATCTCCCTAGACAGATCCATACTAACGGGATCAAGTCCGCTAAAAGGCTCATCTAAAATTACTAATTCCGGATCATGTATGAGAGCGGCTATAAGCTGAATCTTCTGAGCCATCCCCTTAGATAGAGTCTCTATCCGTTTATCCGCCCACTCACCAAGCTCAAAACGTTCTAGCCATTTCTTTATGCTTGTCTTCGCTGTTTCCCGCTTCATCCCCTTAAGCAAAGCAAGGTAGAGAAGCATCTCACCTACCTTTACCTTTTTATACAGTCCCCGCTCCTCAGGTAGGTAACCTACCCTTTCTTTATCCCTCTCCTCAAATTTTCTCCCCTCAAACAAAATCTTACCCGAATCCGGTCCGATTATATTCATGATTATCCTTATCAAAGTAGTTTTACCCGCTCCGTTAGGACCTATCAATCCGAAAATTTCTCCTCGCTCAACCGTACAGCTAACCCCGTCAACAGCCTTGACCCCATTAAAATACTTTTTAACCTTCTGCACCTCTATCACTCCTTGTTTCCTCCTCCTTTAACTCCATCTATGCTATTTATATACAACAAATTATAGCATTTATTCGATTAACCAAGTATAATTAAAATCAAAAAATAAGGAGACCACAACACACTATGGAGGAAAATACCTCGATACAACTTTTAAGAGAGAATTTCTACTTTGACATTCACGGACATAAAGAAAAACTTCTCCCCCGGTTTTACAAAATCATTAGACTGGGCAGGGTTCCCAAAGATATCAAATTAGGAGAAGTCCCAAATACAAACGTTAATGGTTTTGTTGTTTGCGCTATTGGTGATCCAAACAGCTTCAGGCTCTTTAAAACGGATCCGTTCAAACTCATCAAATCACAGATAGAGGATATTAAAGAAAGAATCCGAACGGCAGGGGGAATACTGGCTAAGACCTATGCGGATTTTGAAAGAGCTATTAGAACCAACAAACCGATCTTTGTCCTGGGGATAGAGGGGGGAGATTTCATAGAGGATGATCTAACTAGAGTAGAATATATATTCAACGAGGGAGTAAGGGTATTGGTACCCGTGCATTTCTCAAAAAACTCACTTGGCTCCATTGCTCTGGGATTCGGCAACAGGGAACTTCCTCACTCGGCACACACCGGTCTCACCCAATTGGGAAGAGAGGTAATAAGAAAAGCCAACGAACTGGGGATTATAATTGATCTCTCCCACGCAGATGAAAAAACCCTAACCGAAGCCATAGAAGTAACCACCAGACCGGTAATATGTTCCCACACCGGACCAAGGAATATCCAGAACTATCCACGTTATATCTCCAACGAGGCTATAGAGAAAATAGCCTCAACAGATGGGATAATAGGCATGTGGCCCTTCTTCGACGGTAAATGGGGCATAAGAGACATCAATACCTTTATAGAATATGCAAAATACTTAAAAGAATTGGTTGGTTCGGAACACCTCGGCATAGGTAGCGATATAAATGGAGTCCCCGGTAACATGACAGGTTACACCAATCTCTATGACGCCCATAAAATTATCCAGGCACTTTCCCTGGCAAACTTTAGTGAGGAAGAGGTAAAAATGGTAATAGGCCTTAATTTTTTAAGAATATTCAAAAAAGTAGTGGAGAATGTATGAAGTTTAAGGATCCAATAAAAATTTACGATGCCAGATGGGAAGAAGATGAGTTTACAGAAAGAGAAATCAGAAGGCTATGCGAATCTACACTGATCTATGCAAAAGAACTTGGTGTAGACACCGTTACTATCTCTAAGGATGCACGAATAGCCGCTCCTGAGGTAATGGAGATTGCCAAAGAAACAGCGATTAATAGTGGTTTTAGGACCTTCGTGTGTTGTAGCCCTATAAGCACACCTCAGAGTTACTTCTTTACCCTTTGGGTTACGGCAAAATACCCCCAAACCATGGGAATTACCATTACAGCATCTCATAATCCTGCAAATTACATCGGCATGAAAATAACCGTACCACCTGTACGGGCCATAGGACTCAATTCAGGACCAAATGGGGGATTTAAGAGGATTAGAGAGATATATCACAGTGAACAGCAATTGGCCCACAATAACAGAGGCACACTTACACTTCTAAACCTAACGCAAGAATATATAGAATTTTCTGCCTCACTAGCAGGGGTTAGAGAACAAGCCCTTAAAGGCATTAGCGTGATACTCGATTCATTCAACGGTGCAGCGGGACCGGAACTCTACATGGCATTGGACAGAGCAGGAGTCAGAATTAGAGCTTTAAAACTGATACCCAACGGGCGTTTTCCAACGGGATCTCCCAACCCTATAGGTAGAGGCAAAATGAACGAGGCGATCAAAACTGCGTCCTCAATAAAAAATTCCGTAGTAATCGGTACCGATGGAGATGGTGACCGCCTTGTATTCGGGGATGCCAGAGGAATAGTTACAGCCGGGTCTGTCTCTCTACCAATTCTTGAAATGCTCACCCGCGAGAATCTATCTCAAAACATGCATAACCCAAAAGTTGTATACGATCCAAAGGTAAATCCTATGATACTTGATATATGGAGGGAAATGGGCATAACTGCTTGCCCCTTCCGAAATGGGCACTCGCAGATAAAGGAGTACATGAAAAAGATAAACGCCATTGGAGCCATCGAAGAATCCGGCCATTTTTATCATCGAATAAACTATAAAAACATTACCACATATGCCGAAAATTCGCTCCTCACCATTCTATTATTCCTAAAATCATTCTATCAAAACACAAACTTAATGGACAAACTTTGGGAACTGGAAAGCCAGAGCTTCACAACAGGGGAGATAAACTATAGGTTTTCAAATAATGCCGAAAGAGACGAGGCATTAAAAACGATTATAACATTTTTCCAGAGCGAGGGCGCAAAAATTCAATCGAAAACAGAGGACGGCATAGATCTCCAGGGACATCTCGTTACAAAAACTCAATCGCAGAAATGGTACAGCGGATACTTTAGGGTCTCTACCAACGAAAAGGCAATCCTTCGCTCATACATAACGGCAAGCGATTCAGAGACAGGTACGCAGCTAGAAAAACGGATAAGAAATATCAACTCCACCTGTGGGGGAGAAGAAACGGAATAAATCACTCAAAACTGTGTATGGTAACGTGTCTATAAAGGTTTCCTGGTCTAAGAACACAAGAAGGAAACTCTGATCTATTTGGAGAATCCGGATAAAACTCAGTTTCCAGACAAAAGCCCGAATGCTTTTCAAACCTTCCCCGCAGAAAGTTACCGGAATAAAACTGCACACCAGGCATCGTAGTGGAGACTCTCATTGAGATTCCTGTTACAGGGGAAAAAACCCTGGCAAATGGAATTAACCCTCCGGTATAAGAGGATATCAAGTAGCAATGATCGTAACCCTCTCTAAGTCTATTAATGCCAAACCCAATACCCCTGGGCAAACGAAAATCCATTGGTGTTCCATCCACAGGGGTAATCTCTCCAGTGGGAATCAAATCCTTATCTACTTCGAGATAACTTGCACATCGCAATTCCAAAATGTGATTGTATATTTTGCCATTATCCCTACCGTTTAGATTCCAATAGGTGTGATTTGTGAGATTAACAGGAGTCGGCCTATCAGTCTCAGCCAGATACTCTATCACAAACTCATTTCGTTCGGTTAAAATATACGAAACCTTTACCGACAAATTCCCGGGATACCCCTCCTCTCCATCTCTGCTCAGATACTCAAGTCTTAACCCGCAGATATAATCGTCTTTCCACTCTCTCGCCCCCCAAATCACCCTATTAAACCCATGGAAACCACCATGAATATGATGTTTCCCCCTCTCGTTACGATTCAGCGTATACTCCTCGCCCTCAAGAACAAATTTCCCTTCCCTGATCCTATTGGCAAAACGGCCTACCAGTGCCCCAATATACGCCGTATCACTAACATACTCCTCCAGACTATCAAAGCCCAACACTACATCTACAGGTTTTCCATCGAAACCCGGAACCCACAGATCCGTAACTATTCCCCCATAATTTATAATCGATACACTAATACCCCTATCATTTTTAAGGGTATACCTATAAATCTCTCTGTCATTTACCATCCCAAACAGATCTCGCTCAACTCTCATATTTCAATAATGCTGAAACTATACCCAGTATGTCAACATTAACCTCAAAGCATTTAAAATACTTTAAGAAAGAGGTATAATTATACCTAGAAAAAAATTACACAAATCAAATAACCAAAAGGAGAACGATATGTCAAAAAAAACCGCGGTTCTCTCTCTCCACGTTATAGTCAGTGTACTCTTACTGTCCGGATGTTTAATGACAATTGGAGCTCCTCTTGCCAAACGGATAAAACCTAACTCATGGACCTTTGAAGGCGCCTTTAGTATCATGAACCCATTTGAACAAACCCCACCAGGATCCGCCGCCTATTTCTATGCGGGACATAGTCTCGGGAAACATTTCGAGATTGGAGTGTTACCCTTTTTTTATTTCACCAACACTACGGGTATACTGAGTAATATAACATCAAGCGCAATAGCTCTACCGATTAAATGGGATCCCTTTGATTATGAATCACCATTCCACCTTTCTCTCTACGCCGCACCATGCTGGTATACGGGTGACATTGAAGGGTTTCTCCTCTACGAGGGTTTGGGTCTTTCCTATTACTTTCCTTTCCCCCTAGAAATCTATGCATCATATTCAATACCGTACTATGGATTCCAACTTTTTACACTGTCTGTAGGAAGCCGTTACTATATTACCCCGCACTTAGCTGTAGGTACCAATTTTACACTGGTAGAACCATTGGCATACGGGTTTACCCTAAGTCTTACCACAATGCTCGGTCCGTAAAGGCACTTTAGATACTACACAGTTGCCCGTCTCTTGTTAAACCTCACACTGATAAACAGTATCAAACCTGCAACACCAAGCACCGAAAGGTTGAGTACCAGATTAGGTTTAACAAGCAAAAGTATCAATAAGAGGATTACAATCCTGGCAGGATAAGAAATTTTCACAATGAACCACCCCTCCAGAGCAATTGCAAGGAAGATTATTCCGACAGCCGCTATAATAAAAGAGTACACAATACTAACCACACCACCCTGGAGGAGGAGAGCGGGATTAAAGACAAACATAAACGGCACAAAAAAGCCTGCAAGCCCTAATTTCCACGCAAGGTAACCGGTTTTCATTGCATTTGTTCCTGCAATACCACTTGCCGCATAGGCGGAAAGAGCAACCGGGGGAGTAATAAACGAAAGAACTGCAAAGTACAGAACAAACAGATTTGCAGGAAGAAGCCCAACACCGAGCTTTATAATAACAGGTACGGTAAGGATTGTAGTAATAATATAAGCAGCAGTAGTCGGCACCCCCATACCCAAAATTATACACGCTATCATAGATAAGATCAGCGTTCCCAAAAGCTTGCCATGTGCAATCTGAATTATAACCTTAGAGAACCATACCCCAAGACCTGTAAGAGAAACAATTCCTATCACAAGCCCTGCTGTAGCGGATGCAGCAACAACAGGAACCATTATCTTCGTTCCGGCCTTAAGCCCCTCCAAAATCTCTCTCCAGGGGATATATCTAGCCTTTACGTACCTCTCAACTATTCCCACCACAACCACCGTAATTACGGTATATATACCCGCTTTGGAGGGACTCGATTTTTCCACCATAAGAAAGTAGACAAGAACAAAAATAGGGATTATCAGGTATAAACCCTCAAACAGGGTCTTCCAAAAATCAGGTGTCTCTGACTTAGGGATCCCGGATAGCCCCTCCTTACCGGCCTCCAGATACACCATCACTCCAATAGACAAGAAATATAGAAATGCAGGAATAAAGGCTGCCACAGCGATATTCCAATAGGGAATATCTGTCATATCTGCCATAACAAAGGCAGCAACCCCCATAACAGGAGGCATGAACTGTCCCCCCGTTGACGAAACCGCCTCCACAGCCGCTGCGAACAATGGTTTATAGCCTGTTTTCTTCATAAGAGGTATGGTAAACGCACCAGTGGTCACCACATTGCTCACAGAGGAGCCAGAAATCATCCCCATAAGGGCACTTGAAACAACAGAGGTAAGAGCCGGTCCACCTCTTACGTGCCCTGCGGCAGAATAGGCAAGTTTAATAAAAAATTCCCCACCGCCCAGCTTATCAAGAAACGCCCCGAAGACAATAAACACAATAACGAACGTGGCACATGCCCCCAGAGGGATACTAAAAACACCCTCAGTTGTCCAGAACAGAGCCTCGGAGAGATCAAAAACTGTATATCCCTTATGATTAAGATCTCCGGGAAGATACGGACCAAATATTGCGTATCCCAAAAACAGAAGTGCCACTATTACAATTGGCATTCCCACGCTACGTCGTGTTAATTCTAAAATCACTACGGTTATAACCACTCCGAAGATTAATTCAAAATTGGTGGGACCCCAAACCCCCCTATTAAGAATCTTGTCCGGCATTACAGCAAAAAAGAAATAGATACCAGCCCCTACAATCAGCAATCCAATTACAATATCGTAAACAGGTGGTGTTTCACTCTCCTCTCTTTTCTTCCCCTTTATAGAATACATAACAAAGCCTATTGAAAGAGTGGCAAATAGGAGTATTCCTCTCTGTTGAAGGGGAGATAGAGCTCCATACATTGCAGTGTAGAGATAAAAGAGAGATGTAGCTACCGCTATTGTACCAACCGAATAATTAATCACCCTTCGCATAAACCAGTACCTAAAAATATTAACAATACGGGGTAGGATAAACCGGCATTTTATCATTCATACATACAACTAATACCGGAAAGGAGAACCCACCCCGCAACTTTAAAATCTCTATCTCAAAATTAATTCGGAGGATATAAATAGGAGGGAATAGTAAATCCTCTCTCCTTAAAAAACTTTATCGCGCCCGGATGCAACGGAATAGCAGCCCCTTTAAGAGCGTTTTCTAATTTGACACTCCTATTTACAGCGGCATGGGCATCCTTCCACTCATCCCGGTTATCAAAAATAACCGTTAACAACTTGTAAATATCATCCGTGGAAAAACCTGCCTTAGTGGTGGTATACATAAAAACAACTATTGAGGCTGTAGTAACGGGATAATCAACCCCCCTATAAGTTCCGGGAGGAATTACACTCTTGGTAAAAAACGGAAATTTTTTATAGAGACTATCATCGGTGAGGGATATCATCCTCACATTGAACGAAGTGGTAAGATCCAGAAAAGCCGCCGATTTCAGAGGGTGCGTTGCTATTAACGCATCTATCGTTCCGTCTTTCAAAGCCGCAACTGCGTCCTTTTCACGCAAAAAGTAGGGCTTAATATCCTTGTAGGTGATCCCGTAATGTTCGAGAATAAGTCGAGCATCTATTTCTCCGCCACTTCCTGCCGCTCCAACACTTACTCTCTTGCCCCTAAAATCTCTTATGGAACGAATCGAACTATTGGCAGGAACAAAAATCTGTAACCATCCCGAAAGTGTTCCAAATAGAGAACGAAGCGTATCGATTTTTTTACCCCTAAAGGGTCCCTTACCGTTATACGCAAACCACGCTATATCGTTTTGTGCAATTCCCCATTCAACCTTTCCCCTACTCAGATTCCTGATATTAGCCAGAGAACCGGCAGAGGATTCGGCAGACGCCTTAAACTCCGACTGATGCTTATTAATCGTCTCAGCCATTAAAACACCCATTGGGTAAAGAGCCCCCGAGGTGCCTGCAGTTGCAATACGGAAACGCCTTTCACCAAAAGCACTCACGCTTGTAAGGGCAAACGCAACTACAATGAACCAAATAAAAAATTTACGCATAAAAAACCTCCTTTTTTATTTTTATGTTTTATTTATTTCGTAATCATTTTTATAAACATATCAAACTTTTGAAAAACTTGCTCATACTCACTCATACCTCGGAAACCCTTTCAATTTTGGCTCCAAGTGAACTCATAAGCTCATAAAAATTCGGGAAAGAAATTTTAACATACTCCGCGTCATCCACTATCGTATTCCCCTTAGCAACAAAACCCGCAACCGTCATGGCCATCACTATTCGATGATCGGTATGTCCATTAATCCTCGCTCCTACCAAATCCGACCTGTATATTACCATACTATCCTCATACTCTTCTATTTTAGCTCCCATCTTTCTAAGTTCCTCTGCTATAGACCTTGCCCTATCAGTTTCCTTTAACCTCGAGGCCCCGAGATTATTTAGTATAGTTTTCCCCTCTGCCTGAGTTCCAAGAACTGCAAGAATCGGTGGGGCATCCGGGGTATCTCCACAATCTATCTCAATCCCATGGAGGGTTTTCCCACCCCTTATCCTTATACCACCTCCGTAGTTGGTGTCTATATCAGCCCCCATAGCCTGTAAAATCGAAATGATAGCCTTATCACCCTGGTAATCATTCAAATCAAGTCCGTGGAGAGTAATATCAGAATCCGTTATCGCAGCGGCAACTATAGGGAAACACGCAGATTCCCAATCCGAGGGAATCTCATACTCAAAGTTCCTGTATTTCTGTCCTCCCTTAAGGAAAAATCTCTCCATATTTTCTTCTTCGTATTCAATTCCACATCGTCTAAGCCATCCAAGAGTCATTTTTATATACGGCCGTTCCTGCAGATTATCCACATATATCTCTGTGTTCCCATCAGCAAGAGGAGTATTAATTAGTAACGGGGTAAGCCACTGGGAATTCACACCCGGCAGATACACCCGACCACCCTTAATTTTTCCCTTTATTACAACAGGTTGCGATCCGTCTCCCTTTACAGATATAGCCTCTCCCCCCAAATCCTCTATCGCCTTAAGAAGCGGACCAGAGGGTCTTCTTCTTATCTGATGATCCCCCGTTATAACGGTATAACCCTCGATTAGTCCTGCCGTTCCTATCGCTATATAGGTAGTAGTCCCCGAATTCCCTGTATTTAAAACATCATCGGGTAATTTCGGATTCTCGTAACTTCCCTCAATAATCCACTCCTTCCCCAGCGAGAGAACACGAGCCCCGTATCGTTTGTAAACCTCTACGGTAGAGAGACAATCAGCAGAGGGAAGAGGATTCTTTATAACAGATCTTCCCTCTGCAAGACTCGCTATAACAACGGCACGAGTTGTATTTGATTTTGAACCAGGAATTCTCGCCTCTCCTTTAAGATTCGAGGGCTCTACAATAAATTTTATAACGCACCTCCTTAACAGAAATATCGTTCCTCTCAAACCCCTATTACAGAAACAGATTAATGGATGAGATTATAGTATATTTTTACACTATTTGAAAAGATATAAACAAAAAAATATTCGCTTTCAACAAAAACCAATGAAAAAATTATTCAACAACTTCAATCAATAGCACCGCCAAGTGCAATAAAATCCGAGACAAAGGATGGATAGGAAACTTTAGCAGCCTCAAAGCCAACAATATTTACCCCTCCCTCTACCACAGAACCCAAAATGGCTCCGGCCATGGCGATTCTGTGATCCCCCTTGCAGTCAATCGTACCAGTCTTTAAATCCTGAGGTCCCTCAACAATAAAACCATCCTCAAGCAAGTGCACAACTCCCCCAAGGTCTTCAATCATTTCCTTTGTGGTGAGTAATCTATTACTCTCCTTATGTTTTAAATCCTCCGCTCCCCTTATCACCGTTTTCCCATCGGCAAACAGAGCCACTGCCACAAGAAGGGGAATTTCATCGATTAAAGAGGGAATTTCTTCTTTTCCTATCTCAACCCCTCTCAAATTTGAAGGACTAACCGTAATAGTACCAACAGGTTCTCCCATCTCCTCCTTCTCCAAAACAATCTCAATACTAGCCCCCATCTTTTTAAGTACATTGACAAACCCCATTCTAGTAGGATTAATACCACAATTTTTAACAGTCAATTCTCTTCCCGATAGCAACGCCCCGGCAATAAAAAATGCCGCAGAGGATATGTCTCCAGGAACCTCTACCTTAAAGGGGGGGATTTCGGAGACAGGTTGTAAAATTATTTTTTCTTCCTCTACTTCAATAGGTAAATCCAGAGCCTTAAACAGACGCTCTGTATGATCTCTTGAGTTTATTAGACCCTTAACAACTACAATTCCTTTACTCCTCAAAGCAGCCAAGAGAACTGCGCTCTTAACCTGGGCACTGGCTATTGGGAGATCATACTCAATGGGTTCCAGTAACCCATCACCCGGTAGAAAAGTGAGAGGCGCAAACCTTCCCCCCTCCCTTCCCTCTATTCTTGCCCCCATGCTTCTCAATGGAGAAACAACCCTGGACATCGGTCGTCGCAAAAGTGAGGAATCACCCGTTATTACCGCATACAGAGGAAGCCCCGCCAAAAGTCCGGAGAGAAGACGCATCGTTGTCCCCGAGTTTCCAGCATCAAGCACCCCAACTGGCTCCTTAAAGCCATGAAGCCCTTTGCCCAATATCCTCAAAACTCGTTTGTCATTTCTCTCCATCTTCTCGATTTCAATTCCGAGAGCTTCCACGCATCCCAATGTAGAGAGGCAGTCCCCTGTATACAGGGGATTAATCACTTCACACCATCCCTCTGCTACAGAGGCGAGCATAATTGCCCTATGAGTGATGGACTTATCCGAAGGGGGAATGTACGTCCCCCCAATCCCCGAAACTTCACGGAAACCTCTAGACGCAAAAAATCTCGTAGCTGTTTTTTCCATGTCCCTAAAATAGAATGAAAGAAACCCCTTTGTCAAATTAAATTGACAATGCAACTATTAATAGAATAAACTTCTAAATGTGCCAGATATTAAAAGACACCACCTAATTAAATCGATAGTAAACGGCTATCTAAACATCATTCTTAAAGTAGGTTATCTAATATTTACACTTTTCACTATAACAATTGTATGCGCTCTCATGATCTCACCCTTCTGGTATCTCGCCGTAAAAAATAGGGTAGCCTTTAATTACGTCTTTCTAGTAACACTAATAGTAGGGATCGCATCTCTGATGACCATAAAAATAAAAAATTCAAAGAAAAATCTCTTCACCCTAGTTATCTCCTCTATAAAGCGCGTACTAAAATATACCCTAGCAATTCTTACCCTCTATATAATACTTCTACTCTACGTAAGCGGGAGATACATATCAGGAATAACCCTTACAATTGTTTCGTTACTCCTATTTGGTTATTTCAAATATGCCTATCCCGTAAATAAAAAGGATAAAGGAGAATGAAAATGTCATTTAAAACACTCCTTCAAAAGGTCAAATCACAACAAGCTGTTACAGTAGCAGTTGTAAACCCTGTAAAAGACGAGATATACAAAGCACTCAAAGAAGCCACGGACTCTGGTATATGCAAGTTCCTTCTAATCGGAAACGAAAAAATCATAAAGGAACAAACCCAAAAACACGGAATAGAAAAGTTTGAACTATTAAGAGCCTCAACGGAAAGAGAAGCGGTTCTATCCGCAATCCAGGCAGTAAAGCAAAAACAGGCTTCCTGCCTAATGAAGGGCCATATATCTACGTCAACCCTGATGAAAGAGATCCTTAACTCCGAATATGGTCTAAAAGGGCAGGGACTACTATCCCATATAGCGATCGTAGAAAAGCCCGATGGCTCTTTTCTGGGAATTACAGACGGAGGGCTCAACATTAACCCTAGCCTAAAGGAAAAAATTGAAATAGTAAAAAATGCCATCTTCCTATTTCATAAACTTGGGATAGAAAAACCCAAAGTGGCTATTCTATCCGCCGTAGAGGTAGTAAATCCGGCTATACCCTCAACTCTGGATGCCTCAGCATTAGACCTGATGGGAAAGAGAGAACAGATAAAGGGAGCCGTCGTGGAGGGGCCATTAGCTTTGGACCTGGCAGTAAGTCAGAAGGCGTGCGAATTAAAGGATGTTCATTCAAAGGTTACAGGTGATGCAGACATCCTGGTAGTTCCAGATATTGTGAGTGGAAACGTACTCGGAAAGGCACTTATCTATCTAGCCCAATTTCCATCCGGGGGAATCGTAATAGGAGCCACAGTACCCATCATTCTTTTGTCCCGTTCCGACTCCAGTAGAGAGAAATTCAACTCCATACTGTTAGGTGTTGTCTCTTCTTAATTTTAACCCCGGAGATACCTACTAGCATAAAATGCAAATCAAAAAGGAGGCTTTGCATGAAAAATATACTGGTAGTTAACCCTGGTTCCACTTCGACAAAAGTGGCAATTTACACCTATTCGGACAAAGGAAAACTTACAGAGCACTTAAAGGAAAATATAAAACACCCCCCAGAAGAACTGGAAAAAATGAAAGATCCCGTGGAGCAATTGGGATTTAGAACAGAGGCAGTAATGAATTTTCTAAAGAAAAACAATATCCAAATTCTATCGGCAATTGTTGGAAGAGGCGGACTTGTAAGACCCATTCCTGCAGGAAGCTACAAGATAAATGAAAAGATGAAAGAAGATTTAAGAACGGCACGATATGGGACTCATGCATCCAATCTAGGAGCACTGATAGCCGACATACTTGCAAAACAGTTCAATTGCCCTGCATTTATAACTGATCCCGTGGGTGTTGACGAATTTGAACCCCTTGCAAGATATTCCGGACTCCCCGGTATGGAGAGAAGATGTCAATCACACGCACTAAACATAAGAGCCGTGGCACGAAAATATGCAAGAGAGCTTAATACCACCATAGAAGAACTCAACCTGATCGTAGTACACCTGGGAGGAGGAATCTCTGTAGCTCCACTTAAAAAAGGTAAAATAGTAGATGTAAACAACGCAAATGACGGAGGTCCATTCTCTCCTCAACGTACCGGTTCCCTTCCGACTACACAACTTGTAGAACTATGCTTTTCCGGTCAGTATAAATCGGCCAAAGAGCTAAACTATATTCTTACCAAAAAATCAGGTCTACTGGGCTACTTGGGAACCGATAATGGAATAGAGATAGTAAACAGAATAGAAAATGGGGACGAAAAAGCAAAAGAGGTTCTAATGGCCATGGCTTACCAAATCGCAAAGGAGATCGGAGCAATGTCTACCGTACTCTACGGAGATGTTGATGCAATACTTCTGACCGGAGGATTTGCACATCCACCGCTAACCGATTGGATAACGGATAGAACAGAGTGGATTGCCCCAATCAAAAGATATCCAGGTGAAAATGAGATGCTCTCTCTTGCAGAGGCAGGAGCCAGATACCTTGCAGGAGAGGAGGAATTAAAAGAGTACTAAATTGCTCATAGAGCCTACACTCGGAAAAACCAAGAAGATCCTTCTAATTATAGAATTACTTACCCTCTTCCCACTGATATCCACCTACCCCCAATACCCCCGGATTCGCTCCTTCTCCAGGCGCGACCCTCTATTTGTTCAACTTCAGGAGAGCCTGAGCCAATTCTACAGGTGGAAAAGCAAACGCACAACCAGAGGTAAACCAACACACATTTCTATATACGAGTACAGGATAAAAAAGGGAGACGATCTCTTTGTCATAGCAGCAAAGGCTAATTTGCCTTATGATACTATCTCCTCCCTCAACCGTATCAACAACCCAGGAGAGATAAAAGACAGAAAAATACTTTACATACCAACCCTTCCAGGAATTTTTGTTCCTGTAAAACCCAGATCAACCCTCGAAATAATTATGCTCTCCTGGAGAAGGAATAAGAGAAAAGAGGATCTACTTATTACTCTAAAAACCCCAAAGGGAAGGGTTAAATTTTACTTCTACATGGATGATAGATTTCACCCCATCGAACGCGCATATTTTCTCAGAATACTGTTTAGATTTCCTCTTCCCAAAGGGGTAATAAGTTCCGGTTATGGAAAGCGGATAAATCCTTTTACAGGCCACGAAGAGTTTCACAGCGGCATAGACATAGCAGCCCCTATAGGTACTCCAGTTATGGCAGCGAGGGATGGAAGAGTCATATATACGGGTTATAATTCTATATATGGAAAACACATAATAATAGAACACTCGGGTGGATATGAAACTATATATGGACATTTAAGTGAAATTGACGTGAGATTGCACAATTATGTATCTTCAGGTATGATAATCGGGAAAGTAGGAATGACAGGAATGGCAACGGGACCTCATCTACACTTCGAAATAAGAAGAAAGGGGCAACCAACCAATCCTATTCCGCTACTTCTGGGAGTAAAAAGAAAGAGATGAAAAAATCCCTTGGTATCTACGCCACACTAATAATTTTTCTCTTTGGTTTCCCCAGAGTATACGCTGAACGAATATTAACCCTCGTATCGGATAGAATAGTACTGTCAGTTGGAAATCAAATCACGAAAGAGGGAAAGATTCACCTCGAAGAGTCACTCTCCCTTAACATCAAAGGAGAAACAGAATTACTTAAAAACATAAAGATCTCAATCTTTGTCCCCAATGTATTAAAAAAGTATTCGGATAGTTTTGTATTACAGGTATTTAAGAGAATAACACCACCACCAACTAAGGGTAGACGAGTATTCTACGGCAAAAAAGTATTCTCAGTTTTCCTTCCATACCTCAACAGGATATACCTGGAAATTCCAGTTAAAAAACAGGTGAGGGAAGTTTTAAAGAACAATAAACACGATGGGGAATATGTACTATCAGAGATAAAAAAAGAAGACTTTCCAATCCTCATAACCGTACAGCCTCTTATGAAGGGAATTCCTGATTATATATTTAATCATTCCTTCGTCTTTTCCATAACACCGCAGATCGAAAATGTAGGATTTTTAAAACTTCAAATAGAAAAACCAGAATCCGAAACAAAAGGTGAATATAAAATTTTCATTGACGGCAAGGAGTATTCAAAAGTATTGGATAGAATCAAACTACAGGTTGGGATACATCAAATTCAAATTCAATCCGATCAATACGAACCTACAAATTCTATTGTAACAATTGAACCCGGCAAGACTACAATAGCAACTATAAAACTGAGGCAGAACTCTTCCCCCGTTAAATTCGAAACCCCGGAAAATGCGGTTATATATGTTGACGGAAACAAACTTCCACCCGAAAAAAGAAGGATAAATCTCAAACCAGGAAACCACATAATCAGGATAAAGATAGAGGATTACAGTATTACAAGAAAATTAACCGTAAAAAAAAATAAACACTATATTGTTTCGTTAATTTTTGATATACTTTTAAAGGAATATTGATAATGAGACTAAACTTTTTAAACGTAAAGACGATAATAAAGGTGTCGGTACCTTAATATAGTTCCCCTCCCAGTTTACTATATTAACCGACACCCAAACGGGTAGGCCAGTTCGCAAGAACTGGCCTCTTTTATAATATACCTTATATATATATTCCACACTCAATATTCTCACATTTGTTTACTAAACAATACTTTTTGTTCATCATATTGTATAATTTATTACCATCCTAACCCTTGACAAATCCCTACAAAAAACACTTAATTTGTTTTAATGAAATCGAGAAAACGCTTCAGAGAATATCTACCAGGAATCCTCCTGGGAATACTAATGTTTTTCGCGATCCTTATAGGTGCAGCGGTAGGAGTTGCAATCGCCGCTACCAAAAACATTGACATGAACGAGGCCTTTAAAAACAAAAAGCCTGCTCTCCCGACCCAGATACTGGATATCAAGGGAAGACTCATCACCGAGCTCTTTTCAACAGAGAAAAGAGAAATTGTGCCTATTGATGAAATACCAAAATGTCTAATAGACGCGCTTTTAACCAGAGAAGACAGACATTTTTATGAACATCACGGTTTTAGAATACTTGATATGTTGAAGGCTGCGTGGCATATAGCAACGGGTCAATTTTTTCAAGGGGGAAGCACAATCACCCAGCAGTTGGCAGGAACCCTATTCGCGGATAGAACCGATATTTCTCTAAGGAGAAAAATAGTCGAACTTTGGTGGGCCCTGCAGCTGGAGAAACATTTTTCCAAGGACGAAATCCTCGAAATGTACCTAAACCAGATGTACTTCGGCCATAACACCTACGGGGTAGAGGCTGCCTCACAATTTTATTTCAAACATTCGGTGAGAGACATAACACCCGCAGAGGCCGCTATTCTCGTTATCCAACTAGCCAGGCCCGGTTACTATTCTCCAATAAATCATCCCAACCGGGCAAAAAAAATGCAGAGGGAAATCCTCAACCAGATGGTTCAGTTGGGATACTTAACCAAAGAAGAGGCAGATCTGTCCTTCGAACAGTACTGGGAAAACTACGATTACACGAGAGCAAATACCACCACTGCATACTTCGAACGGGAAGACAAGGCTCCCTACTTCACCGAATATGTACGCCAACGGCTCGAGGATATGCTTCTCGGCTCTGTTGACGTCTATAAGGCAGGATTAATCGTACATACAACCCTAAACCTCGATTATCAGAAAATAGCCGATAGGATAATGCGAAACGGGATAAGGAGAATCAACGCTCAATACCAACTTGAGACATCCCACAGACTAAAATATGCCGATAAAACCTTTCTCGATGTCGTGGATCTCCTATCCCTTACCTTTAACATAGGAGATCTGAGGGTAGCGGGGAGAAGGCAACAACGTCTCGCCAAATTGGAGTACCTAAAAGAACTAAACCCCATAGTCGACATAGTAGCCGATATGTTCAATCTGAGAGATATGCGCTATGTAACAAAAGTGGCATATAAAGAAAAAGAGAAAATAGCACAAAAGACTCAGGTAGAGGGTGCCTTAATAGCCATAGACTCAACAAAGGGCTATATATATGCAATGGTCGGAGGAAGAAAGTTCGAGAGTAACAATCAATTTAACAGAGCGGTTAATTCCAAAGTTCAACCAGGATCGGCCTTTAAACCTCTATACTACTCTGCCGCCATCTCCTCGCGGAAGTTTACTCCGGCAACCATGATAGTAGATGCCCCGGTGGTATTCTGGAACGACGACGGAACTCCATATACTCCTCTAAATTACAAGGGAGAATGGAAGGGGAGAGTGCTACTCCGCGATGCACTGGCTCACTCAATGAATGTTCCATCTCTAAAGATACTTGCAGCAATTGGCTTTGACGCAGCAATATCAAGAGCAAGTAAGATGCTCGGGATAACAGACCCCAAGGAGATAGAGAGAGTCTTCCCAAGAAAATTCCCCCTCGGTTTAGGTGTTATAACCGTATCACCCCTCCAAATGGCCAGGGCATACGCAACCTTTCCCAATCAGGGCCGGGAGGTAGATCCTATCGCAATAAGATATGTAGAGGATAGAAACGGCAAAATAATTCTCGAGCCAGAAAAAGAACTTCGATTAAAACAGAAGAAAAAGGGGAAGGCAATGCAAATTATGTCTCCCCAAACAGCATACATCATGACGAGTCTCCTTGAATCCACGATAAAAACAGGAACCTTGAGATGGGCAGCATCGACCGTCGGGGGATTTAAAAGACCAATAGCTGGTAAAACCGGAACAACTCAAAACTGGTCGGATGCATGGACGGTAGGATTCACCCCCCAGATAACAACCGCTATTTGGTTCGGCTTTGATGAAAGGGGACATTCATTGGGTGTTCACCTCTCAGGAGCTGTCTCAGCGGGTCCAGTGTGGTGTAGATTCATGAAAGAGGTTCACAAGAACCTACCAATCAAAGATTTTATAAAACCTGATACGGGTCTTAGGGAGGTTACGGTCTGTGCAAAATCAGGGCTTCTTCCAACCGAATACTGCAAAAAAACCAGAAAAGAGATATTCTTAGCAGGAACAGAGCCCAAAAAATTCTGTACCCTATGTAAGTACGAGGCCAAGATGAAACAGACAGTGGAAAATAACATAAGAAATGCCATTTTGCCAGATGAAACACCCATCAATAATGTAATTCCAAACTCCATGTTCAATCTTAATGTACCGATTCAGCAAACACCAACTAAAAAAGAAAAAACATCTGGTAGCGGAACCAATCCCCTACTGGATTAAATATTTAACTCCAAATTAACTTAAAAAGAAAAAGGAGTTTATATGGGAAAAAAAACTCCCCTGTTTGACGAACACGTAAAACTTAAAGCGAAAATCGTTGATTTTGCAGGTTTTTCACTCCCCGTTTTATACACCTCAATAAAGAGCGAACATAACGCTGTCAGAGAAAAGGCGGGAATTTTTGATGTATCTCACATGGGTGAAATTATAGTAGAGGGGGAAGAGGCACTAGATTTCCTCCAATATATAGGCACAAATGATGCAGCACGAATAAAGGAAAAGCAGGCCTTTTATACCCTGATGTGCAGGGAGAACGGGGGTATAATAGATGACTTGATAGCCTTAAAGTACAATAATGAAAAATTCCTCCTTGTAGTCAATGCATCGAATATAGATAAGGATTATAACTGGATACTAACCCACGCCAAGAGGTTTAAACAGTTGGAAATCAAAAATATATCGGACGAAACAGCTATGATAGCCCTCCAGGGACCTCTAGCCGAAAGAATTTTAGGCCAAGCTTTTCCAATGATAAAAGAACTACCAAAACACTTCTTCTTCAAAGAGATTGAAATTAATAATACATCCATAATTTTCTCACGCACAGGTTATACGGGTGAGGATGGTTTCGAATTAATAATGCCAAATACCTCTGTTGCTCAGGTATGGAGAACATTACTATCAAACTCCGAGGGCAAATTAACCCCATGCGGTCTGGGAGCACGAGATACATTAAGAATAGAAGCCTCCTACATGCTCTACGGGAACGACATAGATGAACAACACACACCAATAGAGGCTGGTTTACACTGGGCAGTGAAGGAAAAAGGAGATACCGATTACATAGCAAAAAAAATTCTCCTGGAGCAAAAAGAAAAGGGAACGGAAATTTCCCTAATTGGTTTTTCCACCCTATCGTCAGGAATCCCCAGACACGGAGATAAAATCCTTTCAACCGACGGCAATGAAATAGGTATTGTAACCAGTTCCACGGTTGGGCCGTATCTTCACAAAACAATTGGTATGGGATACGTAAAAAGCGATTTTACAAATATAGGAAATATGCTATATATAATACATGGTTCAAAAAAAATAGAGGCAGAGATAGTAAAGCTTCCCTTTTACAAGCGAGAGGGATAGTAATAAAAAAACGGTTAACAATTAGGAGGAATCCAATGTCAGAGTACCTTTACACAAAAGACCACGAATGGGCGTTAAGAGAGGGGAACAATGTTCGAGTAGGAATTTCAGATTTCGCCCAAAGCGAGCTGGGAGACATTGCATATGTAGAACTTCCGGAGATAGGCACAACGGTAACAAAGGGTGATGCCGTGTGTTCCATAGATTCACTAAAATCATCCAGTGAAATATATGCACCGGTGTCTGGAAAGATTGTCGAGGTCAACGAAAAACTGAGAAATGAGGAGAACTGTGAAATTATAAACTCCGATCCATTGGGGGAGGGATGGATATTTGTAATAGAGATGAGTAACCCAGAAGAGTTGGATGAACTTATGAGTGAGGATGAATACAAAAAAATGATAGAGGAAGAGTAATGTCATATTTCAACCATTCCAAAAATGATATAGAGAAAATGCTCTCCTTCCTCGGAATGAGCAATATCGATGAGCTATTTACATCGATACCCGAGGAGATTCAATTAAAACGTCCACTTAAAATTAAGGGGCCTTATCCCGAATCGGAACTAGTAAAACTCTCAGAAGAAATAAAAGGGAGCATAAAGACCTACAGAGAGATCTTTAGAGGGGCAGGCGCTTATAAACACTTTATCCCTGCCGCCGTTGATGAGATTACATCCAGAGCAGAGTTTTACACAGCCTACACGCCATACCAGCCTGAGGTGAGCCAGGGAAGTCTCCAGGCAATCTTTGAATACCAAACAATGATGAGTGAACTCACAGGACTGCCCGTATCAAACGCTTCGATGTACGACGGTGCTTCCGCTACGGCCGAATCCATCCTTATGGCGTGGCGACACAATAAGAAAAGCACCGTGTTGATTTCCGAAGGAATTCACCCCGAGTATCTCCAGGTGATCAATACCTATATTCGACATACTGGAATAACAGTCCACACCATTCCTCTAACTCGTGGACTTACCAATATCGAAGGATTAAAGGACACAGTCAAAGACGATATTTCCTCGATAGTAATTCAAAGCCCTAATTTTTATGGAAACATCGAGGAACCGGGCAAAGTGAAAGAAATCTTTCCCGAGGCTTCGTTAATCTATGTAACGAACGAGGCCCTATCTCTACCCGTGTTAAAGAAACCCTCGGACCATGGTGCTGACATATGCTGTGGTGAAGCCCAGTCGCTTGGGATTCCACTATCTGCGGGAGGACCATACCTTGGGTTCATTACCTGTTCCAACGAGTACCTACACACAATTCCAGGACGCCTAGTCGGTGTAACAAAAGATTCCAACGGCAAAAGGGCATACACAATGACCCTATCTGCCAGAGAACAACACATAAGAAGAGAGCGAGCCACCTCAAATATATGTTCAAACCATGCCCTAATGGCCATACGTGCGGTTGTATATATGAGCCTAATGGGAGTAACCGGACTACGAAGTGCCGCTTTGCTCTCTATAAAAAATGCTCACAGGCTCTACAGAGCACTCATAGAACTAAAAAATGTCGAGCCAGTATATCCCAATACCCCGTTCTTTCACGAGTTTCTCCTGAAAATTCCTCTCGATAGGAAAAAGCTAACCGAAAGGCTGGAGAGAAACAGTTACCTGGGCCCCTTGGAAATCTCTACTTTTCCCTATTTAAAAGAGAACTCTACCATAAAAAATTCAGAGGAAGAATCCCTCTACCTCTTTAACACCACGGAGCTTAATACAGAGCAGGGAATCGACTACCTCTACAGTGCAATCAAGGAGTCGCTACTATGAGTGAGATTAAATACAATGAAAAACTAATATTCCAAAGTAGTATGGAAGGCCGATCGGGCGATTTTATTCCGAACTACACAGATGATTCTCTAATTCCAAAGAACTTACAGAGAGAGTCTCCTCCCCGTTTACCCTCTGTACCGGAGAACGAGGTGGTAAGACACTTTGTTAGACTCTCCAGATTAAACTACGGTGTAGATACGGGGATGTATCCACTCGGATCATGCACAATGAAGTATAACCCCAAAATAAATGAAAAAATAGCTTCGGAGTCCAATTTTTCCGAAGTTCATCCCTACCAGAGCGAAGATAGTATGCAAGGAATTTTACGGATAATGTATGAACTGGGAGAGGATTTAAAAGAGATAAGCGGGATGGACGGAATAACACTTCATCCTGCGGCGGGTGCTCACGGTGAACTAACTGGTATTCTCATAACTCGTGCCTATCACACAAAACAGGGAAATCCGCGGAAAAAAATACTTGTTCCTGACTCCTCTCACGGAACCAATCCTGCAACAGCAGCCATGTGTGGGTACAGGGTTGTAACTATTCCCTCTAATGAAAACGGAACAATCGATGTAGAAAAGCTAAAGAAAAACATGGATGAAGAGGTAGCCGCTCTTATGGTTACAAATCCCAATACCCTAGGGGTTTTTGAAAACGAGATAAAGGAAATCGCATCAATTGTTCATGAAATGGGTGGCTTACTCTACTACGATGGGGCAAATATGAACGCCATAATGGGAATTGTACGTCCCGGTGACATGGGCTTTGATATGGTACACTTTAATCTTCATAAGACCTTCTCCACCCCTCATGGAACGGGAGGACCCGGAGCAGGTCCCGTTGCTGTAAAAGAAAAACTGAAAGAGTTCCTACCCTACCCAACCATTGCTTTCAAAGACAACAGATATTTCTTTGATTACTCCCATAGAGATAGCTCTATAGGCAAAATGAGAACCTTCTACGGAAATTTCTTAGTTCTACTTAAGGCGTATCTCTACATAAGGGCAAACGGGGGAGAGGGTCTTAAACGGGTAAGTGAATTAGCCGTGCTAAATGCAAATTATCTCAAGAAAAAGATAGAGGGACTATTTGACCTGCCTTACAAAAATGCCAGTATGCATGAGTTTGTTGTATCGGCTACCAATACAAAAAAGAAATACGGGATTCGTGCCCTCGACATATCCAAGAGAATACTCGACTACGGCTTTCACGCTCCCACCGTGTACTTTCCTCTAATAGTAAAAGAGGCTTTAATGATAGAACCTACAGAGACAGAGACCATCGAAAATCTTGATAGATTTGCCGAGGTTCTATCCAAGATAGTAGAGGAGGCTGAGTTAAATCCGCAACTCTTACATGAGGCACCAATCAATACCCCAATTGGAAGGCCAGACGAGGTAACTGCCAACAGAAAACCGATCCTCAGTGCATTTGCCATTCCTGATAAAGAGGGTTAAATTAAATAGAAGAACCCTGAAAGGATAGGCCAATGCAGGTAAAGATATCATCGATAATCGTAAAGCAAAGGATCCGTAAAGATCTAGGTGATATAGATGCGCTGGTAAATAGTATGCGAAAGTATGGTCAATTATCCCCAATTATAATAAACAGAAAAAACGAACTTATTGCCGGAGAGAGAAGACTAGAAGCTGCCAAAAGGTTAAATTGGCAGACAATTAATGCAATAGTAGTTGACAAAAATAGTGAAGCTGAAAAGCTCGAGATTGAGTTAGAAGAAAACGTCCAGCGCAAACGGCTTCTAGATGAAGAGGTTGCCTCGGGAATAGTCCGTCTGGAAAAATTGAGAAGGCCTGGCTTTTTAAGACGGCTACTACTGTTTATCAAAAAAATATTTGAAGCACTATTAAAACCATTCAAGAGGTGAGAAAAATGAATATAAGATTTTTAGGTCATGCATCATTCATAATCGAAGATAACTATAAGATAGCAATTGATCCCTTTGATTTAAAAACGGGCGAAGCAGTCGATATAATATTCATAACGCATTCACACTACGATCACTGTTCCCCGGATGATATTACAAAATTATTAGACAAAGAGACCACCATAGTAGCCCCAGAAGACTGTATGGAAAAATTAGAGGGGCTTGGGAAAAAGATTATTTCGGTGGAACCTAACAACACATACGAGGTAGGAATTAAATTCAAAACCGTACCAGCTTACAATCCTTCCAAACCTTTTCACCCGAAGAGCAATAAATGGGTAGGTTACATAATCTATCTGACCGAAAGTGTGTATCACCCAGGAGACACAGACCTTATCCCAGAGATGAAAGAGGTAAAAACCGACTATTTCCTCGTGCCCATAGGTGGCACCTACACAATGAATTCAGAAGAGGGGGCAGAGGCTGTCAACACGGTTTCTCCCAAGTATGCCATACCAATGCACTATGGTAAAATCGTTGGGAGCCCGAAAGATGCCCAACGATTTGAAGAAATTTACAAAAATAGATACGGGGGAGAAACAAAAATTTTAATTCTTACCCCAGAACAGTAATAGATGAAATAACTACCATGCCACGTTTCTGCTACTCTGTAAGCCTGCGAATGAAATCTTTAAATTTATCCCTTAATCTACTAAAGAAACCACCGGCGAATCTGTTCTTATAATCCTCCAAAGCCTCGTCCAACGGATACTCCTCTCCCCACTTCTTCTTCAATTCATCCCAGTGTCTAACAATCCACACATACAAATCTGCTTCGGTCCTTCCATAAAACCTACTTAAGAGTTTTTCTTTCCGTATAAGTTCAACAATAGGCTTATATATGTTATCACACCAGGAGAGCATTGCCTCCTCAAAAGAAACATCACGATTTTCTTTTTCTTTCAAAAATGCTCTGTGTTTATTTATATGCTCCACAACATCATCGTAACGCCCAGGAGCGGTAAAATTCAGAACACAATCCTTACGAAGTTTATCCAGCTTAGTTGCCTTATAGAACTTTTCCTTCTCAAACTTGATAACCTCTCGCTTGAGTTCTTCTTTCGTCATTCCGGGCTTTATCGTGATTTCAGAACTAAGCTCTATCACCTCGGCATCTACAAACTCAACCCCCTGCATCCTTGCAACAGAAACCCTGTGATTTCCGTCTCTTACAAAGTAAACACCACCGAGCTTATACAGTTTTATGGGAGGGAGATTTATCTGTTTATAGTACGCAACATCTACCCTTTCCCATCTCGAGCGCAAATGCTGATGCTTAGGTAAAAATTCTCTGTTGAAATCCTTATACCGTCCCTCACTTCCCACAATAAGTGATATTGGAACAGTCTGCATTCCCCTATAATTTTCCGACTTTGGCTTGAGAATGTCTCGCGCGTCCTGAAGTGACAACAGATCGGTTTTCCTGTTGGTCAGTTTTGAAAGTATAGCTGTTAAAATTTCCCTGCTTCTCGCCTTGTTAAAATCATCTTTCGCCATAGACGAATACATTGAATCACTCATAACTCACTTCCCCCACTACCATTCAATTAAGCAATGGTTATATGCATTAATAATGGTAGTGTCAAGATAATTTGCCCTTCTTTCCGCATTTAAAGTATAGAGATGTATATGCCCATGTATCAAATACTTTGGTTTAAACGTTTTCATAAACCATAAAAACACTTTAAATCCCGTATGACACCTGTCCGGAAGATCATTTATACCACGCGGGGGAGAATGCGTTACCAAAATATCAACATACCGACCATGTACTACCCTGTGATAGAGCATCTTCGGGATAAGCTTCAATATCTGAAGAAACATTCCAAACTCAGTGTATTGATTTAATCCCCCATTGTACCACATACTGCCCCCCAGACCCGCAAAAATTATTCCCTTCACCATCTTAACCTTACTACCAATATAAATCGCACCACAAGAACCAAACTTCGAGAGATCGTATAAATCGTTAAACTCCTTTCTATACTCAGGCTTGTACAGATGTATCCTCTTAAGATTATGATTTCCAAACACAAACAGAAGCGGTTTATTAAGATTCGAAACTATAAAATCGTAGTAACGCAGGGGTAAATCACCCGCACTTACAATAATATCAACATCTTTAAATCGCTCCCTAATGCTATTGCTGTAGACCAATGGATCGATATGGTCAGCGATGCACAAAATTTTCATTTTTTAAACCCCTCACATTTGACAATATTACATATTTTCTGTATATTACGTCAAACTTTAATCAGGAGGTTAAAATGGAAAAGAAGGAAATTCAGGACAAGCTAATAGAAATTTTATCCAGACATACCCAGATAGATACAAATAATGTCAATCCAGACCTTCATTTAAAGTACGACCTGGGCCTTGATTCACTGGACGTAGCAGAGATGGTATACGAAATTGAGGAAGAATTTGGAATTACCATTTCGGACGAATCAGCAGAGAAAATCCAGAAAATCTCGGATACGGTAGATTTTATCTATGAAAAGCTCAATTCAGGTGAAGAAGGGGATCTCTCTACCCAGGAATCTTAATCTCTAAGAGGGTTTATTTCAAACAACCCTAAACCACCAACACAAATCTTGAGAGTCCAAGCACCTATTTTGCAGCTCTTAAATAAGTGTATCCTTTAGAGTTGCAAAAGAGGTGCTTTTGTATGTTCTATATCTTTATATGTCCAGAGACCAAGTTCAGATATCAACCATTCTTAGAAGTTCCTGAAGTTTCCCCTTGTTGTACAAATCAATAGGTCGAGTCTCCGCATATGAGTATGCGCTTCGTGAAAATGTTGAACTCGTAATAATAACCCCACGCGTTATATTTGATTTTTTCATCTTCTCATGCAAATTCCTAACAGTTATTTCATCCAAAATATCGGGAGTCCTATAAAACTGGATAATTCGGGGCATCTTTCTTGCGTTCCGCCATTTAGTTTCCTGTTCCACGGCAACAATTTCACACCCATTGGGTATCTCTTTCATATCTTGGATTTTTAATTTCATACCCTCTACAATCTTTCTACACAACTCAAAAAAATGATCCTTCGGCGAGGTAAGATAATCCTTCATTCTATCATCAGCCCGAAGTTCCTGATATTGGGAGAGTTTCTCAGCAACATCCCTGAAGGTAGGCTTTTTAGAGTATATCTTTTCCCACTGGGCTATTGCTTTATCTATATCCCGCTTTTTCTCATAGCAGTATGCAAGGAAATATCTTGCATACAGTGCCTCGTTGCTTGATTCAGTTGATAGATTATTTATTGCTCTCTCGAGTTCCGGTATTGCCCTATCAAAATTATTCATACTCATATAGCATGTTCCTCGCTCAATTAAGACCTTCACCTTCAATTCAGGATCTCGTTGGGCCCTCTCAAACATCTTTAAAGCTTCGGGATAATTCTTCTCGTCTTTTAACAGCTTCCCCAGGTAGTAATAGGCTTTATAGTTTTCCGGTTCTAACTTAACCGCCAATTCCAGTTCTCTCTTAGCCTCAAGAGGTTTTTTATGTCTATAAAAGAGGACCCCTAATTTGTAATGGGCCTTGGCAAATCTCTTATCAAGTTCAACAGCCTTCATATAGAAAGATACCGCTTTAGGGGCCTTGCCCTTCATTTCAAAGAGCTCACCAGCCTTATAATAGTAAACTGCTTCGGAGGGCTGAGCCTTTATCAACAAAAGGTACTCTTTAAGAGCCTCGTCCAACTGATTAAACCTAGCGTAGAGTTCCGCAATCTGTTTCCTAAAGGGGATCTCCCTTATAGCCCCAGAGAAATCGCCAATTTCATTAACCTTCTTCCACTCCATTAGGGCCAGTTCTTCTTTTCCATCCCTAAGGTAAGCAAGCCCAAGATAGTAATGGGCATCCATATTGTGAGGATCTTTAGCTATTAACTGTTTTGCAAGTCTTATTGCCTGGGTGTATCTTCCCTTCTTGATAAGGTTCTCCAGAGAGCTTATCCTTTGAGGAGTAATGAAACTTTTAATAATAAAAACTGTCAATAACCCGAGCACACTGCCGAGTATTATAACCAGAACAACAAAACCAGACATATTTTCACCGATGGTGAAAGATTAGATTTTTTTATGAAAAGTGTCAATTTATATATTATCTTATTATGTAGGAAACTACTATGAAACCCAAAGTAATTTTAAGCATTTTAATACTATCCGTATCCATCCTTCCAAGTTTTTCATCCTCATACCTGGAGGAGGGAGAAAAACTATTCCTGGAGAATAAACCCAAACAGAGTGCTCCCCTTCTTGAAGCGGCTCTAAACGAGGATCCTACCAACGAAAAAATATACCTCTATCTTGGCATGGTATATGATCAACTAGGGGAAATAGATAAATCCACCAAAATAATGAGAAGAGGGTTAAATGTAGCCACATCCGTAAAAGACTTACTATACTACAACATGGGAAACAACTTCTTCAGGAAAAAGCAATTCTCTCTTGCCGAGGATATGTATAGTGAAGCTATCAAGATAAATAAAGAGATACCAGAGGCATACCTCAATAGAGCAAACGCAAGACTGAAACAGAATAAATTCAAAGAGGCTGTTTCTGACTACATAATCTATCTCAGATTAAAGCCGGAATCTCCTCAGAGGGATAAAATAGAAAAACTTATTAATATCTTAAACGGTATCATAGCCGAGGAGGAGAAAAAACGAGAGGAAGAATTGGCAAAACAAAAAGCCTTAATGAACGAGGTTCTAAACTCGCTCAAAAATGCATCTGAAGATACAAAAAACCTATCTGCCGGTTCAGAAAAAATTCAGCAGGACTATGAAGACATAGATATTCAGGATTAATAAAAACAAGGAGAGTTAAATTGAATAAAAAAGTAATCGTAATTGGTACAATTGTTTTACTACTACTCCTTCTTATTGGAGGAGGGCTAATAGTAAAATCGGAAATCGCCAAAAAAGCTCACGCCGAAAGACTTAACGTACTTAAATTGGCAAAGAGGTACATGAATAGCGGTGAATATGAAAGAGCAATGCAACTGGTAGATAATTTACTTATTAAAAATCCAAACGACAGCGATGCACAAAAACTGCTCAACCAAATCATTCAAAAGAAAAAACTTGCAGAGGAAAAACAGAAAAAAAGTGAGGAAGAACTGTTAAAAAAACAGAATGAGCAGCTCAAAAAAAGTCTGTCAAAATTAGGAGAAACCATACAGGAAAGCAAGGAAAAGCAACAAATTGTAATAAAGGAAAAACCAAAAAAAATTCCCCAGAGCGCCTCACAAAAAGAGAGAAATAAAATTCGAAAGATAAATGACCTGATCTCCAAGGGTATTAAACAGATAAATAATAAAGAGTACCGCAATGCCCGAGACACCTTTAATTCGGTAATAAATCTGGATCCAAACATAGGAGAGGCTTATGCTTACATAGGGCTTTCATACCTTGAGGAAAACCCCAACAATCCAGAAAACATACAAAAGGCAATAGAATTTTCACATGAAGCCATTCAAAAAAACCCAAACCTATGGGTCCCACATTTAACCCTGGGCAAAATATACGAAAAAACAAAGAACTACCAAAATGCTATAAAAGAGTACAAAGAGGCCTCCAGACTCAACCCGGAAGACTATACAATCCTTTACTCTCTAGGCAAGATGCAGTACTATGCCAAACAGTACAGTGACGCTCTCCAATCCTTCACAAGTTGCCTTCATATAAAACCGGATTTTCCCCAGGCTCATTATAGGAAGGGGAAAACACTTACCAAACTTGGAGAGAAAGACAAAGCAATAACAGAATTTGACCTGGCAATAAAGTACAAGAGAGACTTCGCAGAGGCATACTACGAAAAGGGAATCTTACTAACAGAAAAGGGTAATATAAACCAGGCTGTACAGGAATTTGGAAAGGCACTCTCATACAAACCCAATAACCCAATACTCCTAAGAAGTTACGCCACCGCCCTATCCTCGATAGGAAAATACAGAGAGGCGGAAACTTACTTTTTAAAGGCATTAAAAATAGATCCAAACCATCCTCCAACAAACTACAACCTTGCTAACGTTTACATAAAATTAAACAAACCCCAAAAGGCCAAACCCTTCGCCGAAAAGGCCGCCCAACTGGATCCCGCTTCTGCAATTTACAACTATACCGCCGGGCTTGCCTGCGAAATGCTTGGTGACAAGGATAAAGCAATCCAATACTACACCAAAGCGATAAAAATTGACAAAAACTATCTAAAACCAAGAATAAATCTGAGTAAAATCTACGACGATAACGGATTGTACGACAAGGCGTTAGAGATTTTGACGTATGCCTATCAAATCGCCCCAAGTTCATATGCCGTAAACAACAATCTCGGAAACGTATATCTCCATAAGGGATTGTATCAGGATAGTATAAAACACCTCTCAAAGGCTATTGCATTAAATCCTAGTGCAACACTTCCCCGATATAATTTAGGGCTTTCCTATCTGGAATTAAACCAACTAAACAGTGCGTTCCAGGCATTCTCCGAGCTAATTAAAATCGACCCAAATTATTGGGATGCATACTATCAACTGGGATTAATCCTAATAAAGGAGGGAAAGAAAAAGACAGCGAAATCGCTTCTTACAACCCTTCTGAAAAAAAATCCTAACTACAGTAAAAAGAATGAAGTGCAAAAGATAATATCAGGTCTATAGCAGAGAATATCCTACAATCGTTTGACGATTCTAAGAAGTTCACTCCTCGAAATAGAAAACCATATTGGCCTTCCATGGGGACACCTTGCATCCTTCAATGCAACGGCTCTTTCCAGAAGAGAAATAGCCGTAATTTCATCGATGGTTTCACCTTCCTTAATAGCCATCTTACACGCCACACTATCCAGTATTTTCCTCTTGAGACCTTCAGTGTCACTACGAGTCTCTTTTACTAAATCAATAAGCTCACTTTCCTCTAGAACAAGAAAATCCTCGGGTAGAGATACTATTTCATACCTACGGGAGGCTACCCTGTTTATCTTTATACCCAGAGAATTGAAATTTTCTATCTGTTCCTCAGAAAGTTCATTCCCTCCCTCGACACTAAAATATATAGGAAAGAGCAATTCTTGAGACACCAAGGGTTTCTCCATCAATTCATCAAACAGTATACGCTCGTGGGCAGCATGTTGATCAACTACGAGAAGTGTATCTCTGTAAACAGCTAATAGAAAAAGATTAAATATTTGCCCCAAATACCTGATCTCCCCACTGGACAGTGATTCATTTTCATTTCTATCCCTCCCGAACACGGCCTCACTCAAAAAAAATTTTATCGGGGGACTATCAATCCCTTCCAGTCCATCCAACACCCCACTATCAGCTCGCTTATATGTCATCGTATCAACACTGGATCCTGTGGGAAATTTCTCTCCCCCAACCTTTATTTTAAGTTTCCGCATATTTCTGGAAATAACCTCAACTACAGAAGCTTTTATAAGTGACAGATTCCTTAATTTAACCTCTTTTTTGGCCGGATGGACATTAAAATCCACCAATTTCGGATTTATCTCAATAAATACAAAACATACAGGGTAATATCCTCCAGGTACGTAACCGGAAAAACTGTACTCAACAACCTTTATGAGAGAATACTCATTTACTCTCCTACCATTGATAAATATTTGAATAAACTTCCTATCCCTTCGCATAAGGGATGGATCCCCCGCAACAAGTCGTATTTTAACATCACCTCTCTCATACTCATCGTACATCAATAATTCTCTTACAAGCAAATCACCATAGGCATTAAAAACTCTCTCAAGTAATCCAGAGGGAGGTAAAAAAATACTCAATTTTTCATTAGAAAAAAATTTGAAGGATATTTCCGGAAATGGAAGTGCTTTTTCCAAAAAGACAGATTTACACATAAAACTCTCGGATGACTTACTCTTTAAAAAACCCCTTCGCGCTGGCATATTATAGAATAATTTTGAGACAGAAACCGTTGTTCCTGCAACTCCAGCCGATTTCTGTAACTCTACAAGCCTCCCCCCCTCAACAACAAGCCTATGAGCATAATCCGCATTTTGTTCTCTACTAACAATCTCAAGGCGCGAACAGGTAGCAATACTCGAGAGGGCCTCCCCCCTAAACCCAAGTGTTTGGGTTCGGTAAATATCAGCAATGTCCTCGATCTTGGAGGTTGCATGACTCAAGTAACACACCTCAAGATCCGCCCTGCTCATTCCTATACCATCATCCCTAACACGAATTTCCTCGATTCCTCCCCCTACAATCCGTACCTCTATATTTTTACTATTGGCATCTATCGAATTATCCAAAAGCTCTCTTACAACAGAAAAAGGCCGGTCGATTACCTCGCCGGCCGCAATTTTCCGTGCTACTTCATCCCGGAGGATATGAATCCTCCGGGTTGTATCTCTAGTTTCCATAAAACCCCTCTAAATCCTCTCCCTTAACACATTCTAAAAGTGTACCTTTGTTTCAATGCTAACCGTGGTAGAGATTGTCGGATTACCGTTATCATCCAGAATAACCGCCCCACTACTATCGCGTTTAAGAGTGGTTGTATAGAGAATTGAAACATCCAGAGTAGGAGCTACAGGATATACCAACTCAGCAGAAACCACCGTATTGGCATCAAAGAGACTTAGACCCTCAGATGCTCCACTGAGTAATGTCGGAATAAATTTTGTTCTATCATACGAAATCGAACCGTACACCCCAACTACAGGTATTACCCCTGGCTCAAGTGAAAACTTTAAGTGGAGCATATCGTTATCACCCATATTGATCTTGCCGTTTTCCATATACCATGGCCAGAAGTATCCACCCTCAAGGGAGAAGAGCTTCTTTATAGCAAATCCACCCTCGCCGTACACACCCATCGTCTGGTGTTGATACTCCGGAGCATTAGGATTCTCCAGATACTGGGCTATCTCTGTAACGTAAGTCACCCTCTCTCTGTCGTACAACTGGTTATAAAAAGCAGGTCTAAAGGTACCGTTGAAATTTCTATACTCAAGTCGCCAGTTAAATACTGCAATATTTCCAAAGAGACCTGCCGCAATACCGTAATTTTTCAAAGAGGGGGGATTATCAGGATTGGTTTCATCCTTTACAAGCAAAGCATCCCACTGAGGACCTGCCTGTACAACAACACCATTCGCATCATAAAGAGGATAGCGGAGCCATGGGAGCATTCCACCGATATCAGCGAAAGAAACTATACTGAAGAAATCCGTTTCAATAATCGGAAAATCAAGATCAAGCCCAAGGTTGAAAAGCATGGGATCGCCAACAACAGTCGGATCAGGCAACTCCGATGCAGGCGAGACGTCGGTAAGAACAGTCATCCCTACCGCCATTGGGAAAACAGGTATCGGTCTGAAATAGAGCCTTCCACCAAAAATCTCAGGATCACCTATATCGTTAACCATCGCTTCAAAACCCATAAAATTGAAATCTATCCCGAGATTAAGCCCAACACGTCTCACAGAGGGAAAATCGGTATCATTTGCATAGTTCCTCATCAAGAGTCCGTGCCCAATTGTAATATCATTTAAATTCCCAATCTTAAAGAAAAACTTATCCCTTTGCTTCCCCCACTCTACATACCGGATCTTAAGGGCAAGGTCATTCAAGAAATCCATTGCTTTCTCGCCCCACCCGGACTGATCGGTTCCAAAGGACCACTCATTATTCCCCTTGGGATGGTACCAGTCATCCGGATTAAGCATATCCGTCTTGTAGATAATTGGCAAATATAGAGCCATCTTTAACTTCCCAATGGTAAAGTGAGGTTGCAATACTGCTTTGGAATAGGTTACACCATCTATTGTAACAGAACCTATCTCCATCCCCAGGATTTCCCTGAGCTTTTCATAGATACCCGCCATGAAGGCATTCTCAGCCTTTTTCTTAACCTCCTCCTTCTTTACTGCAGGTTTTTTCTCCGCAGGGGGAGGTGGAGGAACTGCTTCAGTTTTTTTCGCCTCACCCTTGGCCTCCGTAGCTTTGGGTGCAGGTTTATGTCCGGGGACACTCTCCGGTTTAAGTTTTTTAAACTCAAGGCCCTTCATAAGATCAGAGAGTACATTCGGGGGAATTTGAATGGGTTTGAAACTCTTTGCCAGAGCATCAGCCATCATCCCCGCACCAATCTCTATTTTCTTCCCCGCAGCATTGGTATAATCAATCAAACCATCCAATACAAAGGCAATCTCCTTCTGGCCGGGGAGAACCTCCATACCTAAATCCGTCCCCCTAACACCACAAACGGCCGATGGACCCTTAAAAACGTACTTCTCATTCCCTGTAAGCCTCCCAGCCACAGCTCTAAACTTTCCAACCGCAATAGAGAAGGCATTTTCACCGCTTCCGTCAGTTTTTTGAAGGCTTACAATCTTAAAGTTTGTATTCTCGGCTACCTTTATAATAGAGCCATTGGGATCCAGCGAAACCTCAGCATAATCACCAGCCTCTGTCACAATGGTAGCACCCACAGGTATTTCATACCCAAAGTAGAGATCCTGCGAATAAATCTCTTTACCATCAGCTGTAACAATCCTAAAGGCACCACTCGAATCCTCAAAGTACTCAAGAAGGGCTACGTTTTCTTCTCCGTTTCCAGCCTTACTCTCCTGAGCAAAGAGGATAACTGGCATCACGAGGAACAAAATTAAAATCAAAGCTATAGCTATCTTTCTCATATTTACCTCCAATTCCTAAAAAAGTTGAATTGAGCTCTCCAATCCCGAGGTTACCTGCCATGGATTCTCCCCCGGTCCTGGATTAGCCACATACCTTATCTTATAAACAAACGAGATCATTGCAGGACCTGTCTTATAGTTCAAACGAGCTTGAATAACCGCATCCTCAGGACTGATAAGGTCTCTAAAACTCTTTATAAGCTTTTTGTCATAACTTGCATCAAAGGAAAACCCCTTAAGGAGGTTATCTTTGATAATAAACATCCCTACTAAATGGGGATAATTTACAAAACTATCCGTATCACTAGAAACCGTACCAAAGGGTCCATCCAGACTCACATTAAATATAATACTATCATCAAGCAGAGATGTACCTGCACTGGCGAACCATCCCACATATCCAGGAATAGCATTAGTTGTCTCCACAAGTTGATACTTAACCGTCCTATACAAATCATAGGTCTGATCGAAATAACTTGGAATAAAATTCTCCCCGAGCATTCTCAACTGAGCACCATACGTAAATATACTTATCAATCGTCCACCAAAACCAAGCATCCCCCCAACAGATTTACTCTCAATAGATGCTATATCACCAAAGGTGGCGAGGGAAACAACAGGATTGGACAAAATAGGAAGCCTAAAATCCATTCCATAGGCATAAACACTTCCCTTCTCGCTTCCACCCGTTTGTTCATTTTCAAAAGCATAAACATCCGTATCCGTGGCATAGGTTGTGCCAAATTCGATATTCTTAATAATGGGTATATTGAGAAATAGCAGAGGCCTCGCAAACAATCTTACACCAACTACATCAAACAGGGAGAGATTACCTATCACAGACTCAAAACCAACGTATGGGAAATTGAAGAGTCTACCATCCAGATCAAAACTTAGACCAAAAATTTTTTTCTCCGGAAGATACTGAGTATTGGAATAATTACTCATAATAAAACCATTTCCCAAAGTGGCATCATCAATAGCCCCAAATTTAGCATAGATAGGATCTCCCTTCTCACCGTAACGTACGTACCGTATTAGGGGAAGGTACAATCCAAGCACCTTTGAAAAGGTTACTGGCTCAGAGGGAATCCAGTCGGCCTCTCTAATATGAAACTGATTACTATCAGGCCCACCGGTAAAATTATAGTGAAGAGTAACATCCAACCCTATTCCCACTTTTCCAAAAGCAATATCCGGATGAAAACTCAAAGTTTGATAGGTTACGGTAGCCCCGTTTTCCACAAAAGACTGGGTACCAATAACCATGGACATTCCCATATCAAAGGCTTTTCCACTATCCTCTGACCACACAGGAAGAACAAACAGAAAAGTAACAAAAAGAGTTAAAATTAATATCTTAAGCCTTTCTCTTTTCATCTAGAAACCTCCTTAAATTCACTTAGAATTATAACACTTAATCCTAACTACTTCCAATTAAATTAGAAAGTAATTTTGGCCCTTAAACCCACCTTGAAAAATATTCTGTAAAGACTCTGAGACAATACCGCGGAATTACTATCCTCCATAGAGAAACCCGTACCTATATTTATCCCTATAAAGCCTCTCTTTTCCACCCTCAATTTTGTCCAATGCTCAAAAATAAGACTGACCGGAAGCAACGTATCTCCAGAATCTCTACTCAAATAAATATAGCGAAGATTCTCCTCATTTTCAAGAAAACTAACATCAGCCCAATTATCCGGAAGCAACTTCTTAAAGAGAAAGGGGACATAATCAGTCCGCCACTTAAAGCTCAAATCCAGTGTATCTTTGATACGCTCCAGTATTTCACCCCTCCAATCACCCTCCAAAGTAAGATTGTTCTGGAGAGAGTATTCATTTCTGTTCCCTACCAAGTTGACATAGTGAATAATTCCGAAGGTATAACTATCTACCTCACCCTCCCCATTACCCCTTAATTCGAGAGAGAGAGAAGAATCGAACTCGTCTGTCCTATAAAAATCAAAGTACCTATATGCACCAAGTTTTCCAAAAAGATTTATCGCCATGGTCTTTAACTTTACACCACTCGTAAAATCCTGAGTAACAATAGAGTACTCACTTCGAATCCTCCTATTAAACTCGAGGGTCATCGAAGAGGGTAAAAACAAATCTCTCACATACGAACCATAATTTCTGGATAGGGTTAGTGAAACGGATGGTTTATAGGTAATCTGTTCAAACAAACCACCACTTCTCTCAACATCGGTTAACAATGAAGTGTCATATAACTCAACAAACGGAATAGCCCTATAAAAATAGGAATTGCTTTCAACACCTAACCAGAGATTGTTTACATCGGAGAGAAAACACCCCGTATATCCTACCGTATCAATAAGGGATAAGAGCCTTTCATATCGAGGCTCTACCGTTAAGCCTGTAGCAGTGTCAATCTTAAGAGGTAGGGAAAGGGAAACCTGATACGTATTTCCTGCATCCCGGTAATTCCCTGAAAAATTAAAGCTGTGAACCTCTCCAATTCCCTCCCCTCTTAAACCAATAGAGAAGACCCCCAATCCAGATAAGTTTATCATTTCCCTATTTTTAATCTTCACATCTCTATCCAGTAGAGAAGATAAAACAGTTGGGTCTACAAGCCTGAAACTTGTAACCCAATTCGTCACATAATCTTTTCGGCTATAAGAATAACCCTTCTCCGAACGCGAGAAAGATACCTCACTGTTACTCTTAGCCCATTTCCCAAAACCAAAATTAACACCACCACTCCACTCCCTAGAAAGAATACCCTCCGAATAACTGGCTTTAAAATTAGATCTAAATTCGTTTCCTCCGGGCAAATTCAAAAATATACCATTCGATTTGTAGAAATCTCCTATCCCGCCGAATCTCTCCGAATAGCTGTCACTCAAAGAGAGAGGAATTATATAACCGGGCATCCTAAGGCTATGCCCAATAGTAAAATATACACTCCCACCCTGCCCGCTCACCAACAGATTCAACCCCACATCACTACCTAACAGTTTAAATTCATTCTCCAAAGAGGAAAAATAGGTGTAATACGATCCGGGAATGCCGTATAGAGCCGAAAAACCCGGGGTTTCAAGGAAACTCCTTACCCTCAGTTTAAGATCGGAGATGACATCGATTCCTCCTACACTATACAGAGGACCTTTAACAGAATAATTCAAATTAGCCTTAAAAGCCCCTCCCAACCGACCACTCGGTCTCTTTAGAAGCACTTCATCGAGGAAAAGAAATCCGGAAGAAGAATCTCTCACCCCAATTTTCAGCTCGCTAAGCGGAGAAGAATCACTATCAACACTAACCGTACCCTCTCCACTTAAAACCCCATCAACAAAAATCTGTTTCTTTTCCAGTTCAACCGTTACTTTATGCCAGCCATGCCCAATATCACCCGATATCCTTGAAATTCCAAGGGAAACCCGTATTCCTCTTCCCAGAGAATCCACCAAACTTAAATTGAGAGTTCCATCCGCTTCACTGCCACAGTAGCCTGCGTAAAACACCAGTTCACCATAGTCAGCTCTCTCTATACTATTTGCCAGATAATGTCTCACGGAGAAGCCATCCTTCGATGAAACGGAATCCCATCTGATACCCAGAATCATTTGCTCTCTGGTATCCTGATTAACAACCCCAGAAAGCTCGGGAAAAAGTTCTACCAAACTTTTAGAGACAGAGACACAGTCCAGAGAAAGATCGGATTCCGGAAACTCCTCGGTATATACATGCCCGGAGGACGAACTTGCAATAAAAGAAGAACCATTTAGAGTTATCCTATCGATAAGTATCCTGCCCCTTACATCTCCGCTATCTTCACGTAGGACAATTATCCGTATAGAGCGCGTATCGATAAGTCTCTTCCTCTCCGCATCCGTCAAAAAGTAGGTATAACGACGCCATTCAGTACTGCCAGAAAATGATAGCAAATCATTGGTAGGAGGTGAGGTAAAACTCACAATATAATTGGGATCGTCCCTATCCAAAAACCCGTTACCGTTAAAATCCTCACTATCCTCAATCAAATTACCTGTTCCCTGTGGTCCGCCTCCAATAAGCAAGACAACCCCATTTGAAGTATCATCAAAATCAAAACCGTATGAAAATTTGCTCCCCTCCCTATCAAGTACCCCATCCCCATCCAAATCCTCTCCGATCTCTCCTATCTGAATATAAACCCTAACCCTTCCCTTTATCGCGTCCCCTTTAAAAGAAAGAGATATGGAATCGATCGAAGAATAATCCCTTCCGCCCTTCCCCGACATCGGTATTTCTACCCCCACCCATTTTTTTGAAGAGGGAATAGAATAATCCAGGACAAGGCTCTTCCCAGACCTACCAGTCGAGCTACCCCCTGCAATATAGGGTCCACACTTAGACCCTGTTTTATAATCATACACATTACCCGCTGGAATAGGATCATCGTAGTATATAAGCGAAACAGAACCAAAGGGCCCATAACTCCTATAATTTTTATAGAAGAGCTTGCCCCGCGTATCCCTCGTTATACCTTCTACCCCAACAGAGGCAAACGAAGCAGGATCCGGAACACTTGAGGGGAATATATTATCTTCGGAAATCTCAATCCCAACCCCCCTATTATCCATCCCGGCTACCCGTAATGTTCCTGTAGTATTAGGATTGGAATACCCAACGGCGACAGAGCCACTGGCAGAGAAGGAATCATTCCTATAACTTAACCCCACACTCCCCAAAACCATCCCGGTTCTGGAGTTTTCGTTAACGGTATAGGAACCGGGAAGTAAGTTCCAACGCACCCCTCCTCCAATGGTTAGTTGCAACAGTTTTGTCAAATCAATTCTACTCTCCCAGACAGCTAGAATATCTCCCCCGCTTGCACCGGCAGATTCCGTCTTATATGTAATATCTATATAATCTGTGGGCTTTACATCAAAGGGAAAGGTTATTTTCCCTGTATCGTAGTTCACCCTGAATCTCGTTTCTTCTACCCCGTTTACCTCTACATGAACAGAACCTGGAATAACTCCCTCTCCAAGAGAATACTCTGAAACCGGTGTGAGTATTCTCACTTTCAATGTATACCCGCTTTCCTCCCTCTTAACTGAGGATTCCGGACCATAAATAACCGGTGAGCTGTCAAAGAAGGGATAATATCGCTTAAAACTCTCACTGCCTTCAAATTCTCCTCCGTTCTTAGGTAAAACCTTTACACTTCCTCTATCATGGTAAAAGATAAAATCAAAACTGCCGTTAATAGACTCAGGTGTAAAGGCACCCTTTTTATATAACTTTATGTCAATCTTGGAGGCATCAGCGGGTAGGTTTTCACCAATATCATAGGTGTTACAGATTTGAAAGGGAGAAAATTTACCATTATCCCAGAGGATTAAACATTTTTTACCATCCACCACAACGGCTAAATCATTCATATCAATACCCATGTAGGTGGTGCCCCAGTTAAAATTCACAGGGGGAAGGGTAAAATCATACACTGTGCCGTTAAATCCGGGAAGAGCTGCCTTTCCGAGAGACCCATCCCCCACACTAATTCCACCCTTGGTATAATACACAATAAGACGTTCGCCAGGATCACTTTTCAAATAAATTTCCCCGGCAGAATTATTAAAAACATACTCGGATGGGTCTAAAATTCGATACCTATAAGAGTCGCTTCCCAAAAGATCTCCCGTCGAATCCCGGACAAAGAGTCGTAAACTATCCACATTTCTATCTGGGAGGTAAAAGTAACGTCCCCTGATGTAATTTCCAATATCGATTGTTCTTTTCTCTATCTCATTCTTCCCCAGAAAACTCTTCTCCTTCGATTCTTCAAGATCGTAACGCACCATTAAACTGTGGCTGGCACCGTCTTTCCAACCCAATAGAGCACTTGCCCCTATGGAGGCATTTCCGGCTTCGGGAATATCAATAAACGGAAGGGGAGGTATCGAAATATCTCTATTTCCGATATAGAGACGTCTTAAGGGTTCATTCCCTTTCCCTTCATAACCCATGAGAAAGGAATTCTTGTTAAAATCCTTGAGCACGGATAACTCCAGAAAATATTTTTTCTTTAACCTAACGGAAAGAGTCAAATCGGGGTCATTTTCATATAGAAATCCCACATTCTCTTCAGGAAATGAATCGAGCCAGGTAACAGGGAATCCCGGCCTTAACAGAAGCCCCGTTACAAAAGCTAACCTTGTCTCCCAAGATCCACTGGCGAAAAAATTTACATCCGCATCACCTATGCTTGTTTCAAACAGAGCGGGAGGAGCCTCTTCTTCCGGGGACACCACCGTTACAGGATTGGGAGGAAAATCTTCGCCCCATGAAAAAAATCTGGGGAAAACAAGGAGAGAAAGAATTATTATATATCTAAATATAATTTTCAATTCGTCAATAATGTGTTAATAATAACGGAAAAAGTGAGTTTATGTAAATGATGGAGAAATCCGATAATAAATTGATGAATACTGACCGGGAAAAGGCAAATGCTTTCATAAAGAGACTGATGGCAAACCCCGCCCTAAGCAAATTTCCCATACTCCAGAGGGAAGAACAGATAATTCAATTTCTCAAGCTAAATGCAAACCAGCTTTACCCTACCCTCTCCTCTCAAAACTTCTTCTACGGGAAAAACTGGGATTACATATGGAAACTTTTGCTCAAATCATTAATAGAGGAAAGCAATTCCATTCTTTTTCCAAGACTCGAACGGATAATAAAGGAAACGATCGATTTCGGTTTCTTGAGTTTTTTGGAGAATAGAAGTTGGGACTTCCCCGCGATTAGAGAAGAAATTTTCACCTTTTTAAAACGTCTATTCATAAAGCTGGAGGCAAGACGTTCCTTCGTAGGTCCGTTTAATTCCCTCTCTCTCAATCTGACAGATAGATATATTGATGAATCTTTCGAGAGGAAGGAATATATCTACTTTGAACTCACCAAAGTTCAAAAACTTACAATGAGCAAAGAAGAAATCAAAAACTTTACCAAGGCTTCCCTCTTATTGAAGGTTGCCATACATCTCTTAACCGTAGACAATGCTACAGAGATGGAGGGAATTCAGTCTGGAGTAGTACACCCCCAGTTTGTAGAAAAGGCATTTACTATTCTTGCCAACCAGCTAAAACACACCTCCCCTGCACTTTTAAAAAGCGCTTTAAACAGTAACCTCTCCTTTATCGAGAACAAATCCATAGAGGCAACGGCAAGACTTGCCGCTATATTTTCTGCAAGGGGGAAAAACTACATGGAGATAAAAAAGATTGAAAGAGGGGCCGATACCCCTGACAAAAGCTGGTTTAATATTGCAAGAAGAAACTATAAATTCTATGGTTTTGATATTAATATGTTGGATGAACTGTATAAAATTGCCGCTGAAAACGGGTGGTAGGGGGAAATATGGAAGATAACAGAAATAAAATCGTTGCGTTTCTTGAAGCAGTGGTTATCGTTGTTATACTGCTCTCTCTCATTCAGACATTTTTAGAGGACTTTGCCGTTGTATCGGGATGGAGTATGATGGCGAGAACAAAACTCTCGATCTCCAGTTTTTGTTTCGATCTCTTTTTCACAATTGAATTCTTGGTACGTCTCTACTATGCAATAGTAAATAGAAGGACGATGGAGTACCTCACCCGGGGAAGGGGTTGGATAGATTTCCTGGCTTCGATCCCTCTGCTCATGTTCAACTCAGGTCCCACCCTCCTCGCCATAATTCTAAAAGGTTCCACTATGGTAAACATCAGCGGTATATTCAATGTGCTTAAAGTGATAAAGGCAATAAGAATAGCAAGGATCTTAAGATTCTTGAGAATAATAAAACTCTTTAGAAATATTAGATACGTTGACTCCAAAATGGCTCAACGACACATTGCCAATATAACAACTTTAAGTATTACGGTTGTTGTTTTCTCGTTGTTTCTGATAACATTAACCTCACTTGGTTTTAGGCTTCCCGGTATAGCTACAAATCTTTACCAAAGGGAGTTGAGAACAGCTAACATACTGGTTAAAGCAGAGAAAACGGAAAAACAACTGACCTTCACAATTCAACAACTCGATAAATACGATACAAACCTTTTAATCGTCAAAAAAGACGGTAAAACGATCTACAGCAGATACAAAAATGGTTATTACAGAGAAAACTTTGGCCCTGGAGATTACAGCTATTTCTCTAAAAACGGACTGGAGTTATTCTTTGACTCAAGAATCGTATCCATTCAAAACTCCCTTCAGAACATACTCTTTTTCATTGTGGTACTTCTAACGGTAGTTGTCTTTCTAATATTTTACAGCCCCCATTTTGCAATCACGGTAACCGACCCCCTGCGAGTTATTGAACGCGGAATGAGCGAAAGGGATTACAATCTTGAGGTTAAGATACCCTCGGCTTACAGGGAGGATGAGGTATTCAAGGTAGCAAAACTCTACAATGAAGTATTTCTCCCACTAAAGGATAGGTGTATGATGGAAGGAGAAAAACCGGCCTTAGATTTAACAATGAGTGATATTCAAGAGATGCTTCCAGAAAAAAAAGAAAAATCAACGTAAAAATATCAAACAAATCCTAAAAGGTCAGGAAAATTGGTAATTTCGGTCATTCAGTTCATTATAGAAATACCCGGAGCAAATTCATTAAAAGACAAGAGGCGAATAGTAAAATCAATAAAAGATAGGTTAATACAGAGGTACAAACTATCAGTGGCAGAGGTTGATAACCAAGACTCAATACGCACTGCCCACATAGCAGCCGTTATCGTATCAAACTCCAAACAACACGGCGAATCTATCCTGCACAAAGCTCTTCAATTTGTAGAGGATAATATCCCCGGCTACCTGGTAGACACCAAGATATTCTCAGAGCAGTACTAAATTAAAGGGGCACAATATACAAATCCTTTACATTATATATCCGTTCCCCGGTAAAGTAGGTCAAAAAACCATCCTCCGATTCCAATTCAAACTCAACAAAGTGACGCAAAGGTTCATACCTGGGATCATCCACAGCTATCTCTAGCTCAAATTTCTTCTTCAGGCCCCTGGCATCGGCTCTCACAGGATAGGGCCAAAAGGAATAGACCCCGGTTGTATTAGGAACAATTTCGTAGGGATTTTGCCAATTTGGATTAACCATTTTCATTAGTTTACCATCAAAAAAAAGCGAAACATTAATCCCACATATGGGCTCAAAATTTACACTGTTGTATATTCTCCCTACTATCTGAGGGAAGTTAAAGAAGGGTCCCTCTGGAATTTTTTCCTCCTCTGCCTCATCATTATGAGGAAAATGGGGACGTTTTGTCTTAGATATATGCTCTATGCCCTCCTTCACAAGAGCAATAATATCCGCTTCTCTCTGTACCTTCTCTTGATAATCAGCCTCTACATGGGCCAAACCCCTTCCAGAAACCGTATACATAGGGGGAATCTTATTTAGCACATAACACGCCGTATCCAATCTGCACTGATGACAGGTACAGAAATTAATATTTTTCTTTGCCTCCTCATCATCAAATATCTCATTAACAACCTTTAAAACAATATCCTCCATAATATTGTGTATTCGCATATGCAACCTCCTCCCCCTAACTATTCTTCTTTATAACCAACAGATCAGTCAATACCTCAACACACTCATTAAAGTCCTTTAGAGAATCCCTGAGAGAATAGTAGTTCAAACCTGCAAAGTAAATCTTTGTAAAAACAGAAAAATTTATACTGTTTTCCTCACTCAGTATATTTATATAACAGCCATACTCGTAACATATCTTTATCATCTCCTCCAGATGTTTCTTCAAAAACTCGGACATAGAAACTGGAAAAGAGAATGTATAGGTCAGCTCTAGAAATTTACTCTCACTATCGATAAAAAAACCACCCTGCAGACCATTTTCTCTTTCAAAACCTGCCGAATAAACATCCTCGGAAGATTCAGCATTAAAAACCTTATACCCCAACTCTTTAAATAAAACCCTAACCCTCCTTATTCGCTCTTCCATTATTTTCGAATACTTCATAATCACCTTCCTAAAACTAATAACCTGAGTCAAGTCTGGATGCTAACATGGGAGGCAATCCAGCATTAATCACTTTTTCTTTTGTCTTCTCTATGGGATAATCTATACGAAAGAGTGTAAAAGTTAAAGTAGTATCATCAAACACCCCAAAAGAAGACTTATTAATCCCATCCCGGGGCTGACCAACCGAGCCCGGGTTTATAAGGTATCTCTTATTTTCTTTAAGCACAAAAGTCGAGCCTGGCCCCAACACCCCCACTCCCTCCTCATAGACAAGGGGAACATGGGTATGACCAAAAAAACAAATGTTAGCCTTTGGGAAATGTTCACTAAGGTGGTCAAAAGCCTCTTTTACCAATCTCTCGGTGAAAATATAGGTATCTTCATCTACGGGAGAACCATGACAGATTACATATCTATCCTCGATCAGAAGGGGACCCTTTTTAATTCTCTTCAATCTCTCCAGATTTGCTTCACTAATATTCTTTCTTGTCCAAATAACAGCATCTCTAGCAACTTCATTAAAATAGGCAATATCGGTAAGCCCAGCAACAGCTTTATCATGATTCCCACGAACAATATAATCTGATATTCTAAATACCCTATCAACACACCTATCCGGCTCTGCATTATATCCAACAATGTCACCGAGACAGATCACCTTATCAACATTCAACGCACTCAATTTATTATAAACAACCCTAAAGGCATCGAAGTTACTGTGAATATCACTAATTATACCATAGACCATTTCTTATACTCTATTCCAGAATTACTCTTCATTCAAGTAAAGAGGTAAATATTCCTTCTTTATATTCCACGGGGCTTGATAAATGTTCTCCTTTACCCTTTTATTCTTACGCTCTATCTCCCTAATAATACTTCTAATAAAATTTCTCTCATTAATACCCATTTTGGGACAACGTACAGGCACAACAGGAAGTTTTAATATTGTGGCAATTCTATCTATCTCGCCCTCTTTCACCTCACACATTGGTCTGATTATCTTCATCCTTCCGCCAAAAAACTCCTGCACCGGCATCATTGTAGAAAACTCCCCTCTAAAGAGTAGATTTATCAAGGTTGTCTCTACAATATCATCCATGTGGTGTCCAAGAGCAATTTTTTTAATACCAAACTTTTCAGCCTCGCTAAAGATAATCCGCTTTCTATTCCTCGAACATATATAACAGTTAAACTCTTTCTCATAACTATCTGGAAATATCTTAGCTTTTACTCTATAGAGAGGAATCCTCAAACTTTCAAAGTAACGATCGATGGCTCTTCTTTCACCATCCTTCAAAGGAAACTCCCTCCACTCTATCTGCATTGCACTAAGGCTATACTTTATAGGAACCCATTTTCTTCTCTCGGCAAGCGCAGCGGCAAGGGCGAGAGAATCCTTCCCCCCGGATACAGCAATTAGTATTCTGTCTCCTTCTTCGATCATATTAAATCTGTTTATACCCCGTCCCACATGCTTGGCAAAAACACTAAATCGTCTCTTATCTCTGGGATTAAGGTAAACACCGTTAATGCACATCGAGAAACCTATCCTTACTAATTTCCAACACCGACTCCATTAGCTCTCTATCCCGCCGTACTATAACAGACACAGATCTTAGAGAAGAAACAAATTTACCAACAACATCACCGGTAAAAACAGAGGAGGAGTGTTTAAAATCAACAACATTCCCATCTCTCTTAACAACCGGGAGCTCTACCTCGAAAGAAATGGGCTCGGGGATATCAATAATAACATCCTCATCCCTGTAGTGTTTTCCGGTTAGTTTGTAGACCTCTCTAAGTATCTCCCTTTCCTCTTTTAACCTATTCTCCAACCCAACAAGAGCCCTATGAAATTTATTTCTCTCATCAAAGGGTATAGAAAAAACAGTTTTAAACAGTTTTCTATTAAGTACATCCGTTATAATACCAAATCCCGAATACCTCGAGCGATCAAAGAGGCGAAAAAATTCCTCATCATCCAAACCGTACAGGTCCTTCTTTCTAATCTCACCCGACTCAATCCCAAGAAGAAGGGCTTTTTTTACCATTGCCGTCGCTACACGAACCGTTTTATGCCAATATACCGTCTTGTACATTAGATACTTTGAGAATAACACACTTTCCACAGAGGTTAGTCCCTTTTCGGTAACGGCAAATCTATCAATTCCATGTGGTCTTATCTCCCCAAGTACAAAATCCACATCCTGAATCCCGTAGGGAACCCCACAAAAATAAGCATCACGACTCAGATAATCAAGTTTATCAGGATCTAAGACCCCGGAGAGAAGGTTTCTAAAAAATCCAAGGTTCTCAAATCTTCCTTCACTCAAATTCCTATCAATTATTGCAGCGACATACGTAGCCTCTACTCCAACATATTCCCTCAACCATCTGGAAAAGGGTTCGTTACAAATTATCTCCGCCGTAAGAGATTCGTGGCTCCTTACATCCAGATCTTTCAAAGAATGAGCGTAAGGATAGTGTCCTAAATCATGAAGCAGAGCGGCAGTAACAAAGGCCTTTACATCCTCAACATCCAACCTATTAGGTGGAAAATAGTTTAAAAGATGCCTGATTAACCTAACGGCAATACCAAAAACACCCAAGCTATGATTTAATCTTGTATGTGTAGCACCGGGATACACAAGATGGGCAGGTCCAAGTTGCTTTATTCGATTCAACTTTTGACACGGTTCTTCATTTAGCAAACGAAGAAGTCCCCTGGAAAGATAGATATTTCTCCACACGGGATCTCGTACAGGCTCAGTATACTCATTATTTAGATGATTTAATACCTCTCTCTTCAATACCGTGTTCCACCACCTACATTTGCATTACATTGTGATTTTTTAGCCCAGGTTCCTCACAGTATACCTCAACAATCCCCCCTCAAGAAGTATATTTAAAAATCTTTTCTGTAAATTACACTCAAGTTCTATATCTACTTCTCTGTTCCTCACCCTAACAACCAGAGGCCTTCCCTCCGCTAAGTTTTCACGTACACTTCTAAACTCCAACTCGTCCCCCTGTTCTATCCTATCGTAGTCCCTTGGATTTCTAAAAATTAAAGGTAAAATCCCAAAATTCACAAGGTTTGCCCTATGTATCCGCGCAAAGCTCTTGGCAATCACCGCTTTAATCCCCAGATACATCGGGGCCAAGGCCGCATGTTCCCTGGAAGAACCCTGTCCATAGTTTTCTCCTCCGATAATCACACCCCGGCCAGCCTCAATTGCGCGCTTATAAAACTCCGGGTCAATCGAACTAAACACAAACTTAGAGATCTCCGGAATGTTAGAGCGAAAGGGCAAAATCCTAGCACCTGCAGGCATTATATGATCCGTAGTTATATTATCCTCTACCTTTATCAGAACCTTTGCACTAAAATTACTCTCCACGGGTTTGCCCCTGGGAACCGGTTTTATATTGGGACCCCGTATAACCTCAATACCACCAGGGTCGTCTGGTGGCCATATTATCATAGAATCATCTACCACAATTGATTTAAGATAATCTCTCTTCTCCAACTTGCCCAATTTTCTAGGATCTACAAGCTTACCTGTTAGCCCAGCAGCCGCTGCTGTCTCGGGGGAAACGAGATATATACTGGCATCTTTGGTTCCACTCCTCCCTTTAAAATTCCTGTTAAAGGTCCTTACACTAATCCCCCCGGAGTTGGGGGCAAATCCCATCCCTATACAGGGACCACAGGCAGTTTCAAGAATTCTCGCACCACTCGCTATAAGATCGGATATAATGCCGAGTTTGGAAGCTGTTAACAAAGCCTGTCTGGAACCAGGGGATACACCAAGAGATACATGTGGCGCAATAGTTTTCCCCCTAAGTATACCTGCAACAACGGCCAAATCATTTATAGAAGAATTGGTACACGAACCAACAGCCACCTGGTCAACCCTTAAACCTTCAATCTCCCTTACCGGCACAACATTATCCGGCATATGGGGCATAGCAACCATCGGCTCTATAGAGGAAAGATCTATCTCTATAACTCTGGAGTAGTTAGCATCCTCGTCTGCATTCAACGCCTCCCACACATTCTCACGCCTCTGTACCTTGAGATATTCCCGGGTTACCTCATCCGATGGAAAAATCGACGTAGTGGCCCCAAGCTCCGCCCCCATATTTGTTATAGTGGCCCGCTCCGGCACACTTAAGCTTCTAACACCATCCCCAAAATACTCGTAAACCTTCCCAATCCCCCCCTTCACACTCTCCAACTTGAGAAGCGTAAGAATAATATCCTTTGCAGAGCAGTAATTATTTAACCTTCCACTTAGTTTTACCCCAATAATCTCCGGCATTGTGAGGTAAAAGGGGCTACCAGCCATCGCAACAGCAACATCAAGTCCTCCACTACCAACGGCAAACATACCCAACCCGCCCGCGGTGGGTGTGTGAGAATCAGAACCGATAAGAGTTTTCCCAGGAATTCCAAATCGTTCAAGATGAACCTGATGACATATACCGTTTCCAGGTCTGGAAAAGATTATCCCATACTTTGCAGCGACACTTTGGAGATACCTATGATCATCCATATTCCTAAAATCGGTTTGCAACATATTATGGTCGACGTACGAAACAGAGAGTTCCGTTTTTACTCTGTCTATACCCATCGATTCAAACTGAAGATACACCATAGTGCCTGTCGCGTCCTGTGTTAAAGTTTGATCTATTCTGATGCCAATTTCTGAACCAGGAATCATTTCACCAGAAACTAGATGTCTCTTAATTATCTTTTCCGTAAGCGTTAGTCCCATCTATTCCTCCTCTTCAAATTTGCAGTACAATTTTATATAGTAAGACCCGTCAATGTCCAGTGTTTGACCAAGTTGATTTGATTTGATAATAATTAAATATGAAAAGGCTTACAGGCTTTATCATATTACTTATAATTTTCTCTTCCATTGCATCCTGTACTAAAAAAGGTTCCACAACGCCAAAAGCCAATTTTCAACCAACTACCGAGAAACGCACAAAGGAAAAAACATCAGAAATCAAGTCGAAACAACCTGAAACATCCAAAAAAAATATAATAACACTCGGAGAAACAAAGGGCTCCAAAAAGAGCACTGAAACCTCAAATGTTGAATATATCGGCGGGGGAACCAACTTTCTAAAGGATAGAGCCGGAGATTTTATAATTCCCGAAGATTTTAAGATTGGGAAACTTCAAAAAAAATTTGACCTAGATAAAACAACCTACATTCAGTATGAAGTTATAAAAAAATTTCTAGACTCTTTAAAGCATGGAAAGGTTAACAAAGGGATAATCGAACCCGTAGAACGAGAAAGTATGGTAAAATTGATAAACTACCATTTAAAAGCACATCAAATTCCTATATTCTACAGGATAGGGAAAATTGTTACTAACAATAATCTGATAACCGCCAATGTGCGCCTAATAGGTAAAGTGGGGAGCACAGAGGGGCAGGTATATCTAACAAGTGAGAACAAAAAATGGTTTATTCGAAATATTCAAATCAACTTTAACGCCCTTACTGAAAGAGAGACAACTCGTAAAAAAACCGAAACGAAACCCTTTAATCCCTCTACGTTTGAGTGGATGCTAAAGAGTAACGAATAAATACCAAAGATGTGGGAGGAAAAAATGGCAAACGACTTTGTAGAGAGAGACAAAGCATTGCAACTACTGGACAAATACGTAAAAAGCGAATGGTTAAGAAAACATAGCCTTGCAACCGAGGCTGTCATGCGAGCCCTGGCAAGACGCTTAGACGAAGATGAAGATACATGGGGTGTGGTGGGTTTGCTCCATGATATTGATTTTGATATAGTTCAGGATCCGAAGATACACGGTAACAAGGCGGCTGAAATACTAAGAGAAGAGGGAATTAACAAAGAAGAGTACATCCAGGCAATAAGGGCACACAACGCCGAGGGACTCAACCTTGAAAGAAAAACCAAGCTCGACTACGCCCTCACCTGCGGGGAAACCATTACCGGACTTATCGTGGCTACGGCCCTCGTAATGCCAGACAAAAAATTAAGCTCCGTTAAACCCTCCTCAGTCGTAAAAAGAATGAAAAAAAAGGACTTTGCAAGAAAAGTATCGAGAGAAAACATACTTCTCTGTGAGAAAATAGGTCTAGATATAAACGAATTTGCAGAACTATCAGTCAAGAGTATGCAAGAAATTGCAGAAGAATTGGGATTATAGGAGGGTAAAATAAAAAAATAATTTCTAATTCATTGCAATATATTATATTATTATAGTAGCAAATATAGTAAAAAGATGAAAAAACTAAAAGAGATATTTTTAACAGTTCTTCTCTTACTCTCTCTGAGAGGTCTCCTAAGCGCCGATTCGCTTACCACCATCGATGGGATAGTGCAAAAACTGGGCTCCTACATTATGACAAAAATACCAGATCTCAAGGGAAATATCATCTCGGTAGATACCTTCAGTGTAGATTTTGGAGAGAATATTCCACTAGGAACAAGAATCAAAAACCTTCTCGAACTCTATCTTGTCAACAAGTACGCTCAAACCAAAATAAAAGATGGCTATACAGGACCACAGGTGTATCAGATAAGGGGGGATATTCAACTGTACAACGAAAAGATAAGAATTCTGATTCGTATCTTCAACAGTGACGAAACACTTATAGGAGGAACATACGTAGATGTTGATAAGAGTCCATTCTTAAAATCGCTGGTATCTCCCATTCCTTCTGTATCCGAAGGGGAAACTCCCAATCAAAACCAGGTAAAAGAAGATCCATTTGAACCTGATGACAATCCCGGTTTCGAGGTAGAACTGAGCACAAGCGAAACCAATATATTTGAGAGGAGCCTAGCAATAAATGATATTGACAGGTTTATCTTCCAGTTAAGAAAAACAAAAACCTTAAACCTTACAGTAAAAACCAATATAAACCTTCAGGCACTCCTATTTAAAGACGACGAAAATTATCCAATTGCCGCCAGTGAAGAGAGTGAGGACGGGACAGGAGTGTACCTAAACATCCAATTGACACCCGGGGTGTATATTATAGTTATACAGGGGGTAATACCCGGTGTAGAGGGCAATTACAAACTTACAGCAAGCTTTTCTACTTCAGAAGGAAAAACAACTCACGGTAATATACTCCCTGTGTTAAAGGAACAAACACCTATTACAGGAGTTATAAGTGCAGGAGAAAAAGAAACCATAAAAATCCAGGGTGATAATTTAACATTTTATACCTTCTCCTGTAAATCCAACGGAAGACTCCGAATAGATTTCTTCAACAATGCCCATAAAAAACTTTTCAGTTTAAAACCCTCTGTAACTCAACAAAATATTTACGAAAACCCTGATGAAAACCCCTCCTACGACCTATACACGGCACTCTTTATCGTAGAGGGAAGCATACTGGCCGAGGTAAAAGCAATTGACAGGTTGAACACCTCGATCAGTTACACAATGGAACTTAAAAAAACAACTCTTCCAAGAATATTTCCCGATAGCCGGGTTTCTTTAACAAAGGAGAATAAACCCATTTTTGTTATTCTCAGAATCATATCTCAAAATAAATATATATTCGATCTTGGACTTACCAATACATACGATTTTCAAATCCTATCCTTGCCGGATTTGAGTGAGGTTCCATATAATAGAGAAAAAGAAAATAAATTTGATTCATTGCTCGGAGCAGGGGATTATATAATCAGAATAAATCCTACAGGACACAACATCAATTTTAATCTAGTAGTAACAACTTCAAAAGATTAAGGTGATAAACACACATCACAGAAGTCGAGGGGGAGTATGGGAACACAGGTAGGAAGAATTGAAAAGGAATTTGTATTTAAGGCATTAATTGACGAGAAAATTCCCATTGAAATTCATGGCAATAAAAAAGAGTACGTCGGAGTAGTGGTAGAGGCGGATGAAGATAGGTTGATTCTGGAGGGACAAAACAAATCGTTAGAAAGTTTTACCGAGGGAGAAGAAGTAAGAGCATTTTTTTATCTAAAGAATAACTACCATACATTTAATTCAACAATTCTGGGAGTTGAAGACCAAAAATTAATCCTCAAACATCCCCCAGGGGTTTATAAAAACCTACAGAGGAAATACGAGCGCATAAAGATGCCGGAGGGAATAAATGTTTCTTTCACGCTAAAGGGTAAAAAAGTAGAGTTAAATTTTCCAAAATCCTCCGGATATCAACAGGTAGAAGAGCCCAAGTACTCGGAAAAATTTGATCCTAAAAGGCTGGACATACTGGTAAAGGATTTTAAAAAGAAAATAGCGATTATTGTTGCAACCAATAAAATAAACATGTTCAGAGATAAACTCCCCAGAACATACGAAGAAAAATTAATCGTAAGAACAAATAAATCCCTATGGATTCCATCAACAGAGGAGGATTTTCCTCTAAAAGATCCCTTTCCAGAAGAGACTGTAATTGTGAAGAGAGACCTTATAAAATACGAGGAATCGCTGGGTACCCCACCTTATATCATAACAAGCAAATTAGCCAATATCCTGTACGAAAAAAATAAAAAAGGCATCTTTTCGGAACTCTATACACCAATACTCTACAACGAGTATGTAGTCGGCTATATCTATCTGATGAATGACACACAGAATCGACGGAAAATAACTGAAAACACAATTGAGTATGTGAAAGAGTTTTCAAAGGTTCTCTGTTACTCCCTTAAAATCAACGGTTATTTCAAAGCGGAAACAACAGGCGAAAAACGCTTTGAGGCCCCGATTATAGACATGAGTGCATCCGGAATTCTCTTTTCACATCCATCCCCCGAATTAGGCAAAGAACTTCTTATCCATACCGATATAGACCTTACCATAAAGATAAAAAACAGGGCACTAAAAATCGGTGGCAGGGTGATGAGAAAATTCAAAGATAGTGATATGTACTATTTTGGCGTACAGTTTTTAAGAATCACACCGGAAGATTTCAGATTTCTATTTGAGTACCTCTATGGGAAACCCTTCTCCCCAGAGTACGAGGATAAATGGGAGGGAGGAGCCCCTCCCCCACCCCTTGACATATTTAACAATAACTAACAGACGCTTTTGAGAAGCTTTTATACAAAAGGTGATTGCAAAGCCTATATAAAAACTGTAACCTCTTCCTATGCAGCATAAGGAGAAGAATCAAAGTTTTTACACCGTTTCTCAGATAACCACAATAATACGCACGATACTTGAAGACGAATTTCCAGAGGTAGCGATAAAGGGTGAAATATCTAATTTCCGCCCATCCAGTACAGGTCACTACTACTTTAGCTTAAAGGACAACGATGCTTTAATATCCGTTGTCATGTTCAAGAGTAGAATACCAAACCTCAACTTTAAGCTTACCGATGGAATGGTGGTAATAGCCAAAGGAGCCATATCCGTCTACCCCAAAAGGGGAACCTATCAACTCATATGCGAAACGGTAGAATTGGCCGGTGAGGGAGATATCCTGGCCCTGATAGAGGAAAGAAAACGCAAACTTCAGGCAGAGGGACTATTCGATCAGTCCAGAAAGAAACCCATCCCTATTATGCCAAACAGAATAGCTGTTATAACCTCACCGACAGGAGCAGCAATAAGGGATATTTTGCGAGTCCTAAAAAGACGAAACATGGGGATAAACCTTATAATACTTCCCGCTCCGGTACAGGGGGATGATGCAGCAGAGATAATCTCCCAACAGTTGAGGGTAGCCAATAAGTACAAGTTAGGTGATGTGATAATTGTAACACGGGGTGGGGGATCTTTGGAGGATTTGCTACCCTTCTACGAAGAAAGCGTAGCACGAGCAATAGCAGAATCCGAAATTCCCGTTATCTCAGCTGTAGGGCACGAAATCGATGTGACAATATCAGACCTTGCCGCAGATGTAAGAGCGCCAACCCCATCTGCTGCCGCAGAGATGGTTTCTGCTTCAAGGGAGGAACTACTTGCAAAGGTAACTTATCTCGAAAACTTTCTGCTATCGCAGATAAAACAACGTTTAGAACGCTACAGACTCATTATGAACAACTTCACCACAGAGAATCTAAACCGGTACTTTAAACTCATGGTAGAGCGTTATACAATAAGACTGGATGACGCACGAGAACAAATAATAAACAGTATAGCTCATATATTTAAAGATAAAAAGCATAGGGCGGAAATTGCAATTAACACCATTATATCAAGCTCTCCCCAGGAAACGCTAAGAAGGGGATTCGCCATTGTGGAGAATAAGAAAACCGGCAAGATTTTAAGGACGACCAAGGGTGTAAGCCTACAGGATACACTTAATATAACACTCTACCAAGGCAAGCTTGATGCCACAGTTACAGCAGTCGAGAATCAAGGAGAAAAAAAATGAAATCGTTCGAAGAAAATCTAAAACGTCTTGAAGAACTGGCTGAAAAACTTAAGAGTGGAGAGGTACCACTGGAAGAGGCAATGGCAATATTCGAAGAGGGAATCACAATAGCCAAAAAGCTGGAAAAAGAACTTTCAAAATACGAAAGAAAAATTCAAATACTAATAAATAACCCTGAAAGAGAGAAAGAGGAACCGAAATTCGAATTGTTCCCGGAACTTTCAGAAAACAGCGGGGAAGAAAACAGCTAAAAATTTTTAAGAAACCTTACATAATCTCCCACTTTTGCTCCCACACGCTTAAAACTACCCTGTGCAAGTTCAAGAGCATATCTGGCGTAGTGCCGGGATTCAATAATTTTTTCAGATAGGGGTTTCATATTCTCTATCTGCAAAATTTTTCCGTCCTCCGACAGGAAGGCTATGGAAAGGGGAATATAGGTGTTTTTCATCCAAAACGTAAGACGCTCATCCCTATCAAATACAAACAACATACCCCTATTACTATCCAGATGCTTTCTATACATAAGTCCCCTTTCACGCTGTTTTGGGGTCTTTGCAACCTCTACAAGAAACCTGTGTCCCTTTATCTCCACAGGTATAACCTCTAATCCTTTAGCACAGGAGAAAAGAGTAATTACAACAGAGAAAAATATGGAGACATAAATACCTCTCTTACTCCACATACAGCAAGAACCCCTTTAGATATTCGCCCTCCGGATGAAAGAGATAAACCGGATGATCTGGCGGCGGATACAAATCCCTCACTATTCTAACATCTCTCCTGGCTCTAATGGCCTGTTTAAAAATAATATCTCTAAAAATTTCCCTTGTAACAACCCCTGAACAGGAAAAAGTTAGAATAAAGCCCCCGGAGCTAACTTTTTCGATGGCATTATAATTCAATTCAGAATACCCCCGAATAGCCCCCTTCAACTCACCCTGCCTCCTTGCAAACGGAGGTGGATCTAAAACAATAATATCGTACTGCCCGCTCTCCATACCCGAGATAAAATTCATTGCATTACCCTTTATCCATTCAATCGGTATTTCACATCCCGTTTCCCCAATAAATCCCCCCTCATTAAGTTCCAAATTCCTCCTGGACAACTCCACTGCATACCCGGAGCTCTCCACAGAGGTCACTTGAGTAGCCCTTCCCTTAATAGCGTAGAGAGAAAAACCACCAGTATACGAAAACAGATTCAGGACTCTCTTTTTGCGGGATATCTCAAGCATAATTGCCCTATTCTCCCGCTGATCCAGATAAAAACCAGTTTTCTGTCCCCTCGCATAATCCACTATAAATTTAATCCCGTTCTCCTCTATAATATCCCTTCCGTCTCCCTCTCCCACAAGATAGCCGGAGAGTCTTTCAAGCCCCTCTACCCGCGCCGCCCTCTCGTCCCGTTTCAGGTATACCTTTTTATCCGGGAAAATCTTTCTTATAACATCAATAATTCTACCAAGCAAAACCTCAACTGCTCTCACTTGAGGTTTTATCACCACAGACCCATTGTAAACATCAGCGACAAGACCGGGAAACATATCTCCCTCAGAATTGATAAGTCTGTACGCGTTACTATTAAGAGTGAAGCACCTACGTAACTGGTAGGCGCTCTCAATTTTCCGTTCAAGCCAATCTTTAGCAAGCTCATCTCCGGAAAAATCAAACAAGCGGAGAGCAATTAGACTATTCTGAGAATAAAAACCCCATCCGAGTGTGGTTTTATCCTCAGAGACAACCCTCACTACAGAGCCATTACTAACATTACCAACTATATCCTTAACAGCCCCTCTATAGATCCACGGATGTCTAAAATTTCTTATAAGCCCCTCACCCTTTCCGTTCACTACTACAATTTCCATCAGAATTGACCCAAAAACTCCTTCAATGCCTCAGTTTCATACTCTTTGCCAAGATTTTCAACATTTCCAGGAGATTCTTCACTTCCGATTACCCTCATATATTTCACACTAAGAGGTTTTTCCAGGGAGAGTCTTACACCCTTGAAATCCCACACAGCTTCGGAGGGAGACAGAGAAGTTGGATTGCCATACTTATTGGTAAGGGCTTTGTACATCGTATAGTAATCCAAATTGTCCCTGTTTAACTCTATAATAATAACAACCAACCTTCCATTTTTAAACTGAAAGTATCCACGCTTTATATAGTGTCTTCCAGAAACCTCTATGAGCGTCTGCTCTGTTTCTGGCAAAAAGCTAACATCAGGATCACCTCTGTAGTAGAAGTACACACTCTTCTTTAAAAGGGCCTTAACGTTATCTACACTATCACCCAAACGAATATTCTGAAATCCTTTAGGGATAACACTTCCAATAGTGGACTGACTCCACCCGCCACAAATCCCCACAAAATCCAAGAGGAAAAGTGCAAACAGAAATAAAAAAATCCTTACACGCACGCGATTCTTTAAAAGCACTTTCCTACTCCCCTCTTTACAAACCTCTTCCCAAGTTCCCCCATCTACATTTAAGTCCTACTTAGAAAGAGCTATACTCAACGCAGTGGTTAACTTAAGGATATCCTGATTTCCCTTCCTCACCCTCTGGGATAGAACAGTCGCTATTCGCCTTATAACTTTGTATCCTATCTCCGGTCTAGTTTCACAGAGCCTTTCAAAATCTTTCCTCTTAATCTCATACAGCAAACAATCCGTCTTAGCGGTAATAGTTGCACTTCTCGTATCGTTTTCGAACATCGCCATCTCTCCAAAGAACGATACATACTTTGCATTTAACTTGACCATAGATTTCTCAGCCTGACTAAACCCCTTTTTACCAATCTTTAGAGTAAGATTTTTACTCACCTCCACCTCTCCCTCAAGAAAGAGAAACATCGAATCCCCCACCTCTCCCTCTTTCATAATCACAGCCCCTGCAGGAAACTCAACCTTCTTTGCGATTTTATATACCTCTTCTAACTCTTCCTCTGTAAGATCGGAGAGAATTCCTATCCTCTTAAAACTCTCGATACCCTTCTTTTTACTCATATCCTCCCTCGCCCGTGTAAGACTCACACCAGACCCAATAAAAATTTCCAAACTAAAAAGCTGCTAGCCCAAAATAAATGCCGAATCTGTATCTTTTATTACATAATCCTTTCCAGGATTCAGTTTTATCTGCAATTCTTCTTTAGTTTCCTCCTCCGCCAGATCTATCTCTGCTTCGGCAAACTTTCGCTTTATAAACTCGTCAATAGCAGAGGAATCCTCAGACAGAATATCGTCCAGGGTCATCTTTTTTTCCTCAGAGAGAACCCCTATTAGTATTCCCTTTCCATTCTCCAAAAAATATTCGGCAAGCTCAAGAAATGTCTTACCAACAAACTGAGACGGTATAGCTATATTTCTTATAAGGTGTCGTCCGTCAATGGAAAGCATCTCCTTTACAACCAGAGGAATCCCGGTGGAGACTGTAGAGCTTGCGTGTAAAAAGCCGTTGAACTCCCCGTATACTACAATATCATCCACATTTGCTCTCTTCAGATGCTGTTCATTCTCGGGATTAACCAATTCGGCACTTAAAACAATATCAGGATTAAGTGATTTTATCCCCAATGCGGCGAGTATCGTTCTCTCGTCCGCATTCTGGATAGTTTTTCCTCCAGAAGCATCGGATAGAAGAATAGCGGCTCTGGCGGTTGTTATAGAAGCCTTATTCAGTATCTTTTCATTCGTAAAATCTCCCCTCACAAACCTCAGATCTATCTCTGGAAACTTCGATGTCAGAGCCTGAAATTCTTCCGGATCCATTTCATTTATCAGTACAACCCCCTGTTTACCCCTACCAGATATTTTAGCTATACCCTCAATAATCTTTTCGGCATTCACATTCCACCCACATATAACCGTATGGTTTTTCATAGATACATCCTGCAAGCCTTTACCCTCCCTTATCTTTCTATCAACAAAAATACTTGCTATCGTACCAGAAAGAATAGATGTCGTAACCACTCCCATAAGCATAATCAGAAGTGCCAGAATTCTACCAGAAGTGGTAATTGGATACTTATCACCATACCCCACAGTTGTAACTGTTACAATAGCCCACCAAAAGGCATCAAATAACCTTCCAAACATCTTATGATTTGAATGAGTTTCTGCAAGAAAAACAAATCCCCCTCCAACAATCACAATAATTGCAACGGCGAGAAGGAGCTTGGGAAGATTCTCTTTTTTGAGGTCTTTGTATAACTCGCCTATTTTTTGAGTGAAGAAAAATACTTTTTTAGGGTTTTGTCTCTTCTGCGTTTGCATATCTATCTATTATTTTATCGGTATTAACTCCTTTCAATTGATTTATTTTAAAAATTATAAAATAATGAATGATAATGAGGAAGCTAATTTTACTCTTCAGCGTAATTTTTTTAACTTTCACCTTTACCAACTGTACTACGACAAAGGGTACCCTATTTTCTAAAATAGCCGCCTCAGAAACAGAACACATCAAAGGCAAAGTAATAGAGGAAGAACCGAGCAAAACAGAGGAGAGTATTAAAGAGAACACAAGTACGGAAGAAAAGGGACTAAAAATCATCACCCATCCAGACAATGCCGATATCTATATCAATGATAACTATATGGGAAAATCCCCCCTTCTTATATCAAACCTTGAGCGAGGCACCTACAAAATTACCATAGAAAGAGAGGGTTACTACACAAAAATAGTGTGGCTCGACTACAACGGTACATCTCTAATCTATGAGACAGATCTAAAGCAAATAGTTGGATTTTTATCCATACATGTAACCCCCTCCAACTCTACAATTATAGTGGGAGATCAGTTAATAACAGAGGGTCTAAAACAACTTCCCGTAGGTACCTATCAAGTGAGTGTAAGATCCTTTGGATACAGGGAATACAAAAAACAAATAAAAATAACACCCGAAGCCGTCGTACGATTAAATATTACACTCGAAAGGGCAGAATTTAATATTTCGGAACTTTCCGCAAATAAGGAGTCATTCAACCCCAGAAATCCAGGTCTTTTGGGAACCATAGAGTTAACCTTCGAAGTAACTAGTTGGGGAGAAGGGAATGTAAAGATTTACAACGAAGGTGGAAATTTAGTATTTACAAAAGCTCTGAGTCCATTTAACACATGGCACCAGATTTTTAGATGGAATGGTAAATCTACACGGGGAGAATCTCTCCCCGACGGCCTCTATAAAATAGTGTTGACAGCTACATCTTCGAAGGGAAAGAAGACCATTAAAAGAGAGAAATATATCAAAATTGACAGTTCGCTCATTATATCTTTCAGAAATCTTTGGAACGGAAGCTCTGGACTTATGTACGCGGAAACCACGGATATTCTTCCGCCATTCGACTTTCAATTATCCATGCTCGCCGTAGGTCACAGAGAAAACATAAACGGGATCGAGTACTTCAGATTCCCCTCAATCCTATCCCTAAGATTGGGATTGGGTTCCCAGTTCGAACTAGGAGTCTCCGGGGCATTGATATTTGAGAACTCAGATCTAACACCTTTCAATCTCAATCTTTCCCTGAAAAGGCTACTCCTACAACAGAGGTTCTTCTCCGCGTTGAACCTTTCAATGGCAGGGACCCTACGTCTTACCTACCAAGAATACACAAAAACAGACATTTTCTCCAACCCAGGAGGGATTTCCCTTGCACTTCCCCTCTCTCTATCCATGGGTAAACTTAACCTTCTCTACTCCCCCGAAGGGGTAATTTCTTACTATAGAGTCACCTACCCATATATTACCCCCCCCGTTACTACCAATTCTCTACCTGAGTCATGGTTTTACCAGAGAGCGGGAATACTTCTAGATTTCGGGTTTCTAACAGGGGGTTTTTCCGTTTCGCTACGTTCGGCTCCCCTCTCTTACCTATCCACAAATAATTTCAAACTAATCGAGCCTCCCCTACAAACAGCCATGGAGTTCAACTTTATGATACCAAAAACAAGGGTGTTTCTCTCCCTACTGACGGCCGCTGAAATTGAAGATACCGATAATTACTATGTATCAGCAGGAGCTGGTATAAATTATCTGTACTAAATACCAATCTATATTTTTAGCCTCTCAGCGCTGGTCTATAGGTATATACTTCTTCCCATGTTCTCCAATATATATCTGAGTCGGTCTAAAAATCCTATTGTTTATAAGCTGTTCTTTCCAATGGGCAAGCCAACCCACAACCCGGGCCATAACAAAAATCGGAGTATACATATCGGTGGGGATACCCATTTTCTCGTATATGATACCAGAGTAGAAATCTACATTGGGATATATCTTCTTCTCCTTTAAAATCCCAACAGCGTATTTCTCCACCTCCTTCGCCACCTCAAAGAGCGGAGTAGAACCGTGACTTGCAAAGTAGAGTTCCGCCAGTTTTTGCAAAATCTTAGCCCTAGGATCCTTAACCTTATACACCCTATGCCCAAGCCCCATTATTTTACTTCCCGAACGTATTAAATTCTGAATATACGGTCTGACATTTTCGACAGAACCTATAGAGCGCAACATTTTGACAACATGTTCATTAGCGCCACCATGTAAAGGACCGGAAAGAGCACCGATAGCGGAGGCTATAACAGCGTGAGGCTTGGCCAGAGTAGAGGTAACCACACGAGCGGTAAAGGTAGAAGCATTCATTGTATGGTCGGCATGACAGATCAATGAGGCATCCATAATTCTAACCATCTTGTCATCCGGTTCTCTTCCAAGAATCATGTATAGAAAATTGGCAGAGTGTGAGAGATCCTTTCTTGGAGGAACAGGCTCGAATCCATTGCGTATCCTATTCCACGCCGCAATTATAGTGGGCAACTTAGCAATGAGAATTATTATCGCTCTATCTACCTCCTTCTCATCCTCTACATTATCTATCGGGTAATACATCCCTAAAATCGCGACAACAGCCTGTAGCACATTCATGGGGTGTCCCTTGTCAGGGAAACCTTTGAGAATGTCAATTAATCTGAACTTAAGCTCCCTATTCTCTTTAAGCTGTCTATCAAACTCCTCAAGTTCCTCCTTCTTAGGTAGCCTCCCCTTAAGCAAGAGAAATGAGTTTTCCTCAAAGCTACTCTTTTCTACCAGCTCCTCTATGGGGAAACCCCTGTATTCAAGAATACCCTTCTCCCCATCGATATAAGAAATCGAGGAGCGAGCAATAGGTATACCCTCCAGACCAGGAACAATTTCACTAATTACTTTCCCTGTCACTTTTCCTCCTTACAAGACAAAACAATCTACAATGTGTTTCTAAATATAGCAAATTTAGCACTTTATTTTCAAACCCTAAAGAGCAAATAAATCAAAAAAAATAGAATGGCAAGTAAAATCACCACAATAATTCTAAAGAGGAGAGGAGATATTCTTACCCTCCCCTTCCTCTCTTCAAAAGCGTTAATATTACCACCATCACGGAATCCAGTGCCCTCCTCAGAGAGAGTAACCTGTTCTTCCCCCCCTTTTTTTAGTTCAGGATTAAGATTTACAGAGAGATACCCACATTTAGGACATCCTTTAGAAAACTCCTCTGGGGTTCCCTCATAACCACATATAGGACATTTTACAGCGTCAAATACCTTTCCACAGTATGGACAAACCGCCGCATTAAAGGGTACCTCATTCCCACAGTTCTCACAGTAGAATCTAACCTTCAATTTTTAAATCAACCTCGATTTATAATCTCCAAGCCCGTACTTTCCTAATTACACTCAGCTACAAGCGGTCCTGCAAGTTCCTTAACAAAAAAGAGTTTACCCGGGAGCGTTGGCATAAAACTGGAGGGCACCCACATATCAGGACCATACCTTAAGGTTACCCACAGACTAAGTCCCTGCCACTGCATACCCCTGGATAGGGTACCATCACATCCTCCGATTATCCAGTTAGCCTTTAAAAACAGCCCGGGTCCTATTGTGTTAGCAAATGCAGGTACCAGAGTTGTCCTACTCTTGAAACTTGTAATGGCATTCTGTTCTATTGTCAGAGGATGGAGCTTAGCCCCCAACCTATAGGTTTGTTTCTTCCACTCCTCTACACTGGAAAATTCCTCAGCAAAGTGTGGCTCCCAAAAGGCAATGTGAAATACCCTACCTATCCCAAACACTACTGCCAGTTCGGCCCCTTTATCGAGCAAATCGTGTATTTTTTCTGGATATTGGGGCAAATTCTCCTTGGTAGCAAAATTTCTCTGACTTTCAGGTACAGTCAAATCGCCTAGTGGTCCGTAAAAGGCTTCCTCCATGGCATACCTAAATGCTCCGGGATTGGTGGGAGGTAACGTATTACCCTCTGCATCCGACCATTCATCCATATTAAACCCATAGACGTGATCCGCCGAGACCCCCCATTCCCTAAGGAAGAACACCACCCATCTATACATTCCCATAGGTCCTACGGGAAGTATAATGGCAAGTTTTTTACCCTCATCACGGGTACGCTTTATCGTAAGTGCAATTTCATGCCCCATAAAGGTATTAAAATCTGATAGACTCTCGCACATTACAGGATTAAAATCTTTATTCCACCATTCCTGCCTCTCAAGTACCTTTTCCGGCGGATTTGACGCACACCTATCCATCTTCTCAAGATCCCAACCCCTTGGGAAAAAGTTTTCCAACAGTGATCCCTTGATAGTATTTATTAAATTTTTTTCCTCCATACCTCTTCTCCTCCATAATTTAATTCCTTTTATAAACATCTCTTCTATGGGAGATACCGTTTTGTAGGAATCCTCCCCCAAACCCTCTTTAATCTAAATGCCTCTGCATATTTAACTCCACACTGCATCCCCCTAAATGCAGATTGAAGCATTGCAAACTCGACATAATCTATATTATCGTGCTCTTTAAGCCACTTAGCCTGACTCTCATGACAGGCAATCATCTCCCGTTTAATCCCCTCCACCTCAGTAATATCAACGTACTCCTCCGGTTCAAACTGCAATCCTGTAATGGTATCCATAAAGTATACAGGAGTTAATTTCATATGCGCGGGGTGTTCCGTTTTTAACTGAGGGAGAGTAGCCATAAAACTAGCGTCAAAGCCAACCTCGGATGTAACGGTATGATCCGGCATGTAGTCCTTGGGATCAGGGAGTATTATAACATCCGGACGTGCCTCTCTTATTATATCAATCATTTTTTTCTTGGCATCCCTCTCCACATATATATCAAGATCATCTATATCCAGAGTAAGAGAAGTGGCTCCTATCAATTTTGCAGCATTTTTAGCCTCTTCCCTTCGAATTTCACGCAACTCATCGCGGGGAATCTCCGTATGCCCAAGATTCCCATTGAGTGCATGGCACATATACACCTCATCACCCCTCTTTGCAAAGAGTGCAAGAGTTCCCCCACATAAAATCTCAAGATCATCGGGATGAGCACCGATAGCCAAAACTCTCATCTCTCATTTCCCCCTAAAGTTCTATTTCTTCTTTTCGTTTAACCGACTCAATCTCTGCAAGGCACAATTTGACGGAATCGTATGCCGACTCAGGAGTAACAATTCCAGAAAGTTCTCCCCTTTCAACACCCTCGGCAAAATCTTTTAACTCGTAGTAATACCCATCTCCATCCGGGAGGGCAAGGGGGTATTTCTCTCCATCATCAGGATAAACCATTACCACAGGATCCTTACTTATATCCAGTTCAATTGTCGCCTTTTCAAGGATATAGAAAGCCCGAGCATTAAATCCAAAACTATCAGTACATATCCATCCACCCGTTGAGGTTACCAGCTTATCATCATAGCTATAGATCGTTGAAATATGAGAAATACTGCCATCCCTCTCCATAATTCCCCTGGACCTTACACTCTTTGGAAACCCAAAGAGAAAGAGAATCATATCAACATCATGAACATGAAGATCAAGAGCAGCGTTTCCAGATAACGAACCATCCAAAATCCAATTTTTCCACGTCCACGTGGGAGTCATAGAAAATCGCCCAAACTCGGCGTATCTAACCTTTCCATACTTCCCAGTATCGATAATCCGTTTAACCTCCGTATACATAGGCCAGTAGCGGAGACATTGTCCGACACTAAAAAGCTTTCCGGTTTCCTTTGCCTTATCCACAACTTTTTTCGCATCTTCCACTTTGTTCGAAAGCGGTTTCTCACAAAAAACATGGTATCCTGCCTCCATAGCCCTAATAGAGAAATCCGCATGGAGATACGTAGGTAAACATATATCAACAAAATCGAAGCCACCATCTTCAAGCATCTTATCATAATCGGTATATTTTTTTACCCGTGAGAGGTCTATATCCAAATCACCCACAGCAATATTCCCACCACCACGGGTCTTCAAATTTAGAGCATCCTCATCAACATCACACATAGCCACAAGCTTAACATTTTCCAATTTGGAGTAAACGCTGAGATGCATCTTCCCCATGAAACCAAGACCAACCAAAGCTACCTTAACCATACCTATACCTCCGAAATTTAAAATATAGAGAGTAACACCCTGCTAATTACATCCTCTCAATAATCTTTATCGCAGCTGCGGCTTTTTCCACAGCCCCTACCCTACCGGGGACAAACTCGACAGTAAACGGACCACTATAACCTACTCTCCTAAAGGCCCCCATCACAGCGGGATAGTTAACATCTCCATCGAGAAGATCCACAAACCCATCGAGATTCCCAACATTAACCTTAAAATCTTTAAGGTGAACGGCAAAGATTCTCTCTCCTAGTATCTCTATCCAGTGCTCAGGATGACCGTAGAGCATAACATTTCCGACATCAAAATATGCACCGACATAATCTGATCCAAAGTAATCGATAAAATCTCGCATCTCAATCGGACTAAGGAGAAATCTGTTCCATACATTCTCAACGGCAATTTTAACGCCTACCTTTTCCGCATAGGGAATAAGCTCCTTAAGAGCCTCTTTTGCCCTTTTATCAACAAGGTCATATCGCTGAGGAACATAATCGGGTATAAACACAGCAGAAACCATTCCGGGAAGATATAGAATGGTCTCTGCTCCCAACCACGAGGCTATATCAAGAATCTTTTTGTAATCTTCTACCGCCTTCCTACGGACCTCTTCCCTTGGATCGGTGGGAGAAGTGCCCCATGCAAGACCAGATGCAACCGTTATAAGGGATATCCCTATACTCTCCGCCTCCCTTCTTATCCCTTCTGCATCCCTCTCCGTTGTGTTAAGGTTGAGCCTTCCCTCAGCCTCCACCGTTAACTCAAATGCATCAAACCCCAAATCCTTAGCCATTCTCATAGCCTCGACCGGATCACGCGGGCTCCCGTCCGGTTTAGCAGGAAAAGCCCAGTAATTAATAGCTTTGATAATAGACTCTGCCATACTCACTCCTCTAGATTATTATTTTTTGTACAGATGAAAATTTTAAATTCCAAACTATTATACAACAATATTGAAATTTGCAAAATAGTTATCATGATTTTTACCCCTTTTGGAGCTATGGGATTGTAGATTTTCCATTTTAACTGTACAATTCTCACTATGGAAACAGGAATAATAGGCTTACCGTTATCCGGGAAAACAACCATATTTAATGCTCTTACAGGCCTAAGCGCTTCAACTACTTCATACACCGGTGGTAAAAAACAACTTAACCTCTCCGAGATTGAGGTTCCGGACACAAGAGTTGATAAACTAGCTGAATTATTCAAACCCAAAAAGAAAACCTACGCAACCATACTTGTAAAAGATATCCCTGTTGCCTTTGATAATCAGAGAGGGATCCTTCCTGCATCACTCGGAGAGATAAGAAACTCAGACGCCATCGCCATTGTTGTTAGAGCATTCAAAGACCGATCAATTCCTCATCCCCTGGAATCCGTAGACCCCACAAGGGACTTGGATAAGATCTTAGAATCTCTTATCTTCAGTGACTATGAGGTAGTGGATAAACGACTTGTGAGACTTAAAAAAGAGGGGAAAAAAAGGGAAAGGGAATTCACAATTCTGGAGAAAATATTCGAGAAACTGGATTCCGGGGAATTAATAGGGGAAAATTTCTTAAATAATGACGAACTCAAACTGCTCTCCGGCTTTAGATTTCTAACACTAAAACCAATGGTTGTAATAGCAAACACCGGTGATGAAAATGTAAACATAGAACAGTTAAAACAGAAAACAGAAAGCCTTGGTTTAAGCTTTTTTGATATAAAAGGTAAAATAGAGATGGAAATTGCCCAGCTTCCAATAGAGGACCAGAGAGATTTTCTTGAGGAGATGGGAATAGATGAACCCACAGTAAACAGGTTTGTAAGGAAGATATACCAATCGCTCAACCTTATAAGTTTTCTCACTGCCGGCGAGGACGAGGTTAGAGCGTGGAGCATTCCCAGAGGAAGCACCGCTCCAAAAGCCGCTGGCAAAATTCATTCCGATCTGGAGAAGGGTTTTATCCGGGCAGAGGTTATCAGATGGGACGAACTTCTAAAGTACGGGGGCTTCGCCGAGGCGAAAAAAGAGGGAAAAGTGGCTATAGAGGGTAAAGATTACATTGTGAAGGATGGGGATGTAATATTGGTGAGGTTTAACGTATAGATGGCATCATTCTATTTTATTACCTCTATATCACCGGCTTTAATAGTAGCAAGTATATACTCCTCATAGAGATTACGAGTATAATCAAAGTAACATGTATCCAGCTCAAAGTATACATCATTTCCTATACTATCTATATTCACAGGTAAACTGGAAAATTTGACACTACCTTCAAGATAATTTCCATTGGTGTTTACCATTCCAATATAGCGAGGTTTCTCCTTACCGCGCTCCCACAATAAAATCATCCCATTTTTCGTTCTAAAGAGCGGTTTTATTTCAACAGTGTAATTATTTAACCTTTCTCCCTTCTCGTAGACATAGAGGAAAATTGAAACATTCTCGCTAAAATTGTTCCTGGCACTAATATAAAAACCTATCCGTCTGCTGGTATAATCTATACAGGCCTTCACAAGCCTTAAAGCTGTTCCGTCATAATTCCAATACTTTGCGCTATCGATAGATTCCTCTCTGGGATTACTACCCACGCCGCTCAAGAGAGAACCTTTGAGATAAGCAAGGGGTTTAAAACCCAAAGAAAAAGAGACAACAGAACGAACAGAGAGCCATCTAGGAGGGATTGACTCTCCGATAGAAGAGGCCATGGGTGTAAAATCTCTAAGGATCCCCTCTCCGGCCCTCGCATTAATCACTACAGGCTCCCTCTTTATAACGTATCTCTTTTCAAATCCTTCTCCATCCCATGCTCTAATAGCTGTAACCTTAATCGGATACAGACTCACATTTGGGATATAAAAAAATCCCACGACAAGATGTACTCCCCTCGTTAAATTCTCAAGCATAACACTCTTGCCAGGTTGTATCACCCTAAACTCTCTGTTAGGAGCTACGGTTTCACCATCAAATTTACCATCAAAAAAGGCCAGTACCCTCTCATAAAACCAAGGGCTATAAGGATTGCTACCATACAAACCCACGGGATCAAGAAGGAAGTAAAAGCTGGAGTTCCTATCTCCATTGATTAGACTCACAGAGTAACCATTATAACCCCCACCCTCTGCGAATATTCTGGAAATGTTAATTACTATTAATGGCACTACCATTAAAAAAATAAAAAAATACCTCTTCATACATCTACTCTATCGGAAAAATTTTCCAATTCCTCCACTAAACTTCTGTAATCCTCCCTCGAATCTATATCCCTTACCACAAATGGGTCATTAACGGGAACGTAGAGGTTAAGATAATCCTTCAAAATATCACTCATGGTGGAATTGTCATCCATAGCTAAAATCCTGCCGCAAAGCTTATGTGAAAGCAGAACAGGATGCCCCTTTCGGCCCATATACTGGGGCCTAATTACATCTATATAATCTGCAAAATCATAGCGTGCAATTTTAATAAACGTGGAAGAGGAAATAAGGGGCATATCACCCAGTGTGATAAAAAATCGCTCGGTTTCCACATATTGCACTCCACACCTAATCGAAGAAAACATTCCACGCTTGTAGCCTCTATTAAACACAACTTTTACCCTGTCACAATCTCTAAAAAGTTTTTCCAACTCCTTTACCCTATACCCTCCTACCAATATCACCCTCTTCGAAACCCTGAGGGCATTAAACACACTCCTCTCTATTATAGTTTTCCCTCTAAGAGGAAGAATGAGCTTCCACTCTCCCATTCTCGTCGAGGTACCGGCGGCTAATACCAAGGTATCGTAAATACCCTTACTCACTTCTCTACCTCTTTTTCACTGCAAGGATTGTTAAGTCATCGTACTGTTCGTCCTCCTTTAGATGCGAAAAAACCACACTCCCCGTAACCTCATCCCTCTCAAAAACATGGTTAAAATAACTATCGTACTGATTAAAATGTTCTCTCAAGAACTCGTTTACCTTCCCATCGATAGTAATACGATCTTCAATGCTAGCAGAGGGATCCGGATACAGCCGAAAGATTCGTTCCACCGCAACAAGAGCCGTAACAGCTTCCTGTATTGTCCCCTCACACGAGGTAAAATCAAATACAAGCTCTTCATCCCCCATCGGGTTGTGGTATTTTACAAGTCTATACGTTTTCCTATTCATCACGGAGTTTACAATCTCGTGTATCCTTGCAATCCCCAACTCCTCTCCATCACTACCAAAGGCATGAGTCCCACCGTGCTGGTCTCCCTCTTTAAGCCCAGGCTCATTACAGGTAGTAATATTAAAATTATTATCCCTGAAGTGTCGCTTAGCCTCCTCCAAACCATCGGTAAAGAGCAGCAGAATATCTCCAGGTTCGAGTTTGTGAACCACCTGTTGGAATCCAGACTGCATCCTCACAATATCCGAGGGGAAAACCCCGGCAGCGGGAGCCTCCGGGAGCATCTTCTGTTTCATCCTTCCCTCTCTAGCACTATAATAGTGAATTATATTATCACCTGCGTTGCAAAAATACCCAACCCCCGTTTTACCATTTACAATACTAACGGTAAGAGCGGCAAATCTACCCTTAAACCCCCTCTCTTCAAGCATATCGTTTATAAGATAGACAAGATCCGTTGCACTCTTTCCTGGATTAACTATCTTCTTATTCTTGAAAAACGTGGAAAATATTGTAGCCACCTCAACCATAATAAGGGCGGCCGGTACTCCTTTCCCGGCAACATCACATTTTATTATTGCATAGTGATCACTTCCCACCTGTGTATAGTCAAAGTAGTCTCCGGATACCCCCTTAGCCCCCTCGTAATAGCCATATATCTCCAGATTGTTATCTACCTTTCCGCCCGTCGAACCTTTCTTTCCCGAAGGATCAAGATCCAGAGGAATAAACATCTTCTGTATTTCCTTACCTACCGTCAAATCCTTACTGGCAATTGCCGCCTTTACAAGAGCCTGAGTCATCTGATTTACCGTTTCGGCAAGGGTTCCTATTTCATCTTTCGACCTGATGTCAATGTGATGATCCTTCAACTGTTCTTTATCCTCCGTATCTCTTATCTTTGCTACACCAACGGCAAGCTTTTTTATAGGAGTAATAATAATACTGGCGAGTATAACAGCCCCCAATACCCCAAGCACAAGGGCGATCAACGAGACAATCCCCGTCTGAATAATAAGGGTGTTTCTTGAAATCCTAATTTCTTTAAGGATTCTGGCCGTTGTAACTCCTATTCTAACCATTCCATGATAGTAAAAATTCTCCCGTGGTTGTCTGTACACAACCGGTCTGTAGAGAATATAGAAATTCTTAAGATTCTCTGGATCGAATTTCGGAATACTCCCGACAGGAGCGCTTAACTTCTTCAATTCATTCGTAATTCTAATGTTTAAAGCATCTATGGCATCCTGCAATTCAGCCAATCTCTGTCTTGACTTTACATCAGTCCTAAGAACCAACTTTCTCGCCTCTGCTGAGAGTTTATCCACCTCGTTCGCATATTTAGAGATCGACTCGCGCGCCTTTTTATCGATCAGCTCTCGCAGTTTAGGAACAACAGGAGAAACTTCATCCTTCAATACAGATTCCGCCTGAATATACTTTCCACCCTTAACCTTTGAATCAATATTGGGGTCGTTAGTTGCCCACACTCTCTCCTCTCTGTCGGTAATTGTCGCATAGGTTACATCTTCGATGCCCTTAGTTTGGTTGGGTAAGAGTGCAAGCTCCAACCTATTGGACAAGCTCAAATAGGTTTCGCTCCCCGTAACCAAACTACCCAAAAGAACCTCGGCCCGTTTCATTAATCCATCCGTAAGATCGCGTTTCTGAGTTTTAATCATATAGTAACCCAGCGGAATAGAAACTATTAGCACAACCAAAAAAACCAGTATAACTATTAACATCACAAATTTTGCTCTTAACCCGGTTCCTCGTTTTTTCAACTCTTTCATTTCCTCTTCCTTTCTAAGAGGGCTTTCACCCTCTTCGAGAAGGTACAAAATCTCCGCCCTCAAGAGTTTTCCCTCACGTGATATGGCAACTAGCTTTCTAAAGGCGATTAATATCAAAATCCCAAGAAACAGAACAATAAGCCACACCATCAACTCGTTAAAAGTTATAAAATAGCGTATGCGCTTAAGTCCCATCCATGAGGGGGAGTATTTATATTTGAAATACCCAAATTTAACCGTACCAGCAGGCTCAAGCTTTAACCTGGCAACAGAGAAATGAAGGCCTCTTGTGGGATGAATTACCCCAATACGATAGAGTCCCTCCTCTACATCCGACAACCTCGGCCCTCTAATTATTCTATCACTCACGACACTAAAAGCACCATCGGAGCGCTTGAAAACATAATCAAAAGGTTTCTTCCCATCCCTATCCAGTATTACCTCTGTTACATCTCCACCTACGGAAAATCCCCTTCCCACTATGGTAAGATTTATATTCCCAAAATCATCCCTCCTGGTTCTAACATACGTTATATAGGTAACAGGTATATACTTATTCAACCTTAAGAGCAAAGATGCTTTCTTGCCCACATTTCCTGCACTATCTATAGCCGCAACAATCAGAACATAGGTTCCATTATCTATATTTCTATAGGAGAGTCTATCCATCTTGGTAACAACTCGGGAGGGTAAACTCAACTTATCAATACTGGTCTTGTCTACCTCAACATTCTCATTACCCAAATACCTTAAGGTATACGTATATCCAACGATATCATCTTTCGGAGGCTCCCAACTAACGGAAAAAGTATTAGATTTTACAAATCCCTCTTCATCCACCTTTGGGGGCACTATTTTCACAGCGAGGGGTGGCGTAGTATCCCGAAAATACGAGATGGTTTTAACCTTAGACCAGTTACCGGCATAATCCATAACACTCACATTGAAATTCCACTTTCCGTCCTTTGTCGCTTGAAGAGTTATGCTATTTTTATTCGAGAGTATCCGAAGTTTTTTATCAACCCTTGGAGGTATATCCAAACCCCAGGAATAGCCAATTCCAGCGATTCCAGAGGGATCGTGGGGAAGAATCCATTTTATCTTAACTGTGTCTCTGTTGTACTTTTTCCCTGGAATGAAATTGAGCGCTATCAGCTTGGCAGGGGCAACACTCCTATCCGGTCTAAGGTAGTATATCCTACTAACCCTTTCTATGCTGTTCTCCCAAAATATGAAAAGATCCTTTCCTATAATGGCAGGCATTCCAAAAGCCGATTCACCCGGGATCATAGAAAGATCCTTATCCTCCCATAAAAGCCTAACCTTTTTTGCTATTATGATATGGTCTTCTCCCCTCCTGTTATCAAACCACAGTATATACGGAATTCCGTTATAAATAACAATCTGTGGATAGTGACAGGTCTTAAGACCATCCGTTACCATTTCTGGCCCACTTAGCAGTTCCCCATCCCTTCCAAGTTCTGCATAGTATATCTGTGGTGCTGTGCTTCTAAACTGTCTCTCCCAACTCAAGAGCAATTTACCCTTATACGCCGCGATAAAGGGTCTCTGATTGGAAAAAGCCTGGTAGGGTTGTAATTTTCCCCGTTTTATCTCTTTAAACTCCAGTCTCTTCGCCTCACTCCAGGTTTTTCCGTTATCACTACTCATCTTTATATATAACTGGTACCTCTGAAAGGTTTTCGCCGTCATGGATTGAAAAACTACAAAATCTTTCCCATCAAGATGTGCATAGTAAGGAAGGAAATTTACCAAGAGATCTCCCCGTCTAACAAAGGGTTCAAACTTCGCCCAGTGAACACCATCCTTAGAAATCGTATAATATATGGACAGAGAATCCTTTGTCCTGTGTATCACAAAGAGGAGAAGACTATTATTGCCCATTATAAACAGTTTGGGAGCGACAATCGTGGTTTTTGCCTCTATATCAGCTATACTTTTAAAACTTTCTCCCCCATTGTCGGATTTTAACACCCGGACAGTGGTTTCATTCCTGGCGATGGCAACATAAATGTCAGAATGTTTATCTATAATCATTGAGCATATAATTGATTGGTTCTGTTCATAAACAAAAGGTCCAACAAAACGTCGATTGGTAATCCAATCTTTTCCATTCCTGCTAGTCTTTATGGAAAGATATACCTTACCGCCACCCTCTTTAGAGGGCACAAACTCATGCCACAGCACCGCCAGAATACCAGGTCCTGTTTTCACAATCGGGAATTTGGCATTCTTATCGACAAAAACCTCAGGCTCCTCCCAGTAAATATCCATGGAAAAAACATACGAGAGATTCAATATCAAACCCAAAACTATGAAGATAATAAACAACCTATGTCTGCTCATTATATCTTTGCTTTCAACCTCTTCTTAAGTTCAAGTAACGGGGGATAATTTCTGTTTCTCTTATCCTTAAGCAATCTTTCCACAATCGCAAGAGCCTCGAAATACTCTCCTGCCAGATATTTATTCTCGGCAATCCTAAACTGTTCGAGAGCAGCACTGGAGAGTACCGCCTGAACCGTTCCTCCCGCCGCTATTTGGATCCTATCCTTTAGTGCAATCGCCTTTTGATTGTTCGGATTTAGCTCTATAGCTTTATTCAACTGATCCAAAGCTGCAGGAAAGAGATCGACCCTATTACTGGCTACTATTTTATACGCCTGTTCGTACAACCTATTTGACTCTGCAATCTTTTTAGGATCGGGAGGCGGAATAATTATCTTTAGCATTACCTCCAACCTGTATATAGCTCTTTTAAGACCAGGATAGTTTGGTGCAATCTCCTCTATATCCTTAAGGTCAGCGTATGACTCTTTGGGATTGGTTTTCATATTCTTGATAGCCTCATTATAAAATTTTGTGAGAGAAGCCGCAAAATTTTCGGGATCGCTTAACTGCTGGATTCGTAAAGATAGCACCCTGGCCTCACGATTGTAGGGGAAGGCAAGTTTAACCCTCTGGATTTTATCCAATGCACTCTTAAACTTGGCCAAAGCCTCTATTTTCCTCCCTTTTTTGAGTAATTTTGCACCCTCCAGATAATCCTCCGTAGCAAGGTTTAACAATTGCGTCATCTCAGTGTAAAGCGGATCCTTTTTTGATATAACTCTCCCGGATTTAACAGAGAGGGCTGCTCTTACGATGTTAAGCCAATTTGTAATCTCCTTGTTCTCAGTAACATTGGTATCTTCCCATCTGGCCTTCGCTCTCAAAAAAGTCTCCTCGGCTTTTATAAATTCACCCAAACCATAGTACTCTCTACCCTTATTGATAAGCCTTCTAACCTCCCTAACCACATACAGGTTTTCCTGTTTTATTATCTCGGCAGAGAGAGAGGGGAGAACCTTATCCAACATCTTCCTAATATCCGGATTCTCTTCATAGCGCAGAGAATTTTCGTATGCCCTTGCAGCCTGTTCCACCGCATCCTTCGCCCTTCTAAACTTTTCCAACTTTAAAGCAAGTTTAGCTTCATTCACCCTCAAACTACCCTCATTCTTGTACTTCTCTGCAAGAAGCACCAGCTCTCTTGCATCTGCAATTGCTTTCTCAATTCTCTTCTCCAGAGCAACAACACTTTTAAACAAACCCATGGTTTTAGCAATCCATCTTTCTTGCTCCTTCCTATTCCTTCCAAGAATGGGATCATGTTTTAACCTTGTCACAAGATCGTTTATCTCGTGACTCAAAGATTTTACTTTATCACTTGTTAATCTTAGGAGATTCAACGCCTTAGAGGGATAACGTTCACGTCTTGTAACCTTTATCTCCTTCCCCTTTTCATCCTTTAGAACCTCTACGACAACATCGTAACCGTCCTTTAGCTTCTTACCCTCTTCATACTCAGCATCGTAACGCTTTAAATCACTGGCAAGGCTATCGTACTCTATCATGTTTAGAGCATTTACAACTTTTATATCTCGCGCATCAATCTCAGATAAAAGACGATTTGAGGCCGAAAGCACTTCACTTAGGTTACCAAGATGCCGCATTACGGGAAATCCAATCTTACCAATATCCCTATAGTAACCTTTCATACTCTCCCATTTAGCGCGAATACGGCCCACATCTCTCCGATAACTGGAGAGTAACTTCATAGCATCCTTCAGCTGGGAGACAGACATATTTCCCAAATTTTCTGTATCCGGGAGCTTACTGGCTATATCCCCAAGCTTCAAGTAAGTATCAATCGAGTGAAGGATCTCAACAACATACAAAAATTCTGGAAGAGCTTTTTCTACAATTTCCCTATACTCCGAAGGAATAGAGTACCCCTTACCAAGCTGGATTTCTGAGCCCCACAGCGCTTTAACATTGGAAAGCACGCTAAAAAATTGATAAGCTATCCTAAATTCCTTCCCGGCCTTGTCAAATTCAGAGGCCCTAAACAAATCCTTCCCCCTTGTAAAATGCAAAAAAGCACTCTCTGAGGTTCTCTCCTCAAATGTACTCAAAATATCTTTAAAATACATATCGACCGCATTAATTAAACCCTCTTCTTCAGAGACATTGCTCCTGCCAACAGTTAACAGGTAGGCATAATGAAGAAAGTAATCGTCTAAATTTTTAGCGCTTCGTTTCCTAATAATACTGTTACTCTCCCTAAAAACATCCGAAGCCCTAATAAAAACTCGCTTTATCTCAATTATCCTTCTCAGATCTTTAATAAAGGTATTTGAATATTGAGAAAAACCCATCGTATCCGAACCCAAAACCAGAAAGGCCAATTTATTAAACAGGCTTTCCGTTTCCTCTCCAATCGAAGAAAAATCTTTTGCCGCTTTAAAGACCTCCTGCAAAGCACTGTTTACCGAATCTTTAATAATAGAACCATAGGGGGCATTCTCGAATTCCTCCCTTTGAATATCAAATCCGGTTAGATAGGTGCTCACCGCATCAAAATATCTGGAATCTTTCAATTCAGCCAGAGCTTTATTCATAATCTTTTCAAAGCGATTAAGATTGTAAACAATCTCCGCTCCTCTCTTGGCCCGTGTTATAGAGGCTATTGTTGCCTTGTTTGGATTTGGATCTAGTTTTTTCAATTCCTCAATCAGCTTGAGAGCCCCCTCTACATCGTGCTTCTCAAAGAGTACGTCAATCAACTCTTCGTACTTTTTGTTGTACTCCTCCCGAATTTTCCTTATCTTCTCAACTATTTCCTCCGCAGCATCTCTATACTCCGGGTTACGCTTTACCAGCTCACTAAGGTAAATTATTGTTTCATTATACTTTTTTTCCTGAAACAGCAACCTTGCCTTTGCAAGTGGATCCTCCTTCTGCCCACCGGCAAAGGCTACCAGAGAGAAAACGAATAAAAATATGGAAACGAAAATAAAGATTCTCTTCAAACTATAAAAATACCCCGCTACACTACTCCACTACTACTATACATATAATATAGTATATTATCGACAAAAATAGAGAGCTAGCATATCAACAATGAAGCGTATTAAAACTTTAACCGATAAAAAAATAAAGATTATAAAGTAGAAGAAAATAAAGGATGGTAGTATATTTAATAGTGGAATGAAAAGAATAATTTTGTTCTTTATCCCCTTCTTTGTTTTGTATATATTCTCCGCTAGTGGGGTCGATAACAATTTGTACAGCAAATGGCAGGATATTTTTAGTGGTGGAGCTGACCCCAATACAGGTCTTACCGTCTTTCCCACACTTAATATACCCATAGGAGGGAAATACGAGGGGATGGGAACAGCATACACCGCCGTTTCAAACGATATAGGATACATAGAGGCAAACCCTTCTGGAAGCGCTACCCTCAATTATACAGAATTGGCATTTCTACATCACAGCTGGATAAGTGATAGTAACATCGAGGGACTTATATACACGGTAAGAATAAATCATCTTGGCTTAGGGATCGGAGGCAAATTTTTATACCTCCCATTCACTGCATACAATGAGTGGGGGGAAAGAGACAGTGGGGGTAATATCTCGGAAACAATTGGTACCCTAAACATATCATATAACTTTCTTTCAAATTACTACTTCTACGGCATAGCAGTAGGGACAAACCTTAAGTTTGCATACCGAAGTATCCCTGCAATCATCTATCCGGGTCAATCGGCATTTGCCGTGATGGCCGATATAGGGGCACTAACACGCTTTAACCTACTTAAATTTTACATATCAAGGAGTAAAAACTTCTCAGTAGGACTTGTAATAAAAAACCTAGGGCCCTACATACTATCTGAACCACTTCCAACTGAAGCAACAATAGGAATAGCGTATTCTCCAATACGGCCCATAACAGTAGCCGTAGATTTTAACTACCCCTTTAGTTTCGACCCCGTTAATTTTCCAGCAGAGAGCTGGAACATCGCCGGGGGATTAAACGTAGTGGTTACCAATTTTCTCTCAATCCAGAGCGGATTCCACTATAAAGGCGATAATCCCAGAATAACTCTTGGAACAACCATAGATTTGAAGAACATTAGTCTTGTGGTAAATTACAATCTTGACCTAAGCGGAAGGCTAAACCCACTTGATAAATTCAGTATAGAAGCAAAATTAAATCTGGGTGATAGGGGAAGACTGGCAAGGGAAAACAAGATTGACAAACTTTACTACACAGGTTTGGAAGAGTATGCCAAAGGGAACATAGAAAAGGCAATTAAATACTGGAAAGAGGTTTTACAACTTGACCCAACTTACATACCCGCAAAGGATAATATAAAAATAGCACAAAAAGCCCTCGAACTTCAGAGGAAAATGGAGCAAAAAGAGAAAGTAAATCAATAATATTGACATTATGTTCACGATATACTATCCTCCTTTTACGTGAAAAGAAAGGAGAACAACACCATACAGCCGGAGGGAGGAATTCCGGAACAGACCCTAAGACGTATTCCCCTCTACCATCAAATTCTCTCAGAGATGGAAAGAAGGGGAGAGGAATATGTCTCCTCTAAAAATCTAGCAAAATTCTTTCAGGTTGATGATACTCAGGTTAGAAAAGACGTTGCAATTATAGGCTATAAAGGCAAACCCAAATCTGGATATTCCGTTAAAGGACTCAAAGCAGCAATAGAAGAATTTCTAGGGATCAACTATGAAAATACCGCAATACTAATAGGGACGGGACACTTAGGCTCGGCACTTGCTCAATATCCGGGACTTGGTGAATATGGATTAAAATTGATTGCCGTATTCGACAATGACCCCTCTAAAATCGGCAATGTCTTAGGCCCCTTTACCATACTGCCTATGGAATCCCTCCAGAGGGTTGTCAAAAGCTATGACATTGGCATTGCAATTATTACAGTACCAAAGGAAGCCGCCCAATCGGTGTGTAATAGGGTTGTCTCCTTAGGAATTAAAGCAATATGGAATTTCGCTCCAACACAACTGTCCGTACCACCGGATGTAACAGTACGAAATGAGAATATAGCTATGGGCGTTGCCATGTTATCCCACTATCTAAAAACTCACAAGGTACTCCACGAGAGAGAGAAAATAGAGAGAGAGATAAAAAACCCACCAAAAAAAATAATAGAAATTTTCAACAAGTACCAACCCAAAAGGGAATACCTCATCCCCATACTGGAGGAGGTACAGAGGGCCTTCGGTTATCTGTCGGAGGAGACTCTGGGTTTTATTGCCGATTTCATGGACATGCCCCTCACAAAGCTAATAGGTACCGTTAAGTTTTACGGCAATTTTAGAATGAGCCCACCCGCAAAGTACCGAATTAAAATATGTATTGGCGAAAATTGTCAAAAGCAAGGGGCTATGGACATTTTAGAGGCAATATCCAAACAACTAAATATAAGTGAGGGAGAAACAAGTGAAAACGGGTTGTTCTCGCTAGAAACGGTGCCCTGTCCCGGAGTGTGTGGTGATGGCCCCATTATAACCATAAACGAGAAAATATATAAAAAGGTCAAGCCATCAGAGGTTTCAAAAATTATAGGGAAATTAATCGAGCAGGGATAAAAACAAACCTCAGAATCTTCTATTCTCTACTATTTTTTACTTGAAACTGTCTTTTTAAAACTCTTATAAACTGCATAGAGGGGAAAATCCATGTTTTTACTTCCAAAGAAATCTATTACGTTGAGACTAGAAACCCCATCCCTATTACTTGCAAGGAGCTGTTTCAGTCGCTTTTCGGCTCTCTTTAACTTTCTCGAATTAAACCTACTCTCCAGAATTCCTAAAAGCTGGAGAGCTTCTTCCCTCTCCTCTTCATTCAACTTATAATCTACAGGAGAAATTATACTCTTCAAAATCTCTTCCATACTGGCACCTTCACTCCTATGAAGCAACTCCTCCACCTTCTTTACAATGGGACTCTCTGTAAACTCTATCCTATCTATTTTGGTTCTCATCTCCACTCTCTTTTTCATAGCCTTCTGAGAATTCATGTCTTTCTTGCCCATAAATATATAGGTAAAAACACTGGCTGCAATACTTAAAACTGTTTCATCGATGTAAGGGATAGGATCACGTATAACGTAGGAGAGGAAAAAGTACGTAACAAGAAAAACTCCCGTGGATATTAAAAATTTGGGAATAAAACGCTGGTCAAAAACCCAATTTTTCACCGCTACCTCAGTCAATCTGTAAAGATCATTTCGGAACATTGTCAAAGTTTCCACACGGGGTTCTTCCCCATACCTTCCCCTTACAGTGGTATTTTCCAGCGCATATTTAAATTTCTCCGGGGTTGAAAAACTGTGAAGAATTAAAGGGCTTCCATCTTTTCTTGTAATATGAAAAATGTAGGTAGTCGGTTTCCCATTCATAACAAAATAGAGCGAGCGAGGGGAATCGAACCCCCGGCACGAGCTTGGGAAGCTCGGGTATTACCACTATACGACGCTCGCTTATCTACTCTGAATATACCAAAGCATTTTTACAATGTCAATTACTTATACACCACTTCATTTCAGTTACATCTCGGAAGCAGCCTTCTGTCTAATTTCTTCCTTGTCAAAGAGATACAGTATAAGCTCTGTGTTTTCAGGCACAATATAGGGTACAGAGAGCGGTCCGCCAGGATGCTTCATCGAAAGAAGTGTTTCCTTTGAGCCATCCGGCATCAGAGCCTCTAGTTTTATACTTACCATAATCGGATAATCGGGAAGTATATGTTTAAATACACCAAATATCATCCCTTTCTCTAACCTCAAGGGACGCGTCATCTCCAGTTGTACAACAGATCCGTAAGATATTTCACTCTTGGGGTCAGGACTCTGAGAAACGACCACCCCCCCTTTCTCTCCCTCTTTAGGATCTCTAACAGTAAAAACAAAGGGTATGTTTGCACTGGCTAATTCTGAAATAACATCTTTGAAGGGCTTTCCGACATAATTACCTACCTCAACAACCTCTCCTTTAGGACCCTTGCTTACAACAAACTGTAGATATGTAACACCTGTAATAGGGGTCCCTGGCTCTGGTTTCTGAGCCAGTATCGTACCAGGAGCACTCTCATCATACTTATACATTAGAGCACTATCCTTAATCCGCAACAATGCCTTATGAGACGCAAAGAGAGTCTGAAGATGAATCCTTACATCGTTAATATTTTGGCCAACAAAATTTTCAACTCTATCCACAATGGGACCCTTACTAACAATAATTTCAACACGTCTCCCCGCCCTCACGACGGAACCGGGAAGGGGGTTCTGCGAGATTACCGTTCCCCTACTATATTCCGCAGAATATCTCACCTGAATTTGAGGATACAAATCTTTATCTTGCAACTCCAATAGAGCCGGAATTAAATCCTTACCGATCAGTTTCGGGACCAAGGTTTCCTCTGGCCCCCGCAAGGAAATAAAAAATGCTACGATTCCTGCAATAACCATTAAACTAAAAAGACTTATAAACAGAAGAATTGCGATTTTTAAATCTCTTACCTCTCTAGAGTCATCTCTATTCGGCAAAGCTCTTTTAACCCTTCTAGGTACATTAAAATTGATCATTCCAATCCTCCGAGTATGGTTCCAACTAACCCTGGATACCCATTTGCAAACGACTTCCAATTGACAAGCTTCTTATATTGAAGCTGAAGCTCTGTTATACAATAAACCCCCTCACCCGTTTTTACAAGGATGCCTCGTTTTTTATCTATTCTCACAATCTCTCCCGCCACACTATCGGGGAAAATACTCGCTTCCCCAGAATCCAATAGAGGAAAACCACTATGTATAACCAGGGTTTTCCCATTCAAGAAAGTATACGCTCTAGGCCATGGATTATACGCTCTCACCATCCTATCTATGTAAAGGGCACTTTCCCTCCAATCTATTTTCCCATCTTCCTTCTTAATCAATTTACAGTAGGTGGCCTCACCCTCATTCTGTGCAATATAATCAATCTTCTCGCCTCGCTCATACTTTAAAAGAACTCTTACCAATAAATCAGCACCAATATCGGACAGCTTATCCGTTAACGAAAGAGTAGTTTCATCACCTGCGAGTTTTATCTTTATCTGTTCGATAATATCACCACTGTCTACCTTTTTTGCAATTTTCTGAATCGTAACCCCTGTTTCTCTCTCACCAGCCAGAATAACCGCAGGAATCGGAGATGGCCCTCTAAATTTGGGTAGGAGAGAAGGATGGAGATTTATTCCCCCAAGGGGGAATATTCTTAAAAAATTATCCCTAAAAATTTTTCCATAAGCTACAACAACCAATATATCGGGATTAAGAGAAACTATTCTCTGTATAACTTCCTCATCAAGTCTATCCGGCTGCAAAAGGGTCAATCCTAACCTTAAAGCTATCACTTTAACCGGAGGGGGGAGCACCTTCCTTCCCCTACCTCCAACACTATCAGGTGCGGTTAAAACACCAACAATTCTAAAGCTCTCCGCAACCCTCTCCAGAGATTTCGCCGCTATGTTGGGGGTACCAGCAAAAAGAATATTCATCAAACCTTTACTTTCTTTCTGTAGTGTCTAAGAAGTCTCTCTCTCTTCTTATCATTCAACCTATCAATAAAGAGAATTCCATTTAAATGATCCAATTCGTGTTGAATAACTCTGGCCAACAACCCATCCGCATCAATAGTGAAGGGTTTACCCTTCTCATTCCACGCCTGCACTTTAACGGAAAAGGGACGAACCACATCGGCATTTATTCCCGGTATACTCAAACATCCCTCTTCATACACATCCTCATCCAGCGAAGTTTCAACAATCTCAGGATTAATAAATACCCTGGGCATGTCCTTTGGGGCATGGGTGATAAAAATTCTCTTCAGGTTCCCTACCTGAACAGCGGCCAGACCTATCCCTTTTCCCCTGTACATTGTATCAAACATCTCATCGATAAAACGTACAACATCCTCATTAATATCACTAACCAACACTGAATGCTTCTTCAGTAATGGATTTCCGTATGTAACTATTTCAAGCATTTCTTTACCTCTAAGCGTAAAATACGCAATAGAGAGTAGAATGTCAATTCCAAACCAAAGCCCTAAAGCAGAGAAATAGGATCAACATCTATTTCAACGTACACATCATTCTTACACCGGAGAGACTTTAATGCACTCCTCACCAACCTACGGATGATTTTCATTTCTCTTCCTCGCACAATAATTTGATACCTATAATTCCTTGCTATAACAAACACCGGAGCCTCTACCGGTCCCAAAATTTCAACATCATCCTCCTTCGTTCCCGTTTCATGGGTGCGTTCTCTTTCCAATCTCTTAAAAAACCCACCCAAGAGATTAGAGGCATTTTCTGCACATTTCCTTGCTCTTTCAGCATCCCTACCTCTAAAGACCAACCGTAGAAGACGATAAAACGGGGGAAACCGTAATTCTCTTCTTAGCTCCAATTCCCTCTCATAAAAATCTTCTATCTTCCCATCCCTTGCCAACCTAATTACCTCATTATCCGGCCTATACGTCTGGATAATCACCCTTCCATCGGGTATCACTCTCCCGGCCCTTCCAGCTACCTGCACAACCAATTGGAAGGTTTTTTCTTGAGACCTAAAATCCGGAAGCTGTAGATCTGTATCCACGAGAACTATTCCTACCAGTTTAACTCCAGGGAAATTTAACCCTTTGGCCACCATCTGAGTCCCAAGGAGTATGTCAATCTCACCATCCTTAAAATTCTTTAAAAGAGTAGCTAACACATTTTTCTTTCTCACGGAGTCCGTGTCCAGCCTCTCCACCCTAAAATCGGGGAATATCCTTTTAATTTCCTCCTCAATTCTTTCGGTTCCGAATCCGGTATACCCCACATCTAAAGACCCACAGTTCGGGCATTTTTCAATGGGTTTTTCTCTATAACCACAGTAATGGCAGATCATCAGATCTTTATCTTTATGGTAAGTCATAGGAACAGAACAGTTTTTACATTTCATTTCATAACCGCAACTTCTACAGTAAAAATGATATGCAAAACCCCGTCGATTCAAGAAGAGTATAGTTTGTTTACCCTCAGTCTTTACCTCCTCAATAGCCTTAACGAGTTTATTAGAGAGTACAGAAACCTCTCTTCTCATATCAACAATCTCCACCAGAGGCATCTTACCCCCACTTAGACGCACAGGAAGCCTTAATTCCTCTATAACCCCCCTATTCATATAGTACCGGGCCTCTACAGAGGGGGTCGCACTCCCCATAACAAGGACTGCATGCTCCAATCTGGAGCGATACATAGCCACCTGACGTGCATGATATCTGGGAGTCGAACTGGATTTGTATGCCCCCTCATGTTCTTCATCTATAATTATTAATCCCAATCTTCTAACAGGCGCAAATACAGTACTCCGGGCACCTATGGCTATATGGGCCTTGCCTTCCAAAAGTTTCAACCAATTCTTAAGCCTTTGAGAGGGTGAGAGTCCTGAGTGCAAAACAACAACCTCATCTCCAAATTCTCCGAGAAAGAGTTCTGCCACCTGATGGGTAAGTGAAATTTCAGGCACAAGGTATATGATCCCTCTCCTATTCTCAAGGGCACTCCTTGCGGCCCTAAGGTAAACCTCCGTTTTTCCCGACCCAGTCACGCCATAGAGATAAAAGAAACCGGTATTAACCGAGGCAATTCTTTCCAGAGCCTTAATCTGCTGATCGGCAAGCTCAAAATTCTCCCTAACCTCTCTCCCGGGGAGATCAATTGCAATTTCTCTCTCCCTCTTCCCCCCGGGGATCATTGCACCAAGAGATTCTCCCAAACTACACAGGTAAAAATTAGCGAGCCACCGGGCAAGTTCCAAAAGGGTATCATTGAAAACGGGCCTTCCATCGACAACTTTGGAGATTCTCTTAATTTCTACTCCATTAAGTTCGTCTGGGAGAGTTTCGTGAACCCCTACAACATAACCTATCAGTTTTCTTCTTCTAAATTCTGCAGAAACCCTTATACCGGGAGTAACAGAAGTAAAGCCCTCAATCGAATAAAAAAAACTCCTGTTTACAGGGAGATTAAAAACAAGTTCCGCGTATCGAGACATATATATGTTTACACCCTCTAAACTTTATATCCTCTAAATCGAATACAGCAATAACTCACTACCTCTATTTTTCTATAACCGACTTTAGTAATTTCAAATCCTCCCATACATACGGCCTTAGAGAGGGATTTCTTAGAACACCACTTGGATGATAGGTAGGAACAAGGGGAATATCCATATAGTAATACACCTTCCCCCGCAAACTTCCGATGCCACTTGTTCTACCAAGCAATATCTGTGAGGATATTCGCCCCACTGTAAGTATAGCCTTAGGTTGCAGAATTTCTATCTGCTTAAGAAGATAGGGGAGACACGCATTTGATTCCTCCGGCTTGGGATCCCTATTATTAGGAGGCCTACACTTTACTATATTACCAATAAAGCAGTTCTTTTCCCTTGATAATCCTATTGCATTTAACCACTTATCCAAATACTTACCAGCTCTCCCAACAAAGGGACGTCCTGTTCTATCTTCATCTCCTCCAGGTCCCTCCCCTATTATCATAACTAGGGGATCAAGTACTCCCTCCCCAGGCACAGGTTTTATCCTTGTCTTAGCCAACTCACATTTCCTACATGCATTTACCTCTCTGGCTATTTTCTCAAGTTGCTCCCTTCTCCTTATAAGTTCACCTTTATCCCTCTTGCCCTCTGTTTCGTTTCGATCGGTAATTTCTATACCCGTTTCATTTTTCCTCTTCATCTCTTCTACACCAATCTCACCTACTACAGCATTCACATCTATGCACGAATGTTGTTTTCTAACCCCCCCACTGTAATAATCCTCTATCAGATAGGTCAACTCAAAGAACCTTTCAATATAGCTCTCTTTCATCGTATATAACCCTCTCCAAAAACAATCCGCGAGCAGGTGCCGTAGCACCGGCCAAAGCTCTATCCCTCTTTTCCAAAATTTCCTTGAACTCACAGACTCCCATTCCCGACTCCTCAAGTTCCAGTATAGTGCCAACAATAGTTCTCACCATTTTCCATAAGAAAGCATTGGCGACTATATGAAACACAATAAAATTCCCCTCGGGATAGAACGAAGCCGAATATACACGCCTAATTTTACTCTCATTGCCGTCCCGAACGGCAGAGAATGAGGTAAAATCTTTTTCACCGACCAAGAGAGAAGCCATGCCGTTGAGAGCAGTAATATCTGGTCTGTGACGCAGTTTTATACAATAGTTACGCAAATGGGGCAACCCTACATCGCCGTTAAATATATAGTATCGGTAAACTCTGGCTTTAGCCCATCTTCTTGAATCAAAAGAAAGATTCACCTCTTCACTCTTCAATGCTCGCACATCATGAGGAAGATAAGAATTAAGAGCATCTTTATACCTCTCTGCAGGAATACTATCTATATCCGTAACAAAATTTGCTACCTGTCCTACAGCGTGAACCCCTGAATCGGTTCTCCCCGCTCCAATCACCTTTACAGAATGTCCATGCATCCTTTTGAGGCCGGCCTCTATAACCCCTTGCACAGTTCTTTGATCCCTCTGAACCTGCCACCCGGAAAAATTTGTCCCATCGTACGCCACCACAATCTTTATATTCCTTTTCATAGTGTAACCCACAACACTCTGACTATTTTTCCTGACCAAGCTCTTTCAACTCGTTTCCTATCTTCTCAAAAAGAACCTTCGCCTTTTCAAGAATAACTGAAGGCTTTGCCTTCGAGGCTTTACCTATTCCAAAAACTTTGGAGAGAATCCTCTTGGAATCTTCAAGAGACTTTATTCTATTCTCCCGGTTTCTCCTCTGCCCGTACTTATAGCGCAAGAGGCAAAGAAGGTAAAGAAAACCATCATAGCCATAATTTTTGTCCGTATCTGGACCGAAATTCCTTACCTCACCAAGCGATTCATCACCACTTATATCCAGCTCGTATGCCCTATCATAAAAGAACTGAGCCTTTCTATAAAAGAGACGGGAAACATAATCGTAATGCTCCCCTGGAAATCTGGAATGCATATCCTGCAAGAGCCAGGCAGCACGAAGCGAATATAACCCCCGTTTAAAGGTTGGATTTAAACTGGGTGGAAAATACTCATATGACATAACTGCCAAATAGTACGAAGCAATCCCTTCGGCCAATCCTCTGGGCTCATTGAAGTTCAACTGAGGAAATATCAAAGAAATAGTACTTCGCCTTTTTTCCCTATCCAGATTAATTTTCTCAATAATATCAGGCGTTACACTAACAAAATCTTGCGGTTGAGCGGCATAGTAACACTCAGGACAAACAGATATCACATAGACCAGAGGAAAAAGCTCTCCATACTTTTGAGTCGGTTCATACAATCTTCTAAGTTCGTCGGTTAGTTCGCCTGCAACGAGTCTTCCACCACCAGAGTAAAGTTCTTCCCTATAAAACTTTGTTTCACAAATAGGACAGGTAGTCGCTTCCTTCACAAAGTATGTAATTTTCTGAGCCTTCTGATCCGGCATATCAATTAACTCCAAAAAACTTTTTAAACCCTACCCTACACTGTTGCTACCGCTCAATAACAACCATCGCAAGGGCATTATCATGTTCATGAGTGAGAGAAACATGAATTTTCGAGGCACCTGAGGCTATAAAAGCCCTCTCTGCATTCCCGGATAACACCATATACGGCTTACCATAACGATCATTCATAACGGCGATTTCTTTTAAAGCAAACCCCCTAATTCCACCCCCAAGAGCCTTACCGAAGGCCTCCTTCGCTGCAAACCGAGCTGCTAATGACAGAATTCCTGTTTCTCCCCTTGGCAAAGCAACCTCTAACTCCTTCGGATTAAAGAAGCGTTGAAACAAACCCGGGATATTTTTCCATCTTCTCAGCCTGTCAACACTAACAACATCCAATCCTATACCTAAAATCATCGCTTTTCTTCCCCGGAACCTGCATTGGTGGATATAAAGAAAAGTATAACCTCTTTCGGTTCATAATCAAGCACAATAACATTATCAGGTGTTTCCGGTTTTACGGGAAGTAGAAATTTACCCGGATGCTTAACACCAGAACAATCCACAACCAGTCTCAAATCATCCGGTGTCAAATTTTCAACCAACAACTGAGATCCTTGAATTTTAATCTCTCCCCTTGGCAAGGAAGAGGCAAGTCTCAAATTCGAATCCAGATCCACACTGATTATATCAAGATTCTTAAAATTCTTAAGAATCACCGCCTCGGAAATCACAGCAAAAAAATTCACAACAGGGCTTCCCTTAACATGCACAAAAGGGTCACGTACAACCACCCTGACGGTAGTGTTGAAATCGCTTTTCTTGCCTGTTAAGTCAATCACAGAGGTACTTACCTCATCTATCTTTTCAACATGATTCCTTGGTCCCGTAATCACTACAGAATCAGGGGTAACAGTGTACTGGGCCATCTCATAACCATGGGCAACCGTTCCCCTTATAATAGGCTTCACCTTTACAGATTTATCCACAACCCTAGCAAGTACAAACTTTAACTCCGCCGGATCTACCCTAACCTCCATAGACTGAACATCAAGAGCGGTTCCTGTTTTTTTTATTCTAACAGGAACCATAAAAATCCCCTCACTTCTGTGATCTCTCAAATCCACATATGGCTGTATATCACTCTCAAGGATTGGATATATCTTGTTTTCTTCTCCCCGTATCGTAATTTTCACACTTTTCTGATACTCTTCTGCTATAGCATACCCCTCTGGAAGAAGAACCTTAACAGGAGCACTGAAAAAACGCTCATCAAGTGTACTCATCCTATAAAACAAAAATATAATTATTGCCGCAACCAAAGATAGAATCTTAGCGGGCCAGTTGTAGAGAAGCCTCTCAAAAAAACCCCTACGCTTCAATCTCTATCTCCTCCTCCTCTCTATACTCCAGAAGCATTTTCAACCTGTAACCTATCTCTTCAAGAGAGAGATCATAGTAGAGATTAGCATCGTAAGCTATAGACATAGCTCCGCTCTCTTCCGAAACAATTAGAATCACTGCGTCTGTTTCCTCAGCCAATCCAAGGGCTGCCCTATGTCTCGTTCCAAAGGATCTTCTTATGTCCGCCTGCTCGGAGAGAGGTAAAAAACATCCTGCGGCAATAATTTTACCATTATCTATTATTACAGCCCCATCGTGTAAGGGTGCTCCCTCGCTAAATATGGTTAACAAAAGGCTGGAGGAGAGTTCTGCATTGAGTATCGTACCACTCTCGATGATATTCTTAAGGCCCACATTACGAGTAAAAACGATTAAAGCCCCTATCTTTTTTGCAGAGAGCACCTCCATAGAGTTTAAAATTGATTCTACATCTATCTCCCTGTTTCTCGACGATAGCCTAAACCAATCTCCCCTACCTATCTGAGTAAAAATTTTTCTAAGCTCAGGTTGAAAGATAATTGCTATTCCTATTACAAGTCCCGGAACCAAGAGATTTAAAATCCAAAGCAGAGTATTGAGTTTAAGAAAAAAGGCAAGGGCATATATTACTACCATAAAGGCTGTTCCCTTTATCAACTGAACAGCCCTCGTTTTGACAAGTATTTGATAACTTCGATAGATTATAAACGCAAGCAGAGAGACGTCTAGAACAGGTCGTATTATCTCTCTAAAAATCCAGGATTTTGAAATCCACTCCAATTATCTTTTTCCTCGAATGGAATCGATTATTTTAATCATCTCCACCGCATCACTTACATCATGCACACGAACTATATTTGCCCCATTTATTATTGCAAGTGTGTTCGCTACAATAGTGCCTATAAGCCTCTTCTCCACAGGTTTTCCCAATAACTCACCAATAAATGATTTTCTTGAAAGCCCGATCAGAACAGGATAGTTAAGACTCTTAAAAGATTTTAACTCTCTGATTATCCTCAGATTATCCTGAAGCCGCTTGCCAAAACCAATACCTGGATCAATTATAATTTTATCCGGCTGTATTCCAGCCCCTAACGCAAACGAGATAGAAGATCTAAGCTCCTGGAGTATCTCACTAACAGTATTCTCGTAGTAAGGATTTTTCTGCATAGTCTTCGGAGTGCCCCGCATATGCATCAGGACTATAGGAACCTTTCGCTTAGCAACAAGCCTGGCAAGTTCAAGATTGTGTTTCAAACCTGTTATATCATTAATTATGTCAGCCCCAACATCCAATGCTCTCTCTGCCACCTCTTTTTTTCTCGTATCCACAGAGATAATCACATCCGATCTCTTTCTTAATGCCTCTACAACGGGAATAACCCTGCGAATTTCCTCCTCTACAGTCACAGCATCTGCACCAGGACGAGAAGACTCACCACCAACATCGATTATATCAACCCCAGACTTTAACATGTACTCCGCCCTTTCAAGGGCATCCCGAAGAGAATACGCTCTACTCTCTGAGAAGAAAGAATCTGGGGTGGTATTTAAAATTCCCATCACATAGATTTTCTTGTTAAAATCTAAAACCTTACCATTCCACGTTATTACCCCATCCTCAGATTTGAGACACTTTTCTATCTCCGCCGATATTACGTTCAAATCGAATGGTTCATTTTTTAACTTAATCACCAGCATAGAGAAGGTGCGTTTATTACCGCTAATTATTACATCCGTTTCCCTCACCGTAAAATCACTGGCCTCTTTACTGAAAGCTATAACCCCACCCAACTGTTCCACATATTTCTTTAACAGATTTGCCCCTCTCGTATCCACATTTTCTATCTTAATGGAGTAGTACTTAAATAATTCGTAGTGATGCACTATCTCCTCTTGGGAAAGTCCTATCGAAGAAAGTTGATCCTCAATATCATAACTACTATCCATCTCAATGAGTCTTGTATTGTACGTCTTGGCCCTTGAATACATTCCTCGCATATCCTATCAGTGAAGCGTGAGAAATGTCAATTGATCTACTAGAGGTTTAGCATTTCAAAAATTACTTAAACAATAGATCAATCATCTTATTAAGGTAGAGTAACAGAAGCTGTTTCTTCTTAGCATCGGAAAGCGCGTAAGTCTTTGTAGTAGATGCCCCAGCTGCGACAGGTGCAACTCTACCCTGTGGTTGCCTAGTTTGATTAGTTTGATTAGCCTGATTGGGCTGTAACTTGTTAGTCTGGGTTATAATTTCTTTTATATCGTTGGTAGTCAATACCGGTCTACCGGGTTCCAGAAGAGTCTTAAAAACCAAAGACGAATCAGCTATCATTGAAAAATCTATAAATTTTCCTTTTTGGAGATCAGCAGGATCAACGATTCCAGAAAGAGAGATACTCTCTTCCTCACCATTTACCTTAATAGTTCTACTCCCACTTATCTCAAGCATCCCAGCCGGATCTATTTTCCTTACCCGTGCTACCAGAGAGGTCTTTAGAGTAAGTCTCTCTTTACCCCTGCCATTCATATTTCCACCACTCTGGACAGTCGGGAGAAAAGCAAAGATATTACCCGTCTCCCCGCCACTAAATCGCAGGGACAGGTTTCTTGAATATTGAGTGGCAGATTGGAAACTCAACGACGTATTAGAATCTATGCTTACAATAACAGTATCTCCCACCTTAATTGTACTTCCCGGTGAGAGATACCCGTTAAAACCAGGAGTCCAGAGGGATTCTCCTCCCACAACTCCTACAAGGCATAGAAAGAAGGAAACTAATATTAAAAATGGATATTTCTTAAACATAAAGTGCTCCTACATTTATTATCTGTAGGATTCCTTCTATAATTACTTCTTTTTATGCCTATTCTTTCTTAATTTTTTCTTTCTCTTATGAGTTGCTATTTTATGTCTCTTTCTTTTTCTTCCACAAGGCACTTTCCTTACTCCTTCCCTTTATCTTTATCGTTTTCCTTTGTTTTTTCATTCTCTTTTTTCTCTTTAGTCTCTACTTTTTTATCCTTAGAGGATTCTTTGTCCTTTTTCTCCTTCTCCTGTCTCTTTTTCTCCTCTTCCAATTCCTCAACATAATTCAACCGCAAATTTGCAAGGGTCGTTCTTAACAACTCAGACTCATCTTTCGTTAAATTACCCCTCGTCTTCTCCTCCAACATTCCAAGAACATCAATCGTAAACTTAGCCTGAGCCAAATCTCTCTCAATTTTCCCTGTAGCAGGATTTATAATTTTCCCCATCTGCATCATAGCACTCTGACCCATTATAGCTACATACATTGAAAAACTTACCTCTCCTGCAGAACCCATCAAACCCCTCCTATCACCTTATTTTCTAAGGGACAAGTACATAGATTATGCTTATACTTCCATCACAAGTCAAGAGGATAGTTCATCCTCTCTAATGAATTTTTCTATCTCCCGCTTTATAGCCTCCTCCTCTATAGGATTAAACCATTTCACACCATTCAACTTTTTCATAAAGGTTATCTGGCGTTTTGCGTACCGTCTTGAATTTCTCTTAATAACCTCCTTTACCCCCTCAAGGGTGAGACACCCTTTACAAAGCTCCCTAAACTCCCTATAGCCTATCCCCTTAAAACCAGGATCCTCAAAAGAATAACCCATAGCCAGTAATCTTTTAACCTCATCCACCAAACCTTTCTCAAACATCATATCAACCCGTTTATTTATCCTCCTATAAAGTTCCTCCCTATCCCGTAATAAGCCGATTAACAAAAACTTAAATTTCTCTCTTGTCTTTCCCGGGAGCAAAAACTCCGAAAGAGGTTTTCCACTGGTATAAAAAACCTCCAACGCTCTGACAATTCTATACCTATCATTGACACCAATTCTTTCAGCCGCAACCGGATCTACCTCTTTGAGCTCCTCGTAGAGCGCTCTCACTCCCCTTTCTTTCAAGCTCAAGTTTAACTTTTCTCTCACCCTTTCATTGCCAGGGGGGGTCTGAGGCAAACCAAGAACAAAATTTTTCAAATAAAACGCCGTTCCACCTGAAACGAGAGGTATCTTTCCCCTCTCCCAGATATCCATAACTATTTTATCAGCACTCTTAACAAACTCACCAACATTGTACTGCACATCTGGCTTCACAATGTCTATAAGATGATGTCTAATCCTAGCCAATAATCTCCCGTCAGGTTTGGCGGTTCCAATATCAAGATATTTATAAACCTGGAGAGAATCGGCATTAATTATTTCAAAACGAGAATCTAGAATTCTCTCTATTAACTCTGTTTTACCGACCGCTGTAGGACCAAAAATAACTATTACGTGAGGTTTGATACTACGCCTCGATTTGATATTTCACCTTCTTGGTCAAAATCTGTTTAAGCGCCGTAGAAACTACCTTACCTTTATTTTTTTCCAATTCTTCATCACCTGCAAGATTAATCTGAATAGCTCTCTTAATAGCAGCCGACGTCAATTCGTATATATTCCCCTCATAATTTATCAATTCTTCAAGCGGTATAATCATAAATATTTCCCCTTATTTTATTGTATTATAAGATAATAAAATTTTTATTTATTGTAAAGATAACGCAGAAATTATCCTATTAGCAACATAGTACTGATCACCCTTCTCCGTATCGATAACAAGATCTACAAACCCAAACTCATTAACATCGATATTGTACAATTTTAAATAGCGTAATCTATCCCTCTCATCCCTCTCCTTAGTTGCCCTGTATGCCTCCTCGAAACTCAAACCCTCCCTACTCGCTATCCTGCGAGCCCGCACTTCAAGTGAGGCAGTTAGATACACTTTTAAATTTGCACCCTCCAACAGCCAAACTGCAAGACGCGATCCCAACACACAACTTCCATCCATTGCCAACTCCACCAGTTTTCTGTCCAGTTCCAAGTCGTAACGCGGGTCTTCTTCTGCAAGTCGACAGAGCTTTTCAAATGGAATACCCATCTCCCTTGCCATATCATGAAATGTATAATTAATAAGACGTATACCCAATCGCTCTGCCACTATTTTTGACACACTGGAATTGCCACATCCACTTTTACCGGATATGGCAATTCTTACTACCATTTCACTCTCTCTTAGCTTTCCCTCTTTGCCCATAAAAACTCCCCACTTATCTACTCGACATTTCTTATTTGCTCTCTAATCTTTTCCAAGGAGTCCTTTATAGCTATCACAAGTTCATCCACCTCAACAATGGCATTCTTAGAGCCAATTGTATTTATCTCTCGATTCAACTCCTGGCATATAAAATCCAGCTTTTTACCAACCAGATTTTCGGTTGAAACTATCCTCCTAAAATGAGCGATATGTGATTTCATCCTTACTATCTCCTCATTGATATCAAATTTAGCAAGGAGTAATGCAACCTCTGTCAGCATCCTACTCTCATCTATCTCCACCCTTCCTGCAACTAAATCCTCAAATTTATCCCTTAAACCTATCTTGATTCTCTCCTCCAACTGGGGAATATAGGCCTCTATTTTCTCCACACTCGATTCTATTGCCCCCAAATTCCTAAGGATATCATCCTCCGTTATCTTACCCTCTTCTATTCTCGAATCATCAAAATCCTTCAAAGCCCTCTGGATAACTGGTTTTAATACCACCCACAGTGTATCAATATCCCTGTTGCTCTCCGTTTTTATAATACCATCCATACGAAGGAGATGAGAAAGCCTTACCTTCTCTTGTAATCCCCCGATAAATATAATTTTTTCAAGCACATCAAGGTAAGAGGCTATATTTTGTTCATCAAGGTAAATATTAACACCCTCGGTAATATTGAGCACATTTATTCTCACATCGACCTTTCCCCTGGCTACCCTCTCGGCAATCATTTTTTTTATTTCAGGCTCCAGGGGAGAGATATAATACGGGCCTCCTATACTTATATCCAGATATCGATTGTTGTACGACTTAATCTCCACAGAGATATGAAATCTATCATCCTTAAACTCAGCAATACCAAAACCTGTCATACTCTTCATAGATTCACTCCAAACCACTAAAATACTGGTACAATTGTTTTCCCAGTTTCCAATTATCCCCCGCCCCCATTGTAATAAACAGATCCCCCTCCCTAAGCTCAGTCTTTAGATACTCTAAAGCGTCCAAAGGTTCCTCAAAATACTTAACATTGGGGTGATGCTTAGAAACCTCCCTAAACAGGTCAAAACCATCTATATCTCCCGCCTTCTCCCTGGCAGAAGCATATATTTTGTGAAGTACAACAACATCGGCTCTCCCAAAGGCCCGCCCAAAACAATCAAGGAGAGCCTTTGTCCTTGTATAGGTATGGGACATAAAATCCACAACCAGTCTCCTTTCTGGATAGAAAAGTGACAAACCCTCTATCGTCTTAACGATCTCAGTAGGATGATGTCCATAATCATCCATAAAAAGAATTCCACCGGCCTCTCCCAAAATCTCACTCCTTCTCCTGCTACCCTTAAAACTCGCTAATGCCTCTCTAAGTTTATCTACCAGCTCTCTTCTCTCCTCAATTTTCAGAGATTCATAGCTACTTCCCATTTCTTTTAAGAGAGATAGGGAGAGAGCAATTGCCTCAGCAGAATTTATAACGTTATGTATTCCAGGTACTTCAAGTTTGAACGGTTCCTCCATAATCTCCTTTAATCCTTCAATATCAAAGGTTATCCTACCAGGAAGAGCCTTTACGTTGCTAATTTGGAACATTCCATCGGCTTTCGTCCCTACAGGTGTAAAAATTAAATCATCACGCCGCTTCTTCAGTAGCCCAACAACGGTTCTCACACCCGTATCATCGGCGTTATAGATTAGCTCCCCCTTAAAGGGCAGATTTCTTCCGTAAGTTACAAACGCCTCATATATATCCTCTATATCCCTATAATAGTCAAGATGATCCGCCTCTACAGTGGTTAAAACTATTCTTTCGGGGTAATACTTAAGAAAATGCCTTCTGTACTCACATGTTTCCGCTATGAGAAACCTATCACCCATAACGATAGAAGAACTGTAATCAAAAGTAGGAACCTCAGACCCTGTTATAACAATGGCAGGCAGCCCTAAAAATCTGGCAATAGTTCCCGCGATAGCCGTCGTAGTTGTCTTTCCATGGGTACCGGCAACCCCAGAAGCACTATAATATCTCGAAAGCAAGCCAAGCATCTCCGGATACGAATAAATCTTCATACCAAGGGCTTTGGCTCTCCTTAACTGAGGATTGGTCTCCATAGAATACGCGGCGGAGTACACAACTATCTCCGTATCCAAAGGCAATCCCTCCTCCGGAAAGCCCGTTGAGAATTTAATACCCCTTCGATTTAATATTTCATCGGTATAAAAGGTTTCCTCCACATCCGAACCGGTAACCCTAGCCCCCAAAGAGAGAAACACCTCAGCAAGGGCCGTCATACCCGTTCCCTTTATACCGACAAAAAAAATTTTCTTCCCACGCCAATATTCCTTTTTTCTCTCCATCCTCTACCCTTTCTCCCCGAAAACGTTGTATTGTATCATAGGTAAAGAAAAGTCTATTTTCAAGGACAAAGGAGTTTAATTTTTTGAACCTAGGCGCGCACATGCCAATTGCGGGAGGAATTCATCTGGCTCTTTCTAGAGGGAAAAAAGCAAACTGTAGTGTTGTTCAAATATTCACCAAAAACCAAATGCGGTGGGAATCACCCCCTCTTCAGGACAGAGAGGTAGAAATTTTCTTAAGGGAAAAGAGAAACTTCTTTCGAGTTTTTGCGCATTCATCCTACCTCCTAAATCTAGCCTCTCCCGATAGTACACTCTTCAAAAAATCGGTGAGTTCCCTAGCAGAGGAGATGAAGCGGTGTGAGAAACTGGGTATCACGATGTTAGTCCTACATCCAGGAAGCCATCGGGGAAGGGGAGAAAAATTCGGAATAGAAAGAATATCTACCGGGCTTAAAGAAACCTACTCCATAGTGGGGGATACGAATGTCTCAATACTTTTAGAAACCATGGCAGGACAGGGCGATACCCTGGGCTACAAATTTGAGCACCTCAGAGACATAATAGCAAAAACAGGAGAACTAGAAAATCTCATTGGTGTATGCCTCGATACGTGCCACATATTCTCAGCAGGATACAATTTCACAGATGAAAAAAGTTACGCCAGGTTAAAAGAAGAAATCTCAAAGACAGTGGGATTAAACAGGATAAAAGTAATTCACCTAAATGACTCAAAAACGGAGTTAGGTTCCAGAAGAGACAGACACGAACACATAGGACAGGGCAAAATAGGGGTTAAAGGCTTCTATTTTATCATAACGGATCCTGATCTTAGAAACATCCCAATGAACCTGGAAACCCCCAAAGGAAAAGAATTCGAAGAGGACAGAGAGAACCTTGCTGTGCTAAGGAAACTTCGTTCATCTACACTATAATAGTACTATTATAGTGCATTCAAAGACAAAAAGCCGGAAACCCTATACCAGGTTTCCGGCTTTCATCTCCTAGGGGAGTCGAACCCCTGCTGCCGGGATGAAAACCCGGTGTCCTAACCACTAGACGAAGGAGACATACGGATGAGCCGCACAGGATTCGAACCTGTGACCCACAGCTTAAAAGGCTGTTGCTCTACCACCTGAGCTAGCGGCCCAAAAGCGTAGCACAATAACACTCAGGCCTTTTATTACACACTATTAGTCCCGTGTTATTAGCGATGGTAATTTAACAATTCAAAATAAGAATGTCAATATTTTTAAAACAAAATATTTATACGTAGCTGTTATAAATCATATACTAAAATCAATCCCAATCATCAGGTTATACACAGGGCGCAAACCTGGTTCTGTAGAAAGCTCTCTACCATACATCGCCATATTCAATCTGAAAAAAGTAAGATCCAAACCAAGACCCGCAGAAAAAAGCCCGTCGTAAAAACCGGCTCTCAATGAGAGTATCTCAAGTAGTATTACCTCTGCTCCTATTCCAACGTGCAAAATTGGATTCTTCGCAGTGGCAGGATGAGTAACAAAGTCTAAAATATCACCATAATCCAGAAAAATTTTGAGCTTACTAATGTACAACTCTACCGGACCCAGATAGGGTGAAAACATCACACCAGCGGAAAGATCTATAGGCACAATACCATTTGCTATTGTCGGGGTCTGAGAATTTAAAAACGCCTGAAAAGTACTGTATCTATTATCCAGGGTCGGAGCATATAAGTTTTTCCCTACAATTCCGAAGGAGAACCTCTCTCCATAGCTGTAGAGTAATCCAGAATCGATACCGACTCCTATCCCAAGTGTAAAGGGTTGATTGTATATAATATTGATACTTGGATTATTTAGCAGAGAAAAGAGTTCCAGAATAGAACTGCTTATTTCTATCTCGCCCCTTACAAAAGCCTTTAAAAGTATCCCAAAATCAAGAGTACTATTCCATGTCTTAGGAAGAGGTACCCTAAAAGTATAACCTCCGGAGAAGAGAAAATCCTGCTCCACCTCAGAGGTTATAGTAGGGACCGTACCTGTGGAGCTAAAATTTATATAACTATTGCTAAAAAATCCGAACCCCAATCCTCGCCCCACATATCCGAATGTTATAGGGCCTATAACATTCATTGAGGCATAGAGACTCTTAAGCATATTCATTACGTTCTCTGATAATAGTATAGATTGCGGATTGCTATTAGCCATACTCTCAATGATAACACTCGCAATATCAAATATTGGACCTGAAAGTCCAAGATTCAAAGCAGACAACGACAAAACAGGAGAGGTTTTTCTAAAAGCTGCGGGATTTGCTATAAGAGAATCGAGACCATCGGCAAAAGCCACATGAGTTCCCCCCATTGCATTCATTCGTATTGATTGAATAACCACTGGAGAATCAATTGTTACACTCTGAGAAAAAACAACATTAAATTCACAGAAGAAAACCACAAAAACGACGAGCCAACAAATAAAAATTTTTCTCAAAACCATTCTCCCACTTTATTTATATTTATATTACAACCTATGAGGCATAGCTACCGATAAAATTAGAAAATTGTTGAAGCACCTCCTTTGCAGGATCGTCATCCGAAAGACCTGCCAAACCTTTATCCAGAAAATCTGTTGCCTCCTTTACCTTAGCCTGCACCGAAGAATTACCACTCCACTCATTCGGATCGGAAATCGAGGAGTAATCCGGAGAAATATCATTAGCCGCATCCAACAGAATACCCATAGCTCCCATAATATAATCGGTAGAACTCAACTCGGCTCCGTTATCCTCCGCGTTAATATAGTAGGTACTGGCCTCGATCATTAAAGACGGATCCACTCCACCTCCTGCAAGAAAATCGGCTATCTGTTTTCCCCCATCACTTCCGCTCAAGTCTATCTTCCCCTGTACAATTTCATTTATAACATCCGGAACACCGGAAAGTTCTACAGCCAACTTAGCAGCAAGCATATTTAATTCAACATCCTTAGGATTCTTTGCAGCTAAATCCTTTATACTGTTATACGCCTTAGCCATTGCCTCTTTATTACCACTGGAAAGGGCCTCCTCCGCATAGGAAATTTTCTGCGCTGTAGACATATTCGCAGGATCACGCTGGAAAAAAGAGAGCGGGCTATATGTAAAAACCGCCTCACAGGAGGAGAGAAACAGAACAACCAGAACAATCCCAATGAGGAACAATCCTCTCTTTACCTTCTCTTCTGTCATTTTAAAACCCCTGCTATTTCTTTATCGGTTACAAAAAGTCGCTCCAGTAGTTTAAAACCTTACAGCTGCTTCAAACGTTACCCCTGAGTTTGGAATATCACCAACATGCACTCCCAACTCCCTAGTAAAAACAGCAACATTGAAATCAAGAAATAGAAGTTTCAACCCTGCCCCCATCGTAATATACCCCTGGTTAATTCCAGCCCGGAGACTAACCAAAGAGAGAAGCCTTACATCCGCTCCAGCATGGAGAAGTGTCCAAATACTCTTGCCTCCTGTTATCACACCAGCTATATCTCCAACGTCCGCATGCAGGCTAGGATCAATAATAAAACTCAAAATACCTAAATCGGGATGAAAGGCAACACCGGCACTGATATTCATGGGTATTGAATAGCTGTACTCTCTTAAGTCAACCTCTGTTCCCTCGGGGAATCCTCCCCCCGTTTGAAAGGAATCCGAGACCTCTTTAACAGTATTGTAGGTATAATAAAAGCGCGTACCACCAAGATCTCTTATAGAAAGACCAAATTTAAATGGACCCAATGAAGCAATCGTTCCCATATCCAGTGCAAGTCCAAAACCATGGTAGGCTTTCACATCGTTTAGGGTACTAACTATATCTTGCCCCTGGGCAAAAGAAACAAGCAACCCTATAGCATCGTTATTATCAAGGGGAACATGCACCCGTACCATAGGTCGTATGTCCCCACCTATCTTTAAATTAACTCCAAGTAGATTTAACGAAACAGCATATCCTCCCACAAAACCAATAGTTCCGGTCAGATCACCCTCGACACCCAACAACGTAGGTCCATATAGGTAAGAATCCAATACAAGAGCAACTCCAAGCCCCAACCCCTTGGTTACAAAACCCATACCGCCGGCAAAACCGACACCTATTCCTCCCGTAGTGACCTGCTCGTTAATGGTAGAGAGAAAATCAGCAGACTTTGTATTAAACTCATTTATAAGTCTGTAAACCCTTAGCGGATTAGAATACATCCAGGCATCCGTAGAAATAAGGGTCACAGACCCCTTCTTACTGGCAAAGCCCGCAGGGTTGTAAAAGAGAGAACTATAACCCTGACTATCGGCAACCGAAATCCCCCCCTGTCCCATAACCTGAGGGATAAGGGGCAAAAACGGTGGTTCCGCTATATTCTTCGTCTCCGCCCCAGCAACATAAATACCCGCAAAGGCTATAAAAGAGAGAATTAGCACAATGGTAGCAAATGTCTTTCTCATTACTCGTCTCCTGTTACTACACGTTACTACACTAAAACAACTCGTTATAATCTAACCCGGCAGCATTCAGAATTGCAGAAAAATTCTGATCCTCCGTCGGGTTGGCCAAAGATACGTTAGTCGTCTCATTTACATTTTGTAATTTATCATATAGATCCGTCGCAGCAGTACTGGAGGTAGGATCAATCCCATTATTAACAGCGTATTGATATACGTAGTAACTTACAATAGCTGTCTGGGCTACCTCCCCCATATTAACCCCCTCAGGAGGGGTTGTATCACCTACCAGGGTGGAACCAAAGGCACTATAGCCCTCGTAAGCGTTTAAAAGCCCGCCAAGCACATTAACAACATCACTCTCACTCATATCATCAGGCACTATAGCATCCCACACATTATTAAAATCACTTACATCCCCACTCGAAATTACATTGACAAGATTGTTTACAACCTCATCGGCACCACTTGTTTTAACCTCTATACTGGCATAGAGGAGAGATGCCTTCTGTTTAACTGTGGTTTCAGAACTATCCATAACTTCCTTTAGATAATTCTCCACATCCTCTTTCTGGTTCTCATCATTTGCCAATTCCTCATAAAACTTATCCGAACTTGCCTCTTTACTAAGCTTATCCACCGCCTCTGCCGCTCCCATCTCTTTTAATTCGCTAAGAGTAGGAATAGATGGCTTATCCATGGCAGAGAAAAGGTTATACTCAAAGATGTCACTACAACCAATAAGGGAAAACCCAACAAATACAGATACAGCTAAAACAACCCACTTTCGCATTTATAGCTACCCCCTAACAAAAACTCTATTTTTTAATATATATCAAACTATCTAAAAAACAAGTCTTATTTAAACTATCACTTTCCTCCCCTAGCCACCCCTAATCGAGTCCAAAAGCTAGATTACAATACCCTCACAGGGGTTGCCAGCCCGTACAATCCTAACCCTTACCATATCCCCCGTTCTATAATTTACTCCGGCCTTTACTTTCAAAACAGGGTTATAACCCTCTGCCTTTCCGGAGATTGCTTTACCATTGACTATGGGAGCAACAACCTTCAGATAGTTCTCGGAAACACCCATAATCCGAGTTTTTTCTGCCTTTTCAATTACAATTTCCACCGTCTTACCCACCCAACCGCTCGCATACTCTATCTCCAGAGACTCCGAGAGTTCAATTATCCTATGAACCCGCTCATCCCTCACCCGTTCCGGTACATGCTCTCTATAATTGTACGCATCCGTTCCGGGTCTCGGTGAATAGGGAAAAACATGAATCTTTGCCGGCCTATGTTCCTCTATCTGCCTATAGGTTCGCCAAAAATCCTCCTCTCTCTCACCCGGAAAACCTACTATAATATCCAGTGCAATGAACGGATTGTCTTTCGCTTCTCTAAGTATTTTAAATATATTTGGGAAGACTGAACTGTTATACCTCCTTCTCATCAATCTTAACACACTATCAGAAAACGACTGGGCAGGAATATGAAAGTGAGGGCATATCCTCTCATCGGAAATGATGCTACCTAATCTGGGATCTATCTTTTCCGGTTCAATGGAAGAAAGTCGGACTCTCGAACGCAAACCACTACCAAGAATCCTCTCGAGAAGCAAGGGAAAATCGTAATTATTATACCTATACGAGGCAATGTTGACCCCGGTAAGCACAATCTCATTGTAACCCATAGACTCAAGGAGTTTGATTCTCTCCACAATTTTTTCATAATCGAGACTTATTGAATTACCTCGGGCTAAAGGGACTCTACAGTAACTACACCTGTAATCGCAACCATCCTGGATCTTTAAGAACGCCCGGCTGTGAAAATTAAAATGAGTAAGGGTATATGCAAAACGTCTATCCAAACTACTCTTAAATCTTTCTCTCTTCCGGAGCCTTTCAATTGCATCTCTTACAAGCTCTAATTTTTCACTAGCAGGGAGAGAACCAAAATCCTCTACCCGGAAATCCTCTCTCAATACATCTGGAAGATCTAATAAAAGAGCCTTATCCTCCTGATTCACAACCAAAACGTTTTCACTCAAACTTTCAAGCACCTCCGGTTCCAGCTCCGCATAACATCCAGTAGCAATAATAAGCCCCTCTGGATTTAATCGAAGGGCATTCCTAATCCATTTTCTCCCTTTTTGATCACTCCTCGAGGTTACAGTGCAACTATTCAGTATGTAAATATCCGCTCGCTCTCTTCCACTAACAATCAAAAAGCCCTGTCTCCTAAAAGAGGAAGCCAGGGCCTCTGTTTCCAATTGATTCAACTTACAGCCAAGGGTATAAAAAGAAACTATCATCCTCCCTGGAGTTTCCTTTCCACCCTCGCCTTTCCCCTGATGGCCTCATCCAGACTCGGATTCAGACTCAGTGCCTTGTTGTAAGCCTCAAGCGCCCATTTATATTTCTTCTCCATTTCTCTAGTATAACCCAACCTGGCCCACCAGGTAGCAATATTGGGCAAAAGGTACAGAGCGGTAGAGAACGCCGTATCCGCATTGTTGTACTGTCGTAAAAGTATGTAGCACTCTCCCATAAAGTAATAAACCTTCTCTATCCTGGTCCCGGTAGGAGCCAACGCGGCATACTCTTCGAAATATTTTAAGGCCTCCTTTGTCCGTCCCAAATAGAAGAGAGCCTCCGCCTTTATCTCTATTACCCTATTATCATAACGCGAAACCTTAAGTCCCTCATTCGCCACCTTTAGAGCCTCTTTATAATCTTTAAGACCTATAAGACTCCATCCTAACACGGTATAAGAATCCATTCTATTGGGCATTTCTTTAAGTTCTTCTCTACATACCGCCGCCGCCTCTTTATACTTCCCCTGACGGTACAGCTCGAGAGCATCAGGTTTGTTCTGAGCCCAAATAGAACTTAACGGTATCAGTATAAGGAAAATCTGTAAAACAAAAATTACAACTAGCCTCTTCACTTTACCTCCATCCTACATTTACCATTAAACTTACAACCACTCTCCACTACAAGATCGGGAGTCGTAATATCACCCTCCACAGTTGCAGAGGAGAAGAGCTCTACCCTCGAATGTGCAAATATATCACCCTTTATCTTTCCCCTAGAGGATATGAGATTTGCCTCAATTGTAGCATTTACCTCTGCGTCTTTTCCTATATAGAGATCTCCAGAGGCTTTTATCTCCCCTGTAAATTTTCCCTTTATCATAAGGGGTTTCTCAAAGACAAGAGTACCTGTAAAATCAATATCCTCCGCTAATACCGTATCAATTTCACTCTCATCTATTTCATGTATTCTAATCTCAGACATAGAAATATGTTATCCCCCGAATAATTTGATGTCAAGTAGTACCCAAACCCCTTAACCGCATCCGATCCTAGCGGATTTATTCGCCCTCAGGTCTTTCACCAGGTATCTCAATAGCATCAAGCTGAGCCATAATTTTATCAATAGAGGCATGAAGCCTGGCCCTCATCTCGGAGGTATATGGATTGTACCGCTGAAGATCTATGAAGAGTTGCCACGGATCATTACACGTCTGGGTCATAATCTCCAACAGTTTTTTATATCCAAGCGTCCCTATAGGCGATTCTTTTAACCCCAGATCGGCAATCACCCTACCCAGATAATGAGTGATTCCCTGAGTAAACGCTGCCTCTCTATCGTGCGCGTGAGGTTCCATTTTAAAAACCTTCAAGCCAATTTCCTCAAAAAAACTCCTCCAGTACTCAAATTCCCTCTCAGAATCACGGAGGGGCCACAAAATCATAGGGAGTCCTACAAGTCCACTACTGGCAGAATCCGGTCCGAACATAGGATGGGAGGCTATTATTTTCACCCCTTCCGGTAGAATAGACTCCATCCATTTTGCTGGAAAAACCTTTACAGAACAGGTATCAATAACCAGTCTTCCCGGTTTTATCCTATCTCGTACCCTCTGCAATACTCCTTTAAAGGAAGAAATAGAAACGGCAAAAAAGATTACCTCACACTCAAGAATCTCGTCCTCCGAGCTTCGTTTTACACCGGGTGGGGTTTTTCTGGACGAGCTCCTCGAGTATCCCCATACCTCAAAATATCGCGAGAGAAGACCAGCCCAGAAATATCCAAATCTACCTAATCCATATACACCTATTCTCATATCGCCAACGAGTGTACAGGAAAATAGCCACTCTACTCAAGCTCATATTTATATTTACGGTTATTTATATTTATAGAAAAGATTTGACGATTGGAAAAATTTTAATAATAATTTGACTGTCAAATCTTAAAAAAATCTTTTTCCAAAAGGAGAAAACTATGAACTTTATAGAAGAGATGCAAAAACGTGCAAAGGAAAACCCGAGAAAACTAGTACTTCCAGAGGGCACGGAACCAAGAACCGTAGAGGCAGCGAAAATACTTAAAGATGAAAAACTTGCCGCATCCGTGACATTACTGGGGAAGAGAGAAGAAATAGAGAGAGTGGCTAACGAACAAAACCTAAATCTTGAGGGAATAGAGATTATAGATCCCCAAAACTCGAATATGGTGGAGGAGTTTGCATCAGAGTACTATGAGCTTAGAAAACATAAGGGTATTACGGAAGAGGAGGCTCGCAAAAAAATCGTCGAAAACCTCAATTGGGGAGCTATGATGGTAAGGAAGGGAATTGCCGATGCAATGGTAGCGGGGGCAGAAAACGCAACAGCAAATGTCCTAAGGGCGGCATTAACAATAATCAAGACAAAACCGGGGACAAAGGTAGCCTCCTCATGTTTTGTAATGTACCTACCGAACACAGATTGGGGGGTTGAGGGTCATCTTATCTTCTCCGACTGTGCCACAGTGCCTGACCCCACAGCAGAGCAACTCGCAGAGATAGCCCTTGCAGCAGCGGATTCTTGCAAAACTTTCCTTCACACGGAACCCAAGGTAGCCCTCTTATCCTTTTCCACAAAGGGAAGTGCAAAACATCCCCTTGTAGAAAAGGTTCAGAAAGCAACGGAGATTGTAAAAGAGAAGGCCCCGGATCTCCTCGTAGACGGAGAACTTCAGGCAGATGCCGCCCTCATTCCTAAGGTAGGTGAAAAGAAGGCTCCAGGTTCCAAGGTGGCGGGAAAGGCAAACGTACTTGTATTCCCGGATCTTAACTCCGGAAACATTGGATACAAACTCGTACAGAGGCTTGCAGGTGCAGAGGCATTTGGTCCATTCCTACAGGGCTTTGCAAAGCCAGTGAGTGATCTCTCCAGGGGATGCTCTGTAAGTGATATAGTCAACACAGCAGCCGTTACACTGGTACAATCGTTGAGTAATTAAGCCCTTCAATCTCAAAAATTCAAATTTCATAAAGTAAACAGGTTAGAGTCTCCGGGCAAACAGACTGCCCGGAGACTCTAATTTTCAAATAATTATCAATAAAGGTTAAAATTATACTTGCCTTAAAAAACCTATTACTTTATGATTTTAAACATGAAGGTATTAATTGTCGGTTACGGAAGAATGGGGAGAGAGGTTGAGAAAATTCTCCTCGAAAGAAACCACGAAATCGTGGGTAAGATCGATATTGTACAAAATCCCGGGGTTTCCCCGGAGCTTACGGAGGAACTTGCAAGTACCGCTGAGGTTGCAATTGAGTTTTCTACTGCAGGCGCCGTACTTGCAAATGCTAAAACCTACGTTAAATACTCCCTTAACGCCGTAGTAGGAACAACGGGTTGGTACTCCGAGGTGGAGAGGCTCAAGGAGATACTTAAAGGGGGAGAAATAGGCTACATCTACGGTTCCAATTTCTCAATTGGTGCCCAACTCTTCTTTAAAATAGTGGGGTACGCCTCTAAACTATTCGAGCCCTTCTCTCAATACGATATAATGGGCTACGAACTCCACCATAAGAGGAAGAAAGACTCGCCCTCCGGAACCGCAATCTCCCTTGCTAACATAATACTTAATAACAACAGGAGAAAGAAAAAGATAGTAACGGAGAAACTCGACAGAGCAATAGCAGAGGACGAGCTTCACTTTGCATCCGTTAGGGGAGGAGAGATACCAGGCATTCATAGCGTGCTTATTGATTCTTTGGCAGATACAGTTACACTTACCCATTCTGCGAGAAGCAGAGCTGGATTTGCCCTGGGAGCTGTACTAGCCGCAGAATGGATAGTTAACAGAAAAGGCTTATTTACTGTAGAAGATTTTATCAACAGTACCATAGAGAAATAATTAACAAATCGGAGGTAAGTAATTATGTTCGAAGGTGTATTTACAGCAATTGTTACGCCCTTTACAAGGGATGGAAAGATAGATGAGAGTGCCCTTAGAAAATTAGTAGATTTTCAAATAGAAAAGGGAATAAGCGGGATTGTTCCGGTAGGAACAACAGGAGAAAGCCCAACGTTAAGTCACGAAGAACATCATAGAGTAATCGAAATCGTAATAGACCAGGTAAATGGCAGGGTGCCTGTTATAGCTGGTACAGGCTCCAACTGTACCGAAGAGGCAATTCGAATGACAGAGAAGGCGAAAGAGGCAGGAGCAACGGCGAGCCTTCAGGTGGCACCATACTACAACAAACCAACCCAGGAGGGATTTTACAGACACTTTACCGCCATAGCCGATGCAGTTGATATTCCAATAATAGTGTACAATATACCAGGACGCTCGGGAAAGAATATTGAAAACTCAACAATGCTTGAACTGGCAAAGCATAAGAACATAGTCGGGGTAAAAGAGGCAAGTGGGAACATAAATCAGATGATGGATCTGATTTTAAACAAACCGGATTCATTTGTGGTTCTCTCCGGAGACGATAATCTCACACTTCCTCTTATGGCTCTCGGCGGGAAGGGTGTTATATCCGTAGCAAGTAACATCGTACCCGATAGAATGGCAGAGTTTGTAGGCGCAGCCCTTAAAGGAGAATGGGACACGGCGAGGAAACTTCACTACGAACTTCTTCCCCTCTTTAGAGCAATATTTATAGAGACAAATCCAATTCCGATAAAGGCAGCTCTGGCTATGAAGGGAATGATTGAGGAAACCTACAGACTACCCATGTGCGAAATGTCAGAGGAGCATAGGAAAGTTCTAAAGTCTGTGCTGGAAAAGCTAAACATACTCTAAATTATTTCTCATGGACGAGGGCATCTATTCTATCAGCTATTCTAACAAACGCCTCAACGGGTAACTCCTCACTTCTTATACCGGCATAGATGTCCTCCATTTCCACAGCCTTCAGCAAAAGGCTCTTCTTATACCGTCTCAAGCCCCGCTCGGTTAAGAGGTTATTTCTGAGTGTCTTTCTCCGAGAAGTAAAGAGTGCCTTTACAAGGCTAAAGAACAGTGCCTCGTTTTTTGCCCTCTTCAGATCCCTCCTTGGGGTTACAGTTATCACACTGGAAACCACCTCCGGGCGTGGAAAAAAAGAACCGGGGTTAAGATCACCATGTACTCTAACATCCATAGCATACTGACACAGGACGGAAAAGGACGAGTAATCCTTGGTTCCAGGTTTTGCTATCATCCGCTTCACCATATCCTTCTGCAGGGTATATACGGAGAGAGAGGGAATCAATCGCTCCTTTATCATTGAGAGGATTATCTGAGAGGCAGTACTGTAGGGGAGATTCCCAAGTATTTTTTCGGGCCACTTCTGTTGTTTTTTCCACTCCTTAACAAAATCCCCACCAACAAGGGTAAACTGTTCGTTAGGCCCAAATTCTTTTTCAAGTATACCACACAATCCTTTATCGATCTCAAAGGCAACAACACTCGCTCCCCTATCCAGTAAAAGCGAGGTAAGAGCCCCTAACCCGGAGCCTATCTCCCAAATAAGCTCCCCTTCCTCAACCTGCAAAAGATCCACAATCTTTTCTCTAGCCCCCCTATTTATTAAAAAATTTTGCCCCCACCTTTTTTTTAATTTTATACTATGAGACTCCAACAGAGCGATTATCTCACTAGGCGAATCATAATTCATACGGTTTTTCCTTCCTCTTCAACACCGAGAAAAATAATTGCTACTACAAAAATCGCCCCCCAGAGCAAGGCGAAAATACTTCTCATACCCTCTATTTTAGCACCAGGTAGGGAAGAAAAAAATTTATTTATCAAAAGAATAAGGTAATGGAGAAAATCCAAAACAATAGAAACAGGGGTTACCAAAATTTCAAAGATAGGAGTCGGCAATAAAACTAGAGGTATCCCTAACCACAAAAATAGTGTGACAAGGGGCACCACAATTAAACTGGCCACAATCCCAATGGGATAAATCACACCGAAGTTCACGATCAATACAGGGCCAACAGCGATTTGAGCACCCAAGCCAAACGAAAGTGGAACACGAATAAAATTCGGGAAAACTCCCTTAAGGTAATTGATCAACCATCTACCAAGTGTAACTATCCCTAGAATAGAGAGAAATGAAAGCTGGAAAGACAGCGAGAAGAGAGAGAGGGGAGAAAACATCAAAATTACAATGGCAGAGAGGCAGATAATATTTATCGGGTTTACATCTCTATCCATAATTTTGCAAAAACCAAAGAAAAACAACATCAACGCCGCTCTCACAAGTGATGGACTAAAACCCGTAATAAAGAGATAGAGGAAAATCAGAACAATACTTATTACAAATCTAAAAATAGGATGCCCAAAGGGTAAAAGAATGAATGATATAATTAAAAAAATAATCCCAACGTGTAATCCGGAGAGAGCAAGAACATGAATGGTACCCGACGTTCGGAATGTATCGATAAAAGTATCATTCAAACCACCTTTAAAACCCAAAAAAAGAGCGCGAAATAATTCGGAAGAGGGATAGCCAATCCTATCTATCCTTCTATTCAACCAATTGATTACCCTAAAACGGAAAAACTGCAAAAAACTTCTAAAACCCAGTACTTCTATAGAGTCTATATCACTATAAACAACCCAGTCTGTCGAGCAATTTGCCATATATTTATAACCGAGGTCATCAACCCTACCCCCTCGATAAAATTGTTTAACAGGAGTATTAACTATAAGTTTTTCACCCCTATAAAAAAAGTATTTGCCATCAAGACAGACACTAACCCTATCTATTACCCCTTCTACATACTCTCCAGAGCCAGACCCAACTCTCTTTACCTCTAACGTAAAGCGGGTAGAATTTTCGGTTTCAGCATACCTACTGTCCCTTCTAACAGTTCCCCAAAGTTTTGTTACACTATAATACGGCACACCCAAAAACCTATTCTCTTCTTCACAGTAGAGCCCCATAATAACAGAGAGAGCCAAAATCAGACCAAACGAAAAAGAGATAGAATAAACCCCAATACGTTTATACACTCCCCCAGTTTTTTCGCTCTTTCCCGCTCCATTCCAAAGAGAATCAAACCCATAAATGGCGACGCCAAAAGAGGAAACCAGAATAGCACAACCTGTCAAGAGATAGGAATAGACAAAGATCGGAAGGTGAAACCTGAAAAAAAATATCCCCCCTGCGAGAGATAAAAAGATAAAAAGAGCAGGGGAGATATTTTCTCTTACCACTTAATCTTTTCTAATGCCTTTTTAGCAGCCTGCTTAATCGAATTGGAATAATTTAGATACTGCGTATACATTAAGTCGTCAAAAGCCACCTTATCTCCCAATTTACCCAAATTATCAAGCACCGCCAAAATTATTTGATCATCATATCCCTTACCCTTCTCAGTATACGAATTAAGAAGAACGAGATACTGGGTTAACCTTACAGCCGCCTCATGGGTACCCATATTACCAAGGCACGCAATTGCCTCCAAGAGATGACTCTTGTCCGTTATACCCCTCTCATACTCCTGGATGGTAATATTAAAATGTTCAATAACGAGAGACGTAGCCTTAGACCACTTCCGCTCACTAAGAGCTCTCACAGCTATGAATCTTATCTCTCTTGTAATTTTACGTTCAAGCGAATTATGCGATTCCGTATTCAAAGCTATCTCCAGCGCGTACTGGGCAATTTCACCTTTATCATCGTCCTTGAGTTTATCACTGCTAAGAGCCATAAGAAGTGCCTGCTTTTTTTCTACCAGCGGTTGACTCTTTATTACCCCCATAAGCATATCTTTAAAGTTACCTTTAATCTCAAAGAGGGCTTTTTTAGCTTTTTCTGTTATGTTATCCGAATAGCCCAGATTCATAGCACTAAAAATAATAGGGAACGACGAAGGATCTCCAAGCTTACCCAGGGTATTTATTGCCTCAGCGACTACCTGAAGATCAGGAATTTTTCCTGCCTTAAACAGAGTATTCTGACTCTCCACCCATTTATTAAGGCTCTCAATTATCTCCTTATCACCAACGGCCACAATGCCCAACGCCTTCATTATAGCGACCCTGGCCAAGGTTTCTTTATCGGTTTTAAAAAGCTTCCATAACGAATATTTAGCCTTCTGGTAACCTGTTTTCTCTATTCCCTGTGCAGCAATAATCGACAACTGCCTAAACCTAGGATCCGTCGGAATTAGAGAAGAGTTATCCAATACAAAATCAATAGCCTGAAGATACAGAGGGCCCATATCCTTTGAGCCCGATTTTGTGGCATCCTGAAGTATCTGAATCTTTACATCTAAACTTGCAATCGCAAAATTCCTCTTATAGGCATCGAGTATTTTATTTTCCTTCTGAGACCAAACCGTTAAGGGAAAGAGCATCAACAGTACTAACACAATCAACAGGGACACTCTTTTCATTCCATAGCTCCTCTTTCTCTTTTTAGTAATATAGTATATGCAGATTATATTTAAATCAACGTTTTTTAAATAAAATTAATCTTGACCTCTTATAAATTATGTATATAAAAAAAGATATGGGAAAGATAAAGATTATCTGCACTTTGGGCCCCTCCTCATCCTCAATCGATGTACAGAGGGAACTGATTAAGGCCGGAATGAACGTTGCAAGATTAAATTTCTCGCACGGAACCTACGAGGAACATGCTGCGGTCATACGACAGATAGAACAGGTCCGCGAAGAGACAGGCAAAAATATAGGCATACTTCAAGACCTAAGCGGACCCAAAATAAGGGTAGGCAATCTACCGGGAGACGGGATCACTCTGGAAGAGGACCAATACCTGCGACTAACGGTCGAGGGAGATTACAAATCAGGGAAAATTCCTGTCATCCCCGTTACATATCCATACCTACTAAAAGACATTTCGGAGGGAGCTCGTATTCTACTCGATGACGGGATGCTCGAACTAAAAAATGAAAGGAAAGAAAGTGATAGCTTGCTATGCAGAGTGATACACGGGGGTATACTAAAAAGTCATAAGGGGGTTAATTTCCCCGACGACACACTCTCTATGGGTGCTCCCACAGAGAAAGATCTAAAAGACCTTGCCTTCGGAATAGAACACAAGGTAGATTTTGTAGCTCTCTCTTTCGTACAAACCCCCGAGGATATTCTTACCCTAAAACGAGAGATAGAAAAACTAAACGGTCACGTATCTGTGATAGCAAAACTGGAAAGACGGACCGCTCTTAAAAACCTCGATCAAATAATTGCCGTATCGGACGGAATAATGGTAGCAAGGGGGGACTTAGGAATAGAAGCGGAACTTTCAATGATACCGATATATCAAAAACAGATAGTACGCAAGAGTAATATAAGGGGAATACCCGTAATCACAGCTACCCAGATGCTCGATAGTATGATAAGGAATCCAATCCCTACAAGGGCAGAGGTAACAGACGTAGCAAATGCAATATACGACGGTAGCGATGCAATTATGCTCTCAGGTGAAACCGCTTCCGGGAAATATCCGGTTGAGGCCGTGAGAATGATGAGAAAGATAGCCGATCACGTAGAGGAAAATCTTGGAGTCGACAGAAACTGGGTGCGTCAGGAAGAGGAATTCCTGGAAACAACAAGTGAGTCCGCGGTAGCAAGCGCGGTATGTAAAACAGCATGCACCCTAAAGGCAAAATTAATAATTGCTCATACAATCTCCGGGAAAACCGCAAGGTTAATCTCCATGTACAGACCGAGCACCCCTATTGTGGCGGTTACCCCTATAGAATCAACGTATCACCAACTCTCACTTGTATGGGGCATAGAATCGATACTTATACCGGGGATGGAGCACGATTTTCTCGAAACAGTAAGAAAAACGGAGAAAGAACTCCTCTACAGAGGCCTTGTTAAAAATGGGGATTTAATCATTATATCGGCGGGAATCCCCGCTGCTTTTGCGGGGGGAACGAATCTCCTTAAGGTACATACAATAGGACAACTGGACTGAAAGATTGCCGCTAAATAACTTACCGGGGAGAAACGGGGCTTTTCTTCTGTTTTGAATCCCTCTCCCCAAAAAGGTTATATACATAGGTAAGTATTTTGTTCCTAATCGGCGCGCTAGGTGGTACTGCTTCTATATGCAAGACAGACCTATTACGCTTTTCATCAAAATTGACCCCCTTCACAATACCACACATAACTATAGGTTCCTTGGATAGCTCGAACTGAATCTTTATAGGAAGACCTACCTTTGCCCTCCCCCCTATAAGTACAGCAGCGCCATCCTCCGAGATATCCAGTAATCTACACCGAAGTCCCTTTCCATCTTCAAACACCTCATTGGCAAAATCTATAGACTTAAGGGGAAACAGGGCAGCGGGCAGATCCGTTTCTACCCTCACAGACCTCCTCTTCTGAGTACGCAAGAGCTTATCCGAGTGGGCAACATGAATAATCGGATACTTCCTATCAAAAAAATCCTCCAACACCTTGGTTTGAAAATAATACCCCGCATCATCCTTCCGCCAGAAGTAGACTCCAATTCTCTGTCCCTTCCACGAAAAACCCTCCGGCATTCTCGGCCCCTGGGGATAGGAAAGCGCCATATATTTATGGAGGTTTTCCACAACCATAGAGAGAAACGGTCCCTCTCCAGGCAGCATAATTTTTAGGCGTTGGTGGGTAGGTATATTTCTAGTAGATTTTAACCCCAACTTATACTTGGGAAGTTCGAATTCAACTCTCTTTCTCAACTCAAATAATTTTGATAAGAGATAGTTAGATTCCTCATCATTCTCCATATTTTTAGATCGGAACTTAAGAATTATTCCCCTAATAGACTTATCAAGCTGTTTTATAGACCAAAAGAGCGCGGTTGGATTATCAAGTTTATTCTCTACGGCAATTCTTCTAAGTAGATTTATCTCCCTAAACGAAAAACCAGCCTCTTTCCCCTTTGTGTAAAACTGTAACCAGGGAAACCGTCCTCCCCCGGCTTTGCGCATTAAAATAAAGACTATTACTAATAATAGAAATAAAAAACCTACCAGAATTATTATCCACATGTCTTTATTATCGTTTAATCCTTTCTTAATATTTAAACAAAGCAGCCCGTAGTAATTGACAGAGCCTTACTTTTTGCTAAAGATTATAACATGCCTGATACAAAATTGGTAGAGATTGAAAAAAGTTTGGAATTTTTCTCAATAGAACCCTTCTTCCGTGTAATAAGTGAAAGCGACATCAAGAAACGCTATAGGAAATTGATAAAGCTATACCATCCCGATATGCATCCCAACAATATTGAATGGTGTAACGACATGATGCAAAAACTCAACGAGGCATATGAGATACTAATAAACAACTTGTCCTACATTAATAACATAGCAAGGGAAAATGCTGCAAAAAGACATAGAAAAATCTCTCTAGAGGAGTTAGAAATAAAATACGTAGAAACAGACGGACTGCTGGAAGACTCCGTACTTCTAGGATGGATTCAACGGATACCAAGGGATAATTTTGCAATCAATCTGCGAAACAAAATAAAATCAAACGTAGATTTCTTCTATTCCGAGGAATCAAACAGACTCATAGAGGACCACAGAATACTCGATTTTTTCACAACACTATTCTCCGTATTTCTAAGAGCTACCGAGTTCGGCAAACTGAGTCCATTTCCAATAGCTCAGAACTCCACAAAATTTTTAAGGCACTTCTCCATTGCAAATAGTTACCTCGACTCCGGAATAAGAAACTTCTACAGGTACAAACATCAGAAAAAGATAGATAAATATAAAAATGTTTCTCTCTCATATCTCGATGACGCAAAACGTTTACACTCCTATCTCATACCCCAAAGTAACGATATACAGCTGCTCAGAATAATACAGGCAAGAATTGAACTGGCAACTCTATTCCAGACAAGAATCTCTATCCCCCACCTCTGGGAAGCAAGGGCAGATAACTATGCCCACTGATACAAAAAATTCCAGGAATTTAGTACTATTGGAAATTATCCTTTTTTTCTTTGCCTTCTATCTTCCAGGATTTATATGGGGAAACCCTCATAAAGATATACAAAACTTTACCACTTATGTTCTTCAATTTGAAAGCGTTGCCATACCGGAAATACTCCTCATGATATACATCCTGTACATTCAACAAAACGGAGCCTCACACCTTAACCTCTCGTTAGAAAATTTCGGAATCACAAGATTCAAAATCACGGACATACCCAGGAGTATAATTCCTACCCTTGGAATTTTCCTTCTACTCTTTCCGCTAGGACTTATACTAAATGAAATAGCCCACTCCCACGAGGAGATATTAACAGAGGGTTATCGATGGAAATTAGAGGGCCCTTCCCAACTGATACTGGCTTTTGTATTCTCAATTACCACGGGTTACAGAGAGGAATTATTCTTTAGATCATACCTCCTAACACGATTCGAAAATATCGGCGTTTCATTTCCAATAGCCACTGTGTCCAGTACGGTACTTTTTGCAACCGGTCATCTCTACGAGGGTTACATTGGATTTACCGTGGCACTCACCATTGGATTTTACCTTGTCTACATCTTCAAAAAATTTCACAACCTTCATATTAACGCAATAACCCACGGTCTGTACAATTTTACTATTCTATTTCTTACAATTCTCATAAAGTAACTATTGCAATAATCTTTAATTTTCATTATCTTTTCACAAAAATAAGGAGAGTATTATATATGAAAAAATTAATATTTCTTATCGGTATCTCTCTACTTACCCTATTCCTTGTCTCGTGTAACAGAGAAAATAAAATAAGTGCCACAGAGGCTCCACAGGTGGAAGCATCTCCCTCAGTGTCGAAAAACTCCGAAAAAACCGCAACAGACAACCAAACCAACGAACACCAGAAATTGGAAAAGAAACAAAACGAAAATGCGGTCAAGATTAATGAAACTTTGACACCACTACAAAAGCTATTTGCAGAGGCACACTTTCAAATTCCAAACAAGGAATTAAAATCCATTAACTTCAAATTAAAGAATCTGAATGGCAAAACTGTCAGTTTAGAGTCGTTTAGAGGGAAGGTAGTGTTTTTAAACTTTTGGGCAACCTGGTGCCCACCCTGCAGGGCGGAAATACCGTCCATGATTGAACTGTACAACAAATTAAAAACCAAGGGACTGGAAATAGTAGGTGTGGATCTACAGGAAGACAGAGAAACAGTGGAAAAATTTGTAAAACAATACGGGATGAACTACACCGTTCTTCTGGATACCACCGGACAGGTAGGTCAAATCTACGGAGCAAGAAGCATTCCTACCACCTATATCGTGGACAGAAACGGCAATATTTTAGCAAGAACAATAGGCACAAGGGAATGGAATTCCACAGAGATAATAAAACTCTTTGAGGAAATACTAAAACAATGATCTCCACAAATGTAAATATTCTGATAGCCTTCTCGGCAGGACTGCTCTCATTTCTATCGCCATGCATACTCCCCCTAATCCCATCATACCTCTCATTTGTGGGCGGAATATCATACTCGGAGCTAAAAACGGGCAAACATTCAAAATCAGGTATCTTTACAAAAACCCTTCTCTTTGTAAGTGGTTTTGCAATTGTTTTTATAGCCCTTGGTATACTATTTAGCAGCACGGGTTCAATTCTCGGAGAGATTTCCCAAATGATAAACATAGTTGCCGGGACTATAGTAATTATCCTGGGCATAAATTTTATATTCGATTTCTGGAAACTCCTCGATATGGAGAAACGCTTCCATGTGGAAAACAGAAATTCCGGATTTCTAAGTGCTATTCTCCTCGGTATGGCCTTCGGGGCAGGGTGGACACCCTGTGTTGGGCCAATCCTTGCAAGCATTCTCTTTTTGGCCAGTACCACAAGAAGCATGCTCCAAGGGATTATTCTTCTCACATTTTACTCACTCGGCCTAGGCGTTCCCTTTATCCTGGCAGGACTTTTCTTTAATACGTTTACCAAACAGGTCAATAGGATCAAACCCTACCTGGGACAAATCCGTATAGGTTCTGGAATTTTTCTTATAGTAATCGGTGCTTTGATAATTCTTGGAAGATTGCAAAAATTAAACATCTTCCTCTTCAGACTGGCCAATGCGCTAAATACAATGCGAGAGAAAAATCCCATCGAGTTAAAAACCATATTTACATCCCTATTTCTAATACCAGGTCTTACACTTTTGCTCTTTTACCTAAAGAAACTCATAAGGGAAAAAAGAAAGGGAATAAAAAAAATACATCCTATCTGGCTCTTCTTTACTTCCCTCTTTCTCATACTGGGCATACTAACCCTCTGCGGAATCTTCGATACCTCAAAGATATTTACCTTCTGGTTCACCTTCCAGGGGATATAACCTCCATCGGATACCCAGAAACAAAGCCTCAAAGCCTTTACAGTTTCCACTTAATAATATAGATTAATCACCTGAACAAGCAGTGTTATAAGGAGGGAAATATTGGATATTTTCCAGAAATGTCACGATTTTACAGAGGCTCGTGAAGCCCAGGAACGAGGATTGTACCCTTTCTTTATACCTATAGAGGAAAGTAAGGGAACAAAGGTTGTCATGAAGGGCAGAGAACTGATTTTAATTGGCTCGAACAATTACCTTGGGCTTTCATGGGATAAAAGAGTAATAGAGGCTTCCATCAAAGCCACAGAAAAATATGGGACGAGTTGCTCCGGTTCGAGATTTGCAAATGGCACGCTTGCCCTCCATGAGGAGCTTGAACGTCGACTTGCCAAATTTGTAAACAAAGAGGCCGCTCTCTGTTTCACTACCGGATATCAAACTAATTTAGGGGCGATTTCCGCTCTTCTGGGCCGAAACGAACATATTTTTACAGATAGATACAATCACGCCTCTATTATGGACGGAATATTTCTGGCGACAGGGATGAAGGGAGGGGTTAAAATTCACAGATATTTCCACAACGACCCAGAAAGCCTGGAGAAAGCTTTAAAATCCGTTCCCAAAGAAGAACCCAAACTCATAGTGACAGACGGGGTTTTCAGTATGGAGGGAGACATTGTAAAGCTCCCCGAATTAAGGGAACTCGCCGATAGATACAACGCTAAATTATACATAGACGAGGCACATGCCCTTGGTGTAATAGGAGAGACAGGACGTGGCACAGAGGAATACTACGATTACAAGTATAGAGCAGACATAACAATGTGCACCTTTTCAAAATCTTTTGGGGCATTGGGTGGTTTTGTTGCTGGTGATAGGGAGGTAATTGATTATATAAAGCACTTTGCACGCCCGTTAATTTTTAGCGCAAGCATGCCTCCAGGTACCATCGCCGCGGTAATGGAATCTCTAAAAATAATGGAAACCGAGCTAAAGCATGTAAAACGTCTCCAGGCAATCGCAAAAAAAATGATAGAGGGATTCAAATCAATCGGATTCAACATAGGAGTTGCGGAAACACCGATAATCCCCCTTATAATAGGGGATAATGAAAAAACCTTTCTTTTCTGGAAGGCACTCTTTGAGAACGGGGTATATGCAAATCCCGTCATAAGCCCTGCTGTACCACCCGATAGATCATTAATAAGAACATCGTTCATGGCAATTCATACCGACGAGGAACTGGACAAGGTGCTAGAAATATCAGAGAGAGAGGCAAAAAAACTGGGAATAGTGTAAAATTGCACTATTCCCTGTAAACCCCTATGGAGAAGAGCTTCTTTCTCCTCTCTTTTAAAAGACTTCTCACACTCTTTTTCCTGAGAGTAGTAAGTGCATCTTGAATTGCCCCCTTGAGGAGCGAGGCAGTTTTTTCCTTTTCTGCATGTGCTCCCTCCCCCGGTTCTTCAATTACCCTATCAATTATACCAAAATTCTTAAGATCCTCCGCCGTGAGTTTCATTAGCGAGGCGGCTTCTTTTGCCTTACTTGCGTCACGTAAGAGAATAGAGGCAAAACCCTCAGGCGAAATAACTGAATATACCGCATTTTCCAACATTATAAAGAAATCCCCTACTCCAATACCCAACGCGCCCCCAGATCCCCCCTCACCGATAATTACCACAACAATAGGGACCTTTAAACCAGAAAACACCTTAAGATTTTCCGCAATGGCTCTCCCAATACCACGCTCCTCTGCAGGTATACCACAAAAGGCCCCGGGTGTATCGAGAAAAGAAATTATGGGCCTATTAAACTTCTCCGCTTGAAGAGCCAATCTCAAAGCCTTTCTATAACCCTCGGGGTGTGCCATTCCAAAATTTCTTCTTATATTTTCCTTAACATTTTTACCCTTCTGATGGCCTATAAAGGTAACAGGCAACCCGTTAAATATTCCTACTCCTCCAACCATTGCAGGATCGTCTCCAAAATATCTATCACCATGTAGCTCTATATAATCCTCAAAGATCATCTCCACGTAATCCAGAGTTGTTGGCCGATCCGAGTGTCTGGCAAGCTCCACCCGTCTCCAGGCCCCAGTTTGTCTATCTCCCCCTTCTATTCTTTCAATAACACTCTTCAAGTCTTTGCTTATATCAATACCTAACTCATTTTTACTTATCCCCTCTATCTCTTCTATCTTTTTCTTTATTTCCTCAATTTTCGCCCTGTCCATAATTACATACCTCTACCATATCTATGAATTTTCAACAAAAACGAAAGGGTATCCTTAAGATCTTTGCGTTTCACTACCATATCCACAAAACCTTTCTCCAATTGAAACTCCGCACTCTGAAAACCCTCCGGTAACTTTTGCTTTATGGTACCCTCAATAACACGGGGTCCGGCAAAACCTATCAATGCCCCGGGCTCGGAGATTATAATATCCCCCAGCATGGCAAAAGAGGCGGTAACGCCACCTGTTGTCGGGTCTGTCAAAACAACTATATAGGGAAGAGATTTTTCTTCAAGGCTCAAGAGAGCTGCTGACGTCTTTGCCATTTGAAAGAGGGAAAAAATTCCCTCCTGCATTCTCGCCCCTCCAGATGCAGTAAATATAACTACAGGAAGATTCAAATCCACAGCAAGCATAATAGAGCGTGTAATTTTTTCTCCCACAACCGAACCCATACTGCCCATCATAAAATTAGGATCCATCACTACAAGAACAGTTTCAAAACCATTAATCCTACAGGTACCCGTAACAACAGCCTCTTTAAGCCCTGTTTTAAACATGTATTTCTCTATCTTTTCCGCGTAGCCAGGAAAGTCCAAGGGATTGCTCGTCTCCAGAGAGGAGAAATACTCCTTAAATATCCCCCCATCCGCAAGCATTTTAACCCTTACAAATGCGGAGATTCTAAAATGATAACCACAGTGGGGACAAACATACAAATTCTCCTTTAACTCTGCTTCCCCAAGCTTTTCTCCACATTTCTTACATACCAGATCACCATCGGACTCTCCCGATTCCTCTCTATGGGAAAGTTTGTGTATAATCTTTTCTAAAAACAGATACTTCATACCTATTTCCCCCCCTCAATATAGGAGATAAAATCAGTGCTGTAATCATTCTTCAGGAATTTGTTGCTAGATACTATCTCGATTAAAAGCGGTATATTTGTTTTGACACCATCTATCCTCAAATCTAGAAGGGCTCGCTTCATCCTTGTAATAGCCTCTCCTCTAGACTCACCATACACAATCAACTTGGCAAGCATAGAATCGTAGTAGGGTGAAACCTCATAACCACAAAATATATGGGTATCCACTCTAACCCCATATCCTCCCGGTTGAACATAATGTGTAATCTTTCCGGGGGTAAGAGCATTTATCCTGCACTCAATACAGTGAAGCCCCTCACCCTTTTCCCTTCTCAATCTGCCTTTATCCCCTCCCAGATACTTATTTAAATCCTCACCCATGGCTGCGAGTACCTGAAGTGCTATAAGATCCACTCCCTCCACCACCTCGGTAACGGGATGCTCTACCTGTATTCTTGCATTTACCTCCATAAAGTAGTAATTGCCCTCTGAGTACAAAAACTCAACCGTTCCAGCACCTATATAACCTATTCGTTCAAATAGCCTTTTTGCATCTCTCTCCATCTCTATCCTGATATCGGGGGGTAATACAACCGCAGGGCTTTCCTCTACCACTTTCTGGTGATTCTTTTGAATAGTACAATCTCTCTCTCCAAAGACAAATATATTCCCATGCCGATCGGCCAATAATTGTACCTCTACATGCCTTGGATTCTTCACAAATGTTTCAACAAAAATAGCACCCTCCCCAAATGCACTCTCTGCCTCTTTTTTCACCAGAGAAAAAAGTTTTGGCAATTCCCTCTCCTCTCTCACCACTCTTATTCCCTTCCCTCCTCCTCCAGCCGCCGCTTTCAGAAGAATCGGATAACCTATCTCATTCGCCACTTCCACCGCTTCGTCCAAACTATCAACCGATCCCTCACTCCCAGGCGTAAGGGGAATCCCCAATTCCATTGCTATTTGGCGGGCCATTATTTTATTTCCCAACTCCTTTAGCGTTTCAGGTTTGGGGCCAATAAAAATAAGGCCATTCTTCACAACACTGGTTGCAAAAGAATGGCTCTCCGCTAAAAACCCCACCCCTGGGTGTATTGCCTCACAATGACTTATAAGAGCAGCAGAGATAATATTACCCACATTGAGGTAACTCTTAACCGACTCAGGGGGGCCAATACATACACTCCTATCAGCGAGCATTACAGGAAGGGAGTTTCTATCCTCGGTTGAGTAACCCACAACAGATTCAATCCCCAACTCCCTAAGCGTCCGGATAATCCTTACGGCGATCTCTCCTCTATTTGGAATAAACACAGAACTAAACATGGTTTTCATCCTCTTTGCTTCAATCACTCAGCCAAAATAACCTTAAACAGCGGGGTCCCATACTCTACCTTTGCTCCATTCTCATTTAGTATCTCAACAATTGTACAATCATACTCCGCTTCAATCTGGTTCATTAGTTTCATTGCTTCAATAATACATAGAGTATCCCCCTTCTTTACCTTCTGCCCCTCTTCCACAAAAGGTGGAGCATCCGGGGCAGGTGCCCTATAAAAGGTTCCGACAATGGGAGATGTAATAATTTGATAATTGACATCCCGTTTTTCTGTCTCATCTTTATTTTTCTCCGCAACCTTATCAACAATCTCATCTACCGAGTTTTCCCCAGACACGGACGCAGGTAAATTTGCTATACCCTTTTCAAGTCGCAACTTAAACTCTCTATTTTTAAACTCAAGTACAACCAGATTGCTATTTTCAAATTTTTCAATCAATCTAAAAACCGTCTCTTCATTCATCCTTCAACCTCCGCACAAAGAATCATTTTGACAATCCCAACACCCTCAATAATAGACCAGGTGGTCTATTAAATCAAATTGGAGGGAAAATAACACGAGAACCAACATTTGTCAAGTAATACATGAAGAATTACCCAAAAATCTCCAGGAAAATCGCCTAACAACCTCCCCTCGACAAAGCGCGACAAAAATGCTATAGACAGAAGAACAATTAGAAAAATCTGAAAGAAAGAGGAAAACTGTCATGAACAATACGGAAAAAACACAGGATATAGAAAAATTACTACCTCACAGAAAACCTTTCCTCTTTGTTGACAAAATCGAGAAGGCAAACGAGGAAGAAATTATTGGCTACAAAAAATTCAAAGAAGATGAGTTTTTCTTTAAAGGTCATTTTCCAGAATATCCCATAGTTCCGGGTGTTATTCTAATAGAATCTATGGCTCAATGCGGCGGTGCAGGGGTTAACCAGCTCGGTATTCTAGGAGATTCTCTAATCTTTTTAGCAACGGTAGAGAAGGCAAAATTCAGAAACCAGGTTAGACCCAACGATGAAATAAAAATGGTCATAAAAAACAAGAAAATCTCAAAATCAATAATAAAACAGAGCGGAATAGCCTACATAGGTGATAAAATCGCGGCGGAGGCCGAATGGCTCTGCCTTGTGGGAAAGGTTCAATAAGATAACCAATAGAAACCTACGCCTTACCTCTTTCCTCTTCCACATCCTCTAACTCTTCTATCTCCTCAAGTTCGGACATCCCCATGCGATTTTCCTCTGTTCCACCTCTAGTCTCTTCCTCTATTCTCGAAGATTCTTTTTCCTCCAAATCCACTTCTTCCAAATCACCGGTATCTTCCTCCCCAATGCCCATCTCTAACAACTCCGCTTCCGTTAGTTCTGTAATCGGAGATAATTCTTCCACCTCCTCTTCACCTTCCCCAGAAAGCCCCGCTTCTACAGCTGGTGTAAAGGGAGTAACCTCAGACTTTCCCGCTTCACTCTCCTCTCCCAACATGGGTAGTTCCTGAAGATTTTCCTCTATTTGAAGCGTTTCCCCCAACCAGGAGAAAGCCTTAGCGAGTTGGCCTGTCATCTCTCTTAAAGTTTTTGAAACATCCAATACACTTCTTATTGCCATGTCTAAGCCAGCCAGGCCATCCTTTATTTCAAGATGAGCCTTCGTTACATCCTCCATAGCCTTCGTGTTTTCCTCTATCATATCCCTTATGGATATACTCTGATTGACTATATCAGAAAAACCTTCATTTAACTTTCTAACCTTTTCCACACCGGCTTCTACATCTTTACCGGACTCCTTTATCAAATAGTTTACCTGATCTGAAACCGTCTTTGTCAAATCAGCCAGTTTTCTTATCTCATGAGCAACTACAGCGAATCCCCTCCCCTTTGGGCCCGCCTTGGAAGCCTCTATAGCAGCATTCAAGGAGAGCATGTTTGTTTTATCAGCGATTCCAATAATTTGCCCCACGGCCTTCCTAATATTATTCGATTTTGTCTTCAGTAACTCAAACTGCTGAATTGTTTCTACAATCTGTTTGCTGAAATCCGTAATCATCCTGTCAACTCTATTGGTGTACTCCAGAATGATTTTTTCCTTCTCCATTACCTTTCTCTCTGCATCCGAGGTCTTCTCGATGGCACTAAGTATCTCCCCTATGGTTAATGCCTGTGTTTGAGAACTCTTAGCCAATTTTTCGGCAAGATTCACACTTTCGAAATTTCTCTTCTCTAGTTTAACCTTTCCCTCCTTGATTTTCTCAATTAATTCCCAATCCTCCTCAACCCTCTCGATAAGCTCTTCTGTGGTATTCAAATACAGCTCTTCCATTTTTTTCCGTTCAACAAAAACACTATAAAAAACCACAAAGGTAAAAATCATCCCGATAACAGAGGGATACACATCCTTAGCAGGGTAAATGTAATTATAAAAATGTACGTAAACCACAGCCAACAGGGAACAGAGACTAACAATAACAAACGAAACGGATTCTTGAACCCCTTTAGAAGCCGCATAGGCAGCTACAACAATGGTACTCAAAACCACAGCCAATTCCACATATGCAACAATGTTCTTTAATAACAGCAAACCTCTAAAACTTGTTGGGAATAACACACCTAACCCAAAAACAACAAGAGGAATAAAGATAAACAGTATGTTTAATTTTGTAAGAACCTTAAGATAAACAGAGGCGAAGCCCAAAAAGGCCACAAAAGTTATAAACTCGAAAAAGAGAGTAAGTTTCAAAGACCACAGGTAAGAAACAAAATATGGGGCAATTGAATTAAAGAAAAAATATAGAGCAAGTGTGATAAGAAGAATAAAATAAGAGTAAAAATAACTATTCCTCTTCTTTAAGGAACCTATTATAAGTATAACAGCTCCCAAAAAGAAAAATAAGAATAAGAAAACTTGAAAGTGAAGATGGAGAAAATTTTTTAACAGGAGTATCACTTCCGCTTTCGCCCGGGGGACAATTTCAACTCCACTTTTTATCCACCCAACATCCCTCTGCTCAAGTTTGATATAGAGATAATGATCCGATCTCTCGCCTAGACTTTGAAAAGAAGGTAAGCTAAACCCCTTAAAAAGAGCCGGCTGAGCAATAACACGCCCCCGTTTAATTCCGGAAGAACCTATACTCAAATTATCAACATAAACCTCATACCTCAAAAATGAGGGGCCCACAATAACAGAATACGTTCCTCTATATGGGAGAAGCTTTTTTCTAATCCAGATATATTCCTCCCTGGCAACCGATGGGAACTTAAACACATGGGGCAAATCCACCCTGTTCCAGGTCTTATGCATAGGAATGCCACCATTCTCTCTTACAATCGTGTATTCCCAATCCTTATCAAAACTCTCCCCCCAGATGTATGCATTAGAAATTATGAAAAATAAAAGTATAATCAAACAGAGTAATTTAAATTTAAATCTATTTTTAGCCATTACAAATACCCTTACCACTGTTTCTGTAATTATATCGACTTTCAATACTTATACAATTACATAATAAACCATATCCGTTATATATTAAACAGATAATTTCAATAAAGCCAATATTTATTGACACCTCAATTATTACATGTTAGCTTAAGAAAAAGTATAAAAATCGACTGGAGGAATTAAAATGCAAAATACTATTCCCAAATTATTTAAAGAGATTGTCGAAAATCATGGTGAATCTCCAGCCCTGTACTACAAAGAAAAAAATTCCGAATTCAAAGTTCTCAAATATAGAGAATTCTATGAAATTGTTTCCAATCTAGGTGCAGGCCTTCTCGCTTTGGGTGCAAAAAGGGGAGACCATATCGGGATAATTTCCGACAACAGAAGAGAATGGCTCATATCCGATCTGGCAATTTTAGGTATAGGGGCCGCCGACGTACCAAGAGGTTCGGATTCAACCGCCGATGAAATTCAATATATTCTAAACCATGCGGATTGTACTATAACCTTCGCGGAGAACGAAAAACAGTTAGAAAAAATAGAATCCAAACTTAAAGAAATTCCCAAACTAAGAGTAATAATAGTAATGGAACCCGATTTCAAAAAAAGGAAAACAAAGGACAACTCCAAACTGGAAATTTACACCTTCGATGAGATACTTGAAAAGGGAAAAGAAAAATTACAAAAAGATCCCAACGCGTTTGAGCGGGAAATTCAAGAGGGCAAAGATTCTGATTTAGCCACCATCATTTACACCTCTGGTACCACAGGAGAACCCAAGGGTGTAATGCTCTCTCACAACAATTTTCTTCACCAGGTAAAACAAATACCAAGAATCCTGGTAATAAAACCTGGAGACATATGGCTTTCAATATTACCTGCCTGGCATTCCTTCGAGAGAATAATAGAGTACGTTGTATTAGGTTCAGCCACAGCAATGGCCTACTCCAAACCCGTAGGCAAAATAATGCTGAGCGATATGGAAACCATAAAACCGGCCTTCATGGCATCAGTACCAAGAATATGGGAAGGGGTAAGGAGCGCAATCTACAGAAAGATAAAAGCTGAGGGAGGAGCAAAAAGGGCTATATTTTATTTCTTTGTATTGATCGGAACAGCCCATGCAATGTTACTTTACATGTTTAGAGGTCTACTACCACAATTCAAAAAACGATACAGAGCTCTTGATATTACATTGAGCATAATTCCCCTTATACTGCTTACACCATTAAAATTTCTAGGTGACCTTTTAGTATTTAAAAAATTAAGGATGTTACTGGGAGGACGATTCAAAGCAGGAATCTCTGGGGGAGGAGCCCTACCGGAGTATGTGGATAAATTCTTTGCAGCCGCCGGAATTCTGCTACTTGAGGGTTACGGTCTTACCGAGACAGCCCCAGTGCTATCCGTCAGGATTCAAAAAAGACCGGTATTCGGTACGGTAGGCCCCCTCCTTGAAGGAACGGAGGCACGGATTGTGGACGAAAACATGAATGTCCTTCCCCCCGGAGAAAAAGGAACACTCTTCGTAAAGGGACCTCAAGTCATGCTCGGTTATTACAAAAGGCCTGAAACAACGAAGGAGGTATTAAGTGAAGATGGATGGCTTAATACCGGAGACCTGGCTATGATGACGATAAGGGGTGAATTAAAAATTATAGGTAGGGTAAAAGACACTATAGTTCTCCTTGGAGGAGAAAATATAGAGCCAGAGCCCATTGAGGGAAAAATTTTACAGTCAGAGTATATAGATCAGGTCATTGTTCTCGGTCAAGATCAGAAATTTCTAGCGGCCCTTGTTGTACCCAACTTTGAAGCTATAGAAAAGTATGCTATAGATAACGACATATCCTACGTAGACAAAACAGACCTAATAGACTCCGCCGAGATAAACGAACTGATCTACGACGAGATAAATACACGAATCAATCAGCAAACAGGGTTCAAACCATTTGAGAGAATATATAGAATTAAGTTACTCCCCAAACCCTTCGAGGTTGGGAAAGAATTGACACACACGTTAAAGATGCGAAGAAACGTTATAAACGAACTCTACCAGAGAGAAATAAAAGAGCTTTTCAGCTAATCAGTTCAAAGAGTTCCTCAAAATCGGAACAGGGATAAAATTTAGATTCGCCTAACATTTTATTCATTTAATATAGATAAAAAAAGGGGATAAGCAACGCTTATCCCCATTTCACTTTGAGGCAAAAAGGGCAAGGAAAGGAGGTGAAACTTGCCCAACTAAAAAACCTGTCCTGACCGCCTCCATAAAACAAAACAGTATTTTATTGCGAAGGTTACAAGTTTCTTTAATTTTTTTTCGTTTTTTTATAGGTTATAGGTTTTCAATTTTTAATTTAAAAAAAGCCTGGCAACGACCTACTCTCCCACCCCCGGGCTAGGGGCAGTACCATCGGCGCTGGAGGGCTTAACTTCCGTGTTCGGAATGGGAACGGGTGGTTCCCCTCCGCTATGGTCACCAGGCTAAATATTTCCATA
>CAZQTC010000022.1:0-90769 GCA_964596425.1 uncultured Spirochaetales bacterium | reverse complement strand
CTGTCTGACATAACGGATTTGAAGAAGTTATCGTGAGGGTTGTGGATTTCTCCCTTCATATAGGTATTATACCCTCTTGTCAGGTCAAAGGCAATCTCGATTTGCAGGTGGACTTGGCGCTTTGTTAATTACCGGTGCTTTATAGAGTCGGAAAAGGAAGGTAAGTAGAATTCACATCCCTGTGGAAAACAGTTTTCATATGGCAATGGAAAACAAAATTCACACCCCGGCTGATGCTTAACAAATGTCGATTTGCCTGATTGTCTGGGGCCGGTTAGATAGGGGAGGTTTGAAGAGCTTAGATGAACTATTGGAGTATCTTTTCTATATCCGTAATAGAGGAGGCTGTCTCTATGGCTCCCTTTATAGCCCTAAGGGTATGTATGTCTTTGAGTCTCGCCACTCTCGAATAAACCACCACTGTCCCGATGGAGTAACTGATTAGAGGCTTGTTTGCATGGTTTATCTGTCGTCGACCCATCGGAATTTTAGAATTGCAATACTGGTAAAGGCAAAAAAACCAAGGGAAAGAATGATAGCATCTGTGAGGAGAGGTTTATACTGGTACAAGGAAGAAAAGTGGAGTCGACGTAGGCCATCATTAAAATACGTATTGGGGAGGAGAAGGGTGGAGTATTGCAGAAGTTTGGGCATGTTTTTTGTCGGAAAGTAAGAGTTTCCGAGAAACATCATTAGAAAGAATAGTATTTGTCCTGCTATGTCAGCTTGGTCACCGCTACGGGTGAATGTGGGAAACAAAAAGGACATTGATAAGAGCGTTAGGCTTCCCAGTATTAAAAACCCCCACCACTGTATGGTTCTGGCTGGTAGGGTTATATTGAATATATAGTGGGCTTCCGTAAGTAGAATGATAGTAACAATGACAATGATCAGTAAGTATGAGATAATGTTGGCAATAATATAATACGAGCGCGAAAACGGAACGATGCTCAGTCTCTTTAGAAAACCGCTTGCCTTCATGTACGAAAACTTGATACCAACAGAGAAGATAGTTATTGATAGAATGGCCATGGTTATAATTCCTGAGATTAGAAAATCTATGTAACCGACCTTTTCGGTGTTAGCATTTATTTCTTCTATCTTTGTTGATATTGTTGGGATGGTTTTTGTGTCTACCGTTTCCGCAAAGGCTCTGGTGTACGATTTTACCGTCATGAGTCCGTAAAATATCTCTTTTAGTTTGGCAGGATCATAGATAATTCGAATGTTTTTTACAGGGATATCTTTCTCCGGTAGCAATTTATCAGGATAGTAAGTATCAACCGACGAGTTGATAATGTTTGAGTTCATAATGATAGCAATATCGAGTTCCCTGTTATCAAGTAGGGCTCGATATTTATTATATTGAACGGTAGTAATTTTGAGGTTTTTAAAGACTCTTAGGTTTTCTACGTAAAACATGTAAAGTGCTATGGTTTCAGAAGAGTTACTCGCATTGATAACTCCTATTTTTGTTTTTGCGGATGCAAAACTGCCAAAAACCACACCGAGAACGAGAAGACTCGCCGAGGGAAAGACTATAACCCAAAAGACACCGCTCTTTGTTTTAAAAAATATTCTAACCTCCTCCAGAATTAGAAATAATAGTTTTATCAATTTTAAACCCTCCTTTTTACGCTTCCGCTTTACATTTCCGGGGATTTAACGGATTATATTGAGGTCGATTTCTTACCTAATAAGTTTTATATATATGTCCTCCAACTTGCTGGTTTTAAGTTTGTAACTTGTGATTTTTACCTTTAGACTTTTAGAAATCTTTGACAAGGTTTCGATTATGTGCTCCTGTTTTTTGTGTTTAATGAATAGGAGATATCCATTGTTATCTTTTCCCGTTTTTACCCCGTGAATATCTGCCTTGCGAAAAAGTGCTTGTAAGATTTTGATATTCACCCCTTTGGAGAATTCCACTTCATAAACTTCGGAGTATTTGTACCTATCAAGTACATCGGATAAGTAACCCTGTTCTACTATTTCTCCCCTGTTGATAAATACAACCCTATTGCATAATTTCTCTATCTCTTCCATGTAGTGAGATGTAATTAGAATTGTCTTTCCCTCACTGTTGCGCTGTTTAATTATTTCCCACATGTGATTTCTGGAGATGGGATCTAACCCCTCTGTAGGTTCGTCTAAAAAAAGGAGTGTTGCGTCGTTTATAAATGCTATGGCCAGGGATAGTCTTTGTTTTTGACCGCCTGAAAGGTTTTTGTATTTTGTTTTAAGAATTTTTTCAAATTTAAATTCCTCAATAGTTTGATTGAGCCTCTCTTTGGAACTGCGTAGGTTAGAACTGTAAAGTACGGAGTACATCCTGAGGATATCTTTCACTGTTAAGTCGTAAAAGAAAGAGTTACCTTGTAGTGAGGCATTTATCTTTGATTTTGTATTTCTGTTCATAAACGGATTTTCTCCGAAAACCCTAACTTTCCCGGATGTGGGCTTTCTTATTCCCTCTATGATTTCTATTGTGGTCGTTTTCCCTGCACCGTTGGGGCCGATAATGCCTAAGATATCTCCACCGAATAGAGAGAACGAGATATCCCGAAGAGCGTAATGGTCATTGTATTTTTTACTTAGATGTTCTACGGTAACCGGTGAGGCTGAGGGGCTTGTCGGATTGTTTTTCATTGTATAATTCTCCTTATCCCTTTAAGATCAATTTAAGAAATGGGTAGATACGAAACCTCAAGGTTTTACTCTGGTTAATAAGTTTTTCCAATCTCTGTAATAAAGGTATTGTAGCTCTTTATCTATTTTATTTTTTCCGTGTCTCTTTATGTCGGAGATAATAAAGTCTGCGTCCTGTTTTTGGTATTGGGTTACGTTGTAGAATTTTGTGGGTAGTTTTGAAAAACCTAATAATCGGATAAATCTTAGTCGCAGGTTTTGTGGGTATTTTTTTACACATAGGTTCAGTAGTAAAATTCCCTTGCTCAGGTAGTAGGTTCTTGTCATTCCTGTGAAAAACTGTGAATAAGAGAGGTATAGTAAACCCATGATAGCTCTATCTTCCGAGGATTGCAGAGGAGAGTATTTTTTTAATATTACCATGGCCTTTTGTAATCTCCTTTCCCTGTTTATGTTCGAGTTGTTTGTTTTGTTTGGGGTCGGTTTCCCTTTGATATTTAGAGCCCGATGTGTATTCGCAGAGTAATAGTAGTCTAGCACTGCCCTGCGATATTGCCGGGTGTGAGGTGGGGTGCGTTGTTTGTTTTGATGTAGTCCGGTAATTTTTGGTAATGGTACATCGTTGAGAATTGTTGAATCGGAACCCGTTAAATCCGTGTCTATGGCAAACACCGAAGGGATAACAAGGCAATTAAAAAGAAGGATTAGTAGTAGTGTCGATAATGTTAGTGGGATTAATGGGACTGATAGGATTAATAAGGTGGGTTTCATTTTTTCACACTCCGATTTTTACAGACAGAATGCCAGATTCTGTATTGTTTATGTGTTTATACCCCCGTGCGTCTTCCGGGTAAATACCTCTTTTGGTAGTATTTTTTTACTACTTTGAAATGGGGAAATTGTTGGGCCATTCTCATGCAGTGTAAAAATACTACCAAAGGTAGTATTTACTTCCTGTTTATAGGGATTAGAATTGAAAGTAATATTGCCTAATATTGCCACTACACGGCCGTAGATGCTCCGTCTGGTTTTACTGAATCGTTAGCCTTTGTTGGGAGGTATCAGGTTTGGATGTTTAAATTAAAAACTCGTTATAGTTTGTTGCACTTTATAGGACTTTCTCTGCTTCTGTTTATCTATTACTACTCTCAAAGACTTATAAAATCGATTTTCTCCAACAATACTACCGTGGTGTTTTCTGTTCTTTTCTGGTTGTGGGTTGTATTGATGAAGTTTTCTTTTGTAATCTACATCTTTATCTCGGTAAGGGGCATGGAGAATATTAAGAAAGAGCTGGGTTTTGTCATTAGGAGAGAGGATGTTTTTCCCGGAATTGCCGGTGGATTACTAATGTTTTTACTGAGCTACTTAATCTCACCCTTTTTGCCTCATGGAAAGATGGAAGAGGAATTACCGTACTTTGTTCTCGCACTCAATACCACTACCGTGATTGTTTCTTATACGTTCTATGTGATTTACGCCTCTTTTGTGGAAGAGTTGATTTTTAGGGGATTTCTTTGGAAGGTTTTGAGGGAGAATGGGGTTGGAGAGGTGATTATTCTGATAGTGACTTCTGTCTTGTTCACTCTTGCTCATATGAGATTTGATCGTTTCGTTGTGCTATTTCTATGGAGCCTTATTTTAGGTTTGCTCCGGATGCGTAGAGAGGGTATCGGGGTTTCCGTGATAGCCCATGTTACTCTTAATCTTATAGTTGTTGGCTTTTTTATATCTACTCTTCTTTAGAATCTTTCTTGGGTTTCCTGTGGTTTTCCGGATTCTGGGTTTGGGGCTCCGGGTTCTCAATATGTGTTTTCGAATATGTTTTCGCAGTCTGGAAATATGGAAAGTGGCTGTTTCGGGTGGGTAGGTCGGTATTAAATATTAAGCTCGGATTGGGTCAGGGTTAGAAAGCTCGGGGGTAGTAGAAAAATACTACCCCCAGGGGCAAAAATACTACCAAAAGAGGTATTTACTTCCGGGGGACGAGGTTTAGAATTATGGTTACGCTGTGACGCGACGCAGTAAAAAATTAAATTGATATGACGCCGTGCCCGGGAAGGTGTTATGTAAGGAGTAGAGAGGTGAAAAAGTGGATTGTTTCTTTGTGTTTGCTGTTTTTGGTTTTAGGTTTCGCTATCGGGGAGGAGAATGGCAGTAGTGTGTGTAACAGTGTTCAGATTGGGAGTGACAATTTGTTTAAAGGGGTTTCCGGAAACGAGTTGTCTTCTTCTGAGATGGAGAAAGAAAAGGGTGGTATTGCGTTAATAGTTGTTATAGGAGGGTTTTTAACTGCATATAAAGCAGGTGCACTTGCTTATAGGTTTGTTACTGGTAGAAACTATACTCATGATCTTCGTAGGGGGGCAATTAGGACGTATAGAAGAGCCTCTAGAGGATTAGCACGTGCACAGGATAGAAATTGGAGAAAGAGAACATGTGGTCCCTCATGGTAACTAAGAATTTGATTTTTTGACTTGTTCCTTCCCTCGGGAGTAGGAAGACTTAAAAGAGGCACCCGGGGGAAGGATAGTATCAATAGGAGGTGTGTAAAATGAGGATTCCTGTACTTGATTTTTTCTCTATGAATCGAAAGAAGTGGTATCGGATTAGGCAAAGGGGTATGTATATGTTTGTTTTTGAATATTTTTTCTTGCCATTTGTGATTGTGGCGACTGGCATAGATATCTTGATCGCCGTGTTTCGTAGGGAATTGTTGTGGAGTAAAGGCCCTTTATTACAGGAGATTATAGCGGTCTTTAAATCGGATGTTATTACGTGGACGATTGTGGTTATCCCATTAGGTTTTATTGTGTGGTTTTTAACGGAAAGGCACTATAGTAAACCGGGACATGATTAAGGCTTGGTTTTATGGTTACTGATTTGTTTCTGTTTTTGATGTTTTCAATAGTTACATCCAAGGAGAGTGTTCGTTTCCAATATGTACATGAGCAGGAATTTGATACCTCCTGTGGTTTTTCGGCTGTGGCTAGTTTGTTGGATATATATTGGGGAATTGCCACAAGTGAGATTAAGATAGTTCACGATTATGTACTACCTAAGATTAATACCCTCAAAAATAAGGAATACACAGCAAGCTTACTTGATCTTTCAAGGATAATCTCTGCTTACGGGATAGCTAATAAGGGTTTTAGAATGAATTATAAACAGTTGGAAAAGGTTATGGACAGATATTCTCCGGTTTTGGTTCATTATGAAAAACTGGAGGTGCATTTTGCTCTTGTACTTTGGGCCTCCGATGAGATTGTGGTGGTTGTGGATCCTGCACGTGGAGCGGAGTGGCTTACACGGGTTGAGTTTGAATCTAGGTGGGACGGAGTTGTATTGCTTACCGCATCCGAGACTCTAAGGAGTAATCGAGAGGTAATAAGGCAAGTCGTTAGCAGAGAAATGAGAAAGAAAATGCTATTGGAAAAGTGGTCATGGTAGTGCCAATTGGGAGAGTTTGTAGGCTCCCGATAGTTCTGTTTTTGTTTTTGATTTCTTTCATCGGTGTTGATATTTGGCCGCAGAGTACACATCAACGTTTAGAGATTGAAAATAAAAGGAGTAATATAATAACCCCGTTGTTTAATGTTACATACATTTATTCGGATTACGATGGTTCTTATACGTACGGTTTGCGAACTGTTTTGGGGATTCAGTACATTTTTGAAAATCGGTTTTTTGTTCTGTTTTCCCTTCCTCTTTATCTTCAAATGATTGATAAGAAGGATTCGATAGGAGGGATGAATTACGCCCCGGGTGATGCGGATTTGACAGCGGGCTATATGCTGAAGTGGGGTGATTATAAGATTAGGTTCTATTCTAAGTATACCTACCCTTCGGGGATATGGAATCAGTATGAGGTAGCGGAGAAAAGAATAAGAAGTGGAAATGGGTATAATGTACTAAGTGTAGCTACTGATATTGCTAGGATAATGGATCCGGTTGTTCTTAGTTTTCTTGTTTTGTATTCGATTGATCTCCCTAGAGAGGAGCGTTTTGGATGGGTTATGACTATGGGAAGGGTGAATATTGCCTTTAATTATACAGAGGTACTTAACGATAGAATTGGAGTACGAGTAGGGGTGGAAAATGTTATTGCTTTCCCCTCTGTTTACAATAAGAGGATAATTGACGATGGTGTTCGCTATAGTCTCTCCGTTGTTTTTGCCGTTCTCTATAATCGGGATGATACCGATTTTCAATTTGGGATTTCAAAGTTGATGACGGATGCTACGGCTTATCCGTCTATTAATTTTTCGATTAGTCACGATTTTGGGTTTTAATCGACATTTTGTAAAAATACATGTCGGTTTAGTGTATTCGGCTGTGGATTGGTGGATTGCTGGAAAGATTGCAGGACGTATAGAGAGGAATGTATGTTATGAAAAAATGTAGTGTTTGGATATTGCTGTTTATATTAATTGGTTTTCTATTTTTTTCATGTGCAAGTGGTTCCGATTGGTACCCCACGGGAAAGGTGGAGATTTCAAAGTACCGTGTTTATGATACTCCGGATGGTCTTAGAAATTGTACCGTGTTCTACAAAGTAAGTAATACCGGGCAGAGCAGGATAAATCAATCGACTGTTTCTATACAACTGGATACGGATAAGGGGAGTTATCTTACTACTGTTGTAAATACGACTGTTGTTCTTCCCGGAAAAAGTATTTACGGGAGTGTGAATATTAGCTTTTTTGATATTACGGAAACTGTGAATGATAGCGGTAGTATAACTGTGACTGATTATTTCTTTGAATAGGAGAAAACCTGGTGGACTATGAGATCCCAATAATTATGGAAAATATTCACTCGAACTCTTGTTTGCTTTTGGCTCGGCAAGGATAATACATACATGAAAGGAGAAACCAACAACCCACACGACAGTTTCTTTAAGTCCGTTATGTCCGACGGCAAACTCACGAAAAGTTTTCTCCGGGATTATCTGTCTTCATGCCTTACAAACTTTATAGACCTCGATATGCTCCGGATTGAGAAAGACAGTTTTGTAAAGAAGAGACTAAGGAGTCATCGCTTGGATATTCTCTGCAGTGCAAGGATAAGGGGAGGGCCTGCATGTCCTATATATGTTTATATTTATATATGTTGTTTGAACACAAGAGCCAGCCAGAGAAATACCAAAGAGAGGTAGGATGATGCCAATCATAACTTCAAGCTCGATTGGACTTTTCATCTATTCTTCCGGTTCTTAGATACAGGTAGCTGTTTATTGCAAAATAATAGTAGTAGAAAAATACTACCTTGAAAAGCGAAAATACTACCAAAAGAGGTATTTACTTCTGATGGAGGTGATTTAGAATTGGTATTAAACGCTGTGTCCGTGGTAGATAGAGAAGAGAGGAGAGAAAGGGGAGAACAAAATCGGTGGAATTGAAAATAAAGCGGTATATTATAGCAACCCTTAGTTACATCAATAACAGTAGGAAGATAGTAATTATCTTCCTACTGTATATGGTTGTTTTTTCCGGTATCGTTTTTTTGCTCTCCGGTGAAAACTTCTTTCGCTACTTTTTTAAAACAGATACCACCTACTTTTTTGCCTCGCGGAAAGATTTCTTAGATTCGCATAATGTGTTTGGAAATCAGGTAATTAGGTTTGTTGATGGAAAAGTTAGCAATGTATTGGTGAAGAGAAGTATTAGTATTGCTCTTAACAATTTATTTGCAGTTTTGGTTAGTATTCTTCTCTATCCTACCTTGGTTGTGCCCGTAATTGATCTTTTCCGGTATTCTTATTTATTGGGACTTCAGATGAAATTGCAGTTTATAGATGTTAATTCTGTTTATAAAAACGTTTGGATTAAAATATTTGATTTGTCCGAGGTGTTTAGTGAGATGTTTTTCTGTATAATTTTAACGGCACTAACCGCGAGTGCTGCCTTTTCATTTGTTTTTAGGTACAGGGAAGAGCTTGATGTACCGAGGAGGAGAATACTTGTAAAGCACTATGCATATTTGTTTAGGGTATTTATTTTCTATATACCAATAATTGTAATACTTGCTGTTTGGGAGGCTTTTGCGGTGGGAAGTTATGGGTAAGGCTAAAGGGGTAAGGCTAGGGGGTCTGTAAGATAAATCGATAAATCGATTGGAAGAGGGAAATGATGAAGTCTAATGAGGAGTTTACTAAGTATTGGACTAAGATCCACTCCTTGGGTTTTTTAAGATATATTGTTAAGGATCTTTTATACTATTTTTTGATTGTTCTGGTTGGTTATTTATTGCTCTTACCTCTCTCGCTTCTAATTCGTTATTTATTTTTTCACGAAGGGGTAGTTGTGGCATGGCGAAAGGTATTGAATATTTTGGCGGAGCGAAGGTTTAGTCTGACTGTGAGTATTCTTGTAATAGCCTGTGTTGTTGAGTTTTTGAATACGTTAAGATGGTTTTTGAATGAGAAAAAGTATAAGGGAATTATTCACTCTAAAGAAGAATAAAAGAAAGAATAGTTATGGGAGGGGAGAATTCCCGCCTTGTATAGTTAGCGTTGATTAGTTGGTTAAAGAGTCTGGCGCCCGAAAAAATTGTATAAACCGGTTCTATCTTCGGTTTGTGAATATTTTTTCTGGTTTTTGTAGAATTTTTTAGAAAATTGGAAATTTTTAATTTTTTTTCTTGATTTGTATAAATCTACCCTTATAATTTAATCAATAGTGCTAATTCGATTTGCTTATAGATATAAATTTTATTGTATTATTTAGAAAGTATGAACAGAGTAGAAAGTATTGAGATTTTTACGGATTCCTCGTATGGATGGCTGGTTGCCGAGTATTTGAAAGCCAAAACATTATACAACATAAATTACATTGGTAAGGTGCCCAAATCCGAGGAGTGGGATAAAGGTAAAGGTAACACAATTCTTTTAGTGGATGTTGTTGTTCCGGGTTTGCTGGAATATTTAGAATGTAAATTGAAACTGGCAGGTTTTTTCTCCACAGCGGCGTTTAATTGCAAGAGGGATGATTCTTTCTGTGTTTATCTGGTAAAGAGAGGGATTAAGGGGATTTTTTATGATGATGAAGAGTTTAATTCCATAGAGCGGGGGATTACACTCCTGGCTCAGGCCAAGGTGAGGATGTCGAGAAGCCTGCTCTATAGAGCTGTGTGTATGCGCGAGGGAGAACTCTATAGGGAGTCTTTGGATAAAAAACTTACTCAAAGAGAGGTGGAGGTGTTCTTTCTTGTAAAGGAGGGTTTTTCGAATAGGGAAATTGCTGACAAGCTGTATATAAGTTTGTATACGGTTAAAAAACATCTCTCAAATATTTTCAGAAAGGTTGATGTTGACGGACGGGTGGCAATAAGAAACTGGAAGTATCGGAGAATGAAGAGAGTTTAGTTGTCTGTTATTCAGGATGTAGTAGGAGACGATTGACTAACTTCCTATTTTAATTATTCTGGTTATAGATAGCGATCTATGCAACCTATCTATCCCTCGTATCTTGCGATAGAAGATTTTACCCCGATTATTTCTCGGTTGAGAGATTTTTTAAACCCATGTAGAGTCTGCCCGTGGGGTTGTGGGGTAAACAGAAGTCCTGGTGATGAGGTTAGAAATCCTATCGCAGGGGATAAGTCTAAAAATGGTAGCCTGGGAAGGTGCGAAACCGGTTATCTCCCCAGGGTTGCTAGCTACGATCTTCATTTCGGGGAGGAAAAACCAATTTCCGGATACAGGGGCTCTGGTACTATATTTTTTAGCGGGTGTTCTCTGGCCTGTGTGTTTTGTCAGAATTATACGATAAGCCAGTATGGTTATGGATATGAGATTTCCATCGAAGAACTGGCACGGTATATGTTAGAGCTACAACACCGTGGGGCTCATAATATAAACCTTGTAACTCCTACTCACTTTGTACCTCAGATAGTAGAGGCGCTCTCTGTTGCAATTAAACGGGGGCTTTCGATTCCCATAGTGTACAATTCTAGTGGCTATGATAGGCTGGAGGTATTAAAATTGCTCGATGGGATAATGGATATCTACCTACCCGATTTAAAATATTCCTCAAATGAGATGGCGTTTAAGTATTCGGGGATTAAAAATTATGTAGAGGTTAGCAGAAAGGCGATTGCGGAAATGTTTAGGCAGGTCGGTCCTCTGGTTACCAACACTCGGGGAGTTGCGTTAAGGGGGATTCTTGTAAGGCACCTTGTTTTACCCAATGACATAGCAGGAACCGAGGAATGTTTAAGGTTTTTGAGGGATGTTTCACCTGAAATTCCCGTAAATGTAATGAGCCAGTACTATCCTACCTATCGGGCACACCTTTATCCAGAGCTAAACGGACGGATAACCAGCGAAGAGTTTGAAACTGCAGTTAGATTGCTTGATAAGTTTGGTTTGAAGAATGGTATGTTTAGTTGAAATGTTGATGGTTGTACGTTGCTTATATCTCTTTAAACTTTGTCCACCGAATACCAAAAATTCCTTCCTCTTTACACCAGTGAACGGCTAAAAATTCTCCGTTTTCAAGTTTAATAGCAGATGGTAATCCGAAGGCAAAATCATCAAAGGCATCAATGCCCTTTTTATTTTCCGTTTCGAGATTTCTGGTAGTTTGAGCATCCCATAGTAAAGATTCTCCCTCAATGTTCCATGTTACTTTATTGGGGTCTTTGTAGATAAGTCGTACGAAATATGCAACTATTCCCTGACGGCCGTAACGACGATTGCTTAAGACTAATAACCTGTCCTCTCCCAAGTATAGAGGTCCGGGTGTTTGGCCTTCGATACCGGTAGGTTCAGGAGTCGACCAGGTTTCGCCATGGTCGTTTGAGATTGAGAAATGATTCTCCAGGTCTCTGTAGTCTCCTAGTGTCACGGTCCATGCAATGGCAAGTAGCTTGCCTTTTTTCATTCGAATAATTTTCTGTTCAAAGAATCCCTTTTTACCTTTCGGATCGTAGAAAACGGTGCTGTGTTTTGGCCATGTTTTTCCCTTGTCTTTTGAGATGAATACAACCACACGCTCTCCCAATTGTTTCTTGTTGGGGAGGGTAGCGGCAGGAGCAAGCCAGGTATTGTTACCCGTATCAACAATTGGGTTTGATATCTCGTAGGTGGGGCATAGATTAGTTGGGATGATCATTGGTTCTGACCATGTCTTGCCGTTATCTAAAGATTTGCAGAAGACGGGCTCATTTTTGTATTCCCCGAATTTTCGTTCTTTTCCACTTCCCTCAAGATAATCTCTACTGCCGTAGGCAAGTATACTACCATCCGAGGTTTTGCTTAATCTAAGGCTGTTTACTGTAACGGGATTTTCGGTCCTTGGTAGAATGATTCGTTCGTAGATCCATGATTTTCCGCTGTCGTATGATCTGGACAAACCGGTCCCTCCAAGTGCATTGGGACCGTTTCCTTTTACAGTGTAGGCACAGAGTAATTCTCCGTTCCCCAGGTTTACAAGTGTAGGAAATGCGGCGTCGTCTCTTGTTACATGGCCGGAGTCAATTATTTCAATTCTATTCATTTATTAACTCCCTTTATTGATTTCCTTGCTGATTAATGTTTAGGGGGTATCGTTTGCCAATTTGTTTATTGTTGCTGTGCAAAATGGCATGCGCAGTAATGCTCTTTCCCGTTTATTATGTATTTTTTTAGAGGCGGTTCCTCTGTATGACATATATCCCTGGCTTGATTACACCTCGGATGAAATGGACACCCGCTTGGTGGGTTCACCGGACTGGGGACTTCGCCTTCCAGTATAATGCGTTTTGTTTTTCCTCTTTTTGAAAGATCGGCCACAGGGATTGCAGAGAAAAGAGCCTTTGTATATGGATGCATGATGTTACCGAACAATTCTTCTACGTCGGCCAGTTCTACTATCTTTCCCAAATACATTACAGCGACTCTGTCACTTATATATTCAACTACACTTAGGTCATGTGAGATAAAGATATATGTGAGATTGCGTTTTTCTTTAATCTCTTTTAATAGTTTTAAAACCTGAGCCTGAATTGAGACATCCAGAGCACTGACGGCTTCATCGCATACTATGAGTTCCGGATTTATACTTAGGGCTCTGGCGATTGCAATGCGTTGAAGTTGGCCTCCTGAAAACTCGTGGGGGTAGAGGTTCATATGTTCTCTGCGCATGTTAACGGCCTCTAGAAGCTCTCCTATAATTCTCTTCCGTTCCTCTTTAGGTTTAATACCGTGAGCTCTAAGCGGGTCCTGTAGTGAGCCAAAGACTGTAAATGCCGGATTTAAAGAAGATTTTGGGTCCTGAAAGACTATCTGGAGTTTTCTATGGATCTCCTTTAATTCTTTAGGTTTAAGCTTGCAGAGATCTCTCTCTGTATTTCCATCGTTGTATATTATTTCGCCCTCGGTTGCTCTTACAAGTTGGAGAATAGTTTTGCCAAGCGTTGTTTTTCCGCAACCACTTTCACCTACCAATGCGAGGGTTTCACCCCTGTATACATCGAGATCGATGCCATCGACAGCTCTGACATAGTTGGAAACTGTTTTAAATACCCCCTTTCTAATGGGGAAATAGGTTTTTACTCCGCGAAGTTTTAATATTATATCTCTTGAGTCAACCATCATTCATTACCTCTTCATAATGCCAGCATCTAACGCTGTGAGTTTCACCTATCTTTTTTTCTTCCGGTAGGGTTAAACAGGTATCATCTGCATAATCGCAGCGTGGTCTAAACTGACAGCCCTTGGGTCTGTTGTATGGATCCGGGGTGTTGCCTCTTATAGGCTCGATTTCTTGATTTTTCCCCCTGCCAAGTATGGGGATTGATCTCAGTAGTGCCTTTGTATAAGGATGTGCGGGTGTTTTTAATACTTCCTCTACTGTTCCTTTCTCTACTACGGTTCCCATATACATTACCACCACCTCGTCTGCCAGTTCTGTAACAACACCCATATCGTGGGTTATTAGTATAATGGCAGTGTCGTAATCTCTCTTGAGTTTCTCCATCAGCTCGAAAATTTGGGCCTGGATGGTCACATCGAGGGCGGTGGTAGGTTCGTCGGCTATCAACACCTTGGGATTGCATGCCATTGCCATGGCTATCATTGCCCGTTGTCGCATCCCACCCGAAAACTGATGGGGGTATTCATCCGCTCGTTGTTCTGGAAGAGGTATGCCCATTTCCTTTAGTAACTCAACGGAACGTTTCTTAATTTCTCTTTTGCTGAGTTTTGTGTGGTATAGTAAATTTTCCCCGATCTGGAATCCAACGGTATACACGGGGTTGAGAGCGGACATGGGATCCTGGAATATCATAGCGATATCCGCCCCCCTTAAAGAACGCATTTTTCTACCGTTTCTTTCAAGTAGATCAATCCTTATATCTCCCCCTTCGCTATGATAAATAATCTCACCTTCCTCTATGCGTGATAGCTTGGGAAGTAGTTGCATGATAGAGAAGGCCGTCACACTTTTCCCACACCCGCTTTCGCCGACTATACATAGGGTTTTTCCTTTTTTTACCTCGAACGAAACCCCATTCACCGCTTTGTTGCATCTGTTGTTGGTATAGAAGTAGGTTTTTAAATTCTTTACGGTTATTATCACCTCGTCTTTCATACGTGAATCTCCATACTAACCTTGTTGTGTAGGATCGGTTGAATCCCTTAGCCCGTCCCCAATAAAGTTTACCGATAACACGAACAGCGAAATCATAATTGCATCTGGGAGCCATACCCACCAGTTGTACCGCAGTATCTGTAAGTCTTGAGCAGCATTGATGATGTTGCCCCAGGAAGGAATATTTAACGGTATCCCTAAACCCAAAAAGCTAAGAGCCGCCTCTTGTAGAATAAACGCTGCGGTGCTGAGAGTTATATTGACAAAAATAGGGCCGATCGCATTTGGTAGTATATGTTTGTATATAATAGTAGCGGTGTTAAGTCCGAATGCGTTTAACGCCTGGATGTACTCTTCCTCTCTGATAGTCAAAACCTGGGCTCGTGTTTGTCTGTAGATTCCACCCCACCCTGTTAATGAGAATATTATGATTAAATTGGAAAGCCCCTGACCCACCATGGCGACGAGGAGTAATACCAGAATAATTTGGGGGAAAGCCATTACGATCTCTGAGAGTCTAAGTACTATAAGATCTATCCATCCCCCCTTATATGAAGCGTATGCTCCACCGAAAACCCCGATTACTCCGGCTAAAAGGGCACTCCCCAACCCAACCAGTATGGATATTCGTCCCCCGTAGAGGATTCTTGCAAAGATATCTCTTCCGAGTTTATCGGTACCCAAGATATGGTCGCTCGAAGGAGGTTGGAGTATCTTACCAAGATCGAACTCTGTTGCGGTGTATTTGCAGATTAGGGGAGCAAAAATGGCAGCGAGAATGGTAACTGTTACAAATATCAAACCTGCGACGGCTAGTTTGTTATTGAACATTTTACGCAGCGACCTACTGGCTATTCCCCTGTGGACTTGTCCGCTCTCTTCTCGCATCCGTATCTTGTCGAATTTTTTGTCCAGTCGTGTTCTTTTTCTAGTTAATCCTTCCATATCAGATGCTCCTATTCCAGTTTGACCCTTGGGTCCAAGAGAGCCGTGAGTAGATCAATGAGAAAACTGACAAGTAAAACGGCGAAGGTTGTGAGAAATGCTATCATCATAATCAGGGGATAGTTCTGAGCCTGAACGGCATCTACAAACTCTCTACCTATTCCCGGCCATTGAAAAACTTCTTCAACGATAACCGTACCTCCTACCAGAATTGGCAAACGAAAGCCGATAAGTACTACCACTGGAATTATTGATACTCTTAGGCCATGTATGTAGTTGACGCGCCACTCAGGCAATCCTTTACTTCTGGCTGTTTTGATAAAGTCCCTATTCATGACATCCAACATGCTAGCGCGCGCGTATCTCATGACTCCTGCGGTAAAATACCAGGATAACACGAAGGCCGGCATGATTAGATGGGGAAGGTGTTGCCAGAATGAGGTGTACTGTGGGAGAAGACGCCCACCAACTGGAAGCCATTTAAGTTGAATAGCAAATATTAGAATGGCTATTAGACCAAATATGAACACAGGAACGGAAAGCCCCAGCATGCCAAAAACGGTTAGGGTATTGTCCAGAATCGACCCCCTCTTTAAGGCGCTAATAGTGCCAAAGAGAATCCCGAAGATTGTTGATATTAGTAAAGCCACGCTGGAAAGTTCTAGAGTTGCAGACAGTCTGGCCATTACAATGTCTTTGATGGCAACCCCGCTTGATAGGCTATAACCGAAATTTCCCTTTAATACGTTTATAAGCCATCTAAAGTAGCGCACGATAAATGGGTCGTTTAACCCCAGGGCTTCTCTTAAAGCTTCTAATTGAGCTTTGTCCATACTTGCGTATTGATCAGGACTTATCATGTACGAAACAGGGTCACCAGGGGTGAGGTCCAAAGCTAAATATATGAGAAAGGTTAGTACAAAAAGCATAAGTACAAGTATCATCATTCTTCTGATAGTGTAAGCTAACATGATAAAACTTCCCCCCCGCTCTCAAATTACAAAGAGCAAATATAAAAAACGAAATTGCGGCGCGAGGCCGCAATTTCATTATACCTTTGTTACAGGTTTCCTTCACCTATTTTTTCTTTGGAAATTGGTTTATCCAGATCATTCGGGTGTAAGGTACGTTCACGCGAACGACTCTCATGTGGCTCATGTTCTTGATGGCCTGTACCTCTGCGGTATTTTTACCAAAGGCATAGTCCAACTTACCGGCAGCGGCGTTCTTTACCACATTTGGATCGTTCTCGTCACTGGGATAACAAACTATCTGATCGATCTTTGCGACTCCTCCGTGGTAGTGCTTGAAAGGTACCATTACAAGGTAATCGTTCATCTTAACCGCTTTAATCTTAAATGGTCCGGAACCAATTGGATGCTGCCAGAAGGGTGACTGAACCAGTTTGAGAGGATCGGCATCTTTGAGATACTTTTTGGGCAAAATCGGGAACTGGCTGAATGTAAGCAAAATATTGGGGTCAACCTTTGCCATGTGAAGTGTTATGGTATTCCCATTGACTGTGATTCCGGAGATGTGTTTGGTTTTTCCGGCCATGAAATCTTGAGCGCCCTTAATGGATCTAAAGGTTTTTGCGAATACTGCATGGAGTTGTGGAAATCTGATTGCGAGTTCGATGCTAAATCTCACATCCTCTCCGGTTATTGGAGACCCATCGTGCCAGGTGAGACCGTCTTTTAAGGTAGTTGTGAAGGTTAGACCATCCGAACTTACCTTGTAACTCTTGGCCATCGACGTGCCCTTGGGCATTAAGTTCCCATCGCAGGTTAGGAGTCTATCGTACAGGACCTTGTTGTATATGTAGAGACCTGGGTTGATGAGCGGAAGCCTAAATAGTTCTACAGGACCGCCATTGGTGTGAAGAACATGTAGACCGTTGGAATCTGCAGGAACGGTCCACTTCAGGATTCCCCAATCATAGTTGTACTGTGGATTACCGTATTCGCCGCCGTTTCTGTTTAGTCGCTTGTTCTCATAGATAAACATAGGTTGATAGTAAAGGGGCAGTACGCTTACGGTTTCGTTGTTCCATCTTTCGATGTTGTAGAAAGCCTGTTTCTGTTTCTCTATATCGACACTGCTGTATAGAGCATCCAGCATTTTTCCTATCTTGGGAGTCCACGGTGTGTATGCGTTTCGCCCCTTCATAAACTGGCCGTAGTATTCTTGGAGTGCTAATGCGGCATTTGCCCCGTAGCCCAGATCAAAGTCAATGGCAGAAGGTCCGTGCTCTGGGTCTGCGGGTGGTTTAAACATTCTTCCCACGATATCACCCGTGACTCTTTCAAAGGTGATCTTTATGCCTACATCCGCTAGATAGGCCTGAATGGCCGTCATGAAATCCACTGTTAGTTGATCACCGTAGTAGTAACCAAGCCTTAATACCCGATTAGAGTCCCACTTTGCTGCCTTTAGTAGTGCTCGGGCTTTCTCGGGATTGTAGGTATATTTGTTAAGTCCGGGTGCATGGAAGGGCCCAGGTGGAACCAAACACTCTGCAGGTGTAACCATGCCTTTAAATAGGGTTTTGGCTAGTTTGTCCATGTCGATTGCATATGCTATTGCTTGTCGTACTCTTACGTCGGAGAGCGGATTATTGTTTACAGGACCGGCTCCCGCAGTTGCAGTCTTGCCCCCTGCCGGTTTAGCCTCTTTTTGCCCACCTGCAAAGGTTGGCAGTGCTACTAATAGCAGTACACCAAGGACCACTATTAGTTTTTGGAATTTCTTCATAGAAACACCTCCTCAAAATATTTTTAAGCTGCCTTAGTAACAGCATTAAGATCGCGATTTGCTAATCTCTTGATCCTACGTTTCTTAGTCATAGCTACCGGAATGATACTGGTTTGTTGCTTTCGGTAATCCCCACCTCCTGTGCGATCGCTCTGCAATAGTTGCTTAGTCCTACGACGTCAGCTCCTAGATTTATAAAAGTGAAACCCTCATCTACCAATTCATTGTAATTTTTCGGTGAACCTACAGTTGCTGCAAATTTGCCATGTTTTAATGCGGTCTTTGCTACCAGCCTTCTCGCTTCCTTCACTTTGGGGTGGTTGGTCTGGCCGGGAATTCCCAATGCACAGCTGTAGTCTCCTGGCCCAAAGAGAAGTATTTCGTAGCCCTCTACAGAGGCTATAGCCTCTAGGTTATCTATGGCTTCAGGGTCCTCTATCTGAAGTATAACGAATCTTTCGGAGTTAGCTGTTTTCAGGTATTCTAGGAACTCAACATTTGTAAAACCACCGTCTGCATTTCCACCGTCGACAGCTCTGTTTCCGATGGGTTTAAACTTTGTCATATCGACTACTCTTTTAGCATCTTCTGCATTCATAACGTGTGGTACCATTATGCCGGTGACGTCCATTTCCAGTGGCCTTATGTAATCGCTGTAACTTCCTCTGGCAACTCTACATACAACGTCTACGTCGTACGCCTTTGCCGCCAATACCTGTCGCTCGATAACCGACCAATCGTTTGGTATATGTTCCATCCCTGTCCATACAACATCGAATCCAAATCGCGCGGCAATTTCGACAGCCCGCGTGTCGGTGAGGTTTAGTTTGAAGCATTTAACTACTTCCCCCCTCCTTAGTTTTTTTAGTACCCTGCTTCTTCGCATTGGGAAAACCATCTATCACCCCCAAATTACATACTGCATGCAATTATCATATATTGCATGCAGTTATTTGTCAACTGGTAATTTTGTCTGTGGGGTTTCTGTAACAAATTGGATGGTTGAGGGGTAAGATGGTTGGAAGGTAAAATAGATACTTAATTACGGTAGGTGTTTGCTATGGCTGTTTTTTAGATATCAAATTTTTAAATATTAAATCTGTGAAGGTCGACGTACTCTTTGGCCTTCAGAATATGTTCTCGCATAGCTTTACCTGCCCTTTCGGGATCCCCCGCCTTAATTGATTCAACAATCTCTTTGTGTTCTTTTATTGTTTCTCTTGGATCTCTAATGTTTAGTTGCGCAAATGGTCGCAGCCTTAGGTAGAGGTTTGAAATTATGTCGGGGAGGATGCTTGTACCGCTAAAGCGTACAATACTTTCATGAAGTTCTCTGTCGTACTCTGAATATTTTTTAGTATCGTTGTTATTTACAGCTTCTTCCATCTTTTTATAGATAGCTTCCAGGTATGCGATATCTTTTTTGTTTACGTTTAAAACTGCATATTTAATGGCAAGCTCTGCAACAACTGTACGTAGATCGAAGATCTCGAGTATCTCTTCTTTTGTATATTTCCTTAAAAATACACCTTTTCGTGGAATGGCTACGAGTATTCCCTCTTTTTCCAGTGCGGTGAAGACCTTTTTTACCGTTGTTCTGCTAACACCGAGCATCTTTGCAATGCGTTCCTCTGTGATTTTTTCACCGGGAGAGAATTTGCGATTCATTATCATTCTCGTAAATTCTATATATGCCTGTTCGCTTAACGTCTTTCTATTTATCATAGGTTTTCCCATCTATGTAACATTAAAATAACGCTAAAATAAAATTCTGCATGCAATTTTACAATATTGCATGCAGAATGTCAAGGCCTATAGGCTAATTATTTGTAGCCTAATTACATACAAAACTTTTATCACGTTGCTAGATATCTGTACTCTGTTAATAGGTATATCTTTGCCGCTTCGTATAGTTCGTCTATCTCTACGTATTCGTCGTACTGGTGAGGTATGTGCCTCGGTCCGGGGCCATTTACAAGCGATGGTATTCCCTTCCACGCTCTCAGAAAGGTTCCGTCCGTTGCTCCGGGTACCCCGTTATAGATTGGTTCTTTTCCCGTAATATCTCTATAGGCATCTGCGGCGAGAACGGCTATAGGTTCGTCTTTGGTCATCGTTACAACCGGTCTGTCCTCTATGAACTCAATCTCCGCCTTGAAGTCTTTATCCTTGGAGGCTAGATTGTCCAGTATTTCCTTTAGGTGTTTTCGTATCTCATCGTGATTTTGACAGGGTGTGGTTCGTATGTCAACATAGCCCTCCGCCTCTCCCGGCATAACATTTAATTGAGCAGTTGTTCCCTTTGGCGGGGCTTGCACAACGGTAAAAGTGATGGAGGGATAACCTACATATTCGTCCTTTCCGCAGCGCTTTATCTCTTCCTGTTCGTACTCTTCGAATGCAAGAATTATTCTCGCCATTCTTGTGTTGGGATTAATTCCGGTAAGCGGCATAGCACCGTGGGCCATTTTACCGGTAACCCTGACGATAGCCCTGATTGCCCCTTTCATAGTAAGGCAGAGCTGATTTTCCTCCGGTTCCGGAACAAGGCAGGCGTCCACATCATCTGCATAGCCCTTCCTTATAAAATCCTTAATCCCTATCATCATTCCCTCTTCATCACACACAAACCCGAGGCGGAGTTTACCCCGGAGTTTTCCGCGAAGGTTTCCTCGAAATTTGGCATCGGGGGAGAGAGCAGCCTCTACGAGCGCCTTTGCAGTAATTAGATTAACCGCGAGCCCTGCTTTCATGTCACAGGAGCCTCGTCCGTATATCTTTCCGTCTTCTATAACACCGGAAAATGGCCCGTGTTTCCATTTGGTAAAATCACCGGCAGATACTACATCCATGTGTCCCTCTAGCATGAGGGTTTTACCGGTGGTTGGAAGGTTTTCTCCTATGCCTCTCCCCTCTTCGAAATCTATTGTTGCTATAACGTTCTCTCTTCCGGGGGTTACCTCTTCTACTATAGGTTGCACCCCCAGGTTTTCTCTTATCCAGTTTGTTATAAAAACAGCAACCTCATGCTCGTTTGTTCCGGCTTCTTCGTCCGGTACGGATGGTATCTGGATGAGTTTTTGGGTTAATTCTACAAGTTCTTTCCCATCTATAAGATCTATAAGTTCTCTCTCTTCCTCTGTTATCATTGTTCTTTACCTCTCTCTTCTGCGTGAATCTTGTCAAGGGTTCTAACGAGATAGGAGACTGTTCTGTTTACCGGTGTGTTAATCCCCAGTTTCTCCCCCTCTCTTACAATTGCATAATTGATAAAATCTATCTCGGACCTGCTTCCTCTGTCAAAGTCCTGGAGCATTGATGATCTGTTTAGAGCTGTTTTTCTTGCTACCTCATACACCGTTTCCAATGGGTCCGGATACGAGAGTCTTATCCCCTTCCTGTCTGCAACCATACAGGCTTCATCTACAAGCTCTTTCATGAGGGTTTTGGTCTCTTCAAAGTTCAATAGCTCGCCATTTTTAAGGCCGGTGAGTGCCGTTAGGGCATTTATTCCCACATTGATTATGAGTTTGCTCCATATAAGACTCTGTATGTTTTCGTCTATATGGGTTTCAAGGCCTGCGGAGTTTAATACCTCGACAAATGGTTTTATTCTCTCGTTCTCCAGGTTTGACATACAGATATGTGTGGGACCATTTCCCGCGTGGCGTATTCGCCCAGGTCCTAAAAAAGTCGCTCCCTGCGATGTTACCCCTGCCGCTGTTCTGTTTTTGCCGAAGATACCCCTTATGATTTCCTCGTTTCCAAGTCCGTTCTGAAAAGTTACAGCGATGGTTTTTTCTCCGACTATGGACACAAACTGTTTTGCCACCGTTTCTGTTACTGTAGATTTTACGAATATCACCACTATATCAGAACCCCGGACATCTTCGGGATTGGACGTTGCCCGGGGGTGCAACGTTTCTTCTCTGTTAAGAAGTGGCTCTTCTATTACTAATCCCCTGCTATTTATTGTTTCTACGTGCTCTCTGTTTATATCGTACAAGAGAACCTCATTCTGTGTCTTTGAAATTTTCCCCCCGAAGAGGGATCCCATGGCGCCTGCGCCTATTATAGATATTTTCATCTATGCCTCCTGTTTTTAAGCTCCTCGTATGATAAAAGCCCGTAGGCCGATTTTGCCTTTTTTATGGCGTCTACGACAGCTATTGCTAGGGTTTCCGCGGCAAGTGCCCCCACTGTGGTAACATCCGCCTCGATCTCTCCGGTAGCAAGGGCGAATATGGTATCACCGTCAAACATTGTGTGTATCGGGTTAATCGTTCTTGCAAGTCCGTCGTGCGCCATCATTGCTACTTTCTTTGCGCCGCTTTTGTCTAGCTTGGCATTGGATGCAACTACGGCTATGGTTGTGTTGCTGGTTGGGGAGGTGTCTGTGCTCGTATCGTGTTCGTTGAATCCAGCGCTTTTCAGGGTGCTTTTTAGTAGCTCTATTGAGTTGGCAAGGCTCTTTTTGTCATCGTTTAAGCTTCCGGCGAGGATTTCCCCGGTTTGTGGGTCTGTAACATCTCCCAGACAATTTACAGCAACAATTGCCCCTACTACTAAATCCCCGGTTTTGATACTTGCGTTTCCTAATCCTCCCTTCATGGCAAACTCCATGCCTCTAACCTTACCGACAGAGGCACCTGTGCCCGCTCCTACGTTTCCACCTTCTACCTTGCCCTCCGTTGCGTTTAGGCAAGCTGTGTAACCCATCTCGGCATCCGGTCTTATGTCGGCCCTTCCAACGGGAAGATCAAACAATACGGCACCCGGTACTATCGGAACAATAGCCACACCCGTGTCGAATCCAATTCTATTCTCCTCCAGGTATCGCATTACCCCTGTCGCTCCCTCCAACCCAAATGCACTACCACCACCGAGGTATATTGCATTTACGTACTGGACAAGGTTTATCGGTTGTACTGCCGGAATCTCCCTCGTCCCGGGAGCACTTCCCCTAACATCTGCACTCCCAACCGTGCCATCCGGACAGAGGATAACAGTGCATCCTGTAGCGGCTTCCACGTGTGTTGCATGCCCTACCTTTATCCCCGGAACATCGGTTATTGAGTTGTTTGTGGGTTTGTCCATTTTCCCCTCGCGGCTCATATTCTTCTGTTCTCCTTATATTTCTTGCTTGTTGAGCTTGAGTTTTGATGAAAGCTAGGTAGTAATAGTAAGTAATAATTAGAAATTCTCAAAAAAATCAAAAAGCAATTTCCCTCGCTCAACGTTATATAACCTATATGAGGATTATACATCATTTGTTGCTTAATGGTACAGAGGCCTTGTTGAGGGGCAGATGTCATGGATGTTTTTTCTTTTCCATGGTTTTGTGGATGAGTGTTTGTGGGGGGTTATTGTCCGGTGAGGGTACGGATTTTGATTTTCTGTTTACAGGAAAATCTCGTTCTTACTACAGGATGCTCTCTGTTGGAGAATATGGGAAATCTGTGTTGCTTTTTAGGTTTGCCCCAATTACCCCGGTCGGGGAAGATGACGGAATAGGAAGGTACGATTACAGATTCGATCTGGGCGGAATGGGCAGGCTTTCTCCCCATAGTCCCGTGCTGTTTGGTGTAGGTCCTATGTATAAAAGAGGAATCTTTAGAGAGATAGGGAGTCCACTTGGTTACTCGGCCTTTAGCGAGATAACTATGGAGAAAGCCTCTCTCTCACTCGACGGAAGTTTCTCGAGTCTTGATTCCGACACTAACACACATGGGATTTTTTTAACTCCACTGCCCGGTGTACTCTCTCTTTATTACTATGGGAGGGGAAATGTTTTAAGAGAGGGGTTCATGAACAGTAGTACATCATTTTATCCGAGTCTTGGTTTTCTTCTCAGACCCTTTGGAAATGGTTTGTTGTTTTACTCCGGGGTTGCTTATGTTTCTCTCTATGCGGAGGTATTGGGGTTGATGACGGAGTGCCACAGTGATGATGGGAGGGAAAAACTGAAGAGTGAATCCTGGTATCTGAGAGTACCCTATTTTTGGGGTGACATATTGAGACACTTTGTTATGAGTCTCTGGTTTAAGGTAAAAGGTGATAACTCCGAGTTTTTTCTAAGGTACGATACTGTATTTTCTGGAGGAGAGTTTGTCTCTCCCGGGTGTGTGGAGCATTTCTACCTGTCTGTAAAGAACTTGCTCTGCGAGTTTGGATTGTTTGGTGGTTACAGATCCTACTACTTTTTGGATTCTCGAGGTAACGGGGGTGATGGTTGGTTTAAGTACAGTGTTGGGATAGTGTTAAATCCCAAGGGCTTGGTGTTGTTGAGTGGTAAATTTTCTGACGGATATAGGTATCCTCCTGTGCATTATTCTTCTGTAAGCAGAAACACTTTGCCCGAAGAAATTTTGTCTTCCTATAGATTTTTTGAACATACCTCCAGGGGCGATCTGAAATTGCGGGTTAGATTAACTAAATTGCATGAATCTTTAGGGGATGACCACCTGGAAATGGGAGTGGAGGGAAAGTTTGAATGTGATTTTGATTCGGTAGGAGGGATGGATCAATCAAAGGAGTGGTCGTTATACCTTGAATCCTATACGCCTCCAGGGGATTGGAGATTGGGGTATGTATGCGGGGGTAATGCGTTTGTCGATGATTGGATAACCCTCGATTTTAGGTTTGGGTTTCCGGTTGGAACTAATGGCGGGTTGTGGGCAACAGGAGCAAAGGCTGCTGCGGGTTACGATATAGGTTCATTTGAAAGAAGGTGGTTTGAAATCAAGTTTAGCGGTAGAATAGGTATTAGCATTTTTGACAAAAAGAGCTGGAAATACATCCTGCTTGAGGCCGGAGAGAGTGGAGATCACAGTAGAGATAACCTTGATGGAAACCGAATAGCTGTGGAATTATCCATTACCGAAAGGGATTACAGAGCTTTTCTTAAGTTTGCTCTTGTAGGGGTTAACCCGAGTATAAATGCTGGTTGGGCGCTTAAAGAATCCTCGCGGTGAAAGCTTATCATAACCTAGCCTTTCATAAGCTCGTCTTATTGACCTGTTCGTTCCGTGTTTTTCATAGATTTTTTCATAGATATAGTTTTTCAAGAATCATTCCGTAGTTTTATAACCTTTTTACTCTGACCTTTTCTAACATTTCCTTGTATTCTTTTTCTTCTATAAGACCCGGCATAAGGTTGAGACAATTCGCACTTCCCATAGCAGCTCCTCGTTTTAGAGCTTCAATTATTGGAGTATTTTCTAATTTCCCTTTAAACTCTTCTACTATAGAGGCTACCCCTGCCGTGAAAGAATCACCGCTCCCAATACTGTTTACTACTGCTATTCTGGGTGTTTCTACGGAGTAAAAGTGTTTTCCGTCAAAAGCCTCTGCACCGTCCTTTCCCATTGTAATAATGAGCCATTTTATTCCCGTTATATCCGAGAAATCTCTGTAAGCCTCAAAGCGTGCACTTCGGTTTTCTAAATTGTTCACTAAAGAGTTCTCTCCATAGGATTTAGCAATTTTCTCTCTGTAGGTTTTATCGCTTTCAATAAGTTTTATAAACTCACTTAGGTTTATCTTTAGTACATCGGGTTTCCCCTTTACCGCTTCATTTGCCTCTCTACCATGAGAGTCCAGTATCGTGGGAATACCTCGCTGTCTGGCTCTCTCTATGGCTTTCTTGTATGCGTATACATCTTCCTCCCTTACCGCTGTCCCGGAAACTGATAGCACTGTAGCCGTATCGAGGCGTTTTATAAAATTGTTAAAAAATTGCTTGCTCTCTTCCTCCGATATTTGAGGGGCTGGTTCTACGATTTCCGTAACACGTCTTGTGCCCTCAACAAGTCTGTCTTCGATTAGTGTGGTACAGATTCGCGTTTCGTTTTTTATATTGGTAACGGAGAATGGCAAACCCTCCTCCATTAGGCGCTCTATGAATAGCTTTCCGATGATACCTCCCGCATATCCCAGAAGAAATCCCTTGCTGTTTGTGACTTTTAGTGCCCTCACTACGTTTACACCCTTTCCGCTTGGGAATGCCGATACCTTTTTTGCCCTATTTACACTATCGAGTTCCAATTTCTCAAGCAGAACGGTACGCTGCCACACGCTGTTTTCACCTATAACAAGTATCATTTCCCGTTTCCTCTCGTCTGTGTAATCTTTATCCCTGTAGTCCTAATAAGAACTTTGCAGTTTGAAAATATATTGTAAGGCCTGTTACGTCAATAAGGGTTGCCATAAGGGGGCCTGCCATTACGGTTGGGTCTAAGCCGATTTTGCTAATTATCAGGGGAAAGATTGCTCCTATCAGAGTGGCGAATATTACAACAAAGACCATTGCGGTTCCTACGGCGAAAGCTACATGGAGACTTATGTATGGGGGAAGATACATGGATCTTACTATTGTTAACACTCCCAGGGTGATTCCTATTATTGCCCCTATTACTATCTCTTTAATGGATATCCTCAGGATATCATGAAAGTGTATCTCACCGGTAGCGAGTCCTCGTATCATAAGTGTTGCGGATTGCGAACCGCAGTTACCACCGGTACCCGTTACTATCGGAATAAAAAAGGAGAGTACCACCGCTACTTCCAGAATAGTTTGGTAATGTGCCAGTACGTTGGTAGTGATTGTTGCGGCAAAGAGTAGAATCACAAGCCATGGTATCCTCTTTTTAAAGAGGGCAAACACGGAACTCTCCAGATATCTCTCCGTGCTTCCCCCCATGGCACTCATCTTATATACATCTTCTGTTTGTTCCTCTCTTATTACATCGATTATGTCATCGACCGTTATGATGCCTAAGAGTCGGTTGTAGCTATCCACAACGGGGAGTGCAACTAAATCGTATGTTTCCATGATCTTTGCCGCTTCTTCCTGGTCTGTGTCCTCGCGGACTGATATAACCTTCTTTACCATTATGTTGTCTATAAGTTCATTATCATTCGCCGCGAGAAGTTCTTTAATGGAAACAACCCCGATTAGGCGTTTTAGCTGATCCAGTACGTAGAGATAGTAGATAGTTTCCACGTGTTTTACGTTGCGTCTTACCCAGGTTATGGCCTGTCCTACCGTTTGTGAGGAGCGAAGAGCCATGTATCTGGGGGTCATAAGTCCTGCGGCATCATCCTCGTCGAACTTTAGGAGGAATCGAGTTTCTTCTTTTGCCTCGTCGCTTAAATTTTTCCATACGGCTTCTCGAATCTCCGGTGATACCGATTGCATGAAATCGGCAATATCATCTGGTTCCATCTCTTCAAAGAGAATCCTTCTGTTTTCGGCAGTTAACGATCTTATAAGTTCTTCCTGTTTGGAATGGGGGAGAGAATTAAAAAGATCCAGTTTTTTTTCGAGATCCATCATGGCGAAAATTTTAATAGCCTCTTCCTGTGAGAGATCATCCCACGATTCTATTAGCTCTGTTATAGGGGTATTCTCTACTATCCTTCTTATTTCCCTCTCTGTTTTGTTCTTCATCAATTTTTTGATGTTTTCTCTGATCGTCTCCATTTTTCCCTCCTACTCTTCGGATGAGTCAATCGGTAACCATTCGTAACCAATCAGATAAACCTAATTCAGTTATATCTTCAGATATATCTACTGTGCTGTTGTTTCACCACCTGCCTACAAGCAGGATCTCTCTTTCGAGTTTAAAGCCGAAGGTATTAAAGACTTTTTTTTCTACCAGTTCAATCAGTTTCAGAACATCGATAGCGGAGGCATTGCCCTTGTTTATTATTATATTTGCATGAAATGGAGCTATCTCCGCATCTCCTATCCTATAACCCTTTAGCCCGGTTTGTTCGATAATTTCCCCTGTAGGCATTCCGAATGCTCTATTGTTTTTGAAAACCGAGCCAGCGCAGGGGTATAGGAAATGTCCCTTTCGTTTTCTGTCTTCCTCTACCTTTCTCATTTCTTCCGCAATCTTTTCTCGTTCGCCATGGCTCAGTTTGAAGGTGGCACTTGTGATTATCTGTTCTCTTTTCTGGAAGGGAGATTTTTTATAACCGAAATCTCGTTTGTTTATTCTCTCTCTTTTTATGTTTGTCTCTCCGTTGGGAGAAATTTCTACATACTCTACCGAGTCCAGTACCTCTGATATGGATTTTCCGTAACACCTTGCATTCATCCATACGGCTCCCCCGGTGCTGCCAGGCATGGAGTATATAAACTCCATACCGGTGAGGGAGGCATCTCTCGCCGCTCGGGATACATCACTTATGGGTGTCCCGGATAGTGCCTCTATACTTGTTCCCGAAACCTTTATTCCCCTTAGCTGGGTTAGGTCTATGACCATTCCGCTTATCCCCATGTCCGAGACTAGGATATTTGCCCCTTCACCGAGAATAAAGTAGGGAATGGAAAACTTCTTGCATACCTTTAGGATTTCCGCGATGTCATCTCTGTCCCTGGGAATGACAAAGATTTCGGCCGGTCCCCCTATTCTAAAAGAGGTATGAAATTTCATTGGCTCGTTCGTGAGAATTGTGCCCTTGAATCTTTTGGATATATTGATTTTTTCCACTATATTACGTAGATTGTTCATCAGGTAATACTAACTGGAATGTACAAATAAATCTATACGGATTGGAAGATTATGTATATGGTTACGGTATGTGATAAAACAGTGGGGATGGATTAGAGGGTAAGTTAGCCTTAGGAGTGACACGGTGAAACTGAGAATATTCAATACGATGGGGCGAGAGATTCAGGAATTTGTTCCGATAGAAGAGGGCAGGGTGGGAATGTATACCTGCGGTCCCACCGTGTACAATTATGCCCATATAGGAAACCTAAGAACCTATATTTTCGAAGACATACTAAGGCGTACCCTTGAGTATCTGGGGTACAGGGTTACGCATGTTATGAATGTTACCGATGTGGGCCATCTTACCGATGATGCGGACGAGGGGGAGGATAAGGTTTTAAAGAGTGCCAGGGAGAAGGGTAAGACGGTATGGGAGATAGCCGAGTTTTATACCAGAGCCTTTTTCGATGACATTGACAAGTTAAATATTGAACGGCCTACAATTGTCTGTAAGGCCACCGAGCACATCGATGATATGATAAATCTTATAAAACGAATAGAGAAAAATGGATATACCTATGAATCCGGTGGAAACCTCTACTTTGATATATCCAAGTTTAAAGATTATGGGAAACTTGCCCTGTTAAATATAGAGGATTTAAAGGCCGGGGCGCGGATTGGAATAGATAAAAATAAGAAAAACCCGCACGACTTTGTTCTATGGTTTACGAAGTCGAAATTCGAACATCAAGCCATGATGTGGGATTCTCCGTGGGGTAGAGGGTATCCCGGGTGGCATATAGAGTGCTCTGCTATGTCTATGAAGTATCTTGGGGATCATTTTGATATTCACTGTGGTGGTATAGACCATATCCCTGTTCATCATACGAATGAGATAGCTCAGTCAGAGGCAGCAACGGGGAAAAAATGGGTTAATTACTGGCTTCATGGTGAGTTTTTGGTGATGGCCAAGGAAAAGATGGCCAAGTCGGCCGGGAATTTTATTACCCTCTCCACATTAATTGAGAAAGGCTACGATCCGTTGGACTATAGATACTTCTGTCTCGGAGCGCATTATAGGTCTCAGCTTCAATTTAGTTTTGAGGCTCTGGATTCGGCTAGAAATGCCAGGCTTTCCCTTGTGGATAGGATTGCAAGGTTGAAAGAGAGTGTGGGAGAAGAGAATAGTGGAGCAAGAGGGCCGGCTGAGACTGGGGGTGTAAAAAATAGATACTTAGAGGCGTTTGAGAGGGATATTACCGATGATCTTAACGTCCCAAGGGCCCTTGCGGATCTGTGGAACATGCTAAAGGATAGTTCTATGGGTGATGCGGAAAAACTTTCCACGGCGCTTGTAATGGATAGAATTTTGGGTTTGAGATTAGATGAGGCAAAGATACCGGAGCTCAAACTGGATGATGAAATTGTGGCAATGATTGAGGAGCGAAAGAGGGCGAGAGCCAATAGAGATTTTAAAAGGGCCGATGAAATAAGGGAGAAATTGAGAGAACGTGGTATAATTTTAGAGGATACCCCTGATGGAGTAAGAGTTAGAAAGGTATAACATAAAAATGATGTAACGTTTTAGAAGGGTCGGTTGTTTACTATGTTGCGTGGTGAAGAAAAAAAAGATTTTACGTTTGAAGAAGTTTATAGGCAACTCTTCCCTACTATATTTAGAATTTCCTACAGGATAACAGGTGACACAGGGATTGCAGAGGATCTTTGCCATGAGGCATTTATTAAGTATTATGAAAGGAAGCAAACTTTTCCCAGTATTGATGAGGTAAAGTATTGGCTTATAAGAGTGGTTAGAAACGTTTCTCTGAATTATGAGAAGAGACGTGCCAGAGAGCGTATGGCTTTTGATAGGTATAAGAAATCCGCTTTGACCTTTGATGAGGGAGAGGAAGAGAAACTTCTAAAAGAGGAGACGAGGGGGTATGTTCAACGTGCCTTGGATAAATTACCCCATAATTTACGTGTTGTTATTGTTCTTAAGGAGTATGGGGGTTTGAGTTATAAGGAAATTGGTTCTATAATTGGTATTAGCGAGGGAAACGTTAAGGTGCGTGTTTTTAGAGCAAGGGAAAAGCTTGCTAAGATTTTTGAAGAGGAAAAAATATATGTGTCCTGAGGATGATATTATCTCTGCCTATCTTGACGGTGAATTGGATAGTTCTGTAAGTGCCAGGGTGGAGGAGCATATAGCAGATTGCCCAAGGTGTAAAGAAAAACTCAGGGCTTTTCAGCGAATAAGTCATATTCTTCTGGAGGATGAATCTCCGGATTATCTGGCCTCGATGGAAAAGGTTAAGAGGCGTATTCAGATAAGCCAGCTTGCCTCTGAGGGGAAAGCTGGGAGGGGGATAGAGAAAAATTCGTGGTGGCATCGAAAGGTGGAGTTTCCTCTTCCTCTGGCAATAGCCGCTATGGTATTGATCATATTTCTGGGATTTATGGTGTTTTTCAAAATGCCTTCTTCAAACGGTGTGCGGATGATGCGGATTAAGAAGGAACCCTCCGGAGTAACAGAGGTTCAGGTTTCCGCTCCCATTGAGGATCTGGAGGCTCTGTTAAAGACAATGGATAACAGTGATTTTAAAAAAGAGGTGATTATTCAGCTTCCCCCGAAGTCACAGTTTTTAATGGTAGGTGAGCCCAGAATAATGAGGGAGGCGGAATTTACAAGAATTAGATTGAAATAGGACTGATTATGATGAGAAGACCTATTCCATGGAGAATGTTTTCGTTGGTTCTCCTCGTTTTATTTACTCGTGAATTATCCGCTGATGGTAGTACCGGTGGTAGTAACAGTCTCGAAGGTGCCATAAAGAAGATATTGGATAATGCCTTGATGATTAAGATAGAGGCGAGGCTCCTTCCAGATGGTAAGAAGGCTGTGTGGAATCAGAAAAGCGAAGAACTAACGATTCCTGGTAGATCTGTTGCTGTGAAACTGATAGGTGAAAACTTAACGATATATGCTATTTTTACCCCCTATAAAATGGAGAATGGCAATCTTTTGCTTGTGGCTCAAGGGCAGGTATGGTTGACAGAAGAACCTCAGAAGGAGATAAAGTATTTAACCACTTTTAAGAGTATTCCTATCTCTCTCGGTGAAAAGATTGTGTTTTTCCCTCTGGGTTTCCCTAAGGGTAACAGACTTGCATCTAAGAAGTATTTTAATATAGAATTGGAAATCCAGATTGTGCCCTATAAGGGGAAAGCTACGGATAGCGGGGATGGGGGTAATGGGGATGGAAATAAGAAATTTGAACCAAACGAGAAATCTTCGGAGGGAAAGGATTCTGCGCAATAGTAACAGATGGAAATAGATGAGAAAAAAAAGACCCCCTTCTATAAAAAGAGCGGTTTTATTCCTGCTGTAGCCCTGCTGTTATTATTTATTATTCTTGTTCTTAGTTCTCATTTTTCCGGTAGGCCCCCACAGATAGATGAAATAACTCCTCAGATAGGACTTCCCGGAGAGGTGATGGTTATCAAAGGACGGTTTTTTGGTAAGACTCGGGAAAACGGCGAGGTGGAGATTGGTGGGGTTACGGTGGTGGCTTCGGATTACATTGAGTGGAAGGATAATGAGATAAGTGTGAGAATCCCGGATGATGCTAGTTCTGGAATGGTCTTTGTTAAAACAAAAAATGGTGTTAGTAGGGGAAAGCTCTTTACGAATAAGAAACAGATACCTATTGTCATTGAAGGCCCCATGAAGCCGGGGGAGCCTTATATACAAAGAATAACCCCGGAGGCGGGGTATATCGGAACACTTCTTACAATAACCGGTATGAATTTCGGAATAGAACGAGGAAGGTCCGCTGTGTTTTTCCCGTGGATACCGGAGAAAGGACGTGAAACTATTGCTATCAGTAAAAAACTTCCTCCCCTGCCAGCTCCTGAGTATGATTACAGTTATGAGAAATGGAGTGATAGGGAAATTCAGGTAAGGGTTCCAGATGGTGTGTCTTCCGGGAGGATTTTTCTTGAGACCGATAAGGGAAAGAGTAATTCTATATATTTTGAACTAAAACGTCGTGGAGGGACAAAACTCTTTTTAGATAGGAGGACCTATTCGATTCAATATGGATTGTCAATCGAGAATATTACCTCCCTTCCTGATAACGGACTGTATGTATGGATGCCTAAGGTTATTGAGACTCCTGCTCAGAGGAACATTCAGCAGGTTTCTCAGGAACCCAATCCTATTTTCCCCGATGTCAATGGAACGGCTCTCTTTTACTTTAAAGGATTGCAGACCAATGAGACCTACAAGATAGTAGAGAGTTTTATGTTCGATAGGTACGAGATTGAAACCAAAATATCCCCTTCGCGGGTAAGTCATAGGTATGATAGGAACAGTCGATTGTACAAAGTGTATACATCCCCCGATTTTTTTGTGCATTCCGATAGTGCAAGGGTTATTCGGATAGCGAGGAGGGTTGTTGGTAGGGAGAGAAATCCCTACAGGAAGGCTCGTTCCATATATAACTATGTTAGAATACTTCTAAAACAGTCCGATAAACGTGTTGGGGATATCGATAGGGTAATTGACCTGCGAAGGGGAAGTTCGTTTGATTATTCCATTCTGTTTTGTTCTCTAGCTAGGGCGGTAGGGATCCCGGCGAGACCGATTGCCGGAATTGTTGTTACAAGGGCGAGAAAAAGTGTAAGGCATTTTTGGGCGGAGTTTTACCTTCCCAATATCGGGTGGGTTCCTGTTGATCCCTTTCTCGGAGATAGAAATATACTGGTCACCCTGCCCCCAGATGTTTCATCGAGGGAATATTATTTTGGCAACCTTGATAACAGCCATATTACTTTTTGTAAGGGTACTGTTACTCTGAAGCAGATGTCTCCCAAGGGGCGAAGAGTTCAAAGGGATATGCGCCCTGATCTATTGACCCTTCATGAAGAAGCGGTAGGGGATTTGTATAGCTATTCTACCTACTGGCAGGGTGTCGATATACTTGGTATATATTAAAATAGGTGTTGGTAGATATTAAAAAAAGGAGTGTGTATGAAAAAATTTTACCTTGTGTCTCTGTGTTTGATTGTTTTCCCACTTTTAGGTTTTTCTCAGGGTGGCAACTCAAAGACTGCTGCGAGAGATTCTCATAAATTGACGGTTGTTACCTACAATGTGTGGTATGGGCTTGATGGACACGGTTTATTTAAGATGGGAGAGTACGAGACAAAAGCAAGACGTGAGAAAAGATTAGAGTTGCTAATAGAGGGACTTAAACAGTTGAAACCGGATATAATTTTTCTGCAAGAGGTTAATCCTGTGGATTGGGTTACTGATAGGATAAAGAAAGCCCTGGGGTACGATGCAATATTTCAACTTTACAACGGTGGAATTAAGTTTTTCTGGTTGGGTATCCCGACTAATTTGAGTATGGGGTTGACGATTCTTGCAAAGAAAGATCTTCACCTTCGAAACAGGGGCGCTGGACAAATTTCCGGGCCCTGGGGGTTGTACTGGCCCGCTTTTTGTTTTCATCTCTCGGAGGCTCGTTTTATTTTGGCGGGGAGCATTACGGTAGATGGAAGAGAGATTTATCTCTTTAATACCCATACCCATGCATCTCTGCCCCGTGATAATAGGGTATTAGAAGAGATAGAAAAATGGGCTAAAGAGGGAAAGATTCAGGCAAAGGATGAGGCCAGGCTCAAAGAGGAGGTAAAGAAGGATTGGGCGAGAAGGGATAAAGAGCTTAAGGCTATAGGTGATTTTATTGTTAAAAAAGCAGGTAACAAACCCTTTATTCTCGGTGGTGATTTTAATACTACAATGAGCTCTACTTCAATGAGAGCTCTGGTTAAAAAACTTGATCTTACTGATACCTTTAGTAGTGTAAATCCCGACAAGAAGGGATACACATGGGATCCTATAAATAATCCCAATACAAAAAATGATGCCTCCTTTTCCTTCGTTAACGGCGATAAAAAGACCGGGGTGGATCTTTTGAGTGCAATTTATGATCGCACCGTTCCCAGGCGTATAGATTATATATTTCTGGGGGGTGGGCTTGATGCTTCAAATGTAGAGAGTAGTGTACTTGTTTTTAACAAACCGATTGGTGGTCTGTTTCCCTCTGACCATTATGGAGTGATGTCGACACTAAAGTTTTAGTAGGGAGAGCTTTGAAAGGGGTGATGTGATGGGGATTGTTCTAAGATTTATCATGTGGGCTTTAATGCTTTTAGGAGGTGGTTTTCTCGGAGTTTACCTTGACCTCAAGTGGTTTCCTTCTCTCTTTGGAAATTTCTACTTTCATATTGCAACAGTTGTACCGGGTCTAATACTCTTGAGACTTGTGTTACTTGTAAGTAAGAATACCGGTCGTTTTCTTGCTCGAAATGGTAGGGAGGGGAAAATCCCAAGGATGGAAACCAATAAACTGGTTACAACGGGGATGTATGGGTGTATGCGTCATCCGATGCATTTGGGCCTCTTGTTTTTCCCACTCGCCTTTGCACTTATTATAGGTTCTGTCTCTTTTATCATTATAATTGTTCCGTTTGAGGTAATATCAATGTTAATTCTGATAAAATTGGTAGAGGAAAGAGAGGCTATTTCCAAATTTGGCGAGGACTACATAGAGTATATGAAACGTGTACCAATGTTTAATTTTTCTCCTGGATGTTTGAAATTGCTCTTTAAGAGTGAATAATTTGATCACTGCTGGACAGTATGATTTTTAATTGCAGTTTTGTATGGTTTGTTGGAACCCCCGTATTGGATGCTACGACTAATACTTTGAACAACAAAATAATACGGAGGTTTTTGTATGAAAGACAAGTCGATTAAGTTCTCTTACCTCTTGGTTCTGACTTTTATCGTAACGACGGGAATCTTTGTTTCTCTCTCCGGATGCCAGATGTTTCCGTTAAATAGCGACCCTCTCTCTGCTAAAAATCTTGCAATGGTTGTCTCCAGTGTGGCTGACTATAGGAATGATAGTACGGTGGCAGCCTCATCTAAACTTGAGGTGGACGATGTGAGCGGTAAGGGTATTGTTATATCCAAAAGTCTTACCTCGACAACCAGGGTTATCACACGAAGTGACGGGGTGGTGGTTACGGTTGTAGAGGTGTTGGATGATAATAATACCCCGGCTGATAAATCTGACGATACACTAACCGTTACAAGAACTTACACAGCCTGGAATGGGGCTGCACGGATGGATAAGATTATACGTCCGTTAAAACCTCAGGCAGATTGGAATGGATGGAATGCAGATAATCTGTACACTCAGGACAACATTAAGATCTCTTCTTTTATCAATGGGGTAAAGATATCTGAGGGTACAGAAACCCTTGTATGGAGAAAGGAGAACGATACTGTCTCTATTTATAAAATTATCAAGGAAACTCATAGGGTAGGAAGAAATGGAAATATTAATAAGGTGGAGATTGTGGTGGATAAAAACGGGCTTCAAAAGAAGACCCTTTACCGAATACATGTGACGAGTGATGGTGAGGTTGTTGTACATTCTTTCACATTTGAAGAGATAACAGGTGCCGATGGTAAGGTTTACACGAAGATAGTGAAGGATGATGGGAGTTACGCAATTGTAATCGAAAAGAAAAATCCAAGGGTGGTAGAGTATTACACTGCCGATGGGATTCTCAAAATGCGAATTACTGAGGAACGCGATATGAGTACAGGAGATCTGAGTGTAACGAAACAGTTTTACGATTCAGAGGGAAATCTCATTAGAACACGGAAGGTCGTATTTAGCTATAAGTTTATTGGGGATGAAGTGGTTGTTACCAAGAAATTTGACAACGGACGCTCTGTGACTATGACAATAAGTGAGTCTGAGAATGGATATACAATTAACAGAAACGGATATATCTATATTGTGAAGTTTGAGAAGAGTGATGTGGCTATATATGACAAAGATTCGAATCTTATTGCAACTGTAGTATTTAACGATGACGGGAGTGTGACAGTACAGTACAATGGTAGCAATAAAGAAGAAAAGGTGAATCTGTAGGATTTATGGGTTTTTTCATTCACTTCTCTTTATAGTGTTTCTTCTGCCGGCATTTCTACAAGGAAATGCCGGTTTTTTTGTGTTATTCGTTGTTATTCGTGGTTGCTTGACTATCAGACCTTTAAGGCTTACTATCCTGATATCATACTAGTATTTTTTCTATATGTATTCTGTATCTGGTACATCTTATAACTGATGGGGGAGACATGACTGCGAAGGACCAATCAAAACTTAACTATGGAAAGACTTTTGTTATAGGATTTGGTTTTTTTACGACGGCTATTACATGGTCGCTCTACAATTCGTATGTGCCTATATTTTTGAAGAAATTTATAACAAGTGCCACCTTGATAGGTGTTATTATGACGCTTGATAATTGGGCTGCCATAATAATTCAACCGTGGATTGGTTCTCTTAGCGATAGAACAAGAACTCGCATCGGAAGAAGGATGCCCTATATTGCTGCTGGTATCCCGGTGGCTGCATTGTTATTTGCAATTATTCCCTACGTATCAATGAGGGAAACGGGAGAGCTTATTAAGACACACCTTCCCCTATTGGGTAGCGTATCTCTGTCAACAGGAATTTTGCCTGTAATCGGAATTATAATGCTTTTCAATATAGCTATGGCTGTGTACAGAGCTCCGGTTGTGGCTCTAATGCCGGATGTGACCCCTTCGGTTCATAGGAGTAAGGCGAATGGTGTTATAAATCTTATGGGAGGAGTTGGTTCGATTATTGCTTACTTTGCCGGGAGTTATATGTACGATATGGGTGTTCCTGTTCCCTTTGTCGTGACTGCTGTTATTATGATTTTGGCTCTCGTTATTCTCCTTCTCTTTATCCGTGAGAAACTTCCGGAACCTACCACCGGAGCTAAAACCAACTCGGATACATCTGGTCTCGATGCTCCCAAAGAGGAAAAGGTAGGGATTATAAAATCTATGGGTGAGATAATTGTAAATAAAGAGAAATCCGCTCTCTTTATTCTACTTGCCATTCTCTTTTGGTTTATTGCCTTCAATAGTATAGAAACCTGGTTTACCACATACGGTGTTGATGTCTTAAAGGTTAAGGCAAGCACCGCTTCCAGGATGCTCTCAACTGTTCCTCTGATGTTTGTGATTTTTGCCCTCCCTGCCGGGTTCATAGGAACGAGTTTGGGAAGGAAAAAAACAATACTAATAGGTCTTGCTCTGTTTATAGTTGATCTTGCTATAGTGACATTTACAAGGAGAGGGCTTACCCTTTATATTCTCTTTGCATTTGCCGGTATTGCCTGGGCTCTAATAAATGTAAACTCCATTACTATAGTCTGGGAGCTTGCAAGTGCCAAGAAGATAGGTACCTATACAGGTTTGTACTACTTCTTTTCCTCCCTTGCCCAGATAATAGCCCCGCCTCTTGCCGGGTTTATAATGGATAAGACAGGTAGGGCGTCTCTGTTCCCCTTCTCCATAGCTTTTTTTATCCTTGCCTTTCTAATGATGTTTGGGGTTAAAAGGGGAGAGGCCGAGAGCGAGGAGGATGCGGAGCTAAAGCAGAGGTTTATCGATGAGCACATAGACCTTGACTGAGGAAAAGGATCTCACAGGATGTATCTACCGGAAGAGATTAAGGCAGTCGGTGCGGATCTGGATGGTACCCTGCTTCCTGAATCCAAAGTAATTCCTGCGGGGACGAGGGATGTCATAAGCAGGTTGATGAAAAGAGGAATCCCATTCTTGCCCGTAACCGGTAAAACCCTCTCTCTTACCAAAGAAATTTTTCGTGGGTTGGATGTTCCCATGGTGGCTCTTGAGGGGGCTTATATACACGTTATGGGAGAGGATATCTGGAATTCTGAGTGTCTTATAAAATCTGAGTTGTGTAGAGAGATTATAAATCGCTTTCCCCGTTTCTCCGGTTTTGTGGTGAGTGATGATAGAATTTTTGTTAGGGGAGAGGTTGCCAAAAAGCACTACGTTCTCTGGGGTGGGGAGGATGTTGGTAGGATAGAGGAGTGTGATTTTAAGCATACCACCCTGATTGTCTTTATTTCCGATGAGAGAGGGGTTTTTGAAGAGGCTAGAGAGACTATTTGCCATCTGTACGGTGAATACGTTGTGCCGTATCTTACGCCACAGAGGTATCTTGATAAGTACTATCTCACCCTTCGTTCCGTTACAACGGGAAAGTACAGGGGGGTTGAGAAGCTTTTAAGCTACTATAACCTTACGATGAAAGAGATGCTGTTTTTTGGCGATTGGAAAAACGATATTCCAATGCTTAAAAGGGTGGGTTTCCCCGTTGCTATGAGGAATGCTGAGGAAGATGTGGCAAAGTATGCACGAGCAATGACTCTTAAGACCAACGAGGAGGAGGGGGTTGCTCATTTTTTGAGGGGGTTTTTTAACCTGTAGCCTCGTTAAAACGTTCCTTAGGTTAAAACGATTTTTAGGTTGGAATTTTGTTTCTTACGTTAACCTCATCGCCTATTTCTATGTCCAGAGTAGAGGCTGCGTTGCCCTGGTTAATTGCTATTTCTAAAAATCCGGAACTTCCTATGTAGGCAAGCGCACTGCCTATATCTGCTTGAGAGAAGTAATCGGAGAGTTTGTGTAGGTGGATTTTGCCAACTTGGATATCTATGGGAGTTGTGGGTAGGTTTGTCTCAATTTTCGCCTGGAGCCCCAATATTTTTTTGGCGGTGAGCATGTCGTTTTTATGAATGGAGGATATACAGTTTCCGAAGTTGTCTATGTGTAGGATTTTCCCCTTGATAAGGGTGGTTACGGGGTTTCCCTCCACGGAGTTTTCTACTGAGATTGTTGGGCTAAGATCGGCAAGGATTTGGGGAGAGATTTCTTCCCCTACTATTTCCTCGATCCTATTTTTTGATATCAATGCCGTTAGCGGCGAAAAGATATCTCTACCATGGAATGTGGAGCTTGTATTCGGTATCAATTGTTTTATACTCTTCATTGTCTCCTCGGAGGGTCTGTAAAAATTCTCCAGTTTTTTCATTCTGACCAGCATGGAGACTATCCCGTTGTCCGGAGTAACCAGGACCTTGGAGCGAGGTTTGTCTGTTGCTATTAGTATGCCTCGAGAGGATCCTACCCCCGGGTCTATTACCGCCAGAAAGGTGGTACCCTCGGGGTAGTAATCCCATGCTGTGTAGAGCAGATAGGAGGCACTTACTATAGAGTAGGGTTTTACCTGGTGTGTAACGTCAATAATGATTGCTTCCCTGTTGATGGAGAGGATTACCCCCTTCATTATGGCAGGGTAGGCATCCTGATTGCCAAAATCGGTTAATATTGCAATAATCCCATTCATGACTCTACTATTATTGTACATCTCTTTGTTTGAATCAATCGTAGTAAAGCCAACAGATGGTATAAGGAGTGTTTAGGGTGAATTGGGAAGAGCAGTTAAGGCGGAATATCAGGCGATTGGAGGATTTACCCAAGGAATTTGTTGTCTCGAAGGAAGAATTGGAGTTTTTTAGAAGAATAAAAAATATGGAAACCTCTCGTTCTGGCGTGTCCTATATGCCTTTCTCTGTTACGGAGTACTTTCTCTCGTTATCTGATTACACCGATCCGAACTGTCCAATACGAAGACAATTTATGCCGGATCCTCGTGAGCTGGAAGAAAGCCCTATGGAGAGCGATGATCCCCTCTACGAGGAGAGGTATAGGGTTTCTCCCAGGCTTATTCATAGATACAGAAATAGGGTGCTTTTACTCGTTACCAATTTTTGCCCTCTAAACTGTCGTTACTGTTTCAGGCGTTACTACAAGGAGATGGAACCGGATGTAATCTCAAAGAAAGAACTTGAACTGGCCTCAAGGTATATAGGCGAACACCGAGAGGTAAAAGAGGTATTACTCTCCGGTGGTGATCCCCTTAGCCTCTCGGATTCCAAACTGGAGAGTATTATCACCCGGTTGCGAGAGAGTAGAGATGAGATTGTAATACGTATTGGTTCTCGCGTTCTCTCAGTTTTGCCCGATAGGATAACAGATTCCCTGATAGAGGTTTTTAAGAGGCACAAACCCATCTGGTTTGTAGCTCATTTTAACCATCCGAAAGAGTTATCCCCCGGGGTTTTGGATAAAGTGGAACTGCTTGTTGATTCGGGTATCCCCATTCTAAATCAGTCGGTACTTCTTAGGGGAATAAATGATGATCCGCAGGTGCTTGCCGAATTGTTTGAGATACTTGTTAGAAATAGGGTTAAGCCATACTATATATTCCAGTGTGATTTGGCAAGAGGAACCTCGCACTTTCGGGTGCCCATAGAGAGGGGACTTACCATTATGGAAAGGCTTAGGGAGGTGCTTTCCGGGGTTGGAATGCCGGATTACGCTCTTGACTTACCGGGTGGTGGAGGAAAAGTTTCTCTTTTTGCAGTGGATATTGAGAGGCGGGGTGATAATTATATTATTAAAAAGAGGGAGGGTTCGAGGGAGGAGTATGTTTACCCCGTGTAGGAACCACCTCGTTGGTTAAGCCATTTAAGCCATTCTTTTCGAACCTCTTCTACCAGGATAATCTTTGATTTGGCCAGACTCTGGAGGAAGTTTTCTATCTCCCTTTGGAAGGTGCTTTCAGGGGTTGAAAAATCTCTTATCCTTTCCCATCCTTTTTTCTCTCTGTTAAACAGGTATACATGTTCTATTCGTCTCTCGTAGGAAAACCCTCTGGGTTTTAGGGTTATTGGTATGAAGATATCGAATGCTCCAAATTCCTCCTCTGTGGCACCTCCTATCTTGCATATCTGTTCTCTTGCCTGTTCGAGCGTATCGGCATGGAGGTTCCCAACAAGACGACATCCCTTTATTCCCAATTGTGTCATCAGTTTTACCTCGTCTTTCCAGATGTAACCATCGTAGGAGGCGGGGCTTATCTCGTAGGTGAGTATGCAGATGTTTTTCCCGCAGTGTGAAATGGAACCGGTCGATTCGAGCGGAGAGGCGTAGCTCTCGGCATAACCCGCGGTATAGCCCCCGAGGAGGTGAATCTTTGTATCAGCGGGAAGCATTGCAAGAAGGGCACTGGCCACTGTGGTTTTCCCGGCGGCACCTGGTTTTGCCCCGACCAGCCAGGAGGAACCCTCTGTTATCCGTCTGAGTAACCACGCGGCGGATTGGAGTGTGAGGGTTTTTGCCTCTATTAAATCTATTACGGAGAGCATACGTGCACTTCTCTGGTTGCTTCTGTTTACGTAGTAGATTACCTCGTCCATCTTTTGATGAAACTCCTCTTAGAGATTTAGGTTTGCGTTATCTGATATACCTACAGAGTATAGCGATTTTGGGGTTTTATGTGTATTTTAGGGGGAGATTATTTCCAGAATTTTTCGATTCTTTTTCTAAGACTCTCTCTATAGTTTTCCCAATCTGTTATTGGTTCCCTTGCTACCCCCTCCTCACACGCCGCCTTTGCTACTGCCACGGCTTCCCACTCTATTACGCGGGGGTCAAAGGGTTTGGGAACTATATAATCCCTGCCGAATGTAAAATCTTTCCCCTCGTATGCCTTTTTTACAACCTCTGGTACCGGCTCTTTTGCAAGATCCGCGAGCGCGTGAGAGGCCGCTATCTTCATTCCCTCCGTGATTTTGCTAGCCCTTACGTCCAATGCCCCTCTGAATATAAATGGGAATCCGAGTACGTTGTTTATCTGATTGGGATAGTCGCTTCGACCCGTTGCCATTATAACATCCTCCCTGGTACTCTTTGCCAGGTCATAGGTTATCTCCGGATCGGGATTTGCCATTGCGAAGACTATAGGATCTCTGTTCATAGATAGAAGCATTTCGGGTGTAACCAGATCCTTAACCGATACTCCCATAAATACGTCCGCTCCCTTTATGGCCTCTTTTAATGTCCTAAGTGAGGTATCTACTGCAAACTCTTCCTTCTGTGGGTTCATCCCCTCGGAACGTCCTCTGTATATTACCCCGTGACTGTCGCACATTATGAGGTTTTCCTTTTTTACACCGAGCGAGACGAAGAAGCGTGCACATGATATGCCGGCAGCTCCCGCACCGCTGAAGACTACCCGTATATCCCGGATATTCTTTCCGGTTATCTCCAGCGCGTTAAGTAAACCGGCACCGGCTATGATTGCGGTTCCGTGCTGGTCATCGTGGAATATTGGAATATTACATATCTCTTTTAGTTTGTTTTCGATATAGAAGCACTCCGGTGCCTTTATGTCCTCGAGATTAACCCCCCCGAATGTTGGCTCTAACAGTTTTACTATCTCTATTATCTTATCCGGATCTTCGGTGTCTATCTCTATATCAAAAACATCGATATCCGCAAACCGTTTAAATAGAACCCCTTTACCCTCCATTACAGGTTTGCTGGCCAGTGCGCCCCTGTTTCCGAGCCCGAGAATGGCCGTTCCGTTGGATACAACAGCGACAAGATTGCCCTTGTTTGTATATTTGAACGCATCGTGAGGGTTCTTCTCTATCTCCAGGACGGGTGCGGCAACCCCGGGCGTGTAGGCGAGTGATAGTTCTTTTGCCGTTTGACAGGGTTTGGTTGTTGTTACCTCCAATTTACCCGGCTTATCCATTGAATGATAGTGTAAAGAATCTTCTTTTAATCCCATTTTTTCACCTTCTTTTTGATATATTTTGATACATTTTGATGTATTTTGAACTATTTAGACATTATTATTCAAAATTATTCAAAATTGTCAATTTGCTTCGGGTAGTATTTTTTCGGTAACCTCCCGGTAACCTCCGGGGATAGATTGACGAATGTATTGCCCCTGGGGGTTTAATGTGCTAGGATTTTCAATAGTTTAATGTGTAAAATAAGGTACTACTGATGAATAAATTCATAGTGAAATTAAGTTTTGTGATTCTTTTATTTGTAGGTGCTCTCCTGAATGTCTTCCCTCAGAATTTTATGGATCTTAAAGACGATATTTATAGTTACATCGACACGTGGCATGATGAGGGAATTTTAAAAAACCTACCCTCCGTGCGTCCCTATCCCCCTCAACTTATTGTTAAGTTTTTGAATAGGGTTAAGGCTAGGGGGACAGTGGTAGATAAAGAGATTGCTGCTTACTATCTCAGGAAGATGGAGGGAGCTAAGGCATTTAAGGCTAGTGTAACGGCGTTAGCCAATACGACAGTAGCTAAGGATAGATCTTCCGGTGTCGCCAGTCTCGTGTATAATTTTCAGTACTACCTTACTCCGAGTGTTATGGCGGGGGGAAATGTTAGAGTAAATCTCCTGGATAGGCCAGATGGCGAGGTTTTTCCCTATGGTTTTAGAAGGGATTATGATTTTATAGAGGATGGTGCCTCTGTTACGTGGGGGAGTAAAACCTTTGATGTCCGTCAGGGTATTTATACCTTCTTTTCCATATACACCGATAAAATTAGGTTTCAAAGTGGGATGGTTAGGACATCCTTTGGTCCCTTCTTTGATGACGGGGCCATTGTGAGCAGTGATGCCCCTATGGCGGGACATTTTTCCTTTCTCTGGGAGTTGCCCGGATTTAACTACTTTGCCCTTTTTCTAAACCTCTCGGCTTCGACTAATCGTGGGACAGGTCGTTTCCCGGGTAAGTATTTTTTTCTGCATGGGCTTAGATTCTTTGTAGCACCGTGGTTGGATGTTAGTATCCTGGAATCTGTTGTATGGGGAAAGAGATTGGAATTGTTGTACCTGATGCCGGCGGCTATACTCTTTGATTCTCAGGGGATTGTCGGTTTCTATGATAACTCACTTCTTGGAATTACGGCCGGTGTAAGCCTGGGAAATGTTCATATACCCCTTGTGTTCTACGCAGATGATCTTCAGTTCAGTGATATGGCGGCTTTTCACTTTAATACAAAGTATAAGTTCTCGTTTCAAACTGGTATATCCTGGGCTCCTACGATACCCTTGGTTAAAACGCTTTCCCTAAATTATTTGATGGTTACCCCGTATATGTATACTCACTGTTCTAACGAGGGAATACCTGGAACCTCGGGATACTCTAACTATGTAAACTATCAGAATTACACTCATCTCGCCACGAATCTGGGTCCCGGTGTACAACCAAACTCCGATAGAACGAGAGTGGACATTGTATTTTTGCCAAGGGCATTTTTCAGAATAAATCTCTTCTCCCAGCTGATAAGACACGGGAATGCCTCGGAGGGTTATTCCTCGGGAGATGGCACGATATTCGACGACGGGTGGATCTCTCAGAACGAGCATATATTTTCACATCTGAGATTTCTTACTCAGGATAGAATTAACTATGTATGGCAGTTTGGATTGAATGGTAATTATCTTCATATACCGCTTTTTGGTATGTTAGAGCTGGGTCTTAAAGCCGGATTTGTGTGGCAAACGAGTTACGTAATGGATAAGGCAAAAGGGTGTACCGATCTTGAGAATAATCAGTTTGTTGATCTTGGGGTTTCCCTCTCGTACTAGTCTTGCTCGTGAGGAGCTGCTTTTACTCCGGTTTGGTAAGCCTTTTTAGTACTTTTAAAGCGTTTTTATAGGTGATTTTTTCGAATGTTTCTCTGCTTATGGAGCCGTCCTCCAGTAGGTTTTTAAGAAGTGTTAGGTGGGGCATTCTATCCTCCGGATCCGCAAAGCAGACATCGGTACCGAATATGATTTTATCACCGTAATCGTTTAAGAAATTTACGGTGAAATCAATGTCCCTGGTGAGTGCATTGTAACCGCTTCTTCCAGAGGTATCTACGTAGAGATTATCGTAGCTTTCCAGAAGTTTTAGCAGTTTCCCGGGGCGTTTTATTCTCCTCCTTGGGTATATAAACTTGTCCTCCGGGTTGACATCCCCGTCAATCTCTGCCCATATCCCGGTAGCATGAGCAATGCACGTTGTATTGGGTACCGCTTTTAAGAGATTTTCCAGTCTGGGAAGACCCGTTTCGTCAGAGAGGCCGTAAACATCGCTGCGTCCGCTTCCCGTTGTATGAAAGAGTACGGGGAGTTGGTATTGGCCGCACTGCTCGAAGAGGTTTATTACCAAGGGATCATCCTGAGGAAGATGGGATGTGATTTCCCCTATTCCTACGCATCCTCTCTCTGTAAATTCTCTAAGAATCCAGCCAAAGTCCGTTTTAGAGGTATGGGCGCTTAATTCTTCCTCTGTGAGATTTCCCTTACATCCCATTCTGGGATCCAGGTTCCCGAACAGAATCACTCTGTCCTTTATATTGTGTGGCGGGGTTATTTGACTTATTATGTCGTTCCCGTAGTCAAATAGGGAGGGTCCTGTTATTATCTCCGGGCTTATTCCCAGGGGAAGTACCACCGCTTTGTCAATTCCTTCGTCGTCCAATCGAGCGAGGAGTTTTTGCCATGTTACGGGCTGTTTCTCCCGGGTTTGGGGTGAGCGTAGGTTGAAAACATGGGTGTGAAAATCAATTATCATTATATGTATTAAAACCGTTGTTATTAAAAAAGTAAATACCTGTTCTCGCTATTGATAACATATGATGTTTATAATAGGATTCTAGATGAGAGAAAAACTATCGGAAGTAGCTGGTATGGAATGAGGGGTATGCATAAGGTTTTTAATAGGAGGAATAGGATATGGGAGAGCGACTCGCCATTGAGGGTGGTCCCAGGGCAATTACAATGGATCAAAATGATGCCCTTAGATGGCCCGTTATTGGAAGAGAGGAAGAAGAGGCGGTAGTAGAGCTTTTACGTAGGGGCGATATCTCTGTTTCCGAGGAGCCTAAGAGGTTGGAGGAAGAGTTTGCCCGATATTTGGGAGCTAAGTATGCACTTGCGGAGGTTAACGGAACTGCGGCAAACTATGCGGCACTTTTTGCTATAGGTGTAGGGGAGGGAGATGAGGTAATATGTCCCTCTTACACCTACTGGGCAACGGCAATGCCCGCTGCTGCGCTTGGTGCCAGGGTGGTGTTTTGCGAGGTGAATCCGGAGACTCTTAATCTCGATCCTGAGGATTTTAGGCGGAAAATTACGGGCAGGACAAAGGCAGTGATTCCCGTTCACCTGTGGGGGCTTCCTGCGGAGATGGATGATATCCTAGAAATCGCCAGGGAGCATGGAATAGTTGTTATTGAGGATGCCTGCCATGCACACGGGGCTGAGTATAGGGGAAAAAAGGCGGGTACGTTGGGTGATATAGGGTTTTTTAGTTTCCAGGCCTCTAAAAATCTTCCCGGCGGAGAGGGGGGGATGCTTGTAACCGGCGATGAGGAGATATATTACAGGGCTGTTACCCTGGGTCACTATAGGAGGGCAGCGGAATTGCCGGAGCGTTATAGTAGGTATCGGCATACCTCTTTCGGTTTCAAGCACAGAATGTCCCCTCTGCATGCTGCGATTACAAGGGTGCAGCTTAGATATCTTGACGAGAGAAATGAGAAACGAAACAGAAATGTAGAGAGACTTTTAAATGCTCTCTCTGATATTCCTGGTTTTCACGTATACAAGAGTCCTGTGTATATCAAAAGGGTGTATTATGAGAATAACGTTGTCTATAGGGAGGAAGAAACGGGGGTTTCTATGGAGAGGCTTATCGAGCTGTTAAGGGCGGAGGGTGCACTTGTTAGGGGTGATAGGTACCCACTTTTACATCAGCAACCCTACTTTGTGGAGAGGGGCAGTAACCCTGATGACCTTCCGGTTACCACGGATGTAAATAGACGGATTCTGGCTCTACCCACCTTCCCCAATGATGATGGTTCGTTGGTGGATCAGTACATACACGCCTTTTACAAAGTGGCGGAGGTATTTAAGTGATTTTGGTTTTCCTCTGGATGGTTCTAACTTGTAATGTTAGGCGAGATTAACCGTGGAATTAAACTCTCTTAGAGATTTTTTAATCACACATCTCGTTGAGAGAATACTTCCCTTCTGGTTGGAACGTGGAATTGATTGGGATAACGGCGGGTTTTTTACCTGTTTTAATAATTTGGGGGATAAACTGGTCTCCAAAAATAAGTACGTGTGGTCTGAGGGGAGATTTCTCTGGGCTCTCTCCCATCTCTACAGACATTTTCAGGATATGTTCCCCCAAACTAAGTTAGAAAAGCTTGAGGGCGGAGCTAAACTAGGCGCTGAGTTTCTGCGGGATCATGCGATTTTAGATGATGGAAGCTGTGCGTGGCTACTTACCGAGAGGGGACTACCAGTTGAGTATAAAGGGGATGTTGATGGTGAGCATAGCATGAATCGTCACCCTGCCCATTTGGGGATAGAGGCGGATGAGTTTTTAATCTATGGTTTTGTGGAGTTTTCCGTTGCTTTTGATAAGCCGGAGTATTTCAGGCTTGCCTGTGATATCTATAGGGGAGTGGTCGATAGAATTGAGAGTGGAAAGTTCTTTTCCGCTCCCTACGGTGTCCCCACTGGTTACAGGTCCCACGGGATACCAATGCTCCTATTGGAGACTACAAGAGAGATGATTGAGGGGGCAAGTTATTGGAAAGACCCTTTTTTAAGTGAACTGGTAGAGATTGGCTTTAGAGTTGCGGAGGAATCTGTAGTTCCCTTTAGGTGTAATGAGAGAAGGATCCTCGTTGAGATGGTTAAGAGCGACGGGGGAATTGCCCCTGATGAGATGATAGGAAGCTATTACAATCCGGGACACACATTGGAGCACGCCTGGTTTTTGATTGACTTTGCTCGTGAGGTGGAAAGGCTTTCTGGTGGGGGGGTGAGAAACGGGCTGGGAAATAAGCCTTCGGGTGAAGCAACTCTTTTCGATGCAAATAAATGGAAGTCGGAGGGGCTTAGGTTGATAGATTGGATGGTGGAAAAGTGCTGGGATAATGAGTTCGGCGGGATACCCCAGTTTCTCCATGTGGATTGGGGAGCGCCAAGGGGTAGAGTATTAGAGGTTAACGCTGATGATAAAATACTGGGTTATCTGAGAAATCACTGGGATAAAAAACTCTGGTGGGTACACTCCGAGGCACTCTACGCCCTTCTGTTAGCGTATAGATTAACGGGAGATAATGACTATTGGAATTACTATCTTAAGGTTCACGATTATACCTTTGGTACCTTTCCAAACAGTGATGAAAAGATAGGGGAATGGATACAGATTAGAAGGCGTGATGGTACACCTGTAAATGATGTTGTGGCTCTTCCGGTGAAGGATCCCTTTCATATTATGAGGGCTTTGATGTTTATGATTAAACTGTTAAATACTTGAGGTGTAAAAACGGAAAGCCCATACACCCGTATGGGCCGTATGGGCTTCGCTTAGAGGGTTTTGTGGGTTACTCTTTCCCTATTCTTTTGGCTACGTATTTGTAGAATTCCAGAAAATCTTTTCCAATATTTTTATTTGGGTCTCTCATCGGATTGAAGGGACCCCCCGCTATATAGGAGGTAATCTGTCCGCCTCCCCCGCCTGAACCCGGCGTTCTGGTTTCTCGCTCCTTTTCCTTTTCGATTGCAAGTTGATCCGTGTACATTAACTGTTCCGGGCTTAGAACGTTGTCCTCTAGATAGGTTAAGAGTTTTTCCGCCTGTTTGGGTTCCAGTCGCTCGGTTGTGTAGATCTCCTCCATTACCGTATAGATCTTCTCTAATTGCTCGTTGGAGAGAGCCAACTCCTTCTGGTTTTCCTCCATCTTTGCCAGATATCCGAAGAGTCTGCCCAGATCAAAGACCACCGCTGTTTCTCTCTTTGCCTTTTGAATCTCAGGGTCATCCGGTGATTGTGCAATGAGCATTGCGGGAATGAACGTTGTCATTAGAAGGATTGTAATAATTTTCTTTCTCATTTGTTACTCCTTTAAAAATAGTTTTTATAATTTATTCGTATCTCAATGCCTCTATGGGATTGAGCTTTGATGCCTTGTAGGCCGGGTATCCGCCGAAGAAGAGTCCTATTGCAACTGCGAATCCGAAGGCCAAAAGTATGGATTCTGGTGTTACCACTGCTGCCATGTTGGCGAATTTTGTTGCCCCGAGTGATGCACCTATTCCGAGTATCACACCTATAATCCCTCCGCCAAAGGATAGAATAATGGCCTCGGTTAAAAACTGGCTCAGGATATCCCTCCCCTTGGCGCCCAGAGCCATGCGTATTCCTATCTCTCTCGTTCGTTCTGTTACGGAGACGAGCATTATATTCATTATTCCTATTCCCCCGACTATCAAACTTATTGCTGCTATGCTGGCCAGGAGCAGGGTAAAGGTATCTGCTACGCCCTCCATCGCACTTAATAGGTCTAACTGGTTTGCTATGTAGAAGTCGGCAGCATCCATATTGGGCAATTTATGGAATTTCAGAAGTTGATCCTCGATTAGTTTTTGGAGTTCTCGCATCTGGTTGAGGTCTGCCGCCTGAATGTTCACGAGAGAGTACTTTGTAGAGCCGGAGATATAGCGCTGGAAGGTTGTAATGGGTATAAATATCTGATTGTCTGTGGTGGAACTTCCCTTTTCCTGCATTACACCGATGACTCGAAAACCTATACCGTTAATTCTTATTTTTTGCCCGAGAGGGTCGGTTCCTGCGGGGAATAGGTCTTTATAGACCTGGGCTCCTATTACAGCTACCGTCTTTCGTGATTTTATCTCAGCTTCCGAAAAGAAATTCCCGTAGGCGGGATAGAAGTTCCTTATATCCGGATACTCCAGATCGGTTCCTACCACGGTAGCGGCGGTGTTCTTGTTGGAGTATTTTACCTGTGCCGATGCGCTGGATTCTGGAGCCGCCTTTACTACCAGATTGGGCTCCAGGCTTCTTATCCATTTTAGATCTTCCTCTGTTATGGTGGGGGTGATATTGGTAGTGTTTCTCCTAACTAATGCCGGGCCCCTCTTTTGTCCGGAGTACAGGATTAGAAGGTTCGAGCCCAGCGATTGTAGGCTCTGTTTTACCGATAATTCCGCACCGTTTCCGAGTGCAACCAGTGCGATAACAGCCGCTACCCCTATCATAACCCCAAGGGCTGTTAGAAATGATCTTATTTTATTGTTAGCTATACTCCGTAGGGACATTTTCAAACTTTCTTTAAATTTGAATAAACCCATTGTTTCCTCCTATATTTCCCACTCAGTTGCCGGAAAATCTTTCAATATTTTCCCGTCCCGAATTTGGATGATTCTCTTTGCCTTTTTGGCAAGATCGGTATCGTGAGTTACCATTACAATGGTAACACCGTCCGAGTGGAGTTCTTGAAAGAGCTCCATGATTTCTTCACCTGTCCTTGTATCCAGTGCACCGGTAGGCTCGTCCGCCAAGAGTACTTTGGGATGAACAGCCAGGGCTCTGGCTATTGCGACGCGTTGTCGCTGTCCACCGGATAACTCGTTTGGTACATGATGCTCTCGGCCGACAAGATGTACCCTCTTTAGGATCTCCATTGCCCGTTCGCGTCTCTCCCTCGGCGGAATACCGGCGTATATCATCGGAAGTTCTACATTTTCCACTGCGGTTTCCCTCGGTAGAAGGTTGAATGATTGAAAGACAAATCCTATGTACCTATTTCTGATTTCCGCAAGCTGATCACGGTTTAACCCGGATACGTTCTTTCCCGCCAGTATGTAATCCCCGGAGGTAGGAGAATCCAGGCAACCTATTATATTCATTAGGGTTGATTTTCCGGATCCGCTTGGGCCCACAATTGCTACAAATTCCCCCTCGTTTATTGAGGCGGTTATGTTGTCAACCGCCTTCACCGTGGTTGGTCCCATGGTATAGTATCTGCATAGGTTTACGAATTGTATCATTTCATTCCCCCTGTTCCCGGTACGTTTATTGGAATTATTGATGAGGAAGAGGAATTAGAGGTGGTGGAAGGAGAGACGGTAAGGGACGAACCACCCGGAAGTACTACCTTTTCACCCTCTTTTAGTCCCTCGAGAACCACTACATTCATTCCGTTATCTGCCCCTACCTTTATTCTTTTGGTTTTTACCTTCCCCTCCTCGTAGATCTTTATGTAGCTTCTCGTTCTTACGGTGGAGACAGCTCTGCTTGGTACTACGATCCCTCTATCAGAGCGTATAAGGATGGAGATGTCGGCACTCATTCCTGGTTTTAATGCCCCGTCAATGTTGTTAACCACCGTGGAGACCTTAAAGATAGAGATGTTATTCACTATCTCTGCCTGGGGACTTATCCTTTCAACTTTTGAATGGAGGGTTGTTTTACCAAGGGTGTCGCTGGTTATTGTTACGGGCTGTCCGGGTTTTACCTTCCCGATGTCAAACTCGTCAATCTCCGCTACAAGGCGAACCCGTGAGAGATTTCCGTAATTCGCCAGAAGTGCTCCCGAGTTTACAAGATCACCATCTTTTACGTTAACTTTTAGCACCACTCCGTCAAAAGGGGCTGTTATATTTGCCGCTTTTAGATTGTCCTTTGCGTCCTGATATGCCAATTCAGCCTCTTTTACCGATAACTCTGCAAGTTTCAGGTTATATTTGGCCGTCGAAACACTCTCTTCCAGTGTATTTACCTCTTCTCGTGACACGGCACCCGAAGCCAGGAGTTTCTTTTTGTTTTCCAGGTCCCTCGTTAATTTTATAAGACTCTGTTTTGCCTTGTCCCTGTTAACTTTTGCCTGGGATAGTTTGATACTGGTCTGCTCCAGAAGTTTCTGAAGATCGCTTCTATCGAATAGTATGATAGTTTCTCCCTTTTTGAATCTATCCCCCTCCAGGGGAGCCTTTAGAATAATACCTGAAATTTTAGATCTGATGCTGCTCTCGAGGACAGGTTCTACTATTGCGGGTCCCTCTACCACGACCGAGACACTTCCCGCTTTTGCCGCTACCACCTGAATCTGTTGAGTTTTGTTTGTTGTAGAGGCTGTATTCTTTGAGTGCCAGAGGTAGTAACCCGTCCCGGCCCCTCCGATGATGACCAGCATTACTATTATTAAAAGAGTTTTTTTCTTGCCTTTCATTTTATTTCTCCTTTTTTGTGGTTTTTATGAAATCTTTGTACTCGTCGGGTAACTTCCCGGCGGCAAGATAGGCATTTAGGCGTGCCTTTTCGCTTTCGATCTGCATCTTGTACAGGTTCCATTGAGCGCGTTTTACCAGGGCCTCCGCCTCTCTCAGTTCTGCCTCGTTAGCAATGCCTATCTTGGTTTTTGTTTTTGCTATATTAAGGTTGTCTATTGCTCTCTTTAAGTTTCTCTCCGCCTGTTTTATGTAATCTTGCGTGTTTAACCAGCGTTGATATTTGGATCTGATATCAAGAGCTACGGAGTTACGAAGGCTCGTTAGCCTTGCTTTTTCTTTCTTTAAAAGCTCCTCCAGATACGCCCTCTCCAGGGATTCGGTGTTTCCCAATTTTACGCCTAACGAGAGTGTGACCCCTGCATTCCATATGGAGCTCGATGTTACGGATGACTGTGTGTTGTCCAGGGTTTCTCCTATGGTTGTGATTGGAAACGAATACCCTATGTTTAGGGTAGGGTTTAAAAAGTTATAGTCTGCAAAAGCCGAATGTTGGCCATAGTTGAAGAATCCCTTAATGTCAATCTGTAGGTCGTCGGAAGTTATTGAGTTAATCCTTGCTATCTCCGCCTCTATCTCTCTGATTTTTATCTCCTGAGCTTTTATGACAGATAGGTTGTTGTAGGCGAATATTGTTAATTCCGGGGGTTTGGGAATGGCTTTACTCTCCGGTATATATTTTTCGAGGATTTCCGTTGCCCCCGGATTGGTACCAAAGCCTGTGTTCGGAGAGTCAGTCTTCCCCGTAGCGTATGCCATTTCCAGCCATGCGAGTCTCTCTCTAAGTCTTCCCTGTAAGAGATTCTCTGTGGCCTCTGAGTAATTCTCCTCTGCCTTTGTGAGCTCCGATAGAGAGGCTGTTCCCGCTTTATATTTCTCCCGTGTGATGTTAAAGAGGGCTTCGTATGCCTTTAGTTCCTCCAAAAGGACCTCTATTTCCTGTTGGGCCAGCCAGGTATTCTCGTAGAGTGTGAAGAGTTTTAGGATTGTACCGTTTAGGGTCTCTCGGAGTTTGGTTTGAGCGAGGTTTAGATTGTTGTAGGCTTTATTAAGATTTTCCCTTGCCTTGCTGTTTGGTCCCGTAGGAATGCTAAGATACACATATCCGCTTAATGATGTATAACCCTCTCCCGTTTTGGAGGTGTTCTGGGTGTTTAGGGTTGCATTTCCCGGATAACTTAGGAGGGTGATTTCTCTTTTAGCGCTTTCCAGATCTATGAGTACGGATTGCACCTCGTTTGTTTGGTATGCCTTTGAGAGTATGTCATTTATGGACAGAGCGGATAGGTCGTGAGACAGAATGCCGGATAGTCCTACGAGTAGTATTAGGGCGAATATTTTTGCTTTCATAGATTCCTCCTTCCTGTTTTGAGGTAAGCAATAATAGGGCCAAATTGAGGGGCAGCTGGAAGATTTTAGACTATTTTTATAGGATTCTGGGGTTTTAGATTGGGTTAGATTGAGAAATATTTTTACAGGACAGTTGATATGGGAAAATATTTCTCTTCTATTACTACTTGTAGATTATCCAAAAGTGATGTAGTATTGAAAAAAATAAATTCTTTATAGGAGGTGAAAATGAAAAGAATTTTTTTGGTCCTGGCGTTTGCCTTGTTGTTGGTACCCTTTGTTTTTGCTGGTGGTCAGAAGGAATCCAAAGAGTTAACGGTGTATACTCCAGCTTCCACGGAGATTGTTAACCTGGTTGTTCCCAGATTTGAAAAACAGTACGGTGTAAAGGTTAATACTGTCGAGGCAGGTACCGGCCAGCTTTTCAATAGAATCAAGGCGGAGGCTGCCAATCCACAGGCGGATGTGATGTTTACAGGGGGTATCGATTCCGGTGGGGCTTTCAGGGCTTATCTTGACGATTACGTCTCCAAGGAGGATAGTAATCTAATAATATCTGCAAAGGATCATCCCTGGTACAATGCTGTTTTTCTCCACCCTATGGGCATCATCTACAATAAAAACCTGGTGAAAGAGGGTGTTGTTAAGGGTTGGAAGGATCTTACCGATCCCAGATGGAAGGGAAAGGTGCTAATGGCTGATCCCAGAAAGTCCGGTTCTGCCTATGGCGAGCTTATTATAATGCTTGAGGATTATGGTAGGGGAGAGGCTGCATGGAATCTGGTAAAAGCGCTGTATAAGAATCTCGTTATAGTAAGTAGTTCCAGTCATACGTATAAGTTTGTAGCCTCCGGTCAGTATCCCTTTGGTTTTACCCATGAGCGAAATGCCTATAAGTATGCCGCTGCCGGGAAACCCGTTGGTTTTATCTATCCGGAGGAGGGAACTGCCGTTAGGCCGGATGGTATTTACCTTGTAAAGGGAGGTCCGAATCCCAAGCTTGCCAAGAAGTTTATTGATTTTGTGCTTTCTAAAGAGATAATGACGGCGCTGAGGGATCTTGGTTTTAGAGTGAACAGAAAGGACGTGGCTCCTCCCAAGGGGTATCCGCCCATTAGCTCGATTAAACAGGGACCCTACGATCCTGTGTGGGCGGCAACGCATAGGGCGGAAATCTTGAAGAAGTGGACAGCAATAGCTGAAGCCGAGGCCAAATAGTATGTTACTGTAAGGTGAGATGCATTCCAATTTAAATAGTGCCGGGGCTTAGAGTAGCTCCGGCATTTTGTAATATTGCGGGGGTGGATTTGGGGATATGTGGATTCCCGACTAAAGTGTTATTTTTATAAGCGGAGATGTTAAAATGACCGGAGTTGGTGTAAAAATAGAGGGTGTAACGAAAAAATTCGGAAGTGTTACTGCTGTAGATAATCTCTCCCTGGAGATAAAACCAGGGGAGCTGTTTACGTTACTCGGTCCCTCCGGGTGCGGAAAAACAACGCTGTTAAGAACTATTGCAGGTTTTTACTACCAGGAGAGTGGGGCTATCTACTTTAACGATAAGCGGATCGATGGCATCCCTCCTCATAAACGGGATACGGGTATGGTGTTTCAAAGTTATGCCGTTTTCCCCTTTATGAGTGTTTTCGATAATATAGCTTACGGGCTTAGGGCTAGAAGGGTTACGAGGCATGAGATAAAAGAGCGTGTGATGAATGCCATTGAACTTGTGAGACTCTCGGGTATGGAAAAACGAAGACCGGATCAGCTGTCCGGGGGTCAACAGCAGAGAGTGGCCGTTGCCAGAGCTATTGTTATCGAGCCCAGGGTTTTGCTTATGGACGAACCGCTCTCCAATCTCGATGCCAAACTCCGGGTTGAGATGCGGGTAGATATTAGACGTCTCCAGAAAAAACTTGGTATTACAATGATATACGTTACCCATGATCAGGAGGAGGCACTTGCTATCTCGGATAGAATTGCTGTGATGGCAAAGGGTAGGATTGTACAGATAGGTACTCCCTGGGAGATCTACCACAAACCTGCGTCCCCCTATGTTGCGGATTTTATTGGTGTTACCAATTTCTTCGAGTGTAGGGTTGTATCTCAAACCGAAAATTCTGTTGTGGTGCTATTCCAAAATCGGGAGTTAAGGCTTAGGGCGAGTTTTAAGAATAAGACGGAGAGGGTTGTGGCCTCTATAAGGCCCGAGGCTTTGAGGCTTAAGAGCGATATGGGTGATTTGGGGGGTAAAGAAGAGCCTGTGTTTAGTTTTAAGGGAAAAGTTCTGGATTCTGTGTATCTGGGTTCCTCGATTTCTATTATATGTGAGGCAGAGGACGGAACCAATTTTCAGGTTTCGGTAGCCAATCCGGTGAGAGAGGCTCTTATCGACGAGGGTAGTACGATAGAAGTGGTTTTTGCGACTGACGATATGTCGGTATTCCCGGTGGAAGAGATGGTAGGGGTTAAAAATGGCTGATATTAGTACTAATGTTAAGAGTAACACCATACTTAATATTAGGAGAAAAATATTTGATGTCTGGAATATTCCAATATTGATATTTATTGGAAGTTTTCTCCTCTTCCTCATTTATCCGATTTTCTCTGTGGTAAAGGCAAGTCTTATAGATGTATCTGCCACAAGCCATACAATTTCCTTTAGCAGTTATGTTAAGTTTTTTACCAAACCCTACTATTATAGGGCTCTTATAAATACCCTGACCCTTGGGGTTCTTGGAACGGTAGGGATAATGATTATCGATATCCCTCTTGCTTATTTTTATACACGCTACCGGGTTTACGGGCATGTTGCTATTGGAACGGCGCTCTGGATTCCCTATTTGACTCCGGCATTTATCGGGGCCTATACATGGCTTATCCTATTCGGAAGATTTGGTCTTATAACCATGATGTTTAAGAAGGTAGGAATAATGATTCCTACGATTGGCGGGTATTGGGGGGTGTTGATTGTGTTTATCCTTAGCTACTATCCCCTTGGCTTTATACTGTTAACAGGGGCTTTCCAGACGATAGACCCTTCGCTGGAGGAGGCTGCACATAATTTGGGAGCCTCTAATTTCAGACGCTTCTGGACGGTCACACTGCCCGCCGCAACCCCATCTATTCTCAATGCCGCCCTCATGGTTTTTATTCTGATAATAGATTCTTTTGGAATTCCCGCCATTATTGGGGTTGGAACCCCGGTTCTTACAACCCTTGTTTATGGCGAGTTTACCTCTGAAATGGGTGGTCCGCCTATAATGGCAAGTACAGGAGCCACAATTCTTCTCACTATCTCTATGGGCATACTGATTATACAGCGTGTTTATCTTAAAAGGAAGAGCTTTGTCACAAGTGGAACGAGAGCTCCGGTTTTGGTTGATCCCCCTTTAGCCAAAAAATTATTTCTTACCTTTATCTTTTTTATCGTTTTGATAGTTTCCCTGTTACCCATTGTTACTATTATCATTTCCTCCTTCACAGTTTCAAACGGTCCTGTTCTCGAGTATGGTCACTTTACTTTGGATCAGTATAAGAAAACTTTCTATGCCGTTATGACCCCTCTTACCAATTCTTACATTCTTGCCACCACGGCCACTGTTTTTGATCTCCTTCTTGGTTCGCTTCTCGGGTATGTGATTGTTAGAAAGGGGAAAAAACTCGCAACCTTTATCGATGCCTTTTCGTCCCTTCCCCTGGGTATTCCCGGTGTGCTCCTTGGAATCGGGATGATTCTTGCCTTTTCCAAGAGACCCCTCGTTCTGATAGGAACCGGATGGATACTTATAGTAGCATACTTTGTTAGGAGGCTTCCCCATCCTGTGAGGACGGTTTCCGCAATTCTCTCCCAGGTGAATAAAAATGTGGAAGAGGCCTCGGTTAATCTTGGTGTACCCCCTATAAGGACATTTTTTAAGGTTACCAGTCGGATGATCATGCCCGGAATTATATCGGGAGGGCTATTAGCCTGGACAGCCTCGGTTGCTGATTTGACCTGTACAATACTTATATTCTCCGCTCAGTGGAAAACGCTTACCGTTGAGACCTTTGCTCAGATAAGGAGTGATTTGTACGGTCCGGCCTCTGTAATAGGTATTTTCCTTGTTCTCTCTGTTCTTATACCGATCTTTGTTGTGAATCTTCTCACGAGGAATAAGGTGGAGAAGCAGGTTTAGGTGAGAACTGGTGGTTTTTAGTGAAATGATAAATCTTGGGGTCTCGCTTGTTGCCTTTAAGGATATAGAGGAGATTAAGGATTTCCTCGGGATGGTAGAGGAAAAATCCCCCCTATTGCGCTTCGGTGGTTTTGAACTTTCTTATAACCTTCCTAAGGAAGCTCTGAGTAAACTCTCTTTTTTGAGGGGAAAGACAATTTCCGTTCATGCTCCTTGTCCTCAAACGGAGTTCTATCCGAATCTGGGTTCTGCCAATGTGGGTATTTTAAATGATTCTCTAAACGTTATAAGAGAAAGTGCAGAAACTGCAGTAGAGTTTGGGGCTAAGAGGGTTGTGCTTCACCCGGGATATACCCTGGATATCCCGGTGTATAGTGATTTTAGAAAACGAAACGCCATGATAGGTGAGATTATCAAGAACGAGAACTCTTTTGCATTTATTAGGGGGGATACTTTTACTAGGGTGGAGTATAGTAAAACTAAAGATTATCAGGAACATCTCGCCGTTTCCTTTGATAATTTAAAACTGGCACTTAATATCTGTAGAGATATTGGAGTAGAGCTTGCTATAGAAAACCTGAATCCTCGGTTGACCTACCTCTATCAGGCACCCGATGATGTTCTCGAGGCAGTCAGTAGAGTGGAGGGGATTGGGGTGTGTCTTGATATAGGTCATCTGTGGATTACATCTCTGGTTTATAATCTTGATTTTTTGTCCGCGGTAAAACGTATCGCGGATACGGGAGCGGTTGTTAGTGTTCATGTCCACGATAACAATTCCAGCCTACCCGCTCATCTCGCCGACGAGCATTTAATTCCGGGGCACGGTGTAATACCGATAGTTGAGGCTCTTAGTATCCTGAAGGAGAGAGGTGTAACTGATTTTATTGTAGAGGCTGTGAATGACAGAAGTGGAGAGGGACTTGGTTTTTTAACGAAGTTTCTGAAATGATTTTTAACAGGTTAGGTGAAGTATTAAATTTGTATTGGGATTGTTTATATACTTTATTGCCTCCGGGGTTGTGAGTATCAATAGTTTTATTCCCTTTTTGTCCGCCTTCTCTTTAAACTCTTCGGTTACCGGTAAACTCCCGTATATTCCGGTACCTACTACCAGTGTTTCACACTCCCAGGGTATGTTTTCGTAAGGAGTAAGGGGGGTGTGGCCATACATGGGTTTGTATTTTCTGGAGTGGGTTTTGTTTCTCTCTTTTATTTTACCCCTTTCAATTACTATATCCTCTGTATAGGTTTTTCCGTCGATTTTTATGTTTCCGAAGGATAGGTTATCTACCCTCATCATAATTTCTCCCTTTAATGATTTTGGATCTATTTCCGGATTTATATTTACAGTATACCCTTCAGTACCTTTTCCACTCTATCTATTTCTTCTGTGTCAAGTTCTAAACCCGCTGTTTTGGCGTATAGGGAACCTCTTCCCAGTAGGTAGGTTCCCGCTTTTATTGCGGGAATAACTTTTCCGTTAACAGCATCGACTATTTCGTATAGTTTATTTATTCTCTTTTGCATCTCATTTACCTGCACCCAGTTCTTTGCTTTTGCGGCTCTTAGCATAGCGACGTATGGTTCTATTAAAACATTTCCCATCCCGGTAACTATTCCGTTTCCCCCGAGAATGAGAGATGGGGCATCTAAAAGATCCTCTCCCTGGATTAGGTTAATATCTCTGTTCAGGTTCATGTAGAGCCATCTTGAGAATGTAGAAAAATCGCCGGAACTATCCTTTATGGCTGCTATGTTTTTAATCTTTGATAGTTCAATCAGAGTGGAATATTCTATTTTGTTCTGAGTGCACTGGGGAATATTGTAGAGTATCAGTGGGAGCTCGGTTGATAATGCAATCTTTTTAAAGTGTTCAACTATTGCATTTTGTGGCACGGAGCAGTAAAAGGGGGTTACGGCTACTACGAAATCCGGCTCCAGTTTTTCGAACTGGTGAATCTCTTCTATTGTTTGCTCTGTAGAGGGTTTTAGGGCGGCAATACAGGTAAGGGTATCCGGTGCCAGAGCTTTTACCATTTTGAAATTCTCTATTTTTTCCTCTATGGTTAAATTAACACCGTCGCCTGTGCTTCCGTTTATGAAAAAACCGTCTACTCCCGCCTCTTTTAGATATATTATTTGCCTTTCTAGCAATTTCTCATCTCTCCTTTTTTCTTTGGTGAGAGGAGTTATTAGAGCCGGTATCACTCCGTAAAGTTCCTTTTTCTCAGACATTACTTATCCTCCTGAAAGAATGTTTAAAATTAAAAATTCGTTTCTTCCAATTTTGTTCCACTCCTCTGATTTCTTTCTCTGATTTTTTTCAGTGAGCCCCAAAATGATGCGGAATGAACAGAACTATCTCCGGAACGTAGGTAATCAAGAGAAGCACGGCAATCAGAACAAGTAGCATGGGAAGTACTTCCTTTATTATTATTTTTAACGGCGTATCGGATATTCCGGATACGATAAAGAGAAGCATACCCATTGGGGGGGTAGAGAGCCCGATCATCATGTTTAGCACTATTACCACGCCAAAGTGAACAAGATCTATGCCCAGAGATTTTACTAAGGGTAGAACCATTGGAATAAATACCACTGTGATGACAGAGGTATCAATGAACATACCCAAAATTATGAATAGAATATTGATAATGAGTAGTAAGAGATACTTGTTGGTGGTTATCCCCAATAGAAACTGTGCAATGTACTGGGGAATATGTTCAAAAGCTACTATATATGAGAAGGTGAAGGCGGCTCCTACTATTAGTGTAAGGGTTCCCGTAGTTTTAACGGTATCTACGATTACATCTATTAGTTGCTTTAGCCCCATTGCCCTATAAACAAAGATTGAGATTATTATTGCGTAGAAGGCGGCAACCGCTCCTGCCTCAGTAGGGGTCATTACCCCTGTGTATATCCCCCCTAAAAGGATTACAGGTGTTAATAGGGCCGGAAAGGCCTTTATCGTGTATATGATAAACTCCCTTATTGTGTATACCTTTCCTCTGGGGTAGTTTCTCTTGTTTGCGATTATCGCTATATATCCCATAAGAGCCAGTCCTATTAGTAAACCGGGAATCATGCCGCCCAGGAATAAGCTCCCTATAGAGGCTCCAGATAACATTGCATAGAAGACCATGGGAATGCTTGGGGGAAATATGGGACCGATTGTTGCAGAAGCCGCGGTTATTGCGCAGCTAAATCCGTCGTCGTAGCCGTGATCTCTCATAGCCTGTATCTCCATAATTCCGAGGCCGGATGCATCGGCAACGGCGGAACCTGTCATCCCGGAAAAGATAATGGAGGCTACAACATTTACGTGACCCATTCCACCCTTTAGCCTTCCGACTAGTGCGTTGGCGAAATTGAACACCATCTCTGTAACCTTGCCCGTGTTCATTATCTTTGCGGTAAAGATAAAGAGTGGGACAGCCATAAGAATATATTTTGAAAACAGGTTTGATAGTACCTGATTGGCCACAAGTCCTATATCTAGCCCCTTTACCAGCATGTAGAAGATAGATGTCGTTATCATCCCCAGGGCTATGGGTATCCTTATTATAAATATGAGGGTAAACCCTATTAAAAATACTATTAATGCGGTATCCAATTTAATACTCCCTCTTAAAAAGCTTTTTAAAATCTATAACCAGGTCGTAAGCGGTATGACCAAGGATCAGTATTGTAAAAATCATGTATGGGGAAAATGCAATGCTAAAGGGAATCTGTAAGACCGTAGATTTTTGAAAAGACATGAAGGATATGTACTTGTACGTTGGATAAAAGGCTATAACAAAGCTTATAAACACCAGTCCGTTAGCGCTTAGTCTGAAGATTAGTTTCCAGAAGGAATTAAGCATATCGTATATGATTCCGAAAACCACGTGGATGCCGAGTCTTCTTGCATAGCATGCACCCAGAATTGCCGTCCAGATGAACCCGAATATTGTTATCTCGTACGGCCATGTCAGGGGGTTGTTTAGAAAGTATCTAAAGAATATTTGAAGAATAAAGACAGCAAACATGATAGAAAAGGCGACAGATGGGATGTATATCTCAAAGAGATCGAGTACAAATTTCCCAATCTTTAAGAGAGTCGATCTGTTTTCGGCTTTATCACTCATTTTTATTACCTTCGACTGAATAATTTCTATCAAGGGGGACTCTATATGCCCCCCTGATAGGATTATTATTTATTCGCTAAAGTTGTTTTGCAAGCAATTATTTTGCAAGTGCCTGAACCTCTTTAAATAGATTCATGTCCCAGCTTCCGCTGATCTTCTTGTTGGACAGGTACATATGCTGGGCATACTTCATGAAAGCCTCTTTGTCCGGTTTGACAATTATTAAGCCCTGTTTCTTAAAGAAATCGAGGAGTTTGGATTCGGCATTCAGGTTTGTTGTGTCGCAGAACTCCCTTGCCTTTTCCAGAGCCTTGTAAACCTTTGCCTGGATATCCGGACCGAGGGATTCCCACTTCTTCTCGTTCATTGTGGGGAAGATTGGGTTGATATAGTGATCCGTCAGTATGATGTATTTGGTTACCTCATAGAACTTCGCATTCTTGTCGGTGGGAAGTGGGTTGTCCTGTCCGTCAATTGTTCCGGTTTTTAAGGCCATGTATACCTCGCTGAAACTTAGAGGAGTGGGGTTTGCTCCCAGAGCTTTGCCCATGAATAGCCAGGTTGGGGTATTGGGCATTCTCAGCTTCACACCCTTCATGTCCTGTGGTGTTCTTACTACACGGCCTATGTCACGAAGATTGAGTTCTCGTGTTCCAAGGTAGAAGGCTCCAAGGGGGCGAATTCCCACCTTTTTGGCTATATCTGCGAAGATCTTTTTTCCAATTGGCCCGTTGAATGTTTTGGTCATATGGTTGTAGTCTTTAAAGATATATGCCGCTGCAAACATTGACATATAGGGTACATACTGTGCCAACCAGTTTGGCCCGGTGTACACCATATCGAGTGTTCCCTTTCTAATAGCAGCCTGTGCGGCCTCTTGGGTAAAGAGCTGGCCGGAGGGGTAAACATCAACCTCTACCTTTCCGTTTGTGAGCTTTTCGAGCTCTTTTTTGAAGATGTACATCGCCTTTGTGTGAGCATCATTTGGTACTGATACCGAACTCCAGACAATTTTTATTTTTTTGCCCGGGGCTGCGCCCTTCTTTTCCTGTGCCCCACCTGCAAATGCGAATGAGACAGCTACAAGCAGAGCAAGTATCACTGTTAGGAATCTTTTCATAGACACCTCCTTAAAAGATATTTTTTGCTGCACTCTCCCGGTTGAGTGAACCTTGTTATGTATGGCAGCGTTTTTGCCGTTTTTCTTAATTGGCTCCATAGTTTTTAGTGTTCTCCCTTGTATCCCAGTAGCTTGGATATTTTATTGGCCTTCTCTGTAACGAGTTTTCCTATAGAGGGGATAGTTTCCATGTTTATCCGTTGGGATGGCCCTGATATACTGATTGAGGCGTGCACCTTTCCTTCCATATCGAAGATAGGAGCTCCGACACATCTTACCCCCTCCTCGTGCTCCATGTTGTCTATTGAGTATCCGCGTTTTTTGGTTTCTCTTAGCTCATTCAATAATATTTTCTCGTCGGTGATTGTATTTTTTGTGAATTGGGGAAGTCCTTTTGCCTTTATTATTCGTTTTATTTCGTCTTCATCCTGCATTGCAAGTATTGCCTTCCCTACCGCGGTACAATGGAGAGGCGCGCGTACACCTATAACGGAGTATGTCCTTAAGCGTTTTGTGGATTCGAAACATTCGACGTAGAGTATTTCATCATTATCGAGGACTGTTAGATGAACGGTTTCGTCTAACTCCTCGTTTAACTGTCGTAGAATGGGGGTTGCTATTCTTCTTATTTCCAGGTTTAATTGGGCCTTGTTTCCAAGCTCTATTAGCCTTATTCCGAGAGAGTACTCGTTATTCTTATCTCTGCATATGAAATCCTCTTTACAGAGTGTCGTAAGAATTTCATATGCACTACTCTTTGGAAGACTTAAGGTTTGGGTTATTTCAGGGAGTGTTAAAGATTTTCGCTCTGCGATTAGTTCTATTATTTTTAAAGCCCTGTATACGGATCTAACACCCATTTTTTGTCCTCGATATATTCACATATATGAACATTATTCATATATACGAATATTATTATAAATCTGTCGGACAGTATTGTCAATATATGGATTTTATATACGAAAAATATTTTTATCTTTACCATTATTGGGGTGACACTGTAGAATATGAGCGTGATCGAACTTAGAGAGGTTAGTGATAGAAAAACAAGAGAGGATTTTTTGCGCTTTCCCTATAGAGCCTTCAGAAAATATCCTTCCTTTGTGGGGGCTCCGGATATTTTTGTAAAAGATGCTCTTGTCAAGGAGAAAAATCCCTACTTTAAGGACGGTGAGATGGTTCTCCTCGTTGCGTATAGAGATGGAAAACCTGCTGGGAGGGTACTGTTTGGTTACTCAGGCTCTTTTATAGAACGGCTTAAGAAACGAGAGGGGGTTTTTTCTCTCTTTGATTTTGTTGAGGATTATAATGTCTTCTGTGCTATTGCCGATAGGATGCGTGAATACTTTAAAAAATGGGATATCTCGCTCGTAAGGGGACCTCTTCCCCCGGACGGTGAGGATAATTTTAGGGGGGTCTTAACAAAAGGTTTTGAGTATTCACCCTATTTTCTCACCAGTTGGAATCCTCCCTACTACCTTGATTTTTATAGGCGTTACGGTTTTGAGAGTTACAATACACTCTTTGCACTTCGCCTTGAACAGGAGAGGGTCTTCTCGGAGAGATTGAAGGCCCTTGCCGATAAAACGCGCAAGCGCTATGGGATATCAATAAGGCCTGTAAATTTGAGGGACAAAGGGAGAGAGGTAAAAATTATTAAGCGGATAGTGGATGAAACCTTTACCGAGGAACTTGTCGAAGATTGGGAGGATTTTTTACCACCGGATGAGGAGGGAATACGCTTTTTAATTCGTTCTCTGGGCTTTGTTGCTGATAGGGATATTGTGCTTCTTGCATTTGTAAGGGATGAACCTGCGGGGTTTGTTGTAGGGCTTCCGGATTACAATCGGTTGTTTGTTGGTCTTGATGGTAGGACAACCCCAAAATTATTATTTAGACTTTTGTTTGGAAAGAGAAAAATTAATCGTGCAAGGATACTAATCTTTGGTGTTTCCTATAAACATAGGAACAAAGGAGTAGATTTAAACCTTATGCTTAAGCTGGCGGAGAATGCCCTTAAAAGGGGATATATGGAGGCAGAGGGTTCTACCATTGGAGAGGAAAACTATCCCATGTGGAGAGCTGTTGCTCATATAGGGGGAAAGATTTATAAGGAGTATCAGTTCTTTAAAATTCCCGTTAAGTTTCCCGTTAAGTAAATGAAAACTGTGGATAGGAAAAAGCTATGAAGAGTAATATTGAAAGACTGAGTATTGGTAAGAAAATTGCCTTCGGAGTAGGTGATTCCACCTTTTCTCTGTTATTTACTACCCTTAGCTTTTATTTTTTGTTTTTTTTAACCGATGGGGTTGGAATACCTGCGGCGCTTGCCGGTTGGATTTTTTTTATAGGTAAGCTGTGGGATGCCTTTAGTGATCCTATCATGGGTTATATCTCTGATAGGACAAAGACCAAATGGGGGCGAAGAAGACCTTACCTTCTGTTTGGGGTGTTCCCCCTTGCTGTGAGTTACATTTTACTCTGGCAGCGTTACAATATTAATAGTGAAGTCTTGCTCTTCTCTCTCTATGCTCTGTTGGCGGTGGTGTTTTTTACCGCTTTTACCGCTCTTGCCGTACCCTACAGTGCCCTGATCCCGGAGCTGACCCTTGATTACAATGATCGGACGGCACTTGTAAGTTTTAGGATGACGTTTTCCATTCTCTTTTCAATTGTAGGGGCGGCTCTGCCAATGATGTTTGTAGATGCAGTGGGGGGTAACGTAGCTTTGGGTTTTAGAAACATGGCATTTGTTTTCGGAATATTTTCCATAGTTCCTATCCTTGTTACCTTTGCAGGTACGAGGGAACGTTTTTCCGGTGAGGGTAAGGCCGCTGTTTCTATAAGGGATGCGTACAAACTTACCCTAAAGAACAGGCCCTTCAGGTTTGCCATGCTTATATTTTTGCTTTCTTGGGTAACGGTGGATATTATTGGTGTTGTTTTTGTTTACTTTGTAACCTACTACCTCAATCGGAAAGAGCTTCTAGATACGCTTTTCTTTACAATGTTTGCCGTTGCCGTTGTGTTTTTACCCTTCTGGTACTGGGTTTCAAGGAGAGTGGGAAAGCGGTGGACCTATATAATGGGTATAAGTTTTTGGGCCGTGATGATGCTCGTTATAATATTTCTTCCCCGAGATGTGCCAAACCTCCTTCTTATTGTGATGAGTGCTCTTGCGGGAATTGGTATATCGACTGCCCATGTTATACCCTGGGCATTAATTCCAGAGTGTGTGGATTATGATGAGATAACCACCGGCAGAAGGAGAGAGGGGATGTATACCGGTTTCCTTACATTTCTTCAGAAACTTGCCTCCTCCCTTGCCATACTTTTGGCAGGATGGGTGCTTGGAATTTCTGGTTATAGGGCAGGAATGGCTCAGTCCGGTAAAACCCTCTGGTCTATCCGTATACTCCTTGGTCCGATACCGGCACTTTTGCTCTTTTCTTCTATAGTGCTCGCGTATTTCTATCCGATTACCAGGGCGTACTTTAGAGAAATGAGAGCAGAATTGGATAGGAAGAATTCCCTGAGTGCCTCCGTGCTAAGGCCCGATTAGTTAGAGTTTATTTGTTGGGGTTAGTGTGCTAGGTAGAATTATCTCTCGGCCTTTGTCATTTTCCCTATTGCTCTGGAACCGAAGTGATATATACCGTTTGCCTCCAGAAACACGGCTAGTGAAAGAATTACAAGCTTTGACCAATCGTATGGTTGGACGGATAGTGTGCGCCATAGGGCAAGGAGAATGGTGATGAGGGCAGATGCTATCAATGCGGCATAGCCCTCTATTTTAAACCATTTTTTAACTGCCTGAGTGATTGGTACTACAATGGATGCCAGTGCGAGTATTTCCATTACAAGTTGGTTGGTAATCATAGTTACTCCCCTTGGACTTTTTATTTGGAAAATAGGCGGGTTTAATTTCCATTGTATGAGTGTACAATACGGATGGAGGAATGTAAAATTGTTATCTTAAAAAAGCTAAAAGAGAGGCGCCGACCGGATTCGAACCGGTGCATAAAGGTTTTGCAGACCTCTCCCTTACCACTTGGGTACGGCGCCTTGAATACTTAAGCAAATGTTATAGAAGAATCTCCTGCCAGTTCCACAGCAAATATACAAAAAAATAAAACTCGTGTCCAGACTGATGTGGGGGGATTATTTGCTTTACAATCGATTATGTTTTAACTTTACTGTATGTAGGCAATGTTACGATAAGTTGATACAAGGAGTGTAGCTATGGAAAAGTATGTGGAACTTAAAAGCAGAAACGGACTTTTAAGGGGAATGATTCATGTCCCGGAGGGTGCATCGGGCACTAATAGGGTGCCGGGGGTGATTCTCTACCATGGATTTACCGGAAACAGAATGGAACCGAATTTCGTATTTGTTAGATTTTCCAGAATGTTGCTTAAGGAGGGAATTGCCAGTGTGAGGTTTGACTTCTGGGGTAGCGGAGAGAGTGAGGGAGAGTTTGATAGGATGACTCTTTCCGGTGAGATAGAGGATGCCAAAGCAATCCTGGATTTCTTTAAGGGGCAGGATTTTATAGACCCTAGCAGGGTTTTCCTTTTGGGACTTAGCATGGGTGGAACGGTTGCAGGTTACGTTGCCGGTTTGAGAGGCGAAGAGGTGAGAGGGTTGATTCTCTGGGCTGCTGCCGGTGAGATGCGGGACCTGCTCGTAAAGAATATGGAGAGGGTTAAAAAAGAGGGAGGCAATAAAAATCCTATGGATGCCGGGGGAATTTTAATCGGTGAGGAATTTGTTAAAGATGTTATGTCCCTCAATATAATGGAGCAGACTGCTAAGTACGGGGGAAAAGCCGTGATTATCCACGGAAAGGGAGATGAAACGGTGCCCTGGGAGGTTGCAGAAAAGTATAAGGCACTCTTTGGAGAGAGAGGGGAGGTTCATTACATAGAGGATGCCGATCATACCTTTAGGGGTTATGAGTGGGAAAAGCAGTTGTTTGGCTATACTATGGGGTTTATAAAGAGAGAAATTGGTTAGGGAATCTAGCTCCTCTGATCCGCTTGCTCTTCTTATATATCCTCCGGTATATGATTTTGCCCTTTACGATCTGTTTTTAAAACCGTTTGGTCTTTTAAGGGTAGGTAATCTCCTCAGGGCTTCCGGTTACAGGGTAAGGGTTATCAATGCGTTAGACTATACTGATGAAGAAACGGTAAGGGTTCTCGGAAAGCCAAAACGTAAGTCCGATGGGACGGGAAAACTCTTTAGGCAGATAGCGGAGAAGCCAGGGGTTTTGAAGAGGGGGGCTCTTTCCTCTTTAAAACGCAACTTTGCCAGGTATGGGGTGCTTTCAGGTGTTATAGAGGGGAAAATACGGGAGGAGAGGCCGGATATTATTCTTGTTTCCTCAGGGATGACTTATTGGTATTTAGGGGTCAAAGAGGTAGTTGAGATGTGCAGGAGGATTTATCCCCGTGTTCCTATTGTACTTGGGGGTGTGTATGCCACTCTCTGTGAGAAACATGCTAGAAATAATTTGGATGTCGATTTTATTGTTGTGGGAAATGCGCGACCTGAGCTTGATAGAATTCTGGAGATTCTGAAATTACCCGGGTTGAACGATGTAATTACTCCCTTGGTAGCGGGCATCCCCCTGGAGCCCCTGCTGGAGGAAAAAATATTTAGAGATGCGGCGGTTGTAATGTTAAATACGGGTTGTCCCTTTAGGTGTCGCTATTGTGCCTCCTTTAGAATGTATGATCGTTTTTTAAAGGGAAATCCGAATCATACTCTTACATTTATTAAAAAAGTACATTCTTCCCTTGGCACACGAAACTTTGCATTTTACGATGATGCTCTCTTATTTAGAAGGGAGGAAGTTTTTCTCCCCTTTATTAAAATGGTGGTAGAGGAGGAGTTAAATCTCAACTTTTACCTTCCAAATGGTATCCATCTATCCTATCTGGATGAAACGGTTGCCAGGCTTATGTTTAAAGCGGGATTTAGAGATGTGAGGATCGGTTTGGAAAGCTCATCGGATGCATTTCACAGCCGGGAGGATAGAAAGCTCGATATCCATGAGTTTGGTAGAGGAATCGAAATTTTAAAATCTGTAGGGTTTACCGGGGCTCAGATTGGAGTATACATTCTTGCGGGGCTTCCCGGACAGTACAGAGAGGAGGTGGAGGAAACAATTAGATTTGTTTCCCCGTATGGGGTAAGGATATATGTAGCGGAGTATTCTCCCGTACCCGGCACCCCGATGTTTGAAGATAGTGTAAGATTCTCCTCGTTTCCTATAGAGGAGGAACCTCTTCTACATAACAATACCATTTTGCCCCTTCAATGGGAGCATTTTAGCTTTGAGGATTTGAGTTATTTGAAGGGCTTGGCTAGAGAGCTCTCTATTAAGAGGTAATTTGTTGGAATCTGTTAGAAGATTTGACGTTTGGAGGGTGATGTTAGTTTAAAAAGGATATTTCTAAGCTCATCCGCCGGTTCCTCTTCCCTGTTCAGTATTTTGTACACCCCGGAGATAATGGGGAGTTTTAGCTTGTATTGTTTGTTAAGTATATGGGCGCACCTTGTCGCTGCCGCTCCCTCTGGTATGTAGCCCAGAGATGGAAGATTTGCCAGTAGGTCCTCTATGTTTCTGAATTTGGAGAGTACGTTGTCCAGTACGATCTCTCTCCCGAACCGTCTGTTTCTTCCGTACTTGCTCCTGCAGGTAACGTCCAGATCCCCCACACCTGCAATAGAGGTGAAGGTTTCCGGATGGGTTGAGCCCATGGCCAATCCGACTTGCTGTATCTCATTTAAACCCGCTGCTAGTAGTAGAGATTCGGTGTTGTCCCCGAATATATCAAGAAGTTCCTTTAGGGCATCTAACATTCCAAAGGCTATTGCAATTACGTTCTTTAGAGCGGCGCTTACCTGTACACCTGTGATATCTAGGGAGGGAAAAACCATAAGAGAATCGGAGGAGAGTAAATTCCTGAATCGAATGGCATTCTTGCCGTTTTTAGAGGCGCTTATCAGTCCGGTAAGTTTGCCTCTGGCAACCTCCTCTGCATGACTGGGACCGGATATGTAAACGAGTTTGTCTTTGTAGAAACCGGGGAGATAGTTCTCTATTACTTCGGTAATGAGGTGTATTTCCCCCTCTGTTTCTATAAATCCCTTTGTAAGGATTCCGATGTAGGATTTCCCCTCCATGATGTTTTTGACACCGAGGATACTCTTAACGATATTTAATAGAAAGAGGGAGGGAATAACAAATAGTATATAATCTTTGTCCGTAGCCACCTCTTGTGGTATGTTGGAGGCCTTTAGTGTTTGTGGGAGATTTACGCCGTAGAGATACCTATTGTTGGTATGTTTTTTATTTATCTCTTGTGCAACCTCTTGCTCGAAACTCCATATTTCAACTCTAAGTCCTTTATCGCTTAGTACTTTGGCTACAGCGGTTCCCCATGCTCCTGCCCCGAATATCCCTACTCTTGGTGTAATAGTTTTCTCCCCTGAGGTTTTTTCTCCCTTGGATGTCCTCTCTTTCATTGTGTCTTCTCTCATGGCACCTATGATAGTGGTGGGTTTTAGTAAGAATCTCCCTCGTTCGGAACGAGACAGATAAACTTTAGGTCTACGTTTCCCGTGTTTACAAATTGATGAGTCACATTACCCTCGATAAAGGCGACGGATCCCTTTTTGATGGGGTTATCTTTGCCCTCGATTACCACCTTGCCCTCTCCCTCAAGAACATAGTTGGCGTGCCACCATGGATGTTTGTGATATGGGGTATATCCTCCGGGTGCGACTTTGAATACTCTAAAATAGCCGTCAAACCCGTCTTTTGGGCCTATTAAGATCTGTTTTGTTACATCCTTTAGTTCTCTGTCCTCTAGTTTTACCTCTTCAATTGCATCTTCATGATTAATCATTGAGACTCCCCCTCTACAAGCTTCCGAAATTCTTTAATCTTACCTTGGATTATTTTAATGCCTGAGTCCCAGAAGTCAACAGTTTCTATGTCAAAACCGGCCTCTCTGGTTATCTGGTTTGCCGATTTCATTCCTGTTGATGCGAGGAGCTTCCTATAGGTGTCAGCGAATCTTTTCCCCTCTTCTAGGAATCTTGCGTAGAGTGATATTCCGAATAAGAGTCCAAAGGCGTATGGAAAGTTGTAGAATGCAAATTCGGCATTGTAGTAGTGCCCCTTTACCGCCCACATGTATGGGTGTAGTTCCTTGGGATTAAGTGCATCCCCATAGGTTTCCCTCTGGGCTTTTAGCATGATATCGTTTAACTCGTCCACGGAGAGTTCTTTTTCTTCTCTAATCTTTATAATCTCGGATTCGAATATAAAACGCGAGAGTATATCTACAATAACCTGAGTAGAGTCGGCAAGATAGACATCTAAAGCATTTAATTTTTCTTGCCCCTCGAATTTCTCAAGGGCTCGGTTAAAAACTATGTTTTCGCAGAAAATAGAGGCGGTTTCTGCAAGGGTCATCGGATAGGTGCGTAGTAGATGTGGGGTATCTCTAAGGACATGGTGATGATATCCGTGACCTAATTCGTGGGCTATGGTAGAAACGGAGCTAAAAGAACCGTCAAAATTGCACAGTATTCGCGATTCTTTTTGCAGGGGCACGGTTGCACAATAGGCACCACCGATTTTACCGTCTCTAGGTTCCGCATCTATCCAACCCTCTTGGAAGGCAGTGCTTGCAAACTCTGCCAGTTCTTGGGAGAAATCGCCAAACTGTTCTACGATAAAATTTCTAGCTTCACTGTAATTCCACTTTTTAAAAGCCTTTCCTACCGGGGCAAATATGTCATAAAAGGAAAGCTTTTCTATTCCGAGGAGGTTGGCCTTTGTCTTGAGATAATCCCTGAAGAGTGGTAGAGATTTTTTCATCGAGGTGATTAGTGCATCGAGGGTGTTCTCTGTAATTCTCGATTGCGCAATTGAACGTTCAAGTGTGTTTTTAAAATTTCTGCGCCTGTTAAGTATTACGGAGAAACCTTTGACCCCGTTTATAGCAAATGCAAGTGGGGTTTTCATACTCTCCCATGCCTCAAGTTCTTTGAGGTAGGCCTTTTTCCTTATCTCTCTGTCGGACTCGTGAGCGAGGGCACGGAGTTGGGTAACGGTTTTCTCTTCGCCTGTGGTCTCATCCCATATAACCTTAAGCTGAGAAGAGATTACCTCCTGCAATCGTCCCCATGCATCCGCTCCCGCTCTTGCCAGATCTCCGGCAAGTTCCTCTTCTGCAGGGCTCATCTGGTGTTCGCTGAAGAATGTCTGCTCTTTCAGGAAAAATGAGTAATCTCTGAGAAATGAATCTCTCTCTACAAGCTTTTGTAATCCTCCACTTTCCGATTGTGTGAGATTTTCATTTAGTTTTTTTAGAAGATCTCTAAAGCTAACAGCAATTCTCTTTAGAGGTATAGAGACTTCCTCGAGGAGGTTAATCTTTTCGAGTGCCAATCTGTTGTACGAGTCGGTAGAGTATATAAGGTAGGCGTATGTTTCAAGATTCTGTTGTAAATCGTAGGTTTTATTCAGTAGAGTGAGGGAAGATTTTAACCATGTTAGTACCTTTGCCCTCTCTGTAAATGTATAGGACTCTGCACCCTCTATCTGAGACTCTAATTCTTTGATGAGTTTCTTGAGTAGTTCTACATCCTCCTCGTATTCTCTGGAATCGAGTGAGGGATAGATGTTTTGTAGGTTCCATCTGGGAAGTTTCCCCTCGGTAGATTGTCCGTGGGTACGGTTAGATAACCCACTGTTCGTCGGGGAGTTCGTATTCGACAATTTCTTCCTCCTTAAAAAACAGGGCGAGTTCCCTTTGGGCACTCTCCCGGGAATCCGAGGCGTGGATTACGTTTTTCTTTGTTATAAGTGCGTAATCCCCACGTATTGTTCCGGGAAGAGCATCTATTGGATTGGTAGCACCTGCAAGCTTTCTTATGACATGAATTGCATTTTCACCCTCAACAGCCATTACAATGACCGGTCCTGAGGTCATGTATTCTATTAAGGGTTCATAAAAAACCTTGCCTTTATGTTCTGCGTATTGCTCTTCCGCTAATTCTTTTGAGATTTTGATAAGTTTCATCCCTACAATCTTTAGGGATGCCATTTCAAGGCGTTTTATCACCTCTCCGACCAGGTGTCTCTGCAGTACACCGGGTTTCAAAATTACAAGGGATCGTTCTATAGACATTTCGGGACTCCAGTTGTGTTGAATTGATTTTGGCCAGGCTATTTTCTAAGCCAGGTTTACCGTGTTATAAACCATTGCCAGATTAATTTCAATTCCTTTTTAATATTTTACCTGTGAGGTATAAATATGTATAAATGCGTGGGGGTACATTTTTAGAACGAATCTTCCGATTTTAAATATAAAAGGAGGGAGGTTGCCTATTATCGATTGTATGTTATCCCCAGAGAGTACCAGCTTTGAAATAGGGGAGAGTGGTAGTGAAACTGCGGTTCTGGGAATTGGCTCTTTTGAACAGCATTCCCATCACTTGCCGCTCGAGACAGATTTTGTTATAGCATCTAGAGTGTCACGTGAGGTGGCAAGGCGTATTGGTGCTGTGTTTCTCCACCCTCTACCGTACTCTGTCTCTCTTGAGCATATGGGCTTTAGCGGTACCGTTTTACTTAAGCCGGAGACCTTGAAACGGGTAATCTGGGATATGGCAGAGTCCGTATCAATTTGGGGAATAAAATATTTTCTCCTGTTAAATTTTCATGGGGGAAATTTTGTGCTAAACCCTACGGCGAGAGAGTGGAATATGGCAGGTAGGAGGCCTTTTCTTCTGCTTCTGGATTTTTACTCGGGAATAAAGGATATGGCTCCCAATCTTCATGCAGGTGAAGTGGAAACCTCACTGATGCTCTACCTTAAGCCTGAGGTTGTAAGATTGGAGCGAGCAAGAGATTTTATCCCGGAGTTTGGAAGAGAGGATTTGACTCATTTTGGTATGAAGGGGCTTAGCCCCGACGGGGTGTGGGGATACGCCACAAGGGCTACGAGGGAAAAGGGTGAGAGGTGGTTTAATGAGGGAGTAAACTATTTGATAAATAGGTATGTAAGAGTAAAGGAAAAATTTGAGAACTTTTCACAATAGAGAAGCAGCATTATTATTTTATCTAACTAGCAGTTTAGAAGAGAACTATCAGGAGAATGCGTATGGAAAGAAAAATAAAATCTAGAATTCTGGCGAGAGTGCTTGTTGCTATAGTTACCGGGGCAGTGTTAATCGTGGTGAACATATTGGGAATATTCTATCTCTTGTCGGCTATGGATGGTCTTGGCAATGCTATTAATGTCTCCGGAAGCGAGAGGATGAGAACCATTCTCTTGGGTTTCTGGGCCAATTCCTACTACAATGCTGTTATTTCCGACGATATGAAAAGGGCTAGATTTTGTAGAGAGAGTGCTCTTAAGGAGTTGAGTACCTATGAACGTTTTCTCAATGGATTAATAAAAGGAGATAAAGAGTTGGGATTAACGCCTGTTCCTACGGAGCATATAATGAATCTTATAAACGATTGGAAGGCATCCTGGGAGAAGTATAAGGGAGATATACTTACACTCTTTCAGGAGCAACTTCCGAGAGAAGATTTGATAAAAGTGGCAAAAAGAATAACCCCAGAGCGGGCGGTTAGTCTGAAAAATCTGGTGCATAAAGTGGTTAATGCTTATAGTGAGTTATCCAACAGCAGACTCTACGAACTTAAAATGGTGGTTCTTGCAATCCTTGTTGAGATGTTAGTCATAATATTTGCCATAATTCTGGTTGTCAGGAAGAGTCTTGTACCTATCAGACGTCTTCTTGATGCAATAGAGATAATTGCGAGGAGGGATCTAACTGTTAGGGTTGATATGAAAGCCAATAACGAGATAGGCGATATTGGAAGGGCAATTGATGAAATGACAGCAACTCTGGATAGTTTTATTGGAAAGATTCAAGGTATTGCAGATGAGGTAACCAATACAAATAACGATCTTTCCGCGGCGATTACAGAATCGGGTGCTGCTACTCGGGAGATGGTGGCCTCCATAGAGAGTGTAAATAGCAGTCTTACCAAGCAGAAAGAGGTGATAGATGAAGCAGTTGGTTATATAAGGGAGATGGCGGAGATTACTGATAATATCAGACGCCATGTAGAGGAGCAGTACAAGGCTGTGGAAGAGAGTACGGCCAGTGTGGAAGAGATGGCGAGTTCCATAAGTTCCGTTAGTAAAAGTACCGCACATGCCGAGGAGATTAGTAAAAAATTGGTTAACGTAGCGGAGGAGGGAGGAGAGAAAATTTCCTCCACCATGCGCTCAATTCAGGAGATACAGGAATCCTCCGTAAAGATCACGGAAGCGATAAGCGGTATCACAAGAATAGCAGCTACTACAAATCTTTTGTCTATGAACGCCGCTATAGAGGCCGCCCATGCGGGGGAGGCTGGGGCCGGTTTTGGGGTAGTTGCGGAAGAGATAAGAAAGTTGGCAGCTGATTCTGCTGAGGAGGCTAAATCTATAAAGGAAAATGTTCAGGAGATGCTTAAAAAGATTGAGCAGGGAACAAAGGAATCCGATGAAGCGGGTAGAGCTTTTGAGCGAATTATGACAGAGTTAAATCAAACTGTGAGTATTATTGTAGAAATAGCCAATGCCATGAATGAACAGAGAGTGGCAGCGGATGATATGCTAAAATCTATGCAACATCTGGTGGAGCTTTCCAACGAGATAAAACAAGCTGTCCATGATGAGGCGGAGGGAAGTGAAAGGGTAATAGAGGCTACGAAAAAATTGGATCAGGTTGCAGATGAGATATTGGGAGCTTCCAACGAACAGAAAATTGGAGGTGAGGAGATTTTAAAGGCTCTCGAGCTTCTCCAGGAGGTTGCGGAGAAAAATAGGGAAATTATAGAGAACTTGAATGAGAATATTTCTATGTTTAAAGTCTCCGGTAAAATTTCCAGTGATGAGTAAGATTTTTCCTCTGATATTTGTTGGATTTACTATTTCGTTTCTATTTATTTCCTGTACGAGAACGATAAATATAGGTGTTGATGCCTGGCCCCCGTGTGAGGTGTGGTACGTTGCACGTTATCTAAAATTACCGGAAAGGGCAAATGTAAAGCTTAAAATTGTGAGGTATCCCACATGGAGGAGTGCCGTTGAATCTTTTTACGAGGGTAATTTGGATGTGGTGCACTCTTCTTACTTTAATACTATCTATTATTGCAACAAAGGGGTAGGGGGTAAGATAGGGATAGTTGCAGATAGGAGTTTGGGGCTGGATGGGATTGTTGTTTCCCCGAAGATTAAGGCAATTGGGGACTTAAGAGGAAAATCTATTGGGGTAGAGGTTGGTACCGATGAATATTTTTTATTGTACAAGATATTAAAAACACATTCGCTTGAACTGAAAGATGTGAGAATAGTATCTATTGCCAGTTGGGAGGCCCCTGCGTATCTAAAGAGTGGAAAACTTGAGGCTGTTGTGACTTACGAGCCCTACCTCTCTGAAGCGGCTAGGTATGGAGAGATAATGGAGACTACAATGCAGTATCCGGATATTATCATGGATGTGATAGTGTTCTCTAACTCCCTATCAAATAGTAAAAGTATGAGTCGGAAGATAAAAAATATGTGGTTTGATACAATCCATTGGATATTTAAGTCTCCTTCAAATTTAGATAGGGCGTGTGTCATAATGGCGGATAGAGAAGGGATAAATCCTCGAGAGTTTAAAAGTTTTTTCGAGGCCTTTCACTTCTTTTCGAGATCCGATAATACGGTGATATTGAAAGAGAGGGGAAGAGCTGAATCTGTTTTGAGAAGCATAAACACCTTTCTTACCAGAGAAAAGATTATTCATGATAATTGTGATGTTAACAGGTTGATTTTAAGATGAGGACCCCTTTCAAAATTCAATCACTGAAGAGTTACGTGTTTCTCTCCTTTATAGTAACAGTTGTAGTTGTTAATACCGTTTTTTTTGCAATTTATTTTCTGTTTACCCTCTCAGGTATAAAACACGAAGCGGAAAATTATGTAACCTCTATCAGTAAACCTGTTGCCTTCAATCTTTCCTCTCTTATTGAGACCAACAACAGAACAGAGATAGAGGTTGTTCTGGCCTCCCTCTTTAGTAATCGTTTCATTGATGGGGTTGCTCTTTTTGATAGAAAGGGAAGGTTTGTGTACGGTGAGGGGGTAAGAAAAAACGAGGAGATAGTAAGAGAGTTGATAGAAACAGGGAAATTGCTCTCCCTTAGGTGGTTGAATAGGGATTTGTACTTTGCCTTTCCTATATACGGATCTAATTACTATAATTCCTTGGTAAAGGATCTTCAGGCAGTTCTCCTTGTTAGAGCAAATATAGGTGTGTTTTTAAGGGATTCTGAGAAATTAATATTCTCTGTGTTGTTAATAAACATTTTAATCTCCATTTTTTTGATTGTCTTTTTTATGATGATTCTTAGAAGATACGTTTTTACACCCCTGAGTAAGTTGCGTATGGCTACAGATAGTATCTCTGATGGTAACTATGTTGAAATTAGAGATAAGGGGAGATTTGAGTTTAGAGATATTTTTGAGAGTTTCAACAGAATGAGTAACAACCTTGATTTTTATACAACAAGGCTTGAGATTTTGAATCGAAACCTTGCAGGCGAGGTTGAAAAGAGGACAAGAGAACTCGAGTTGTTGAAGAATCGCTTTCAAGATATTGCGGAATCCGTAGGGGATATCCTATGGGAAACGGACGGTGAGTTTAATTTTGTCTTTTGTTCTCCTGGTATTGAAAATGTGTTAGAGTATGGCGAGGAAGAGGTAGTGGGGAGACACTTTTCGTTCTCTTTTGAGCCTTCCTGTAAGGGCTCTATGGGAATTATGTTGGAGAATATAAGGGATACGCGAACCTCTTTCACCTTTGAATGCAGAAATGTAACGAAAAAGGGAAGAATTGTTGTGCTTAGGGTTTCCGGCAAACCTTTTTTCGATGAAACGGGAAAATTTCTTGGCTTTAGGGGAGTTTCTAAAGATGTCACGAAGGAAAACGAGCTCCAGCGAAATCTTCAAAGGATCCAGAGAATAGACTCTTTGGGTACTCTTGTTAGTGGAATAGCCCATGATTTTAATAACATTATAAACGTAATTCAGAATTTTGCCGACCTGCTATTAAAGCTCTTTCCCGGTGAAAACGGAAGAGAGGTCTCTTTCCTCAGAGAGATAAGAAGGGCTGCCTATAGGGGAGGGGCTTTAATAAGAAAACTTTTAATTTTTACCAGGAAGTCTACCGTAAGGAAGGTAAAGATTAGCCCCGGGGAGCAGTTTAAAAACTTAAGGGGATTTCTCTCCAGGATTATTGGTAAGAGTGTGAAGATTAAGATGGAGGTAGAGGATGGTGATTATTTTATTCTGATGGATCCTACAGAGTTTGATCAGGTGATGGTTAATCTTGCCATAAATGCTCGTGATGCTATGCCAGAGGGCGGAGAGATTGATATAAAAGTATATCCGAAATGGATAGATAATCCTGGTGATATAGCCGCTCTGTATACCAATATAGAAAAGGGGTTATACTGTATTGTTGAATTCAGTGATAATGGCGAGGGTATCTCGGAGGAGATACTGGAGAAAATCTTTGAGCCCTTCTATACAACAAAACCCAAGGGAACGGGTTTGGGTTTGTCTATTGTATTTGCTATTTTGCGTCAGGTTGGTGGTACTGTGGCTGTTGAGAGTAGAAAGGGTGAAGGTACTAAGTTTACCCTTTACTTTCCAGCGGTCCGTGGGAGGAAGAATGGTGGGATTAGAACTGGTGAAGAGGTTAAAACGTTAAAAAATAGTTACAGAGTAGTGGTGATAGATGATGATTCTCAATCTCTCCACGCGATAGAAGAAATGTTAAAGGAATTAAAATGTGAAGTTGTAACGAGAGGATCATGCAGGGGAGTTTCTGGCATTTTAAAGGAACGGGTAGATCTCTTTATCGTTGATCTTGAAATGCCGACCGTGAAGGGGGAGGAATGTGTTAAGAAAATATTGGAGGTAGACCCTGATGCTAAGATACTCATTGTTAGTGGTTTTTTGACGGACAGCAGGCTTAAAAATGCAGTTAATCTGGGGGCTACTGGCTATCTGGAAAAGCCGTTTGGTCTTAAGGATCTTGCCGATAAGGTAGCCGAAATCTTAGAGTCCTGAGTGTTTAAGTTCTGAGTGGGTCCTCAATATAGAGAAATTTTATTTGGTTAAATCATGCTCTCGAGATATTTGATGGTGGAGAGAATATCCCTGTCCGCATCCCCACCCTTCAGTTCTCGTTCTATTATTAAGTCTCCTTTGAAATTGAGCGATTTTAGACCATTTATGAGGGCCGGAAAGTTTACCTTTCCCTTACCGGGGATTGCTTCCTTGCCAAGTTCTCTTCCGTTGGTTGGATAAAACCCATCCTTGATATGTAGCGATTTTACATATTTGCCAAATACATCAAGGGCATCCACAGGGTTCGCCTTTCCGTATAGTATAAGATTGGCCGGATCGAGATTTATCCCGAGATTCTCTAGCCCTACGTCCTCTATCAATCTTAAAAGGGTTACGGGTGTTTCCTGCCCTGTTTCAAACCAGAACTCGATGCCAAGTTCCTGACATCTTGTGGCGATCCTTTTCACAGTATTAACTATTTCCGGATATTGAGGGTCTTTGGGATTTTCAGGTAGAAACCCGAGGTGTGTAACAATTGCTCGGGCACCAAATTTTGAAGCGAAATTGGCTCCTGCCAGTAACTCTTTTGTGCGCATTTCTCTATATTCAGGGGGTACTATCCCTATGGTTGAGGGGCCCTCGTTGAAATTCCATTGAATAGGACCTGAATACCCAACCCAAAAACTATTAACTTGAATCTCGTGTTTTTTCGCATCTTCCCTTAGGCGTATTGGATCAATCTCTTCCCAAAGTTTGGGTTCCCAGTTAATTAGTTGAGCATACTTAAGTTTATACTTCTGAGGTTTGGAAAAAATGTTTTCATTTTTTCTAATAAATACTACTATACCAAGGTTGAAATTATTTCTTTCTCTCATGGGCATGTTGTATTATTTATATCCATTGTTGTCAATCTTTAAAATATTAATTTTGTTTTTCCTCTTGCCTAAAGGTCTGTTTGAAATTAGAATTAAAATAAAATTTCATTCTAAGGGTGGTTTTTCAAGATGGCTTTGAGAAGACAAACGAGGTTAGAGGAGAAGAAAACTAAAATCCTTGAAGAGGCAAAGAAAGTTCTTATCAAGTATGGGAAAAATGCAACAATGGGAGATATTGCGGCTGCCCTTGATATGGATAAGAGCTCTCTTTACTACTACTTCAAGGGAATTCCAGAAATACTTAATAATATCCTTAATAAGGAGTACTACGATTTTACTATCCATATGAATCAGCTTAGGAGTAAGAATAAAAGTCATATAGCTATTTTGAAAGAGATGTGTAAGATAATCCTTGAGTTTTATTATGATAATCTTGAGATTCTTCAAATAATACTATCCAGGATTTTCCCTCTCTTTGTAGATTCCAATTGGCGTGAAGATTCTGAGGCTATAAACAACTATATGGAGAGTTATAGACAGGCTAACGATTTTATGCTTGAAGAGATAAAAAAGGCTAAGGATAAGGGTGAGTTGAATACGATTTTTTCCTGTGATATGGTTCTTCAAACTCTTAGAGGGGCTATATTCGGGATATGTGCGGTATGGAAGGTTAAAAAGGGAAGACGAGATGAGATACCCGCTCTACTAGAGGAAATTTTTAAGATGTATCTATGAAAAGGTTTTGGGTGAGATGAAAGGTATTGTAAAACGCTCTGATAATTCTGAACCCTTTGATTCCGATTCTCTTCCGAGCAATGCGGATTTGAAAAAGTTGTTGGAGAATACGTTAACCCGCTTTGAGAACTGGAAATTAGAGGTGGAGCGGAATCCTAATCCCAGAATGGTACACACACTTAAGAATATAATCTCTATAATAGATTCAATCGCTGAAATAAATAAGACACGAATGAGATACTCTTATAAGAGTCTTTCGAGGCAGATGTCAATTTTGATAGATGAGGTTGCAAAGTTGAACCTTACGATTACAGATTCACTGATGGAAGATGATTTTATTGATGCTAAGGAAGAAAAGAAAATAAACGAATCTCTGAGAAATGTGATTAAAGCTGCGATAAAACTTATAACTATAGTTCAAGATGCCTTTGGAGCTCATAAGCCACTCTCCGTTAACGAGAGAGTGGCGCTACCAGATCAGAGTAATCAAACTGCTTCGGAAACCATATCACCTATTTCTGATGTAGAGTAGCCCATTTTCCCCGCACTCATACTCTTCATCTTTGCAATTACACTGACAATGGCGTTTTCCAGTTTTTCGGCGGCTGTGGTTTCTCCTAAAAAGTTTAGCATCATTTGGGCTGCAGATATGGCAGCTATTGGGTTTATAACACCCTTGCCTGTATATTTAGGGGCGGATCCTCCTATCGGCTCGAACATGGAAACGCCCTCCGGGTTTATGTTACCACCTGCGGCTATTCCCATTCCCCCTTGAATCATCGCTCCAAGGTCTGTAATTATATCGCCGAACATGTTTGTTGTGACTATTACATCAAACCACTCAGGATTTTTTACCATCCACATCGTTATGGCATCTACGTGGGCATAGTCGGTTTCAATGTCGGGATACTCTTTGGCTACCTCCGTGAAGGTTCTCATCCAGAGATCGTGGGCATATATTAGAACATTGGTTTTTGCTGACAGGGTGAGCTTTTTCTTTTTGTTTCTCTTTCTTGTAAACTCAAAGGCGTACCTTATACAGCGCTCTACCCCTTTTCGAGTATTTACCATCTCCTGTATTGCTACCTCATCAGGGGTGCCTTTTTTTAAAAATCCACCGGAGCCTATGTATATACCCTCCGTGTTTTCCCTTACCACAACAAAATCTATATCCTCTGGTTTTTTATTTGCCAGGGGAGTTTCCACGTTGGGGTAAAGTTTTATGGGGCGGAGGTTGATATACTGATCAAGGCCGAATCTCAATTTTAAAAGAATTCCGGTTTCCAGAATTCCGGGTTTAACATCTGGGTGCCCTATGGCACCGAGATAGATTGCATTGAACGATTTTAGTTCCTCCAGGGCACTGTCCGGAAGAGTCTCTCCGGTTCGGAGGTATCTCTCGCCTCCGAAGTCAAATTCGGTAAAGTCAAATTTTATTCCGTACTTTTCAGAGATTGCCTTAAGAACCTTTATTCCTTCCCTTATAACCTCGGGGCCTGTTCCGTCCCCTGGAATTACTGCTATTTTGTACATTACGGTTCCTCCCGATTTTTCTCTAGTGTTTTTGACAATGAGCTTTTGTGGAGAGATTAAATAAGAGTTGAGTTGTTGTCAATGCCAGAGAAAAAATAAAAATTATTTAAAATGTTTTTGGAATATTTATAAGTTTGGGGTATAATATATACGGAACAAGCCTCCTGTACAAGATATGCGCTGAACCACCGCAAACCCCATTGGATAGTTGAAAAAGCCGGTTAACCCGGCTTTTTCAATCTGTGTAGCTGTTTGTATTGACAACCCTATGCTTTTTTATTATCAATAGTACAAAGCTGTGAAGGAGACGAGTAGGCGGAATACTATGTCATGAGAGAGGGTTCCCCGTGGCTGAGAGGGGCCTGGCAGAAGCCCGCCGAAAACCACTCCGGAGCTGCATCCTGAAATGCATGCTTTTGGGTGATTTTTTCTGTAAGAGCTGTAATAGGCAGAGTAGGGAGTCGCCGGTAGCCCTCCGTTAAGGGTTAAATTGAGAGCACGCGTGTTTCGCGTGAAGTAAGGTGGAACCGCGGAAAGCCTTTATGCTTTTCGTCCTTACGTTTCGTGTGGATGAAAGGTATAAAGGCTTTTTATTTTGGTAAGCCGTAACTATTGACGGTCTTTAAGGGTAGGACTGTCGTGGGTTGGAATAACAAAGTAGGAGGAATATATGTCTGATAGAGAGAGAGAAGAGAAGTTACTAAAAATCCGACACTCAATGTCCCACGTTATGGCTCAGGCCGTTATGGAGATGTTCCCGGGGGCTAAAATTGCAATAGGTCCTGCAATCGAAAATGGTTTTTATTACGATTTTGATCTTCCGCGTTCTCTCAAGAGCGAGGATCTGGAGAAGATAGAGGAGAGGATGCGGGAGATTATAAGGGGGAATCATGATTTTGTAAAAAGGATAATATCGAGAGAAGAGGCTCTTGAGTTGTTCAAGGATCAACCCTTCAAGATAGAGCTGATAGAGGATCTCCCCGAGGATGCTGAAATTTCAACCTATACACAGGATACCTTTACTGACTTATGTCGTGGACCGCATGTTGAAAACACGAAAGAGTTAAATCCCCAGGCGTTTAAGTTGCTCTCCGTTGCAGGTGCCTACTGGAGGGGGGACGAGAAGAATCCCATGCTTCAAAGGATATACGGTACCGCCTGGAGTAACCCGAAAGAGCTTAGGGCATATCTAAATCACCTAAAAGAGGTGGAGAAACGGGATCATAGGAAGCTTGGTAAGGAGCTGGATTTGTTTTCGATCCATGAGGAGGCCGGAGCAGGGCTGATATACTGGCATCCAAGGGGAGGGCGTATAAGGTCTATTATAGAAGATTTCTGGAGAAAAGAACATTTTAAAAATGGGTATGATATTCTCTATACGCCTCACATAGGGAAATCGTGGCTGTGGGAAACCTCGGGGCATTTGAGTTTCTATTCTGAAAATATGTATGCCCCAATAGAGATAGATAAGGTAAATTACTATATAAAGCCAATGAATTGTCCCTTTCATATACTGATCTATAAGTCACGAATGCGCTCCTACAGGGAGTTACCACTGAGATGGGCAGAGCTTGGTACGGTGTATAGGTATGAGAGATCCGGGGTTTTGCATGGCCTTCTCAGGGTTAGGGGGTTTACCCAGGACGATGCCCATATAATTTGTAGCCCGGAACAGATTGAGGATGAAATACTCGAGGTCTTGCGTTTCTCGATGAGAATATGGGAGGCTTTTGGTTTTAAAGAGATAAAGGCATACCTCGCAACGAAGCCAGAGAAGAGTGTCGGAAGCCAAGAAAATTGGGAAAAGGCGATAGCCTCTCTTAAAAAGGCGGTGGAGAAAGAGGGACTTGAATATGTGATAGATGAAGGGGGTGGGGCCTTTTACGGTCCGAAAATAGATCTAAAGATAAAGGATGCGCTGGGTCGCGAATGGCAGATGACAACTATTCAGTTTGATTTTAACCTCCCCGAGAGGTTTGATATGACTTTTGTGGATAGAGACGGAAAGGAAAAAAGGCCCTTTATGGTTCATAGGGCACTTCTCGGTTCTCTGGAGCGTTTCTTCGGGGTTTTAATAGAACACTATGGGGGGGCTTTCCCCCTGTGGCTTTCGCCTGTCCAGGTGAAGATTATCCCTGTTGCTGAGAACTTTTATGACTATGCCAGGGAAGTTTTTAATCTCTTAAAGAAAAATGAGATTAGGGTGGAGGTTGATCTATCCGACAACAGAATGAACGCGAAGATAAGAAATGCCCAGAATGAAAAGGTCCCGTATATGCTTATTTTGGGGGAGAGAGAAAAGCAGGATAGGCTTGTTTCGCTTCGTACCAGGATGGGCGAGAAGAAAAATTTGATTAAGGTGGAAGATTTTATTGCAGATTTTAGGGCAAAGGTAGATAATAAAGAGCTGTTATAAATGTTTGAAATACCGCTGTTTTTATACCCGGGTGGTTGGGCTGGAATGTAGGGGTGGTTAAACGATGATAGAAAAAATTGTAAAACGAGACGGGCGTGTTGTTCCCTTTAATCGGGAAAAGATTACCTTTGCAATTTTACAGGCCGCAATTGCGGTAGGGGGAAGGGATAGAAGAGAGGCGGAGAGGGTAACGGACGATGTAGTTAAAATGCTAGAGGCAAGGGAAAGTTCTCCCGGGTATCCTACTGTGGAAGAGGTACAGGACCTTGTGGAGAAAGCCCTTATAGAGAGGGGACATGCTAAGACAGCCAAAGCCTATATTCTATATAGATATGAACATGCCCTTAAACGCCAGGGGAAAAAGAGTCTTACCTATTCCTCTGAGAATATCCCCTATAGAAAATTGTGGGAGGCTCTCTCATGGTCGGTTGATCGTGGTTGTGTAACTCTTTTACAGCTTGCGGAGATTATTAGAAAGGGTAAGTTTGGGGAACTAGTTGAGGAATCCGAAAGGTTTTATAAATCGGAGGTAGGTGAAGCTGTAAAGAGAATAAGAGAAAGGTTGGGGGAGATAAGAATAGTAATTGTTGCAGGACCCTCGTCTTCCGGAAAAACAACTACCACGATAAAGATCGGAGAAGCATTGAAGGAAGACGGGGTAAAATTTGTACCCATTAATGTTGATAACTATTTTTTTGATCTTGATGATCAACCTATGGATTCTACCGGTGATTATGATTATGAAACCCCACAGGCTCTTGATCTTGCATTGATACGAGAGCACCTGGCAAGATTGATTGAGGGAGAAAGTGTGGATATCCCGTATTATAATTTTAAAACGGGTAGGAGGGAGGGAATATCGGCTACTATTTCTTTAAAGGCGGGAGATATTATACTGATAGATTCGCTTCATGGGATGTTTCCGGAAATGACGGAGGGGATACCGGAGGAGAAAAAGTTTAAGCTTTACATAGAAACTCTCTCTCAGATAAAAGACAAAAATTATAGGTTTGTACGTTGGGCCGATATAAGGATGTTGCGGCGGATGGTTAGGGATATGCAGTTTAGGAATTATGGACCTGAAAAAACGGTAGCCCATTGGCATCTTGTTAGACGTTCCGAGCTTAGGTACATTATTTCAAAACTACGAGATGCCCATGTAATTGTGAACAGTTATTTGGGGTACGAGTTGCCCATACTAAAGGCAAGGGTGGGGGGGTATTTCCCTGCATTTGTAGAAAAGTTTAAGAGTGATCCGGAGAGACAGGATGCGTATGAGCGCTCTGTCAGGGTGATGGAACTCCTCAACGAGATTCCTGAATGGAGGGATGAATCCGTTGTCCCAAAGGACTCTTTGCTCCGTGAGTTTATAGGGGGAAGCATCTACAAATATTAAAATTAGATATGGAGATTTAAAATGTCTGTGAAAGATAGTCTTGAAACCTTAAAGAAAATTGGAAGTGAGTTGATAAGGATATCTCAAATTTCGGCTCTTCTCGGTTGGGATCAGGAGACGTATATGCCCAGGGAGGGGATTGATGATAGGGCATCTCAGCAGGCACTTCTATCTGGATGGCAACATGAGAGACTTACGGATCCAAAGATAGGGAAGGCACTTGAGGATTTAGGGGTGGATATAGAGGTTAAGAGGTTAGAGTTGTCTCAATTTATTTCTATCCCGGGTTTAAGCGAGGAGGATAGAGCTTTTGTGAGGGAGATGACTAGAAACTATAGGCGTGAAAAGAAACTTCCCAAGAGTTTGGTGGAGGAATTTGCGAAAGAGACAAGTATTTCTCAGTCAAAGTGGGTTGAGGCGAGGGAAAGGTCCGATTTCGAAATTTTTGCCCCTCACCTTGAGCGGGTTTTAAAGATTGAAATGGAAATGGCGGAGTTAATTGGTTATGAATCCGAGCCTTACGATGCCCTGCTTGACGCATATGAGCCATGGATGACTACTAAGGAGTTGGTTAACGTGTTTGATAGGTTTGAGACAGCCTTAAAGAATTTGGTTGATAGGATTGTGGATTCATCCAAGGAGATTAATGATAGCTTTCTCTATAAACGTTACAATGTGAGAAAGCAAGAGGCCTTCGGAAGGGAACTACTGGAGGCTATGGGGTTTGATTTTGACAAGGGACGTCTCGATGTTTCTGCTCATCCGTTTACTACTACGATTGGTTTTTCCGATGTACGTCTTACTACCCGGTATTCCGAGAATAATCTTAAAGATGCAATCTTTGGGATTATTCACGAAGGGGGACATGGTTTGTACGAGCTTGGTTTTTCTGAAAACTTGAGGGGAAATATTCTGGCAGAGGGAGCCTCTATGGGTATCCACGAATCTCAGTCGAGATTGTGGGAGAACATTATTGGCCGAAGTTACGGTTTTTGGTCTGCCTTTTATCCAAAACTTACCGAGTATTTTGAAGACGCCCTTAGAAGAGTGACCTTGGAGGATTTTTATAGAGCTGTAAATATTGTTAGGCCCTCCCTTATAAGGGTAATGGCTGACGAGGTTACCTATAATCTCCATATTCTTGTACGCTTTAAGATAGAGAGGGCTTTGTTGAACAGGGAAATTTCTGTTAATGAACTTCCACGTGTATGGAATAATGAATATGAATATCTGTTGGGAGTTAGACCGAGCAACGATGCCGAAGGGGTTCTCCAAGATATTCATTGGTCTCTTGGTTATATAGGATATTTCCCTACGTATTCTCTGGGTAATTTGTACAGTGCTCAATTTTATATGAAGATGAGAGAGGATATTGAGGATTTGGATGAGGAGATCGAGAGAGGAAATCTCCGTCCTGTACTAGGATGGCTTAGGGAGAATATCCATCGGTATGGGAAAATCTACCCTGCCGGTGAATTGTGTAAACATGTAACAGGAGAGCCCTTAAATCCGCAGTACTTTATGGATTATCTTGAGAAGAAATACTCTGAGATATATAGCCTTAACTAATATTTGGTATAGCGTGTTATGGTAAAAAATTTGTTCGGCGAGAGTCCTTTTGTATGGGTTGCTCTCTCGGCTCTCTTCTTTGGGATGGCCCTGAGTCGTTCTACCTTTAGAGTGAGGACAGCAGAGGATCCCCATAGGGCAAGGGCCATTAAGTGGAGTTTTGTTTCCATATATCTCTCCGTTTTCATATTGCTCGGTTTGTGTGCAGTATTTATACCCGGACCTGAAAAAATAGTAAATGAAAAATTGCTCTACCTTTTTGGTGGGGTTTCCGTTCTCTCGTTTTTGGCTTTCAGATTTAAGCGTTCGCTGGGTTCTCTAATTTTTTTCTCTGTTTTTCTTTTTATTCTTGCCACTTTTTTCTTTTTGAGGAATTTTAATGCATTTACCGGTGAGACGGAGATTGCAAAAATAAAGATTCTTGATGTTAATGAAAAAACTATGCGACTTGATATTGTTCAGGGGGAGAATAGTGAGGTTATTATAACCCTAAAGGGAGATTATTTTGCCCCTATTGTGAAAGAGGTTATATTCGATGATTACTTTGTCTTTCTCGGATTTAAAACATGGTATCGTTTTTTGGGTGTAACCTCTTTTAGCTTTGTGAAAGAAAATGGCCGGATGGTGTTAAAGCAGATGGGGAGCGGATACTATTTTAAGAATCCTCATGGTATCTCCGAGGATGTATATCAATTCTTTGAGAAATACGAGGGTCATATTCCCGGAGTAAAAACTGTTCAAGTAGATTTGTCCGCGAAGCGTGCAAGGAAGTTTGGGGAATATTCTGTGAGGATTCAGAACGATGGTGGGATTCAGATTGTTGAGGTGTTTTAAAAATATTACTCACGTGGAATCATCCCTCTCTCCGATATTTAATATGAAATGATGTTGGCCCTTGGAAAGTTGGATAAGAATAAGAACTTTCGTTATTACTATATTCATGATTATCAAGAGAGTTTATTTAAGGAGTTTCTTCTCACTGTTATCTGGGGTAAGAATCAGGAGAGGGGGCGTCACAGGATATATTCCTTTAGGGATTCCCAGGAGATGAGAAACAAGCTAAACGTTTTGCTTACCAGGAAGATACGGGAGGGTTACCATATATACTACAGTTATCCTGACTTAAAGGAAATACTTTCAGATATAGGGGCGTCCAGGAGATTAAAGGAGAGGATTGAGAGAGATAGAAAAAGGAGAGAGGTTTCCTGATTTTACAAATTATGATTTATGATGTTTGGACTTTTTAAACGAGTTTTTTGCTTAAGAATACAAACTTGTCAATGATGGATACACCTAGGATAATTCCTGTTATAGATTCACATATTATGATAAAGGTATTGTTGCCCAGATAGGGAATTTTAAAGAAATGAAAGATTTCGAGTATGAAAAGTGTCATTGTTGCGAATATAGAGGCTTTTCCCATAGCAGAGGTTTCCGGATTTACTGAGCCGTTTTTGAGGAGAATAATCCCCATTCCCCCTGCCTGTATGAATAATCTTAGTATTAAGAGACTAAAAAGCCAGAGGGGTATTAGTTTGGAGTGGAAGAATATTATGGCGATAGAAGAGATTATTAGGTAGTCACTTATGGAATCCATGTATCGCCCTATTCTTGTAATCTGATGAAGCTTCCGAGCAAGGATTCCGTCTAGAAGATCCGTTAGGAATATCGCAGTTAAAATAACTATGAGTATTATACCTACTATTTCGTTGTTTTTGGACAAAAAGAGAAAGAGCACCGTGGGTATGGAGCTTAATCTGATTATGGTTAGGATATTGGGTAGGTTTATTCTTTCCAGTTTCTCTTTGGTTTCTTCGATGTAAAAATTGGTCTGCATGGCTACCAGGAATAGGAATAGAAGAAAGTGATAGAGGACGAGAATGGAGAAAAACCAAATAACAAGTTCGTATCCAAATTTAAATAGCAAGGCCAGTAAACCGTAAATTAATCCCTGTAGAAAAGCTAACAGAACAATAGTTCTTATAATGTCATTAACCAAGCTGTTGTTACTGTTTTTCATCTCTATTGAGACTATGTGAGTGTATTGAATGTGTCAAGTAATCGCTTTGTTTATTGACTAAAAATAGCAATTATTTAAAATAGATATAATGAGTTTGGCCGATCTTCTAACCTCCTCCAGGTTGTTATTATCTCCACTGTTTTTTTTGTTCTTCTTTATAAATCGGTGGTTTCCTGTTTCAAATATTGTATCTGTAATTGGGGTGTGGTTAGTTTTTGGTTTGATAGAATTCTCTGATCTCTTTGATGGTTATGTGGCAAGGAGGATGAAGCAGGTGAGCGATAGGGGGAAGCTCTTTGATCCGTTTGCCGACTCTTTTAGTAGGTTAACCTATTTTTTCTGTTTTGTTGTGTATGGGATGATGCAGCCGTGGATTTTCCTTGTTCTTCTCTATCGGGATCTCGGAGTTGGTTTTATACGTCAGCTTGCATTAAGGGAAGAGTTTACCATGGCCGCAAGGTTGAGTGGAAAATTTAAGGCGTGGGTTTATGCTATAACGGGTATTGTTGGTATGATTTACTTTTCCCTCAAGAAACTATTGATTTTAGGCGATAAGATTGTTAATATTAAAGTGTACATTGAATATGTATTTTTATTGACTGGTATTGTTGCAGTATGGTCTTTGAGTGATTATATACTCGCATATATTAAAATTAAAAATAAAAAATACTCTTGACTAAGAGCGGATATTTTATATAGATTATACTGCGTTTTTGGTAGTAGGCACAGGTCTTTGAAAGGTAAAAGGGAAGGGGAGAGGCGTGAGGGGTGATGAAGAGTTTTAGAGAGAAAGTAGCTAACTTTTTATGGGTTAGCGAAAGATAATAAGGGAG
>CAZQTC010000021.1:0-56310 GCA_964596425.1 uncultured Spirochaetales bacterium | reverse complement strand
TCTTTTTCGCATTTGAGTGATGTTTCCCCTATTGCCATCTTGCTCGTGTCGGTTTGCTCCGTTTACACTGTATCCGTTTCCCCCTTGCCCATTTGTGGTGTGTCCGTTTCCGTTTAAGTAGCCGTAGAAATTGGTGAATATTGCGTGGAGTTTCCGCTTTAGTACCTGATATGAGAAATGTTTCTTTCCTATCTGAAAGTTTTTTTCCACCATCTCTCTTCTTCTCTCTTCATTTAGCATAACCTCTCTAACCTGATCCACAGCTCGCTGTGTTAGAAAGCCATCTATGGCAATAACGTCGAATCCTTTGGGCTCCAGGTCCACTATGTAGACGGAGTATCTGTTTACAAGGAGGGGTTTTTTAAAGTATATCGCTTCGAGAAAGGCATTGCCGAATCCCTCGTACAGGCTTGGGTAGGTTATGAGATCAACATGTGGATAAACGTCCCAGAGTGAGTAGAGTTTTTTACCGTTTTTGGTGTACTTTCTCGTGTCATGAAGTCTGTTACTGAGAAACGATATTCTAACCCTGTGTTCCTTGGCCGTTTCCTTTATCCACTCGTAGTACTCATTTCCCTCATCACCTGTTGAGTGGGAGATTAAAAAGTGAAGGTTGGGGAGGTTTAGTTTTTCCGTAAGGTATAGAGCTTGCTCTATTCCCTTTCTGGATACGACCCTCGTTGGTTGTAGTATTAGTATGTCATCACTTTTAAATCCGAACTGTTCCCTGAAATCTCTGTTGAAATCGTCAAAGTAGTCCGGTGGTTTATCGAAATCAAGAACATTGTATATAACGGTAGAGGAAATTTCTCGCTTTGCGGCAAGCTCTCGCTGAGCTACCGAGTTGATAACCACATGGCGTATGGATGGTAAGTCCGGCGGGAACGCCATCTGGAGTATGTCCTGGATAGAGTTTAGGAGAAACCGTGGTCTTTCCCATGCGAAATCGTGGTGATGCCCTATTGTAGGAATGCCTGTCTCGGCTATTACCTCTGTGATTGCAACCCCCAATGGTATATGCATGGGGATAGAGAGGGCATTCTCCGGTATAAGCATGTCTATTTTAAATTTGTCTATAAACTCATATATCTTATCCTTAAGGAACTCTTTTTTCTCGTAGATTTCATTGGTTATCTCTCTCGTTCTTACCTGTGTCCCGAAGATTTTTTTGTTTAGTTCCAGGTTTTCCGGGTATTGGAAAAAGGCTTCGGGAACCCTCATACTGATTTCAGGGTCTTTGTCCAATTCTCCCGCAAACCAGAAACAGTTGTGCTTAAAGCTCTTTGTTAAGACCTCCGCCCATTTTGAGGCTTCCAGGGAAACCCCGTCTAGGCCTGCAAATCGTGTGGATACAAATCCGATGTTAAGTGGTTTGTAGTGTTTACCGTTTTTCTTGCTGTAGTCACTCATAGATCAACCTCAGGTAATCAATTTTTGCAAAATTATCAATTATACTATCCCAGATACCATGTGTAGTATCCGGTAGTACTGTTTCTCTATTGTTAAATGTGGAGATAATCTCTATAAATTTACTACTGTAATTTGAAAAACCAAACCTATCCTCTATTTTTTTCAATTTTTCTCTGTGAATTGTGGGTGAGGGTTTTTTATCCAGTAGGGTATTAAATTTCTGTATACTCCCTCTGTTGAGGTTGAGTATTTCGTGTTGAAGGGATTCTTCTTTAAGTGCCTCTTCCAGAATTGAGATTTGCGTATCAACATCCAGAAAGGAAAAGTCAAGCACCTCTTCGGAGGTTAGTTGTTCTACCTCGCTGTATAGTTTTTCTGTGGAGTGAGGAGGAAGTACTGTAGAAATTGCTTCTACTCTGATTTTGTATGCCTCCGTTATTGATTTTCGGATATTTTTTGCTACGGGGCAAAGGAAATTTGCATAGAAATTATGGGGGTATTGGCTAAAAAGCTCGTTAAAGGTTTTTAGTACCTCTATCTCTCTGGCGAATAGAGGCTTAGCCCACATGATTGATTGAATGAAAGAAAATCCGAATCCCTCCTGTACGGATGAGGAGAAGATCATATCGCTTGCATGCACAAGTTGTTCGAATGATATGCCGATATCTCCTAATGCAATGCCGGTTTTAAAAAATCCGTTTATCGTTCCGGTGCTAAAGGCGTTTTCTACGAGAGAGGAGTAGTGTTGTTCTGTCTTTGATACGCCGGGTAGGGTTACGATGAGTTTGTAGGTATCTCTCGGATTTCGAAGATTGGCGATTTGGGATACAAGGGCTGCCTCGAATACATTTTTGCGACGTATCGCTCTTATAGGATAGAGTATCAATTTTGTGTGTTCTGAGTTAACATTATAGAATCTGAGTAATGTTTTCCTCCACCCTTCTATCTCCTCCTCGCCGGGAAGCGAAGATCTCCCGATATCTATGGGATTTTCCAATAGATACACTAGTTTTTCGGGTATTCCGCTCTGTATGAGTATGTTTCTATCTCTCAAGTTAATAACAAGGTATCTAATGTTTGGATTTATAGGGTAAGGTTGATGTTGTAGGGTAGCTTTTAGAGTTTTCAGATTTTCATAACGCCCGCTCTCGGGGAAGTCATGTATCTGAAGTAATAGTTTGGGTATTGTTTCGTTTTCGCCCTCTGCTATCTCAAGAATTGCCTCCGTAAAGATCGGGTTTTTTCCGAGATGATAGTTGTGTACCCACCATACGGAATCTCTGCCACCGTACCGTTTTAAGAGTTTTCGGGCAAGTTCACCTGCGTTCCTTGTGTCGATTGCGTTTTTGTCCAGGTAATCGATGTCCGGTAGTATCTCTATGGAAATTTTCTCTCCAATTTTATCCCTGGAGGTTTCGGGGAAGGAATTTAGTACTGAGGCATATACATTATCCGTATTTTCTTTTCTTCCGGTTACAAGGGTTATTTTGTTTATGGGATTGAGGCTATTGGCTAAGGTAGCTTTTAGAAGGGCCTTTAAGCCGTCTGTTATAACCGATGTAACGCCGCCGGGTAGAAGATGATAGTGAAATATATATAGATTAATCATTATTATTTTTATTGTGTACTATTTGTACTTTTAAATAATTAAGGTAATAGATAGCACAATAGTAATCAAAGTTTCAATACGTAAAGGCTATTTTTGTCTTGCTTTTTGAACTTTTTTTAATAGAATTCACTCCTGTAACGATTGAATAGGAGAGGCAAGGTATGAAAGAGACAATGGAGAGAATTAAAGATCACCTTGAGTTTTTGTATGGAAAGGAGAGGGGAGACGATACTTTTTCTCGTCTTAAAACCCTTATGGATAGCTATAAGACAAAGCTGAAAAGACCCGGGAATATTCCGGAAGCTCCTCTCCCCTTGGATGAGCGGGATGCTATTGTAATAACCTATGGTGATCAGTTTCAGCGGGATAGTGAAAATCCCCTTAAGACGCTCGAGGATTTTTTTACCACTCGTGTTGGTGATGCAGTCTCTGGAATACACATTCTTCCCTTTGCTCCCTATTCTTCCGATGATGGATTTTCTGTAATAGATTACAGGAGGGTAAACCCGGACTTTGGTTCGTGGGAGGATATAAGGGAAATAGCAAAGAACTACAGGTTGATGGTGGACTTGGTACTGAACCATATCTCTGCTAAGAGCGAATGGTTTCAGGAGTTTCTTAAGGGTAATGAAAAGTACAGGGATTATTTTATAGTGGTTCCCGATGGGGTAGATCTCTCCATGGTGGTAAGACCAAGAGCTCTTCCGCTTTTAACTGAATTTGATACCTGGGAGGGGAAGAAAAAACTCTGGACAACCTTTAGTGCGGATCAGATAGATTTGAACTATAAGAGCCCGGATCTTCTCTTGGAGATGATTGATATAATGCTTTTCTATGCCGAAATGGGGGCGCAGATTGTAAGGCTTGATGCCATTGCATACCTGTGGAAAGAGTTTGGTACTACCTGTATTCACCTTGAACAGACTCACCGTGTGGTTAAGCTCTTTAGGGCTATTTTTGAAGAGGTAGCGCCGTGGGTTATAATAATAACGGAGACCAATGTTCCTCACGAAGAAAATATTTCGTACTTTGGAAACGGTTACGATGAGGCGCAGATGGTGTATCAGTTTTCTCTTCCCCCGCTGGTTCTTGATGCTTTTAGGCGAGGAGAGGCGAATCACCTTAGGGATTGGGCCTCAACCCTTACCGGAATTGAGGGTGACGTGACTTTTTTTAACTTTCTTGCCTCGCATGACGGAATAGGGCTTTTGCCTGCGCATGGGATTCTGACGGAGGAGGAGATTAACGATTTGGTTAATCTTTCTCTCTCCAGGGGTGGGCTTGTCTCTTATAAAGCTACCCCTAACGGTGATATTCCCTACGAGCTTAACATTACCTATTTTGATGCTATTGTCAGTGAGAACGAGGGAGATGATATTAAGGTTAAGAAATTTTTAAATTCACAGGCAATAATGCTTGCGCTTAAGGGGGTTCCCGGTATTTATATCCATAGCCTTTTAGGTACTCGTAACTATCGTGAGGGGGTTAAGATTACGGGGGTTAATAGAACTATTAATAGGAAGAAATTTAAAATGGAAGAGTTGGAGAGAGAACTTGCCGATGAGAACAGCCTTGTCAGAAGGGTTTTTGATGGCTATACGCGTATGCTCGGGGTACGTAGGAGAGAAAGGGTATTTAACCCTTTAAGCTCTCAGAAGATACTTAAAACAGAGGGAGCTGTATTTGGTGTGTTTCGTTACACCGATACCGGTGAGGCTGTTGTGTGCCTTAACAACACATCCTCTAAAGAGGTGGAGGTTAGCATTGCCCTCTCGGAGTTGGGTCTTGAGAATGTTTCTGAGGGAAAGGTTTTGGGATTTAAAGATCTTCTCTCTCAGCGGGTCTATCAGTTGGGTGTAACGGGAAATTCTCTGGTTCTAAAGCTTGATGCCTATGATACACTGTGGTTGAAACGGGTTTAGAGTGAGTAATAGGGTGAAGAGGAAGGGTGTTGTTTTAGCTTTTGTTTTGTTGAGTAGCGTTTTTTTTGGTACAGTCTCCGGGTTGTGGGGAGACGATTTTTCAAGTGGTAATGTCTCCCCGAGTGATTTTATCTTCTTTAACTCCCCCTACGGTTTGGATTGGGCATTGGACGGATGTGGGGTTGGGATGTCTACGGGTATTTTTGTTCTTGGTCGTGTACTTTACAATTCGAAACCAAATCCATCGGTGACAGAAATTAAAAATCTTAACAGGGACAATATTTTTATAGTCGATCGTGAATTAATGACTGACTATTCTCCCTATGTGGGATGGGCAAGTGATATTGCAAAGGATATTTCGGTTTCTCTACCGGTGTTGCTTATAGCGAGTTCTCTGTGGCAATACTATAGGCTAAGGGGAGATTTGTCAGGAAATCTCCCCTTCGGTCAGAGAGGGTATTCTGCAGAAAATGCCCTGGCAGAGCGTCTGACAGAGATTGTGATCATGTACTACGAGTCTCTCATGCTTGCCCTTGGTATAAAGGATTCCCTTAAAGGACTTGTTACCAGATTCAGGCCTTATGCGTATGGTTCGGTATTGAGTGTTGAAGAAATTGCTTCTAATCCGGATTCCACCTGTTCGTTTCCTTCGGGTCATACCACCGCTGCCTTCGTGGGTGCGGTTTTTCTCTCCACGGTGTTTAGCGATTACTATCCCGATTCCCCGTTAAAACTTCCCGTCTGGCTTGGAAGCCTTATGCTGGCAGCTACTACCGGGGCTTTGAGGATTGCCTCTGGAAATCATTTTCTAAGTGATGTTGTGGCTGGTGCTGTGATAGGGGCGGTCTCTGTGATTGGGGTAAGATATCTCCATGTTACTATTAAATTCCCACCCAAATAGATGAAATAGTTGCCGGATAACAATGAAATGACTTGTCTGTTATCGAGAGGAGTAATATTTTTGTATAGGATAGTTGATAGAAGGGGTGATGTCAGGTGAAATCGAGGAGAAGAGTAGGAGTGGCTTTCGGTGGAGGAGGAGCGAGAGGTTTAGCCCATCTTGGGGCTCTTAGGGTTTTGCGAGATAGTGTGGATTACTTCCCGCAGATTGTGGCGGGAACCTCCGCGGGTTCTATTGCCGCTGTTTTGTATGCCAGTGGGCTTTCTCAGATGGAGATAGAACAGACGGCGAAGGAGTTTGATTGGTTTAGAACGGTTATAAGTTTCTCCGACACGGTTAAGCACATGCTGGAGAGGAGGGGAGGTGGGGTTGTATCCAATGCAAAATTGGGGGATGCCATAAACCGGATAGTGAGCGGGAGAACTTTTGATGATTTTGAGATAGATGTGGCCGTTGTGGCTGCGGATATAGAGGCTAAACGCCGGGTAATTTTTACCTCTAGGCGGGTTGCAGAGCGGATAGATAAAAAGCCTCTGTTTGATTTTTTGCCCCCTCCAGATGGAAACAAGCCGGGCTGTGAGACTGTGGTTGTTTCTGATTGTGAGGATGTGGGGAAAGCGGTGATGGCAAGCTGTGCCGTTCCCGGTGTTTTTATGCCAGTTGATATTGCGGGCATGCGGCTTTTGGACGGTGGCGCAGTGGATCAGGTTCCCGTTGATGTGGTTCTTGCTATGGGTGCTGATTTTTCCATAGGGATAAGTCTGGCTCTTTCCTTCATGCCGCAACGTATAACCAGTGCGATGCACTCTCTCTCCGGTATGGTTGCCTTGCTGGGGGTGCAGCAGTTGAGAAAGAGTATGGATATGGCGGATATCGGTTTTCAGGTTGAGGGGATAGAGAGACGCAGTCCCATTACCCCACATCAATATGAGCTTATTGATCTGGGGGAAGAGCAGATGCGGTATTGGATAGAGGATTATGAGAGACGTAAGAGGGGGATTTTTTCACGCGGTAAGTTTTCTGTTGATAGGCTGGAAAAATTGCTTAAGATTAGCCAAAGAAATACATCTCTGTCATAGCGCAGAGTGCATGATACACGGGTAGATGTAATTCCTGAATCGCATACGTTTCATCTTCCGGTACGAGGATGGTAATATCGCATAATTCTTTTAGTTTCCCACCATTCTTGCCGGTTAGTCCTATGGTGTTAAGCCCCAGTGATTTTGCAGTAAAGATTGCATTGTTTACACTGGTAGAGTTACCCGATGTGCTTATTCCTATTAGGGTATCTCCCCTCTCCCCGTAACCCAACACCTGCTGTGCAAAGGCAAACTCGTAACCAACATCGTTTGCAAAGGCCGTTACCAGGGAGCTATGAGCGCTGAGGGAGATAGATTTTAAAGGCATCTGCAGCTTACTTGCAAGGAGATTACCTATTTCTCTGTATTCCGGATTGTTATACTCTGTGAGCTTTGCTTTTATCTCGTTTGTTAGTTGTCTTTTAAGTTTGAAACCCTTCATCAATTCACCAACTATGTGTTGAGAATCGGCGGCACTTCCCCCGTTTCCACATACCAGTAGTTTGCCACCACCCTTATAGGTGCGAATTATCATTCCGTAGGCGTTTTCAATTTCCTCTCTACATTCGTTTAGGATAGGGTATCTATTTAGTAAATTTGTTAGTATCTTTTGAATTGCTCTCTCCTTTTCTTCCATTTTTACCTTTTTCCTCCGTACTGTGCTACTGCAAGACTTGCGTAATCACCTATAGATTCTCCAAGTTGTGATGGTACTATTTTACACACCTTTGCTGCAATTGGAAGAGCCTCCTTTTTAATTATCTCCTCCATCGTTTTTCTGAATAATTCCTCATTCCTGGTAAATATGCTGCCAATTATTATCCGTTGAGGGTTTAGAATGTCGATTAGAATGGAAAGCCCATACCCCAGATATCTGGCGCTTACGCTTATAATCTCTTTGGCAAGTTTGTCTCCCCTCTTTGCCGCTTCGAAAACCTCTTTTGCGGTAATATTTTTTGGGGAGCTTGGTTTTAGGATCGCTTTTAGAAGGGAGTTTTCCTCCTGTTTTTGGGAGATTATTTTCTCTGCAAGGTTGGAGATACCGCTTCCGCTGCAAAAGCCTTCGAATGAACCCTCTTTCCCGTATCCTACCGGTCCGGTTTGTGCGAGTCTTATGTGGCCAACCTCACCGGCAGTGTCGGTTGTTCCTACGTAGAGTTTCCCATTAAGTATAAGACCCCCTCCCATCCCTGTTCCGAAGGTAAGAAATACTATATTCTCAAATCCCCTTCCCGCTCCGTACATCCACTCGGCGAGTGCCCCTGCGTTTGCATCGTTTTGAAGGAAGGTTTTTACATTAAACCTGTTTTCGATTATCTCTACTATGGGGATACTATCCCACCCGGGGAGATTGGGTGGTGAAAGAACTATTCCTGTTTTACTGTCGAGGGGACCGCCACAGCTGATGCCTATGACTCCTGCCTCGTGGTGAGTTATTAATTTTTCTGTGGCTTTGATGATGTTAGAGATGAGATGCTCTGGGCCTCTGTCGGTTTCACTGGGGAATGCGATTCTCTCCAGTATCCTGGGTGGATCTTTGGTGAGTTGGTTGTCTACGTTTGATGGGTCAGGAGGGGCTTGAGGTTTTTTTGCAAGTACTACAGCGGTCTTTGTGCCACCTATATCGATACCCAAGATGTAGTTACTGTTCATCCTTCTGTTTGAGGTTATACCCCGTTCTTAGAGTTTGTCAATGATTTTCAAAGAGGAATTATGCGGTGACTCTCTTAAAGTTTTATAGGGGATGTGTTATTGTGAAGTTATGGTATTGTTTATATTGGCTTGATGTGAAAAAATTGTATTGCCGATGTATTTATTGCCGGAGGTGGTTTTATTATGGAGGACTTTGATTTTCGTGAAATAAAAGAGGCTCTCAAATTACCCTCCGAGTTTGAGGTTCCAGGGGATAGATGGCATCGTATTGAGTCTTTCTATGGCAAGGTACCGAAGTATTTTTTGGAGAGAAGAAAGCTTATTGAAATACTTGACTGGTTTGATATAGAAACAGACCTTGTTGAGGCGATCTTTGAGAAGCTTGAAGTGGTGAAGAGTAACCACTATTGGAATATTCTTGCCTATCACCTATACGATATCTTGTTTTTAGATACCGGGGATGATGCAGGTGTTGTAGACGCTCGTAGTCGATCGAGTATTTCTCGGCTTGAAAATGTTGTTCGAAAATGGCCTCGCTTAACCGGACTGCTTGGGGATAATTCTAATCTCTTTTATGCATTTCCCTACCTCTACAGGATTCCAGAGGTTTTAAAGATGTATAGAGAGAGAGGATTATCCAGGGAAATAGCCCTTGCTACCCTTCGGGATCTATTTCTCTGGATGTATGAGTATAAGAGACAGTATGGTGAATGGGGATTGATGGAGCTGGGTTGGTTTATGCTTCACTTTAATCTTAGGTTGTTTCAGCTTGGTAGGCTTCAGTTTGAGATCTCGCGTTTTGGGTATGATTTTCACGTCTTAAGGAATAAACAGAGAGGAGACATTCTTATGCTTGCCGGTGAGGGTATGCGCTTTAGAGGCGATGGGCAGTTTTTTGATGCGGATAGAGTTACGGCCAGTGATTACTGGGAGGCACATTACGAGAGCGGGGAGAGTGAATATGTAGGCTACATAATTGATGGGAGAGGATTCGCAACTCGAGAGCTTGTGCATCTGAGTAAGGGTAGTTGGAACGAAGTCTTAAAGAGGAAAGATTATGCTCTGGGGGTTCATATACCTGCAGGGGGGAAGCCGCCTGGCCATGGCCCTATGAGCGAGGAGAGATGTGAGGAATCCTTTTCAATGGCGAGGGAATTTTTCTCCAGACATTTCCCTGAAAAGCATTTTGGATTTTTTACATGTACTTCGTGGATGCTGGATCCCCAACTTAAGTTATATTTGAAAGGCAATTCCAATATTGTTGCCTTCCAGAGGAGATTCTATCTCCACCCCGTTCCCGGGGCGGATGATAGACAGATATATGAGAGGGTTTTCTCCTACGACAAATCGAAGTGGGCTAGCGCACCTGCAGTTACCTCTCTCCAGAGGGTTATTCGTCAACATGAGGCCCATGGAGGCAAGTGGAGAATAACAGGTGGGGTGTTTCCTCTATGAACCCGATGCATATCCGTAGTATGCCATTTCTCTTGATGCTTCGTAATCCGGAACTATGTGAATTCCGTCGTAGTATATCCTTAGGGTGGTTATAATCTCCCCCCTGTAGGCAAGGGGAACAAGCCAGCAACCCTCCGGTTCTCTGTACCATACCCCATTGAGTATTTGTAAGCCATTTACTATTTTGAGGAACTGGTTTTGAAGGTTCTCCATTGATACATTCTGTTGATATACTATGGGTCTGTAATCCGCAGGAAGGACATATCCGTTTAGAGGGTTAAACTCTAAAACGGAGACGACGGCTCCCTGATAAACAATTCCCCCTCGTATCTCTAGTTCTCCCCCGGGACCTCTTACTATCCATATCTTTCCCGGTTTTAGATAGGCTCTTGCCCTTTTTGCAGTAGATAGTACCTGTTGTATTTTCTCCGGGCTTATGTTGACGGTGTATGTAGAGGAGTATCCGTAACCCCCGGCCATCGGGGCTACAGTCCCCGGCCCGCCGGGTGCGGGAAGTCCTGCTCCTGGTCCGCCCGGCGGAACTCCCGGAGCACCAGGGGGAGGTGCAATTGCTCCTGGTCCGCCGATACCCGGTGGGGGAGGTGGTACGGGTGGAGCTACGGGCGCCACATAACCGTATGTTGTGGGAGGCGCAGATGTTTGGGTACTCTCCGGTGTTGTTATTGTGCTCTGCGTGTTGGTAGCGTAGGAGTTTCCGTAGAGATTTAGAATAGGTGGCGGGCCTGTAGTTGTACTGGAAGAATCCTCTGCTGTTAATGAGACAGAGGTTGCAACGAGGATTAGTAGAAGTATGATCATTGTTTTTTTCATTTTTCCCTCCTAATTTTGGGAAACTTTTATTGGAAAATCTTTTATTGTATGATTTTCTCTGTTTAAAATGTATAAGTAGTTTATTAAGAAAAGTTGAAGGAATTATTAAGTTTTTATTAAGATTGTATTATGAAGAGTTATAATTTCCCTACGGATAAATTGAGACTTCGTAGGATTTATGAGAGTGAGATTGTAAAGTCTTTCAAGAATTCCATAATTGAGAGTGAGAAAATAGATAACGTATACGGGAAATTTCTCTTTCCCCCGCTGCCAGAGGCAAGACCGTACGTGTATGGTTCTTTTGTCACCTCTATAGACGGAAGGATTGCCTTTCCTGAGTCCCCGGACGGGAGTTTGGTTGCAAAGAGTAATTTTTACGATCCCGATGGTGGATTGTGTGATTTTTGGCTGTTAAGCATGCTTCGTTCCGTAAGTGACGCTCTGGTTATGGGGGGTGATGCAATTAGAAAAGAGCCAAACCTAAGGGGAGTTGTTTTTGATAGAGAGCTTTTGAAAGATAGGATTAACTCCGGGCGTTTTCCCTTTCCCCTTAATATAGTGATAACTGGGAGTGGAGAGATACCGGTAAGCCATCGAATTGTAGTTTCTGATGAGATACCGCTCCTTATTGTAACCTCGCCTGTAGGTAGAAAGAAGTTGTTGGATAAACTTGGACAGGATTGTAGGGATTATGGGCAATTTTCTGATATGGAGACAATTGTAGGTTTTGAGATGAAGACCCCCCTAAGTGTTATTGCTGTGGGATATGGCATTGATGTTGATATATCTCTGTTGCTTAGATTGCTAAGGGGTGTCGGGATAAAGATGCTCCTTGTGGAAAGCCCTACATTTCTTGTGTCTCTTATGAGGGAGGGACTTGTGGATGAGATTTTCCTAAATATTTCCTCCCTCTTTATAGGGGGTAATGCCCCGGGCATAGGGGATAACGAGATACCCTTTGGGGCAGATAACCACCCCCATGCTCAGGTATTAACTGTGCACGCTCACAGTGATTATTTCTTTTATTTTCGCTATAGAATGCGCTATGATTATTAGGTAGTGGTCGGTTAAGGTGTGTTATTGTATCTTTCCCAGAGTTTGGAGAGCACAGTTTTTAATCGCTCTCCCAATTCTTCCCCCCCCTTGGTTGTAACATCATCGTTATTGGGAAAAACCATAAAGGGAAGTTTTGTATCTCCCAAGAGAAGATACCCGTCTTTCTTATCCAACTCTTCCCAGTCGATTTCTCCGTAGAGTTTTTTTAACTTATGATCGGGTAGGGAGTGTTCCAGGATACTGTACGGTTTTTCCGGGTTAAAGCGTTTTCTGTTTTTCCTTAGAGATTCCTCGAAGGATACGTCTATGTAGAGAAGTACGCTATTCTGCAGCATCTCCCTCGAAAAATGCTGGAATGCCTCTCTGTAACCTCCATGCTCACTTCCCCGTGAAAATTCTATGATGTAGGTTTTTGTTATCCCTCTCTCATCATTTTCCTGTTTGAGTTTTCTGTAGTTTAGCTCTATGCGTCTTATAAGAACATTCCATAGATATTTGTATTTAAAATATCCCTCATTGTCTGTGTGTAATCTGGGTTTCCCCATATCGGAGAGAATCTTGTCCTCTTCGAACCAGTCCCATATCATGGGGAAATCGTCTATCTCGCTAAACTCACCGATATGGTACTCCGCTTTTCTGCGAGTAGGTTCGACCTTTTTTAAGAAGTCTATAATCTCACTCTTGCCTGCGGCCGGGCGTCCTATTAAGAATAGTGTATGAAAAATTTCTGCTTTTCTCATCTGTTTCTCCATTGGTGTTGAATGTTTTATTATGTTATTTAATTCCGGAGCTTATAAAACTCTGGATGAATCTGCGCTGGAAGATCAAAAATCCCAGGAATAGGGGTGCAATTACTATTATGGTTGCTGCAGCAAGTAGGGACCATTGGGCACCTATTTCTCCCAGTTGTGTAAACCTTACGAGACCGGCGGTTAGGGGTCTGCTTCTTGTGGAGTTGGTAATTATTAGGGGCCATAGAAATTCGTTCCAGTGCCACGTTATGGAGGAGAGTGCAAATGCCGTTAGAGTGGGAATTGAAGGGGGAAGGTAGATGTGTATGAGTAATTGCCACCAGGAACAGCCATCTATTATTCCTGCATGTACCAGGGATTTTGGTACGCTTAGAAATGCCTGTCGCATAAGAAAGGTTCCGAAGGCAGAACCAAAGTAGGGTAGGGCTATAGCCAATTTGGTGTCGTAGAGACCCATAACTCTTATTGTCTGGAAATTTGGTATGAGCAGTGCCGTTGGGGGTATCATCAATTGTAACAGTATGAAGAAGAGTATAAACTTGTCGCCTATGAACTTGTAATTTACAAAGGCGAATCCACCGAGAGTTATGGTAACAACCTGCACGGAGAATATTAAAAGTACAATATAGATGGTATTAAAGTAGTATCGCCCGAATGGTGCCAGTGATAGAGCCTTCTTAAAGTTATCGAGTGTGAGCTTGCTCCCGAACCAGACGTCGCCCCTACCGATTGGCTCGGAGTATGGTCTTAGCGATGCCACGAATGCCCATATAATCGGTATAGCCCAGCTTATTGCTATAATCAGAAGGAGTAAAAATATGATGACCTTTTTAAATCTCATCTTCTCCCCTCTTCTCCGTTAGTTTGAAATTGGTTATCGTGAATATCAGAAGAATGAGTATTAGAATAATTGTGAGAGCGGACGATTTTCCGATATCGAGATTTTCAAATCTCTGTTGCCATAGATAGTAGAGGAGCACGGTACTTGAACCGCTTGGCCCTCCCTGCGTTAGTACAAATATGTGATCTACAGTCTGGAAGGCTCCTATAAAGGCAATGGTAGTGATAAACAGAGTGGATTTTCTAAGCAATGGAAATGTTATGGAGAGCATTGTTCTAAGCCATCCGGCACCGTCTATTTTTGCCGCTTCGTAAACCTGTCGCGGTATGTTCTGTAGTCCTGCGAGGTAAAATATCATATAGTATCCTGCATTTTTCCATATAGCTACAATCATTATTGCTATAAGGGCAAGGTCGGGATTGCCTGTCCAGTTTTGAGGACCCCTGTAACCTATAAAAGAGAGAGCGGTGTTGAATAGTCCGTAATCCGGAGTTAGGAAAAACATCCATATGGTTGCGGCGCTTACCATAGGGATTATCGTTGGATAGAAGATACCCAATCTGAACATCCCTATTCCCTTTATCTTTCTGTCCAAAAGTATTGCGAATATAAATGCAAGGGCGATACTTATTGGAACTGTTCCCACTACATAAATAAATGTGTTTATAAGAACCTGAATAAATTCGCTATCTTTGAAGAGCTGGATGTAATTCCCAAGTCCGATGAATGTCGGTTCCCTGAATTTGGCGATATTTAATCTCTGTCTATAGAGGCTCTTTACAAGTGAGACGATAGTGGGCCATACGGTAAAGAGGCTTACGATTAAAAATGTGGGGAGTAAGAGCAAATATGGAATCTTAGGATTTTTATTCTTTATATTTTTCATTTTCTTATCGCTTAGGATTTTGGTACTCTGTCTCTCAACCATATCTCCGATGCAAAAAGATGAATAAGAGGAGCTGCCGGTTTTAAAGTGGCTTTTTTTCGGGTGATTCTTTATAAGGGGGAAAAGAGAATCACTAACGACCGGCAGCATTCTCTCTATAAAACACTTCTCTATAAAACACTTATAAAATCGTGTTGCATTTATTTAAATTCTTTTAAAGCGGCATCTGCCTCCTCTTGGGCCTTTTTCATAGCCTCTTCCGGGCTCATCTTCAGATTATAGGCTGCCTGAAGGTACTTGTGGAATATGTTTCTCACCTTGCCCAGATTTTGAACGGAGAGTTCCCTTCCGGCATACTTTAGGGCATTCTTTGTGTCTGCTGCCTGTGGAGTTTTCTGGATGTATGCCTTCATCTCTTCTGTATTGTAAGCACTCTTTCGTGTCGCTATGTAACCGGTGCGTATGCTGAAATCGGCAGCCTGTTTTGTTGCTGTCAGGAATCTTAGGAATTTAAAAGCCGCCTCTTTTTCGTTTTCCGGTACAGGTTTAAGTATATAAAGATTCCCGCCTCCGGGAACAGAGGCGTAGGTTCCCTTTTTCTTTCCCGGAACAGGCATAACGCCCACATCAAATTTTGCCTGTTTAAGGATGCCGTTTAGACTTCCCGTGGAGTGGACTATCATAGCAGTCCCCTCGCTTGCAAAGTTTGTAGGTGCCGCTCCCCATACTGACTGAACCCCTGGTGGAGTTGCTTTATACTTGGCAGATAGGGAGATATAAAACTTTATGGCCTCTATGACCTCCGGATAGTCGAAGTACACCTTTGTGTCACTCTCTCCGACAATATTTCTTCCCGCACCGATTGCAAGGGGTTGAAACAGCCAGTACGGCCAGCCGGATGGATACTGGATTCCCCATCTCTTAACCTGGTTGCCGGATCTTAGCGTTAGTTTTTCTGCGTCTGTTCCCCACGAATCCCAGCTATCCGGTGCCGATAGTCCTGCCTGTTTAAATAGTGTTTTGTTGTAGTACAGTACCACCGCACTCCTCTGGAATGGGAGACTCCAGATTTTCCCCTGATATTTCGAGTTTTCAAGAAATGCCGGGAAAAAGTCTTTCAGGTACGAATCTTTGTCGGATTGTTTATCCAGATACTTGTTTAAGGGTACAATGTAATCGGCATTAATGAGATCGTAGAGATCTGTAGCGAGCATGACGGCCATTGCCGGTGGTTTGCCACCTCCACCGATTGTCGTCTGGATTGATGTTTTTACATCCCCGTATCCCCCGGAGAATACAGGTTTCACACTGATATTGGGATTGCTCTTTTCGAATGCACTAACGTATCCGTTTAAGATTTTTGCAATGGGTGCATCAACTGCTACAGGGTAATAAACCTCAATTTTTACCGGCCCTGTCGCTTTTTTTTCTTCTTTCTGCCCCTTGGCCATCAGTGGCAGTACGAGGCCTAAGGACAAAAGAAGAATCAATAGAAAATTTCTTGCTCTCATTATTTCCTCCTGTTTCTTTGGTTTTATTGTGTTTAAGAGGAAAAGGAGAGTTTGAACCTCTCCCTCTCTTCCTCTAATTTCCTCAGATATTCTCTGAAATCCTTTCCACCCCTTAACTCAACTGTTAAAAGAAGAATATTGGCAAAGGACATAGGTACCGCCATCGAGTTTTTAAACTCGATATCCCCTCTGTTTATGTAGATCACCCTATCTGCAAAGTTTGCAAGCGATAGGTACATGCTTCCTGTTATCAGTATTACGTGGGCCTTTCTACCTTTGGCAAATGCCATGGCCCTTTCTACAAGTACCGGTTCGGTGGAATAGTTAAAAACAAAAAACAGGTCCTTCTCTCCCATTGGATACAGTTCGTCTGCCAGATGTTGAATATCCTCTCCCACAAGGTGTACATTGAATTTGTATCGTTTTAGTCGTTCGTAAAGAAAATGGGTGGGATAGATTCCGGTTCCGGGGCCAAAGAAGAATATGTTTTTTGATTGAAAAATTGTGTCAGATATAAAGATTAGGTCTTCCTCTGTTATGTATTCCTTCAGTTTGCTGATGGATTTTATTTCTATCTCGATGGCGGACTTTATTAACTCTTCTATGGAGCGAATTTTTTTAAATATTATAGTCGACGCTTTGTAAGAATCTATGTGATGTTCGTAAAAGCTTTTTACCCCTGATAAGAACTCCTTGTAAGAGGAATATCCGAGTTTCCGGTAAAACTCTATAACAGTGGGTTTGCTTGTACCGGTACGCTGTGCCAGTTCTTTCAATGATAAAAATGCCGCTTCTTGGGGAAATTGCGTGATGAAATTAAGAATTATTCTGTCACTTTTTTTAAACTCATCCCGGGCATTTGAAACCTTCGAGGCCCACTCCGTGTCAATTGCCATAGTTTAATCCTATTCTTTGCGGGTTCTGTTGTCAAGCAAAAAGTAAAAAAATAGGTATAAAAGTTAACCAAATTATATATATTGTGGCTTTATATGGGCAAAAAAGTAAAAAAAATGCGATAAATCTTGCTCATGTAAATATGTTTATTATTTGTATTCTGTGTTGTTCCATATAGATTTTAAAAAGTGTAAAATGGTGGGTAGTATAAGGAATTGGGAGAATGGCAGTTACAATAAAAGACATAGCGCGTGTTTCGGGTTTTGGAGTCGGAACAGTTTCCAGGGTTCTTAACGGGAGCCCCTTTGTTAAGGATGAAACACGTAAGAAGGTAATGGCAGTTGCCAAAAAGTTAGGCTATAGGCCTAATAAGGTGGCAAAGATGCTTGTAACGGGGCGTTTCCCGCAATCTACCATAGGGGTGCTTCTTCCCAAGATAACCCATCGCTTTTCAATGGAAATAGTCTCCGGTATTTATTCAAGGTTAAACGAACTGGGTTACAATCTTCTTGTTTTTAATATAGGTAAGAAACGGGAGGACGTTTTTGAACATATACGATATACGCATTTCACAGGCTTGATAGTTATGTTGAATCCTTTAAGCGGGCCGGAGAAACTGATGCTTAGAAATGAAAACACCCATTTTGTGTATCTCGATTTTCACGAAGAGGGTGAAAACTCGATATTTTTCAATAATAGAATGGGGGGGAGATTGGCTGCGGAGTATCTTGTTAGCCGTGGTTGTAAAAGAATTGCATTTGTGGGTGATCTTGCTAAGACTATTCAGAGGGAGGAGCGTTTTTCCGGTTTTAAGGGTGCACTGGAGGAGATGGGAGTCGGTCTTGTGGGTGAGTTTTATATCCCCGTCGATGAGAGAGAGTCATATAGACTCACCTGGAAGATTATAGAGGCAGGAAACATTGACGGGATATTTTTTTACAGTGATGATCTTGCCCTCGGGGGATTGCGGGCAAAGAGAGAAAAGAAGAGTGATATAAGGATAATCGGGTATGACGATATTCAAGCCGCGGGGTATTTGGGGCTATCAACTGTAAGACAGGATGCAAATTTGTTGGGGCGTCTTGGTGCAGAGATAATAGTTAATCTTATTGAGAGTGGGGTGGGGGTAGAGGAGGAGGAAAAGGTATACAGGTGTCTAAAACCAAGTCTTGTAGATCGAGGTAGTTAGGCGGCTAGCCTCGGGTTTGGTTGTCTTAGTGTTTGTTTCTGTCCTTTTGTTAAATGTGTTCAAAAGAAATAATTTTTTGTTGACAATAATCCGCATAGGTGGTAAAGTGTTTTTGTTGTTGGAAACGTTTCCAATAACAATTGGGGGTTGCTATTATTTCTTGTATACTTTTTTGTAGATGGGAGCGATATGGGTATTGTTAACTATACGGAATTACATGAGAAATTTGTTAACTCAGCCAGGCCTCATGTTCTTATGATAACCAACCACGGAATCCATCAGTGGGAGGTTATTCCCGGCCTTCAGGATACGGGGGGACAGAATGTATTTGTTAATCAGTTTAGTGATGCAATAGTCGGTTTTGGTTTTAAGGTTACAATTGTTAACAGAGGTGGATACAGACATCCTCTGACTGGTAAGTGGCAAAGAGGCCTTTTGTATAAAAATGAGTTTATGCGCTTGTACTATTTGGAGGATGGTTTAGATGAATTCGTAAGAAAAGAGGATATGTTTGAGCGTATCCCCTATCTATCAAAGGCTCTTAAGCACTGGATAGTGAGTGAATCGGTAAATGTGGATCTTATTGTTTCTCATTATTGGGATGCGGCTCTTCTTGGAGTATTGTGTAATGAATCCCTCCCCGGGCGAGTAAAGCATATATGGGTGCCTCACTCGTTGGGAATAATAAAAAAGCGAAATGTAGCTCCCGGGGAGTGGGAGAGATTGCGAATACAGGAGAGAATAGATATAGAGAAACAGCTAATAGGTAAATTGGACGGAATAGCCTCTACCTCTACGCTAATACAAAAGTCACTTGTGGAGGACTATGGTTATAAAGGCCCGGAGATTTTTCTTCCCCCGTGTATAGATACAAAACGGTATTACCCCCACAGGGTTGATAAAGAGAGCGATATATGGAAATTCCTTAGTTCAAAAACGGGAAAGACGGTTGAAGAGTTGTCTCGTATGGGCATTGTGGTTGAAATAAGCCGTACGGACACGACAAAGGGGAAAGATGTATTAATTAAAGCCTTTGCAGAGGTAATTAAACGACTTCCTCACTCTCTTCTTGTTGTGGCGATTGATGAAAGCAGGAGGGAATTATCAAGTATTTTAAAAAAACTCATAAATGATCTTGGTATTGCAGGAAATACCGTCACAGTTGGTTCTATATGGAATTTGCTTCCCGATCTCTATGCTATAAGTGATGTTTACTGTACACCGGCAATTCAGGAGGGTTTTGGAATGTCCGCACAGGAAGCAGCGGCTACGGGTGTGCCTGTTATCGCAAGTGAGAGAGTACCGTTTGTTACGGAGTACCTGCTGGGGGAAAGGCAAAGGGAGATTCAAATAGGGACTGATGTTGCGGATAGAATAGTAATTGGTGAGGGTGGGGTTAAGGTGAGTGTCAGTGATGTGCGTGGTTTTGCCTTTGCAATTGAGTTACTGTTAAAGGATGAGGAGTTGCGTGCTAGAATGGGAAAGAGGGCGTATGAGATTACAATTCCCTACTTTACCTGGGATAGTATGGTGAGAAGATTCTTGGAGGCAACAGGGTTTAAAAATTTTTAGGAGAGAAATGGTAGAGTGATGATTGTTCGAAAAAATAGGGAGGTATAGATTGTGATTGGTGATAAGCTGCTGATAGAACCCTTCCATACCGATCGTGCAAGAGATATCTCTAATTATGTATTGAGGAGATACAGTTCAGAAGATTCCGGGGAGAGGATAGTTATCTCCGTTGCCGGGGAATCCGGAGCCGGTAAATCCGAATTAGCCCACGAAGTAGCCAGGATGTTGATTGATAAGGGGATAAAAACTTCTGTTCTTCAACAGGATGACTATTTTGTTTTCCCACCGAAAACCAATCATGAAATGAGAAAACGAAACATTGAACAGGTGGGGCCATACGAGGTTAAGCTTGATTTTCTGGACTGTAATTTGCGCTCCTTTAAACGGGATGAGAATCCGATTTATAAACCGCTTGTTCTTTTTAATGAGGACAGAATAACCACGGAGGAGTTGGATTTATCGGATACAAGGGTTGTAGTAGTCGAGGGAACCTATACCTCTCTTCTTAGGTTTGTGGATATTCGAGTATTTATAGATAGAGACTATAGGGCTACCCTCGAGGCAAGAAAAAGGAGGGGGAGGGATGTTATTGAGCCCTTCCTGGAGGATGTGTTGGAGAGGGAGCATAGGATTATATCGGAACACAGGGAAATGGCCGATATTGTTATTCCCCCTGGTTATGAGAGGATTATTATTTGTGGGGGAGGAGGTAATTGAACTGACTGTTTGGAAACGTTTCCATAAATAGGGGTGGTCTATTGATTCTGTAGAGGGTTTGTAAGGGAGAGGGGGAAAGGAGATAGATCTATTTTTGAAAGGAGGTGATCGGAGGCAAGTGTTTTTGCATTAAAACTTTTGTTTTGTACTTAAGTTTTACATTTGATTTAAAATATTTTAAGGAGGTTTTATTATGAAGAAAATTTTATTCATTCTTATTGCGCTAGCGTTGGTCTTCCCTCTGTTTGCCGGTGGTAAGCAGGAGGCTCAAAAAGGCGGGCCCGTTACAATAAAGGTATGGTTTCACTCCGGTAAGGGGGAGGAGCGAGCCGTTTTAAATGCTCAGATTAAAGAATTTAATGAGATGCAGAATGAGGTTAGGGTAAAGGCTATAATGCTTCCCGAAGGTTCTTACAATGATCAGGTGAGTGCTGCGGCATTGGCGGGTGATTTGCCAGATTTGCTGGATTTTGACGGACCGTATGTGTACAACTATTGCTGGTCAGGGCACCTTATTCCTCTTGACAAGTATATTACCCCGGAGTTGAAATCTGACCTTTTGCCCTCTATCGTAGCGCAGGGTACCTATGGGGGAAAAATATATGCCCTTGGTACCTTTGACTCCGGGCTGGCTATCTGGGGTAATAAGGCATATCTGAAAGAGGCAGGGGTGAGAATTCCCAAAGGTATAAAGGATCCATGGGATTCTGCCGAGTTCAACGCGGCACTTAAAAAATTGCAGGCTCTCGATAAGGTCAAGTATGCAATCGATTTCAAAATGAATTACGGGCAGGGTGAGTGGTATACCTATGGATTTTCTCCAATTATTCAGAGTTACGGTGGAGATCTTATAGACAGAAGCAATTATCAGTCTGCAGACGGTGTATTGAATGGCCCGGAATCCGTTGCTGCTATGAAGTGGTTTCAGAGCCTTTTTAAAAATGGGTATTCCATTGTGAAACCTGCAGGGGATGATGATTTCTACGGTAAGAAGATAACTGCGCTTTCGTATGTCGGTCACTGGATGTGGGGGCCACACAGTAAGGGCTTGGGAAATGATCTCGTTCTGTTACCTATGCCTAAGTTTGGGAAAAAGGTTGTAACTGGTATGGGTTCGTGGTGTTGGGGAATAACATCTCAGTCCAAACACCCGGATGCAGCCTGGAAATTTCTGAGCTATCTTATGCAACCCAGCCAAATTTTGTTTATGACTAATGCAAACGGAGCAGTACCCGCAAGAAAATCCGCACTCTTGAGGTCTAAGCTCTACAGTAAGGGCGGACCTCTTGAAATTTTTGCCGATCAGTTAAAGGCGGGATTGGGGATGCCTAGACCCATTACTCCGGCATATCCTACGATCACCACAGCTTTTGCTGAGGCTGTACAAAATATTGTGACAGGGGCAGATGTTAAATCCGAATTGGATAAAGCTGTGAAAAAGATAGATCAGGATATAAAGGATAACAAGGGGTATCCGCTCCCCAAGTAATATGCTGGAGATTGTGAGCTGATTATTAAAGCCGGAGGTTAGTGTTAATCTCCGGCTTTAAGTAGCTTTAAGTAGATGGCAATTATGGAAATAGAGAGTAAAGGGGGAGATAATTTGAAAGAAGTTGTGGGTTCTAGTAATTTAAGTAGTATAAAAAAGGAACGAAGAAAAGAGGTAATAACGGCATGGCTCTTTTCTGCACCCTCGCTTCTGTTGCTTCTTTTCTTCCTGGTTATTCCTTTTGCTATGGCTTTTATTTTTTCCTTTACGGATCAGCGACTTATTCCGAATCCTAACGTTCCCACTGAGTTTATAGGTTTGAGAAACTATGTAAGACTCTTTTCGGATGAAACCTTTTATCGGGCAATACTAAACAATTTTTTGTTTGCCCTCATCGTTGTTCCCATTCAAACCAGTTTTGCTTTGATGCTTGCCGTTCTTATAAATCAGAAACTTAAGTTGATAAATCTCTATAGAACGATCTACTTTAGTCCTGTTGTTATAACAATGGTTGTGGTAGCTGTTGTTTGGTCAAATCTCTTTAATCCGGAACAGGGATTGATAAATCAATTTTTAAATTTCATCAGTTTTGGTAGGATAAAGTCTATTAGTTGGTTAGAGGATACCCGTTACGCTTTCCCTGCAATTATGATGCTCTCTATATGGCAGGGTGTTGGTTTTCAGATGGTTATATTTCTTGCAGGACTTCAGGACATACCGGCTGAACTGTACGAGGCGGCAAGGGTTGACGGGGCAAGTAGAGGACAGAGTTTCTGGTATGTTACCCTTCCTCAGCTTAAGAATACCACGGTTTTTGTAGTGATTACCACTACTATTCTGGCGTTTAAATTGTTCACACAGGTATGGGTTTTGACCAAGGGGGGACCACAAAATTCTACTATGACTACAATTGTGTATCTCTATCGACAGGGATTCAGAGAGCTAAGGGTAGGGTATGCGTCCACTATTGCCGTAGTCTTTTTTCTTATTGTGTTGGGTATTTCACTGCTTCAGAGGGTATTTCTCAGAGAGAGGGATGGGAGGTAAGAGAATGGAAAAGGTAGTAACAGCTCTTAAGTATCTTTTACTCACTGCATTGGCAATATTTTTCCTTTTTCCTGTTGTTTTTATGTTTGTCTCCTCCATTAAGAATAATGAGATGCAGGTCATAAGTGATATGAGCAATCTGAGGGGGTTTATCCCCTATGGGGATATAGGTTTTAAAAATTATAGGGATGTCTTTGCAGAGATGAATTTCGGAAGGTTTATGTTTAACTCTCTATTTATAACCTCCTCCACGGTTCTGCTGGGCATTACCTTTAATAGTATGCTTGCCTTTGCGCTTGCCAGGCTAAAATTTAAGGGACAACGGATTATAATTTCCCTGATAATATCTCTTATGATAATCCCTATAGAATCGGTGGTAATTCCTATGTTACTTATGGTGAATACGGTAGGTTGGATAGATAGCTATCAGGTTCAGATAGTACCTTTTATTGCAGAGCCCTTCTTTATATATCTCTTTTATCAGTTTTTCATAGGTATACCGAAGGCATTTGATGAGGCAGCCGTAGTAGATGGAGCGGGACCTTCAACCATATACTCTAGAATTATTGTGCCGTTATCGAAATCTGTGTTTGCCTCTGTAGCTATACTTCAGTCTATTTTTAGATGGAATGAGTTTTTGTGGCCTCTTATGGTGACTCGGGGAGAAACTTACAGACCTCTTACCGTTGCAATGCAACAATTTTTTAGCCAAGATCCAAAGCTATGGGGTGATATTTTTGCCTTTGCCTCTATGACGACCCTTCCGCTTCTTGTTTTGTTTTTATTGTTTCAGAAATGGTTCATACGTTCTGTTGCCTCTAGCGGGATTAAGGGATGAGTTGGGATTTTCCTCCGCATACGGGACAGTCGGGGTTTTTTTCTACCTCTATCTTTGTAAACTCCATTGTCAAAAGGTTTACTGTTAGGAGCGTATTTGTGAGAAGTTTCCCTATCCCAAGAAGATATTTTAGTGCCTCAGTTGCCTGAATTGTGCCAATTACACCGGGACTAACCCCTATAACTGGAAGTCCCCCCCTCCCCCCGGAGATAGTTTCATCTGATTCCTCTGGTGGTGCCTCAAAGACGCACCTGTAGCATGCGAAACCAGGGGTGTAGGTTAGAGTTTGACCCATGAATCCGTATATACCCCCGTGTGAAAAGGGTTTGTTTGTGGATACACATGTATCATTTATGAGAAATTTTGACTCGAAATTGTCTGTTGCATCGAGAACAAAATCATACTCTTTTATTAGACGTGTAATATTGTCCGGGGTAATCCGCTCGTAATATGTTATTACCTCTACCTCTGGGTTAAGTGCTTTTAATCTTTTCCTCACGGATATTACCTTCGATTCGTCTATCTCTCTTGTGGAGTGAATAATTTGCCTTTGTAAATTACTAAGCTCCACTTTGTCACCATCTGCTATGCCGATGGTCCCCACTCCCGCTGCTGCCAGATACATTGCCATTGGGGAGCCCAATCCACCGGCTCCTATTATTAAGACTTTGGAGTTAAGAAGTTTTTCCTGTCCCTTCTCTCCTACTTCCTCCAGGAGAAGCTGTCGGGCGTAACGCTCTTTCTGTTCTTTACTAAGACACATTATTAAAACCCCATTATTGGTTGTTTTATCTCGTAGTGGGAATTGCCTCACCGTTTCACACGAGCCAACTCATGGCGATATATTATCTTAACCACCCCCTATATAGTAGAGAAAATTTATCCTATCATTTTCTCTTATCGAGGTTGATTCGTAATCCTGTTTTTTTATAATTTTTCCGTTTAACTGGACGGTTACCATGTTAGGCATTTTTACTCTCTTTAATTCTAATAGCTCCTTTACAGATAGATTCTCTCTATCTATAGTTTCTTCTCTGTAGTTTAGGGTTATTTTCATTGCTTTTACCTCTGTTGTATAATTGTATATTATCCTCTTATTGTATTATATCTTATCAGGATCTTTTGGGGTATTTTAAGCATAACTATGAAGCCCGCTTAAGAGAAAATTTACACCGAAAAAGGTAAATAGGGTAAATAGAAAACCAACTACCGCTATTATGGCAGAGATCGCTCCCCTTAAACGCTTAACATAGCGTGAATGGAGGTACGCTGTATAGACCAGCCATGTGATAAGTGCCCAGGTTTCTTTTGGATCCCACGACCAGAAACTACCCCATGCATATCGTGCCCATATAGCTCCGAACAAAAGGGCTCCTGCAGTAAAGATAGGGTATCCCACAGCGATGAGTTTTGTTGTAAGGTTATCAAGGTCCTTTTTTTTCTCCTTGTTTTTCGTAAGAAGGTAGTAGATTGCAGAGACAAACGATAGGGCAAAAAAACTCTCTCCGATAAAGGAAAATGTAACGTGTAGGACGAGCCAGTAAGACTGTAAAGCGGGTACGGGTGGGCTTATTCCTCTGGGGGCAATGGGGGAAGATGCGATAGCGAGGAGTATCAGAGCTATAATGCTTCCCCCAAAGGTTACAAAGCGTATGGTCTTTTCCCTTGCTCGTACCCTGTAGATAAATACGATTAGAGATATTACCGCGGAAAAAAAGACTAACGATTCAAATGTATTGGTAACAGCCACAAATTTTATTGCAATACTTCTGTATACTGTTGTTGCGAATAGTAGAATGGCCGATAAGAGGACAAGGTAATGACTTACGGGATCTTTTGCTCCTTTGAATATAAAAATTACCTGGATAATAACTGCAATTGTCAGTGCAATAAATGCTACCGTTGCTATCATAGTTTGTTATCTCCTATCTTTTGGATTAGTGTTAGGGCAAGCCCGAAACCCACGAATAGTAAGCCCACTATAATAGGGGTAAAACCGGGATCGTATACCACATTTAAGCCCGATTCTAGCCTGGGGGTGATCCGGGTTATGGTGTATCTTCCCAATTTTGCCCCTACAGGGAAAATTTTAAGTCTGGATGGTCTGGTATCATCCTGTGGTTCTAAACGAAAGAAAACGGCAAAATTCCGATTTTTGTTCCCCTCTATAGATAAAGTTTCTGTAGATGAATTTTTAGGACGACTCATTTTTTTGGTTACTATGGCTGTGAGGCCTGAGAGATCGGTGGATACCCTTATGAATGTGTAGATAGAGTTTTCTGCGCGAAGGCTTTTTCCCGTGTGTATGGTAATGGGCGTGCCAGAGGGATCTCTTAGGGTGATGGTAGATATGTCTCTGTAGCTGTACTGAAATATATTTAGGTTTCCGAGTCTTAAGGGACGATTTACCTCTATTGTTGCTATGCGGGGGGGCGCTTGGGAGTTGTCTTTGGAGGATTGTGTGGTTTGTTCTGTAAGCTCAATCTCCGATATCCATTTTTTGGGTCTTCCGTCTCTATAAATTTTGAATATGAATCGTTTTAGAGTAAGTTCATATCCGTTTGGAAGTCTAACGCTATCTCCGGGGGAGAGAAAGACAAATCCTTCCTGCCTCTGAAAGAGGGTGATAAGACCTGCTGCAATCAATACAAGAAGGCCTATATGTATAATATCCGGGCCGAGTCTTAAAGGCGCATGATGTTTGATACGTGTTACAAGCCTGTCCATGGTGCATACAGAGAGGTTGATTGTGAATATTCCCAGGGGAACAAGGAATAGAAGGGACCTAAAAAAGTTGTTCAGGTTTAAGGTGGTTATCAATTTATAAATGGGGGCGGAAAACTCATGGGTGTAAAAACCCGGTTCCCGCCCCTGAGGAATTAGAGATGCAATTATAGAAGTTACAACAAGGTAACCGATTAAAATAAGTGCCAATTTTATGGACTTGAAAAACCTGTAAACTCTTGTAATCGGGTGTCTGTATTTCAATCCTCTCCCTTCTTTCCGTATCTTTTCGAGTAGTAATCTATGACCTTTTGCCTCTCCTCCGGGCTCATCTCTCCCTTTAGCCATTTATGTTCTGTCTTGGCAAGTATATCTTTCGTTACCCCCGGGAGTAGTTCTTCTGCCTCTTTTACCAATTCTATGTAAAACTTTTCCGCTATCTCATAAAAGCCGTGCCATTGGGTGTAGTCTGGTCCCATCATGGCAAGTCCGTTTCTTGCGCGCCTACCCTCGTGGTGCCATAGTTCGAAGTACGTCCACTCTATCTTTTCGTTAAATGGGGTGGGGTCTACCCTTTTTGCCGCTTTTAGGCGGTCCATGATGAGTTTTGCCGGTTTAGCGAATTTTTCGTTGTACAGTTCTACGCCACTGTCGTACTGCTTGTAGAAATTTTCAACGTAGTTTGGGTTATGACATGATAGGCAGACATCCTTCATGGCAAGTCTTTTTCGCTTTGAATTTTCGGTTTTAAAGGATATGGCAGCGCGTATATTCCACGAAAGGCGAGTAGCAGGGTCGTGTGTTCTCGATTGATTCTCCGTTGCCCCGGCATGACAGGTTGCACAGGTCGGTGCCGCAGTGTAATCCTTCCCGACCACCCACTCTTGGGAATCCATGTTCATCTCATCCCTGTGGGTAGTGTAGGCTATGCCGTGTTTTGATTCTCTGTAAACCTCGATCTGAGGATGGTCAGGGCCCATGTGACACTTTCCACAGGTTTCAGGTGCTCTCACCTGTGAGAGAGAAAAGTCGTGTCTCGAGTGACAGGCCGAGCACGAACCGGAGGTGCCGTCCGGATTGATTCGCCCGATACCAAAGTTTGGCCATGTCTGTGCATCCAGGGTTCCGTCCTCGTTTACTTTAACCTTTGAGCCGTGGCATTGCTGACACCCAGATATTGAGGCGCTTATACCCTCTACCACCTCACCGAGATAGTTATCGAGAGATCCTAAAACCTCACCGGCCTTTGCATGGTGGGAGGCTAAAAATTGTTCTGCCTCTGTGGAATGGCATCGGCTGCAATCTTTGGGGGAAACGATAACAGCTATCGTAAATCCGAAGTGCTCAAGGGCATCCGGTTCGCCCTTCTTTGCACTGTGACATTCGTAGCATCCTACCCCGGATTCCGCATGACTGCTCTTTTGCCATGAGGCGACAAGGGATGGCTGCTTTTTTGTGTGACATTCCAAACAGGTTTTGCTCTCCTTTGATACCACCGCTTTAGAGGTATATAGTGAGAGACCCTCCTTTTTCCCAACTGTACAACCAGAGAAGGTTACAATACCCAGTATCCCAACTGTTATTATGGATAAAAGTAGGGCGTGTCCCTTTTTTCTCATCTTTTCCCTCCTTTTATATCTCTGCCAGGGGCGAGAGGTATTTTTGGATAGTAACTTTCCGGGCTTAAAGCAGGGTGCGTGTAACCCCGACAGATAATGTAACCGTATTGAGTATTAAAATGAGTATTAAAACTTGTCAAAGTATATCCTTTCTTCTGTTACTCCCTTCCCTGTTAGAGTTTTTATAGCTGCGTCTATCATCGGTGGCGGACCACATATGTATGCCTCTGTATCCTCTCCGTCTGTTAACTTTTCTTCCATTACCTCGTGTATAAAACCGATATAGCCCTTCCAGTTTTCATCCGGGTTCATCAATGCCGGATAGTACCTGAAATTTTCATTCTCTCGCTCAATTCTCCGGAATGTTTCGTGATCGTACAGATCCTCTATCGTTCTGCTTCCGTAGTAGAGTTCGAGGATACGCTCGTTTTGATGAGTTTCCCAGTAGAGAATTATTGCCTTCAGTGGGGCAAGTCCGACACCCCCGGCAACGCATACTATTTTTTTGTGTGAATCGGTTCTGAGGAAAAAATCTCCGTAGGGACCGGAAAACTCCACCATGTCACCTTTGCCTAGTGAGTGCATGTAGGTAGAAACTAATCCCTCCGGTATCTTCTTTATATTTAACTCTATATGATCCGTTTCGTCCGGCGTGGAGGCAATGGAGTATGCCCTGTAATCTATATCCCCCTCTGGGTTATGGTACTTTATTTGAACGTACTGTCCGGGTTTGAAATGAATCTCCGGGGGATTGATTAGTTTTATGTCTATTTTCTTTATGTCCGATGTTACTGCTACTGTAGATATAATTTTGCCCTGGTACTCTTGGATTTCCAGGTATTCCGGTGGAATTTCTATCTTTAGATCTTCTCTAACCTTCACCTGACAGGAGAGTCTAAACCCGCTTTTGATCTCCCTCGATGAGAGTATAAGGGCTTCCGTTGGCAGAGCTTTCCCTCCCCCCTCTGTAACCTTTACCCTACAGTATCCGCAGGTACCCTTGCCGCCGCACGCCGATGGTATGAAATACTTGTTTTCAAATAGAACCCTTAGAAGGCTCTTCCCGCCAGGGGCTTCAAATTCTTTATCCTCGTTTATCGTTATTCTGCATGTCGGATAATTGGAGATTACCCTGTCGAGGAAAATGATTAGCAGCCCTACACTCAGGGCAAAGGCATTTATAAAGATAACTGCTGTGACTATCATCTTACAAACTCGCTACCCCCGTAAATCCTATGAATGCAAGGGCCATGATGCCCGCCAGTATCGCGGTAATGCCGGGTTTTCCGAAATTTTTTGGAGGGTCGCTGAATATAAGCTTCTTCCTTAACCCCCCTATTGTTACTATCGCTAAAAGCCAACCGACGCCGGATCCAAAGCTGTAAAAAAGGGTTTCTTGAAAATTGTAGGTTCTTAGTACCATGAATAGGGAAATGCCCAAGATTGCACAGTTTACCGTTATAAGTGGGAGAAATATCCCGAAAGCATGGTAGAGTGCCGGCGAGAATCTGTCTATGAATATCTCTATAATCTGTACGATGGTTGCAATTGTTATGATAAAGACGAGAAATTGAAGGAAGTCGAGACCAAACGGAATGAGAATGTAGGTGTTTATTAACCAATTGGCCACTGCCGTAATAGTCATCACAAAGGTTACGGCAATTCCCATCCCTATTGCTACCTCGATATTTTTGGATATTGTGACAAAGGGGCACATACCCAGAAAGTAGGTAAGGGCTATGTTACTGGTAAGGATTGAGGCAAAGAGGATAAGGGCTACTCTCATTTGTCGGTTTTCTCCTTTCTTATACTGTTTATGATGAGGATGAATATACCCAGGGCAAAAAAGGCCCCCGGGGGTACGGAGAAGAGAGATAGGGTACTTATCCCCTTGGGGAGAATTCTAAGGCCGAAGAGCGAACCGAAACCCAAAATTTCACGGAAGAGTGCGAGTGACATGAGGGAGAATGTGTAACCTAGTCCCACCCCAAGGGCGTCCATAACGGATATTCTCACCGGATTGTTAATTGCAAATGCCTCGGCTCTTCCCATGAGGATACAGTTTGTAATTATTAATGCCACATAGGGACCCAGGGCGTTACTTATTTCGGGTACGAAGATTTTGAGGAATCTATCAACGGTTATTACAAGTGTAGAAATTACCAACATATAGGCAATCATTCTTACCCTTTCGGGTATTAGGTTTCTGATTGCGGATATTATTGCCGAGTTAAGTATTAAAACAACCGTTACGGCAAGACTCATTACCAGAGCGTTGTTCATCAGATTTGTTACGGCAAGGGTAGAACAGAGACCCAAAACCATTCCGAAAATGGGATTGTTGTGCCATAGTCCCTCGATAAATACCATCCAACTCTTTGTTTTAAAGAGTTTGTAGCCCTTCTTTGGTATCTTTAAGTTTGCAGACGAATTTGTAGGGTTGCTCATTTTTCCCTTCCTCCTCTCTCTTCCTTAGGGTTAGCTACCTCTTTAAATGCATGTTTTACCTCTTTAATGGCTCTATTGATTATTACCTCGAGCGCTTTGCTTGTTTTGCTTGCACCGGTGATAGCATCCACCTCATTTGGTGCGGATGCAAACTTCACTATACGCAGGGTGGGGGTGAGCTCTACATCTGTAAAACGTTTTTGAAAGGCCCTTTCTGCGATTCTTCCCCCTAGCCCGGGTGTTTCGGCCTGGGAGATCACCCTTAAACCGTAGAGTTTTTCGAAATTGGGGTATACGGCAAGGAGTATCTCTATTGTGCTCCACAGTCCAGGACCTGAGGTTTTGAAAGCAATTACGCCTCTGTCTTTTTTCTTTGCTATATAGTAGGTTTTACCTCCTACGTTTTTTATCTCGAAATTGTTTAGGAATACGTTCTTTATTTCATCCCCTGTAGGTTTCTCGTTGGCCGATTGTACCCTCACCGGTATTTTAAAGAGATCCAGGATAACAGCGTACAATCTTACATTGAAAACGGCACTTGCCTTTTGGTATAGAATGTTTGCTCCAGTGAGAAGCAGGACACAGAGGGTGGAGAGAACCATTAGAAATATTAGCATTTTAATATTTCTCATTCCGGTATGTTTCCTCCTTCATTCCTCTGAGGATTGAGTCGGTTGGTGAACCCTCTGGAGTTGATATGTAAAAACATCTCATCGATTATAGGGGAGAATATATTCCCGAACAGGACGGCAAAGAAAACCCCGTCCGGGTATGAAGAGAAATTTCTTATTAGAAAGTATGATGAACCTGCAAGAATACCGGAGAGCCAACGTCCCGCATGGGTACGGGCACTTGTCTGGGTGACCGGATAGACGAATATGCTTGCAAGTATGAAATTGCCTACAAGAAGGCTCGAGAGGGGCGATATTTTTTCGGGTATTAAAAATCTAAATACTGCGGATAGAATAAGTGTTGTTCCGGCAAATGAGACAAATCCCCTGTAATCAACCGCCCTCAACAGAAGTATGAGCACTCCGCATCCTATGAGAAGGAGCGGGATAGCATTAGCCGGGGGTTGGGGAAAATCACCTGTAAGAAGCTCTAATAGGGAAAGTGTAGCCCTCGATTTAAATATGGTTATTGGATGATCCACTGTGGGGAGTGCTGCTTTAAAGAGGGTAAAACCCTCTTGGAAACCTGGAAACGGGTAACTCCACCCGAACGAGAATGATGTCGGAAAGCTTAGGACTGCAAATGTCCAGCCTATAGCAATGGGCGATGCTATCTCTCTGCCATGACCGCCGAAGAAAGAGATCCCTATTAGGGTGCCAAAGGCCAGAGAAATTGCAAGCATCCAGAGGGGAAAGGTTGGGGGAAGGATTAGGGGAAATAAAACCCAAAGGGGATAGGCAAAATCACCAAACGGTTTTTTCCTTATCTTAAAGGTTAAGTATTCAATGGCAAACCCTACGATTACTGATACTACAAGTGATAGTAAAAGGGAGTACCCGTACTTCGCAATACCACCGAGGTATAGAATGAGGGTAATCAATGTTAAAAGAATATCATTTCTGTGGATGTGGCGTGTGTAATCTCTTAACCCTCCCGGTGTTTTAAATTGAAGATTGATACCGGATAATTCGCTCATTCGGCTTGCTCCTTGAGTGCTGAGAGTGTTTTTTCTAGCTCTTTGTGGAGTGGAAGCCCTGCGGGACATACAAAACTACATCTGCCACAGAGAATGCATAACTCTATATTTAATTTCTCCGCCTCTTCAATGTTGTCTCTCTTTATGTGGTGGTATATGTAACTGGGGTGGATTTGGACGGGACAGTACTCTACGCATGAGAGACAATTTATACATGTGTTAAAGCTCTTTCGAACGGGAGGAGCTTTATCTGCCACTTGTGTTTTTCTCTCCTCCAGTACTATCCTTCTGTTGAAGTATGGAAAGGGGAATAAAAATCCTCCCTTTGGTTTTAGAGTCATTCGATTCCCCACAAGTACCATCGTATCCCTCTCCAATTTTTCCTCTTGAGAGATGATTTCTCCGGTTAGCGGGTGATACATAGTAAATGAACCCCCTGATGCATCGTTATCCGTTTGAGGGGTTTTGCCTGCGCTTTCCAATCTCCACGGGTTAGTGGTAAGTTTTTTTAAGAGGTCTTTTATGGTGCATGGTGAGGGTGTAAGAAATGCGTAATTTATCTTTGAATCGAGAAAGAAAGAGATTGTAATTAGTTTTTCGAGTCTTCCCTCTCTAGCTACTTTAAAGAGCGAGTAGAACTCGAGAAGTGTTATCTCGATGAAATCCCTCGGGAGTTTTGGATGATATCTATTTCTCTGTATCTCAAAGCGCTCTATGTTAAAAGAATTAACCGTCAGTTTTTTAGCCTCTTCAAACTCTCCAGGGGTACCAAAGAGCTCGATTGTTACAAGTTCGGGATCGGGACCGAAGGGGAGGTCGGGATTTAGGGTAAGAAAGAGATGTTTTGGATTTTTGGTTTTTCTTAGCAGGGATTTTTCCGGACTAATTGTATTCAGGATTGAAATGATATCATTATCTGTAAAAGCTATTTTTTTAGCCTCCTTTTTCGAATTCAGGGCTGATTTTTTAGAGCTTCTAAGATTGTAGAGACGTTTTATTTTAAAGTATTCTAGGTTCAAACGCTTCACATTTTCTCCTGTTGATTCTCAATTTACTATTTTTGTATGTATTGAGAATCAATGGTCAATATAAACTTTACCAAAACGATTATATAATTTCAAGAATTTTTTTTAAAAAATAAGCTTTTATATTAGATTTTTATTTTTGGGGAGTGAGGATTTTATATTGGATAGTATTAGTTGTTACTTTATCATTATTAATAGCATCTTGAAATCCGTTGGTGCCTTTACTGCATGGGGTTCGTTTGCGGGCATAATAATCATTTCACCATCTGCAAGGGTATGGCTTTCCCCTGATATTATTACCTCGGCTTTACCATCGAGTACGTATGCCATGGCATCGAATGGGGCTGTATGTTCGCTTAGTTCCTGTCCCTTGCTAAAGGCGAATAGGGTTACATTGCCATGTTCCCCTTTAATCAGGGTTCTGCTTACAACGGATTCTTTCTGGTAATCGATCATCCCTTTCAAGGTTTCGGGGTGGGGTTCTTGATTCTGTTTTTGGCTCATTCGTTCCTCCTGTTCTGTTTAATTTTTAACTCTTTTTAGAGTCATTTCATATATGACTATTTAGATAATATATATAATTGCATAAAAGGCAAACTATAATTAAATAAACGATAATTTGTTTGTAAAAACTCTATCTCTTAGAGTGCTTTTACCTTTATACCCTTGATATTTTTATAATAACAACCTATGATTTCCATCTGTTGACGGTTGAATCTTGTATTACTTTTTGACTCGTATTGTTATAAAATGAGTCAGTAAAAATATGGACAGTTGTATGGATATCTATTTAGGAGTTGCCGTAATAATTGCTGTTCTTCTTATTATTATCTCTCTCACTGTCTACAGTACGAGAATAATAAATAGAATAGCAGAGAATAAATACTCTAACATTCGAGAGATAATGTATGGTGAGGAAAGAGAACGAGATAAAAAAAGCACCCGCCACGGATAAGGAGAATGGGCAACCCGTTGTACAAACAGAACTTGCCAGAGAATTAAGTCTCTTTCACCTTATCATGATGGGTCTGGGGATGATGATTGGGGCCGGGGTTTTTCTTGGAATAGGGAATGCCATATATCATTCGGGTCCCGGTGGTGTTGTTCTTACCTTTTCTCTAAACGGTCTTATTGCCCTGTTTACAGCGATGAGTTATGCGGAGCTCTCGTCTGCTATACCTCGGGCGGGCGGGGCTATGCATTTTGCGAGGATGGGATTTGGCAACGGTACCGGTTTCATTGCCGGATGGATGGAATGGTTTGCCTCGAGTATTGCAGGGAGTATGTACGCTATTACCTTCGCCATATATACCGTCAGGTATTTTGATATTATTGGATGGCTTGAGTGGTATCCCTACAGTATTGTTTATCTTGAGAAAATTGTTGCCGTTCTTATAGCCCTATTTTTTCTCTATATTAACTATAAGGGGGCATCTGAGACGGGAAATATCGGAGCAATAATGACTCTGGGGCAGACGATATTCATGCTTCTAATCGGAGTTGCCGGTATTATTGTGGCCATAAAAGAACCAACGCGCCTTGCAAATTTCAAACCCTTTTTACCCAAAGGTTGGTCTGCACTCCTCGTGACCATGGGATTTACCTACGTTGCCTTTGAGGGTTACGAGGTGATAGCTCAAGCGGGGGACGAGGCTATAGAGCCGCGTAAGAATTTGCCCAAAGCAATGATTTACTCCGTTGTCATTGTTACCATAACCTACATGATGGTATCTTTTGCCTCTGTTGTCGCTGTTAAGGAGGGCTCTCCCGGTGTCGATCAGGCTGTGTGGGAGTGGATAGGAAGTTTTGGCGAAAAGGGTTTCGGAGAGGCTATCTCCAGACTTATACCGTATGGGAACTTACTTCTCACCATAGCTGTTATTTTTGCCTCTACCTCTGCACTTAATGCCACCATTTTCTCTGCGACAAGGGCATCGTTCGGACTGGGTAGGGAGGGAATGCTCCCGCCTATCTTTGCAAAGGTTTCAAAAAAAACCCAAACCCCCTACGGAGCGCTTAGCCTCACAGGATTGATTATTATAATAGTAGCGGCTTTTCTACCTACAATGGATGTTGCTTCCTCTGCCAGTATAATGTTTCTTCTCCTCTTTTTCCTTGTAAATATCTGTGTTATTCGGATAAGGTGGAACCTTGGGGATGAACTTACCTACGGGTATATTATCCCCCTCTTTCCCCTTTTCCCGATACTTGCGATAATTTTACAGGGAATTCTTGCTATATGGCTCCACCATATGAGTATAATCGCCTGGATTATAGCACCTTCGTGGATAGCAACGGGATTTGTGATTTATCTTCTGTACTCCAGAGGGCGTGTCAGACCCCAGGATCATGATATATACGTTTTGGAGGAGACCGAGGCACCGAAGGGTAACGAGTATAGGGTTATGATCCCTGTGGCTAATACGGACAATGCCCTCCATCTCGCTGTAACTACCACCCTTCTGTGCAGGAGGAAAAAGTCTAGAATTAAGATTCTCCACATGCTTCCCGTTAGTGGGGTTATTTCGCTTAACGATGCGGATGAGTATATGGAAGAGGGAAAACGCGGGATAATTGAGGCGGCAAAGTATCTTAAGCCCCTCTTTCCCATAACAACTACGATACGTTACTGTAGAAACGTAGCGAGAGGGATAATAAGTACAGTGCGGGAAAAGAGAGTGGATCTGCTTATTATGGGTTGGCATGGAAAGATAAAGAGTTCCATCTTCTCTATGGGTAGTATCCTCGATCCCGTTCTAGCAAAGGCACCCTGTGACATTATAATTCTTAAAGATGAGTGCAAGAATAAGCAGTTTAGAAATATTCTTGTACCGATATTTGGTGTTTTGAGTGATAGACTGGCTGTTGAAACGGCAGAGCTTCTCCTCCACAGGGAAGAGGGAAATCTTACCCTCCTGGATTTGAGGCGACGGAAGAAGAAGAGGAGAGGAAAGGATTATCTTCGTAGCCTGTTTAACCACGTTGTGAAGAGTGACAAAGTGAAATTGACAGAGATTGCTCCTCCTCCTGGTGAGTCTAGGGATATTGTTAACGCTGTATTAAGGTATTCTAAGGGTCACGACCTGGCGGTTGTAAGTGTTATCAGTAAGGGGCTCTTTAGGCTTGGCAGGAAGACGGTAACGGAGACTATTGCAACGAGTTTGGAGATTCCGTTTGCCCTTGTTAAAGCTGCCAATCGAGTTGAGAGGCTTGCCAAGAGGGTGTTGTAGATTTACGGTTCTACCAATTTTAGGTAGTGTTTGCTTGGTTTAAATATCCCGCCGCTGTTTGAATAAAACTCCTCGTTTAGCTTGAATATCCCGCTCTCGCAATTTATCCATTCTCTATCTCTCAACGGATGATATTTTATCATCTTATTCCAATTTTTATAGTTTTGGTTACCATTAGATTCTAAAATTCCTATCTTCATTTCCGGGAGAGGGCTTAAGCGGGCAGCGAGGTTTTTGTTCCAGTCTACCAGTATGGGATTGACGGTTAGGTCCGCACAAAAACAGGGGATGTTTCTGTTTGAGGTTTCTTCTATCATTTTAAAGGTTATGCTTAAGGTTTTTGCTATTGGTTTCAGGGCTATAGCTGAGTATCCGAGATCGATCCTCTCCCTTACATCTTCTCGAGAATGGGCGCTTTCATCCGTTGCGATTCTTACCGGTATGTTTGTTACGTCTATTTTTTGGGTTTCTGGGAATGGCTCTTCCAGTAGGATTATTCTGTTCATAATATGGTTCTTCTCCATAGCATCTAAGAACCTTAGAAGGGTTTTCTTTTCCCGATATTGCCCGTTTATATCAAGATAGTACATGACATGGCCCGAATTTGTGTAGGGGCTTTCTATTTCCTTTACCCGTTGGTGGACTTGAATTACTCGCTCTATATCCCAGGAGAGCATTTTTGTTTCCGATGGGAAGCTTTTTCCGATTTTTATTTTAAGGATATGGAATCCAGCCCTTGCGAGTTTTTCCGCACTTTCTGGGGAGGTATTATAGTTAACCAGGGGAATGTTTAAGAGTTTCTCATTTTTTACATTTAGGGCTGTTTGGCATTTGGTAGGTATTAGTTTGGAAAAATTTGATATGGAGTGTTCTCCGGCGTACATTAACCATAGGGCATTGTCTAAAGGAACTAGTGCGTTTAGAACGAATGTTGACTGTAGATCCCTCTTTTGTGTTATCGTTTGTGCATATCTGTATACATCTGGAAGTATCTCTTCGATTACTTCTATGGGAGTGGTAGCCGAGGAGTGAAGTGCCCTATTGGCAGCGTAATTTGTCACAAGGAACATCAGAGAGTTGGATACCGCCTCTGAATAGCGATAGAATAGCTCTGCATCGGCCCACAGCACGCTCTGAGTTCCGAGCCCGAGGTATTTCCCTCCCCTCTTGCTCTCCAATAGGACGGCTGTTTGCCATAGTTCTGTTAAATAAGAACCCTTAAAACCGAATCGAATTTTTAAGGGTTCGCGTTCGAAATTACAATTTGCTCTTTTGATTTCAAATTTATACATAAGTTTTTTTACCTTAATTACCCTCCAGTGGAAGTCTTAAGGTTCGGGGAAACCCTGATGGATGTTGTACGGGTAACATACTTTCTAGCGGTACTTTCTTTGATATGCACTTCTCCAATTGTAAGATATCTGTGTTTATGTATTTGTTTCCCTCCTCGTTGGATTTGTAGGGTAGCCTGGAATACAGTTTTATCTTTTTATAATTTCTGGAGAGACCCTCGTATCCCCAAATCCAGGCTTCACGGAATTTGGGGCAGTATTTGGAGCTTTTCACGGAGAGAGAGATTGTACCACCCGATGGTAGATCGAGAGAATAGAAGATGTATTTTGTGTATGGAGAGGAAAGAGGGTTTCTCTTTTCCCCGTATCCCGGGGCAGAACTTTTTATAATTTTTACTGGTAGGGAGTATCCCTCATCATCCCATTTATATCTGGATATTGTGGCTATGGGTATATCTCTACTGGAATTGTTAGTCTTGGCCATAATTGTAACCCTGGTATTATGCATTCGGTGAGGTATCTCAAGAAACCATCTAATTATGATGGAATCTTTGGATGCGGTAATTTTATAGTCTTTGCATTGTAACCTGGGGATTCTCTGGACTTTATCTACCATTGGTTGTATCGTTGTGTCTATCTCAGACGAAGCTGGAAAATATATCAGTGCATTATTTCCCCGGGGTAGTATCATGTAGGGTTCTGAAATAATGGTAGACAGGTTCCCATCGGGTTTGGATTTTCTTTGAGATTTTTTAAGAATAATTACTTTTACTTCATGAGGTAGAAATTTTATTCCCCTGGTAATAACTGATGTAGGAAGGCGATGCCAGTGGGGATAGATTTGGTAGATGAGAGTGCTATTCAATTTTAAGCTTGTCACCTGAGGTATCGGAAGAGGGTTTCTTAAAACACACCATGTTGTATCCTGAAATTTATGACAAAAGCCATAAATTTCACCTAGTAGAGGATTCCCGGGATACATTTGAGAATATCCGCCGTATATCTCTTGAGAATGAATCCTGCAAAAATCGTTTATTCTGTTTAGGGTATCAATTTGCCATAGTTCTAATGATTCCGGTTGTAGCTCCATGGCGAGGTAGGTTGTTCCTCTTAGGAATGTTAACCATACGATATCTGTCCACTTTCCCGGATTTTCACTAAAAGGGTTTCTGTTTGCCATGGGGAATTCGTGGTTATCAAAGGAGTCAAGGGGTTGAACTGATTTATCCCTTACCAGTACATTGTAGTACATAAAGTCTCTATGGGTTACTGCTGAATCTCGTGGCGTTAGGCTTGGAATTGATGAATATTCGCAATCTCCTGAATCTGGAAGCCATACGTAGTTTGCTACCTGTAACCACCATGGGGAGGGCCACCAACCCATCCGTACCACAATGTTGGAATTGACTTCTCGCACCTTCCTGATAATTCTAAAGTAGGCATTTATGGTAGCCTCTCTTACGTGGTTAATGGTGGGATACTGTTGGTTGAAGTCCTGGTTTGTTGCACATTCGTTATCCCAGTCTATTTTTAGAAGATATATCCCTATCCGGGATACAAGTTCTTTTAGCCTGTTAGTAAGAGCTTTTTCAAAATTTTTATCCATTAGTACGGCATATTCGCCGTTACTGTACGCCGCTCCTGGGCCTTTACCGATGGCAAATCCTTTATTTTTTAGAAACTCCGATGAGAAAGCCATTGGACCGTTAAAGCTTATCCATAATCCGAGTTTCCCTCCAATCTTCTCTGCTAATTTGTTTAATCTTAGTAGGCCATCATCTTTACCAATCTCTTTTTTTGCCTGGAGTAGTGTTCTTCTGTCGTGCCAGCCTGCGTCGAGAATGAATACCGGGTTGTGGATTTTTAATCTCCCGAAAGCCTCTATAAATAATTTCAGAGAGGAGAAAGTAACATTATATTCATTGTTTCCGAGATACGGATCTGACCAGAAGGTGCAAAACGAGGTTATAGGGTTTTTTAATGGTGTGGTACGAAATGTATCGATATACCTGTAGAATGCTTTCTCTGCATTCTCTGAAAAACCTATGACCTCTTCAATCGTATTGAGAGAGTATGATTTTTCGTTTGAGATTGTTTGTATCTCTGTATTCCATGTAGGGTGGTGGTAGAGTCTTATTCTCTGTTTTTGAGGTGCTCTGGAAATTGTTTCTACTACGTTGAAACCTGCCGGGTGTTCCAGGCCAAAGAATAGGTGCCTTCCTATTAAGGGGTATCCGCATCCTGCTATGAAACCGCTTCCCTCTTCCTCGTTTCCGGATATATGTGAGGGTGAAAAAGGGTTTTCGATATGTGGAATATATCCCCGCTTCTCGAGTTTTTCGCCCTCCACTATTTGAGTGTCTATCTCTACAAAATCCGGGGTGGTAATTTTTTTGTATGATTTTATTGCTACGCGTTTTTTTATCCATGGAAAGTTTGTTATTGTTACGGATACCTCGAACTCGATCTCACGTTTTTCACTCTTTGGTTCTGCTAGGAGTATCTTCTGCCCTATGGTGTTGTTTGTTTTATAGGTTGTTGTATTTATGCTGTAGTTACCCTCCAGATTGTTGAGATCTGTAACCTTTCCCTCTATGGATAACCTTACGGATGGCCATCTGAATGTATAGGTTTTTGCCCTCCCTTCCAATACTATTACTAAGCTTTGGGCAGTTAATTCTACGGTGAGATATTTGTTTCTTAGCACAGGTTTTTCTCTCATGTTTGAATTAATGTTGTGCTCCTCCTGGAGTTATTCTCTTAGTGATTGTTTTTATCCGGGAGCGTTTGTAGGCCTCTGCGAACCTGGTGCCGTCGTATCCCTCTGTGGAATAGTTCAGATCCGTTAAGAATATTTCTCTTCCCTCCGTCTGCCATGATTTTTTTGCTGCGAGTGCTATTAAAACGGGTTCCAGAAGTTCATCGGCCGATAGGGGAGGGGAATCTGTTTGTCCGGTGAAGTAGGGTAGTATTGTATAGAGAAAATTGGTATATATTGTCTCTGTGTTTGCTCTGATGTGTTCTACTGTTTCCGTTGTAACTACGGTTGCGCTAAAGGGAAGCCAGTTTGAATCACCTATGGAAACTATGGCTCGTTTGTTGTTGTTCCATTTTAGCTGTATCTGCCTCTGCCCGCTCTTCCCGAGATAACGAACCGATGCTACACCGGAACCCATCAGGGCAAGGGCCATTGAATACGCGTGTACCCCGTAGTTAAACACATCCAGTCCGGATGTGACAAATGCTGTCATTATCTCTCCCCTCTTATCCTCAGGGGTATCTAAAAATTGTTCTATTTCACCGTTGAATCTTAAGGCAGATCCCCCCGTTACTCTTGCTCCTTTCTCTATGAGGGTTTTTAATTGTTCCGCCTCTTTAAGGTTCCCCACTATCGGTTTGTCTATAAAAACACTCCTTTTTGCCTCTATGAAGGGCATAGCCTGTTCCATATGTTTATCCCAATTTGCCGAATGGATAAACACGCCGTCGACTAGGTTTACCATCTCATCTAAATTTTCAATTGGGTGGGGTATATTAAAGCGCGTACAAAACTCTTTTGTAAAACCCTTTTCCCTCGTTTCTCCAGAGTCCCATGCGGCTACGATTTTGATATCTAACGGTTTTCCCCCCCTTTTTTTCAAATGGTTGGGGAAGTTACGTATTATGGGTATCCAGCTTTCCGGGTGAGAGGTGCACAGTCCCACAATTCCTACCCTGAAAGTCATACTTTGCCTCCTCTTTCAAGGGTTGCTTTGATGGCAACGGATTCTGCCCTTGCCTGTTCTCTTGGGTTGGGATTGTTTGTATTATTTATAACCTCAACGGCTATTCTGTGGAGTTTTCTGTGGATCTCCCCCCAAGCCCTTCTTATTAGCTCGGCCTCCTCCCCTCTATAGTCTAAGAATGAGGGCTTTCCGGGATTGAATCCCGCATCTTCCCATTTCTTTGTGATATAATTTGCCCACTCTATGTTTTCTCTGTGTATTTCTTCCGTATCCAGATTGGGAAGGTAGAGAAAAACCTTACAATCAATTTTTTCTCTAAACTCTGTTTGGTGGAGATCCAACCAGTATCTATAGTTATATGTAGCGTTCATCTTGGAGAATATTTTGTAGTAGGAGGATAATTTGCTTCTATTTGGTTCTACGTAGTGATAGTTGTCTATCTGTTCGTATACGACACCTATCCTTTTGGGGAGGTTTTTTTCTCTTCTGGTGTCGAATATATCCACCCGCTTCCAGTATTTTCCAGGTTTTTCCGGGTCTTCACCTCGCATCCAACACCAGAGTTGCTCATTTGTGTATTGCCTTCCATCCCAGTAATCGACCGGTAGTCTTTCCGAACCATCCGGGTTTCCAATAGGGTTAAAGGTAACAATTTTTGTGGATAAGACTCTCTCTACATCAATATCACTCTTTTCGCCGTAGAGGTCTTTTCCTGTAAGGAGCTGTTCGATTACATCTATCATTCCTACCGTTGTGGCAGGTTCGTGGGCGTGTGGTTGAGCTATGTATAGGGGAATTTTGTTTCTGGTTTTGATAGAAAAGTCAGTTATGGTAATTGCATATACCCTCTGGCCCTTAAAATTGTTTATCCAGTCTATTTTTAGGTTATCTGTGTTTAGGTTTCTCCATTCCTCTATCTTTACCTCTAGATCCCTCGGTTTCGACGGATAATCTTTACTCATCTTTTACTGTCCTTACTTTGCTTTGATAATTGTGCCTAATGCTTCATTTTTAATATGATTCCAAGAGCCTCTTCCGGATTTTTTATCAGTGTATCAATTCCCCTATGAGCATTCTCCAGGGTTAAAATATGTGTTGTTAATGGTTTTACCCTTATTTTGCCCTCTGCAATCATGGAAATTATAAAATGCATGTTTCTTAGCGTTGTAAATTTGATGAATCCTCTTGGATACTCTCTCCCAAACTCGTATTGAGGATCGTGATACCCCGGGCCGGTTCTTGAGGAGATTAAGATGTCCATATTCCCGGAGTATGCTCCGCCATAGAGATTTATATTGCACCCCCCGATTAGGATAACCCTTCCGATAACGTGCCCATCCTCCGATTGTTGCATACACATTTTTAAATTTTCAAAAGTCTTCGTTGCATCTCCTCCAAAGGCAAAAAAAGCGAATTCTACGCCAAAGGGAGAAAACTGTTTTGCTCTGTTAATAAGGTTGTCTTTTGCGAGATTCAAGGTTTTAGTAATGCCTACCCTCTCTGCAATCTTGAGTCTGGGCTCTATGGTATCTATCCCCATTACGTATGCCCCGTTCAGTAGGGATAATTGGGCTGTTAGGTTTCCTACGATTCCCATTCCGAATACCATCCCGTATTCGCCGAGTTTTAACCCTGCCCGTCTTAGCCCCTGAAGGGCGGTAGCTCCCAGACAGGTGTAAACTGCCTCTTCAAAGCTAACTGAGTTTGGTAGTTCTATGGCAAGATTCTGAGGTATCACTGTATAGTTAGAGTGTATGGCGTACCCTGCCCCCATGGTTGCCACTCTTGTTCCAATTTTAAGCCTCTTTACACCCTTACCGATGTCTACTATTACTCCGGCTCCAGAGTACCCGAACTCCCTGGGAAGATCGAAGTCTCCCCCATTTTGACGGAGTTGTTTTATCCAGCCAATTTCTGTACCCGGACTTATTAGCGAAGTATGGTTCTCTACAAGGATTTCTCCATTTCGTAGAGGGGGGATCTCCCTTTCTACGATCTCTGTGAATCCGTTTTTTTTGACGACTAGTAGTTTCCTTTTCATTTGAAATCTCCGGGTTGCAGGCTCATTATTTAATTAAAAGCACTCGAGTGGAAAAATTCAATTGACCATTTTACGATTTTTATGTGTTTATTTTAGAAAAGATCAGAGATAGGGGTGTTAGATGGAAAATAGAAGTAAAGATTTTGTTCTGATTCCGTATCCGAGTTCATTGATTCCCTTGGCCGGGTATTTCGAGTTAACTTCTGAAACACTTGTGGAATTCGATATTCCCGAAATGGATATCCCCAATGGTGTTTTAGAGAGGGTATGGAAGAAATGCGATTTTATTGGATCTTTCTTGAGTAATGAAATAGAAAAAATCACAGGGGTTAGACTTACAGTGTTGCAGCCTGGTTCGTTTGCGAGTTTACCGGAAAAGAGGAGAGAGAGTGGTATTGTGTTGAGGATAAAACCCGGGGATACGGTTGGTATGTTGGATGGTGCTGATGTAGAAACGAGAGACGAATCTTACAGGTTAGTGGTAAAACCCAAACGGGTGGGGATAGAGGCCTCTAGTGTTGTGGGACTCTTTTACGGGGTAGTAACGCTGGTTCAGCTTGCGTTTCAGTGTTGGGAAGGTGGAGAGATGATACGGGTGAAAGCGGTGAGGATAGAGGATACCCCCCTCTTTAAGTGGCGCGGTATGGGTTTGGATGTTGCAAGGCATTTTTTTAGTAAGGAGTTTCTCTTTAAAATTATAGATATTCTGGCTATGTATAAGTTAAATGTTCTCCATTTACATCTGACTGATGATCAGGGCTGGAGGGTGGAGATTGATAAATGGCCTAAACTTACCGAGGTGGGGGCGTGGAGAAGGGAAAATGGGGTTCGCTACGGGGGTTTTTATTCAAAGATAGATATTAAAGAGATAGTTGAATATGCAGGCTCGAGGTTTATCAACGTATTGCCGGAGATAGATATGCCCGGTCATGTCCAAGCCGCTCTGGCGGCCTATCCTTTTTTATCATGTACAAAGGAGAGCTATGGGGTTAAGGAGGATTACGGAATTTCTGATAGGGTTTTCTGTGTGGGGCAGGAGGAAACCTACGGATTTGTGGAGGATGTACTTTCTGAGTTAAAAGAGCTCTTCCCCTTTAAATATTTTCATATCGGTGGGGATGAATGTCCGACTGCTATGTGGGAGGTATGCCCCCTTTGTAATAAGAGGAAGAATGAAGAGCAGTTTTCTGATTTTAAGGAATTGCAGGGTTATTTTGAAACTCGAGTGGCTGGTATTCTCTCTAAGTTTGGGAAAGTACCTGTTGGATGGGATGAGATAGCAGAGACCTGTAACATTCACGGTGCTGTTATAGTAAATTGGAGAGACAAATACGATGTCGATGTTATTGCCGAGAGGGGTTACAGGGTTATACTTGCAAATAGCAGTTACTGTTATTTTGACTATGGTCAAACCTACAGAAAGGATGAATTAAAACCGGTTCACTTTAATCCCCCTATAACCACTGTTTACAGAGTTTACTCCTTTGATCCCATTGGTAGAACAGGGGTAGGGAAATCCTCTGTTATGGGAATTATGGGAGAGCTGTGGACGGAGAATCTTGCATCGGAGAGGGATGTCGAGTATATGCTACTTCCCCGGTTGAGTGCTCTCTCCGAGGTTATGTGGTTACCTGCTTCTTCTAGGAGGTGGGAGGATTTTGAGACACGTCTTATCCGGCATGGGGAGCTTTTAAAAGGCAAGGGAATATCATTTCAAGAGGATTATAGGTTCTGGAAGTAAAGATAATAAATTTGAAGAATAATCCGAAAAATTTCCAATTTGTTTTCTCCCCGATAATCCACATTAGGACAATAATCCTAAGAATTGACAATTTACACCTCTGGAGAGACCTCTAGAATAAACAAAAGAAACAGAAGAGATAAAAGGATTTCAGATCTGTCCCTTGTGTGATAGGGATGTGGGGAGTGAACAGAGTAGTGACATCGAAGAAGAGCTTTTTTAGAAATATTAGGGATAATCGTGTTTTTTTAGTGATGCTTCTCCCGGCGATTCTTTACTTTGTGGTATTTTTGTATATCCCAATGGTTGGTGTTATACTTGCCTTCAAAGATTATAAGTATAACCTGGGTATATTTGGAAGTCCGTGGGTCGGTTTTAAGAATTTCCGGTTTCTTATAAAATCAGGGGCGCTTTTACATATAACCGAGAATACAATACTGTACAATATAGCTTTTTTTCTTGTTAATGATTCCCTTGCAATAGCAGTTGCCGTATTTATTAATGAGCTTATCGGGAAGTTTTACAAAAAGTTTTGTCAGTCACTCATGTTTTTGCCCTATTTTATCTCATATGTGGTTGTGGGCGCATTTGTTTATAACATTTTTAATTACGAATTCGGGATACTCAACACCTTTCTCAAATCGATTGGCAAAGATCCAGTGGATGTTTATTCCATGCCCCACGTGTGGAAGTATATAATAGTGTTTTTTAACACCTGGCGATGGCTCGGATATTCCAGTGTTGTGTATTTGGCTACAGCTACGAGCATTGATCCGCAACTGTATGAAGCAGCTAAAATAGACGGGGCAAATATCTGGCAGAGGACATTTCATATAACGCTTCCCCATCTTGTTTCAATCTTTGTGATACTTGCGCTATTCAAAATCGGAATGATTGTAAGAGGACAATTTGATCTCTTTTACAACATAATAGGAAATAATGCCCAGCTATTCGACTCCACAGACGTTATAGATACCTACGTTTTCAGGGCTCTTGTTTACAATTTTGATGTGGGTATGGGAACTGCCATTGGGTTGTATCAGTCCGTTTTCGGATTGTTATTGGTTTTGGTTTCTAACTATATAGTCAAGAGGTACAGGGAGGATTATGCACTATTCTGATTTAACCAGCTCTGGGACTGTTAAAATGAGGCGTAATCACTCTTATAAGATTAGAATGGAAAGAGCGGAAATTTCTTTTAATGTTGTGGGATTTGTTTTTATCAGTTTTTTTGCTTTTCTTGCATTAGTGCCCTTTATTTTTATCGTATCAGGCTCACTAACAAAGGAAAGTGCGATTTACAGGTATGGCTACAGTATAATTCCCCACCAATTTTCACTTGAGGCGTATAGGGTGTTGTTTAAGGCACCGGCTAGGATTTTAAATGCCTATTTTGTAACTATTATGCTTGAGGTTTTCGGTACTACTACAAGTATGTTTCTCGTGTCACTGACCGCCTATGTGCTTTACAGGAGGAGTTTTAGGTATAGAAACTTTTTTGCCCTTATGTTTTATTTTACCTCACTTTTTTCGGGTGGGCTTATACCCACCTATATATGGATAGTGAGATATCTTCATCTCAAAAATACCTTTTTTGCACTTTTGCTCCCTCCTCTGATGGGACCCTGGTTGATATTTCTTATGAGGAATTTTATGAGTTCGATTCCGGAATCGCTTGTGGAATCGGCCAAAATGGATGGGGCAGGTGAGTTTAAAATTTTTTGGAATGTGATTTTACCCCTTGCCGTCCCGGGGCTTGCCACGGTTGGCCTTTTTAAGGGTCTTGCCTATTGGAACGATTGGTTTTTAGCCAGGCTCTACATAGAGAAAGAAAAACTGTTTCCTCTTCAATACTTTCTGTACAACATACTTCATACAGCAGAGGGGATAGATAGAGCAGTTGCTCAGTCCGGTATACCACTCCCGAAATTACCCTCTCAATCGTTGAAACTTGCAATTTCCGTCGTTGCCATAGGACCTGTGATATTTTTGTATCCCCTGGTGCAGAGGTATTTCATAAAGGGTATAACTATAGGTTCTGTTAAAGGGTAGCGGTGGCCATGTGAGGTAGTAGGGAGGTTACCCGTTCTGTAGGAACGGGAACAAATAAAAATCAAAGTTAGGTAAAGGAGGAGTAGGATGAAAAAAAATTTTTTGTTTTTCCTTGTGCTGGTTTTAATGTTTTTTCTTGTTCTCCCTGTCGGGTTTACAACCGGCCAAACCGAGAAAAAACAGGAGGGAGAAAAGGGTGGCTTACCGTTTGTTACCTTAAAGATGTATCTTCTGGGGGGCAGAGTACGGGATTATGATATGATGCTTGAAGAACTGAACAAACTCATTAAACGCGATCTTAATGCCAAACTGGAGGTAGAGTTTATTCCGTGGTCGGGCTGGAGGGATAAGTATAGGTTACTTATGTCTTCGGGGGAGCCGGTCGATTTGATATACACGGCAGGTTGGGCTATGTATGATGAAATGGTTGCAGGTGGTGCTTTTAGGGCTCTTGAGGACATTATCCCTAGGGTGGCACCTAAACTGTGGAAGAAGATTCCTCAGGGTAGTTGGGAGCAAACACGAAGAAACGGCCATATATATATGGTGCCGTACAACTATAAAGAGGTTACCTCGTTGGGAATCATCTATAGGCTGGATTGGGCTAAAGAGTGGGGGTTGGGTGAGCTTAAGACTCTCGATGATTTTGAAAACTACTGTGCCAGGGTTAAACAGGAGAAGGGGATAATCCCGCTTAATATTGCATATACGGAGCCATACGTTGCTCAGATGGTTTATCTGGATGATGGTGTTAGAAAATGGCCGACACGGACTCTTGTTCAGGGGATGGGAATTAAATACTATGTGAACGATTTTAACAGTGTATTTTTGGATTGGCGTTCCGAGGGGGCAAAGAGATGGAGGATAAGGATTAGAAGATGGTATGAAAGAGGATATATACCCAAAAATGTCCTTGCCAATAAGACAAAGTCTACCGATGCATTTTTAAACGGAACCTCAGCATCCGAGGTAGTAAACCTTAACACCGCGGCTGCGGAGTACAAGAGGCTTAAGGCGAGGTATCCGAATGCAGAGTTTGGTTGGCTCTATGGTTATAGGGATGTCCCCGTATTTCCGCAAACTGCTATAAACAATGGAATGGCAATTCCAATTTCCGGCAAACATCCGGAGCGGGCTGTAATGTTACTTGAAAAACTGCATACCGACCAGGCTTACTTTGATCTTACAACGTATGGGATACGGGGCAAACATTGGGACCTTGATGCGAATGGAAATATTATTCTTCCCAAGGGGGTAACACAGGCGACTACGGGTTTTCCCTGGGATAGAGCCTGTCCATGGGGTTGGAGGGAAACGGATCTCTATCGAACTGGTCTGGGAAAGGATCCCTCCGTATGGCCCATCATAAAGAAACTTTACAATGAGGGAATAAAACATCCAATCTATGATAAGGCATTAACTTTTGCGTTTAATAAAGACCCTGTTAGTGCGGAGGTTGCAGCGTGTAACGCTGTGTTTGCTCAGTATAGTAATCCCCTTATCTGGGGAATGGTGGATCCTGATAGTGGACTAAAGCTTCTCGAGAAGAAATTAAAAGAGGCTGGGTTTGATAAGGTATACGCAGAATTTGAGAAACAGTGGAAAGAGTATTTAAGTAAAAACAATCTAAAGTAGAAAAATTTATCTGATCTGGTTGGAATCAAAGGCTGTATGAGGTTATACTTCATGCAGCCTTCTTCTGTGTCTGTACTCTGCGGGTGTTATTCCGTGAAATTTTTTGAAGACTTTATAGAAGTGTGATAGATTGGTGAATCCGGTTTTGTGAATAATTTCATTTATCGGATCTCTGGTCTTTACCAAAAGTTCGCAGGCGTGTTGTATTCTTATTGCATTTATGTAGTCGGGAAATGATTTCCCAATATAGGTTTTAAACAGAAAGCCAAGGTATGCAGGTGTTAAGCCTATGTAATCTGCAATCATCACAACACCCAGGTTGGGATCGTCAAAATGGGTGTTTATGAACTCTACGATGCTGTTTATTATTTCGTCGTGTTTCGAAATATGTTTTTCCTTTCTTACCAGTAAAAATCTTTCTACCAGTGTATAGAATAGCTTTTTATACTCCTCTATGGTTTCTCTCTTATCAATCTCTGTTAGAAAACTAAAAAAATCGTATTTTATTACTATTCCGCTGTTTTCTCGTACGGTTTTAACCGCTCTGTTTATTGTATATGCAATCCTTGTCATTGTGTTTCTAACAACCTTAGCGGAGTAGGCGAGGGATAGGTTTATAATAGCCTCAAAATTTTCTCTAATTTCGTTGTATTTCCCCAATAAGAGTGCCCTATAGAGTTTCTCATCGAGCTGATGAGGATATACCCATCCCTCGCTTTTTCTATTTTTTGTATCCTCTGTGTTGATGATGGATTTGTATCCGTATATAAGTCTATAGCTTGAGGCCTCTCCGCATTCCTCGTAGAGGGTTTTTAGTTTTGAGGTATCGCTACATTCGGAGCTAAGGATAGCGGTGAGGGATATACCAAGCTCATTGGCAATTCTCTCTTGAACCTCTCTAATAAGGTTTGTATGGTAGGAGTGTACAATAGGGGGAGAGGTTAAAAGAACAATTTCATTTTCACCCATATCTACGGATTCACATTTGATATCGTTTTTGGAGAGTATCTCTTTGAAAATTGTTTGCATTTTATATTTGAGGAGACCACGTTCTTCGTATGTATAGCGACTGCAGAAGTTGGCATATCTGTCAATTAGAAATAGTACCATTGAAAGTCTTGAGTTGGTGTCAATTTGTAGTTGGTAGTTCTCTTTTAATAGCAGTCTATGTTCGTAATTGAAGAGTTCGGAATCCAAAATCAGTCTTTTTAGAGCATTTTGTTTCATTATGTGCGAATTGTCTTTTAATTTCTTTTCCAGATCGGAGAGCCTGATAATCATCTGATTGATGGGGGAGTAGATATTTTTTGTTAGCACCATTATTACTACTATTCCCATTATTAGAAGGAAAATGGCAAAAATAATTGTGTAGTTTCTGAGTTTCAGAGTTTTCCCCACTATTTGTTTAAAGGGTATAAGCTTTACGAAGCTCCATATGTATTGTGGAGGGGTGTAGAACACTACGAGATATTTCTTCCCGTTTATCTTTGTCTCGAAGAATCCCTCCCCCCTTCCGGAGGATAGAATTTTTTTTACGAATGGCTTCTCTGAAAGATTGGTAAGCATTGGTCCGAATCCACTCTCTATTACGGTTGTTCCCTCTTTATTTATTATGAATGTATTTTTCGTATAAGGGTTTTTGCTCTCCAGGTGGTTTAGCATCTCTCTCATCCATTTTTCCGAGAGGTTTATTATTATGGAACTGCCGCTTGATGAGGGTCTTTCCTGGGATAGATCCACAATGAAGGAGTAAACAGGGAATTTTCTTCTATTCTCAAGGGTTACAGGCTCATTTATGAATCTGGGATATGGGAAAAAGGTGTTGTACAGTTTTTCGTTTTTTTGAAGTTTTACTATTTCTCTGTCAAAAAAGTTGCCCAGCGGTTGTATCATTGGGATTTCGGAACTGGTGCTAATGAAGTATAACTTCCTGAGGCTATTGTAAAGATATATGGAGTGAAGGTGAGGCATTGAGTGGTGGAAACGTCTTAGGTGATCAAGTCCGAGATAGTCCTCTATCGGAGTTGAGTTGGGGAAAAATAGCAGTTTGGAGAGTTGAAGGTCGGAGTAACATTCGATTGCAAGTGATCTGGCAAGTTCTATCATGTAATCCAGGCTGTAACTTATCTGAATTAATTTATCCTTTTCAGTTGTGTAGGTTCTGTTCATCAGGATGCTTTGAAAACCTATGTATAGAAGGATAGAGAGGGCTGTAATAGTAATGACAATGGAAATAATTACGTTCCAGACAATTTTTATTACTACCTTCTGGTCTTTTCTTGTGTTTTTGTTGTTCCCTCGCAGTATGTTGATGAGAGCGAGAATTTTTTTAAGCTCTCGTTTTCGGGAATTTTTTTCCATTTTTCCCATTGTTTTATTATATCAACCCCCTTGGATTTTTAAGTAATTATTTTTTTCGGATGCTCGGTTATTGGGAAAAATGCAAATGATTCGAAATATTTTGAATGGTTATTAAGCCCTATAAATGTTAATGAGTTAAGCCTGGGAGGTGAGTATGGGTATAAGTATCGGTCTTGTAGGGTTAGGGGCCTTCGGTTCTTCTTTTGCCCCTCTCTTTAAAAATCATCCTCTTGTGGATAGAATAGCGCTTTGTGACAGAGAACCTGAGCGTGTTGCTAGATTTGCCAATGACCCCGATTTTCGGGATAAACTCAAACCTGGCGATATATACGGATCTTTTGACGAGATCCTGCTTTCGGATTTGGATGCTCTTGTTATTATGACTCAACCGTGGCTTCATGCAGAACAGGCGATAAGAGCAATGGAACACGGAAAGCATGTTTATTCGGCTGTACCTGTTGTGAGGGTTCCCGATGTTGATGAGATTTTGGGTTGGTGTGATAGGTTGATACGTACCTGCGAGAAGACCGGAATGAAATACATGTTGGGGGAGACCACCGTTTTTAGACCGCAAACTATGTTTTGTCGTAAAATGGCTAAAGAGGGGAAATTCGGAGAATTTGTTTACTCTGAGGGTGAATACATTCATCCCTATGATGCTCCGTATGCAGATTTGCGGGTGGTAAAGACCAGAAGAGAATCTAGCTCTTCCGGTAAAGAGTGGCTAAAGTATAAGAAACGGTATAAGAAAGAGGGAATTCTCGATTCTCCCATGACGTACCCCACTCATTCTGTTTCCGGCCCAATGTCTATTATGGGTGCTCATGCCTTGAAGGTGAGTGCCTATGGTTTTATCTCCAAAAACCCCGATAGTTACTTTGAAGATTTTGTTTTTAGTAATGTAACGGCTCTGTTTGAGATGAGTAACGGAACGACAATGAGAATATGTGAATATAGAGACGTGGCCTATCCTATGGGTGATATATTTGAGAATGAAATTATGAGGGTGTTTGGAACCATGGGATCTTTTAGAGAGAATAGATGGGCAACCAAGACCAAATGGAGAGAGTTGAGTGTGGAGGAAATGCGAGAGCCTCTGCCGGAGGAGGTGATAATGGCGCTAAAGGGGGAAGATCAGGACAAGTATGTCTACGGAGGTCATGGGGGGTCGCATGTTTACCTTGTTCACGAGTTTGTAGAGGCTATTGCAGGTGAGAGACAACCACTTGTTAATGCATGGGAGGCGGTAAGGTATATGGCGGCGGGAGTGGCCGCTCACAAATCCGCCCTTCGAAACGGAGATATAGTGGAGGTTACGGATTGGGGAGATGCGCCCGGTTAGTATTGTTGGCTATAAAAGAGGGTTATACGATTTGACTTTGATGGCTATGGTGAATTATAATCTTCGAGACTATATGGTGAGCTATGAATGCACGCAGGTATAAGATATTAATTATTGATGATGTTACAGAGAATAGAAGGGTACTTGCTCAGATTATTACCAAAAACACCGAATATGATGTACTTCTTGCCTCTGATGGATTTGATATAGATAGGAAGATTGGTGATAACCCCCCTGATTTAATCTTGCTGGATATTATGATGCCAGGGCTTGACGGATATGAGGTCGCGAAGATTCTAAAGGCTAATCCGGGGACAAGAGAGATTCCTATTATTTTCATTACGGCGGTAACAGACTCAGATAGCATAGTGAGGGCTTTTAGAGCAGGTGGGGTGGATTACATAACAAAGCCTTTTAACAAAGAGGAATTGCTGGCTCGTGTTAATGCTCAACTTGAGTTAAAGAGAATGCGAGACGATTTAAAGGAGAAAAATCTCCTTCTGGCCAACCGGGAGATTCAGCTTGAAAAACTGGTGGAGGAGAAAACAGAAAAACTGGAGCGACTGACTTACGGGCTTATCTCCGCCCTGGAGAGTGCGAATTACTACAATGACAATGATACCGGTAATCATATTCGTAGGGTATCCAGATATTCCGGTATAATTGCCGAGCTATACGGGTTGGACAGAGAGCTTGTTAAAAAGATAACGATGTACTCCTCTCTTCACGATATCGGGAAGGTTGGTATTGGGGATGCGCTCCTTAAAAAACCCGGTCGATTTACCCCTGAGGAGTTTATAAAAATGCAGGAACATGTGGTAATAGGAGCGCGAATGCTTCAGTGTAAGGAGATAGATCCTGTTGCAAAAAATATAGTGAAGTATCACCATGAGAGGTGGGATGGAACGGGATATGTTGAGGGACTTGGGGGAAAGGATATCCCGATTGAGGCAAGGATAGTGGCGGTAGCGGATGTCTACGATGCCCTTGGAACCAAACGGCCGTACAAGGAGGCCTTTCCCGAGGAAAAGATAGATAGAATAATGAGGGAGGAGGCGGGAAAGCATTTTGATCCGGATCTTGTCGAGGTGTTTTTTGATGGCAAGGAGAGAATTTTAGAGGTAAAACACTCTCTTAAGGGATAGATTTTCTTTGATGAGCTAAGGCATTTAAGGAAGGGTTTTAAGGGTTTCTATTTTTAAGGGTTCTATACGAAGGTTTTAAGGGTTTCTATTATATTTTCCAGAGCGCTTTCATCGAACGATTCTGCCGCAGAGGACAGAGATAGGGAAATCTTTTGTAATTCGGAGGTTCCTTCCATCTTTCTTAACTCTTCTGCAATCTTTAAAACAGTTTTAGGGTTGAAAATTTTTCTATTCACCTCCAGGGTTTCTATAATTTTTTTAAGTCTTTCCTGATTAGAGGAAGAAATTGTAACGGTTTGTTGGCTCTCTGGGTTTTTATGTTGATATTTTTCCAGGAGAGAGGTTATCTTTGCCGTAAATTGTTTTATATCAATCGGTTTTGATATGTAGTCATCAAAGCCCATTGAAAGGTATTTCTCTTTGTCTCCCTTTATTGCATGGGCCGTAAGGGCTATTATATATGTATCTTTTAAATCCGTTTGGCTTTTTGCCCTGTTTAGTACCTGTGGTCCGTCCAGCTTGGGCATCTGGATATCCATGAGAACGAGATAGTAATTGTTTTTTAAAATTTTCTCTAGAGCTTGTTCCCCATCTTCTGCTATGTCGCATGATAGGTTTATCCTTTTTAGGATAGCTTCTATCAATTTTCGGTTTATCGGGTTGTCCTCTGCAAGGAGTATTGTGGGGGTGGTAGTGGAAATGGTTCGAGGAGTATCTTTGGGCGTTTCTTCCTTTAGATATTTGATTGGAATGCTCTCGATAATATTTTTTAGATTGAACAATAGGTCATTTATTTTTTTCATATCAGGAGAGGTCTTATTTGCCTCCTCATTGATTGTAGCGGTGATGTTGTATATTTCTTCCATTTTTAAATTTCCGCTCATTCCTTTAAGTTCGTGAGCTATAAATTGAATTGTTTTAATCTCATTTAAAGAAACGGCCCTCTCTAAATTTTTTAGCATTGATGGGAGTTTCTTTATTGCATTGAGCAGTATTTCTTTTATTTCCGGTTCTTTATCAAATTTGGAGAGCCATTTCTCTATCATATTCCCTCCGGTAAGACCGCTCGTTTTCTCAGATATAAATATTTCGTGGATGGGTTTCTCCGAAAGTTTTACCTTATCAGTTTTTGTGTACGGCTGGAGAGGAATTTCAACGGTAAACGTTGAACCCTTACCCGGAGAGCTTTTTACGTATATTTCTCCCCCCATTAAGTTGGCTAGTTTTTTTGAAATAGCAAGTCCCAGACCCGTACCGGAAATATGTCTCTTGGCGGGAGATGGTGCCTGAGTAAAGGGTGAAAATATCTTTTCCTGGTTTTCCCTGGAGATCCCGATTCCCGTGTCTTTTACGGAGATTTTGAGTCTGTTATCTCTATATTTTACCGATAGGGTTATTGAGCCCTGGTCTGTGAACTTTATTGCGTTACTCAGGAAATTTATAATAATTTGCCCTATTCTGTTTTCATCACCGTAGAGCAGTGGAGGGAGATTGTCTTCTATATTGATTATAAAGTCCAGTCCCTTCTCTTCTACTTTTTGTTTAAACATACTTTTCATGTGGTCTATTACTCTTAGAATAGAAAAGGGCTCTCGATTAAGTTCCATTTTATCGGCTTCTATTTTTGAAAAATCCAGTATGTCGTTTATCAGATTCAAGAGGGTATCACCCGATTGTTTAATTATTTCAAGATATTTTCTCTTCTCCGAATTCGTTTCTTCCTCCAACAGGAGTTCTGTATAACCAATTATGGCATTCATAGGAGTACGTATCTCATGTGACATATTTGCCAGGAAGATACTCTTTAGCCTGTTGGCTTTTTCTGCCTCTTCCATTGCCTTTTTCTGTTTTGTTTCTATTTCTTTCTGTTTGGTTATGTCATTTTTTATCGCTACGAAACTTATTATTTTTCCCTCATTATCTATTACAGGTGTAATAATCGCGTGTTCCCAAAAAAGAGTACCATCTTTTTTTTTGTTTATTAGTTCTCCCTCCCAGGTTTTCCCGTTCCGTATGGTTTCTTTGAGTTCTCTGTAAGTTTCTTGGGGTACAAGCCCGGATTTGAAAATTCTTGGGGTTTTCCCTATTAGCTCTTCTGGTTTGTACCCGGCGTAATTTTCCATGGCCCTGTTTACAAAAATTATTCTCTCTTCAGTATCAGTTATGATGATTACACTTTCGCTTTGTTCTACTGCTTGCAAGAATTTTAATACTTCTCTGTTGGCCTCTTTTAGGCTTGTTATGTCGGAACCGTAAAAGTATAAAGAATCTCCCGTTTGGTTCCTTGTAACGGTGAACATAATAGTAGTCTTTGCTTTTGTCACCTCGAACTGAAAGGATTCGGCTGGGGAGAGTTTTTTGATATTTTCTTCTATAGGTACATCAACCAGTTCTTGAATTGATGAACCCATGGGATCTTTCCCAAAGAAGGATCGCGCTACGGCATTGCAAAGGGTAACCTGCCCCTCGGAGTCAGTACGTAAAAGCACGGCCGGGTTTACCTGAAAAAACTGTGATTCCTCATATAGCCTTTTTTCCAGAGCCTTTTGTTTTGTTATGTCTCTTGCAAGTGCTATGAGACCATTAAAATTCCCTTTGGCATCCAGGAGAAGAGAGGGCGTAATGGCAAG
>CAZQTC010000020.1:0-26277 GCA_964596425.1 uncultured Spirochaetales bacterium | reverse complement strand
CAGTGGAATATATCCAAACGTAAGGCGATATATCTGCCTCTGGATTTTGCCGTTCCCAATAAGTATCTGATTGATGAAAATGCGTGTCTTAACATCAAAGCGAGACGTAAGAGCGGAAGAACCACGGTTTGCAGATTGTGTGAAAAGGCTTGTCCTCAGGATGCGATCTGTTTTGATCAAAAAAAGGAAAGCGTTGAGTTCTCCGTGGATACCATTATTGTTGCTACCGGATACGATGTTTTCGATGCCACGAGAAAGTATGAATACGGTTACGGAAGATTCGAGAATGTTATGATTGCTCCCGAGGTGGAGCGCATTATCGTTCAATCTGCCGAGGGTAAGCCCGTAAAAGATATGGGTAGGCGGATTGCCTTTATTCAATGTGTTGGTTCAAGGGATGCACAACTTGGGAGGGAATATTGCTCAAGGGTGTGTTGTATGTATGCAACAAAGCTCTCTCAGCTTCTCATGTATTCGGGTATATTGGCCGGGCAGGAGAAGGAGATATACGTCTTCTATACCGATATGAGAACATTCGGTAAGGGCTACGAGGAGTACTACAAGGCTACTCAGAAGATGGGGGTAAAATTTATCAGAGGAAGACCTGCCGAGGTTACCGAGGATCCCCTTACTAAGAAACTAACCGTAAAGGTAGAGGATACCCTTAATCGGGAGATAATAGAGAGCGAGTTCGACACCGTTGTTCTCTCGGTTGGACTGGAGCTTAGTAAGGGTGGAAATAGGATTGCGGAGATTCTAAAACTCTCAAAGAGCGAAGACGGATTTCTCCAGGAGGCTCATCCTAAGTTTAGACCTGTTGATACCCAGATAGACGGAATCTTTATCGCGGGAACCGCTCAGGGACCAAAGGATATTCCCGACACCGTCGCTCAGGCAAGTGCCACTGCCGCCAGAGCTATGAGGCTTATGTCTAGGGGGTATGTGGAGCTTGAACCTGTAAGGGCTTTTGTTCATAGCGATCTTTGCGATGGCTGTGGTGAATGTGTGGATAGTTGTCCTGTTTCTGCTATCGGGATGGAAGGGGTAAGGGGTAGAAGGTTGGCCGTGATAAACGAGGGTATCTGTAAGGGTTGTGGGTTGTGTATAGCTAGCTGTCACAGTGATGCTCTGGATTTAAGAATGTTTAACAATAGGGAGCTTGAGGAAGAGGTTAAAGCGGCTCTGTTTTCCAAGAAAGAGGGTGAGAAGAGGATTATTGTTTTTGCGGATACGATGTGTACGTATAGACTGGCCGACAGTGTGGGTACTGCAAAGAGGGTTTATCCTGAGGGTGTAAGGATAATCCGTGTTCCGAGCAGTAGTAGGGTGACACCCAAACTGATTCTTAAGTCCTTTTCGATGGGTGCTGATGCGGTTTTCTTAGGTGATTGCGAGGCTAAGTCGACTCCCTATCCCGGAAGCATAGAGGCTACTGAAAGGAATGTCAGATTTGTAAAGGGTTTACTTGGGGAGGTTGGAATAAACCCGGAGAGGCTCAGGTTTTTCCAATTTGTAACTGTGATGCTTGCAAAGTTCGTAGGTTTGATGAACGAGATGGTTAGCATTGCCTCCGAGGGAAGGGATATCTCCGAGGAGGAGAGAAGGAGTATAGAGACAAATATGGATAGATGGCTTTTCCCTGAGTTTGTTGATAGGTAGAGCTACGCAAGGCAGACTATGGAAGGAAAAGGGGAATTAAAAGGAGTTTCAGATTGGCAAGAAAGATAGTTCTTACAAGGCATAATGTGGAGTTTAGGAGAGAGGTGGAAAAGATAAGTGGGGAGCCTATTGGTATGTGTGATCAGTGTGGCGTGTGTAGCGGGAGTTGTCCCTTTACTGAGGAGATGGAGTTAACCCCTTCCAATGTTATGCGCAAGGCTCAGCTTGGGCTTGTGGAGGTAATGGAGGCAAATACCATCTGGATCTGCGCCTCCTGCTACAACTGTATGGCAAGGTGTCCTAGAGGGCTTGATCTTTCAAAGGTTATGGAGGCACTTCGTCAGATAAGCCTTAGGAGGGCTATAGATAGCATAGATATTGATAATCTCGACGAGGATGAGCTAAGAGAGCTTCCCCCCATAGCACTTGTCGGTGCCTTTAGGAAGTTAACCGGATAAGAGGAAGGATATATGAACTTGAAGATACCCTATTTCCCCGGATGTACTTTAAAATCCCATGCGAGAAACTTTGAGATTTCTGCCCTAAAATCCGCTGAGAAATTAGGGATTGAAATGGTGGAGCTTCCCAGATGGAACTGCTGCGGAGCGGTTTCTTCGGTTGCCAGTGATGATCTTATGAAGCACCTTGCTCCGGTGAGGAACTTTATCAGGGTGGAGGAGATGAACGAGAGGGGGCTTGTAGAGGATGAGTATAGATTGCTAACCCTCTGTTCCATGTGTTTTAACACGTTAAAGCGTACGAATCTGAGGGTTAAGTCCAATCCAGAGGAGTTAAAATCGATAAACGAGTTTATGTATAAGGAGAAAGACTACGAGGGAAAGGTGGATGTTATCCATTTCTTTGAACTCTTGAGGGAAATGGGATTCGATATGGTGCGCGATGCCGTTGTCAATCCGCTAAAGGGTTTAAGGCTTGCACCCTATTACGGATGTCTTCTGTTAAGACCCAAGGGGGTGGGAATAGATGATCCCGAATCACCTACCATAATGGAAGAGTTTATTTCCTCTCTGGGTGCAGCTCCTGTCTCCGATTGGGAGGCGAGGAGTAGATGCTGCGGGAGTTATCATACTGTTAGCAATAAGAGAGTGGTAGTTAATTCAATACGTGGGATTATAGAGAATGCAAGAAAACACGGGGCGGATGCGATTATCACCTCCTGTCCCCTCTGCGCCTTCAATCTGGATAGGCGTCAGGAGGAGATTGTTAAGGGTAACAACGATTTCAAACCGATGCCTATTCTCTACTTTACTCAGGTTATGGCTATTGCCTTTGGTTTCGATGAGAGGGTGACCGGTTTGGAAGAGAATTATATAGATCCGAAGCCCCTTTTTACGAAGAAAAAACTTGTTGTCGGAGGTGGTTCTTAGAGATGGAAAGGAAGATGATAGGTGTATATATCCTCGGGGAATACTTTAAGGTGCCAGAGGGTTCTACAATACTTACCGCTTTAGAGTATGCGGGTTTCCAGCTTAAACGTGGGGTAGGTTGCAGGGAGGGTTTCTGCGGTGCCTGTGCTACACTCTACAGGGAGAAGGGGGAGTACAAGTTGAGGGGCGGACTTGCCTGTCAGACCGTTGTTACCGAGGGGATGACAATAGCACGTATCCCCTTTGTTCCGGCGGAGAGGGCAAATTACGATATTAACAAGCTAAAACCTGATGTTAATACCTTTGCAGAGTTATACCCGAGTGTTTTCAGGTGTGTCTCCTGTAATACCTGTACCAAGATATGCCCTCAGGAGATAAATGTTATGGATTACATCCAGGATGTGATAAGGGGTGATATTGCCTCTGCCGCTATTACCTCTTTCGATTGTATCCGCTGTGGGCTCTGTGCTCTAAGATGTCCTGCCGAGATTGTCCAGTTTAACATTGCAATACTCGCCCAGAGACTCTACGGGAAGTATCTTGCCCCAAGGAGCCCGGAGCTTGAGGAGAGGATAAAGGAGATAGAGGAGGGTAAGTTTGATGCTGAGATTAAGAGGTTGAAGGGGCTTTGTAGAGAGGAGCTTGTCAGGGAGTACTACGCCAGAGAGATAGAGATAAGTTAGTGTAATTATAGAGAGAAATTATAGGGGAATAGGTATGTATCCGGATTATATGAAAGAATCAATAGCAAAGGTAGAAAAGACAAGGGAGAGACGCTACAGACTTGCACTTGAGCATGGAAAAGAGGTGTTTAAGCCGATGACAGAAGAGGAGAGGGAGGGTATTTTAGAGAGGTATCACCCCGATTATCAGAGTGATGCGAGAAAGAGGGTGCGCATAGGTCCTAATAAGGGAGAGCTTATCACCGATAGGGTTGTGGATCTGCTCGAATCTTACCCCAGGGATAATCCTGATCAGTTCGATTTGAATGATGTGGATTTCGATACGGAGATACTGATAATAGGTGCGGGTTCTGCCGGGCTATCTGCGGCAATAGAGGCTTCGGAGAGGGGGCTTAACGTGTTGATTGCTACCAAACTACGGCTTGGGGATGCAAACTCCATGATGGCCCAGGGTGGGATACAGGCCGCTACTCAGAGGAATGATAGCCCTGCAATCCACTATCTCGATGTCATCGGTGGCGGTCACTTCGATAACAAGCCGGATCTGGTAGAGGCCCTTGTGATGGATGCCCCGAAGTCTATCAGGTGGCTTGAAGAGCTTGGAGTTATGTTCGATAAGAACCCCGATGGAAGCATGATTGTAAAACCCGGAGGAGGCACAAGTAGAAACAGGTTGCACTCTGCGAAGGATTATACCGGTGCCGCTATCTGTAGGACCTTACGAGATGAGGTTTACAACAGGAGTGATAGGATTAGCTACATAGAGTACTCCCCTGTGACGGAATTAATAACGGACGATAGGGGACAGGTTGCCGGTGCCGTTATCTATCACCTTGAAACCAAGGAGTACTCCATAGTCAGGGCAAAGGCGGTTATTATTGCGACGGGTGGTTTTGGCCGCTTACATATCAGAAACTTTGCAACAACCAATCACTACGGTGCTACCGCCGACGGTCTTGTTCTTGCGTACAGGGTAGGTGCCAATCTTCTGTATATGGACTCTGTTCAGTATCATCCTACGGGGGCTGTTTTCCCGGAGCAGGTTGTGGGTTTTCTCTGTACCGAAAAATTGAGAGGGCTTGGTGCCCAGCCGGTCAATAAGAACGGGGAGTTATTTGTTTATCCGTTAGAACCGAGGGATGTTGAGGCCGCCTCGATTATAAGGGAATGTGAGAGGGGACACGGTATAACAACACCGTCTGGTTTAAAGGGGGTGTGGCTGGATACCCCCCTTATTGAGATGTTAAACGGCGAGGGAACAATAGAGAATGCCCTTCCGGCTATGTTTCGGCAGTTTAAGAGGTTTGATATAGATATACGGAGGTATCCGATACTCATTTATCCCACACTTCACTACCAAAACGGCGGGATAGAGATAAACGCCAGGGCGGAAACAAAGATTCCGGGGCTTTATGTGGCAGGCGAGGCCTCTGGTGGAGTACACGGAAGAAATAGACTTATGGGAAATTCCCAACTGGATATTGTGGTTTTCGGAAGGCGAGCGGGTATCAATGCCTCGGAGAGGGTTCTTGGGGGGGTAAAACTTGGGATGTTAACTATGGAGCATGTTAGGAACTACATGCGAGAGCTTGACCAACTTGGCGATGTGCCACGTAGTAGAATTGCTCCTATGATTCTGCCGGATTATATACCCGATCATGTAAAGGCAAAGCAACTGACGTTGAATTACTTTGGAACCCTAACGTAGGGAGGTATCTGTTATGAAGGGTGTTTTTGGAAAGATTTTGAATATAGATCTGACATCAAAGAAAGTTAGCGAGGAGACTATTCCCGATAGAATCTACAGGGAGTATCTTGGGGGAAAGGGGCTGGGGGCGTATCTGTTGCTACATAAGAATCCTGTTGGAGTTGATCCCCTGTCCCCAGATAATAGGATAGTCTTTGCAGTTGGTCCTGCCTGTGGTTTTAAGATATGGGGTGCCAACAGGTACGGGGCTTTTACAAAATCCCCCCTTACAGGAATTTTCTCGGAGTCCTATGCCGGGGGAAGAGCCTTTATCGAGCTTTCGCGTCTTGGTTACGACGCCGTTGTTATATGGGGTGCATGTGACAGATGGTCGTATGTGGAGATACGTAACGGAGAGGTTTCATTTAAGGATGCGGATTTTCTCCTCGGAAGGGACAGCCTTGAGACCGAGTTGATGCTAAAGGATCTCTACCGTGAGAAAGAACCTTCTGTTAATCCCGCAGTTTTAACCATAGGACCTGCCGGCGAGAGGTTGGTAAAGTATGCCTATGTAAACAACGATCAGGGCAGGAGTCTTGGTAGAACCGGTATAGGGGCGGTGTTGGGTAGTAAGAGGATTAAGGCACTTGTCTTTATTGGGAATGTTAAAAAGGAGGCGGCGGATTCGAAACTTTTGTCCGAGTTTGCAAAGGAACAGCTTAGAACCGGCAGAGAGCATCCTGTTGTTAAGGCGTATCATAAAACGGGAACGAGCCTTGTGGTGGATTTAACCTCGAAGTTCGATGCCTTCCCCGCACGCTACTGGCAGCAGGGGAGGGTTGAGCATCAGGATAGGATTAATGCCGAGGCTATGCACAGGGAACTGGATGTAAAACCCAAATCCTGTATGTACTGTTTTATAGCCTGTACCAGAAACAGTACCGTGAAATCGGGTAGGCATAAGGGATTAAGGCTGGATGGGCCCGAGTATGAGACAATCGATGCCTTCGGGGGGCTTAACATGGTGGATGATATAAGGGAAATAGCCTATTTGAATGATATATGTGACAGGTTGGGGTTGGATACCGTTACGGCGGGGAATACAACCGCTTTTGCCATAGAGGCGTACAAACGGGGAAAGATTGACTTTGAGATAGATTACGGGGATGTGGACAGGATTGCAGAGTTGTTACATTTGATTGCAAAGCGCGAGGGGATAGGAGATCTACTTGCAGAGGGGGTTAGGGCGGCTTCCGAGGAATTGGGCTTGGAGGATATAGCTATTCATGTTAAGGGACTTGAACCCCCAGGCTACGATCCGAGAACTCTACAGGGGATGGGGTTGGGGTATGCCATATCGGATAGGGGAGCATGCCATTTGAGGGCTACTTTTTACAAAGCAGAGCTTTCAGGTCAGATAGATCCCCTTAAAAACGATGGAAAAGCCAGGCTCTTTTTGGAGTATGAGGACAGACTTACTATTTACGATACCCTTATTCTCTGTAGATTCTTTAGAGACCTAATCTTTTATGGTGAGCTTAGCACCATTGTAAGGTCTACCATGGGAATTGATTTGGGTGAAGAGGATTTTAGGAAGATCTCAGATAGGATAGCTCATACGATAAGGGAATTTAATCTTAGGGAGGGTATGAGCCCGGATGATGACTGGCTTCCAGAGTATTTCTTTAAGAACCCGGTTGGTCCCAAGAATATTAAACTGGATGCGAATAGTTTCAGAGAGCTGGTGGATGATTATTACAGGCTTCGCGGTTTTTAGAAGGTGAGGCAGGGTTAGAGGTGATATTTTGATAATGAAGCCCTTCGGCCAGAGGTCGAAGGGCTTTTTCTACACCACTTGTTTGAGAATCCTTTTGAATATCTCTAGTGATTCGACGATTTGTTGTTCTGTTACGATGAGTGGGGGAATCCACCTTATAATGTTTCCGAAAGTTCCACAGGAGAGTAGTAATAATCCTTCTCTTATAGCTTCCTCTTTTATCCTGCTAACGATATCAGGATCTGGATTGTAGCCATCTCTCCCGGGCTTTTTTACAAATTCAGTTGCTACCATTAATCCCATGCCCCGGATATCGCCTATTACGGGAAAATCTCTCTGCAATTCTCTGAGTCCATCAAGTAGTTGTTTCCCCCGCTCTGCGGCATTAACATCCAGTTTCTCTTCTATTATTACCCCTATGGTGGCAGCGCCGGCGGCGCAGGAGACAGGGTTACCCCCGAACGTTCCTCCGTGACTCCCCTGGAGCCATTTCCCCTCCAGTTCTCTTCGATAGGCTATTCCCGATAGGGTCATGCCCGAGGCTATCCCTTTGGCCATTGTTACAATATCGGGGATTATCCCCTCGTGCTGAAAGGCAAAGTATTTACCTGTCCGTGCAAAACCGGATTGAATCTCATCGACTACAAGGAGAATTCCGTATCTGTCGCATATCTCCCTTAGGGCTTTTAAGAAGCCTCGCGGGGGGACCACGTATCCCCCCTCTCCCAGTATTGGTTCCACGACAATACATGCGGTTTCGTCCGGTGCCGTTTGGGATTTTAACAGGCGCTCGAGCTCTCTGATTGCAAACTTCAAGGTGGTTTCCTCATCCCAACCGTAGTAAAAGGGGTAGGGATATGGGCTTACAAAAATCCCCGGGACGAGTGGCTGGTAGTGGGTCCTGTAGATTGTTTTGCTCGTTGTCATAGACATCGTTAGATGAGTGCGACCATGAAAACTCCCCTGAAAGACTATTACGTTCTGTCTTCCTGTATACTGTTTTGACAATTTTACCGCTGCTTCCACTGCTTCGGCCCCGCTGTTACTAAAGAAGAATCTATCAAGTTGTTCGGGGAAGATTCTCTTTAGCTGGTTTATAAGGTCTAAAACCGGCTTGTGATATACGATGTTCATCTGTCCGAATATCAATTTTTCCGCCTGAGTCTTTATTGCCTCCACAACCCGTGGATGGCAGTGGCCTGTACTCGTTACACCTATGCCACTTGTGAAGTCCATATACTTTTTCCCGGATTCGTCTATTAGGTATATTCCCTCTCCCCGGTCGATGACTATGTTCGTAGTATGAGTCCACACACTGGAGAGACCGTTCTCTTCGTAATTCTTGTAGTTTGAATACATTTTTACCTCCTTTTGGATTGTTGTATCTCCTTTTATTGTATTAAGTTGTTTAATAGTATGGTAAATATTACCATTCCAATAAGGGCAAAGGGATACGAGGCCCCATATCCTATAATTACCTCCTCGCTGCCTGTCGAGTCTATTGCAGCTCCGAGGCCAGGGGTACTTGTCATTGAACCGCATATTCCCCCTGCGAGAATTATCCAATTCATTTTGAATAGATATCTGCCTATAATAAATCCCGTTAGAATTGCACTTATTGCTGAAGCGAAGGCAATGAGTGCTAGATACATCCCATCTCTAGTAAGGGAACTAACTGTCGTGTATCCGTAGCGGAGTCCTACTATGCCTAGGAATATTGCCAGTGAGAGATCCCTTATGGACGCTAGAATTTTTCCATTCATCCTGAAGTTGAATATCCATACCTTGCCTATGTATCCCATGGTTAAGGCGGATATTAGGACCCCACCGGTTAACCCGAGGCCATAACCGTGCTCATTCCCTCCGGGGTGTATTTTAATGGAGCCAATTATATAACCCACAAGGCAGACAAATGAGAAGGAGAGGACACTAAAAGCCTCAGAGTTAGAAAAAGATGGTAGGTTCCGGTTTTTAGGATGGTTCTCCAACCATTGGTTAAAATACTCGCGCTCTCGGTTGATGTTAAGTTTAAACAGCATTGGAAGGATTGAAATTCCAAGTATTACTGTGATAACGCCGGGTATGTATCCTACGGAGTAGCCAAAACCAACCATACTCTCTATTTTTTCGCCCGAGCCTGCTACGGCCTCCAGAGCAGCTGCTAGTCCTGGAGAGCTTGTCAAAGCCCCTGTAAAAACCCCTGGAATTGCCGTTATAATTGGGAGGGTGTTAGATATCTCACTTGCTCTATTACTATTAATGGAAAGTTTTAGTAGAAGACTTAACAGGTAGCACATCAACGCCCCTGTGAAAGGAAGTATAAATCCAAGTATTATTAGTTTTGCTCCGAATTTTTTTATTGCACTCCCTAAATTAGAGGAAGCTCTAAGCCCCACTGCAGCGATAAACATTATTAGTGTGAATAGGAAGAAATCTTTGGATACTACCTGGTGTTGGATTAAACCCCGGGCAAAGGTTGGAGGGGACTCTGTATCGATGTATGGAAGTGCAAAGTATTTAAATACGAACCAACCGATGAGTATACCGGTAAAGAGTGTTCCGGATGTTCCAAGTGAAAATTCTTTTATTTTTAGTTTGCCTAATAACATACCTGTTACGACGGTTAGAGACATAAGTACGAACTGATTTGTTATGAAGAATGCAATACTAAAATGCATAACCTGTATTTAGGGAATCCTAAAAGCTATATTCCGTCAATGGATGTGAATATATATTATTGTTTTATTATTGAGTTAACAGAGGTTACCACCATTTCGATCAATCCCTTTCCAATGCGGTTTTCCATGTGTAGATATCCTTTTCGTAGCGTATTATGAGGGAGGCTTCGGTTTGGATAACACCGTCAATATTGCTGATTTTTTTAAAGATTAATTCGTCCAGTTCCTCTTTTGAACGAACTATAAAGTCAATATCAATGTCTGCACTTCCTGTCATAAGGGCTATAAAGGTAATCTCGTTTATGGCCTTTAGTTCCTTCAATATTTTGTCAAGTTTTCTGTTCTCAATTTTTAGTTTTATATTCCCGTCAAATTCGTAACCCAGTTTCGCAGGGTCGCTTACGGCAACTATTTTTATAATTCCCTTCTTTAAGAGGCGTCCTACCCGCGTTCGTGCGTTTGTTTCGGAGATTCCCACGGCTTTTGCTATTTCCCTGTAGGGCATTCTTCCATCCTCTTGAAGGAGGCAGATTATTTTTGAGTCTATCTTGTCAAAGTCAACCTTCATGGCAGCCTCTTCCCGGAATAATTCCTTTTAAGAAATTGTACCTACAACGAATATTTTCTGCAACAGTTTAAGGGATAATAACAAATAAAATCCAAGCTTTTGGCGTTTTTAGCTATAAAATAACCAAAAAATAGCGATAAAAGCTAAAAAATCTCTTGACAAAGCGATTATCGCAGATAATAATTTAGATACGAATGATAATGGTGGTGACAGGCCAGAGAGTTCTTTCACAATATTTCGTTAAAGGAGTAATTAGAGAGTTATGTTGTATAATCTTCCGGGTTCTAAGAGTGAAGCGGTCCTCAAAAAGGGTATTTATGTAACCCGTGGGGGTGGATTGTATTTGGAAGAGGTGAAAACTGCTAAGAAACAGGGTTATGATACTCTGCCTCCTCAGTTTATTAATGGAAAAGCCGAAGGTCCATGGATATACGATCTGGATGGTAATAGATATGTAGATTTTCATGCGGGATGGGCCTCCAATCCATTTGGTAATGCTCATCCGGAAATATTGGAGGCAGTTATCTCTGCTTTGAAGCGTTGGGGTTTCAGCTATGAGCATCCTCTCCAGTATGAGCTTGCCGAACGCCTCGGTTCTGTTTCTCCTCGTGGGGAGCTTGTGAGGGTTAATTTCGAGATATCGGGCACGGAGGCAGCGGAGGCTGCTGTATCGAGTGCCCTTGTGTACAAAGAACGGCCCTTGATTATTGCTTTTGAAGATGCCTTTCACGGTGATTCTATAGCGGCGAGGATGTTAAGCGCTTTAACCAGTGAGCGCTCTAAGTATTTTGAATCCTGGAGGGGTGGTGTTATACATGTTCCCTATCCTCATACCTACGATGTGCCGGCAGGTATGACATCCGAACAATATGCAGATTATGTAATCTGGTATATTGAAGAATTTATAACTGAAAAAATAGCTTCACCCGAGATGATAGCAGGTATACTATTTGAACCCTGTATGGCAGAGGGGGGTAATTGGATTCCCCCGGATAATTTTATTGCGGGGATTAGGCGGCTTGCAAAGAAATTTGGTTGGCTCTTAATTGCCGATGAGGTTCTCGTTGGGTTGGGAAGAACGGGGAAGATGTGGGCCGTGGATCACTGGGATTTGGTACCCGATATTCTTGTAGTTGGTAAGAATCTCTCCGGTGGAATAGAACCCATAGCCGCGATTCTGGGAAGGGACGAGGTAATGAGAGGGAATACTGCTCATTCTGGAAGCACCTACGCGGGCTCTCCTGCCGGGTGTGCCGCCGCATTAAAGACGTTGGAGCTCTACGAACGAGAGAATATTGTTGAACGGACGGAGATTCTTGGGAAGAGGGTGATAGAAAGACTAAATAAATGGACTGAAGAGTTTGAAATTGTGGGACAGGTACGAGGTCTTGGGCTTTTGCTTGGGGCATCAATTGTGGATCGGGATACTAGAAAACCAAGTAAGGAACTTGCTCTTCAGGTTTATTACGAGGCTCTAAGGCATGGCGCTTGGATTATTAATGACAATGAGGGTAATATTCGGCTCTATCCTGCGCTTAACATAGATGAGATGGTACTTGATGATGGACTTAGTGCCGTTGAGGAGGCTATTAGAGATGTAGAAAAAAACTATAGGGTGAATAGGTATCCCCCGTATCCAACCTTTGATTAGGCTTCTTGGTATAGAGTGAAAAGGGGTTAGGGGAGGGATATTTGATTGGATATATAAAATCAGTAAGGAGGTAGAGATGAAAGGGAAGAGTTCCGTAAGGGTTATATATTATGGGCTGGTAATTTTGTTGTTTTTAATAATGGGAGGATTATTGTTTGCAACCGGACAGAGGGAGAAAACAAAATCAAATGGTGGCGCTTCTGCAGCTGCATTAAAATCTAAAGAGCTAAAGGTAGCGGATGCAGATGGCGATCTTTTGCCAAGCCTTGTGGAGAGCGGAGATTTACTCGTTTATTCGTACGAGGAAACAGTTACCGATTTCTTCTTAAAAAAGTACAGAGAGAAGTATCCACAGGTGCATGTAAAAACGGCTGTATATGGAGAGCTTGATGAGGCTATAGCGAAACTTAGAGGAGGTTTTCACGCTGATATTTTGAATCCCTGTGTTGATTATATTCCCGTTTTAACCAAACTGAAGTTGTTAAGGCCAATTGATCTCAGGTATATCCCGAGATGGAAGGATTTAATGGATTATTTTAAAAATATCCCCGAGTTAAAGGCGGGAGAGGGGAAAGTGTGGATGGTACCTACAGACGCGGGTCTTGAAGGGATAATGTATAATAAAGAGAAGGTTAGTCCGCCACCCACATCCTGGAGGGATCTCTGGAATCCCAAATATAAGGGTCATATAGCAATGGAGGATTATGCAAGAAACTCCATTGCCGTAGCAGCGCTTGCTCTGGGATACAAAGACCCGTATCATCTGTCTAATGATCAACTTGAAAAGGTAAAGAAGTATCTGATAAAACAAAAGCCTCTGCTTCTTAAGTATTTTGAGGGGGATGAAGAGATAGACAGTCTTTTTAGTGAAGGAGAGGTATGGATTTCCCTTGGTTGGGGTTCCGATGCAAAGTCTTTGACCGAGGATGGGACTCCAGTAGGTTTTGTCTCGCCGAAAGAGGGAGCTCTTTCCTGGATATGTGGGTATAGTATTTTAAGTGCAACGAAGATGCCAATGGCGGCACATGCTATGGTGAATCATTATGTGCGGCCCGAGCTGCAGAAGTATGAGGCGACTGATTTTGAGTATTTTGTCCCAAATAAGAAGGTCTTGGGGATGCTCACCAGAGAGCAGATAGAAAACGTTGGTTTGGATAACCCGAAAGCTCTGGAGAAAGCTCACGTTGAGATAATCCCGGATAATTACGATGTGTGGCTTCAAATATGGGAAGAGGTTAAATCCGCGAAGTAATGGTTTTTACGTAAGCATGATTCAAGTGTGATTGTTGGAGGAAATAGTTACGGTGAATGTACTTGAGATAAGTGATTTGTCGAAATCCTTCGGGAAGTTGCGTGCTGTGGATGGTATAAACTTTTCGGTAGGTGAGGAGTTCTTTGCCTTCCTGGGACCGAGCGGAAGTGGTAAAACTACGACCCTCAGGATGATTGCAGGGTTAGAGATCCCGGATAGCGGAGAGATCTATCTGGAGGGGGAGAATATTACATCTCTCCCTCCAGAGAAGCGTAATGTTAATACAATATTCCAGAGCTATGCATTATTCCCCCACATGACGGTTTTTGAGAATGTTGCCTTTGGGCTAAAGAGAAAAAAATTTGATAAGCGTTATATTGAGCAAGAGGTAATTAAATATCTGGAAATGGTTGGCATGAGGGATAAAGCGTCCAGACTTCCCAGAGAACTCTCCGGGGGAGAAAAGCAGAGGGTAGCTTTAATACGAGGTCTCATTAATAAACCGAAGGTTTTACTGTTAGATGAGCCTCTTGGAGCTCTCGATTTGAAGATAAGACAGAAACTTGCGATAGACCTCGTGAATATACGGGAGCAGGTAAATATTTCCTTTGTCTATGTGACTCATGATCAGACAGAGGCCCTTACCATGGCAGATAGGATTGCCGTGATGAATAGGGGGAAAATTCTCCAGATAGGAGAACCCAAGGAGCTGTACGAGAATCCTTGTTGCAGTTTTGTAGCGTATTTTATAGGGAACACCAATTTTTTGAAGGGAAAGATTGTAGAGCGAAGAGAAAGCTTTGTTAAAGTTTCGATCCCGGACTTATGTGAGGTTTGGGGAGTGCTTGGGGGTGCCGCTAGAGATGCTAACATTGGAGTTGGTAGTGAGGTGAGTGTTTCTATTCGGCCGGAGAAGGTGAGTATATCAAGGATGGAGAGTAAGAGGGAGAAGTACAATGTGATTGATGGTATAGTCAAAGAGATAATTTATGTGGGTCCGAGTACCGAGTTTTTGGTGAAACTTAAGAATGGTGATGATTTCAGGGTTTTTGCTCAAAATATAACCCCAGAGAGCGAAATATGGCGAATAACGTGGGATGAACGGGTATATTTGTCGTGGCGTTTTGATAAGACACTGGTGTTGGCAGATTGATATTGTAGGTAGGAATGAAAGTGAAAACAAGAAGGTATATCAATTTTAGTTTATTGATGAATGTCTTTCCTCCGTTTATCTATCTCTTGATCCTTTTCTATATCCCAATGGTGCTTCTTATGGTTATGAGTTTCTGGAAATCGGGATTTATGACAATAGAACCAATTTTTACCCTGGATAACTATCGGCGGTTTTTTCACAATCCCAACTATGTAAAGATTCTCTGGAATACCTTTCTGATTATAACGGGTTCTATGATTTTGCTTATTATAATCGGGTATCCCATAGGGTACTACCTTGGTAGGATGGTCAGGAAGTACGGTTCTTTAATCCTTTTCCTTATGATCGTGCCAGTTGAGATTGGTTTTTTGGTTAGAATTTATGCGTGGAAAATAGTACTCTCAAAAACGGGTATAATTTCTTCTCTCTTACTTCATCTTCACATCATTAAGGAGCCTACCAGGATATTTCTATACAGTAGGGCAGCGGTGATACTTGTATTGATCCATGAATGGTTACCCTACGTTGTTATTCCCGTAAGTGTTGCTTTGAAGGGAATAGAGCCGGAGGTAATAGAGGCTGCTCGGGATTTGGGTGCCGGGAAATGGGAAATATTTAAGGAAATTATTTTCCCATTAAGTATACCTGGTCTTTTTGCCTCTTTTGTCCTCATCTATATACCGATGCTGGGGGAGTTTGCTATACCGACTATTGTGGGTGGACCCTCATCCTATATGTTGGGAAATGTCATTGATAGTCAGTTCATGGCGGCGGGTAATTGGGGGGTTGGCTCTGCGATAGGGGTTATCCTACTTTTTACCAGTATTGTACTGATTGGTATAGTGATAAAAGTGAGTGGGCTTGAAAAATTGATGTAAACCTGATCAAGGTAGGTTGTGTATGAAGTCTTCGGAGGCATACAGAGGAAAACAAACCGTGGGGAAGGACACAAAGAAGGGTGGGATCTTAAAGCGAATTTTGGGAGGCTATACCACTGCGGTTATTCTGCTGTTAATCTATCTTCCCATTTTTGTTCTTATAGTGTTTTCTTTTAACGATTCTAAAATCCCCGGTTTCCCATGGAGGGGATTTACCCTTCGATGGTACTCTCAAATAGGAGAAAATAACGTTCTTGTGCAGTCTCTTATTAACTCGGTTGTTGTGGCTTTAATCGTTACCTTTTTTAGTCTGGTTATTGGCGTACTTGCGGCTCGGGCAATGACAAAATTTCATTACAAGTTGAGGAATCTATTTACAGGTTTTGTTTCGATTCCCTTTGTAATGCCCTGGATGCTGATAGGAATTGCCCTGCTTCTCTTCTTTAATCTGATTCACCTTAAACTTTCTTTATTTACGGTCATTATAAGTCATATTAGTTTTGATGTTCCTCTTGTTGCTGTGCTGGTGAGTTCTAGACTTTCGAAGTATGATTATGCTGTGGAGGAGGCCTCGAGAGATCTTGGGGCGAGCTCTGTGGAAACTTTCTTTTTAGTTACCCTCCCGATAATTGCGCCCTCATTGATTGCCGCCGGAATTTTCTCTTTTTCCTGGTCCTTTGATGCTTTTTATATAACTCATTTTGTAAGTGGGTCACAAGTTTTTTTCCCGACGTGGGTGTGGTCTGCCCTCAGGTATCCTAATAAGTTACCCCTTATCAATGCTGTTTCCAGTTTGGTACTTGTAGTGGAGCTTGTTGTTATCTCTGTTGCCGAAATAATCAGGGTGAAAGATGAAGGTGCCTCTGAAACCCTCTTTATGTAATTCTTATGTTTATGTGTAAGGCGCATGTTCAAATTGCGTGAAAAATAATACCGATTTGTCATTAGGATTTTAGAGCTGTGTAGTCGGTAAGTTGTAATAATATGAGAGGAGATTACATCCAAAGAGATTGATAAAGAATGGGAGAGGATTAAAGAGATGGAAAGTGGTCCAAAGAGCAGGGAAATGTTTATCCGTGCAAGCAGGGTTATGCCGAGAGGTGTAACTTCAAACTTTCGTTACTGGGGGGATGATAAAACTCTCGTGGTCAAACGCGGCGAGGGTGCCTATATATACGATCAGGATGACAATAGGTATATAGACTATAGGCTTGGTTTTGGTCCTGTTATTCTCGGACATGCGAATCCTGAGGTGATTCGTCATATTGAGGAGGCTCTGAAGATTGGTAATACCTTTGCAATGACGAATGAGTATGAAATCTCGGTTGCAGAGAAGATAAAAAAGATGACAGGGGTAGATCTTGTAAGGTTTGCCAATTCGGGGACAGAGGCCACGATGGGAGCAATTAGAATTGCAAGGGCATACACGGGAAGGGAAAAAATTCTGAAGTTTGAAGGGGCTTACCATGGTTTTCACGATTACACACTATGGAATTGTTATCCCCCTATCCCTGGGGCCGGTTATCGGCGTTCTCCTATATTGATACCTCACGGTTCCGGAATTCCCAGAAGTATAGGAGATCTTGTTATCTCCGTTCCTTTTAATGATGAGGAATTACTGGAGAGACGGGTGAAGGAGAATTGGGGAGATATAGCTGCAATAATACTGGAGCCTATACTGGGAAATCAGGCCTCGATTATGCCCAAGCCAGGTTTCTTGAATTTTGTTAGGAAGCTCTGTGATGAGTATGGAATTGTGATGATAATGGATGAGGTAAAAACCGGTTTTAGGATAGCTAAAGGCGGTGGTCAGGAATATTTTAATGTGAAAGCGGATATAGCATGTTACGCAAAATGTTTGGGTAATGGATTCCCAATTGCTGCTATAGGCGGCAAGAGGGAAATAATGAATGAAATAGGTCCCGGTAAGATACCCCATGGGGGTACATATGCGGGAAATGTTGTTTCTACGGCTGCTGCGGATATTGTGCTGGATATTATAGAAAAAGGGGCTCTGGAAAAGGTGAATGCTCACGGGGAAAAATTGATGAAAGGATGGGAGGAAATTTTAACGAGGAAGGGAGTGCCTCATGTGATACAGGGTCCTCCCTCTATGCCGGGGATAATTTTGACGGAGAAAGAGGAATGTATTGAGTATAGGGATTGGGCCGAATCGGATCATGAAACCTATGAGCTTATAATACAAAAACTTTTCGAGAAGGGGGTTATGCCGGATAAAGATTCCAGAGAACCGTGGTTTATCTCCTCGGCTCACACAGATAAGGATGCAGATTATGTCCTTCAGGCCTTTGAGGATTCTGTGGATGAGATAATAAGTGAGGGTGCTTTAAGAGTTACCCAGCATGTTTTTTAAGGTGAGATTATAGGGGGTGTTTTATGAGTAAGGGGAGTGACGGAAGAAAAAAGGTTTTAATAATTGGTGCGGGTGCACAGGGAAACGTTATAAGCAACGTTTTGGCACGGGCTGATGATGTTAAAGAGATAATCCTGGGGGATATAGACGTTAATAGGGCGCGGGAGATAGCGAGTTTTGATAGTAGAGGTAAAATCGTAGTAGAACGGGTTGATGCCTCTGATATAGATAGTATGAGCGCTCTGATGAAAAAGTACGATGTGGATCTTGTTATTAATGCCACCCTTCCCAGATTTGTTCATAGTGTGATGAAGGCTTCGTTTGCCGCGGGTAAGGACTACATAGACATGGCTTCAAATGAGATTTATCCTACACCGGATGCGCCCACCGAACAGTTTCTCTATGCAAAGGAATGGAAAGAGAGAGGATTGATCTGTCTAACAGGTGCGGGGGGGGACCCCGGTTTGAGTAACATAATGGCAAAAGAGGGAATAGAGGATCTGGACACGGTAGAGAGTATCCAGATAAAAGATTTTGGTGTGGCAGAGTGTGATAGACCCGTTGCGCTATGGTCAATGACCACTTATCTTGAGGATATGTATCTAGAGGCTACGATATGGGAAAATGGGAAACCGAAAAAGGTGGGCATGTTTAGTGGTGAGGAGGTTTATGATGTTCCAAAACCTATTGGGATGAGGGGTAAGTTTTATTTCCATGATCATGAGGAGAGTGTTACGATACCGCTGTTCTGTGGGAAAGAGGTTGGCTACTGTGATTTTAAGATCGGAGAACCGGGGATTGATACGTGGAGGTTTATTGTTGAGGGGTTGGATTTGATGAATCCCGAGCCTATAGATATCAATGGGTGTAGGGTGAGTCCCAGGGATATATTGTTTAAGAAATTGCCCAGGACTGCTACCCCTAAAGAGCAGATAGAGCTGTACGAGAGTGGTAGACTGAAGAGTCAACTCATGCTTATCTGTGACATTGTAGGGAAACGAGGAGGAAGATGGGTAAAAAAGAAATTGTGGACCAATTCACCTGACGGAGCAAGGGCATGTAAGATGATACCGGGGACAAATGATGTTTCGTGGATAACGTCAGTGCCATGTTCCGTATTCTCTTTGATGATGCTACGTGGAGAGATAAAACATAGAGGGGTATTCCCTCCCGAGGTCTTGGATAGGGAAGAGAGAGAGATTTTCCTCCGGGAGATAGAGAAGTGGGATATCAGGGTATTAAAGCAAGAGGAATATCAGATATAGAGAATGCATAAAAGGAGATAGGTATGGAGAAGAGGGTAATTGTTATAGGTGTTGGGGCACAGGGGGGAACTATAGCAAAAAAATTGGACGAAGAGGCTATTGTTAGCGAGATTGTGTGTGCAGATTACGACTTGCGGGCGGCTAAGGAGTTGGAGAAGAAGCTTAAAAAGGTAAAGGCTGTAAGGGTAGACGCAAGGAACAGAGAGGAGATTATCAAACTTACGAAGGGTTTCTCACTTATAGTTAATGCTCTCCCGCCTGATTTTAATATGAATGTTATGGATGCCGCACTGAAGAATAGGTGTGACTATCAAGATCTTGCAAGTGGGCCTGTGAGTAATCTGGGATTTATAGATTCCGTTAAGAGAGAAATGGGGAGGGATGAGGAGTTTAAGAGGGCGGGTATTACCGGATTAATGAATACCGGCTCTGCTCCCGGGCTTGCCAATGTTATGGTCCGTGAGTCTCTCGACAAGCTTGAAAGGTGTGAAAAGATTGAAATTCTTGTCTATGATGGTGTATGGTCTAAGAAGTTTATACCCTTCTGGTGGTCTCCTGAAACAGCCTTTGGCGATATGGCGGCACAACCTGTTATTTTTGAGGATGGTGAGTTTAAGTTGGTTAAGCCCTTTAATAATCCACAAATGGAGGAGTTTAGGGGACTTGGTAAGAGACGCATGGTAGATCATGAACATGAAGAACCTGTTACTATGGGTCTTCTGGCTAAGCATCCGGCGATGAAGGGCGTGAAATCGGTCTATTTTAGGTACGGAGGGCCGGCTCTTGATCTCGCCGAGTATTTCTACAAAATGGGGCTTCTCTCCAGTGAGCCTGTGGATCTTAATGGTACGAAGGTTGTTCCCATGGAGTTAATATCTAAATTGACTCCCCCAGCGCCTAAGTATCCGGAAGAGATAAAGGCTGTCCTGGACGAGGGAATGATTTCCGAAGAGGGAGCCTTTGTTGTGAGGGTATACGGTTTGGAAAATGGCCGGAGGGTGAAGTATGAGAGTTACGTCAATGCACCCGGGCTAACAGAGTCTTTCAAACGTGCAGGTATGACCCACGAGTCGTATTTGACAGGTCAGAGTGCCTTTCTGTTTACGAAGATGCTTGTGAATGATGTAATAGAAACGAAGGGAGTGTTCCCGCCGGAGCTTCTTGAGACCGATGCTAGGAGATACTTTTTTAAAGAAGCTGCAAAATTGGATATAACAGTTGATGAGATAGTGGAGAGACGCTTGTATTAGGATGGGAATGTACAGTCATAATGAGCGTTAATATTTTAGATAGATACGATAGAACAAAAGACGGAAGTTATGTAGTAAGCTTTCGGGTGGATAGTTATAAGGCTCTTTTTAATGAATACGACTTTTCTTCTTCCTTTGCTAAGAGGGATCTTAAAGAGGATTTTGTTGAGTACTTGATAGATTGTGTGGAGGAGATAGGCAGGAGAAATTTTATTGTTCGTGCGCATATCCCTAAGAGGGAAAAGTCGCAGAAGATAGAAGGGCGCCTAAAGGAAAGTATACGAAATTATTTTCTATACCTAATAAAGTTATCCAGGAAAGAGATACGCAGAATAACGACCAAGATATTTTTTAATTTCTCACTCTCTATAACCCTTCTGGTGATAATTTTTTTCGTAAGTAAGGGGAGGGAAGAGTCAAGTTCTGTGCTGTTTATGATATTTAATGAGGGGTTGTACGTTGCGATATGGGTATTGATGTGGCCTGTTTTTTCGGATTTCCTCTTTGATCTGAGAAATGAGTTTAGAAAGATAAAATTCTATAGGAGGATAATTAACGCTAGGTTAGAAGTACTTTATTATTAAAGATTTTAATTTATGATTTTATAGCAATGTTAGTTTGTTGTTAGAGGAGTGATAGACATACATTACATACTCCAATTAATATATTAGAAAAGTAAGTTATAGCTCCCTTCTAGAGGGGGTATTTCTTTATGTTCTTTGTAATTTTATCGTGTTGGTTTATTCTTCTAGTGGGGAGGTGAGATAGAGAGAATTGAAAACATTACAGTTTGCTATCAAGAAAACGATTGCAGCGTTAATTACTATTTTTGCAATTATATGTACTAATTTTGTCATATTTAGAATGGCACCCGGTGACCCCGTAAGAATGATGTTTAGGGATCCCAGGGTGAGTGCCGCTCAGCTTCAGGCTATGAGAGAGAAATTTGGTTTGGATAAACCCCTGGGAATCCAGTTTATTGATTATCTTAAGCAGCTAGCACATGGAAATTTGGGTTATTCCTTCTGGCAAAAACGCCCGGTGATTGATGTTATAGGTGACAGAATTGGTCAAACTTTGCTTCTGGTTGTTACCGCTCTGGTTATTGCAGTGGTAGTAGGAACATTGCTTGGAGCGCTTTCCGGTTGGAAAAGTGGATCAAAAGTGGATAGGGCTATCTTATCTCTATCATTGGTTTTTTATTCAATCCCTACCTTTGCTATGGGTATATTGCTTCTTTTGATTTTTGGTTATCTACTCCTCCTTTTCCCGTTGGGGGGAATAACAACTCCTGCATCCGGTTTAACGGGATTTGCCAATATTAAAGATATTGCATGGCATATGGTGCTTCCCACTTTCTCCATAGTGCTCTGGTATTTTGGTGAGTATGTTTTACTTACACGTGGTTCTATGGTTGATGTGTTGGACCAGGATTATATAATTACCGCTCGCTCGAAGGGGCTTAGAGAATCGGTAATTCTTAGACGGCATGCTCTAAGAAACGCTCTTCTCCCCGTAGTAACACTTACCGGTGTAAATTTGGGTTTTGCGGTGGCAGGGGTTATAGAGGCGGAAACCGTATTCTCCTGGCCTGGTATTGGGCGACTTGCATACGATGCTGTGATGAAGCGTGATTACCCTCTTCTTCAGGGTGTATTTTTGGTGTTTGCCGTCTCTGTGGTTCTTGCCAATCTCGTAGTAGATCTTATCTACAGTAGAATTGATCCAAGAATAAAGACGGGGGTCTCCAATGAGTAGTATACCTTCGCTGGTATTAAAGGATCGGGAAAAGAGAAGGGCAAGAAGGAGAAAAAAGATAAGAGATTTCTTCTTTTTACTCTTCGGGCATCGTATGGGATTGGTGGGAAGTATAATAATAGTGACCTTTATAGCGGTTGCTATTGCGGCTCCTGTGCTTCATACAGTGGATCCGAAACAGTCTGGAAAAGCGGCTAATATACTTCAGCCTCCCTCTTTTCATTTTTGGTTTGGAACGGATGATCTCGGTAGGGATATCTGGAGCCAAACCCTTTACGGTTCCAGAATATCTCTCTTAATAGGATTTTTAAGCGCGATTGTAACGGTTGTTACCGGGGCCATAATAGGTATAATTGCCGGTTTCTACGGGGGAGTGATTGAAGAATTGTTGATGCGTATCGTAGACTTTTTCATGATGATTCCGGAACTCCCACTTATGATTGTGCTTGCTGCCGTATTGGGTCCTAGTATATGGAACATAATCTTTGTGGTAAGCCTTGTTAGTTGGCCTACTACAGCTCGTGTTGTTCGTTCTCAGGTACTTTCTCTAAAGGAGAGACCCTTTGTAGAGGCCTCTCGATGCATAGGTGCGAATGATTTTCTCCTTATGTTTGGCGAAATACTCCCTAATGTTATACCCATTCTTTTTGCAGAGGCTGTGGTTATGGTAACGGAGGCTATATATGCCGAAGCGGTTTTAAGTTTTTTGGGGCTGGGTGATCCTACTAGGATAAGTTGGGGGACTATGCTTCATTTTGCATTTGAATCCGGGGCTATGGCCAGTGCACCCTGGTGGGTGATTCCTCCTATTCTTTCGATAGTAATTTTGATTATTGGTTTCTCCTTTCTGGGTACAGCGATAAGTGATATTTTAAAACCGGGATATAAAGAGATGAAGGGATTTTAGTTATGGTTGGAATGGGAGAAAGTATACTGGAAGTGAAAAATCTTCATATCCATTATCTTACACGCGTTGGTCCTGCTAGAGCTGTGGATGGAATAGATTTCAGCATCAAAAAGAACACGACTCTCGGATTGATTGGCGAGTCCGGTTGCGGAAAGACAACAGCTGCTATGTCGATTATGCGTTTTATAATGCCTCCAGGTAGGATTGTTGATGGAGAGATTCTCTTTGAGGGCGATGATATTGTTAAGATGTCAGAGGAGCGACTTAGAAAGCTTCGAGGGAAAAAATTAACCATAGTGAGACAGGAGGCTCAGAATGCGCTTAACCCTGTTATGACGATTGGGGATCAGATAGCGGAGGTAATACTTGAACATGAGAGTGTCACTAAAGCGGAGGCCTGGGAGAGAGCCGAGAAACAACTTGATCTTGTAGGTATCAGTCATAAAAGAATTAAATCATACCCACACGAGCTAAGTGGTGGTATGCGCCAGAGAGTTATGATTGCGATAGCAACCGCATGTCACCCGGATTTTATAATTTTAGACGAGCCCATAACTGGACTTGATGTTATAGTACAGAGACAGCTCTTGGTTCTTATAAATAACCTGCGAGAACAGCTAAACCTTACCGCACTTTTTATAGCCCACGATCTATCTGTTATTTCTGAGACCTGTGATTATGTGGTTGTTATGTATGCGGGAAAGGTTATGGAGAGGGCTGATAAGTATTCACTGTTTGGAAATCCTCTGCATCCCTACAGTAGAGCTTTGATAGAGGCGTATCCAAGTATACGGGGAGATAGAAAAGAATTGGTAAGTATCCCTGGGGCACCCCCGAGACTTATAGATCCTCCAAAGGGGTGCAGGTTTCATCCGAGGTGTAAGTATGCCACGGATGTCTGTAGAGAGGAGGAACCTGAGCTAAGAGAGGTAGATGGCCACTACGTGGCGTGTCATCTTATTGAATAAACAAGGGAAAGAAGAAGTGGAAGATAGGACAGTACTGAGAGTAGAGAATTTAAAGAAGTATTTTAAAATAAAAAAGAGTTTTATAGATCGATTTACTCAAAGGGGGCAAAGGTATATTCATGCTGTAGATGGTGTTAATTTTACGGTTGGCGAGAGGGAAATCTTGGGGTTTGTAGGGGAATCTGGATGTGGCAAGTCTACAATGAGTAGAGCAATTCTAAGATTGATAGAACCTACAGAGGGGCATATTTATTTTGACGGTAAAGATATTACTACCATGGGACGAAGGGAACTGCGTGAACATAGGCGGTATATGCAGATGATATTTCAGGATCCATTTGGGTCGTTAAATCCGAGGAGAACGGTGGCGGATACTTTACGGCAGACCATCAGAATTCATAAATTGGCCAGAACACTGGAGGAAGAGGATAGATTAATATGGCAGACTCTTGAAGAGGTAGAGTTGAATCCCCCGGATATATATTGGGATAAGTACCCTGCTTCTCTAAGTGGAGGGCAGCAACAGCGTGTAAGTATTGGGAGGGTTTTGGTTCTGCATCCGAGGTTCATTATTGCAGACGAACCTGTTTCTATGCTGGATGTTTCTGTGCGAATAGGAGTTTTAAAACTTCTTCTGAAAATAAAGGAAAAATTTGGTATTTCATTCATCTATATAACCCATGATCTTTCAACAGCGCGGTATGTTTGTGATAGGATTGCGATAATGTACCTTGGGAAAATTGTGGAGATAGGACCTACAGAGGAGGTTCTCCACAACCCTATCCATCCATATACCAAAGCACTCCTTACTGCGGTACCCGATATAGATCCCAATGTTAAGGTAGAGGATGTTCCGATAAAGGGTTATGTTCCCGTGTTACCTGGCGAAAGTTCTGCGTGTAGGTTTTATCCAAGGTGTATTTTTGCTTTTGAGCGATGCAATAGTGAAGAGCCGCAACTTAGGGAGTATTCTGAGGGGCATTTTGCCGCCTGTTTTCTGGAGAATGGCTAGTGTGAGGATTTTTCTCTAGAGGGTGAACAAAGAGAGTGATCTAATCTAATGGAAAGTGGAATCGTTCTGTTCAATGGTGTGATCCATACGCTTGATGGGAAAGGTACAGTTGCGGAAGCGGTTGCTTTTAAAGGCGGAAGGGTAACATTTGTTGGAGCGAACAGCGAGATTGGAATTTTAAAGGGCTATAAACGGGTTGACCTGAAGGGTAAAGTGGTTCTTCCCGCGTTTGTAGATACACATATGCATCCCGCGATGAGTGGGATAGATTTTCTCTTTAATATTACCCTCCATAATCTCTACTCCGTAGAGGATTATATTAAAGCGATAGAAGAATTTGCCACAGAGCATCCAGATTTGCCGGCTATTAAGGGTTCGGGCTTTCAACGCTCCGTTTTTGATGAAGTTGGGCCCAGAAAGGAATGGCTGGATAGTGTTGATTCTACCAGACCGATAGGAATTATCTCTGCAGACGGGCATTCCATTTGGGTTAATTCCAAAGCTCTCTCTCTTGCAGGTATTACAAGGGATACCCCTTCTCCTCCTGGGGGTGTTATAAATAGGGATCCAAGAACGGGGGAACCCTCTGGCTTACTGCTAGAAAAGAGTGCGATGGAGTTGGTTGATGGTGTTTTCCCTTCCCCCACGAAAGAGGATTATAAGAGTGCTCTGTTGTACTTGAATGAATATTTTAACTCTGTGGGTTTGACAACCTGTCACGATGCCATGGTTCCTCTAGATAATCCTGATTATTACCGCGCGTATGAGGAACTTGCTGAGGAAGGAAAACTTACCGTGAGGTATAGAGGGTCGTGGTATCTTGATCCCGAGGAAGACTGTAAAGCTCAGATAGAGGAAGGAATTAGCATCTCCAGAGAATTTAAGACCCCGTATTGGCAGGTAAGGTCATTCAAATTGTTTGCTGATTATGTGATAGAAGAGGGGACAGGTTACCTCTCTAAAGAATACAGTAATAGAACTGATGGTTGGCGTGGTATTAAGGTATGGGATGATGAGAGGCTTAAAAGTACATTGCTGTTGATCGATGAAGCGGGATTTCAAATCCACGTTCATCAGATAGGGGATGAGGCTGCAACTTATTTTTTGGATGCCCTTGAGTACCTTAATGGGGTAAATGGAAGACGGGATAGAAGAACCTCTTTTGCCCATGTGCAACTTCTCAAAGAGAAGGATAAAGAAAGAATGGCAAAACTTGGGGTTATTGCCCATGTTGCCCCCTACTGGGCAGTTGTTGATGACTACTATGAGGAGCTTAACGTTCCCTACCTTGGGAAAGAACGGGCGGATAATATGTATCCAATTAAGTCTCTGATAGATAAAAATATCACTGTCACTATACATAGCGATT
>CAZQTC010000019.1:0-49823 GCA_964596425.1 uncultured Spirochaetales bacterium | reverse complement strand
GGTGCAGGAACGGTTTTGACTGTTGAACAGGTGAGGCGAGCAATCTCTGCCGGTGCCAAGTTTATCGTTTCACCGGGATTTAATCCAAGGGTGGTGGATTACTGCATTGAAAACGGTGTTCCTGTAACTCCGGGTATTAATTCGCCTACGCAGATAGAAATGGCGCTGGAGAGAAATCTCAAGGTACTAAAATTTTTCCCTGCGGAGACCTCCGGGGGAGTTGCTATGCTAAAGGCAATGTCTGCTCCCTATGGGGAGGTTAAGTTTATTCCTACAGGGGGGGTGAATGCGGAGAATTTAAACTCCTATCTGAGTTTCTCTAAAGTTCACGCCTGTGGTGGGAGCTGGATGGTAAAGTCTGAGCTTATAAAGGGGCACAGATTTGAAGAGATAACACGTCTCGTGAGAGAGGCTATTGATGTAATGTTGGGTTTTGGTTTTGCCCATCTTGGAATAAATATGGATAATGAGAGAGATGCCCTTGAGGGTGCAACAGAATTCTCTAGAGTTTTTGGATTCCCCGTTAAGAATGGGAATAGCTCCGTCTTTGCAGGTAAGGCTCTTGAGATAACAAAGAAAAAATTCCCAGGAGAAAACGGTCACATTGCAATTGCTACAAATTACATGGATAGGGCTATTTATTACCTTGGGATGAGGGGTATCAATATTAAAGAAGAAACAAAGAAAGAGAAAGATGGTAAATTAGTAGCGGTGTATCTGGATGTAGAGGTAGGAGGCTTTGCTATACATCTTGTACAGCGCTAGACAGAGTATAACGCGATTAATGTTTCTTTGGAGGGTGATTAGATGGCTGTAGTTTTAACCTTTGGGGAGATAATGCTTCGTCTAAAGGCTCCCGGGAAGGAGAGGCTCTTTCAAAGTCCACTTTTAGAGGCTACATTCGGTGGGGGAGAGGCTAATGTGGCAGTTGGACTTGCCCATTTGGGGATGGAGGTTTACTATGTTTCTGTCATACCGAGGAATCAAATAGGTGATGCCTGTATTGCTGAGTTGCGAAGGCATGGGATAGATACTTCGCGGATACTCCGGAGGGGTGAGCGGCTTGGAATTTATTTTCTCGAACCGGGTGCCAATCAACGACCGAGTAGAGTTACATACGATAGATCAAACTCTGCTATTTCGCTTGCTACTCCTGATGATATGGATTGGGAGAGTATTTTTGAGGGTATAGATTGGTTTCATATAACGGGTATTACTCCTGCAATATCTGAAAACGCTGCGGAAAATTCCCTTGTTGCAGTAGGGAAGGCTAAAGAGAAGGGAATAACTATCTCCTGCGATCTTAACTATAGAAAAAAACTGTGGAAATACGGAAAAAAACCGGTGGAGGTAATGGGGGAGTTACTCAAGTTTGTTGATATTGCCGTAGGAAACGAGGAGGATTGTCAGAAATCCCTTGGGATTAAGGTTGATGTGGATGTGGAGTCTGGAAAACTTGATGTGGATAAGTATAAAATCTTGACTGATAGAGTACTGGAGGCGTATCCAAATCTAAAGAAAATAGCTATAACGATGCGGGAGAGTTATTCCGCAGACTACAATGGATGGTCGGCCGTTTTGAATAATAGAGAGGAGTTTATTGTTTCCAAGCGGTATGAGATTCATGATATAGTGGATAGGGTTGGTGCTGGTGATACCTTCTCTGCCGGTATTATATATGGACTTAACAATTTCGATAATGATAGGGAAACCCTTGAGTTTGCCGTGGCTGCCTCCTGTCTAAAGCACTCTATACCGGGTGATTTTCCAATTATTTCTGTTGATGAGGTTATTTCTCTCATGAGGGGTAGTGGTTCCGGAAGAGTTGTCAGGTAGAAGCTGGGTAGAATAGGATTTGGCGTGGTGAAGAGACTGGGTTTCCGCTTATTATTCTTTGCTTTTTTTATTTTTTCCCTCTCTATTGTATCGGTGTCCCCTGGGGAATGTGCGGGGAAGGAATATCTCCGCATTGCTGCGGTACAGTTAGAGATTTCCGGAGCGACGTACAGATCGGTGAACTCTTTTAGAAGAAAAATAAACTCTATAGTGGGGAGGTTATTCAAAGATAATCACTACGACCTCGTTATTTTCCCTGAGTATACATCTGTATTTGTCGCTCTCGTCCCCTACCGGATGGAAATTGAGGGAGAGAAAGATTTTAGAACAGCGTTTAAGGATCTGAAGGCAAGGAGATCCTATTTAGCTAGTATAAAAGAGTTATTTATGGAGGAGTCGGGCTTTGTTAAATCGGTTATGGATAATGTTTTTGGTGCTCTTTCGAAAAGATATAAGACCTTTATACTCGGGGGAACTTACTTTGCAAGGTGTCGGGGTAGGAATGGAGGGGATATTCTAAGTAACAGGGCTGTTGTTTATGGTCCTGATGGGGATGTCTGTTATACACAGGACAAAGTGTTTTTAACGGATTTTGAGAGAGGTATTGTGGGATTAAGCCCTGGAAAATTGGGAAAAGCGGTGGGATTTGTTGTTAAGGGAAGGCGGATTGGTTTGACCATATGCCGGGATACCTTCGAAGAGGTGTGGAGTAAGAGATATAATGGTTACGATGTTTGGGTGGATATAAAGGCCAATGGAGTTCATTTTGATGAGCGGGAGAAAAGAAATTTCATGGATGCGCTTCCTGCCCGGCTTCGGGAGTGTAATGTGAGATATGGGATTACGGTTTGTCTCGTTGGAAGGTTTTTGGATCTCTTTTGGGAGGGAGAATCTTCCATTATAGAGCGTAGGAATGGAAGGGTTCTCTTTTTAAAGGTAGTGGATAATTTTAAGCGGGAAAGGGTGATAACCTCTGTTTTAAATTTTTAGAGAATGAATTAGAGATTAGGAATGGAGGGCTTTGTAGACCTCACGGGTGAAGTCGTAAAGTTTAAATGGTTTCTCAATCACCCCGCTTACCCCGTCTCTAATAAATCTCGTGATGACAGCATCTGTTTTATAACCCGTTATGATAACTATTTTTACCTCTGGATCTATCTCTTTGAGTTTATAAAAACACTCCTTTCCACCCATTTCAGGCATGATCATGTCCAGTACGATGAGGTCTATTTCTTTTCTGTGTTGTTGATAGTATTTAATTGCCTCTCTCCCGTTTTCCACCGTTAAAACGGTGTATCCACATTTTTCGAGTATGCGTTTTTCCATACTCCTTACCTGGATTTCGTCCTCTACGACGAGAATTGTTCCCTCGCCGGGGTATATATTATCCGTTAATGATTTTGAGGGCCTTTTTGTAGATGTGTTTTGTGCTACGGGGAAAAAGATTTCAAATGTAGTACCCTTTCCCACCTCACTCTTTACTCTTATGAATCCGTTGTGACTCTGTACAATTCCGTATACTACCGACAATCCCAGTCCTGTTCCCTTCTCCGCTCTCTTTGTGGTATAGAATGGTTCGAATATATGCTCTACCACCTCTTTAGGCATTCCCATTCCGCTATCGCTAACCTTAAGGCATACGTATTCTCCCGGTTTTGCGTTTTTGAAGACAGGGACGCTTATGCTATTAAAATGGGTATTAAATGTTGAAACTCTGATTATTCCTCGTTTCTCAACTGCTACATTCTCTTTTTCCGTGGCCGTTCCTACGATTGCGTCTCGTGAGTTGACAAAAAGATTCATCAAAATTTGATTTATCTGAGAATGGTTAGCATTTATAGGTTTGAGATTGTCCGCAAGATTTGTCTTTATAGTTATCTCAGGGGGAAAGGTTCGTTTTAGAATTGTTATAGTTTCCATTATGTTATTGTTGATATTTATGGAAGTTCTCTTTAGGGTATCTCGTTTTGTAAAGAACAGTAGTTGCCTGGTAAGTTCTTTTCCCCGTTCGGCGGCTAGTTTTATTTGAAGCATATCCTTGTACTCCTGAGTTCCCTCTTCGAAGTCAAGAAGCTGAAGTTCCGCATAGCCACTTATGGCTGCAAGAATATTGTTAAAGTCATGGGATATACCGCTTGCGAGTTGTCCAAGCGCCTCCATCTTTTGTGCTTGTCTTACTTGAGCTTCCAGTTTTTTTTGCTCCGTAAGATCTATGAAGGAGTACATTATTCCTATGTTATTGCTCTGCTGGTCTTTGATGAATGAGGCAGATAGTAGAAAGTATTTCTCTCCCGTTTGTTGTTCATCAATGGTTATCTCCCCCTGCCAGTAGCCATGAGTTTTAAGAGAGGAACTAATAGTTTCTATCTGCTGGTTGTTTATAAACTCTCTTATGCTTGATGTGGTTTGGGGGTAGGGGGTAATCTTGAACATTTTTCTTAATGCGCCGTTAACAAATGTTATATTTCCTTCAAGATCTGTAATTAACACCCCATTGGGCGATGTCTCTATTGCCTGGTTTTTTATCAGGATCTCTGTACGCTGGGTATCAATAGTTTTGGTTAAGGCTTTGCGTAGCTGCTCCTGTTGGCTGAGAATTATCGATTTTGTAGTATCGAAGTAACTTGTTAGGTAAAGCATCGCGTATTTTTTTAATACCTGTAATAAGTTGGTTAGTTCCTTTAGCTCTCCGATTTCATCTATGAGATGTTTTTTTATAAGCTCGTGGATTTCAAGGATTGTTTTTAGGTTAAGCCCTTTTTCCGCTCTCTCGTTAGCAGTGGCTTGTACGATAGAGAAGTTGTTTTTTTTTAGATACAGAATAAGAGTGTCTATTTCTTCTTCGGCGATCTTTCTGATCATGCGGGGATGGATAGTATAGCTATTCTCGAAAATGTTCTCTCTTATAAGATTGGAAATCTGTTTAATTAAAACCTCTCGGTGTTTATTTATCTTCTCGATTACATACGAAATAGTAATAGATTTTTCCCTCTCAGACATATTTTACTTTTTTAGTATTGCCCCGTAAAATCCCTGACCCTTCCATTGCTTTTTTACATCTTCTGTAACTTTTGTTTTTATATCTACCCACTCCTCGAGAAGCATAAAACCTGGCTCTTCTATCTCCCATGGTTTTATTAGATCTTTAAGTACTTTTAAGGGTCTGGGGTATAAGGGTTGGTTAATTTTTTTATATATCTCCATTATCTTTGTTGCGCTCTCGGGTGGTGTAGTGGTAGCATCTGCATCGCACAAAAAGAGTTTGGAGCCCTCATCGGCCCACCGGTAGGTAGTTTCCATAAAGTGCTTTATCTCTTTGTCTGGTAAGAAGTAGGCTATCCCATTAAAACCTATTGCTACCCTTCTGTTTTCCCCAAACAGTTCCTTTACAACGGGTGATTCGAGGAGAGTTTCTGGCTTACCCGCTTCGCATTGGATGTAGCGCGTGTTGGGATTATCCTTTAGGATTTCATTTGCGTAAGTCACAACCACAGGGTCGATGTCCGAATAGATTACTTTTGTTCCTTCTGGTGTTATTTGATGTATGTGATCAACTGTCGGAAGGCCTGAAGCAAAATCTATAAAATGGGTAAACCCCTCATTACTTAACCGTATTACTACCTCTCCTAAAAACCATCTTATCAGTTTGAATAGCTGTGGCATGAAAGGGGCAATTTGTACTAATTGTTTGGCGGCTATTCTATCAACCTCAAAGTTATGGTTCCCGCCTAGTAGGTAGTCATATATTCTTCCGGCATTCGGCATATTTGCATCTGCAATGCTTGAAAAATCGCTACTCATAATTTTTGCTTATCCTCCTTTTACTAATCATATCTATCGCTCCCGTTAGTAATTTTATCATTCAAGGTTAAAATTTGCTTTTCGTGCTTTACTTAATATAATTATATAACTTGAGATGAATTACGCAATCTTTTTTCTTTATTCTCAGGATAGATTTGAAAATTAATTATATGCTCTGCGGCAATTTATTAAAAATTTTTAACAGGTCTTTTCCTTCTATTAAATCTATTAGACGTGCCTCTACAAATTCTTTTGCTCCTTCGGAGAAGGTTCCTGCTGTCATGCATATTCCTCTCCCCGCTTTTATTTCCTTCATTCTGGCATATAAATCCCTGAGCATTAGTTCTCCTATCATTCCCGTACCACGTACAAATCGAAACAGTACGACATCTTCCCACTTTTTGGTACTGACCTCGGCAAGTATATCTACATACTCATTTTTATGGAGATTGATATTTGTTAATTTTGTAACAGAATTTTTAAAGAAGTTAAGGGCTATTCTTCTACACAGACCTATAAACTCGGAACTGGTTGCCATAAGGTAGATTTGCAAATTTTTGTTAGCACTTATCTCTCTGTATTTTGCAAGCAAATCCTTTGTATCTTTGTAATCAGGGTTAATTTTTGTTATCTCTGTCCATGCCTGGATCGCATTTTCTATGTTGTTGCTCTTAAGATACGCTGTGGCAAGTCTGTATAGAAGTTCTAGTTTTATCTCTGTACGGATGTTCTCGTGTTTGAGACCTATTTCAAAATCAGTAATGGCTTTATCAAACTGTTTTACCTTCATTCTAAGGCTTCCCGCGAGTAGAGAGGCATTAGGTCCTAATTGTGGATTGGTTCTAAGATGAGAGAATATCTTTATGGCGTTTTCATTTTGTCCCAGCTCGTAGTAACTTTGCCCAAGTACAAAAAGGGCGTTTTTATCCTCGGGATCGTACTCTAACAGCTTCCTAAAGTATTTAACTGCCTCGGCATACTCTTTGCTCCTGAATAAACTGTGTGCCAGGTATCGTATGGTATCTACATGTTCGGGGTTTAGAGTGTTTGCCTTTTTTAAGAGGGGTGTTGATTTATCGTAATTTTTTCTTAGGAGTTCAAGATAACCAAGATTGTAGTTTACCTCAAAATTTTCTGGTCTTAAAGTTCTCGCTATCATAAAACTTTTGTATGCTTCTTGTAGTTTCTTTATTTTTAGAGCAGAAATTGCGTATCTCAGAGTCACCTCAAACTCATCGATTTCTGGATTTGTGGGTACAAGCTCGATTAAGGTATGATAGTATTTAAAGGCAGTTTCGTAATCCCCATCTTCAAAGGCAATGGATGCGAGGATTTGAAGGGCTTCAGGATCTCGTGGATTTTGTAATAGCTTTCTGTTTGCCTCTTTTAGGAGGGATTGTTTGTCCTTTTTTCTCTTAATGGGCTTTTTTTCTTTTTTACCACTTTTTGAGATGAAAAAAAATAGGAAACTTAGCCCGAAAATAACGATAATAATAATGATGGTTATATTTAAAGTAGTGAGCATAAAACCATTATAGAAATGGTTTATTTATTGTCAAGAAATAGAAATATCGTTGACAAATTAAAAATACAAGGTTACGATTTTTAGGAGGAAGGTGGAGCGAGTTGAGTAATTCTACAATTGGTATAAAAACGGCAGATGGCAGGTTTTTTCCCATTTTAGAAGAGGGGTCTGGGAGGAGGAAACGTCTTGTAGTAACTACGGTGAAGGACAATCAATCCAAGGTTCAGATTGATCTTTACAAGGGCGAGGGAGCAGAACTGGAGAATGCTAAGTATATAGGAAGCCTTGTTGTAGAGAATATTCAACCGGCTCCTAAGGGAGAACCGGAGATTGAATTGTATGTTGGAATTGATAGTGACGGGAATTTAAACGCGGTTGCTCATGATTTAGTTACCGATGAAAAACAGTCACTAACTGTTAGTATAGATTCTCTCTCCGAAGAGGAAACCTACGAGGTTCCGGATTTTGATATCGATGAGGGATTTGATTTTGGGGGATTAGAACCTGGGGAGAGTTCTTTTGAAGAACCGGCTGTTGAGGAATCTGTAGTTGAAGAGCCAAAACTTACAGGGGAAACATATCCTATAAGCGAAACGGATAGCAGGAAAAAGCATATAGAGAGGAAAAAAAGAAATCCTCTCTTTGTCGTGCTGTTTGTTGTGATAAGTCTTATCGTAATAGCTGTTATTGCCTATCTAATTTTTTCCAATCTTCACGGAGAAGAAGTTCCGCCTCTTATAGGGGGAAACACTACGAGTAAAATTCTCCCCGTTTCTAACGCCCCTCCAACAAAGGGTGGGGTAACCCAAAAGAAACAGGGGATGACTGAGAAAAAAAGTGAAAAGGTAAGTACGGATACCGTGAAACAAAAAAAAACTCGAAAAACTGGTGTGTGGTACAGGGTAAAACGGGGGGATACCCTCTGGGATATTTCGTCAACTTTTTACAGGAATCCCTGGTTGTATCCTGTAATAGCTCGTAGAAACAGAATAAAGAATCCGGATTTGATCTTTGCTGGCACGAAAATTTTTATTCCCGAGAGATAAGATAAAATATAATATACCCAAAAAAATAGTCTATCTACTTCTTATTCTTTCCCTCCTACCTGTAGTATCTTCGTGTAATGCCAAAAAGATTTGGGATATTCCCCTCGCTAGGTTTAGATTAAAGTTAAAAGATGGGGATTACTCGTTCTTACAACATATAGATTACGAGAAAGTTGATCTGGAAGAGGTAAGGAGGCTTAATCCAAACGCGCCTTTTTATTTTTATTACATCTTCAAAAAGCTGGGGTTAGATAATGTTTCTAAACGAATGTTAGAGTTAGCGTACAAGGATGGAAGGGATATATGGAAGGAGAGAGCAGGGTTGATGCTCTTAAAGAGTCTGGTTAAGGGAGAGAGGTATGAAGAGGCTTTGAAAATAGCTGATTCTATTCTACCAGATAGCAATGGGAGTAGGGGAAAAAACGGTTGTTTCCCCAACAGTGATATTGTAGAGATAAAAAGGTTAAAGGTTGAATCTCTCTATTGGTTAAAGAGGGATAGGGATGTCGTAAGGCTTATAAAATCTTACAGCGAAGAAAAAGATTCGGGTTTTAATCTTTTTTCTGATAGGGAGTTGAATCTGTTTCTTGCCGTTTCTTCGTGTAGGTTAGGAATAGATAAGTGGCGAGAGGATTTCAGAAGGCTCTACTTTGATTTTTACTCCTCTTTTGTACATAGTAGGGGCTATGCCTTTTTAAAGAGGAGGGAGGAGAGGCTTAAAGCATTTGATGCGTTTACGTTGGACGTGTTTAGATTTAAAGATTTGATAGGCCGTGGACTTAAGAAGAATGCGCTACAGCTTGGGGAGAAAATTGTAAAAGAGAATCCTGCGAAGGTATCAAAAGAGAGTCCCCTCTTGGTAAAAGAACTAGGATTTCTCTACCTTTCCCTTGGTGAATACACCCGAGGTATAAAGTTTCTGGGTTATGTGTATCCCCAACTTGTTGGGATGGCGAGATTAAATGGAATGGAAATGTTGGGAAGGATATGTAGAAAGGCAAAGAGGTACGAGGAGGCTATTCTTTACCTAAGGCGTGTTGCAAATGATACACTTGATAAGGCACAACGAGATAGGGTTAATTGGTTTGTTATTGATATGTATTTAAACTATTCAACGAAAAGAGCGCTGGATTATATAGTTCGTACGTATCCCTATTGGTCAAATTATCTCTATTTTGAGGATGTCCTTAATTCTCTTGTTTCTAAACTTGTCATGTTCCGTAGGTGGGATGAGCTATATCAACTCTATAATCTGGTACGGGGAAGGGGACCTATTGACATAGAGAAACGTCTCATTCTTATTCTCGATATTGCTGTTAGAAGAGGTTTCATTACTCTTAGCTTTAAGGAACAGATTAGATTGAACTCTGATATTGTAGAAGTAGTGAAGAGTTGTCCCCCCGATTACTATGTTTTAATGCTTAGCGTTATCGAGGATGAACTTGTCAATAGCAGAACCGGTGGAGAGAAGTTCATGGACTTTTGTAAGTCCAGTGTTGCGGCTGCTTCCGAGGCGGATGTTAGTTCCGATTTTTTTGATTTTGTTAGAGGTTTTTTCGATTTTGGGTTGGATAATGAAGGTTATTTAAATCTAATGGAAAATCCAAATCTACTCTCTGATGAGGAGCTATTAAATATTGCAACTGTGTTGAATGAGCGGGGTATCTTTAGGCAATCAATAAATATTGTGGGATTGTACCTCTCCCGGATTCGAGCAACTATCCGGAAGGAAGGAGTTGCATCTCTCAATATGAGGAAAGGCCTAAAGGAGCTCTACTATCCTAAGGCGTATGCAGGAGCTATTGTGAGCAATGCAAAGAGATATGGAATCCCAGAGTATGTACTATTTGCCTTGGTGAGAGAGGAGAGTTATTTCGATCCGAAGATTGTATCAAGAGCAGGTGCGGTAGGGTTAACCCAATTGTTACCTGTGACGGCTATGGATGTGGCTAGAAAATTGAGGTTAGGGAAGCCTGATCTTAAGGACCCCGTTGTGAATATAGAGCTAGGAGCGAAACATTTAGGCGATCTCTATAAGCGATTGAATAGTATGGCAAAGGCACTTGTTGCTTACAATGCGGGGCTTTCAAGAGTTAGAAAGTGGGAACGAGAGTTTAGAGGGTTGAATGATGTTTTGTTCATAGAGGCTCTTCCATTTTCTGAAACACGCGAATATGTGAAAAAAATAATCCTTTCCTCCGTATATTATTCTTCTCTTAAACCCAATAATGTAATAAGGTATTACTTCGGTGAGTTTTAATAATTTTGTAAGTAGAGAGGACGTGTCTAAATGAATTATTTTGATTCTGTAATCCTGGGTATTATTCAGGGTATTACCGAGTTTTTACCTGTTTCCAGCTCCGGGCATCTCGCTGTGATGAAGTATTTTCTGGGACTAAAGGATGTCCCCGTGCTGTTTGATGTAATGCTTCATGTAGCTACGTTAATCGTTGTTATTGCTATGTTTTGGAGGCGAATAGTCGGAATTGTTGTTTCGCTATGGTTTTGGATTACGGGAAAAAAGAGAGAGGAAGATAGTATAAATCTCTGGATTGTTATTCTTGTACTTGCATCTACCGTGATAACCGCTCTCTTTGGTCTGTTTTTATCCAACTATGAAGAAAAAATTTCAAAAAATCCATTGATTGTTGCATGTTTGTTTTTAATTACAGGTTTGTTTTTAATTACAACGCTTTGGTTTAGGGGTTCCAAAAGTTACAAGGATATGAGTATAGGTAATGCGATGTTTATTGGTCTTGCCCAGGGAATTGGGGTGCTTCCCGGTATATCACGCTCTGGGATAACTATTACCTCTTCTCTTGCCATTAAGATAAATAGAGAAACTGCAGCGGAGTATTCGTTTTTGATATCAATTCCGGCAATAGTTGGTGCTGTGATATTGAAATTGAAAGACATCAATCAACTTTTGAATGTTGTTAGCATTGATGTTCTTGCTGTTGGATTTGTTACTACGGTTATTGTAGGATTTCTGTCACTGTCTATTCTGTTGAAGATTGTCAGGAAGGGAAGATTGTATCTATTTAGTTTTTACCTGATACCTCTTGCTGTGTTGATTTTTGTTAAGTATCTAATGTTCCGATAAATAGTGTATAGGTAATTTTATTTGTAGAAGGGTGGGGGATAATTTTTGCTATGGAAAGCTCTAACAATGAGGGTATAAGGGGTAGAGTCTCGGAGATAACAGTTTTTTCACTTATATTTGCAGGATTTTATTTGATATTCTCTATTCTGTTTGTTTTTGTTGATTCGGATATTAAGTCTATATCTCGTTTGGTTGAGATAATTTCATACCCGGGAAGATTTCTGTTTTCAACGTTTTTATGGGGCGCTTTTTTTGTTCCTATCTACCTACTTGTACTTGCCTATATCCTTACGTTAAAACCATCTAATACGGTGTACTTTGTAATTTTAATCTTTTCTCTGATTCCGTTTTTGACTCTCAGTGTGTTGCTCAAGGTTGCTATTCCTGATGTACGGTATAATTCTACCATTAGTGATTTTCTTATCAATCGTCTTGGGAGATTGCCCGCTGCTTTTGCATTGGGTATTCTTCTGTTAATTGAAATTCTTCTCCTGTATAAGCTGTATATGGATCTGGGTTCGTCCGGGATGGAGCAGAGAGATTCACAGAAGGGTGATATGGAGAGCCCGGAAGGTTTTGAAGATTACAGGATGGCAGAGAAAGAGGAGCGAGGTAAGCAAGATCTGGAGAGGTTGAGTATCTTTAAAACGGAGTGGTTAAAATTAGAGGGTGACACACCTAGGAATTATACGGAAACGAGTCATGCGGAGAAACACGACGATGAGCGCATGAGGGATGAGATTGAGGAGGAACGCACTATTGATAATGAGTTTTTGATAGAGTCTCACCCTGGGGTGGATCGCAGGTCGCAAGAGGAGCGGGTTGTGATCAGGGATAGTGTAAAAGAGGATGTGGAGGATGTGGTTGTTATAGAGAAGTTGGAAAAGCCTGAGAGTGCAAATTCCACAGGTGAAGTCTCGGAGAATTATACTATACCCGTTAACGGTATTCTTATGGACTATCCGGACGGGAGATATTGGGAAATAGATGAGGAAACTAGGAGTTCGGCGGATATTTTAATGAGGACTCTGGAGGAGTTTAAGATAAAGGCGGAGTTAACAGGGATTAAAAAGGGCCCTGTAATTACTATGTTTGAGATTCTTCCGGCACCGGGTGTCAAAATTTCAAAGATTGTAAATCTTTCTGACAATATTGCTCTAAGGCTTGCCGCTGTTAGGGTAAGAATAGTTGCACCTATCCCAGGTAAGCATGCGGTTGGGATTGAGATACCCAACAAGAAGCGAAACATTGTTTCCTTTAAAGAGCTTATAACTCTTCCTGATTTTCAGAATAGCAGGTATGAAATTCCCATTGCGCTGGGAAAAGACATAACTGGTGAAGCCCAGATTATAGATTTGGTGCAGACCCCTCACCTTTTAATTGCGGGGGCCACTGGTTCTGGAAAGTCGGTATGTGTAAACTCCATAATTAATTCGATACTCTACAAGAAAACCCCTGAAGAGGTGCGTTTGCTGTTAATAGATCCCAAAATTGTGGAGCTTAAGTTCTACAATGAGATCCCTCATCTGTTAACCCCCGTGATAACCGATCCTAAGCGGGCCTTTCAGGCACTCCAGTACTGTATAGATGAAATGGAAAATAGATACGCGCTTCTCGATGCTCTGGGTGTGAGAGATATTCACTCTTACAACAGAAAAGTAGAACGAGAGAGATTAACCGTTAAGCCGCTTCCCTACATTGTAATAGTGGTTGATGAGTTTGCCGATCTAATGGCGACATCGGGAAGAGAGATGGAGGCTACTCTGGCAAGGCTCGCTGCAATGTCAAGAGCCGTTGGGATTCATCTCGTTCTTGCCACTCAACGACCCTCTATTGACGTGATAACCGGACTGATAAAGGCAAATATCCCCTCAAGAATAGCCTTTATGGTTGCCAGTAAGTTTGACTCTCGAATCATTATTGATTCTGTAGGAGCAGAAAAACTGCTCGGTAAGGGTGACATGCTCTTTTCTGCTGCGTGGAACCCTGTGCCGGTTAGGATACAGGGAGCTTTTCTCTCGGAAGAAGAGGTCGAGGCAATTACGACACATTTAAAGAGCCTTGGGAAGCCAGATTATATAGATGAGGAGATCTTCTTTGATGAAGAAGAGAGTGATAGTTATGCAAACGCTATGGAGGATCCTCTTATGGATAAGGCTTTGGAGATCGTATTTGCGGCCGGTAAGGCATCTGCCTCTTTTTTGCAGAGACGTCTTAAAATAGGATACAATAGGGCTGCACGCTTAATAGAAGAGATGGAAAGAAGGGGGATAGTTGGTCCTCAGAATGGGAGCAAACCTCGGGAGATACTTAAGGCCCCTTAATGTTAACTTTATGGCACCATGAATTTGGCCTTGGCCTTTGCTATTATATTATCATCTGCATCGAAGATGCTACCACTCGTATCAATTACTCGAGGTTTTAGGTTGTCTATCTGAGCCTCAACGCGTATCGATTGCCCCACATTTGCCGGTTTTAGATATCTTACCGTTATCTCGGCGGTGAAGGCCTGTTTGCCAAGACTCCCACATGCGTGTGCCATTGCCTCATCCAGTAGCATCGCAAGATAGCCACCATGCACTACGTTTTTCCAGCCTGTATAGTAAGATGGAATGATAGTTGTAGTTAGTGATTTACCCTTCTCAGGATAGACAAATTTAAGGTGAAGGCCTTTTGCGTTTTTCTCCCCGCAGCAATAACAGTAATCGTCTCTTTCTATCCCCGTCGTTGATACTGTAATTTCTTGTATTGTTGTCATCTACTTACTGTTTTAATTTACCACTGTCTGTAATTAAATGTTTATAAAATAAAAAATGGGCCCACAGGGACTTGAACCCCGGACCAACGGATTATGAGTCCGCCGCTCTAACCAACTGAGCTATGGGCCCTACTAATAATTAAAATAAATAATACTTCGTGTTATATTTAACGTATGTAAAAGATACTGAAAAAATCTTTCCTGTCAAGACCCTTTGCTATGAAATTTATAGGCTTTGAGGGAATATTTTTATATCTTTTCCTCCAGCTCCTTTATCTGATCTCTTAGTCGTGCAGCTTCCTCGTAGTTTTCCTCTTCTACTGCCTTTTCCAGCATCTCTTTTAGTATTTCAAGTTGGGATTTGACATGTTGTTCCCTCGGGTTTTGATTTTGGTTTATTACATCAATTGAAATACCTGCCTCGTCTACTATACCTTCATCTATATAAATTGGACATTTCACCCTCACGGCGAGAGCGATACAGTCTGATGGTCTGGAATCTATACTAATTTCGCCATTTACCGTGTCTAGGACTAATTTGCCGTAGAAGGTTCCCTCTTTAAGCTCTGTTATCTCGATTCTGTTTACTGTAGCACCCAGGTTATCAATTACGCTTAACATTAAATCGTGGGTAAGCGGCCGTGGTGTTTTTACATTACCCAACCCTATTAGTATGGATTGTGTCTCTGAGGTTCCTATGAATATAGGGACTGCCATATCTGAATCAACAGGCCTTATTAGAACGGCATTTCCCTGTTCTGCCTTTGCCACTGTCCAAACTTCTGCCGGTATTAACATTCCTATTTCTCCTTGGACTCCAGATATTTCCTTATTGCTTCGTCATCCACATAGCCAAGTGAAATAGCAATTTCGCCGAACAATCTGTTGTCTCCCTCTCTTTGCCTTTTTAGGACATCCTGTACCTGTTCTTCAGTCATTGCCCCTATCCTTATAAGCCCTTCGCCTATTTTCTCTCCTGAAAAATCTGCCATATATAATATAATATTTAAAAATATTCCGGAAAGCAATAAATTTGTTGGGTTGATTTTGATGTTTTGCTTTTCTCTATTTTAAAATCGGCAGAGGTTTGTAAATGGACAGTACTCACAGGTTTTTGTATCGTTTGTCTGAAAGAAATCTAATTCAGTATTTGTTATATCCTCTAGTATTAAAGTGAGTAACCTGGCAAATGTTTCGAGTATAGTGGAAACATTTGTCTCCGAAGGATCTTCTAAAATGTCCATATAGCGGATGTCAGATTTGTTTGTTCCTCCAAGGTATATGTATCTACCCTGGAGGTGTGAATTGTTTTTTTCTATTTCCCCTTTGTTAAAGAGGTAGAGGTAAAAGAGCAACTGAAAAGATTTTAATTGTTTTATGGTTTTTTCATAAAGCTCGTTCTTTGCCTCCGGTTTCATGGGAGTGGTTTCGAATGCCTCTAGCATTTCCAGTAACCTGTCCAGAGTAACTAGAAGAGTGCTTTCTCTTACGTTTCTAAAGTTGGTTCCTGTTTTATAATCAATAACCGTCGTTATAACCCTTTCTTGCTCTGTTATTTCATCTATGCGATCTATTCGTCCTTTTATTTTTACTCCCCTGTTGAGAATAGAGAGTCTGGTACTCAAGGTTTTTTCCAGGTATTTGACCCTGAGAGCATCGTTTTCTTCCAATTGTTTATTTATGAAGGCAGTAATTTGGAGATTCATATACCATGAGTGGAGCTTTGTAAGACCGTGTTTGGGATTAGTACCATACTTTTTAAACACGTTGTGAATTATCTCTTGTATAGTATCTTCTCGAAGTTTTTGTGGTTTGCCGTTGTGGTGAGTTATGAATATTTTAAATATTTCTCTCAGTATCTCGTGAACCATGCTCCCCCATGTTCCACCGTCTATCTCCTCGGATATACCCAGATGTTCCTCCAGGCCCAAGACTTTTGAGTAGTAAAATTGTTTGGGACAGTGTAGGAAGAGCTGGATGGAGGAGGGTGAGTATTCAAGTTTAAACAGTTTTTCAAGTGTTGTATCATCTTTCCTTATACTTTGAGGTTCCCCTCTGGAAAGATTAAGTTTGTAATTTACCCCTTCGATTTGGGGAGCGTGTTTTAATTCTTTTTCGATGGAGTATGTTATATATTCCACATATCTGCTTTTCGGTACTATTTGGCCATTTTTTTTGTTTGGGTAGAGTATGTAGGTTTTTTTGGAACTTCCTATCAGCGAAAAGAGGTTGTAGGCAAAGAGAAATTCCCAGTCTGTGTGGCTACGTATTCCGAAGATTTTTTTTATATCGTATGGCAAAATTGGGTCGTACTTACGCTCCTCCGGTAAAATGCCCTCTATTGCATCGGGTATGTATACCTCATCGAAGTTTAACCCTCTCGTTTCAAGCATTCCGATTATCTGTATGCCCTTGAGCGGTGAACCCTCGAAGGGTACCGCTTTTCTTGAGAGGTGGTGCATAATGAAATTTGCAACAAGTTTGAAGTTGCTCTCTATCTCGTGGAGTCCTTCAAAAGAGGAAATTTTTCTTAGCTCTTCCATAACGTTAAAGAATAGATACAAATATTCCCCTAAGAAGGGATATCGTTCTTTTAATTTTTCTATTGTTTTTATCGCTTCTATTAGAAAAGTAACTGTTTCTAAAAGGGTTTTCTTCTCTTTGGGTATTACGAAGGCTTCATTAATTTTTCTTATTTCCTCCGGAAGATTTTCATTATTTTCCTGTGGATCAAGCATAAGTAGTTTTTCCAGTTCCTCTTGTTCTGTTCTCACAATGTTATTCGATGTAATGATATTCTCTAGCTTGTGAATTGCTCTCTTTAGATACTCCTCATCGCTAGTATCGAGCATTTTTACATATGGGTGTCTTATTATTTGAAGGTAATCCTCGCATCTAAAGCCATCTTCGTTTCTGTTGATATTTAGCTGTAGAATGTTTTCTATGAGTTGAAAGAGAGGGGTCCTCCTGAAGGGATATTGGAGAGAGATATTGAATGGAATGTCCTCTGTTCTAGACACTATACCATGAATGGCTGGTATGAGGGATGCCGGTTCGGGGAGTACTATGGCTATTCTTTTGAGATTGTTTTTGGAGTATGAGGAGAGGTTTTTATTTAGGAGTTGTGAGATCTTGAGCATTTCTGTTTCTGTATCCGGCGTGGATACCAGTGTAACTGTTTTTGAGAACCTGTTCCATATGGGGGAACGCTCCTCCTGCCTGGATTCTTTATACCCGAGTTCCTCTATAAATTTATGCTGTAGGTAGAAGGGCGATTTAGGATCTTGCAAAGCTCCGGGGTCTGTTTTTAGGATGATATGGGTTTCTCTTGTCTCAGTTATTTCTTTAAGGAGTATCTTTTCGCAGTAGTTTGGAGAGTGAAAACCAATAAAGAAGTATCTTCCCTCCGGGAGTTTAAGTGTTTTTTCCTTGGCCTTTGTCGAGATTGTTCTGTAAGCTATACCCCTTGTAAAGTGGCCATTTCTTTCCATGTATACTTTGAAATCCCTTGCCAATGAAGGCAGGTTTATTATTAGCTCTTTGTATTCCCTGTGGTAGTCCCCCATTCGAACGAATTCTCTGTATGCCTCTTCATTCAATCCTGGTGTGGTAGTGTTGTGTGTGTTATTACTGAATGGATCAAATAGAGCCGCCTCTGAATATATAGACTCTACGGCGGAGAGGATTGTCAATGACCACTGAAAGAATTCCAGGAAGTTAACATTATCTATAGACATATTGGTAGAGAGATACGAGAGGATGTCGGGGTATCTATCTCTTATGGTATTAAAGAGGTAAAAGGCTGCCTCTGTATCGTTTGCTTTTTTTAATCCCGGAAGGTGTTGTTCGAAGAGAAAGGAAAAAAAGTCGTCGATTGTAAACATCGAGGGTGCTATAAAATTTTTTCCGATTTTTTGTGTTAGATGATGAAGCAAAAAGTGTTGGATTCTCCGTGTAGGAAACACCACTATACCGTTGGATAAATCTACCGGAGAGTTGATAGGGGAGTGGGCATTTACCTCTTCAAGTATGAGTTCTGCGCTGTATTGGATTATGTCGCTGGTTAGGGGAAGGAGATGAAATTTTTTATTCACTATACAACCCTCTCAAGTTTTGAGTATTTCATGTATAGTAGGTATGCCTCGATTTTTTTATGTCTGTATATATCTTTAAGAATTTCTGTGTACTCTTCGAGCTGGAGATAGTGTGCCCTTTCTTTGGCTCCGAACTTGTAATCGAGAATATAGATGGTATCATTGGTTATTACCAATCTGTCGATTCTTCTTCGTTCCGGTGGCAGGTCTTTGTTGGTGCATTGGATTATCTCGTGTTCATTCTTAAAGGTTGCCTCTCCCGTGTAAAAACGAATTACGTCTTGAGAGAGGATAAACGAGATTATCCTGTTAGAATCTTCTTCGCTAAGATTGTAATTTTTGCATAGTTTGGCCAGAGCAGTTCTAAGTTGTTCCCTCTCTGAATACATTTCCAGTTGTGAGAGCATCCTGTGAAGTGTTTCGCCCTCCTCTTTCTCTGCTGAGGTTTCTTCCAGTCCGTGCCTGTAAAAGATAAGTAAATTGCTCTCTAGTTCATTGGTTAATTTAAGTTTTGAACTCGTGAAATGATGAGAGATTTGTTGCTCGGTTATTTGTTCTGCAGAGGTTACCCTTGGTCTTTTCTCTCTAAGTGGGATGTTACCCACCTTGAAGAGTACAATCCTTTTCTTGCTTGTTGTTAGGTTTTCCAGTTTTTCTTTGATAGTATAATCGTTTGAATTATAGATATGATTTTTATTTAGGGATGTTTTATCCAGAAATAGTAGGGTTCTTAGGACTATGTTGTATGCCTCCGGGGAGGACACGGGAATTATACTTTTGGATTTCTTACTGTTTTCCCTGATTTCGACTGGTATCAGGAGTGTTTCTTTTGCCCTGGTAAACGCCACGTATAGTAGGTTAAGAGTATCTATATATCTCTCCATGTACTCTTTTCTATATATCTCTTTCAGTTTAGGACATGCTTCTGCTATTTTTTTTGTAATGTAGTAGAGGTTGCCATTGTTAACAAATGTATTCTCCTGGTTGGATTTTTCCCGGAGTATAGGTACAATTACGGCCGGGAAATCCAGCCCTTTTGCTTTGTGTATTGTCATGATGGTGATGGCTTCCTCCGTTTGTATTGAATCTATCGAGTATGGTGAGCTACTCTGTAGATTTTTTCCCCAGTCCTCTAAAAAGGCGGAGATGGAGGTTATTCCCTTTTGTTCTAGCTCGTGGAGGAGGTCAGAAAATTTGAGGAGAAAGGGGGTGAGTTCCGGAAAGTTTTCGTAAAGTTTAAACTTTAAAGTCATATCCTGAAAGAGGTCGTAGGGTGGAATTAATCCTGAGGATTTGTAAAAGTAAGATACGTAATCATTCCAGAATTTGGGATATTTGCTTTCGAAAATCCTGTAGAGCGGTTGGTCTATTCCCTCTTCGAGAATCTTTCTTATTGAATCTGAAAATTGTGAGTAGGAAGGGTTTGTTTCTAAGATCTTTGATGTTATTTCCCCGGTGATAAAGGTGAAAAAGCTTAGATTGTCAGGTGGGTACTCGAGAAATTTCATAAAACTCACTATTTCGTTTATTATGGGGCTGGAGGAAAGTCTGAGTGATTCGTCCGTTATGGTGGTAAATCCGTTTGATTCAAGGTAGAGAATAATATTCTTTATCTCCTCGTTTTTCCTAACCAAAATAGCTATTTCGTGTGGTTTGTAACCCTTTCCCGTTAGGAGAGTTATGTATTCCATGATTTGCTTGAGTATGTTTTGTGTGTTTTCATCTTTGTCCTGATAGACACCGGTAATTTCTACGTACCCCTCTCCGGTTCCGGGTGAATATTGGGATTTATTTGCACATTCTTGAAAACTGTTTCTAAAATTGTTACTAATAGCCTCCCGTATTTCATCCTCCTCTGCGGAATTGCCGATGTTCTTTGGATTCCAGAATGCATTGTTAAACTTAACAATGGCGGGAAGACTCCTGTAGTTGACAGAGAGACTTAAGGATCGGATTCTGTTTCTTAATCCCTGTGAAAAGTAGTCTCTCAGATTTTGAGGATCCATTAATTCCGATTTTCCCCCTCTCCATCTGTAAATTGCCTGTTTCTTGTCCCCGACCGCCAGGAAGGAGGCTCTTTCCTCTGAGGCAAGTACCTCGTCTATTAGGGGGCTTAGCGTTCCAAATTGAAGCTCGCTAGTGTCTTGAAACTCGTCGAACAAAAAGTGAATAAACTTGTCGGACAGTTTAAGATATGGATAGAGGTTGCCCAGCTTTTTTTTGAGTATTCTGCTTAGTTCCGGGACATAGACGGTTCTGTTGTTTCTATCTTCCCACTTTTTTGTAAAATCTTTTAGGAGGTGGAAGAGTTGTGATGTCTTAAACCTGCTTATTGCCTCTATCAGAGAGTACTGTGAGATTAAAAGTTTTTCGAATATTTCTCTTCCCTCCCTGACTATCGCCGTAGCTGTATTTAATGCTCCTTTTTTGTAGAGCTTAAAATCATTTTCACTGGTGTATATGTCTATCTTAAAGAGTCGTTTATCCGTTAGATTAAGTATATCGGGGATGTTACAGTTCTGATTTTTCAGGATTTTTTCTATCTCTTTTATGGTATTCTCTCTAACGGTGTTTCCATTTATGAGTGAGTGATTTTTCTGGATAAAATTGTAGAAGACTTCGAGATTCTTCCTGTAGTTAGTGTAGGCATTGTCCATTTCGGCCTTTATATTTTCTTCTTTGTGAGGGCTACTTTGTGGAATAATGGTCTCTATATCTATATTCTCTTTGAGGATTTTTTCAAATATCTCAGTCAGCTTTGTAATAATACTCCTGTCAACCGTGTTGCCTAGCATTTCCCCGGAGGTGATAAGTTCGGTTATTGTGTTGGTTATGAGTTCCCAGTTATGGTTTACAAGATTCTCGAGGTACTCTCGTGCAAATGAGGTAAGTTCTTCTTTGAAATCTATTTCAATTGGTGTATCGGGAGGGAGTTTTAACTCCGGTGATAGAACCCTTATAAGGCTTGTCATAAGCGAATCTATCGTTTTAACATTGAAATCGCTGTAATTTATAAAGAGGTTTTCTACAATTTCTCCGATTTTTTCACTTGTTACTTTAGGGGTTTTAAAAGATTCTTTAATTGGAGATTGGTGTAATAGGGAGTCTTCTATCAGTTTTCTGTCGGCTTCAAGTTCTGAATTCTCTTTTAGAGCAAGCGCCTTTAGGTAACGTATTATTCTTTCTTTCATCTCCTCCGTTGCTTTGTTGGTGAAGGTTATGGCGAGTATAGAGCTAAATATTTTTCTGTAATCGATTACGGAATTTTTAGGCTCTGAGGATAAAGCCTCTGTAAGTAGATGTTTTATATACTCCAATGTCAACCTATGAGTTTTTCCGGAGCCTGCGGATGCCTCTATTATTTGTATTTCACCCATTCTTTATCTCTTACAAGTTTTTGTTTACAGGTGGTATCGTTTTGATTTTTTCTCTCTGTGTTTTTCCAGTGCAAGATTAATCAGGGTTTCTATGATTTCGGGGTATGGAAGTCCTCCATTTTCGCATAATTTGGGAAACATGCTAATAACTGTAAACCCCGGTATTGTATTTATTTCATTTATGTATATCTCTTCCGTTTCCTTTCCCAATAGAAAATCCACCCTTGCGAATCCCCAGGCTTCCACGCTACTGTAGGCTTTTATCGCAGTTTCCATGATTTCTTTCTGGAGTTTTTCCGGTAGGTTTGCAGGTATAACCAGTGAGGCTCCCTCCGGATCTGTATACTTTGCCTCATAGTCATAAAAATCATGGGTGGGGATAACCTCTCCCGGTGGAAATGCCCTGGGGTTTTCGTTGCCTATTACCGAACATTCTATCTCTCGGGCCTCTATCGAGCGTTCTATAAGTACCTTACGGTCAAACTGGAGGGCATGCTCTATGGCTATTGCAAGCTCTTTCTCCGTGTAAACCTTGCTGACTCCTACAGAGGAACCTGCGGAACTTGGTTTTACGAACATGGGGAAACCAAAGCGTTGTATTGCTCTGACTATAGAGGGATGTTGCTCTGGTTCAGCAAGATTTTTTTCAATTTCTTGTCCGGTAATTAGTTCGAAATCAACTATTGGTAATCCTCTCTCCCGCCATATTCTTTTTGCCTTCTCTTTGTCCATGGATAGAGAGCTACCGAGTACCCCTGAGCCAACGTAGGCTAGGTCTGCAATCTCCAAGAGTCCCTGGACTGTGCCGTCCTCTCCGAAGCTGCCGTGCAGAGCGGGAAATACCACGTCGATCTTTAAAAACTTATCGCCGTACCTTATGCCTCTCTCCGGTACTATGTTTGTAAGTTTATCCGATGGTTTGATTTTTAGTGCATCGCCCTGATTGGAAATGTGTACGATTTCTGGTTTTTCCTGGTAGTGCCATGTTCCGTCTTTGTCTATCCCTATTAGGATGATATCGTATCTCTCTCTGTCTATGTTTTTTACAATGGAGGCAGCCGATCTCGTTGAGACCTCATGTTCTCCCGATTTACCCCCGTAGAGAATGCATATCGTTTTTTTACTCATCTCTTCTCTCCTGGGTTTGAGTATACAGAAATACTGCGGATATTTAAACCTAATTTTTTAGGGGTAAGAGGACTAGGGGAAGGCTAAATAGTAATTCCTGAGAATTTTTTGTAGTGGTGCAGTTAGCTCTTATGTAGATTTTCCAGCTTGTTTTCCCTATGCTGTTTATCATATTATACATATCTCTATTTAGCTTTAGAGATGTGGTAATGATTTTACTTTGATTTTCCTTTAATTGTTTTATTGTGAGCTCTTTTGGATTTATTGCGAGATAGGGTATATTGATTTTTAATTTGATGTTGCTTAGTGGAGAATCTTCTAGGTTTTTAATTTTAGCTATAAGCGTGATTTCTTGTTGAGTTAAGTCTTGTTGAGTTAAGTGGAGAATTTTTTCTTTAAGTGTTACTTCTAAGATGTTTCTTTTGGCCATAGCATTTAGTATGCGATTTCTCTCTTCTGTCAGTTTTAGCAGGTGTGTTGAGTAGTTAACTTCTAACGGGTGTTGTAATCGAAGTTTTCTGTATATAGTAATGGCCTGATTGTAATACTCTAGAGCGGCGGGGTATATAAGCTGGTTCTCTTTCTCTGCAGCAAGTTTTTCGAATAAATTTGCCAGTCCGATGGGTGTGATTGCAGGGTTTGCTTTGATAGGTTTTTCTGGTTTTGAGATTTTTTCCGGATTGTACGAGTATTTGAGTACTGTACTTGTTTGGTTATCCACTACATAGATACTTTCCTTTTCTTCTATTACGGCTACTTTTGTAGCTGGCGGAAATGAGGTGGGATACTTTATTCTGTAACTATCTATTTTCCATAGGGGAAGACCGTACCGGTCAAATTTCATGATAGTACCACTGCCGGACAGAATAAAGCTTCCGTCATGTAGAATCTCCATACCGTTTGGCATTGGCATGATTTGAGGGTTGTATATTGGCTTTATGGTGTCTATTTCTTTCCCTGTGGAGTTGATTACTCTAATTCTTCTCTCCAGTGCATCGAAGAGGTAGAGGAGTGAATTCCGGATTGGCGAATTGGTTTTTATGGAGGCGGCGGAGAAGAAATTGGAGTAAATGGGAAGGGAAAACAGCTTGACTATTTTTTTCTCCGATAGGTTGTTAGAATAGAGTCCCACAATAGGATTGGGAGATTGTTCGATGAGAATGAACATACTCTCTCCGAGTTTTAAAAGAGTGGAATTTGCAGATAGCGGAATTGTTTTTTCTTTTAAGGTGTTACTGTCAAACTCTACCTCTTTCAATTTCCCCGTGTAGGTGGAAAGTAGATAGAGATTGTTAAAATTATTTGTAAAAAGGGTATCGAAATTGTCGTTTGTTATTGGGTGAAATTGTTGAAAGGCAAGATCCCTCACTGTGATTTCGTTTGGATTGAACTCAGGATCGAGTGATATGAATCCAATGTTGGTGAGGAGTGTTATTCCCCTTATCGGTTCCCTGTTACCCTGTCGTAGTAAGTATGGGGTGAGGGAGTATATTTCAATTCTGTTGTTTGTGTGGGTAAATATTTTGGTAATATCCTTCAATTGTTCTGCTGTTATGTAGGTTTCCAATGTGGGAGGAAGGATCTCTGTGTTGGTTTTAAAATTGTTAACTTTAGCTATCATGTAGGCAATCTCGTTTGCTATACCGGGTAGAAGTGCCTTATAGGAGGTTTTTTTTACGCTTATTTTGCTTCGGAGTGGGATAAAGGTAGAGGAGTCGGTTTGATAGTTAAGTAATGTTGTTGCGTAGATTATCGGGGAATTTGCACTGTTCCCGGAGGTGTTTCTAGAGATAAGAATTTTTATCTTCGATTTTCTCCGTTCTGTGGGTTGAGAGATTCCCGAGAGAAAGAATGCGTATCGTTTTCTAAGCAGAGTCTCTATTTTGTTGGGAGTTATACAGTTGAACAATTCCTTCCTTAAGGTGACAGATATATTGTTGCTAATTTGGATAGAGATCGAAGGTATCTCCCCGGGAATTGGGAAGTCCTCCGGTTCCCCTGAGAGGAGAGATAAAGGGAACATTTGGAATAGGAGAGAGAGTATAGAGAATATGAGGGGAAAAGTGTAGCTTTTCCTTTTGGTTCTGTCTGAGTGGTTTTTATTTCCCATACCCCATTTCTTTTAGGGTTTTCTGTGCAAACTCTTTTTCGTCCCAGTATATGGAATATCCATCGTAGATTATTGAGTTTTCATGCCCCTTCCCCAGTAGAACAACCGTGTCACCTGGTTCCGCTATGGAGAAGGCCTTCTTTATGGCTGCCTCCCTGTTTGGTTCTAATATGAGATTCTCATTTTTCTTTATACTTAAGGCCCCAGCTGCTATTTCGTTTATAATTTTCATACTGTCTTCTGCCCTCGGATCTTCGTCGGTAATGACAATCACATCGGAGTAGGTTGCAGCGATTTTACCCTGTTGGGGCCTCTTTTCTACGTCCCTCTCACCTGCGGAGCCAAAGAGAGTGATGAGTTTCCCTTTTGTATATTTCTTGATAAAGGGTAGAACCTCGCTAAACGACTCAGGGGTATGTGCGTAATCAACTATAACATCGAATGGTTGTCCCATGGTTATATGCTCCATACGACCCGGTACACCCTTAATCTGTGGGAGAAATGAGAGTATATCCTCTATCTCCTGGGTGGTAAGTTTGCAGGTTTTAATTGCTGCAAGGAGGGAGGCAAGGATGTTGTTTACGTTAAAAGCTCCAGGTAGGGATATTTTTATCTCTCTCTCCAGTTTTTTCTTCCCGTTTGTATATACGATAGAGAATCTGGTTTCTTTAAGATTAGATTGTATATTGTAGGCATATACGCTTGAGTTTTTAAAGTTTTCGGGTTTTGTAGCGTAGAAAAAACACCTGCGTTCGTGATGTTTGGTTATACGTTTGTCGTAAGGTTTGTGTTCGTTTAGAAAGGCATTTTCAAAATATTTACTGTTTGGATCGTCGAGATTAATAATCCCGGTTTCCGTTGCTCGCCTGAATAGGTTAGCCTTATCGCTTCTGTACTGTTCCAATGTGCCATGAAACTCAAGGTGCTCGTGGGTCACATTGGTTAAAACTGCAGTGTTAAATTTTACATCTGCGAGACGTAGGGTTTTATTGGAGAGTCCGTGTGAGGTGGCCTCTACTATGGCGTATTCTTTACCGTTTTCAACCATCATAGAGAGTAGCTCTTGAATCTCCGGGGCTTCGGGTGTGGATTGACGCAGGTTATTCTTTGTTACTTCTCTGTCGGTCAGGAAGTTTACAGTGGACATAAATCCCGCTTTTATTCCTATGTGGGAGAGCATCTGATAGATAAACCATACGGTAGAGCTCTTGCCGTCCGTCCCCGTTACTCCTATTACCGTTATTTTCTCCGAGGGTTTTCCGTAAAATTGATTGGCTATTTTTGATAGGGCCTCCCTTGGATTTGGGACCTGTATGTAGTTTACATACGAGCTGTAGCGTGTTAGTTCTTTGGAGTGCACAATTGCTACGGCTCCGTGTTTGATGGCCTCCCCTATATATCTGTGACCGTCGGTATGAAGACCTTCAATAGCAAAAAAGATGCAGTTTTTGGAGGCATTACGGGAATCGTAAACAACGCTACTTATAATAGGGTCCGGATTGCCAAGAAGTGCCAGTTTTATAATGTGTTGCTTTTTACCAAGGGATTTAATAAGTTCGGATAGTCTCACCTTTCTCATTTTATTAATGGTAACAACACTCATGGCAAAAGTAAAGTGCCGATGTATATTGTATCCGCTGGACTTTTATGGTAATTTTTCTCTATGTTTTCTGTACGTGTGGAAGATAGCTTTGCTGCTGCTCATTACCTTAAAAATTATCATGGTAAGTGTGAGAGGCTCCACGGTCACAATTACAGGGTACGGGTTACAGTAAGTGGGAAAAAACTGAATGGTGGGGGAATGTTAATAGATTTTGGAATTCTTAAAGATGCACTCAAAGAGGTGCTCACTAGATATGACCATAGGAACCTTAATGAACTAGATGAATTTAAGGAGGGAGATCCCAGTGCGGAGAAAATCGCATATACGATATATCAGAACTTGAATAAACTGATTGTGACCGAGGGAATTGAGATTACCAGTGTAGAGGTTTTTGAGACGGAGAAGAATCTTGCAATTTATTCGCCCGATTGAGATATTGGTGAGTCTTTGGATTTTATGGTATCTATCGGAGTACGCAGGTAAATAATTAGCCTGTATGTAACAATCGGTTTCGAGAGGATGATGTCAGAGAGAGTGGTGCAGGGGGAAAATCCTGATTACCTGTCAAAGCAGTTAATAACCTACATAGGAAACAAGCGCGCTCTTATCTCTTTTATTGAAAATGGGGTGGAGATTGTTCTTAAGAGGTTGGGTAAGAGACAACTGAAAATATTTGATGTTTTTTCGGGTTCGGGAATTGTTTCCAGATTTTTTAAGAGATATGCATCTAAATTGATTGTAAATGATCTGGAAGATTACGTTGAGGTTATAAACAAATGTTACCTTGCCAATCGCTCCGAGTTAGACATTCCCCTTCTTAGAGCTCTCTATAGCGAGATAATTCAAAAACTCACCAAAGAACCGCTGGTTGCTGGGTTTATTACCGAATTATATGCACCGGAAAATGACGACGATATAAAGCCGGGGGAGAGGGTTTTCTACACGAGACGGAATGCAATGTATATAGACACCGCTCGTCGGTATATGGAGGCAATACCGGAGGGGATAAGATGTTTTTATCTTGCTCCCCTCCTTTCGGAGGCCTCGGTGCACGCAAATACCTCCGGGGTTTTCAAGGGGTTTTACAAGGATCCCAGGAGGAGAGTTGGTAAATTCGGGGGGAAAAATGGTGATGCTCTGGATAGGATTAAGGGGGACATAGTTTTACCCTTTCCTGTTTTCAGTAATTACGAGTGTGATGTGGCTATTTACAAGGGGGATTCTAATGTAGTGGTAAATGAAGTGGAGGAGGTCGATATGGCCTATATCGATCCTCCCTACAATCAGCATCCCTATGGCTCAAATTATTTTATGCTTAATCTCATAGTAAATTATAGACGTCCCCACCGTGTGAGTAAGGTTTCCGGTATACCATCCGATTGGAAGAGGTCATTTTATAACAAGAGGAATCATGCCTATAGGGTATTTTCTGAGTTGGTTCACAGTATAAAGGCTAAGTATCTTTTGATATCTTTTAATTCGGAGGGTTTTATTTCTGTGGAGCGCATGCTAAAGTTATTGAAGGGTATAGGAAATGTGAAAGTCCTTGAAACGAGGTATAATACTTTCAGGGGGAGTAGAAACTTGAGAAATAGGAGTATTCATGTAACCGAATACCTCTATTTGGTTGAAAAGTGGTAGAGGTGTTATTATTTTAGTAGGCAGGATAACGGAGAACAATATGGCAAAATATGTTACAGGAGGAGTAAAGGTGAGAAAGGTATGGATTAAGTATTTCTTAATACTGTTTGTGGTTCTTGCAATGTCAGGTTGTGGCTACAACACGATGCAGATGAATGAAGAGGCGGTAATGAAGGCTTGGGGAGATCTGCAGGCACAGCTTCAGAGACGTGCCGATTTGATTCCGAATCTGGTTGAGGTGGTAAAAGGGTATGCTAAGCATGAAAAAGAAACCCTTCAGGCTGTGATAGAGGCGCGAGCCAAGGCTACGTCGATTAATATTACCCCTGATAAGTTAAATGACAAGGAGGCTATGCGAAAGTTCCAAGAGGCACAGAACAATCTATCCTCCACTCTTGCCCGTTTAATGGTTGTGGTAGAAAAGTATCCGGATTTGAAGGCAAATCAGAACTTCCGTGATTTACAGCATCAACTTGAGGGTACGGAGAATAGGATAAGCGTAGCAAGGCAACGCTACAATGCTGCTGTTGAGCGTTTTAATTACTCCATCAGAAAGTTTCCTAACTCTATTACAAATAGTTTGTTTTTGCATCTTAAAAGGAAGGAGTACTTTAGAGCTACTCAAACTGCACAAACAGCCCCCAAGGTCAAGTTTTAAAGTATGGGGAATTGTGTTTGTATAGGGTGATATGCCTGTGAGGTTTTGATATGGTTTTGAATATGCAAAGTAAAAAATTTATTTTTGTGGTTTTAGCTATTGTAGTAGTTTTCTCTTTTGTTGCGGTAGTGCCTCTTTTCTCTCTGGATGTTCCGCCTCTACGGGGGCGGATAAATGATTATGCAAATATGATCTCTCCAGGGGCAAAGAGAATACTCAATGAGAAACTGAAAGCTCTGGAGGACAGTGATTCTACGCAGGTTGTAATTTTAACAATTCCCTCTCTGAAAGGTGATAATCTGGAAGAGTTTTCCATGAGAGTTGTGGAGAAATGGAAGATTGGTCAGAAGGGTTTGGACAATGGTGTCCTTCTTCTCGTCGTGAAGAATGATAGAAAGGTAAGGATAGAGGTAGGTTATGGGCTTGAGGGACGGCTTACAGATTTGCTTGCCGGAAGAATAATAGATTATGAGATAATTCCCGCATTTAAGGCGGGTAATTACGACAAGGGATTTATCGATGGGGTTAATGCGATTATTGCTGCCGTAAAGGGTGAGTATAAGGCTAGTGCTAAAAAGCCTAAGAGCTCGAAGGAGAATAACGGGGCCAAATATTTCCCCTTCTTTATTCTTATTCTTATAGTGATGGTAGTTGGTTCAAGGAGAAGGCTGTTAGGTGGAATAATCGGTGCCGTCTTTTTCCCGCTTCTTGCGCTTCTTTTGCTTCCCTTTGGTAGTTTGCTGCTTATTCTTGCCCTGCTTCCTATAGGTTTCTTTGGCGGTATGTTTCTTCCCCTATTCTTTATGTCGGGTTTTGGGGGAGGAATGTTCTTCGGAGGTGGTGGCTTCGGTGGAAGGGACTCGGATGATTTCTTTGGAGGAGGCGGCGGTTTCTCCGGTGGCGGGGGAGGTTTTGGAGGCGGCGGAGCCTCCGGGAGTTGGTGAGATAGGATATGAAGGTATAGGAGTGAGTGTATGAGAAACCTTACGAAGAAATTTTTGACAGAGGCGGATAGAAAACGGATAGTTGAGAGTGTAAAAAAGGTAGAAAAAATCACCTCCGGTGAGATTGTGCCGATGGTGGTATCTTCAAGTTATAGTTATCCTCTTGCTGATGTGCTTGGGGCTTTATCTATAGGTTCCGTTATAGCTGTTCTTGTTACCCTTTACGTTAGTTATACCAAATCATGGGAGGGATTTACCGCTTACGATTTATGGACCTTTCCCGCTGTTTTCTCCGTTTCTTTTGTGCTGTTTTACTTTGTTGTAAAATTGGTACTCCCTTTAAAACGGATATTTATCTCTAAGGAAGAGATGCGTCACGAGGTGGAGGAAGCTGCTTTAACCTCTTTTTATAAGCATGGACTGGGGAATACAAGGGATAAGACTGGGGTACTTATATATATCTCCGTTTTTGAGCGTCTTGCGTATGTGCTTGCCGACGAGGGAATAAACGCCAAGGTTAATCCCGATGTCTGGAAGGAAGTGGTGAATCGTATCATTAGAGGGATAAAGGAGAAACGTCAGGCAGACGGAATTGTGGAAGCGGTAAAACTCTGCGGAGATTTACTGAAGGAGAACTTTCCCATTAAACCGGACGATACAGATGAGCTTGAAAATCTGATTGTTGATTAGAAGAATTTAAAAAAGGAGAATTTAAAAAAGAGGATGGAGAACACCCATCCTCTTTTTTTAAAGAGTTAAAACCATACAACCTTCATACTCTTTCCTCTTGTTGTTTTTGCTTTTACCTCACCGCATTTGGCACTTATACCTAGAGTGGTTTTTTTGCCTCCCTCGTTATCTACGACAATGTAGGTATAGTTATCCTTGTCGAGATTGGTTGTAATTGAGACAGTTTTTCCGGGAGCTATTGCTACGGGAAGTGAACCTACCATTCCACCAGCAGCTACCACCCATACGGTGCTTTTCCCGGAGTTTTTGAGGTTCCACTTTACTACCTTGGAACCTACGGAGGGATCCACTTTAATTTCTACCAGTCTCTCTCCTATTGAGCCGTCAAGTTTGGAACCCGAACCTGCAGGAGAAGCCGGTGCCGTTGTTTGTACCTGGAGAAATTTTACCTTTCCCGATTTATCAAATTTCTTCCAACTTGCCGGTGGTACCCAGTTCTTCTTTGACTGTGAAAGGACAAATTTGGGAAGTGATACCCCTGCTTCTTTCTTTGGGGCGGCCGCCGCTTTCTTTGCCGCTGGCTGGGAGACGGTTTTTGTTGCTTCTGCCTTCTTCGGTTGTGTTGCGCATCCAATAAAAGCCAATATAATGGATACTGTAATAAGAAGGGATAGAATGCGTTTCGTTTTCATTAAAACCTCCTTTTAATAGTTTAATGTATTAAGAATATTTGTTCCTCCCTAAAGTTAAGGGAGACTTTAGTGCCCCTGTCTCTTAGTTTGTCTTTGGATACATAGTCTTTTACCCTTAGTTCTCCGTATTGGGTTTCTATCAGGTAGTCTATATTGGAGCCCTGATAGAGTGCAAACTTTACGCTACCCTCTAGTTTCCCCTTGTTATCATCTGCAAATTGAATATCCTCCGGTCTTATCATTATCTTTGCCTTGCTACCGACGTTGGGTTCTACTGCGAAGTTTGCGCTTATCTCTTTTTCTCCCATCTGCAGGTATGCCTTGCTACCCTCGATTCTGTTAACTGTGAGTTCAATAATATTGGCGTCTCCTATAAAATCCGCAACGAATGCGTTGTTTGGGCGTTTGTAGAGTTCTTTGGGAGTTCCCTCCTGTGAGATAACGGCGTTTTCCATTACCACTATCTTGTCGGAGATGGCAAGAGCCTCGGATTGATCGTGTGTGACATATACCGATGTTATACCTAGATCTCGCTGGAGATTTCTTATTTCACCCCTCATTCGGTTGCGAAGTTTGGCATCCAGGTTTGATAATGGCTCGTCAAAGAGAAGTACTTTGGGTTTTAAAACAAGGGCTCTGGCAACGGCTACTCTCTGCTGTTGTCCGCCGGAGAGTTCATTTGAGCCTCTCTTTTCAAAACCACTTAAGCCCACCATTTCCAGGGCTTCTTTTACTGCACTTCTTATCTCTTCCTCCTGGACATGTTTTACCTTTAGACCGTAAGCTATGTTTTCGTATACATTCATGTGGGGAAATAGAGCGTATGATTGAAATACCATTGTTATCTTTCGCTCGTTGGGTGGTAGATTGGTAATGTCCTCATTCCCGAGAAAGATCTTACCGGATGTCGGAACCTCGAGTCCTGCAATCATTCTGAGTATTGTGGTTTTTCCACACCCCGAGGGTCCCAGTAGGGTAACAAGTTTTCCGTGAGGTATTTCAAGAGACACCTCTTTTACGGCTTGGACCTTACCGAAGGTTTTCGATATCTTTTCCAACCTTAAATCGGCGGTTTCTGTTACTGGTGACGCCATGTTTTTTAAACCTCCATTTCATAGTTGCTTAGATAGCCTGAACGGTTGTTTCTTTGCCTCCCATTTTCTTTACAAATATGTACATTATTGCTATTGCAATCATCATTGTTACTATCAAGATTGTGCAATAGGCTGTAGCGAGTCCGAGTTTTCCCGCCTCTATTCTTGCGAGTATTACCGTGGTTGCAAGTTTTGTCCTCGCCGTTACCAGGAATATAACTGCGCTTATTGCGGTCATTGCTCTAACGAAGGAAAATACAAGCCCCGAGAAAATGGCAGGTTTTATAAGGGGGAGAACTACCCTGTTAAGAGTTGTAAAATTGTTTGCTCCGAGTGTTATGGAGGCCTCCTCCAATGATTTGTCTATCTGTGTCAGGGCTGCCATTCCCGCCCTTATGCCCACAGGCATATTTCTAAATATGAATGAAATTATTATGATTGTTGCCGTGCCTGTTAAAATAAGGGGAGGAACGTTAAAGGCCATTACATAGCCTATGCCTACAACTGTCCCCGGTATGGCGAAGCTCAGCATAGACACGAATTCGAACGGGCGCTTCCCCGGGAAGCTGTATCTGCTAATTAGATACGCTATTAATAAACCCACTCCGGCAGTGAGAGGTGCGGAGATCGCTGCCAGTTTTAGAGTGGTTATGTAGGAGGTAAGGCCATCCACCAAAAAGCGTTTGTAATGTAGAAGTGTGAAACTGTTGTTTATACCCCACAGTTTTACAAAGCCCCCGATAAATACAGACCCGTAGAGAACCAATGTAAAGATTGCCCATATAGAGGTAAATGCGAGGAGAAGGTAGTCAAGAACTGCGGGAAGTGCAAGGGATGTCTGACGCCTTGGTTTACCGGTTATGGTAACGTAGGATTTTTTGCCTACCCAGTATCTCTGGAGAATAAAAGTAGATAGTGTGATAGATAGAAGGACGATTCCAAGACTTGCTGCGAGTACCTCGTCGAATCTTCCTATAATGGCTAAGTATATGGATGTAGCCAGAACATCAAAATCACCTCCAAGAAGAATGGGATTCCCGAAATCGGCCAGTGATTCTATAACGGAGAGTAGAAAGGCGTTTGCAATACCCGGGCGTATAAGAGGCCATATAATTCTTCTAAACGTTACCCATCTTCCCGCTCCGAGGGTGTAACTTGCCTCTTCCAGAGCGGAATCCAGTGAATGGACTACTCCGGATAGGATGAGGTAAGACATTGGAGCAAAGGATAGGGTTTGGGCTATTACAATACCGGGAAATCCGAAGATAAACGAGGTTCGTAGTCCCAGTATCTTGTGGGTCACAAATCCTGTTCTTCCGAACATAAAGATGATAGCAAGACCGATTACAAATGGCGGGGTGATAATGGGAAGCAGAGAAAAGCCCTGCATGTACCTTTTAAGCTTAAACCTCGAACGCTCGATAACAAGGGCAAATGCGAGCCCTACAAGTGTAGAGAGTATGCCGACGGTAACAGCCATTAAGAGGCTATTTTTGAGAATGCGTAATGTACTGGGATATGCCGCCAGTACATGATAGAAATTAGAGGGTGTGATTTTACCCTTTACCACTATACTTTTTGCAAGGATTACACCCAGGGGAAATAGGATAAAAACGACTAAAAGTACGGATAAACTTGCGATGGATCCGGATATAAATACATCGCCTCTTATAAAGCCTAGAGTGGAGAGCCCCTTTGACAGAAAGAAGAGATAGGCGAAGAATAGAATAATGCTACCCGTTCCGAAAGGAGTTTTTTTCTCTAAAAAGAGAAAGAGGTAGAGCAAGAGGAAAATTCCTATGAGATTTATAGCGAGAAGTAACTTTGCCCTTGTCCTTCTCTCCATGCTAACTATTGCTATGAGGAAATTTAGGAACAGTACCCCGATTAGAGCTATCGTTATGGGAAACTTTTGAAACATGTGCCATATAGTTGCAGAACCAATTTTGGTGGATAGAGTGTTTCTTGCTCCCTCGTGTATGGGGGCAAATGGTAGAATTGTTATGAGAATAAGTGTAACTAAGGCACCAATCCATACAAATTTTTCTTTTTTAAAGGTAAGTGTACTCATCCTTTTCCCCTGTAATCAACGTATGTATCAGCATATATGATTTAAGAGACAAGTTCTCGGTTAAGCCGAATATTTTATGTCCCCCCCGTTTACACGGGGGGGTACCGTATTTTTAAAAGTTATCTTGGAAGCGTAAAAACCTCTCTTGTCCACCTATCTTCCAGTCTTACACCGTTTTCAGCAACCCACTTGAAGTCATAGTTGACTGTTTTAACGGAGTTGATTGGTATGGAAACAGAGGGTACCTTTGCCTTTGTATTGGTAGGAAGTTGGTAAGAACCTACCGCTGCAAGCCTCTCCTGAGCCTTTGCGGTTGTTACCCAATCCATGAATTTTTTACCCAGTTCTAGATGTGGTGCACCCTTTATGAGGTTGAGCCCTCCGATTTCATAACCTGTGCCCTCTACCGGTGCAATTGCCTTTAGAGGGTATCCCTCCTGAATCTCGTAGATTACATCGTGGAGGAATGCTACAGCTATTGCTATTTCACCCCTGCCTGCGAGAATACTGGGGGCAACCCCGGATTTTGTGTAGTTCGCAATATTCTTATGAAGTTTCTTCATATATTCTATTGCCCCGTCTTCACCTCTAAGGAATACCTGTGTACATAGCATTGTAAGAGCCGTTCCGGAGGTGTTTGGGTTAGCCATTCCTATTAGTCCCTTGTATGCTGGGTTTAGAAGGTCATTCCAGCCCTTTGGAATGGGTAGGTTCATACTTTTAAGAAGATCTTCGTTAACGGCGAGACCAAGAATTCCGACGTAAACCCCTATTACTTTACCACCACCAATTGGGTCTCTGAATCTTGGATCAAGTTCGTTGTAGGTTTTTGGTTTGTACGGTACGGTTAATCCTTCCATTGCTGCGATTGAGTGTGGATCTAGGGTACCACCCCACCATACGTCAGCCTGTGGGTTGTCTTTTTCCGCCCTTAGTCTTGCAAGTGTTTCACCGCTTGACATTCTTATCCATCTTACCTTTACACCGGTTGCCTGTTCGAAACCCTGGGCTAAAGTTTCTACTGCCCTTGGTTCTGCGCTCCCGTATAGAACCAGTTGACTGAAGGCCAGGGCACTTCCAATAAGTAACAGTACAAGAGAAATCAAGAAAATTTTTTTCATTACGAGTTCCTCCTTTTTCTCGTGGTTTTAATTTTATTCTTTACCGTTAATAACGGTTTTTTAGTGTGCACGCCTCTGATATTTCCTAATTTGGTTTGGTGTACGCCCTTTTGAGGATTTTAATGTTACTTTTTGATGATGTTTTCAAGATATTTGTGTGATAAAGAATCATGGCTAATACTATAGTTGATCAAATTGAGATGTCAAGTGAAAATTTTTTTTAAATTAGAAAATAAGTGAATGTATTTCCATTGTGTACGTTTGTATTGTAGTATGTAACAGCAATTTTTATATAATAAAAATATATAGGGAGTGTGTGATAATGCTTTCCGGGATTATTTTGGCTGCTGGAGAGTCCAGTAGAATGAAAGGTAAGATTAAAGCGTTACTTTACATTGATGGAGTTACATTTATAGAAAAGATTGTTAAGGATATGTTAGACTCTCAGATTGACGAGATTTTTGTTGTGTTGGGGGCATATTACAATGAGATAGCAAAATATATTTCCCCTTATCCCGTGGAAATTCTCAGAAACGATGATTGGCAATCCGGACAGCTTAGTTCGTTGCGGGTAGCTCTTCGTAATTTGTCTCCGGATAGCGAGGGTATGATTTTTACACTTGTGGATCATCCCCTTGTTCGGGTTTCTACCTATGTAAAATTAAAGGAAAGGTGGATGGGTAGTAGAGACAAAATTGTGTTACCACTCTATAACGGTAGGAAGGGACATCCGACAATTTTCCCCAGTTCTCTCTATAATGAGCTCTTGTATGGTCAACTTCCCAATGGGGCGAGAGATATCTTGTATAAACACAGAGATTTGATAGATTATGTTCCTGTTGATGATATTGGCGTTGTACGTGATATTGATACAGAAGAGGATTATAAAAGTATAAACACTGCTAGGTAACGGAGGAAGTGTTGTATGAATATTTTTGAGCGGCTTGCAGAGCTTCAAAGAGAGGATAAGATTTTTGCCCTTGTTACATTGGTACATGCTAGTTCTGGTACTCCTCGTAAGGTGGGAGCGAGAATGATTGTGTATGAGGATGGCTCTATTGAGGGTAGTGTTGGCGGGGGTGCATTGGAGAAACGGGTTATAAGTGATGCTATTAGATTAATGAAAGAGGGACGAAGCGAACGATTTGTGTATGATTTGACGGAGCAGGATAAGGAGACCAGTTTGGGAATGGCATGTGGGGGGAGTACGGAGGTTTTGATTGAATCATTTGGTAAAAAAGAGAAGATTTTTGTGTTTGGAGCAGGGCATATAGGAAGAAAACTTGCCAGGTTGTGTGAGATTGTAGAGATTCCCTGTTGGGTGATAGATAATAGAGAGGATTTTGCACGGGAAGATCTTTTCCCCGATTCGACGCACGTAGTTTTTAGTGATTTTGAGAAAAGCTTTTCCAGGCTACCAATAGACGAAGAGAGTTTTATAGTTATTGTTACGTATGGGCATAATTATGATGGAGTGTGTTTAAAGAATGCGCTTAATACAAAGGCACGCTACATTGGGGTTATAGGGAGCAAGAGCAAGGTACGGGCTATCAAGCGGAAGTTAAGCGATGAGGGAGTTAATGTGAGTGATGAACGGATTTTTTCTCCGATAGGACTGCAGATTGGAAACCATACCCCCGGTGAGATAGCTGTGAGTATTATAGCTGAGATTTTAAAAGTAAAATCCGGGGGCTCGGGGAAACACTTTCGCGAGTTGGTTAACTAAACCTTGCTAAGACTAAACCTTACTAAAATCTATAGATCACTGAGAACTGGAGTATTAGGGTTAGAGGGTTGTAAAAAATCCCTGTTGGAAATGGGAGTATCTTCCACGTAGATTCCGATGCGGCAATGTTATCTTTATCAAAGCTCTGTATGAGTATCTGTTGCCCGAGAACAATTCCTTCCACACTTATCCCTATATTCCTCGTTATGAATTTCCTGCCCCCTATTAGTACGGGGAATGTTAGGCCAAATCCTCTGTACTGCCTGTCACTGGAGTTTGGCAAATTGTCACCCACTGTTTCTCTGTCTCGCCATTCGGCATAGATAAGGTAAGGTCCGAAAAGTATATAGAAGGAGCCTAAATTTTTCCCCTCTACTACGGGACCCACCCACGGACAGCCTGCAACAAATAATGATTTATGCTCTATTGTATAGGGTACGGTTGTTGATGTTGATTTATCCAGGTAGTCTATTGTAACCCTTGTCGGTAGGGCGAGGGTAATCTCCGGTTTGAGCATAAAACCATACATCTCTACGGAAGCGTGCAGGTTTACTCCGATGTAATTGATGGGTTGGACCTCATCCAAACTTAAGTTTTCTATGCCGTTGTTGTTTTGTTCTTTGGTGTAGAGGGTAATTAGGTTATAGTCGTACTGACCTGGCATAAAGAAAGTTCCGATTCCTACCTCTATTGGCGGAAGAGAGAATAACGATAGGGTTGTAATTATTATGAAGATTAGCGAAATAATGGCTTTTTTCATATTACTACCCCTCCTTTGTATATATTATACCCCTATAAGAATATGTTAGCAATTTTCTCGATAGATAAAATAGTAGTAATATGTGAAAAAATTCTCTTAACAAAGCGATATATTATCATTATAGTTAGGTATGTGGGAAAAAACAGATAGAGAGTAAGGGGGAAGGGAAGTATGGAATTTTATGAGGTTATAGAAAAGAGAGAGAGTGTTAGAGAGTATGATCCTACCAGACCTGTACCTAGAGAGGTTTTGGAGAGAATTTTAAATGCGGGAAGACTTGCACCATCTGCGATAAACAATCAACCGTGGCGTTTCCTCGTGATAAGCAGCACGGAGATGTTAGAGAAGGTCAGGCCATGTTACCATAGATCGTGGTTTAAAGAGGCACCACATATTCTGGTTGTGGTTGGGGATTACAACGAGGCCTGGGTTAGAAGAGATGGATATAATTCACTGGAGACAGATTTGGCTATTGCTATGGATCACCTTATCCTTGCCGCTACCAATGAGGGAGTAGCTACATGTTGGATAGCTGCCTTTGATCCTGCGTGTCTACGAGAAGCATTGGGACTGAAGAGGAGTGAGCAGGTATTTGCGATTACCCCTCTGGGGTATCCGAAAATCGGTTATAGGAGGAAGGAGAAAAAGCGGAAATCCCTTGAAGAGGTTGTAGAGTTTCTCTAACTTCTGTTAGGATTTGAGGTTTATGGTAGAGAATGAAAATTATCGATGGAAAATTGAAGGTAGAAATCGAAGAATCAATTGTTAGAGGAATAGAGAGAGATGATTTTTTAGCCTTAGGACAAACGATAAGGTGGTATCTTAATTGTCTGTATAAAAACATTCCTACTTCGAAGAGGATCTCCTATGGAATTGTATATACCGTAAAAATCTTGAGTGAATACATCTTTGGGATTATTGAGACCCATTCTCTTTCTCCCCTCGATTTTGGAATGAAATTATATGATCTTGCTGTGTCTGATGTTGGTAGTTTGAGGGAGGTTGATAATTTTAAAATCAGAGCGGTAGCCCTTGGAGTACTTTCTCTCCATGGGTTGGGGGATTATAGGCCTGTTTTAGAGTATTTTAAGCGGAGTGCCGATTCTAGTTATTGGAACGAAAGAGAGATTTCTTCGATTCTTTTTAGGAAGATAGTGTCAAAGTATCCCTATGATATAAAGAAGTACTTGTTGGGACTTGTAGTCTCGGATAGCCCGAATCTTAGAAGATTTGTGGCAGAGACTTTGAGGCCCGTGGTAGAGAATCGGTGGTTTTTTGATGAGATAGATTATCCTATCTCTATTATTAGTCATTTGTTTACAGAACACCATCCATATCCTCGTGCCTCTGTGGGGAATAATCTTAGCGATATATCGAAAAAGTTACCGGAGCTCGTATTTGATTTGGTTGCAAAGTTAGTTGCTCTGAATAATGAAGATTCCTATTGGATTGCCTACAGAGCCTGTAGAAACCTTGTTAAGAAATACCCAGAAGAAGTTATGAAATTATTGGGTATAGGGGAGTATAGGTATAAGAGTAAAGTTTATAGGTTATAACGGTGGTTAGGTACTTAGAGAGGGAATTTAAGAGTATCTTAAATGTACGGAAATCTATTAATGATTGGTTCTGGGATAAGTATGGGATAAATCCCTATAACGGGTGTCAATTTGGATGTGTTTACTGTGATTCGAGGAGTGCAAAGTACAATTTACCTACGGATTTTGAGAGTAGTATTATAGTCAAGAAAAATGCGGACGTGCTTCTGGAAAAGAGATTGGGGAGAGCAAAAACACTTCTTCGGGATGTTATCGGGATAGGGGGAACAACAGATCCATACCAGAGGGCAGAACTCCGATATGGAAATACAAGAAAATGCCTGGAGGTAATTAGAAAATACCGATTCCCCGTACATATTGCTACAAAATCTCCCCTTGTCCTTAAGGATCTGGATATTTTAGAGGAGATAGGGGAAAGTTCTTGGTGTACCGTTTCTGTAACGGTTACTACTCTGGATCATGGAGTGAGCAGGTTTTTAGAGAGAGGGGCGGGGTTGCCTGAGAAACGCTTTGAGATAATCAGGAGGATAAAATCCGCAACAAAAAATATTCAGGCAGGAATTCTTTTTATGCCTATTGTTCCCTTTTTATGTGATTCCAAAGAGAACATTGAGGCTGTGGTTAAAATGGCAAGCGAGAGTGGGGCGGATTTTGTCCTTTTTGGTGGGGGAATGACAATGAGGGATGTACAGGCTCTGTGGTTCTTGAAACATCTTAAAGTGGCGTATCCGAAACTCATACCGGAATATGAGAGACTGTACGGTTTTACCTATGATGAGTATAGGTACGGGGGAACCTATGAGCCAAAATCTTCTTACTATGTTCAGCCAACCCGTTTTTTTATTGAGGCTACCGATGGATATGGAATGGCGAGGAGGATAAAGCGATTTATTCCGGATGATTACAGGAGATATAATTACATAGTATCCGAGAGGCTCTTTAATATGGCATACGAGAGACGGATTAGGGGGAAATTTTGGGATGCTTTCTTCTGGGCCGCCCGAAGTGTGCAGGTGCTCAGGGAATCCGTAAAGGATATAGCGGTCAGAGGAGAACTTACCCGTATCCGGGGTGTGGGGCCTAAAATTGCTTCGTATATAGAGGAACAACTTGAAAATCTAGGGTGATAGTGAACCCAATGTTCTTCGTCTGAATACGCCGCTACCGGCACTTCCGAAAAAGAGATATCGCCCGTCTGCCGTTAGTTCCATAACGTTTGTTACATTATTGCCGTTTGTTCCTGGATGTAGTTCTGTGAGCCCCCTATTCCACGGTTTCCAGTGTGTTCCTCCGTCTGGGCTAACGAACACACCCTCATTCTGGGTTGCAAGGTAAATAATGTCCGGTTTTTTCCTGTCCACTATGATTTTGTAAAACTCCTGGTCCAGGTTTAATCCCTCTGTTATTGGAAACCAATTTGCTCCTCCGTCAGTACTCTTCATTACCGTTCCGTGGAATCCCTCCCTTCCCAGACCCTCATTTTCTCCGTTTTTAGAACAGGCGTACATCACGCGGGGATTTCTCGGGTCAAAATCTATCGAAAACACCCACTGTTCATCAGGCCAGCCCCTGTCCCACATCTTCCAGTGGTTGCCTGCGTCGGTTGAGATATTTAGACCGTTGTAGGTACCCGCATATATTGTATTTGTGTCTTTGGGATGGAAGGTAAGGGTAAAAACACCATCGTTGGTCCATCCCACATTTCTCTCATACCAGGTTTTACCACCGTCTGTACTCTTGTAAATGCCGGCCGGGAAGGTACCGATGTATATTGTATTCGGATCCTTTGGGTGAAAGAGGAGTGATGTATACTGGTATAAGGGTCTGTTGTCCCATATTGGCCACAATAGCCCGAACTCGTCAAATGCGTTTAGCTGTTTCCACCGTTTCTCCTCGAAACTGTATTCGTATAGGCCGTAACCGAGACTACCGCACAGGAGTTGTCCGTTTGTCGTGATTGCGAGGCTTCTAATCTGCCGGGTAATTAACCCTCTGCTGAAATCCCTCCAGTGGTTGCCCCCGTTTGTTGTTAGATAGATTCCATCTTCCGTTGCTATATAGACCCTGTCTTCGTTCTGGGGGTCAATTAACAGGGATGTTATGGGTTTCTTACGCATTATTCGATTTGCTCCGTTTATCGGTCGCCATGTATTTGCCCCATCCGTTGATTTGTATACCCCGACACCGTAGAGACCCAGATAGAGTGTATTATGATTTGAGGGTGCTATTGCAAATGCATAGTAACCCTGTCTGTTGGGATCGTCTATTTTAAAGCTTGCCATTCCGAAATTATTTTCACTCCATGTTGTTCCACCGTCTACACTTTTAAAGAGCCCGCCGGGGTATGCACTTGCAAACAGTGTTTTGGAATCTTTTGGATCTACTGCAACCTGAATGTTATAGATTGGAACGGTTAGTGTGGAGGTTTTCTCCCACCCAATCCTGTTACCTCGGATTTCCCCTCTGTAAACTCCTCCACCCAGGGTTGGAACGTACAGTGTGAAGCCGTCAGAGCTTACACCAACCCCTGCTGTTAATTTGTAGGGAAGCTCTTCCCCTGCGTCGGACCAGGTTTTCCCCCCGTCTCTGCTTACGAATATACCTTTAAGGCCACCTATGTAGAGAGTGTTTGGATCGTAGGGGGAAATGGCAAGTCCTTTGATGGTTCCGCTGTTTTCCCCAAGGTGTCCGTCGTTGAGGTTTCTCCAGGATTTTCCCCCGTCAACCGATTTATAGACGGTATTCATTACTGCTGGATTGGCACCCCGTGCTTTAAGGTTGGTATCAATATCACTACCCCCGATTAGATAGAGGGTTTGAGTGTTTCTTGGATCTATTACTATGTTTAAAAAACCAACCTGGGGGTTTTGTGGTAATCCGCTCTTTTCACCGGATATTTCTACCCAGTGTTTCCCGCCATTTAGTGTTTTAAAAACTCCATAGCCGTGGATTACGGCGTAAATAATGTTTTCATTTTTGGGGTTTACGCCGATTGCAACGGGGATTCTCGGAAGGTTAGCTGTTATATCTGTAGATTTGTTTTCCGTTATGCGGAAGAGATGTCCGCTCATTGGTCCTCTGAGTGTGAATACGGAGGCATATACGGTATTCGGATTACTCGGTGCTATTGTTGCGTTTAGTACCCTGTAGTAGCCTTTACCCGCATCAAAGACCAGTTTCCACGATTTTCCCCCGTTTTCTGTCTTGTATATCCGTGGTGCCGTACGGTCCGCTAGGTAGATTACCTTTGAATCACGGGGACTTACCATTATGGCAGAGGCCGAGATTGTAGGGTCATTTAGGAGACGCCTCCAGGTTTTTCCGCTATCTGTTGTCTTATAAGTCCCTCCTCCCCACACTCCGGCGTACGCTACGTTAGAATTGTTGGGATCTGTGGTAAAGATATGAACATTGGTAAAGTTTAGGAATGGATTTACAATTCTCCAGTGTTTTCCCCCATCTCTACTCCTCCAGAGGGATCCCCTATCACCTGTAGAGCCCGCATATACGGTGTCTGGATTGTTGGGATCGATAATGACGCTTGTAATTCCCCTGGAGTGTGGAACTTTTAATACGGTTTGCCAGGTTTCTCCCCCATTCTCGCTCTTTCTGACCATGGCCCAATCCTGAAATGGTTTTGGATTGTAACCACTGTAGATGATATCGGGATTTGTGGGATGTACGGCCATACTGTAGGTATAATCTATCTCCGACTGGTGGAGAAAATGCCACGAGTTACCCAGATCGGTGGTTTTAAATATTCCAAATCCCATTTTTAGGGCATAGATTGTATCGTTTTGGGATGGGGCTGGTGCAATAGAGTAAACGGAGCTATAGCGGAATCCTCTTCCCCCTCTTCTCGGGTTAACGCTCATCCTCCAGCTCTTCCCTCCGTTGTGACTGATGTAAATTTTTCCTACATCGGCAATGAACCAGACTGTATCGGAATCGTATGGGGGAATTTTTAGTTCGTCTCCCCATGGGTGGATGGAGTACTCTCCCCTCTCAATAAGGTTTACCCAGCTTTTTCCGTAATCGGTAGTCTTAAATATTCCTTCTCCGCCGGAGGTGCTGGCATAAACCTCGGAACTTCCGGGCTGGTGGGGTAGGGCAATTAACATTATCGTTGTGTTTAAAAGACCGTTGTTTATGATTTTCCAATCTTTCCAACTGGTACCGCCGTTTCCCCCCGCATTTTCACTCTTCAGTATACCGTAACCTCGCCTTGCAAGGTATATTACGTTGTGATTCAAAGGATCAACTGCCAGGTCGTAGAAATCGCCGTTTTGGCCGGGTGGTTGGATGCGTGTCCATCTCTTACCGTCCTGCGTTCTGAACAGTGTAAATCCGCTCGCCACGTAGAAGTTTTTGTCACCATGAACCCGGCCGATAATAACGGGAGTCGGTAGGTTCAATTTTATATAATTCCAGGTGGTACCACCATCCTCCGTTTTGAAGAGGTAATGTTCATTCTCTTGCGGGGCATTGTGCACGTTCGTCACCCCGACATATACTACATTTGAATCGTCTGGATCAACAAATATGCTTATGATATCCGTTTCCGGGGGCTTGCCAATATTAACCTCTCTCCATGATAGCCCTCCGTTTGTAGTATGATAGAGTTTACCGTTTCTCCTGTTTGCCGTACCCACCCAGATTTCATTTTTGGAGGAGGCTTTTATGTCGCTTATGAGGTCTGTGGGAAGATTCCCGGAGATATCTTGCCATGTTATGCCGGAATCATCGCTACGGTAGATTTTGCCCGGTAATCCGAAACTTCCCGTTCCAACGAAGAGTGTCCAGGGCTTCTCTCTTAGCATTGTCATGCAGTTTATCCCCTCTGTTGGGAAGGTAAGGCGTTTCCATGTTTTCCCGCCATCCGAACTTTTGTATATGGAAAAACCAACCTCGGGAACATCAAACATACCCAGAATGTATATTACCTCTGGTTGTTTTGGATGGATAATTATATTGGCAATATATTTTGCCTTCCTTATCAGTTTCCAGTGTTCTCCCCTGTCTCTTGTTATGAAAAGACCCCCCTGACCACCGGCGTAGAGAGTATCGTGATCTTTGGGATTTATCTCTATTGTATCAATGCCACCCCCGTAGGGCCCGTTTGTTTGCACCCAGCCCTCCGTCTCATCCAGTGGCATCATGGTAACAGTCGAAGAGGTTGTTACTGTTGCTCTGACAGTGCGTTCTACAATCCTATCACCCGTATCGATGCGCAAGAAGTATACCGTTGTTTTTTTAGGGTAAACCTTTTTTTCGCCTCGATTGGTTACCTTTTTGTTCCCCGAGAGATTATCTCCCAGAAAGACTTCAAAAAAACGGCCCTCTACACTCCACTTTAGTGTGGCAGACTCACCAGGTCTAATCTCAGATGGGGTTATCTCGAAGTAAATTTTAAGTTTATTGTTGCTATGATTTTTTTGCCCCATGGATGCGGTGGATTCACCCTTGATGGAAGAGTTCAAACAGCCTGTCAGTCCTAAAACTAAAATTGGGAGTATCAAACCTAAAAAGATGGAATGCAGAGGAGGTATGTTGTACTTTTTTATCATAATTCCCTCCTGCTTTTACTAAGAGTATACCATTTCTTTGTGGAAAAACAATTTAAAGTTTCTCTGGGTAGAATCTAATTTTTACTTTCTATTATCTCGGAGATGAGTTTTTTGAGCTCATGGAACCCAAAGGGTTTGTTGATATGAAAAACGCCTGTTCGTTGAAAAAACATCTGGATATCCTGGTTTAGAATATCTCCGGTGACAAAGGCGACTCTTTTGGCAAGGTGAGGTTTGTGTTTTTTTATCCAGTCGTAAAGTTCGAAACCGTTCATGGTAGGCATTTTGAAATCACTTATTATAATATCGTAATCATACCTTTCCAGATACTCGGTTGCCTTTTCTCCGTCCAGCGCCTTATCTATTGTGGAACCCTCCTTTGTAAAGATCATACTGATAAAATCCAGAATTGTTTTCTCATCGTCGACAACCAATATTCTCAAGCCTTTAAAAGTCTTTCCCACTTGCTTTTCCTCTTGAGCCTTGTCCTCCTCCACACTCTCTTCCAGGGGGAGCTCTATTGTGAATTTGGCACCTTGCCCCGGGGTACTTTCGACTCTGATGTGCCCTCCGTGCTCCTCTATTATATTTTTGGAGATAGACAAACCAAGACCGGTGCCTTTTCCCACCTCTTTCGTTGTGAAAAATGCCTTAAATATTTTTTCTATGTTCTTTTTAGGTATGCCCTTACCTGTGTCCGAGATCGAAATTACTATTTTCCCATCGTCCCTTCGAGTTTCTATGGTGAGAGTTCCTCCCCTGCCTGTCTCTTTCATTGAGTAGATAGCGTTGCTCACAAGGTTTAGAAAAACCTGTCGTAGCTGATTGGGGTCTGCCATTGTAAGTGGAATGTTATTATTGAGTTTCCTTACCACTTTAATGTTGCTGATATTCATATCGTATGCTCGTATTTCTATGACACTCTCCAGTATCTGATTTATATTACAGCTTTTCTTTTGGGGTTCGTAGCGTCTGGAGAAGGTTAGAAAGTTTTTGATGATTTTACTTGCTCGCTCTGTCTCCTCTAGAATTTTTTTAACGTCGTTTTTTGAATCCGGGCTTAGGGTATTGTCCAATAGGAGCAACTCTGCGAAGCCCATAATTCCGCTTAGGGGGTTGTTTAATTCGTGGGTTACCTCGGAGATTATCTCTCCCATGAGTGATAATTTTTCCGATTGGAGTAACCGGCTCTGGAGTTCTTTCTTCTCGGTTACGTCGCGTGCAGTGCCGTAGTATATAAGGTTAGAGTTATGGTAACCTTTGGCCCTTACCAGCCTGAGGTCTAATACTTTAGTTTCTCCCTCCTTTGTTTTGAAATTGCATTCAAATTCTCTGACCCTCTCCTTGGTTTTGCTGGCTGGAGGTTCATGCTCATGAAAGAAATCGAAGAGAGCATCTCTGGTTTCACCGGTAATATAGTTTAGTATACTCTTTCCCAGGAGGGTTTCGCTTTTGTAGCCGAGGATTTTTTCTGCATTGGCACTTACAAAGAGAAAATTACCGTTTAAATCGAGAGAGAAGATAATGTCACTAACATTTTCTATCAAAAGTCTGTATTTTTCCTCCGATTCTCTGAGGGCAGTCATAGATTCGGAGAGTTTGGCCGCCATCTTGTTAAACTCCGATGACAAAACCGCTATCTCGTTTTCGGACTTAACCTCTATTCTCGTGTCAAGTTCTCCCTTTCCGATTTTTTCCGTCCCCTCTAGTAGTTTTTCTACCGGTTCCATGATTTTTTGGGCGAGGATAAGGCTCACCGCTACTGCGATGAAGAGTGCAATTATTATAATGCCAAAGGCGTAAAAAAAGAGGTGCCGAAACGATAGGTATGCATCGGATAGGGATTGCCGAACAACAAGGTACCAATTGGCCGGTGCCACCGCTACTACGGCAGAGAGGATTTCTTCGCCGTCGGAGGATGTGGATTTTATTATTCCTCCTCTGTGGGGTTGTCTCTCCGCCTCTCTTATCAGGAAATCGTTCTCAAATTTTTTAAATATCTTTGTTTTATCGGGGTGTGCAATGAGGTAGCCATCCTTGGAGAGGAGAAAGGAGTAACCTTTTTTACCGATTTTGATGCTGTCTATGAGTTTCCATATGGACCTTAGATTGAGCTGGGTAGCGAGAATCTCTTCTGCATCCGGTTGCTTTTTAATGGGAATGAGTAGGTAGAGGTATGGCAGTCGCTCTTTGGATAGTTTAACCCGAGAAAAGGATACATTCTCTAAAAGGGCTTTGTTTATAAGCTTTTTATCTATTTCCAGCTTTTGTGGGGGTTCCAGTGCGCTTGATACGAGGACGTTTCCCTCTCTGTCTATGATGTTGAGATTGTTGAAACGCTCCATTCTAAAGGAGACATTTTCCAGTATTACCTGTTGAATGTACCTATTGTTGTCAAAGGGAGAGATAACCTCGGCTAATTCTCCCAATTCATCTATTGAGTCTTTAAAGAATATTGAAACCTCTCCGGAGGCATGGCGGGCTATCTCAAGGTTTCTTGTTGCAATGTTTCTCTCAAGGGCTCTTTTTGATCCGAGGGTTATGCTTATTCCCGTTATCACGGTAGAGAAGAAGGTTATTGAGATGGCAAAGATGAGTATCTTTGTTCCAAAACGTTTGAAGAAAGGAATCTTTGTCATCGTTAAGATTTCCTTTTAACCCCCATTTCGTAGTTCAACTTGAGGTTCTCTTTTACCATATACTCCATAAAGGATTTTTGACAGTTTAGCTTTTCCGGGTCCCCGAATCGGATATAGGCGGCGTATAGGCACCCGTCTCCGCACAGTGGTACATAGCTACAGTCCTTGCATCTCTTCCAGAGGGATTTGGTGGAAAAATCCTCCTCGCCATAGTGGTATATGTCTCCTACTGAGAATTGTTTGTAACCTACAAAGGCGGGGCATCTGTAGAGGATTCCCTCCGGATCGATTACAAAGAAAGAGGGATTCATTACCATGGTACAAACGTTTATACCAATGCCCGGGCTTGCTCTAAAACCCTTTTCCAGAACCATCCTTCTAAGTCTTACGAGATTTTCCATTACATCCTCTCTAAAGAAGACACACCCCATATCGGTGTCGCTTGTGTAAGAGCCCATGTCGTTGATGGTTTCAAATATTGGCTTAAAGTTTACCAATTTTAGTTTTTTATCGAGGCCAAGCTCTTTTAGATAATCGAGGAGCTGAGGAATACTCTCCACATTCTCCTCGTCGAAATTTCCACCCACCGTAATCTCGATCCTGTCAGCAACGGAGAGTATATTTTTGATTATTACATCGAAGCTCCCCTTTCCGTTTGCGAAGGGTCGTTTCTTATTGTGAAACTCCCTTGTACCGTCAATTGTTATTTTCGCATGCCTTAAACCCAGCGGGACTAGGCTATCCACAACCCTGGGGGTTAGGAGGGAACCGTTTGTGGTGATTCCAAATGAAAACTCTACCCCAGCACTCTCAGAGTACTCCTTGACAGCAGCACTTACAATCCTTATTGCCCGTATGTTCATAAGGGGTTCTCCCCCATAGAAGGTGAGTGAAAGCCTTTTGGGACCAAACTCGGAGGCTCGTCTTATTATGTACTGGGCCGCATCCCCTGCCGTTTTATCGCTCATGTAGAGTTTTTTTCTCACCCCAGCCTCTACGCAGTAGGGACAGGCAAAATTGCAGTCGTAGGTAGTAAGAACCATAGCCCTCATGGAGGTTCTGTCGTTCTGTATCAGCCCGAACCACTCCTCTAAGAGCTTATCCTCGTCGGTAGAATCCTCTACAAGGATACCTATCCCCTTGAGGGTTTTAAAGGCCTCCTCTTCCCCGTTGCTCTGAGGCTTTAGATTTTTTTCCTTAAGTCTCTCCCGGAGATTTTTATCCACAACGACCTGGGCCTGGTTCCTCGTGTTGTACACGAGGTAGAGCCCCTCCTTCGGAAAATCCTCAAGTATAACGGTGTGTTTCGATAGTTTCATCAGTTTTAGCTCTACCTCTCTTTGGACTTACGTGGAAGCTAGAGCCGAATGCCAGATTAGGCTACGGCTCTAGCTTTGGGGTTGGACCTAGGCGTAGTCACCCTCGAACCAGAGACAGCAAAATGCTAGAATGTCAACCGGGTTTTCTGTCCCCCTGTCCAAAACCTTTACGATCATAAGCCTATACCTCCTTGGTTTTTATTTGTTCTTTACATACCACTCCGAAATAGAACGGTAAAAGATCTCCGGTTTAACCCTTACCCCCCCTATCCTGGATGAGACTGCGAGGTACTTCCTCCTGTAGAACAGGAAGACGGCGGGTACATCCCGGGCTATCAGTGTGTGGATCCTCCTGTACATCTCTTCCTTCTCCCTTAAGTTTGCAGTACTCCACGCCTCTTCTATCAGCTTGTCAACCTCCCCGTTTCTGTACCTCGCTATGTTGAACCTCCCTATATTCTTAGAGTCCCAGAAGAGGTATGTGTTCTTATCGGGGTAGGCCCCCCTGTTAAACTGTAACAGGACGGACTGAAACCTCCCCGGAAGGAGCATCTTAAGAAGCTTTCTCTTTTCAACAACTTTAATATTAACCCTGATTCCCACCCTAAACAACTGCCACTTTATCCTCTTTGCAAGTTTTGCCTTTAGCGTATCCCCCCTGTCTATGAGGAGGTTGAGTGTTAAATCCCTTCCATCCCTGTCCAGTATCATGTCCCCGTTCGTATCCCTGTAACCGGCCCGTAGGAGGAGTTTCTTTGCCAGATCCGGGTTGTAGTTCTGGTACTCAACGCTTTCGTTGTACGTCCACGAGCCCGGGATAAATGGTCCCGTTGTCTCAACACCCATACCCTTCAGTACGTTGGCTATGAGGTCCCTCCTGTCAACGGCAAGGCTTACCGCCCTCCTCAGGTTAACATTCGAGTATGTGGGATCATCCGTATTAAATAGGATGGTGTAGTAAAAG
>CAZQTC010000018.1:0-173691 GCA_964596425.1 uncultured Spirochaetales bacterium | reverse complement strand
CCAACGTTTATCTGATAGTTGCTCACACTAACATCCAACGTCCCAGCACTTATCGTTAGATTGTTATTTACATCTATATCACTACCTAATGTAACCGTATTCGTACTGTTTATCTCCAAATCATAAAACGCACCATTCGCCGGCGCATTAACCACACTCTGTGCCCCACTACCATCAAACACCACTAACCCACTCTGCGCGCTAAACGTACCACTGTTACTCCAGTTACCCCCCACATTTATCTGATAGTTGCTCACACTAACATCCAACGTCCCAGCCGTTATAGTTAAATAACCACTTACAGTTATATTTGCCCCGAGTGTCTTTGCACCGGTACTATTTATCTCCAAATTGTTATATGCTCCACTGTTACTTATAGTTGCATTACCCCCATTAAGTACTATCACTCCTCCATTATTCGTCAAAGTGCTGCTAAAATTCCCTCCTATATATGTGGTTCCACTACTCGCCGTAAAATTACTTACACCAACTGCTCCACTTACACTTATATCTCCTCCACCACCTGTAAAGGTGCCTGTCCCATTTACATCTCCCCCTACACTTATACTCTCCGTAGCTCCCTGACCACTCGCATCCAGCGTTCCAGTACAGCCAATACTGCCACTAACACTTAAACTCAAAGCCCCGGTAGCAAATGTACCACTGCTGATCGTTAAATCCCCGGCTAAACTCAAATCATTCGTACTTATACTCACACTATTCCCAGCCCCGGGGTTTACCACCAGATCCCCTATCTGCACACTTGCATTTACACTCGTCCCCGCCCCAGTCATCGTTATTGTACTATTACCGGGGGTATTAAAAGTCCCACTAACTGTTACATCTCCACTTGCACTTATACTATTAGCCGCAACATTGTTGAACGTACCACTGCTACTAAAGGCTCCACAGCTTATACTCCCGCTACTGTTTAACGTATCACCATTACTCACTCCACCCGTTCCCGTACTTACACTACCACCTACCCCTATTGTTAATGTCCCAGTGGTAACGGTTACCGCATCATTCGTTGTACTCAGTGCATTACCCTGCACATCAATACTGGCACCACTCCCATTTATCGTTACCCCATTATCAAATACACAATTCCCGTCTAATACGATCCCTTCTCCCACCCCTAAACTAACGGCAGGTCCATACGTATTTATACTACTTAAATGCACTACGTTCCCATTGTAATCTATATCATTACCACTATAGGTTATATCACCACCTACTCCTTCTATTGTCACTGCATTTGTGTCATCCACTATCACCAAATTACCGTTATTTGTTATGCTATTCCCACTATTCACCCCTAACGTGCATGCTCCACCACTACCATCAAGATTTAATGTTGAGGGTGTCGCATCTATACTCACACTATCCGTTGTTACACTCTCATTTCCCACACTCACCGTGGTACCATTTACTATATTCACCACACCTATATCGTATCCATTCGCACTTATTACTTCATTTCCCCCTCCATCAAATACCACTGCCCCCCCTTTGGTAAATGTTCCTCCACTTATACTAAAACTAGATGTAGCCCCATTAAGTGTTAAATTACCAGCTCCCTTTGTATAAGTCCCGCTACTCAAAGTAAAATCTCCCCCTACCGTAACATTACCACCACCCTCTAACATCGTTCCTCCGTTCACAACCAAGTTACCACTCACACTTATGTTCTGAGCGTTCCCATCCAACGTGCCACTGCTAACCGTCAAATTACCACTTACAGTTATAGCGGCATTCAGAGTCTTAGTACTACTTACCCCTGCTATTTCCAAATTGTAAAAGCTACTTAAAAGAACTGTACCGGCTACATCCGTACTGTACAGTACCAATCCACTATCCGTGTCCATTGTAGTTATACTCTGGGTGGCCTGACTTCCGTCTAACTCCAAAGTCCCATTATTTACCAGAGTAGCTATGGTAAAATTATTGGAAGCGGCATCCAGGGTGGTTCCCGCATCTATGGTAGCAGTATCAAAATCCCCTGTATCCTGAAGGGTTAGAGTTGTTCCTGCGGTAGAGAGCTGGATATCTCCCAAATCCTGGGCATTGGAGGTAAGGGTTTGTGCCACTCCACCATTAAAAACGGTGAGTCCCCCCTTGGTAAATACACCATTTGCAAAACTAGCATTACCCCCTATGTAGATAGTACCCCCACCAGAATCATCCAGACTTCCGGGACACAGAAGATTTCCACTTACAGTCAGCGTATTAGCCCCCACCGTAAAGGTGGCATCACTAGTTCCACCGGCGTCATCTACCGTTAAGTCTCCACCCCCCCCTTGAGTAGTAACATTCCCACCCGGAGAGTAGGAGGTACCCCCCCAAACCCACAACTCTATTCCACTATCAACCGTTATATCACTACCGGTGACAGAGTACAAATCGTAACTATTCTGTCCGTCAACATTTGAAAGATCAGTATTCGTAATGCCAGAACCGGAGACATCGCGAACTATGAGATGATTCTCGTATATATCCACACCGGAGATACTATTACCATCGCTCTTAAGCACCACACTACCCAGCGGGATTCCACCGTTATCTATAACAACAAGAAGAACATCTCCGTTGTTAGGGTTGGTTAAAATGGTCCCAACATCAATGGAGTACGCCCCCGTTCCGTTTGTATTATCAGTACCCGCATCGGTGATACTAAGACCATTCCACCAATAGATATGAACGGTAATTCCAGCTCCTTCCGCGGTAGTTCCCTCGTCCGTATAAACGGTACCTGAGATGGTATCCTGTGCCCAGAGTCTCTGACCTGGAGGAGAAAACACAAAAAGGAGAAAAAAAATGAAAATTATTACAAAAATTACCTTCGTTCTTTCAGGGAACTTAATTAACAGCATGTTATATAAAATTATAGCTCACTTTCGGTCTATCAACAATACACTTATTTTTATTCCTCAACCACTTCCAGAGCGGTGTTTATATTCCCAAATGGCGGGCTAATTTGGACACCCCTAACGGCTTCCCTTATCTCTTTAATAATCTCGCGGGCTATTTTTATTCCCTCTCTGCGCCCCGCCTCTTTTGATATCCCGGAGGCCCTTTCCATTCGCCTGATAATAGAATCTGGAATAGTTACACCCGGAACCTCGTTGTTCAAGAACATAGCGTTTCTATACGAGGCCAAAGGCCACACCCCGGCAAGTATGGGAAGTCCTGTTTTCTCTATACGCTCTACAAAACCAAGCAGTTGATCAATATCAAATACAGGTTGCGTTATAATATATTCGGCCCCTGCCTCTTTCTTCCTGTAGGTTCTATCAACCTCTCGTTCTATATCGGGCATTGTCGGGTTGGCACCTACTCCGAGGACAAATGCCGTTGTTTCCGGAAGACTATTCTTCCCCATGTCGATCCCATGGTTAAGCCTATTGGCAAGGGCAGTTAACCCTATGGAATCCACATCGAAAACACCTTTAGCCTCTACAACACCTCCAGTCTTGGGGGGATCACCCGTTATTATAAGGAGGTTCCGCAGACCCGCAGCGTGAGCACCCAGAAGGTCACTCTGCATTCCTATGAGGTTTCTATCCCTACAGCAGTAATGAAGGATTGTTTCTATCTTTGCATTTCGCTCTATCTCTATTGCAGTAATCATAGAGGACACCCTCGACGATGCCCGAGGGCCATCCGGTATATTTATACAGGTAATATTGTGCCTGTACAGTTCCTTTGCCTTTTCTATAACCTTAGAGAGATCACTACTCAATGGGGGCACAAGCTCCACAGAGACCACCCAATCTCCCCTCTTTAAGGCATACCCAAGCCTGGAGCGTTTTTCCACAGGAACAGCCTCCTTGTACCCCTCCACTTCACCTCGTTTAACCACAGTAACAACTCTGGATGCCCTTCTACCCGTATCAAGAGAAAGAATCGCCTTCGCCATTTCCTCTATATGTTTAGGTGTAGTGCCACAACACCCACCAATAACAGAGGCGCCTGCCTCTAAAAATTGCTTTGCATACTCGGCAAAGTACTCCGGAGATGCAAGATACATTAACCTCCCCTCCACCTCCCTTGGGAATCCTGCATTGGGCATAATTGAGATAGGTTTTTTAACATGCCCCTTAATAGCGATTAACATTTCCAACATATCAGCCGGTCCGACCGAACAGTTCATTCCAACAACATCAACGCCATCATTGGAATCCAACCTGGTAGCAGAGTTAATAACCTCATTGTTCTCAGCTCCCAGTTTATCCGGGCCAACGGTAAACTGTGCCTGTACGGGGATATCTTTAGAAAGCTCTCTACAAACAGATACGGCAAGGAGAAGTTCATCTACACTCTTGAAGGTCTCAAAGAGAATTAAATCCACCCCCCCGTCCAAGAGCCCTGAAATCTGGCGTTTAAAGGCCTCTTTTGCCTCCTCAACCGAAATACGTCCAATGGGCTCTACCGCCACCCCAAGAGGCCCTACAGAGCCTGCAACGTATATTTCTTCACCCGCAATTTCCCTGGCGATTTTAACGGAGGCTCTGTTAATCTCTTCAGTCTTCTCGGCAAGACCATAACCTGCAAGCTTTACAGGATTTGCACCGAAAGAATTTGTTTCCAATGCCTGAGCCCCGGCCTCTACATACTCCCTATGAATCTGCTGAACCAGAGTGGGATTGGTCAAAACAGTTTCCTCGTAACATCGGTTTAAAAAAACTCCCCTTGAATACAGCATAGTCCCCATAGCACCGTCAAAGAGAAGAATTCCGTCTTTTAATCTCTCCAAATAGGGTTTTCTCACCTCAAAACCTCCGCATAATGATTCTTGTATTTTTACACATTATCCGTATTTTTTTAAAGTACAATTTTGCAACCTGTACCCTTAAGTTACAACCCTAACCAGAAACATCAAAGAGAGAGGCAATTTCATCCGGGCTCAGAGATTTAAAAAACATATTCTCAGAGGTAACTATACCCTTAACAAGGGCGCCCTTCTTCCTTTGAAGTTCAATTATCTTCTCCTCAATCGTATCTTTGGTTATTAATTTATAGATTATCACCCGATTAACCTGGCCGATTCTATGACTTCTATCAATCGCCTGAGTCTCTACAGCAGGATTCCACCAGGGATCAAAAATTATCACATAATCCGCAGCAGTAAGATTAATTCCCAACCCCCCAGCTTTGAGACTTATAATAAAAACCCGCCTATTCGCCTCTTCTTGGAAGGCTTTTATCTCACCCTCGCGGTTTTTTGTACCTCCATCGAGGTAGGAGTATCTTACCCCTATCGAATCAAGCCACTCCCTAATAATAGACAAGCTCCCCTTAAACTGACTAAAAATCAAAAGTTTGTGGTTTGAAGAAAGTATCTCCCCTATCTTAAGTTTCAGAAGATCCACCTTGCACGCCGGAATATCAGAGTACTCCCCTGAAACAAGCGATGGAAGTATGGCAATTTGGCGTAACCTTAAAAGGGCTTCAAAAATAACCATTGAGGACTTGTTAATCCCTTCACGCTCCAATTTTTCCAGAACCTTCCCCCTATAAAAATTTTTTACCCTCTCATACAATTCCCTCTGTCTGGTATCCATTGTTGCATACAGAATAAGCTCTTCTTTTGGGGGAAGCTCTTTAAGAACACTTTCTTTCTCCCTCCTCAGAATGAAAAAACGTACCATTCTACGTAAAAGTTCACTCTTTTCTTTGTCCCCATCCCGTTCTATCGGCTTTGCAAATTCCTCTTTAAAATCTGATAATCCCCCCAACACCCCCGGATTAAGAAGGTTCATTTGAGCCCACAGATCTACGGTTGTGTTCTCTACCGGGGTCCCCGTAAGGGCAAGTTTATGCTCTGCCCTCACCAACCTAAGGGCCTTGTAAACCTTGGATAAAGGATTTTTGGCTATCTGAGCCTCATCCATAACGAGATAGTTAAAAGAAAAATTCTTTAGGATACCAATATCATTGCGAAGAGTCTGGTAACTTATTAGGGTAATGTCATTATTTTTAATACCATTCACCTCACGGAGTCGTTTCTGCCCGTAATGAACATAAAAAGTGAGACCAGGGGTAAATCTCTTTATCTCTTCGACCCAGTTAGAGAGGGTGCTTACCGGTGTTACAATTAGTACATTTCTCAGTTCCATGTGTTCCTTAAGAACACTAAAGAGGGCAAGAACTTGAATGGTTTTCCCAAGACCCATGTCATCGGCAAGTATTCCGTTAATTCCATATTTGTACAGGAAATATAGCCAATCCAACCCCTCCTGTTGATACGATCTTAACCTTCCTTTAAAACCACGCGCCGGAGGTATCCTTTGTATCCCATTAAAACTCTTAAGCTTATCTATCAAGGTTTTTAATCTTAAAAGAGTCTCACTTTCCTTATTTACAAAATCCTCATAAAGCTCATCTATTATTCCCAGATTAGAAATCGGAATCCTAACACTCTCTCCCTTCAAATCCCCGTGCAGGAAAAGAGTCTTCAATCGCTCTATATCCTCCCGCTTAAGGAGATAGTAGCTATCCCCCTTCCTGAGAAACAGACCCTCCACCCTATCCGTAACCGGATTTACTACAACTCTCTCTCCAGTCTCCGTATCCAGTTCCACCCTCACATCAAGCCAATCGATACTTCCCTCAGCAAAAAGTCTAATCCCGGAGGCACTTCCTATTCTTTTCCCTCTTTTGCGAAGCTCAAAACCCTCTTCGAGGAGTCTCTCCCCGTGCTTCAAAAGAAAATCTTCCACACTACCAGGAACTATAACATTCTCATTCCCACCTACATCAGAATCGAGATAGTCCCGCAAAAAATATATCCATCGCCTCTCATACTCTTTACCCCTGACGGCAACAACCAACTCTTCTCCACCCTCTTCAATTATCAAAAGCTCCGCACTATCAGGATAATCAACAATCCTGTCGCCATATTTAAAGAGGAGCCTTAGTTCCAAACTCATAAATTTCGGTCTTATATCGAGAACCGGCCGCGGAGAAATATAGGTTAGTCTAATCCGTTTAACCGGGAAACACACCTCAAGCATATTGGAAAAATCACTGGAATGAGACGAAATAAAATCCTTCAAATCAACTATCATGGAATAGCTATACTTTATATCCCTCAAGAGCAAACGTGAGACAAGGCGTCTATAGGGAATTGTAGCCAAGTCAGGTATAAGATAAAGGATATTTCCACCACTACTTTCAACGACAAAAAAATATCTAGAAACCATAGAGATCTTTAATGGGGCTTTGACAGAGGTAACACTTCCTTCGGTATCGTAAAAATTGAACACAGGTTCAAAATATGGAACCTTTTCAGTACCCTCAAGCCTCAACGAGGAAAAGGAAAAAGTAACAACCGTTTTTTCTATTTTTCTGAATTTGGCAGGTTTAAAACCTGTCATACCCTTTATGTACAAATCTAACCGGCCGTATTTCTGAGCACCGGAAAAATTTTTCTCATCGGGCAAAAACAATTCTATATAGTAATCTATACTTTTCTCCGTATCACCGGAGAGTAGAAGGGAAAGTAGTTCCCTCTCGTTTTCAGGAACAGGGAAATCCAATCTATCAGGTCGAAAACTTTCAAATCTCCCAAGACTTCCGTCTTTCCTTACGTAGCGAAGATAGGGTTTTACCACCCAACCGGATAAAGACTCATCCTCACCCAACGAGCTCCATCCCTCCTCCAAAACGAAGACAAGCTTAAATCTCTGTTTCTCAAGGCTTCCTCTACTCCAGTTATAGGAACCCCCCTTTCCCAAACCATAACGGAAGACCTCTGAGAAAAGCTCGTCCGAAAGCTTTTGCCCAATCCTCACCTCGTCAGAATCAAGCAGGATAACCTCGTCCTCATGCTTTTTTGCTATCCCTCTCTTTTCTGGTAGCTCGAAATTCCTGGCTTTAATAGAGGGATATATCTCTCTATCTTCAAGAAACTTTAATAACACTGCTCCTATATGCTTACAATAGTAAGGATAAGGGCAATTACAGGTCGCTTCTTTAAAATTCCCCCTCTCGTCAAATACAATACGAACCTTATAACGGTTATCATTCGATCCTCTTACGATGGCATCTATAATTCCTTCTTCCGAGTAACTCGCAATAACCCTTCCCTCACGGTAATAGGAAAGAGCCCGCCTATAAACCGTAGTGCCCAACAAATGTTCTATCTGCTCTTCCTTCATGACTCAAAAACCATTAAAAAAATACAATATATAACAAGGGTTGGAAACCCCAATACCCCACAAACCCCAATGAAAAACCGATTGCAAATTTCCTCTCCATAGATTATCCTAAACCTCACAAAAACACTATGACAGAACGAACAAAAAAAGCCAAACACCCTCCCAACCTAATCGCTCTAATCGGCTTTATGGGAAGCGGGAAGTCTACCGTGGGAAGACTCCTTGCGACACGGATAGGATATAAATTTGTGGACCTGGATGCTTTAATAGAGGAAACAACGGGAAAACCAATTCCAGAAATATTTAGAAGAGAGGGAGAAAAAAAGTTTAGAGAGTACGAATCCCAACTCCTCTGGTCACTAACCGAGGAAAAAAATACGGTAATCTCTACCGGAGGAGGGGCGCCCATTACAGAGAAAAACAGAACCTTCTTTACAACCAGGGCATTTACTATATTTCTCCACGTCACCCTGGAGGAGGTGCTGAAAAGAACCACAAGAGACAACAATCGTCCCCTATTGAACCAAAATCTTGAAGAGATAAAAAAGCTATATCAGAATCGTCTTCCCGTCTACAGGTCTCTGGGAATCACTGTTAAAACGGACGGGAAAACCCCCCTGGAAATATGCGAGGAGATACTGGAAAACCTATAATGGCAAACACTCGAAAATCAAATCCTTAAAGCTATTCCCAACTGAAAGAAATTAAAAAATATAGAGCTAAAATCCAATGAGTAATAGTGAGAATCGAGATTAGGATTTATCAGGAGTGCCGGGTTAACATTTAGAGCAAACTTTAACTTTAGCGACAACATGGGGAGAGGGTTTACACAGAGAACGGACTGAAGAGACAAAAGCGAGTAAAAAATCCAGCCAATCTCACCCGCAGCGACAGAAAGTCCTCTCCTTACACTATGCTGGTTGAGATCCCAGTAATACACGGCAATGGGGTCTATCGCCTTAACCCTTACCCCACCAAAATACTGAACAATGTTAAACTCGGCAGAAATCATATCCAGAGAGCGGTACGTGTAACCTATTCCTCCAAGATAAATCTCATTTTCCGATCTTGAAACCCCTATGCGTCTAACATCATCTATAGTTCCATCACTTCTGTATATAACATCATAGACTAACCCAAAAGACATATCGTTGTTACTATCAAAATAAAAGGAAAATAACAAACCGCTATTCTTTTGATAGTACCAACCAATATCAAAAACCAGGGGGAAAATATAAGAGAACCTATCGATAGGCTCGTTAGAGGTAAAAGCGTAGGGTGTAATCTGAGAGAGTCGGGTTAAACCGGATGCCCAGAGTGTAAACTCAAACTCTTTGGCAAGCTTATCCGCATACTCAATCCTTTTTACTACTTTCTTTACCTTTTCCTCCCTTACACTCTTTACAACCCTAACCCGCGGTTTAACCAATCTCATAAATGGGGCAATAGCCTTAGAAACCTCATTTACAAACCCTGTAAATTTTTCAATATCAACCTCCCCCATATTAAAGCGTCCCACCCTAGAGAGAACGACTCTATTTCTGTCAATTAAAACCACCTTGACCTCCACAGGTTTCCCAACTCTCGTGGCGTTTTCGCTCTTAACTTCCAACTCCCTGATATCCACCAAAACAAGAGAGTCCGCCTTCTTTCTATCTCCAACCCTAACTATTGGTTTAAACGAAGAAACCTCAGTGTATAAAAAATCGGGTAGAAGATAAAACAATCTTTCCTTTCTAACCTCATCTTTCACCCTCCCGGAGACAAAACCGAAAAACACTCTCCGCGGTATCTTTCCAATACCCTCAGCATTAATCAACCCGGGTGAAATCCAGAAAAAAACACAACTAAGTAATACAAGAGCAATCCTACAATTTCTTTTCACATCCTGCTCCCGTATCCCAGATACATATTGATGTCAACATTAACGGATTTTGGATTCCGAAAATTACTATCAAACCTGTACTCCAGTAACCCTAACATAAAACCAATCGTAAAGAACGAGGCTTTTTCATCAAACCTTTCATAAGTGTAGTACTTTAATCCGGTATCAACAACAAGTCCTGTGTAAAAGAAGGGTCCTACCTTAACGCTACTCTCTTCCCCGAATGCCTCTCCATAGTAAGGGAAATTCCTGGAAGCGGAGTACCTAAACAACCCCAGAAGTGAGGTATACAGGGTTGTTCTATAATCCAGAAAATCAAGTTGCAAACCCGTCCAGAAGGGGAAATCCACTCCGTTAATGTTACTCGAGTCACTGCCGGGAGAAAGAACAAAGGTAGGTTGCAACTTCAACACCACATCAAAGGGACCAAAAATCTCATACTCGTACGTTCCCAACAACCCCAACAGCGGGCCACTGGCTACCATTCCCATGCTATCCGAAACGTTTATGTAATCCATATGCCCCCCAAGGGCTCCGCACACGGAGTATGCCCATCTTTGCTCCCTTCTTTTTTCAATTATCTGCTCTTTTGTCACCTTTTTTTCCAGAGTGATAATTTTTTGATTTATCTCCTGCCTCTCCTCTATAACACGCTTCCCCTCCGGAGGCAAAACCTTCGAAACCGCATTTAAAAATTTCTTTCCCAGCTCATCAACAGAATCAAAAATCCCAAGTCCCGACTCCCCTGAGTACACTATAGAAGTTTTAACCCTCCTTGTTCTAACATCGTAAAGCGTAGCATGGATAAATATTTTATCTTTAGTGGCATAGTACTCACCGTATACAAGTAGATCAAATCCCCTCTTATAGGCAATCTCAAAATTAGGAGCCGCGGAATGAGACCGGCGAGTCTTTGCAGGGATACTCTCCACAAACAATCGCTTATCCTGAAGCATATCGACCCTTAAAACATCGGAAAAAACGGGTACAAGATAATCGAACCTATCGCTCCCTATATTAACAAAGGGTTGTATTAAAACACTAAACTGATTGAGTTTAATCTCTCTCTTCCGTTTTTCATTTTTCTCGGTAACGGTAACGAGTTTCGTAGTAACCTCTGTATCGGATGTTACATCAATAAACGTCCTGTAATCAAAAAAGCCCTTTTTTCTTATTAGTAACTGATGTTTCCCGGATTTTAACTGCACAACAAGCGGGGTCTTCCCCCATGAAACACCGTCAACAAAAACCAAAGCCTTATCCGGGCTGCTTGTAATTTTCACATCATAACGCTTTTTTTCCAGAGCAAAAGCGGGCCTATACTTACCAAACCCAATAAACCTTTTCCCCACCCATTCGGAAAAACCCAGGTATTGAGGTAACTCCTTGCTTATCCTGTACTGATCCTGGGGGGTAATATCCCTTGCATACAGCCTGTAGTACCGATTATTCACAATCTTCCCCCTTATTACCCTAGGAAACAGATAGACGGAATTAGGCCTTACATAGATAAATCCTATAAGGGGTTTCCCGATTCGTTCCACTCTCCCGGAAGACCATACAACTTCCCGTTTGGAGATAATATAATGCCCCGGTTTTACCCGCCTAAAGTGAAATCTACGTTTTCCCCTGTTTATTTTAATTACAAACGGCTCAGGCCCGGAGAAATAAATATTGTCACTCCACCCCACACTGACCGAGTTGGACTCAACCGAGACATCGGAAACCAATATAAAGAGAGAATCATTACTCTTTTTAGGTACGGGAAAAGAGCTACAGGAGAGAATCAAAAAGGGTATAACCGAAATAGCTAAGAAAAAAACAATCCCTCTCTTTAATTTCCCATACATTATTTTTCCATCCTGGATTTAAGTTCCAGAAAAACCTCATTAAGGTCAATCTCCTCGTTTTCCAACAATACAAGAAGGTGGTAGAGTAAATCCGCAGCCTCATAGATTATTTCATCCCGTTTGCCTGCAAGAATTAACTCTACCGCTTCCTCTCCCAATTTTTTCCTTATCTTTTCACTTCCTTCCCCAAAGAGATAACTCGTATAGGAGCCCTCTTTCCCCTTTTTTCTCTCTTTAATTATCAGAGCAACCCTCTCTATTACATCGATATCCGGGAAAACTCTTCCAGAAACACCCCTCTTCCAATCCCCCTCAGATTCTTGCACGTTACTCTCCCCCCCTTTGCTCCCTCCAACAGGTGTATAAACCACCTCAACCCAACCCTCTCTCCTCTTTATACTCTCAAACCTAAATCCCTCCCCCATTTCAAAGGGCAACAACCTCTCTGTTTCCGGCACGAGATGCCACAATTCATCGTTCTCAAGACTCTTCTTATACCCCTTCTCGTTTATCCTAGAAACCCCCAGAACTCCCCCGTTGCTACTCAATATCACTACTGGAAATATTTCATCTTTTCCTTTATTATCAACACTCATCACCAGTTATCCCCTGTGCCCTGATACAAATCAACCATTCTCTTTACAGAGATTTTTCCCTCATAAACAGCCTTTCCCGTAATGACACCTGCAATATTATAACCCTCTTCAAACACATATCTTACATCATCCTCACAACCTATTCCACCAGAAAGAACCACTCTAAGCCCTGAGATTTTAGAAATAAGATTCGTTCTTCCAACATCAGGTCCGGAGAGAAGGCCATCCCTCGAGATGTTGGTATATATTATCCTCCGTATTCCAATATCCCTAATACGCTTAGCCAAATCAGTATCAATTATACCCCCATCCTCCTCCCAACCGGACACCCTAACAATTCCATCTTTAGCATCTATACCAGCTATAAACACATCACCGTACCGTTTAACCCACTGTTTTACCATCCCCAAATTCTTAACAATGAGCGTTCCAAGGATAAGCCTATCCACTCCACACTCCAGGAGTTCTTCTACATCTCTCTCCTCTCTAATCCCCCCGCCCACCTCAATCCTACAACTAATGGCACTCTTTATATTCCCTATAAGTTCTCTATTGTTGACACCATACTCCCCAGAACCTCTGGCAGCATCCAGATCCACAACATGAATCCACCTTACACCGGCAGCTTCAAAGGACAGAGCAATATCCACAGGATTATCACTATAAACCTTTACCCTGCTAAAATTGCCCCTTTCCAATCTAACACACTTTCCATTAATAAGATCAACGGCAGGAATTACAAGCATAAGGAGAATCCTCTATATATAAGCTAATCATAAACCACCGGCTGCGGCCTTTTTTTCTACACCCCTGTTAATAGACTCAGAGATTTGCCCTTTAGACTTAGGCTTGCCCTGCGAAGAAAAATTATTCAAGGCATGTAGAAATGCGTCTCTTACCGACATCCCAATCTCATCGGGTGATAATTTAGAGGCCGCTTTCTCAAGGAGAAATTTTCTAAAAGAATCGTTTCTAATGAATCTCATAATTGAGGCGAGGAGTTTTAAATACTCCTCCTGTCTCTTAGGGTTATTGGCTATTAAAAATAGAAAGTGAACGGGTTTCCCATCCAGAGCATCATAGTCAATCCCCTTAACCGAGATCCCCAAAGCAACCAGTACTTTATCCGTATCCGGAACCTTAGCATGTGCCACGGCCACATTACGCCCTATCCCCGTAGAGATTACCTTTTCTCGCTCGAAAACGGCCTCTTCGAATCGGTTTAAATCCCTAATCTCGGAGAACACGGGGGCTCTCTGGATAAGCTCGTGGATAGCCTGGTACTTTTCGGTACTTAAGAGATTTTTAACTATACTGCCTTTAAGGAAACAATGTGATAAGTTCATATTACTTGAGAGAACAATTATAAGTCTAACCCTGACAGTGTCAAGTGATATCAGTTCTTTTTTATAATTATTAAAAATTATTAAAATTAAATTTCACCCTCCAAGAGCCTCAAGTACCAACCCGGGTTTAAGAGGAATTCTATTAATCCAAATACCAAGGGCATTATGGAGAGCACTTACAATCGCGGGGGGTCCCATAGATATAGGCAGCTCTCCCATACCCTTGGCACCAAACGGTCCCTCAGCATGGGGATTTTCTATTATTATGCTCTTTATCTCAGGAGTCCTGGTTATCTTTGGAACACCCAGCTTGGCATATGTATCGGTAATAATCCTACCATCGGAGATAAGAAACTCTTCGGAGAGGGCATAGCCCAATCCCATCATTATCCCACCCTCTATCTGCCCCTCAACTCCCTGCCTATTAATAATCCTTCCGGCATCGTGAGCAGCTATAACCTTTAACACCCTAATCTGTCCCGTCTTGGGATTAACCTCGATAACAACAACCTGCGCCCCAAAGCAGTACGCAGCGTGCAATCTACCCTCATTACCCCTGTAACCATCAATGGGTTCCCTTAAGTTAAAGTAGGTTTTGGGAGCAGAGTAGTGGTAAATTGCAGAAATTTTCAATTTATTCTCACGGAGTATGTTAAGAAAATCCTCCAGGGAAAGAATTTTTGCACCTGTTTTTTTACTACAAAACCATTCCTCCTTTAGAACAACATCCTGCGGTGTCATTAATGTCCCACTACTATCCCGCTTTACATAATCACAAACAACACCGAAGATCTTCGAAGCTAATATCTCTGCCATCCTATAAACCGCATTACCAGTAACAAAGGTTTGTCTGGACGCGGTAGTCATTCCCCCCTTAGGGTCCTCTTCGGAATCCGCAGAATGTACAATAATTCTGCTATACGGCCATCCTATCCTCTCACAGGCAATCTGAGCCGCCACCGTATCGGAGCCTTGACCCATATCCACACTCCCCACCCTAACAAGAAGGTTCCCCTCCTCGGTTATTTCACCATATGCACCGGCGGAATCGTCTATTCCGATACCCAATCCCACATTTTTATACGAAGCGGCAACCCCTACACCTATTTTCCAACCAGGGGTTGGTTCCGGTAATTCCACTTTCCTAAACTCATCCCTAACAGCCAATAGACATTCCCTAATACCTACACTGTATTTAATCCTATCACCCGTGATGGTCGGAATCCCTTCGTCCAGCGCATTGCGCAATCTTATCTCGAAGGGATCCATCCCCAACCTATCAGCTATCTTATTCAATTGAATTTCAGAGGCAAAGGTAACAGGGGGATTCCCAAATCCTCTCATTGCTCCTGTAGGATTATTGTTTGTATAAACAGCCCAAGCCTTTGCAGAGGCGTTCTCCATAGTATAGGGCCCTCCTGCAAAACTCACTGCTCTAAGTATTACAGCTTCGCTGGCAGAGGCATATGCGCCGCCGTCTGCATATATATCGGCCTTGAGGCTTACAATCTTACCATCGCGTGTGGCTCCCGTTTTATAGTGGAGATGCATAGCATGGCGCTTCGTGCTACTCCGGATAGACTCCCTCCGACTAAAGGTATATTTAACAGGCCTTCCCGTCTTTAATGCCCCCAACGCTACAATTATTTGAACCGTAATATCTTCCTTACCACCAAAACCCCCTCCGAGGGGCATATGCGCTATATGTATCTTCTCTTCCGGCATATCAAGAACCTGTGCTATCTGTCTAATATCATCAAAGGGTCCTTGACTCCCGACATAAATTGATATCTTCCCATCGCTACCGGGGACCGCTATCCCGGACTCAGGCTCAAGATAGGCATGCTCGATAAACTGCGTATAGTAATCCGACTCAACTACAATCTCTGCCTCTTTAAAACCAAGATCTGTATCCCCCCTTCCGGACTCCATTGTAGAGAATATATTACTCTCACCCCCGTGTAATACCGGAGCTTCATTCATTAGAGCCTCGTCAATACTCCCAACTACGGGGAGAACTTCATACCTCACCCTTATCTTGTTAACTCCGAGCTCCGCTGCCTCTTCACTCTCGGCATATACAGCAGCAATAGCGTCGCCCAAAAATCTTACCCTATCCTCCACAAAGACAGGTTGGTCATCCTTTATAAGACCAAACCTGTTTTTCCCGGGAATATCTTTATGGGTAAGAATACATACCACTCCATCCACAGCTTCCGCCTCGGATACATCAAGCGAAACAACCCTGGCATGGGGGTAATCACTTCTTAGAACTCGTGTGTAGAGCATGTTTTCAAACCTAAGATCGTCGGTGAACTTAAGCTCTCCTGTCGCCTTGGCAAGAGCATCGACACGAGGAACAGATTTACCTATTACACCTCTACCCACCGGGGGGAAAATGGACTCCCTGGGAAACTCCTCTCTTTTCTCCCTTAAATACTTAGCAGCACGCTTAACAGCATTAACAATCTTAACGTAACCCGTGCACCGACATATATTTCTAGAAAGAGCTCTCTTTATAGCTCTATCATCCGGATTAAGATTTTTATCAAGAAGTGCCTTCGTAGCCATTATCATACCGGGAGTACAAAAACCACATTGAATGGCACCCTCCTCTATAAATGCTTTCTGTATGGCGTGAATGGTAGAGGGAGAACTGAGAGACTCCAGCGTATAAACCTTAGCACCATCCAGTTCCTCCATTTTTTTTATACAGGAAAGTTCCGCCTTTCCATCTATAATTACAGTACAGGCTCCGCAGTGTCCCTCGCCACAACCATTCTTTGTGGCAACAAGCCGAAGTTTCTCCCTCAGAAAGGTAAGAAGAGATAAGCCTTCATCCTCCGGTTGTATCCTGTACCACGTGTTATTTATCATTATCCTCATACAATTAACCTCTTTACTAAAAGCTAATTCGATTTAAGTTTACACTCTCTAACTACAGATGGATTTTATAATCTCAAAGTACACAAGTGAGGCCTTTTCCAGTTCATCCAAGCTCAACCGTTCATTTGGCGTATGACAGAGCGAAGCATCCCCCGGACCGTATTGAACACTCGGGATTTTCATATCGTTTATAAGAAAATCCATCTCGTTGTAACCATCGGTAAAGAAGAGTTTGGGCTCCTCTCCCAGAACATTCCTATGAGCCCTCCTCACCACATCGACAATCTCGCTACCCAGGTCAACAAGAGCAGGTTTTAACCCTCTCTTAACTATGGGTTCCCAATTCCAATCCGGCCTTGCAACCTCCACCAGTGCACGAAGATCACTCAATTTCTCGTTTCTCTTGGCCTCTTCCAGATAATTAGAAACTATCCGTTTCACCCCCTCGAGAACCCTCTCATTATCCTCTCCGGGCACAATTCGCCTGTCAAACCATAGTGAACACCTATCCGGGACAATGTTATAGGCTACACCTCCCCTAATCATGCCCAAATTAAAGGTGGCACTAGTCGAACCCACACCATCTATCTCACACCGGGGCAAAAAAGAGGAGAGAATTCTCTCGGCAATCTTCATTCCATGCTCCACAGCATTAATCCCCAACCAGGGTCTACATCCATGACTTGCCCTCCCTATCACCGTTACCTTAATAGGAAGGCTCCCCTTACACCCTATCCCCAGCTTCAAACCGGTGGGTTCACTAACCACCCCAAAGGAGGCTTTTAGCCCCATATCCCTTAAAAACATACTCCCCCTGTGTTCAGACTCCTCATCAATCACACCGACAAATCCTACACTCCTCCTTAAATCAACGCCAACCTTAACCACTCTCTCGAAGGCAGAGATAATAGCGGCTATCCCACCCTTCTGATCTACCGCTCCCCTTCCATACACATAGCCCCTCTTAAACACAGCCCTAAAAGGCTCTTCCATCTGATAGGGAGAAACGGTATCAATATGAGCGTGAAAGAGAACCCCCAGTTCATCCCCCCTCTCAGTCCCCTCCATCAGAGCGAAGACGTTGTACCTATCCCTCTCCACCTCGTACAACCTTGCAGAAATTCCAATAGACTCGAACCGCTCTTTTAAATAATTGGCGAGCCTCCCCTCCTTGCCCGTAACGCTGGGGATTTCGATAAGAGAGACTATTTCTTTAAGGTAATCCGGCTCTTTTCGAGCACTCATCTCCTCCTCTTTTCCCAGACCTCTGGATTAACAATATACTCGGGGAACCTCCCCTCGAAGACATCTAGTACCCCTTTAACCACACCCATCCCCATCTTAAGCTTTCCCCCATCGGTAAAACTGCTCAAATGTGGGGTAACTACAACATTATCCAATTCAAACAGGGGATTATCCGGATCCGGGGGTTCTTTCTCAAACACATCAAGCCCGGCACCCCATATCCTTCCCTCTCTCAACACATCAATAAGATCCCGCTCCTTTACAACCCTTCCCCTCGAGGTATTTATAAAAATGGCCGTTCGTTTCATCATCTCGAACTGCTCCCTTCCAATAAAACCCTCTGTCTCCTTATTTAGCGGTATGTGAACAGAAATAACATCCGCCCTCTTCAAAAGGCTCTCAAGCTCATAGGTTAACTCGTAATCACCGTCAAGAAAATCACCCAAATCCTTAACAAAGGGATCGTAGATTATAATTTTCATGGAGAATGCCCTTTTGGCTATCTCGGCCACCCGTTTTCCTATCCTTCCCGCACCTATTATCCCCATATTTTTACCAAAGAGTTCTATTCCCGTTACCTTTGACCTAATTCCAAAATCCCCCCTCTCACGGAGAGCCTCTTCAACGACTCTTATCTTCTTAGCTAGCATAAACATAAAACACGTAACATGCTCAGCCACCGACTCCGTAGGTCCATCGGGAACATAAACAACAGGAATTCCAGCCTCCGTAGCTGCCTTAATATCCACATTGTCATAGCCAACCCCGGGCCTTCCTATAACCCTAAGATTCGCGGCAGAGGCTATCTCCTGCCTTCCGATTTTAAAGGCAGCGGAACATATAACACCATCCGCGTTTTTAATTTCCTCTCGCAGTCTCTCAAAATCAAAATCGTACACCTCGATAAGTTGAGTACTCTCGGAGAGTTTTTTCATAGCCTCCTCATGGAGAGGCCTATCCAATAGAACCTTTCTCACCTATTTTTCTCCTTTCTCTTCGTAGAGAGATAAGTTTTTTCTGTAATCTTCAGCAGAGAACTCATGGCCTCTCTTGCAGCCTCCGGGTTTCTATCCCTTACAGCCTCGTAAACCTTCCAGTGGTACTGTAATCCCCTTTTGGTATGTTCAATATTTCCTATAAACTCCTTCAGAGATGAACGAATTGCCCTTGCGAACTTAATTAACAGGGCATTCTTGGTACTCTCCGCAAGGGCAATATGAAACTCAAGATCATACCTGGAGACTTCTTCATCATCCTTCTCTATAATCTTATCCAACTCCGTAAGACACCTCTCCATTCTCTTTAAATCCTGTTGGGTGGCCCGTTTGGCAGCCAAGCCGGCTACCCCCACCTCCAACACCTCTCTCGTCTCCATCAGATCTCTTATATTAGAATCCAGATAAACAGAGAGGGTAATATTTTTAGAGAGCACCTTGGTCGAATTCTCCGTGATATAGGTACCATGCCCCCTCCTTATCTCTATAAACCCCATCGTCTGAAGAATTTGCAAACCCTCTCTTAAGGAGGAAACTCCCACATTCAACATCTTTGCAAGTTCCCTCTGGGAGGGTAACTTCTCACCCCATTTCAACTGACCGGAGGAGATTAACTCTACTATCTTATCTGCAATTGCCTCGGAAACAGTAACCACGCTCAAGTTTTCAATCAACTCTCACATCTCCTTTTTAGATATTAGTTTAATTGCCCTCTCCGCTATATTTTCAGCGGCAAGTCCGAAGGCATAAAAAAGCTCTCGCATATTTCCCGAAACACCAAACCTATCATCCACACCTATCATATCCATAACAAAGGGAAGAGAAAAATCCTTTAGATTAGCAATAACCCCGGCAACAATATTCCCAAAACCACCCCTCTGATGCTCCTCACAGGTAAGTATGCATTTTGTCTCCTTAAGAGCCCTAAGAATAGCCTCGCTGTCAATCGGTTTTACCGTATGAATATTCAATACTCTGGCCTCAAGCCCCTTTTCCTCCTTAAGAATATATGCGGCTCGCATAGCCTCGGTAAGAATAGGTCCACAGGCAATAAGTGTTATATCCTCGTTCTCATTTCCATAGTCTCTCGCAAGTATAGTCTCGAAGGCATCTTTGAACTTATCCCTTACCCCTCTATACCTTATCACATTGGCCAACCCAAACATAAAGGGAGTATTTTCATCAGTAACCACAGGGGTTGCCTCTCTGGCAAAGCGGATATAGCACGGACCATTCACATTCAGTATCATATACTCGGAGATCTTACGTGTCTCCTCTGCATCACAGGGGACTCCCACATGCATATTGGGAAGCACACTCATAAGAGAGATATCCTCCAAAGCCTGATGTGTCCCCCCGTCCGGCCCAACAGATATACCTCCATGTGCCCCTGCAATTTTTACATTCAGATTGTCATTGCAAATAGTTGTTCTTATCTGATCCCACGGCCTTCCGGCAGCAAACACTCCATAGGTTCCCACGACAGGAATCCACCCCTCATGAGCAAGCCCCGCAGCGAGGGTCATCATATCCTGTTCCGCTATACCAGCGTTTATCACTCGCCTCTCCCTAGAAGAATCGGCCTTCTCAAACTCGGTAATTCTTATCGAGTTAGAAATATCGGCATGAATCGTAACCACCCTTTTATCTTCACCCACCCTAGCCATAGCCATTCCAAAACCATCCCTTGTGGGAGTCATTTTTACCCTCATTGACTCCGACTCATTCCACCAATACCCCCTAGAAAACCTCGGAACCTCCTTAAAGAGCCTCTCATCCTCCCCCTTAGAAAACTCCCTTGCCCTTTCTATTAAACTAAGCACATCCCTCCTATCGAGGGGGCTACAATCCAGATCGGAGAGAGCTTTAAAGAGTTCCTCATCATTCCTCGTTGCAATTCCGTGCCATCCAGCCTCGTTCTCCATAAAAGAGACACCCTTACCCTTAATCGTATTTGCAATAATAACGGTGGGGGCTCCTTTAAATTCGATCGCCTCCTCCAAAGCGGAAACAATCTGCCCCATACTATGCCCGTCTATCTCCAACACATTCCACCCAAAAGCCCTATACTTATCGCCCAGGGGAGATATGTTCATAAGAGAATCCACCTCCCCGTCAATCTGCAATCTATTCCTGTCAACTATCCCTACTAGGTTATCGAGGGAATAATTTGCTGCTGTCATTGCAGCCTCCCATATACTTCCCTCCTGTTGTTCCCCATCACCCATAATGCAGAAGACCCTATAATCCCTGTTTAACAACTTAGCCGATATTGCTATCCCACATGCGACACTCAAGCCCTGCCCGAGAGAACCGGTCGATACCTCAACCCCCTGGAGGTCTGGGGCATGGGGATGTCCCTGGAAGGGACTGTTAAACCGCCTTAGGGTAATCATATCCTCTATACTGTAAAATCCGGCAAGGGCAAGCCCTGCGTACAGCGCGGGGGCCTTATGACCCGCCGAAAAGATTATTCTATCCCTATCCTCCCAATCCGGATTTTGAGGATCCAACCTCGCAAACTTAAGATAAAGAGCCGCCACAATATCCATTACGGAAAGCGACCCCCCTGGATGACCCGATCCGGCAGCGTGAATACTTACCAGAGCATAAAAGCGCATTTTGCATGCCGCCTTTTCTAGCTCCTCGATAGAAATATTTCTACCCATCTGTTCCTTCCTTTCTGTAACTTATTCTCTTATAATCTATTTAGCTACATAAGTTATTGCTCCTCTATTACAAACACTCATACACAAACCACACCCCGTACAGGACAGATCATCAACACTATAGCTATCATTCCTCCTATGTATGGCCTTTGCATAGCATACAATCTCACACAAACCACAGAGGTTGCAAAGGTTCGTATCAATGTATGCCACCATTCCGGTAATAGGTTTCCTCGTCTTCAGTTTCTTCCGGGTAAGTCCTCTAATCTCTGTCACACTACTATACCCGTTAAGGGATAGGAAAGATTCTATCCCCCTCGCTACCGAATTGAACACCCTAAGCCCCTTTAATAGGGGTTCACTAACCATACCCACACCGGTAGCCCCAACCATTATCATCTGGAGGGCGGAATCGCTATCACTAACTCCACCAACACCTACCACAGGAAGATCCGTATAGTGTGAAATGTCGTATACATACTTTAGGGTTACAGGCAGAATGTACCTTCCCGACAGATATCCGCTACCATCCTCACTCCCCATAACAGGAAGTCCAGTAGTCGTATCAACGGAGAGGACGGGACCTATAGAGTCCATCGCGGCAATGGCATCTACCCCTGCTTTTACCAATTGCCCTACTACCTCCTCCAGATTCCTGATAAAGGGCGGAAGCTTTACCATAACAGGAACCTTGAGTCTCTTCTTTGCAAGTCTAACCGTTTTTACAAGCTCAGCCGGGACATAATCAACAAAAGAGATAATTCTTGAACCAGCCTTAACCAGAAGCTCTGCCATATCCACTGCATCATCTACTCTCACATAATTCTTGGCGATACTTGTAACAAGCGGGATGGAGCTATCCAATCGTTCTATTACCTTTAACCATTCCTCCAAACCTATATCAGACCAATCTGCATTTATCAGGCTTCTCCCGTACCTACTCATGTAGGGCATTGGGGAAACGGCTCTTTTGGGTCTTATCCCCTTTGTGAAAATAAGCCCTATATCATAGTCAGAAGCTCTTTCAATGAGTTGTAAATCCCCACTGAGGGGCCCCTCCGTAAGCATAAGGGGATTCTTTAACCTAAACCCCAAAAAATCCACCGATAAATCCACACCCATAAAACCACCTCAAATCCAAAGCTACCTTATAGACAGAGCATTCTCCGGACATTCCGGGATACATGCTCCGCATTGATCACACATCAAAATCCTCTTCCCGTCAGGAGAGACAAATAAGCGATCACAAACCTTAACACACTCCCCGCACCCATCGCAGAGATCCTCCCTTACCCTCACACCCTCATCACCCATATAGATTGCACCAACAGGACATGCCGGAATACATGCAGGTCTCCTACATTGAACACAAACCTTGTAAGACAACCTTGTTACGTCGACTCTATATATCCTTATCCGACTAAGAGCCCTATTTATAACCCCCTCTTTGGCAATAGAACAGGCTGTTTCGCATATTCTGCAACCGGTACACAATTTTTTATCTATCCTCAAAAAACTCAAAACCCATCCTCCGCTTCCAAAACCTTAAAATCCCTATTCCTAACAGCTAATTCGATATTCCCAAACGCCTAAGGGTCGACTCCTGCGGTACCCCATCCCGTGACCAGCCCCTCAGCTCATAGTAGAGATCGAGCATCCTATCCTGAACCTCCCTGTCTATCAATTTTCCCTTCAACGGACCACTCCCCAATCCCTCTTTTGAAAATTTCTCGGGTAAATAATCGTCCTTACGTGTTATCCCCTCTCTTATATTGAAGAGTCTGGAAATATTCCATATCCTCTCACCAACCTCTCGCATCTTTTTCAAATCCCAATCCTCCCCCGTTGCCTCGTTAACCAACTCAGCCAGCACATCGTCCAACAAACCTATCCCGTATGGAAATTGACATACTATAAGGCTCTCCTCCGCCGCCTTATCATTCTGCTGATTCACCACAAACTCAACCTTCTTCCTCAAATCATCCGCCGGTAGGATTCCGGAAAGTTCCCTCCCTATCGGCCATGAGCGAAGGTGACACGCCCCTCTATCGGCCGTCATATACACAAGGGCGGTGCCTTCGGAAACGCGGGGATCGTATGCAGGAAAACCCAAGCCCTTAACCTGGGGAATGTGATACGAAATACCAAACTCATCCCCCACCCGTTTCAAACCCTCAGCCAGTATCCCTCCAATACCCTCACGATAGGTTATCTTCCCGAGAAGTTCGAGCACGATACGCCTTCGACTCTCCCTATCATTCCCTTTACCTTTACCCCCACTCACACTGCCAGCTCCATCCTCTCTACCCAATTCTTCTCCGACAACCCCGGAAAAAAGAAGAGCCCCTATCAAAGTTCCGGCGGTGATAGTATCCATGCCGTACTGATTGCAGTAGTAGTTGTACTCGGCTATCTCGTGGGGATCCATTACCCCGATATTGGGACCGAACAAACCTATGGTTTCATACTCCGGCCCCTCCATTCCTATATTCCCCCTCCTATAACCCTTGGCACAGGCAACGGGACACTCCCCACACGATAACCGCTGAACAACAAGTTTATCCATCGCATATTGATCTATCGAAGATACATCATCCAAGTGTCCTCCGGTAAAATTATTAACAGGAAGAAACCCGGCATCATTAACCGGTATTACAGAGCGCGGAGTTCCGTAATTACGTTGATCCGAAACCCACGGGTTATTAAAAATAACCTCTCGAGCCCTCTCTACTACCCTGGTGAAGGCCCGCAAATCCCTAACGGGTATATCCTTCGTTCCTCTTACAGCAATAGCCTTAACCCGTTTCGAACCCAAAACCGCTCCACTTCCCCCCCTTGCCGCTTGCCTGGAGTAGTCGTTTGAAACAGAGGCAAAACGCACAAGATTTTCCCCGGCAGGTCCGATAGACATAACTCTGATACCCGGATCGCCCAACATATTTCTCACGTGGGTTTCTGTTTCGTATATATACATCCCCCATATATCCCTTGCATCTATAAACCCAACCTTTTCATCCCTTATGTAAATAACAACAGGCGCCTCAGAGACCCCCTCCAAGATAAAAAGATCAAAACCTGTAGCTTTAATCTCCTGGGCAAAGTGACCGCCGGAATTACAGTCTAGATAGATACCGGTAAGGGGAGATTTGGTAACAATCTCGTATCTCGAAGAGGCAGGAGCCGTGGTCGCGTTCAAGGGACCTGTCGCTATTATAAATTTATTCTCAGGACCAAGGGGATCAATCCCGGGAGGAACCTCTTTAAAAAAATAGTAGGTACCTATTCCCTTTCCTCCTAGAAACCTAAGCTCTACCTCCCCGGGGATCTCCTCTATTCGAGTCTCTCTCCTGGTAAGATTTATCCTGAGTAGTCGATGAAACCTAGCCATCCCCGCCAAACCTCCAGAATCCTCTCTCTGCACCGGCCCATGGCGCCTCTATGAGGGAGCGGGTTTCTCTGCCTCCAAGCTCCACAAGGTTCTCAAAGGCAACTTTTGCTCTCGCCAGAATCCTTCTCTCGTCAACACTGAGCACAACCCTATCCCGCATAAGAATTCTTCCGTCTACAATAGTCGTAGCCACATCGGAGCCCCTTGCACTGTAGAGAATTTTGGGAACAACCCTACCGGAGAGCATCAACTCTGGCTTGTCAAAATCAAGCAGTATCAAATCTGCCGCCTTCCCCTCCTCTATGGAACCAATTATCCCATCCATACCCAAAACCCTCGCCCCATCAATAGTAAGCATCTCTATAACCTTCTCCGCAGTAAGGGCCTCTGCATTAAGATTGGAAACCTTATGAAGCATCGCAGCGGTCTTTCCCACCTCAAACATGTCGTAGGTATAACTCGCAGCCCCATCCGTTCCAAGCCCCACAATTACCCCATCGGATAGCATTTCAGGCACCGGAGCAATTCCATAACCTAGGTGCATATTAGCTATCGGATTATGTACAACCGCGGTAGCTGTAGAGGCCAAAAGCTTTATCTCCTCTCTGGAGAGCCAAACAGCATGAATGGCTATACTCTTATCACCCGTAAATCCTAAAGAAGCAGCATACTCCAGATCCCTCATACCGTAGTTTATCAACGAACGAGAAACTATCTCTATCCATCCCGCAATATGAGTAACAAGGGCAACACCCAACTCTCTACCAAGTTCCACTATCTCCACAAACATATCCCTACTCACATCCTCCGTAGAACCCGGACCAAGGGCAACAATTGTTCTATTTCTACCGTGCCATAATTTCACATACTCTCTAGCGGCGGATAGCAGAGAGTTTTCTCCTCGAATCATCTCCTCTCCGCTTCTCTTTTTCATCCCGGCAAAACTCTCATTTAAAAAACCAAAAACACTATGAAGCCTTAAACCTGCCCTATCGAAGCTCTCCGCAACCCGGTAGATATTCTCGAAATTAGTGTGGAGATACCAGTGATCGGAGACAGTTGTTGTTCCGCTCCTTATCATTTCAAGCGCCGCAAGAGAGGCACTCAACTCCGCATATTCAGGTGTCAGATGAGAGACTATTGGAAGTAGATAGCGTATATTCCACGGGCTAAAGTGCATATCATACCCGATTCCCTCGATTAAAGCCTGATACACATGGGTATGACAATTTATAACTCCCGGCATCACTACCTTATTGCTTCCGTCAATAAACTCTTTTGCATTTCTCTTTAGAGTCGAAACCTCCCCCCGTTTTCCCACATACACAATCTTTCCGTTCTTAATACAAACCGTTCCCCCAGGAATTATCCTTCTCTTGGAGTCAACTGTCACTACATGCACATCGTGGATAACTATGTCGTACATATCTTTAACTCTTCTCGTATGGTTTTCCGTTTGCCGCAGGGCCCTCCGCTCGCTTCCCCAAAAGCCCAACAAGCGCCACAAGGGTAAGCACGTAGGGAAGCATTAATAAAAACTCAGGCGGAATAGGAACCCCTGCCGATTGAGCAGCAGCCTGAAATGCATCCGCAAACCCAAAGATAAGACAGGCGTACAATGCACCGAGGGGTCGCCATCTACCGAATATCATAGCGGCAAGACCAATAAATCCCCTCCCCTGAGTCATTGCCTTAGAAAACTGTGATTGATAGGCAATAGAGAGAAACGCTCCCCCGAGGCCGGCGAGTAAACCACTCATGGTAACCGCTATATAGCGCATCTTTGTCACACTAATACCGAGGGTGTCGGCAGCCTCCGGATGCTCGCCAACCGATCTTATTCTAAGCCCAAGAGGGGTCCTAAAGAGCAAAAAGTGGATGGTAGGGACCAAAAGCAGGGCAATATAAACAATCGGATTCTGGTGTCCCAATACAGGTCCCAATATCGGTATATCCTTAAGAATAGGAACACTTATATCCTTGACAACCGGAACCACCGGTGTAATTGCAAAGTAACCCGGCCATACGATGGGGACAATAAGGTTGGGAAGCCCGACTGCGAGAATGTTTATAGCAGTTGCGCTTATTATCTGATTTGCCTTTACAGTTACACTTAAAAAGGCATGAAGCAACCCCATAAGCCCTCCCACCAGTACGCCAACAAGGATTCCCATCCATGCACCCATAAAGTACGATGCAAGGGCAGCCGCAAAGGCGCCCATAAGCATCATCCCCTCAAGCCCGATGTTGATAACCCCCGAGCGCTCTGTCATAACACCGCCCAACGCGGCCAGTAGTATAGGGGTTGCAATCCTCAATGTAGAGGCAAAAACGGTAAGATTAATCAACTTAGCTATCAGTCCCATTGCTCTTCCTCAATATCCTGGCGGATAGTATCTTTCCTAACGGCTCACTCATACCCATGAAAAATATGATTATTGCAGATATAACCATAACAACATCCCGACTCACATTGGCCATCGTCTGCATCAGTACAGACCCACTTCTTAAAATACCAAACAGGAGGGATGAGGCTATCACTCCAAAGGGATGAAGCATTCCCAACAACCCAACTGCAATCGCATCCCATCCGTAACCCGGAGAAAATGCGGCAAATAACCTATAATGCACACCCAAAACCTCAACACCACCGGCCAATCCGCCAAGGGCACCGCTTATCATCATGGTAATAATAAAGTGTTTCTCTACACTTATCCCTCCCGCTTCTGCGGCATACCTATTCTTTCCAACGGCTCTAATCTTGTACCCCAGACGGGTTTTAAAGAGTAGAAACCACACAACAACACTCATAAAAAGCGCAAGAAAGATACCCCAATGCAATCTGGTACCAGCCCATATTCTTGAGATCTTCGCACTGTTTAAAATAACCGGGGAGGCGGGTAACTCACTGTGGGGATCCTTCATCGGTCCCCTCACAGAAACCATATATGCACTTATTTCATAGGCAATATAGTTGAGCATTATGGTGCTTATTACCTCGTGTATGCCAAACCTAGCCTTTAGTATCCCGGGTCCTATTCCCCATACAGCCCCGGCCAGAGCAGCCATTCCGATTGCCAGGGGAAGATGAATATATATCGGAAGTCCCTTAATGGCATACCCCACATAGGCAGCTACCATTCCCCCCATCGCAATCTGTCCCTCAATTCCCATATTGAAAAGCCCACACCTAAATGCAAGAGAAAAGGCAAGCGCTCCGAAAATCAGGGGAGTCGTGGAGAGTAAAGTCTCACCGATACATCGCTTGCTTCCAAAGGCACCCCTAAACAACGCCGAATAGGCAAGCAGGGGATTGTCCCCGAGAACGAGGAGAATAAAAAACGCAATCACAAATGCCATAACAATCGCAACAAGGGCCTTTATAAAAGAGAACAACCCATTAATCTCCACCACTCGCTCCAGTAAACCCTTATTACCCAATGGATTTCCGCTATTCAATTTTCTTTCCTCCTGCCATTGCGAGGCCCAAATCCGTTTTTGTAACCCTGCGTGGATCAAACTCCGCCACAATCTTCCCCTCGTATATGACGAGAATCCTATCACTAAGATCGAGAATCTCACTCAATTCGAGGGATACCAACAAAACCGCCCTACCGGCATCCCGTTCTTTAACTATCTGCCTATGCACAAACTCGGTAGCCCCCACATCGAGCCCCCTTGTCGGCTGAGCTGCAATCAAAAGCTTGGGGTTTCTCTGGAGCTCCCTCGCTATAATCACCTTCTGCTGATTTCCACCGGACAGGGTACTGGCAAGAACATTCGAATCGTAGGCTCTGATATCAAATTCCTCTATCAATCGGTTAGAAAATCTTTTGGCTAACTCAAAATCAAGAATCAATCCCCTCGCAAAGGGTTTACTATCCTGAAAACCGAGAATCATATTCTCATAGAGGGGAAAATCCAGAATAAGCCCCCTTAACTGTCTGTCCTCCGGTATGTGAGCAATACCGGATTTTAGGAAAGCACCAGGTCCCAGGTTTTTCATATCACGCCCCTCAAAAATAACCCTACCTCTATCCAACTTTCTCAAACCGGTTAATACCTCAACAAGTTCTGTCTGACCGTTTCCATCAACACCTGCTATCCCGACAATCTCTCCCTCGTGGACCTCAAAACTCAACCCCCTAAGCGCAGGAAGTCCCCGCTGATTTCTGGCATATACATTCTCAACCTTAAGAACCAACCTTCCCCTCTTTCTCTCTTCCTTCTCCACCCGAAAGAGAACTTTCCTACCCACCATCATCTCTGCAAGCTCCTCCGGGCTGGTAGAGGCGGTTTCCACCGTGTCCACTACTCTCCCATCCCTTAATACCGTAACCCTATCCGATATATCCATTACCTCCCTCAGCTTATGGGTAATAAATATAAGGGTATGTCCCTTATCCTTTAGGGAGCGCATAATTCCGTAGAGTTCCTCTACCTCCTGAGGGGTAAGGATAGCGGTTGGTTCATCAAAAATCATTATATCGGCTCCCCTGTAGAGGAGTTTTAGAATCTCAATCCTCTGTTGCATCCCCACCGAGACATCGTGAACAAGGGCTTTGGGATCTATACTAAATCCGTAATTTTCGGCTAATTCCCTTAAATCTCTCTCCGCCTTTTTTATATCAAGAGCCACCCCCTTCACCGGTTCGCATCCCAAAATCAAGTTTTCCGTTACACTAAATACCGGTATCAACATAAAATGCTGATGTACCATCCCTATACCCTTGGCAATCGAATCCGACGGGCTTTTGAAAAAAACCTCCTCTCCCCTAATAAATATCCGTCCGCTGTTATAACTGTAGAGTCCGGAGAGGATATTCATTAAGGTGGTCTTACCCGCTCCATTCTCACCCAAGAGGCAGTGGATTTCCCCCCTCTCTACCTCCAGATTGACATGATCGTTGGCAAGAACCCGGGGAAACCTTTTAACGATGTTTTCCATTTTAACGACAACTTCACCCATACAGCATCCATATCCTCACTCATTCCAAATCTCAACACCCATCACCGCAAAAAACCCAGATTAAAAATCAAACTTACCCGTGCGGATAAGAGAGCCGGCCCCAATAATTCTTAGGGCCGGCTGACTCACGAAGCGCCTAATCCACCTTAGGAGGAACAAAACTTTTAAGCTCTTCCAACGTGGAGGGTGGGTTAATCTTTCCCTCTTTTATCATTTCTTTTAATTTATTCACGTAATCGAGAATATCCTTGGGTACCATTTTGGAGGTTGAAGGAGCTATATCCACACCTCCCTCCTTAATCCCGTACCTGTATATTCCACCCTTAAACTTCCCCTCTACAACCATCTTAGCCGCATTGAACACCGCAATATCTACCCTCTTTATCATGGAGGTTATTACATTTTTGGGAGCGAGGTAGTGTTGATCTCTATCAACACCTATTACATACTTATTCATCTTTTTGGCGGCATTTATAACCCCCAAACCCGTCTGACCGGCAACCTGAAAAACAATATCCGCTCCCTGATTATACTCCGGTATAGCCATCTCCTCCCCTTTGGCTGGGTCCTTAAATGTACCTGCATAAGAAACCAAAACCTTCACCTTGGGATTCGCAGTCATAACCCCTGCTCTATAACCTGCCTCAAACTTTTTAACAATCGGGGTTTCCATACCACCGACAAAACCGACTATTCCGGTTTTTGTCATCTTGGCAGCTATCGCTCCGACCAAAAAAGCCCCCTGATTCTCTTTAAACAGAAGACAGGCCACATTGGGAGCCTTAACAACACCATCGACAAGGGCAAAATGTGCGTTGGGATACTCCGGAGCTACCTCTTTAATAGCATCCTTTAATAGAAACCCCACCCCTATAATCAGATCAACCTTCTGCTCGGCAAGACTACTAAAATTGGGAACGTATTGGGATTGTTCCCTGGACTCTACAACCTTTTTTATTATACCGAACTTTTTCTCGGCCATCTTAAGACCTTCCCACGCCGCATCGTTGAAGGCCTGATCCCCGAGACCCGACTGGTCGGTGACCATTGCCATAACAAATTTTTTCTTACCGGTTGTCCCCTTCTCCTCTTCCTTAACACCACCTGCCCATGCTATGGAACCCAAAAAGGAAAGAGTTACCAAAATACTTATCACAAGTATTCCCTTCTTCTTCATAAAAACCTCCTTAAAAAGCTTAATTATCAATTTCCCTTTATCTAAAAAGGAAAATGAACCAAACCAACTAGGGAAGCGGCCATCCATTTTTCTTCCACAGAGCAATCGCCTCTTCCTTACACCTTGCATATACCTCTCTCTCGTCAATCTCTGTGAACTCACCGTTTTTAAGCACAACCCTTCCGTCTATAATAACAGTATCAACATCGGATCGTTCACATGTGCTCACAATGTAGTTCTCAACATTGGCCTCAAAGATAGGCACGGCACTTCTATCCGTTACAAGGACAACATCTGCCTTCTTGCCCTCTTCAAGAGAACCTATTTCATCCTCCATCAGAAGGGCCTCTGCCCCCCTAACTGTAGCCATCTCCAGAACTGTCGAATCCGGTAGCAGGTTAAGATTCTCATACCTGATTCGATGAATCATCTGGGCCGTCCTCATAATCTCAAACATAGAATGAGTCTGTCCGTCTGTTCCAAGTCCCACGACAACACCAGCCTCCATAAATGGAATCATGTTGGGCCAAAAACCAAAAATTGCATTTGACTCCGCATTGTGAGCCACCTTTACGTTATATCTCTTAAATATCGCAGGATCCTGAAGGTGATCGAGATAGCTACAGTGGAATAGAATCAAGTCCGGACCCAAAAAACCAATATCCTCAAGGTAACGGGTAGGCCGCTTTCCATACTTCCTTGTGGAATCATAAACATGCCACCTGTCATCCGCCATATGCATCATTATTCCGCATCCCAACCTATTAGCCTCTTCTCTCACACGAATCAACAGTTCCGTGGGACAGGAAAAGGTTGTATGAACCCCTATCCTTCCCCTTATCCGTCCGTCCTCTCCTATCTCACCCCTCTTTATTCTCTCTATAAAGTTAAGATTTTCCCGTAGACCGAGTTCTTGATTCTCTTTACTTATCCTCCCGGTGGTTTCAAAGGATAAAACAGCCCGTATACCGGATTCTACAGCTGCCCTGTAAACATAATCCAACGCACCGGGTATTGCATAGGAACCCTCTGCAGTATCGGTTGTTGTGGTAATTCCGCTACGGATATTTCCGAGCATATTGGCAAGAGAACCTATATACATCTGTTCTCTCGTTACGTTATCCTCCAATTTCGGATACCAGAACCTCTCCATCCAGGATATAAAGGAGAAATCGGCCTCATCAAAACCGGCATAGGGGATACTTCGGACCACCGCGCTATAGAGATGACTGTGGAGACTCACGAACCCGGGAATGGCAATCTTTCCCGAGGCATCGATAAGATCTGCCCCCTCCTCCTCGGAGGGTTCAATTCCATCACCCATATCCCCTATCTTTTTTATAACCTTACCCTCTACTACAATATATCCGTTCCGTATAATCCGCTTGGCCTCATTCTCTGTAACTATAAGAGCATTTTTTATAATTAGCTTTCCCATACGCTAACCCCTCAATTTAGCATACTCTTCCCTCAGAACCTTAAGCCCATCGGAAAAGGATTTTTTAAGCAAACCCAGATCAGTCTGATAGGTAATGATACTCATCCCCTCAGACATCCAGTAGCAGAGCTTTTCAAGATGTGGAATATGCATACCAACAAAGACACCATTTTTCCTTCCAGATTCAACAACCTTAGCAATAGAACCGTGCATTATCTCACTATCAAGATCATTGGGTACACCCAGGGAAACGGCAAGATCGTTAGGCCCCAAAATTGCCCCGTCTATACCGGGCACAGAAAGGATAGAGTCGATATCTTCCACAGCTCTCTTTCGCTCTATCTGCACGATAAGAAAGTTTTCCTCGTTGGCTCTCCTTACAAACCCCAAAACCTCTTCCGATTGGTAATCGTTGTGCCCCTTATTAACAGAACATCCCCTAACCCCAAGGGGAGGATACTTGGCATACCTAACAATTTTCTCCGCCTCCTCTCTCGTCTCGACACGAGGTACCATAACCCCCTGAGCCCCGGCATCAAAAACCCTCGCTATAAGGTGATACTGGAGATCCGGCACTCTGACAAAGGGGACAATGCCGGCAAAACGAGCCATCTTTATAAGGTCTGCCACCGTCTCCATATTAAAAGCCCCGTGCTCCATATCTATGAAGAAAAAATCGTACCCAATATTCGCAAGCAAAATGGGCACTGCTGGTGTTCTCAACTCTTGAAGCATGGTGCCAAACACAACCTTGCCATCGTTTAGCAATTTTCTTATTCTGTTTTCTTTCATTCCTGCTCCTTACCCACAATTCCATGGTGTTCCTATGTTCAGAACACCAGATATTCATATGTATAGATATTCTGATTAATAATATTTTTACCATGCCTCCAATCTGAAATCAAGAAAAATTTAAAGAAAAAAATTTTTTCGTGCGGAACAACAAAAATAACAAAATCCCCAGGATACAGTTGAAAAAAAACTGTCAATTCTGGTACCATCCCGGTAACTGCTGATTATTTAAACAGCTCCAAAGAGGATACACAAAAAATATGACACACCCCCAACCTAATCCAAGGGGAAAACAAAGATGCGAATAGAGATATTTAACCGCCCTCACTTCCAGGACGGAAGAGCAGACAGACTAATTCGCTCCATGAAACGATTCTACGGGATTGAAACCACACAATTCAGGATAATTGATGTTTTTTTAATTTCTCTCCCATCAAATTTTTCAATTTCGAAAGAGGAACTAAGAGAGATTTTCTCCGACAGGGTGGTCCAGAAAATGAGAATAGACTCCTTCTCAGCATCCCATGAATTTAAAGGAGACTGGGATCTCTTGATTGAAGTCTCTTACAAACACGGGGTTACAGACCCCATAGCCATAACAGCTAAGGAGGCTATAAGATTATTTTTCAACTCAAACCCTTCCAAAGAGATCAATCCAAAAGGCATTAACGTAAAATATTTCACCCAGTACCTCCTTAAACTCCCGAATCTTCAAAAAACCGCAGGGGAAAAAATCCTAAAGCATTTATACAATCCGCTTATCCACGATGCCGTACTTATCAATTCAAACGAGTGGGAAAACGGGAAAAGACCCCCATCGGGCAAGAAACAAACCTACAAGGTGCCAAACAGAAGAACAAAAATCGTAACATTTGATATAACACGAATGGACTCGCAACAATTAAAGAGACTATCACATGAGAGGTTACTCGCCCTCTCGGAAAGAGAAATGCTCGCAATAAAAAGCCATTATCTCAAGCCCGAATTCATCAAAAAGAGAAGAGAAAAGGGTCTCTCTGAAAAAATAACAGATGTTGAACTCGAAATGATAGCCCAAACATGGTCGGAACACTGCAAACACAAAATTTTCAACGCTACAATACATTACAGTGACGAAAATGGTGAGCAAAAAATTCATTCCCTATTCGATACCTACATACGCGCTACAACCGAGAAACTTCGAGGGGAAAAGGAATACCTAAAATCCGTATTCCATGACAATTCAGGTGTAATCGAGTTTGATAGGGATAATCTCGTATGCTTTAAGGTAGAGACTCATAATTCACCATCTGCATTAGATCCCTACGGCGGTTCCATCACCGGCATTGTGGGGGTAAACAGGGATATCCTCGGTACCGGGAAGGGAGCAAAACCAATATTTAACACAAATGTCCTCTGTTTTGGTTACCCCGAAACACCGGAAACAGATGTACCAAAGGGACTTTTAACGCCCAGAGAGGTTATGGAGGGTGTCCACAGGGGGATAATAGACGGTGGAAACCAATCGGGGATTCCGGTAGCAGGAGGAGCTTTTCTATTTGATAACAGCTACATGGGGAAACCACTCGTATACTGTGGGACAGGGGGGATTCTCCCTGCAAAGATAGGGGGAGAGGACTCCTGGATAAAGCATATAGAGCCCCGAGACCTTGCAGTAATGGTGGGGGGAAGAATAGGAAAAGACGGAATCCACGGGGCAACCTTTTCCTCCCTATCATTAAACGAGGAATCACCAACATCAGCTGTTCAGATAGGGGATCCGATAACCCAGAAAAAGATGTCGGATTTCCTCCTCGAGGCCCGGGATAGGGGACTATACAAGGGTATAACGGACAACGGAGCCGGAGGATTATCCTCCTCACTGGGAGAAATGGCAGAGATGAGCGGGGGTGTTAAGATCGAACTCGCAAAATGCCCCTTAAAGTACCCCGGATTACAACCCTGGGAGATACTTCTCTCCGAATCCCAGGAGAGAATGAGCCTTTCGGTAGCACCGGATAAAATCGAGGAGTTTTTAGAACTGGCCAAAAGACGAGACGTCGAAGCCACTGTAATCGGAGAGTTTACAGACACAGGATACGTGGAGATACTCTACCAGGATAGAACGGTAGGACTAATTGATCTGGATTTTCTCCACAATGGCCTACCCAGAATGGAACTAAAAGCGGAATGGAAACCTCCAAGATCTCCCACCTACCTTAGAAATCCCGAAGGGAAAGACAAAGGAGAAACGCACACGACAAGTGAAACCATCAAGCCTCAACCATCCGTATACACAGAAATCCTAAAAGAGCTTCTAAGAGAACCCAATATAGCCTCGAAGGAGGATCTAGTTAGACAGTACGACCACGAGGTTCAGGGGCTTTCCATAATCAAACCGTTCATGGGGGAAAATAGAGACGGACCAACCGATGGGGGAGTTCTAAAACCCCTCTACAATTCGGATAGGGGTCTAACCGTAACCCATGGAATATGTCCATGGTACGGCACGTACGACACCTACAATATGGCCCTCTGCGCCGTAGACGAAGCCATAAGGGCCCACGTTGCCCTAGGCGGAGATCCGGATTACACCGCTGCACTGGACAATTTTTGCTGGCCGGATCCGATTCAGTCCGAAGAAAACCCCGACGGGGCATACAAGCTTGCACAGTTGGTAAGAGCGTGTAAGGGTTTACAGGAAGCATGTCTGGAATACGGCATTCCTCTAATCTCCGGTAAGGACTCTATGAAAAACGACACGGTAATAGAGGGGAAAAAACTCTCGGTAATACCAACACTCCTTATTTCTCTCATAGGGATAGTACCTGACATCCGTAAATCTGTTACAACCGATTTCAAAGCACCCGGGGATATCATCTTCGTGCTGGGACTCACCAAACACGAACTTCTGGGGAGTTTCTACCATAGAGTCTTATCTAAAATCTCATCACACGGAGTAACGAAAAATCTACGGGTACCAGTCTCATCCCTCGGTTCTCTTCCAAAACCAAACCTAAAACTTGCCAAGAGACTCTATAGAGCACTGTTTAATGCCACCCGAACGGGGCTTGTTACATCCATACATGACATCTCGGATGGAGGACTCGCCGTAACACTGGCAGAGTCGGTACTCGGGGGAAGGCTCGGCGCCGAGGTGGAGATATCAAGAATTCCCACAGAGAGGGAGGAGGAGAAACACCCTGCTATCCTCCTGTTCTCAGAATCACCCTCCAGATTCGTTGTAACGGTAGGAGAACAAAATAGGGAAGAATTCGAAAAACTCTTTGCAGAGCTTCCCGTCTCAAAGATTGGAAGGGTTACAGAGAATAACACCCTCAAAATAAAGGAGAAGAACAAAATATTAATAGAAATCACAGTTGAGGAGATTGAAAAAATTTGGAAAAAGAGGTTTTAACCTGCATAATAACAGGATACGGAATAAATGCCGATTATGAGCTGAAAGAAGCCTTTAGACTTGCAGGGAGTAGAGCAAAGAGAGTCCACATAAACGATATTATCAAAAATCCACAGTTACTGGAGAGATACCATATATTGGCCTTTCCGGGAGGATTCTCCTTCGGTGACCATCTCGGCTCGGGAAAAGTCTTTTCCAATTTGTTCAAGCAGAACCTAAAGCGGCAACTGGACAAATTTCTCCAGGAGGGGAAACTTATAATAGGCATATGTAATGGCTTTCAGGTACTGGTAAAAATGGGTATTCTCCCCAACCTTCGAGGGAACTGGGAACAGGAGGTTTCCCTAATTCACAACCTGTCAGGTAAATTTGAAGACAGATGGGTAAGGGTAAAATTTAATGAGAAAAGTCACTGTGTATGGACAAGGGGGATTAAAGAACTAGAACTTCCGGTAAGACATGGTGAGGGACGCTTTGTTGTAAGATCGGAGGAGATTCTAGAGACACTAATAAAAGAAAATATGGTAACATTACAATACACATGGTTAGTAAAAACAGGCAAACCAACCGGGAAAGAGGATGAAGAGATTCCATATCCCGACAATCCAAATGGCTCTGTGGGAAATATAGCAGGGATATGCGATCAAACGGGGAGAATTCTCGGTTTAATGCCACATCCGGAGGCTTTCCTAATACCTCAGAATCATCCCCAATGGTCACGGAAAACCCCCCATCCCCCCAATGCCCTGATAATTTTTAGAAATGGTGTTAACTATATAAGAGAGCGGATTAGCTAAACCGCCAAAAATAGGGGCAATTGCATCTTGACAGTTTATCACTACAATTACTATTATTCTAACTAGATTGGGTTTGCATATGGGGGCGTAGCTCAGTTGGCTAGAGCGCGTGAATGGCATTCACGAGGTCGTGGGTTCGATTCCCGTCGCCTCCACTACAAGATCATAAAGTAAGTAATATGGGTAATGATAATTCCAACTCTAACAACCCCTTCTCCGGTGAACTTGATCCTGAAATTGCAAATTTAATAGGAATAGACAAGGCAAAAGCAGAACCAACCTCAATCCTTGGTTCGGAGGAATCCCCTCCGGATTTTGCCACCCTCTTCGGAGAAGAGGTTAAAAAGGAAGAGCCAGAAACAGTCGATTTTACGAAAAAGAAATTCGAAACGATTACCAAAACATATGAAGAACCGAAAGATTTCTTTAAGGACAAAAATTACTACAAAATCGCCCTATCAGGTGAGGGAGAATCTGCCAAACGATTCCACGAGTTACTTACGAATTTCTTAAACGCCAAGGATCCTCAGGATAAATCCCTCTACAGGGGAAAACTTATTCCTGCCTTCTGGGAACTGGCAGCAAGCATTGCAAGAAAAATTACCTCGAACCTCCCAATGCCCAAGAGACTTCTCCTTAGATACGGAGTTGTAGCTCCCAATCTTATATCCCCGGATCAGAGGGACATACTAAGCAGACTCATAATAGAGAACAACACGGGAGAACCCGTTCACTACCTTGACGAGTGGCTAAAAAAAGTAGCAACCGGTGTAATTCATCCCTCCGCCACCGACGAGGTAAAAAGAAAAAAACAGGACTCAAATCAACAGCTCCTTGAAAAGATAGAGAAAAAATATGGGCAACGACAGACGGAACTGGGATTATTACAATCTAAAATTGTACAACTGGAGGATTTAGAGCGTGAACTTATAGAGCAGGTAAAAATTTTAACCACACATGATATTAGAGAGGACTATAACGGTCTAAAGGATGCATTTAACCCCGCCCAAAAAAATTCTCTATCGGCAATCTCAAACATTCTCCACAATCTCTCCAAGATTGACAGAGAGATAGCAGAGTCCTACTCAAAACTGGACAGCATAACCAATGAGATCGAGGTATTAAAAAACAAAGCGGAGGGAATAGAGGGAACAGAAACTGTAGACTCACATACCCTAATGGGAGAGTTTAACACCGTAAGACAGATGGCCAAACTATGCGTAGGCAGACAGGGAAACCATTTCCCGATACTCATAAGCCAATATGCACGTCTAAGCCTCAGAGATATAGGGAGTAGAGAGAATGTCATAAATGAAATGGCATATGTAGAATCTTTGGACCCTGGGGTTTTTCTTAGAACCTTCAAGGGACAGACAAACAGAATAGTCCCCCACGTTATACTCATCCCCAGCTATGGGGATAACGGGATATGCTGGGAACCCTTCGAGAGATTCAACAGAGCAACAAGTAGGGGGAGAATTGCAATCCCCATGTACTCCAAAAACCTGAGAAATGCCGTAATTGCAGCCCTCGCAGACCTAAGATGGCAAGTTGCCAAGGAAAAGGCTCAACACTATTGGATGGAAGAAGGCTTAACCGGTAGATACTATCAGTGGTTTCAGGAACAAAAACTAAGGGGAGATGTGAAAGATTACTTTATCCGTGACTATATACTCTGGATAACAAAGGAGAGCCAGGGTACCCAGAAACTTGACAGAGAGGTTAGAGGCATATTTTGGAGGATGATGCCGTTTCCACAAGAGATAAAAGATATGCTAAAAAACCGAGGTTTTGTATACAACGATCTGTATAAAAAAGACATAAACCGTTCCAAATCCGATGGGTACTAAACAATCTATACTTCAGCTATTCGTCAAACACGCCCTTGAATCCGAAACCTCGCCCAGAACCACCACAGGAAAGACAACATCAAATTCCCTCTTCACTTCGCTGTCGAACTAATGTTTCAGGCCCCCAGTAGACGACTATTACAATAGCTAGCACGCTAACCAGCACGGTGCTGTACATCCTTGCCTGTCTGGTCAACGACATTAACTCTCCACTAAAATTTACCATGAAATGAAAAAGTATGGCAGAGAGGGTACTACGATGGGTATTGTTGTAAATCCACGTAAACAGAACCGAAATAAGAACCGTACCACACATATACGACCAGAAATTTGGTGTATTGAACCCCAACTGCTCATGTTGAAAGGTACCATGCATGAAGAAGAGAGGAACATGCCACAGAGCCCACACCACTCCCAAAACGAGACTTGAGACAAGTGCATTGTACCTGGCCTGAAGACCATCCAGGGCATAACCGCGCCACCCAAGTTCTTCCGGTACCGGGCCAAAAAACAGGATAAACACAGCAAAAGGGAAAATCCTCCATGGCTCGGCTAATAGGCCCTTAGCCGTTTCAAACTCAGGCAAAGGCGACCCGGAAAGAACACCCAACAGAATGGCAACAGCGTTTATAACGGGAAAGGTAAGCCAGATAACCAGATGCCATTTCTTACCAATCCGTCTCAGGTCAAATACACGCTGCCAGTAATCTCGCCGCAGTTCTTCGCTACCAGTGCGAAGAATAAGAATAATCTCCGCAAGTGCGGGGCCAAATAACCCCAATCCTCCCAGAAGCATTGACGGGAATGTCCAAACATTCCAACCCAACAAAATAACCCATCCCCAAAAAAACCATGAAACACCCAGAGCAAGGGTAAAAAAACGCCATGGATTCACATCCGTTGAAACCTTCTGGCTCGTTATGCCCATCCCTTTACCTGACATCCCATCCGATTTTTTAACGTTTCCGCTTAAAAATAGGATGAAAGTATTTCTCCATATCAACCCTTTTAGAGAACCACTTTATCAATCTATTATAGATAAAGAAAGTAGCCACTATTGCCCCTATAAAGAGCACTGGATTCAAGTAGGGCATAACTTTTTTATAAACGTTATGGTTCAAGAGCACAGCGGGAATTAAAAAGAGTATAACCATTAAGATAATCATAATACCAATATTGAGCACCGTCGCTCCCACTATAAAGAGGAATGTATTTAGCTTCTTATTCATTTTTTCTCTTTACCTCACTTACCACAAAACTCAATACAAGAAAAATTCCTGCAACCACAACACTCATATCTGCAAAATTAAAGGTAGGCCATCTCTTAAAACCCAGAATACCATAAAATTTAAAATCAAGAAAATCAACAACCCCACCAGATTTAACAAACCTATCAAGAATATTACTAAGTCCCCCACCTATAATAGCGGCGAGGGCCCAGTATTGGGACGATGTAATATCCCTAGAAATAAAATAAAAAAGGATAATAATAATAAGTACCACTACGGGTAACAAAAAGACAACAAAATCTCTAACGTGACCGTCAAGATTTCTACCAATACTGAAAGCTATCGTCGGATTTTTCACATACAGAAGCCTAAAAAAATCCCCGACAACAGGAATGGGTTTCCCATAGGGAAGAGATTTAGAAACAATATGTTTGGAAATTTGATCTATACAAATTATAAGAGCCGTCAATGTAAGAGGAATCAATTTTCTTGTCAATTTCATCGAGGATGATACTCTCATAGACTTGTAGGAATGTCAATAAAACAGGTTTCTACTCCCAACTCCGACTCAACCTTTCCCTTAAACAACCTAACGCCCCATGTCTCTGTAGCATAGTGACCCGCAAAGATAACATTGATACAACTCTCCAGCGCCTCATGATAGACCGTATGTGAGGCATCCCCAGTTATGTATAAATCAAGCCCCTCGCTCACCGCCTGCCTTACCATCTCCGAGGCACCCCCGGAAACAATACCAACCCGCTTTATCCTCTCAGGCCCAAAGGGGAGTATCCCCAGAGGTTTGGAGTTATCACTGGAAACCAACTGTACAAGTTCGTCGATTACCCTAGGTTGAGAAAGATTTCCCTTTAGACCAATCTTAATTCCGTGATATTCCCCAAAGGGTTCTACCTCTTTCAACCCCAGACGCCCGGCAATCCCAGCGTTGTTACCGTAGAGTGGGTGCATATCAAGGGGCAAATGCACAGCGTAGAGAGCTAAATCATTCTCTATTAAAAATCTCACCCTTTCATAGAGCGTACCCACTAATCTATAGGGTTTCCCCCAGAAGAGCCCATGATGAACGAACAAAAGATCCGCTTCCACATCAACCGCTCGCCTAAAACTTTCCATACAGGCATCAACGGCAAAGGCAATTTTTTTTAATTCTCTACCTCTCCTCCCAACCTGAAGACCATTAAGAGCAACATCCGAAGGGTCTATTCTATCTATCTCCAAAACATCCCTTACAAACCTGTCAAAGTCTGCAATATCCATCATAGAGACACTATACCAAAACCCCCATCATTTGTGAACGTAGTGCAGGGCAAAACTCTAAATTTAACTATTTACAAACCCTCAACCAATAGATCCTTAACAATCCTCCCCTTGCTTACAGGCTCAAGCACAACTACCCCTGGTTTTTCCTTCATCCCCTTAACATTTACCCCCCCAGCATTCACCCCTGGAGAAAACTCATCGATAGGAGAGTCACAAGCAACAACCACCCTTCCATTTCTCCTTACAAGACAGCGCTTACAAACCCCCCTGTTACACCGTGAATGGCTAAAAAAACCGAGACTCGGATCCAATTTTCTGGATATGTAGCTAAGAACATCCATAACCGTTGCCCCCTTAGAAAACGAATCTGGAATCTCAAAATCCTCGTAATGGGGGGATTCGTTACAGAGAGGATCATATCTAAAAATTCTTACTACCACCCTCAATCCCCCTCTTCTCTATATACTCCAGAATATTTCTATCTCTACCAGTAGGGAGAACCGATCCGGGGATTCCCATCGCTTCATATAACCCCCGCATATCAATACTCGTAACAGAAAACCTCTCAATTCCCTCATTATCTACACTGACATCAGAAAGGAATACTCTTATCCTTTTTAACCATTCATAGTGATTAACCTCAGGATAATCTCTCCTAACATGCATCCCCCTGCTTTCCCTCCTCACATAAGCGGCCTTTAAACCTGCGGTTAAACAGGTGATAAGATTTCTCAACTGTAGATACTCTAGAAACTCTGGATTGTATCCCCTTAAATTGTTTTTCAAAAATGAAATCTCCTTAAGCTTTTCATACAGCACCCCGAGCTTCCCAAGCGCCTCTGAAATTCCCCCTTCATCCCTCAAAAAAGCAAACCCCATATCCGCTATTGTCTCAAGATCTTCCCTCAATCTAAAAATATTCCCCCTATTACCTCCTCCCTCAAACGGGAGGAGAAATCCAGCTACCCTTGATTCCAGATACTCATTATCCACCGAAACATCATCCGCCTCCATAGCATACCTTCCGGCATACTCTCCCCCCCGATACCCCATAACAAGCATCTCCGTAAGCCCGTTCTCCCCCCTAAAAGCCCCAAAGAGTCCACTTGCAGATTCTCCCGCAACAAACAATCCATCAATCTCACTCTGGAGCCGTTCATCTACAACTACTCCGCCCATACTGTACTCACTGGAAAGTCCCACAGCCCACGGAAGAGCATCTTTCACCATTCTATGAAGGTCCTTAAAATCTTCTCCCTGGTAGACCCAGGGCTTACCGTATAGCATTTTTAGCATAAACCGTTCACGCATAACTGAGAGAGCATATCTGAGTTTCCCCACACCCCTGAAATCAAAAAACAATCCTCTCCCTCTATCTTCTCCTTCAATCTCTCTAGCCCAATAATATGCATGGATAAGTTTAAACCACTTGGTATTCATAGAAATATCGAACAGTCGAGGATCGATCTTTTCTACTACCGACTCACCGTGTGAGTTCACAATATCCGGCCTTACAAATCCCCCAACGTACCACAGAAAGGGGAAAATAGAGCCCCTATGTCTGGGGGGATAACGCATAACACCGGGCAAGAAGAGCTGAAATTCCATATCGGAAACCGAAGCCCCAATGCGAAGAGCCATAGCAATTCCATCACCTGTAGTATCGGAGGTGGTACACCTGAAGGAGTAGGGTTGATACCCACCAGAGGCAATCACCACCGCTCTCGCCTTTATAACAAACAACTTTCCCGTTTTAATTCCGAGAGCCAACACCCCCGCAACCCTTTTCTTACGTTCATCCCTATCAAGGAGAACATCAACCACCATTGTATCCTCCAGGGTATCAACACCCGTAGTACCCTTAAGCATCCTCAAGAGAATTCTCCCCACGGAAGCCCCGGTAGTAATCCACCCAGAGGGAGGGATAAATATAAAAGGCTCTCCAATATGCCTACCAGTCCTTACAAAATCCCCCACTCTCTTACCACAATCCTCGACAAAATAGGAGACCAGCCGAGGATCAGCAAGATAGAACGAGAATCTCACAATTCTTTCAAAGAGCATATCTCTGGTAAAGGTCTTCTTAGCCCTCCTTTCACCCATGGCATATGCACTCTCACCATCCATTGCGATATTTGCCGTAGAAACAATCGCGTTTCCACTCCGTCCAACCTTACCCTTGGATACCAGAATAACTCTAAGTCCCAAACGGGCAGCAGCAACAGAAGCACTAACACCGGCACCAGACCCTCCTACTACAACTACATCGGTTTCCATCCGTTCGACACCGTAAAATTTTTCAAAAATACCCCTGTACATTCGTTACAACCCTATATTTTAAAACTTCCCAGACTCAAAACTCTTTCTCTTCCCTTATCATACTATACATTTTTTCATATAATCAAAGAATGCTGGATTTAAAACTAATCTTTTCAACCTTTTTGGTAGTATTTCTCGCAGAACTAGGAGATAAAACACAAATAGCAACCTTTGCCTTTGCATGCGAAACAAAATCGCAGATCTCCGTATTTATAGGGGCAGCCTCGGCTCTTGTCTTAACATCTCTCATAGCAGTCATAGTAGGCAGCACCGTGGGTAAGGTAATACCCATCAAAGCTACAAAACTCACTGCGGGAATAATTTTTTTAGTCTTTGGCATATGGACAATTGCCGAAGTTATTAAAGGTTAGAAATAAATATCTATGCTTGACAATATTTTGCAAAAAAATATACATTTTAAAACAAAAAGGTGGTAGAGTATGCCTGCTCAGTTAGATATCAGCCAGATAAAGAGGGCTGCCCATAATTCCATACCTCTAACTTTTAAAACCTACACACTCCCACACGAAACAGAGGAGTACCTTGACAAGGTTCTAGAACTATTCCTAAAAGAGTTAGGTCAGGAACAGATAAAAGACACTCTTTCATACTGCATGAGAGAGCTTGCTGTTAACGCCAAAAAGGCCAATACAAAGCGTGTGTACTTCCTCGAAAAGGGACTGGATCTAAACGATCCCAAAGATTACGAAGAGGGCATGAAAACCTTTAAAGAAGACACCTTAAACAACATTCAGTACTACCTCCAGAAACAGAAAGAACTTGGATTATACATAAAAATAATATTTCACACAAAGGCAAAAACCTTCACAATAGCCGTCAGGAACAATGTCGAAATAACTAAAAAGGAACAGATAAGAATATACGATAGAATAGCTCGTTCAAGAGCCTTTACCTCTCTGGAGGAGGCCTTTTCTTCGGTACTGGACAACTCTGAGGGAGCCGGTCTCGGAATTGTAATCCTTATCCTCATGCTCAAGAAAATTGGCCTTGATGAGGACGCCTTTTCCGTGGATCTTGAAGACGGAGAAACGGTAGCAAAGATAGTTGTGCCCTTCTCCGAGGTCCACATAGAGAAGCTAGACCTACTCACACAGACAATAGTAAGGGAGATAGAGGAGTTACCCCAGTTTCCGGAAAACATAGTTCAGCTTCAAAAACTAATTTCAGATCCGGACTCGGAAATAACAGACATTGCAAGACAGATAAGTACAGATCCCTCGTTAACGGCAGATCTCTTAAAGCTGGTAAACTCTGCCCAGTTTATGCTCCCCAAAAAGGTTGACAATATCGTCGAGGCTGTAAAACTCGTAGGAATGAGGGGGCTTAAAAATCTTCTATACTCCTACGGAACCCAAAAAATAATGGGTGAAAAGTACAGCGAGATGCGTACCCTATGGCAACACTCCTACAGAACGGCATTCTATGCTTACTATCTCGCAAAGAGCTTCAAGAGGAAAAAAGAAATTCTTGACGACGTCTATGTCGGTGGCATTCTTCACGATCTGGGAAAGATTATCATTGCCTCGTTCCATCCGGATCTCCTGGACAAGATTAAAAATATTTGCAAGGAAAAGGGGATTCCTATGAGAATGTTGGAGGACCTCTCCATAGGGCTAAATCACCCGGAAATAGGAGCAATGATAGCGAAAAAGTGGAACTTTCCGGAACAGCTTATTGCTGCTATAAAGTATCATCACGAACCCACGGAGTGCGATCCACAGTTTTCAGGGATTGTTTACACGGTATACCTCGCAAACGCTATATGCGACTACGAAAATGATAAGATACTATTCGAACAGATAGATAAAACGGTGCTAAGAGACTTTGGCATTCAAACAGAGGAGCAACTTCAGACTATCCAGGAGAGGCTGAGCAAAGCCTTCAACGATCAGCGCTCTAAACTTCAATTGTAAGATCCATTCCACTCTTAGTTCTCTCAAAAGCATCTTTGCCACAGGCTAGGCTCATAAGGAGGGGGTACTTCTCCTTCGCAAGACTCACCATTCTCCTAGCCACTTCACGTATCTCCCACTGGGCATGGATATCTTCACGCAACCTTGAAATATGATAGAGCTCTCTAATATCAAGTCTAACAACAACACGCCTTCTATGGGCATTTGTTAATACGTAAGGGGCAACCCGGGGAAGGCTCTTAGCAAGCCGATAGAACAACTCCGTCGAAATATTATACGCCTCCTCAATAAGCTTACCGGCCCCCGCATCACCTACCGTAGGGGGAAGGGTAAAACCAAGTTCTGGATCGTAGCTCTGTGCTATTATTGTGGCCATTCTGTGGCGCTTAAGTTGAGCAAAGGCCGAGGCGGAAAGTTCAATCTGAAAGATTAAAGATGTCATTTCAAAAACTCTGGGGAGGGGATGGAAGGCTTTCATCTTTGAAAAAAAGGGGATAAGATACTCTTTTGCTTCTCGTTGCAATGTTTTATCCACATAGCTTTTATAGTAACTTTTATACTCCTCGCTACCCATGGAAAACAGAAGAGAGGCAATAACTCTAGCCTCGCCATCCTGATCAAAATCTATCAATTCCACCTCTGGATAAACCTTCTCCCTGTTTATATTACTCCCGACACTCCTATCTTCGAGAGAGATATCCCCTGCTACACGAGGTTCGGGATAAAACTCACTGTAGTAAGGATCCTCATCCACATACTTTACAAGCGATGGAACGATATCCTTCACACTCTCATAGAGAGAGGAGGCAAACCGTTTTAATTCTAGAAGGGGAGAACTCTTTAGACGCACAATCATATACTCCAGATTCCTCGCATTCAGGGTCATACCAAACTGCGTAAGGGTAGAAAGGGAGGTAGCATAACGAGAATCCTCCTTTGCTTTCTCATCATCCACACCTGCTTCAATAAGAAGCCTGTAAAGTTTGGTGTATATACTGGCAAGTTTCTCCACAACAGTTACATACTCCCCTCTCAAAAACCTAGTCTTTTCATTCTCAATCTCTTCAGGAATATAAAACTCCTTTTCAAACAGAACATACCTCTGCGATTTTTCGGTAAACGATACCAATCTAAAACCTTGAATATACTCCACAGCATATCTGGAAATCCCTGTAACATCAAAATTAAAAGCGGCGTGCTCAGCCACAGAGGCATGACCCATCCTGAATATGATATTAGTATTAGATTTTCTTGCCCTCTCAACCTCTTTAACAGCTTCCTCCCGTAACCGAGCTATACTTTTTTTACTCCTAGAGATTCTTGCATAGGAAGCCGACAGGGTCTCCGGAGTTAACGAATCCTTTATCTCGGGGAATTTTTCTCCGAGTTCCCGGACTATTCTGGCATCTATATTCAAACCGGCTAACTCTACTTTCAACCTTAACCTCCTTCTATCTCTTTATAACAGATAACTATCCTTTCAGCAATTCAATACTTTTTAATTATTTTATTCCTTTGACAAACCTTATTAGTAGATAAATAATGTATAAGTGTATATTAACTGTAAAAGTATACTAATTTCGTAAAATAATTTAGAGAAAAAACTTGACGTTAAAAATTGAATATAGTATTTTCACTATAAACATACAGGAGGTGCTAAATGTCCATAATAATCTATACAACGCCAACATGCTCCTTCTGCAGAAAGGCAAAACAGTACTTTAGAGAGAGAAGAATTCATTTTACCGAGTACAATGTCGCGGCTGACCGAAGAAGAGCCGATGAAATGGTAAGAAAATCCAAACAGATGGGAGTACCCGTCATAGATATTCACGGAAAAATAATAGTGGGGTTTAATCAACCGGAGATAGAAAAGGCCCTACGCAGGTAATAAACAAACCAGGATAGTATTAATGGGAACAAAAACAGTAGCAACATGGGAAGGCGATATGGCCTTCGATATTGAACTCCAGGGGCATCATTTCACCATCGACGCTGACGAAACTGTCGGGGGACATAATAGAGGCCCCAGACCTAAACCGCTTTTACTCTCCTCCCTTGCAGGATGTACAGGGATGGATGTAGTGTACTTCCTAAAGAAGATGCGGATGGAATGGGAGACCTTTAAACTGGAGGTGGAGGGAGAACTCTCCGAGGGACACCCATCGGTATTTAACAAGATAAAGATAAAATACATCTTCACCGGTGATAATCTTGACAAGAAGAAGATAGAGAAGGCCATTAATCTTTCCCAGACAAAGTACTGCGGTGTCACAGCTATGCTTGAAAAGACAGCGGAAATAGAATACGAAATAATATTAAATCCATAGAAAACGATAAACTCCTCCTCACCGTTTTCACCCAATATACACCCCCTATAAAATCAAAAACCGCAACATCCCGCTTAGTTCTCTAATAGAGGTGAGGAGGTTTTTATATATGCATGGTACCGTAAAGAGAATAGAGTGCTTTACAGAGAGGGGAAAACTTAAAGTACAAGCCTTAATAGAAGATGAGAAAAATCACAAACTAAAGGCATTACTCCCCTCAAGAGAGATAGCCGCTCTCGTGCCCAAATACGTCCTTTTAGGAGAAAACAACAAAGCAAATGCTGCTATCCTTGAAACCATTCAATCCATCTTAAAACGGACGACCGTTGGAAGGAAAATTAGGATCTGGAGTTACCAGGGTGTTATTTACTTCTCCTTCCTAAATTGGAAAAATGTCAGATTTTTTCCAGAGAATCCCTAACTCTCCTGTACCAGAAATACATAAGAATACCAAAAGCAACAGAGACATTAAGTGAGCGTTTTACCCCCCCCATTGGTATGGTAACTATTCCACAACTCTCTCTGGCAAGTTCAAGAGCCTCCGGACTAAGCCCCAGCTCTTCCGAACCTATAAGCACTACCCCCGAATCGGGGAACCTGAACTCGTCTATAGCAACCCCACCTGTCTCCAGAGCAAATACACTCTCAAAATTCTTTACTTCCTCCAGATTAGCAACCACTCGCCACTTAACAACATCAACAGTACCACGAGAGGTCCGTCTTGCCCTTCTATGAGTTGGAAGCGGACAACTCTCCGATAACAAGATACTCTCTACCCCAAAAGCCTCGGCAGTTCTAAATATCGAGCCAACGTTAAAGGGAGATCTTATATCTTCCAGAAAAACATGAATGGGATACATCACTCGATTCTCAGCATCCAGTTTACCAGTTTTTAAATCAATCAGATCCCACTCAGCGGTTTCAATTCCGACTAACCCCTGTAGCCTATAACGCAGCTGGTTGATAAAACGAAGCTTCGCCTCCGGGCTCTCCCATTTCCACCTGTTTCCGTATTTCAGAAAAAAATTGCCCAACCCCTCTTCCCTTTTCATGAGATCTATTAACCCTGTCAGGTATTCATCATCAACACCCCGTCCTCCTACTATATCCAATTCAAAAGCCCTTAACACAGAGACAATCTTTCTCAATCGCGTTTTTTTTGGTAATTTTTCCAATTTAAACAGAGGAATCATGCGCCAAACAGACAAACCTCAAAAGGCGGATTTTATAATCTCGTAAAGATCCTCGGTAGAAACGAGGCGAGGGAGATAATTCATCATATCGTAGGTCCTGGCCGTACCGGCAACCTCTATCAAATCATCTATTCCCAGATCAAAATCTCTAAGGCGAGTGCTTATCCCCGTAGGTCCTATCAAACGTCTTACAGCCTCAACCGCTCTATTGGCTTCCTCCACAGAAACATTCCCAGAGATTTCCTCCCCCAACAAACCGGCCACGATGGAGAGTTTTTCGGTACTAGCCGCCATATTAAATTCCATCACATGAGGAAGCAAAATCGTCGCAACCCATGATTTAGGAACCATAAACCTCGCATTAATTGCATAAGAAAGAGCCCCTCCTATCCCTTGTTTACTCATAGATAAACCCATAGCAGTTAACATCCCTGCCGTAGAGGCGTTCAATCGTACCTTTATCTCATCCGTACCCTTTTCTACCTCGGGGATGGAGGTGCCAAGAAGTTCTATCGCCTTAGTAAAAAAGGTATCAGATAAATAGTTTGCCTTCTGCGATAAAAACCCCTCGATAGCCGCAAGGAGGGTGTCAAACATTGTAGTTATTGTATATTTCTTGGGAAGAGAACGGCTCAATTTGGGATCTATTATAACAGCCTTTGTAATCCCGCTCTGTGCCTTTCCTATACGCCCACTCCTATCCCGGGCATCGACTAAAAAATACTCATCGGCAAGCATAAAGTGATTCCTACACGTAGTAGGTATCTCAATATATCCCAGGGGTGGTTTGTTAGGTCTAACACCAGCAAGAAAATCCTCTATATCGTTATCATTTGGGGCCGTCATAGCTATCGCTTTCGCAATAGAGAGGGTTTTCATTCCGCCAAGTCCTATCACGACATCAGCATGAGACCCCCGAGCAAGCATTACCCCGTCATCCACAGCCTTACTCGTGGCATTAGGAACCACCTCATCAAAGATGATATACTGAATCTGGCGCTTATCAAGAAGTGTACAGATGCGCTCTATCACCTTGGGTTCATAAAGAATTGCCTCTGTTACTATTATAACTCGCTCTCCAACCTCCGAAACGATAACCCCCAGCCTATTTATAATATCAAGTCCCAGATAGACCCGAGCAGGGATATTAAATACTATATCTGCCATAAATCACCTTTATAATTTCTAATACACATTAACACACATTAAAAAAGCGGAAGAATCAACAATCTCCCGCTTACCTCATCAACCGTAATTTCAAATGATAGCACCGTCACTTATTATATATCAAAAGACTCCATTATCTTCTCCGCCACTACCTCAACCACTTTATCGTTGATATAGGATGGATCCTCTAATTTTTTCTTTACCTCCGTCACCCTGTCAAGACGTACATCCGGAGATTTTTTTGCAATCTCCAGAGCGTTAAAAATCTCTGCCTTTTCCCTTGCCTCTCTAGAGAAACTTATTGAGTCTTTTTTATTTGTCTTGCTCGTTTTCGGGAGTTTACTACTCTTCCTTATCTTTGAGATATTATCTAAAGGTCCAACTCGATCAATAGTCATTTTTAGGAGTCCTTCCTTTCAGTTTTAGATATCGTCATAGCCTTTTTCTAACTTAAACCTTTTTCTCCCCGATCAATAATATCGTAAATTCCCCCTTTATTCTTCCCCTTCCCTCCAGTTCAGTCAAAAGCTCAGTAGCTGTACCCCTTAAGAATTCCTCGTACACCTTAGTCATTTCCCGCCCAATTACAAGTTTGATATCACCCTTTATCTCAACAATATCCTTCAAAAGAGCCACAATCCTATAAGGCGATTCCAGTAATATTGAATTATAACCGCTTTCCACTATTCTTTCCAGCTCTTTTTTCCTTCTTCCTCTTTTAGGGGACAAAAATCCGTAAAAACAGAAATTCTTGGAAGCAACGCCGGAAACACTCATAAGGGTGGTTAAAGCGGAAACACCCGGAACTGGTACTACCTCTATTCCTCTCTCCAGTGCCATCCTAACCAACAACGGTCCCGGATCCGAAACACCCGGGGTTCCCCCGTCCGAAACGAGAGCTACATCCAGACCATCCTCGAGAAAACTCAAAATACTCTCTGCCTGGGATTGATTATTATAAGAATGATAACTAACAAGTCTCTTCGAAAGCTCGTAGTGATTCAAAAGTTTCCTAGTACGCCTGGTATCCTCACAGGCAATAATATCGACCCGCTTAAGGGTTTCAAGCGCCCTCAACGTTATGTCACCCAGATTTCCTATAGGTGTTCCCACAATATAAAGCTTTGCCATCACCTTAAAATTATTCCTAACAATAGCACTATTCTTTATAATATAATACCTATAAACTCATAATAATAGCTAAATAAAAAGGGGTATTAAAATCGGTTACTATCTCCTTCTCTTAACAGGTTTTGCAATCCTATTCTCACTCCTCGGCGGAATCCTCCTCTACAATCGTAGAAAGAGAGAAAAAGAAACTCTCGCCCCAGGACCTGAGAGCTTTCCGTGTCCCCTCTGCGGCAGTCATCTGAAAAGAGGAGAGAGAATTAAATCGATAGTCTACTCAAAGGGAGCCAAAAGAACTAACATTGGAATAGAAAACGCAGATAGGGTCCATATTTTTGGTTGCCCTTACTGCTTCCCTCCTCCCAAACCGTTAAAGAGAATATGCCCCGTATGCAAGAGAGAGCTTCCTCCCAATGGATACCTTGTAGGGAAGATGTGGATCAAAAACAACAGGAACCACCTTCATATAAACGGATGCACAAGATGTCTTAAAGTCTAATCCCGATTACAGAACTCACCTCTTCCCTACAGCTCAACAATCTCCACACTCAAATCTTTCAAATCAACAATCGCAACAGTCGCTCTATCCGCAAGATATCCAGAAGAAGCCCCGGGATTTAACAGCTTTTTCTCCTCTCCCCTAAGCATGCGGGCATGGGTATGTCCATAAACCACAAGATCGTAATTACCCGTATTATACATATCCTCTGCAGCGTCTGGATAATGCATAAGAGCTATCTTTCTACCGTCCAGTTCCAGTTTCATTATCCCATCCTGGAGAGAACAAAAATCGCTGGCGTTCTTTACGAGTAAAACCCTATCACCATCATTATTACCAAAAACCCCGTACATCTTTTTACATTCCGGCCGCAATTTAACAAACTCTCTAAATACGAAGGGAGAGCAAAAATCGCCCGCATGCAGGACAACCTCGACTCCTCGTTCTTTAAATATCGATACAACCCTCGCTATCTTTTCGAGATTATCATGTGAGTCCGACATCACTCCAATTTTCATAATATCCTCCTCTTTTACTTGAACATCTTGCATATTTCACTAATATTCTAAGGTATAATAACAAGAAAGTGGAAGGGGAAAAAAGGGCAGAGCAATGAAAAACATAGGAATCATAGGATTTGGTAACATGGGGGAATCTCTTGCAAAGGGACTTTTAAAACACGCAGGGGACTATTCACTAAGCGTATCGGAGAAAGAGGGATCGAGAATAGCGATTGCAAGAGAGCGATATCAACTACTGGTGTTTAAGAAACTTCCCAAACTGATAGACGAAAGTGATATAGTAATAATAGCCGTCAAACCTCAGGACACCATCGAACTATTTGAAGAACTTAAAACTATAAAAAAATCGATAGCAACGGGCAACAAGGGAGTTATCTCCGTGGTTACGGGGAAAAAGATAGAGGTTTACAGGGAATTCTTTGGTATCAACAACGTTGCCCGTTTTATGCCAAATATAGCCGCTAAAACAGGGAAGGCTATTGTCGGAGTGAGCATAAGTGAAACGGCGGATGAAAACTTTGAACAAGAGTGTACAAAGATAGCAAACTCCATAGGGGAGGCATTCCCAATCCCGGAAAAACTAATGGCAGCAATGACGGGGATATCAGGCTCGGGGATTGCCTATGTTCTTCAGTTTATCCATGCAATGGCCTATGGGGGTGTTTCATCAGGTATCCCCTACAGCGATTCCATCAAGGTGGTAACAAAGGTAATAGAGGGAGCACTATCCTTACTTCACACCAACAATAAGGGACCAGTCCAATTGATAACAGAGATAGCCTCGCCTGCAGGTACAACCGTAGAGGGGCTAAAGCTATTAGAAGAAAAAGCCTTCACCTATTCAGTAATGGAGGCTGTAAAAAAAGCTACCGATAAAGCAAAAGCGCTTGAAGGATAATTCTTGAATCGTTATTATCTATCACATGCTAGATTACAAATATATTAAAGAAAACATAGAGGCTGTCAAAGAGAACGTTAAAAGAAGAAAGGTAAATGCTAATCCCGATCTTGTAGTTCAACTCTACGAAAAGAGGAACAACACAATACACGAGATTGAGGAACTCAGGCAAAAACGCAATCAAAACTCTGCCCGGATGAAACAAAAGATTTCCCAGGAGGAACGCCAAAGGCTGATCGAAGAGGGTAGAGAATTAAAAAACAAAATATCCGCACTGGAGAAACAACTCTCAGAAATAGAGGAAGAACTGGAAGCAGAAGCAATAAAAATACCCAACATGAGTCATCCCAAGGCCCCAATTGGTGAGGGAGAAGAGGACAACGTAGAGGTTAAAAAATGGGGAGAGATCCCATCGTTTAATTTTAAACCCAAAGATCACCTGGAGCTTGGTACAGCCCTTGATATAATAGATTTTGACACAGCAACAAAGGTATCGGGACAGAAATTTTACTACCTAAAAAACGAGGGGGTTTTTCTAGAACTCGCCCTTGTAAACTATGCGCTAGAAATAGTAAGAGACGAAGGATTTACAGTTACAATAACCCCGGACATAGCAAAAGACGAAATAGCCCGTGGGATAGGTTTTAACCCAAGGGGGAGCGAGAGTAATATATACCATATAGAGGATACAGAAACATGTCTTGTAGGAACGGCAGAGATCACACTCGGTGGATACTATGCGAATGAAATACTAAAAAAAGAAATCTTCCCCATAAAGATGGCAGGGCTTTCCCACTGCTTCAGAAGAGAAGCAGGGGCGGCGGGTCAGTTTTCCAAAGGATTATACAGGGTTCATCAATTTACCAAGGTAGAGATGTTTATCTACTCCCTGCCCGAAGAATCTGAGAAGATGCACGACTACCTCCTCGAAGTGGAAGAAAAAATATTCCAGGGACTGGGTCTTGCCTACAGAATTGTGGATACCTGTACCGGAGAATTAGGGGGACCTGCCTATAGAAAGTATGACATAGAGGCATGGATGCCGGGGAGAGGAGAAAACGGGGATTGGGGAGAAGTAACGAGTGCCTCAAACTGCACAGACTATCAGGCAAGAAGACTCGGAGTCAGGTTCAAAGACGAGGGGAAAACCCGTTATGTTCACATGTTAAATGGGACTGCAATAGCAGTATCAAGAGCGATGGTGGCAATCCTCGAGAATTACCAAAACGAGGACGGAAGTGTAACAATTCCTCCCGTCCTCAGAAAATATACAAATTTTGATAGGATAAAGCCTAAAAGCAACAGCTAATCTTACTCACACATCTCCTTTACCGTTTGGGCAAGTATCTTTTTATACTCTTTAAAGATGTAACGCGGTCTTTGAGCCATTTTTTCCTTTACAGTGTTATCCAATTTTTCTTTACATGTATAGCAAAGATTTTTGTCCAGAATGGAAAAATAATTTATCTCCCTCTGAGCTTCCGGTATAGGTTTTTTACACGCATCACAAATTACTGAAACCATGCCTAACTCCTTGCCTTTATTGATTTACACTGTTAATTTTAATTTACATTAAAGATATTGTCGAGTAAAGTTTTTTTGTTTTAAGAAAGGGGCAGTTAAAATGAATGATGCCCTCCAGATCCTGAAGGAAAATGATGCCTCCTACTATCTGGGAAGCTACTCCGCCCTAAATCTATACTTTGGGAAAAAAAAGCAATTCTCCTCTTATAACACATACATAGTAACAGAAATCCCTCTCTTCGAATTGGCAAGATACTTTGAAGACCTTGAATATCCCGGGCTTCCCCTGATAGATGCCAGTCTTACACGCGGAGAAAAAAGATTTCTCTTTAGATGCATAGACAAACAGGTTAACCCTCTAAAAGGCCCATTTGCCGTACTGGAGTTTCTATTTAACCCCTACACAAACACATTCTTTGACCCCAATGGAATATACTACAGCCTAAGAGAGAAAAAACTTAAAATCGAAAGTAACAATTTTCCCCGCTGGGTAACCCTGTTCGAAGCTGCCAAACTTATCTCCAATTACCACTACGAAATCTTAGATACAGCCCCCTATAGAATAAACCTAGAGATACCCCCTCTCGAATGCCAGAGGGAACTTTTAATAGGAATACTCTCCGGAGAGCATCCTCAGAAGGGATTAAAATTGCTCCTAGACTCCGGGTTTATAGAGCTCTGCTGGCCGGAAATTTTCTCCATGACCAAAACAAAGCATTCCAAAGATTTCCATCCCGAGGGGAACGTTTGGGAACACAGTCTCGAGGTCTTAAAGTACAGAAAGCAGTTTGATCTTGGGCTTTCCCTTGCCCTCTTCCTCCACGACATCGGGAAACCCTTCTCCATTTCTAAGGGGGAGAAAAAATTCTATCTCCACTCAAATACAGGTGCTAAAATCGCCAGGGAGTTTCTAACAAGACTTAAGTTTTCCCCTGCACTAATAGAGAGAGTCACATTTCTCATAAAGTATCACATGCTCCCCCATGCACTCTCAAAAATTCCCATATATAGAACGGAAAAAATTATGGATTCCCCCCTCTTTCCCTTACTCCTGGAGATCTATAGGGCAGACCTTGCGTCTACCTACAATAGTGTCACAGGTTACTATAATGCATGTAGAATTTATCAAAACTACATGAGGGAAAAATCTAACCCCTTCAAAAATATCAAACACAGATTCTCAACCTCACCCGGTTGATTGAGACCCCCAGCACATCATGCTCAACCAGATGCGCCCCAACTATAATATATATACCTTCACTCCCGTTTTTACTCGCTCATGGCAATTAACGGAACATCTCTATCGGAAAAAATAACGAGCTTTTCTATGAACTTTTTCCTTATGTAGTAGATCTTATCATTAATGCTAATCAAAAGGGCATCGTCCAAATTTGCTATCGTCCTCCCCACGTAACTTACCGGCTGAGAGTCGGGATAATTAACAAAGACCTCTATACGCATCTTTGGTAATACCCTATCAAAATGAATAGGACTTAAAAAGTGAACTGCTTCACTTTTAGGGGATAAAAAATCATTCTCAGCGAATAAAATTACCGAAGAAAAAAGTAAAAAACCCAAAAATAGAATTGAAATCCTTTTCACCACTATGACCTCCCTGTCATCGTACTCTCTCCCCCCAGATTTATAAAAAACTGCGGGGTTTACATAAAAAACATCGGAAGGCCCTAGAAATGCTTTAGGAGAAATGCCCTCAATTCAGAAATATCAGGCCCAATAACAACGCTTCGTTTTTCCCTCCCCAATACCTCCCGCAGAGTATCCGGAAGTTCTGGTTCTACTCCGGTAGCCCTCTTAACGGTATCCGAAAACTTCCCTGGATGAGCAGTGGCCAGTATTATCACCCCTTCAGGCGATGAAGAGCTACCATCGCTTCTCATTCTCTCCAAATACCTCTTAGTGGCAATATACCCGACAGCTGTATGGGGATCTATAAGTATTCCGAATCTCTCATATACCTCTCTTATCCCATCTATGGTTTCCTCATCACTAACCGACTCCCCGTAGAGCATTTCCCGCATCTTATCCACATTATCATCAAATATTACCCTAAGTCTCTCGAAATTACTCGGATTTCCCACATCCATGGCATTGGATAGGGTTTTTACAGAGGGTCTGGGAGCAAAAACACCACTGGCAAGATATTCAGGCACTACATCGTTCACATTGGTAGCGGCAATAAATCGCCTGGTGCCAAGTCCCCACTTCCATGCAAGTACCCCTGCGGTAAGATTTCCAAAATTGCCACTGGGAACACAAAAAACAATATCCTCATCACTCGACGAAACCGCTTCTACATACCCAAAGACATAGTAGTACGACTGTGGAAGTAACCTCCCAAGATTAATAGAATTTGCCGAGGTAAGATTAACCTTCCGAGAGAGTTCCCTATCCATAAATGCCTCTTTCACAAGGCGCTGACAGTCATCAAAAGCCCCTCTAACCTCCAGGGCAGTAATATTTTCCCCAAGAGTGGTTAACTGTTTCTCCTGAAGATAACTGACACGCCCGGAGGGATACAAAATTACAACATCTATATTCTTTTTCCCGTAAAAAGCCCGCGCCACAGCACTTCCCGTATCACCAGAGGTAGCAACAAGTATCACTGCCCTTCTATTATCATCCTCCAGCAAAACCTCCATAGAGGAGGCTAAAAACGAGGCGCCGAAATCTTTAAAAGCACAGGTGGGTCCATGAAATAGCTCAAGCAGAGCTATTCTATCATTCAACCGTCTCAACACAGGGGCAAATCCCACGGACAGACTACCTATGCGCTCTACCTTCTCCGGTTCAATCTCGGGTGTTAACAGAGCCCGAGAGATACCCTGCACTATCTCTCTGTAGAGCTCTGTAGCCCGTTTCTTTCCCGCTTCCCTAACAAATGTTTCAATAAGCCCCTCTATTTTTAACTCTCCCAGAGGAAGGTATAAACCACCATCCGGGGCAAGTCCCTCAAATATAGCCCTTTTATAGTCTACTATATTGTTTCTATTCCTCGTACTAAAAAATTTCATCCCTTCTCGACCACCCTCGGTCCAATTTCATTGACCCTGGAAATATACAAATCACACTCAAGCCCAATTTTACCAAAGGCCCTCTCCATCGCTCTACCTATTTTTTCCGCTCCCTCCAATGAGGAGCTAAGAGCAAACACAGAGGGACCGGAACCTGATATGGAACACCCCAAGGCTCCCGCAGACATTGCAGCCTTTTTTACCTCGGTAAAACCGGGTATTAAGAGAGAACGAACCGGCTCAGCTATACTATCCTCCAACGATCTACCCAAAAGTTCAAAATCCCCCTTAAAAAGGGCAGCCACAAGAGCCGCTAGATTTCCCCACTGCTTTATCGCATTGGAAAGGCTTATCTCCTTCTTCAAAATTCTTCTTGCATCTCCTGTATTCACCTCTGTATGGGGATGGACAACAGCGCAGGAGAGTCCCCTAGGCACGGGAAGCTTAATCACGTCAAGCGGAGAATAACTCCTTATCAATACAAATCCCCCTAAAAGAGATGGAGCACTATTATCCGCATGGGCACTTCCGCAGGCAACCCTCTCCGCCTCAAGGGTATATTTAATCAAACCCTCCAAGGGAAGAGGGTTGCCTGCCATAACATTTATACCATACACCGCAGCAACGGAACTTGCCGCAGAACTTCCAAGCCCCGAACTTAGGGGCATCTCTTTCCTTATTACTATATCAACTCCAAAGGGGCTGCCCATATCCTCTAAAAAACGAGAGACAGCCACCGAAGCGGTATTCTTATCAGTCGCAAGGGGAAGCCTTCCCCCATCTCCAGTTATACCCTTTATTCTTACTCCACCCTCTCCACGCCTAAAGAGTTCTACAGTATCCCCCGGTTTCTCAAGCGCAAAACCCAGTACATCAAAACCGGCTGCTACATTAGCCACCGTTGCAGGAGCAAATACCCTTATGTAAGACACACCATTCATATCCATAAGTAGAGATTAGAATATCATTTTAATATCACTTTAAAAAGGCTCTATGTATGGTCAGAAGGGCTTTTTTCTCATCATCCTTAGAAATAATGAAAGTAATGTTCCTCTCAGAAGAACCCTGCGCTATGGCAAACACGTTGATTCCCTCACTACCAAGGGCACTAAACAATCTACCGGATATCCCGGGTGTACCACGCATGTTCTCCCCAATTATCGCTATCATTACCAGGTCCCTTCTGAGCTCCAAATTCTCAATCCTCTTTGCTTCAATCTCAAGTGCCAACTCAGCCTTAAGCGAGTCAAGTGCTCTCTCTGAATCCTTCTCATGAAAAACAAGGCATATACTATGCTCTGATGAGGCCTGAGAGATCATCATAATGTTTATGGACTCTTTGGCAAGCGCACTAAATATCCTAGCGGCAATACCCGGGATCCCTATCATTCCACCCCCCTCAACATTAAGGAGGGCAATCTGATTAATAGACGCAATTCCTGTTACAGAACGATTATGTTTCTTTATTCTATTAGATATAAGGGTGCCCGGGGCCTCCGGATTAAGACTATTCTTTATACGTATGGGAATCTGTTTCTCTACGGCGGGTATCATGGTGTAGGGATGAATCACTTTAGCTCCAAAATACGATAGTTCCATTGCCTCTTCATAACTAAGCTCATCTATGACAAAGGCATCCTCGACCAGAGCGGGATCAGCACTCAGCACCCCATCGACATCCGTCCATATCTCTATACAATCGGCATCAACCCCTGCCCCTACAATCGAAGCGGTATAATCGGAACCATTTCGCCCCAGGGTGGTGGTTATACCCTCCTCGGTAGAAGCAATAAAACCGGTGATTACCGGTATCTTTTTCCCTTTTAACACCTTATCTACAAGTTCCCTCGTGAGGGAGTAGCTTTTCTCAAAATCTACCGTAGCCCCGCCAAAATTATCATTTGTTTTTATGCATTCCCTGGCATCAACGAAAGAGGCACCTACACCGACACTCTCAAGGTACCGGGAGAAAATAATACAACTCATCCTCTCTCCAAAACTCATGACAAGATCCATCGTCTTTAAAGAGCACTCCCTTATGAGTTCCACCCCATGAAGTATATCCCCCAACTCGTTCAACATTATCTGAATGGGAGTTATAACACCCGCCTGAGCTGTCGGTTTAAAGAGCTTCCTCACAGTATCCACATGTTTATCGGAGATCCACTCTACATTGGAGGTGTAAGAGCCATCACCTCTTGCCGCCATATTAGCAGATTCAACCAACCTGTCAGTAACACCCTTCATTGCGGAGAGAACAACAACAACCTTACCCTCATCCGCTTGTGCTTTCCTTACTATACCTGCAACATTCTCAATCCTTTTCCAGTCAGCAAGAGAACTTCCTCCAAACTTTAACACCTTCATAGGATAAAATAACCCCTCTCCTTTATATCCAAACTAATATCCATAAATAGTGAGATTATCCAATTAAAATATACAACACTCTGGTAAGTCAATTTACTTTATACACTTTTTTTCAAAAAAATTCCCTTAAAAACCTAAAAATCACGATGCCGCCTTCATACTGCTCCACTTTTTCCACTGATACCATTGCTCGGGACTCTCCGTAACGTACTTCTGCCACAGATAAAACACGTTCCTCGCAGTATCTTCAACCTCCCTCTCTACAGAAACATCCTCACAGATAAGGGTATAAGATTTTTTTCCAGTCCTCTTCAGGAAAACCCCCACAACTGGGGAGTGAGTCCTCTTAGAAAGTATATTGAGGGTATCATCAAAGTACAGAGTTTTACCGAAGAGCTCTATTGTATGATCCTTTCTCCTCCGCCATTTGTCCACCTCATCACACTCCGTCATAAGGATTCTATTTTTTCTTAAACTCCTTAAGGCTCTAAAAAAAACAGAACCCGTGCCATCCGATTCTGAAATCAGCTCCACATCACAGTGGGTTATCTGTTCACCCAGAGCCCGCCTCAAGACCTTCGCATTGTACTCAAGGATAACACTTATAGGATATCCTCCCAGCCCCAGTACCCATGGAATAAACTCAACTGCCCCAAAATGAGCGGTAACCAGAATTACCCCTTTGCCCTTTCTAAGAGCTTTATCTATGACATCGATATTTTTCACGGAGAAATTCTTCTCCACATACCGCTTAACGGATTCGAAACTTCTATAAGCTGCAAACATTTTCTCAAAGTAGTGCTCGAAAATTCCACTAAAGGCCTCTCTCGTAACACGCCTAATCTCTTCTTCACTTTTACCCGCGAGAAAATCACTGATATTGCACTCAATAAGCCTCCTCTCCCTTCCGTTGAAGAAGTAATAAGCCCTTCCCAACAGATGAAGGTAGGCTCTGGAAAAAGCCGGCGGTGAATAACGAAAGAGCATCACATTAAATTTTGATTGGAAAAAGCGAGACAGGTTAGAACTCATAATGATACCTCCTAAAGAATGAAACTTTTTGATACTTTTATTTCACCATAACGAGGTATCATTATGCAAGTAAAAAATTTTATTATTATATGTTTTGGAGTTTGGAAAGTAAAGAGCCATCCTCAAAAATCTCTCGAAATACATTAACAACCTCAACGGAAAATTGTGTCCCCGCATTTTTATAAATTTCACGCGCAGCTTGCTTCAGAGGAAGACCTTTTCTATAAGGCCTGGAGGAAATCATTGCATCAAAGGTATCAGCTATGGCAATAATTTGAGCACCCATGGGAATATTATCCCCTTTCAATCCATCAGGATAGCCTTTTCCATCAAAACGCTCATGATGATTCCGTATAAGGTAGAGATGATTTCGCATAAACGAAATAGGTTCCAATATTTCTACGCCACGTATGGGATGCGACATAATGATTTTATACTCAGATTTAGTCAAAGGCTTCGGACTACGCACTATAGACTCGGGTATACCAATCTTTCCAACATCATGGAGTATCCCTCCTATCCTTAAAAACTCAACCTCCTCCTGCGAAAACCCCATACGCCTCCCCAGAAGTTCGGCAATCACAGAAACCCTCTCGGAATGACCCTTTGTGCATGGGTCTTTATTTTCAATGGCTCTAACCAGAGCAAATACGGCACTTAAATAGCTCGATTTCAGCTCACTGTCCAGCATTGACCTCTGGATCGCTACAGCAATATTATTGGCAAATACGGAGAGTAAATCCAAATCGTTCTCCTCTATCATTACACCCGGAGCACGTCTATCCGCTCCCAGTACCCCAATTACCCTATCTCTAGCGATAAGGGGACATATTGCAAAGGAGGTTGGTTTAAATTCGCTCAATATAAAGTTACGCGGATTAAGGCCGGATTCCTTGACATCCCTTACCAATACCGGTTTAGCCTCCTTTATAACCCTTATCAGGATATTGTTATCACGAGAGAGAGGTACAAAGTATCCACGTAATTTCTCTATATCCTCGCTTCTTGCCCCCACTGCATGGGCATACTCCAATCTTCCCCTCTCAGCATTTACAAGCATCAAAATCGCCCTATCAAACTTTAAAACCTTAATCACTATACGCATTATATAATCAAAGAGACTGTTCAAGTCCCTCTCCGTTACAAGAAAATTAGATGCAGAGTTAATTGCCTTAAGACGCTCAATTTTCTCATAAAGAGCTACATTGAGTTCATATATCTCCTGATACTTATTCTTTATCACCTGTTTATCCCTCTCGATTTCCATCAGGGCACTTACCAGAGAAGACTTCCTTACGAAAAATTTATCAATAAAATTCTTCAGCCTGTTTCTAACCCTCCACGTAATCACATACCTGCAGTAGTTATCACCCCTAAAAAAACACTCTGTTTCCTCCACCTCTGCAGGTGGGAGATTCCATATCGTTGGTATAGCGGAATACACCCCCTTGTTGTAGAGACACAGGTCTTTGGAGAGAACCCTTCCCTCTTTCCAATGGATCTTAATCACAGCACGTCCGGGAGTTATATAGACCGCCTCTACAATTTTCGTTCTGTTGAACTGGGAGTTCAAATGATTTATCCGTTCAATAGCATTCAAGGGACTGGAAAAGGCAGCTATAAATAATTTCTGAGCGTGTCCCAACTTTTTGTTAACAATCGACTCAAAACCTATCCTAAAGGCAACCTCTTTATCGCCTAAGATTTTTCTGGCATTTTCAAAAAGTTTTACAATTAAGTCACTTGAAACCCAATTATTCTCATCGATTAAAAAAGAGACAATATCCTCCATCGCATTGTACGGTGATGGTAAATCGAGAAAGAGCTCATTAATTCTATCCGGTTTATACCTATTTACGTAATCAAAAATAGCTTTACAGTTTAAACAACTAACCTCATTGGTGGTTCTTTGAACTTGGGTCACCTTTATCCTACTTTATAAATTTTTCACCAAATCAATACAACTATGATAATATCTATAAGAAATAACTGCAATAGGACAGAAAAAATTTTTAAAAATATTCAAACTATTTATTTAAATTTTATTTGCAAGAAATTCCTTGTTAGACATCTCTTGAAAGCGAGAAATATCGGGTATGTTAAGTCGTTCCCTTGCAAATTTAATAACGTTATCGTAACTAAAATTATAGCCAAACTTTTCAAAATAGTAACTCAACACCTTTTTCGGACGAAGTTCAGAGTATTTACAGGGTTTATCAAGAACAGGAATTCTTTCTTCTTTAAGCACATCCTCTATCTCATCTTTGTTCAAGAAGAGCATGGGCCTATAGACATAGTAAGCCCCAGGCATTTTAAAAAACGGATAAAACCTCTGAGAAACCTCTAAAAAACGCTCTCGGCTGCTACTTTCCCTTGAAACAGCAGTATCCGAAGTAGTAGAGAGTTCGGAAGCTACCATTCTATTCACCGCATATCCTGCGAGATCCCATAGACTATGACCAGAAACTATCACCAGGTCCTCTACCCTATCCTTATACATATCAAACAGGGTCAAAAGCTGCTTCTTTCGGAGATTTTGACACACCCTGCAGGGGTTCTCAACACCCTCCAGGATAGAATCATCCGCATCCGGGAAGTAACTATTAACGGTTACTCCCTCTTCCCGCCAGTACTCCTTCAACACCTTCAATGACTCCCCTGTATAGCGATGGACAGGAAAGGCATAGAGATACGCCTGGATCACAAAACCGTACCTATCCCTAGTCTTATTCAACATATAGAGGGTGACAGAGGAATCTTTTCCTCCAGAATAGGTGACAGCCAAAGTTTTTCCCCCACACTTTTTGAGATACGGAGAATTTGCCACCTCCCACTTATCAAAAATACTCTGTAGTCTCGACACTTAGCCTCCTTAATTTTTCTATATCAACAGTGTAACCGAGATACTTTCCCCTAATAATTGAGGCCTCTCCCCTCAAACCAAAGCTAAGATTCTCCGTAGTGACATTATCCGAGAGTATATAGCTATCGTAAGAACCGTCCACATAGAGGGGATCACCCAAAAGGGAAGCCACAACTCTCCCTGCAGCAGAGAGTATCCCTGTTTCCCCCACATGACATCCCAATTGATATTTGACTCCCCTCTCCTCTGCCATTTCTGCTATCTTAAGCGACCTGAAAATTCCCCCATTTTTAGAAAGTCTTATATTAACTATAGAAAAATATTTCTCCTCGCAAATTCGCTCTATATCATCAAAATCGAGCATGGATTCATCGGAGACAAAAACAAAATCACTGGTAATCGAATTATCAAAGAGAAGAGGAAAATCTCTTTTCTCATCCGCAAGAGGATCCTCTATCACACTGACACCAAAGTTCCTAAGCACCTCCATTTGCTCAAGAGCGGTTTTCATATCCCACGAGGAGTTCGCATCAACCCTGATATCAAAATCGTTACCAAGGGTATCCCTCACCAGGGAAAGGATTTTCTCGGTATAGGTTATCTCATCGTTAAGTTTAATTCGTAGATTTGGTATTTCTATTTCTCTAAATAGAGAAAGAATACTCTCCGCAACACCAGATGGAAGTATCGGGAGAGTCCCCCCGTAATAAAGCTTTTCTCTAACCGGTTTCCTTCCCATTAGTTGATATATATCCTTACCCAACTCCCTGCAGAGATAATCAAGAAGGGCCAATTCGGATGCACATACAAGGGGAAGCTCGGACCTCCTCGCATCAAGACCAACGAAATATGCCTCCACCTCTTTTATGACCTCATCCACATCCATTAGCCCCTCAGGCTTACCCCCCAATGTCCCCCTATCCCTAAGGGGAGAGAGGATTTTACCCACCACTTTCTTAGCTCTCTCCGCCAGGGATTCACCTCCCTTTTCATTTATTAACCCCCCGGAGACGTAATCTCTTATCACCGCTTCCCCAAATCCTCTAAGACCCTCTCTCCCTTCCACCATAAGTATCAAAGAATCGGAAAAACCCCGCTTTGCTTGGGCATGGGCAAATTCTAATTTAAAGGGAATATTTATACCAAATATCTTAAAACGCTCAAGTTGCATAAAACCTCTTTACCAAAACTTTTTATCACCCAAATACACCAAAGAAAATTAAAGGTATTCCACCCTTTCAGGTGGAATACCCAAACAAAGCCTTTCCTCTCTAACTGTTAATTATCTTAATTTTGTTACCTTAAAATCATCAAAACTAACAGCCAAGCTATTAGTTCTTAGGGTTACATAAGAACCCTTCGGTACAGGCCCACCAAGGTTAAACTTCCACACCCAATTGGGAATCAGCGGATCATAGACTTTTACATCCCCTGTATTGGAATCAATTGTAAATTTAATGGGGATATCGTAGTTAACATACTTGGGATCAAGATAGACATAAACCTTGCCCCCAACCTTTATGCTCTGTGGAATCTCTATATGATACCCCTTCATAAGGTACATATAGGAGCTTGTAACACTCTTATAAACCTGACCATAAAATCCCGTTCCACCGTATGCCTTGGGATCATAGGTTACCCAGAGGAGAAAAGACCTTCCCTCACCCCAGGCAAGGCCCTTATGGGGTTTACTCACAAAAACGTGGATTCCAAAACCCGCATACTGATCCTGTCCACCATCTATATACCTTACATTAAACTCATACTGCATCAAGCCAGACTGTGGGACATAGCGACTTATCTTCGCCTTCCCAGCCTTGGTACTAAGCTGAGCAAGCCTACCATCCACTATCTTCCAATTCCCATAGGCTGGCGTCCAACCGCTCATAGTATTAAAATTATCATTTACGAGAACGGTCTGGGAAAAAATAAATGGTGTTACAATTAACAATAGAGCCAGTACTAATACTTTGTATTTCATTGTGTGTGCCCCCTTGGGATAGTTTTATTTTACACCCTCTCTTAAGGATGCCAATTTTATGATATGATGATTTTTTCCTGCAATCAAGCATTTTTTATTCTGAAACGATAAAAAATCATTCTACCTTTAATATTTAAAAATTTTCTAAAAATCCCCCCTATCGCATCCCTTGTAACCCTTTCCCACAATAAAAATCTCATAAGATTCCGACCTGGAAGCCATCGGTTTAAAACTCTTACCAAAATCGAACCTACACTTTATCTCCCTAAGAATACCTTGCAATTCATTACTCTGAAATATCTTAACAACAATGTTACCCCCATTCACAAGAAAGGTATCCGCAATCTTAACAACCCTCCTAACAAGCTCTGCAGAACGATAGGCATCTACATCTCTATTTCCGCTCGTATAAGGGGCCACATCGCTCAAAATCACATCAAACGGTGCATAAGGTTTCAGTTTCTCAAAAACATCCTCTCTCATTATATCTGCATGGATAAATTTAAAATTAGAGAAGTTAATTCTACTCTCCTCTATTCTCTTCATATCTATTCCGACAACCTCCCGTTTTATTCCCAACTCTCTAAGGAGATACAAACTCCAACTCCCCGGTGACGAACCTATATCCAGAACCCTGTAATTTCTCTTTATTACCCCATATTTCTCCTGAATTTCCTTCAATTTATACACAGAACGTGCAGGGTATCCTTCCTTTTCCGCTCGTTTCGAATAGAAGTCTTTTTTTCTCTTCATTTTTTATTGACTTACCTCATCTGACGTTTTAATTTGTTTCTATGAGTAATCTTCCTTTTTACAGAAGACCAATCAGATACAACTATGTCAATGTAACACTAACGCTAATAATTGTTAATATTGCGGTGTTCTTACTTCGCTATATCTCACCCCAGATACTGGGTTACCTTGCCCTTACCCCAATACTTGTAATAAAAAAATATTTTATATGGCAGCTCTTTACCTATATGTTCGTTCACTGGAACCTAACACACATATTCTTAAATATGCTCGCTTTATTTATATTCGGGGTACCCCTGGAAAGACGATTGGGGAGTAATGAGTTTCTACTCTTCTATTTCACGATAGGTATAAGTGCCGGTATCTTTACATTAATAATAAACTGGTACACCGGCCTTGCTCTTGTTCCCGTAATAGGTGCCTCCGGGGCTATTTACGGATTACTCCTTGGATATGCAATACTATTTCCCGACTCTGTACTCTTTATATTCGGTATAATCCCCCTAAAAGCCCCCATAGCAGTGTTACTCTTTGCAGGACTCGAGATATTCTTCCAGCTCACCAATATACAACAGGGTGTCGCCCATCTCACCCATCTTGCAGGCATCGCCTTTGCATATTTCTATTTCCTAATAAGGTACAGGATAGATGCCTTTAAAGTTTTCTTTAAGAAATACTAAAAACACTTTCTATAAATAGTATAAATAGACCGATAGAAAATTATAGATAAAGATGAAGTATCCCTTGAAAATTTCAAGAGTCATTCCCTGTATACTCCTCTACCTCACTTCCATACTTCCGGTTATGGCAGTAAATGTAGGGGATCTGGACAGAATAACCCTCGATATCTGGTACAACCTAGAGCCCATGGTATCACTTGAGGGAGAGGAGTATCCAATCCCAAAAGAGAAAGCCGTTAAATCTCTCCTTAAAGAGGCACGTATTATACTCTCCGGTATGATCTACGGCTACAAGTTCGTCTATACCCCCTCAGATCGGGCAAGAAAAATCAAAGAATTCTTTCAATTGACACCTATTTCAGAGATAGAATGGGGTGATAAAAATCTCTCGGTCCTATCCACAAGGACAAAGAATAAAAGGCTCTATGTTAAACTTGCCTATAGGTTAATGGACTTTCAAAAACTCAGGCTTAAGGCCTGGTCGAGCAGCAAGATTCCCGTAGCCGCAGGTGAGGGAAAGGCAAGTATATTTAAGGGCCAATCTCAACGAATGGTTTCTCTGAAAAACGCGATAAAAAATGCCATTAGAAACTATCTGAGGCCTCGAGTATTCAATAAACCAAGAGAAATAAGGGGAGAGGCACTCATCTGGGACTCCCCCTATTTAATAACAAACAATGCTATGTACATAACAACGATCAGGATAAAACTAAGGGTAAAAGGAATACTTCCATATAGAATATTTTAACAAAAAGAGGTATCTTCCATAGTATGTTAAGAAATTTAAAAGCCACAATAGCATTTATTCTAACTATCCTTTTACTTCCCCTCTCTATTACATGGGCAGAGGATAATGATAACGACACTTTCACAATTGCCTTTAGCGGATATATTCCATCTCTCGATCCACTTCACGTATACACGACAACGGGACTCGAGATATCCACTGGGATATACGAGGGTCTGGTCACATATCATCCCCTGACAATGGAACCGCTTCCCGGAGTTGCCGAACGCTGGGAGATATCGGATGACGGTTTAAAGTACAAATTCTTCCTGAGGGAAAATGCTCTATACTCCAACGGCAAACCGGTTAGAGCAAAAGATTTTGTAGACTCGTGGATCAGAATGTTAAAACCATCCAACAACGCCGAGTACTCGTTTCTATTCGATATAATAAAGGGGGCCAAAGCCTTCAGAACGGGGGAGATAACCGATCCATCCAAAGTAGGAATAAAGGCGATCTCCGACAGAGAACTGGAGGTGGAACTTGCAAAACCCGCCTCTTACTTTCTAAAGCTCTTATGCCACACGGCATTTTCCCCCCTTTACCCCGGATACTTGGAGGATAGTTCATGGAAAGGAAAGGGAATAATAATTGGGAATGGGCCATATCTTATGTACAAGAGAGACGCTAGAGAGATAGTACTAAAGAAAAACAATCTATACTGGGATGCAAAAAACGTTAAAATCGGAACAATTGTTATAAAATTCATGAACGACGCAACAAAAATTTCCAAAGAATTCCAGGACGGTAAAATCCAGTGGTCCGATGACTGGGACTCCAAGGTTATAAAGAACACAAACGACATAGTGGCTCATCCCAGTTTTGGTACGGGATACTTCTTTTTTATTACCAATAAGAGTCCGTGGAATGATTACAGGGTAAGAAGAGGAATTGCCCTTCTCGTACCATGGAAAGAGCTTAGAAAAAAGCTCTTCCTTCTTCCTGCCTCAACCCTTGTGCCCTCCATCCCCGGATATCCAAAATTGACGGGATTGGAGGAAAAAGACGAAAAAACAGCCTTCAAACTCTTGAAAGAGGCCGGCTATGAGAGAGGAAAAGGACTCCCAGACATAAAGATAAAGGTAATAAAAGATACGGGAGCCGAAGATATGGCCAGGGAGTTGAAAAAAATATGGGAAAAGGAACTTCCCCTTAAAGTAAATATAGTAAGCTACGATTTTAACACCTATGTAAAGGAGATAAAAAAGGGCGATTGTACTATGGGCGCATCGACATGGATTGGCGATTTTGCAGATCCCCTGACATTTTTAAGTCTCTGGACAAGTAGTAGCAATCTAAATGATGCAAAGTACAGTAATAAAAAGTACGACAAACTAATCGAAGAATCGGACAGTATAAGCGGAGAAAAGCGTTATAAACTACTCAGTGAAGCGGAAAAGATACTCCTCAACCAGGTGGTTGTAATACCTCTGTACAATGCCCCTTCTTTTAACCTAATAGACCTGGATTCAGTAGGTGGATGGTTTCCAAATCCCTTAAACATACACCCATTGAAATACCTATACTACAAGGAGGCCACCCTCCCACCCGGAGTAGTCCAGGGGAATAACACCGAGAACTACTCCTTTGCTTCATCTCCATTGTCCCCCGGGGGATGAGAACGGGAGGAGATCTTCTCAAGCCACAACTCAATTCTTTCCCTAAAAACGAATCCGAGAAAGAAGAGAATCACAGCCACCGTAAAAATAACACCGGCAAACAACCAGCGCTTACCCGCTGCCGCATCTCCCATCATCACACTCCCGATGATCCCCGGAAATCTCCCAAAGGTAGAAATAATCAAAAATTGATAAAACTTTATGCTCGAAAGACCGCCCACATAACAGAGAATATCCTTTGGAATGCCGGGAATGAGAAAGAGGAGAAAAAAGGCGAGCTTGGAACGTGCGGAAGAAACAATTCTCTCCGTTTTCTCCACCTGTTCGGGTTTAAATATTGCCTTAACAAACGGTACTCCAAGCAGCCTGGCTAGGTAAAAACTAACAGACGATCCCAAGATTATACCGATAAGAGAGAGCAGTAGTCCGTCCCACACCCCAAAGAGATATCCCCCTGCAACCTGTGGTACCTCACCCGGAATAATAAAAACCACAACCTGAAGAATCTGGAGCAACACAAATACAAGTGGAGCCAACCTTTTACCGGATATCCAATCTTTAAGTCCTTCAGGGGAAGAGAATATCCTCCACAGAGGCTCCCTAAAGATGTAGGCAAAGGCAAAGATAACCACAAACAGGAGGGGGAATCCTATATAAGCCAGAATCTTCTTTTTTCTCTCTAAGCCATTCCCCATTGCAATCCTGAGTTTATACCATTTCACACACCATTTCTATTTCTTTTTATAAGTTCTTCACAGCTTTGAAGTGTTGTAACACGATGTCCCTCTAAAGGTAACAACCGCTCGTGTATAGCATCGATTATCCACTCCTTCTGTGGGAAGAATACCGATTCCATCTCGGCAGCGGGAGTTATCCAGTTTCTAGCTCCGATAACAACGGGAGGCCCATCAAGATAATCAAAGGCAAGCTGACTTAAATTGGCAGCTACCGTGTTGAGGAAAGAACCACGCTCACAGGCATCGGAAGAGAGCACAACCTTACCCGTCTTTTTAACGGACTCAACAAGAAGATCATAGTTAAGTGGGTTAATGAATCTAAGATCGATAACCTCTGCACTCACCCCATATCTCTCTTCTAGCGCCTCTGCTGCCTCGATTGCCCTGTAGAGGGTTGCCCCTATAGTAATTATTGTAATATCGCTGCCCTCTCTCCTAATAACAGGTTCTCCCTCTGGAATCTCATAGTAACCCTCGGGTATCCCCTCTTTAACAAACATTTCACCTATATCGTAGAGCCTCTGGCTCTCAAAGAACACAACAGGATCCGTACCTCTAAGGGCCAGGTTCATCATGCCCTTTGCATCATACGGGGTAGCAGGGAACATAACCTTGAGCCCAGGAATATGAGCAACCACAGAGGTCCAATCCTGAGAGTGCTGAGCCCCGTACTTATTCCCAACTGAGACCCTTAAAACCATGGGCATTTTAAGGTATCCGGCAGACATTGCCTGCCACTTCGACATCTGATTGAATATCTCATCACCAGCCCGTCCCATAAAATCGCAGTACATAAGCTCAGCTACAACTCTGCCACCACTAAGCGCATACCCAACGGCGGCTCCGACAATCGCCCCCTCGGAAATAGAGGTATTAAAGAGGCGATGATAGGGAAGTGCCTCGGTTAATCCCCTATAAACGGCAAATGCTCCTCCCCAATCACGGTTTTCCTCCCCGAAAGCCACCATAGTGGGATCCTCGTAAAACCTATGGAGAATTGCCTCAAACAGGGCATCTCTATAAGAAACTACCTTCATCTTAGAGAGTGGTTTACCATCCTTATCAAACGCGTATCTAGACTTAACCCGTATCGATTTTAGCCTCGGATTCTCCTCCTTAGGAATCAGAACCTCAGGCTCTCTATCCGGATCAAGGGAATCAACCCTACCGTTGGAGAACATCACCTTACCTATAAACTCGCCATCAACACGAGGGGATATATCAAGCGGCACAGCCAGCTTAACAGCTTGATAGATACTTTCCTCCACTCGTTCTTTAATCTTCTCGTAGGTGCTCGTCTCCATTACCCCATGTTTCATAAGATAATTCTTGTAGCTCTCGATGCTGTCATTACTCCTCCACATATCAATCTCTTCTTTTGTACGGTAGGAGGAGGCATCGGAGGGCGAATGACCGGAAATTCGATACGTAATGGTATCCATCAACACAGGGCCCCTTCCCTCGAGCAAAATCTTCTTCTTTCTCTCTACAGCATCGGCAACGGCCAGGGGGTTATATCCGTCTACACGCTCCGAGTGCATATTCTCCGGATTAACACCCGCCCCAACACGGGCAAGTATCTTAAATCCCATAGTCTCCCCAGCGGTTTGCCCCCCCATTCCGTAAAAATTATTAAAAAAATTAAAAAGTACGGGAGGTGCTCCCCCTATCTCTTTATCCCATAAGGTTCTGTACTGATCCATCGCGGAGAGTGTTATTGCCTCCCACACAGGTCCGCACCCCATCGATGCATCACCTATGTTAGCAACTACTATCCCCGGCTTTCTATTGATTCTCTTGTATAGAGCGGAACCAACACTTATATCCGCAGACCCACCAACTATTGCATTGTTAGGCATACTTCCAAAGGGAGCAAAAAAGGCGTGCATAGAACCACCCAATCCCTTATTAAATCCTGCAGCCCTACCAAAGATCTCCGCCAGGGTACCGTACAGTACAAAGGCTTCCGCAAGGGACTTGATATCTTTTTTTGTTTCCTCACCGGCGTATTTCTCCACGACCTTCAAAATAACCCCGTCCATATACTCACTCATTATTCTCATAAGCTCATTTTCACCAAGTTTATCTATAGCAGAGTAACACTTAGCGATAATTTCGCCATGGCTTCTATGGGAACCAAAGATAAAATCATAGGGCTCCAAATTGAGGGCAAGCCCCACGGAGGAGGCTTCTTGACCAATGGAGAGATGTGCCGGTCCGAGGTGACGATACTCAATCCCCCTGTAACTCCCCTGGGTTTTTATCGAGTTCAACATCGTCTCAAAGGTCCTGATTGTAAGCATTGTCTCAAAAACCCTTATAAGGGTAGAATCACCGTACTTCTTCCTCTCCCTCTCTATGTCCGGCTTATAACTATTTAGAGGTATGGATTTTATCTTTAATACTCCCGGTTTTCTTACATCCTCTGGCTTGATAACTATTGACTTTGGCATTAAAACTCCTCCTTAAAATCTTTAAAAATATATAGACAATTAAGCAAGAAGCAGATCTATATTCTCTATTGCTCTACACAACGCAACGAGAAACCTGGACGCAGGGGCACCATCTACAGCCCTATGATCAAGAGTTAAAGACAATCCTATGGAGGGTACAAACTCCACCTCACCTCCTATCTCATCCACATACACAGCCCTGGGAACAATACTGCATACCCCCAGTATAGCTACCTGGGGAGGATTCAATATCGGGGTAAAACTCTCTATTCCAAACATCCCAAGGTTGGTAACGGTAAAGGTACCATCACTCATATCATCCGGGGTTATAGTTCCTCTATTACACGCCTCGGCTAGATGCTTTGCCTTTAAAGAGAGCTCCGAGAGACTTAATCTATCAGCATTCCTGATAACAGGAACATACAATCCCCTGGGGGTATCAACGGCAAAACCCAGATTAACCTCGTCCCTCTCTACAATTTTACCATCCACAAAAAGACTATTCATATAGGGGAATCTCTTAAGGGTTTTTACAACAGCATAGTTTACAAGATCTCCTATTGTGATTCCCTTTAGGCTCTCATCGAAATCATTGCTTTTCAATCGCTTCCTGTACTCCAGTAATTTCCTCGCATTAGCATAGGTATTGTTAGTATACTGAGCCGTATTCTGTATGGAAAAGAGCATTCGCTCGGCTATCACCTGTCTAATCCCGGAAACAGTTTTCTCCCTTGAAGACACATGCTCTACAGGAGAAACTCTGGAAGAGGTAGTCTCCAAAACAGCGAGGATATCCCGCTCTATTATTCTGCCACCCGGGCCACTGCCACTAATATCGGAATAATCTACCCCCTTACCCTCAGCAAGCCTTCTGGCACGAGGAGAAATCTTGACCCTCGAACCCTGGTCTCTTCTCTTCGATTCCCTAACAATCTCCACCCCAGAATCCTTCCCTGTGAAACCCGCCTCAACAATTTTCTCTCTCTCTTCCGAGGGTTTAATCTCCGGTTTAGTCTCTCTAGAAGCAGACTCTGAACCCTCCTTCGAGGAAACAGTTTCCCACTTTTCCCCCGGTTCACCTACAATCATGATAGGAGAAAATACAGGAACATCATCACCCACCTCGTACAGGAGTTTAAGTACGGTTCCAGATTCCGTAGATTCCACCTCTAACGTGGATTTATCCGTCTCAACCTCACAGATGACCTCTCCCTTTTCAACCTTATCTCCCTCTCTCTTCTTCCAATCTATTATTATGCAACTCTCAACCGACTGCCCCAATTGGGGAAGCAAAACCTCTTTTGCCATATATATCATCTCCTTCTAAACTAAGTTTTCAAACAGGCACCGGAGGACACGGGAAAGATAGATGAAAATCAAACGATGTAAACCTTTATACCCATCCCCTCCAGTTCTCTCACAATTCCTCTATCCAAACCAGAATCAGTAATAAGCTCATCAATTTCACCAATATCAAGCACATGAACAAAACCTCGCCTACCGTACTTTGAAGAATCTGCAACGAGAATCGTCCTCTCAGCACGGGAAGACATCATTTTAACCACCTCTGCTCCCTCCACAAGGTAGGTTGTTAAACCACCCTCAATGGAAAAGCCATCCGTACCAACAAAGGCCAATCTTACAAAGAAACGGGATAATTCAGAAAGGGCAATTGGTCCTACCAACGATTCTGTTGAAGGCCTAAACTCACCACCTACCAGGGTAAGATGTATTCCGGGATTAACCCGTACAAATGGAAGTATGAGGGTGGAGGTAGAAACCAGTTGAATATCACGCTTTCCCAGAAGGTATTTAACAATCAAAGAAGAGGTGGTACCAGCCTCCACCATTATTGCATCACCATCATTCACAAGAGAGGCTGCTTTTTTCGCAATCCTGTTCTTCTCCTCTACCCTAAGGCGTTGCCGCTCGGTAACACCAGGATGGAAAGCCGGACTCGCTCCTCCATGAGTGCGTATTATCAACCCTTTATCAGCAAGACTGTTCAAATCATTCCTGATGGTGACAGATGACACACCGAGAATTTTACTTATCTCGCTCACAGAGGAGATGTTACTTTCCGTTATGAGGCTAAGTACTTTCTCTTCTCTTTCCGATAACCCCCGCTTAATTTTCTTTTTCCTTTCGTATTTCTTATGTTTTTGTTTCGAATTTACTGCAAAATACAAACATTGTCAATACATTCATCAGGTTACACAAAACACCATAACACCCCAAATTCTCATATAAAAAATCTCCAAAATGGGTGAAACCACTAACAAAATAAGGGATTCGCCTATTGCGTTATAAAAAATGAATGCTTTAATAGTATAAATAAAACAAAATGAAACAGGAAAAACCGATAATTATTATGGAAAGAAAGAAGAGAATTCTGATAGTGGACGATGATCAACAGATAAGATACCTCCTTGCAACCTTTTTAAAGGGCATGGGAGTAGAAATTGACTGTGCCTCGAACGGGGAAGAGGCCCTCGCCTTGATCTCAAAAAAGGACTATGACCTGCTAATAACCGACTACAACATGCCTAAAATGACAGGAAGCGACCTGCTTAAAATAGTCAAAACCAGATACTCACTCAAACATGCCATAGGAATAACAAGCATGACACACGAACACGACCTCTACAAAGCAGGAGCCGAAGCCTGTATCTACAAACCTTTCAACCTAAACGAAGTTAAAAGCGTCGTCAATCAGTTTTTATGAAGCATGTCCTAACAATAAGTCTAGAAAATAGACTTTAATATACACGAGACATAACAATTTAGTATGCGAATTAGAGGTAAGACGCTTTACATCTTCTTTTTAAACGTTACCATACCTATCATAATATTGACGATTCTTTATCTTCTCTTAAACAGGGTAGAGATGCTGGTTGAGGAAAAAAATAAAGCAGAGAACCTTCAGAAAAAATGGACATCCATCAAATACACCTACTATCTGATAAAAAGTACCTCTCTCGCCCCGGACAAATCGAAAAAGATTGAACAACTAGTGGCAGATTTTTCAAAAAAACTAAATACCTTTCTCCTCACCTATCAACCCCCACACCCACCCACAGAGTGGATTATAATCCCAAATCTAAAAAGATCCAATCCTCTCCTTCAAATACAAATACAAAACACCCGCAAGAGATGGCAAAACATAAAAAACACTATCCTGTCAACGGTTAATCAGGAGAGTAGCGAAAAAGCATCTCTCATGACAGAGAGAGAAATAGAAGGGTTTGATTTATTCGAGAGTCTCCTCTTTTCCTACGCAAGCGAGATAAAACGCCACTATAGGATAATGATAAGACTCTACAAGCGGTTATTCTTATCCCTGGGAATACTACTTACACTCCTTCTATTTGCCTCACTTCTAAGCTCGAAGTTTCACCTGCTAAATAAGAAACTTCTCCTTCATACGATAAATAGCCTGGAAGAGGGAATTGTGATAACCGACTCGAAAGACAGAATACTCATTGCAAACCAAACGGCTTCCAGGCTCTTCTCCAGAAGAAACATCAAATACAGAAAAACCCCTGTACAAGAAGTATTCCAAATAGTCAATGAATACACAGGAAAGAGAGTAGATTTATTCCCCCACGAGGAAACTCAAAACTTTTCTACCGCTATCCTAACTAAGGAGGGGAAAAAAATTCCCGTTGCCGTAATCAGGAGGGAGATACTTACCCACGAAAAAGAAATTACCGGCTCCGTATATATCATAAAAAACCTATCAAAATGGCAGCGACTTATATCAAAATTCTCTTTCAATTCCTTCACTCAAGAATTCCGCGAAATTGACAGGGAAATAGAAAAAACACTGAGACATATTGTAACAATAGCAGGATACGATGAGGGCTATATATATCAACTTCTGGAAAAGGAAAAGATTATTAAGATAACACATTCCTCCACAAATAGGAGAGGGACCAAAATAACTAAGGTAATCCATACAGATGCAATCCCTATCCTAATGGATAAACTCTTATCCCAAAGTTACACGCGCCTCAACACAACCAGATTAACCATTAACAAACCTCCTCTAAATGAGGAGATACAGAGAAATCTAAAGCCACATAAAAACCTCAGGGAGATTGTAGCCATACCGCTGAGATATATGGGCAGCACGATCGGTTTTCTATTCATGATTTCCAAAAGAACAAACTTTCCGGCAATGTTAAACGAGAATCTGGTTGAGTTTGCAAGGGAGCTAATAATAAATCTCTTTGAAAGAAAATGGTCGACAGCTCAACTTATCGCGATGGCCTCCGATATGGAACTTTTGATAGAAAACGCAAACGCCCCTATATGGGGGTTGGATCATAGGCTAAAAATCAACATATGGAACAACACCATGTCAACCATCTCCGGTTACACGAAAAGCGAGGCCATAATCCAGAACCCCACCTTCTTTGTCGAACCTGAGAACAGAGAGAAATATATGAGAGTAATAAATCAGAGCCTAAAGGGGAAACGTTTAACTGACATAGAGTTAAAAATAAGATCAAAAGAGGGGAAAAAACGGGTGCTTCTTGTCAATACCTCGCCAAGGTTTGACTTGGACGGAAAAATAAACGGAATGCTAATAATAGGTCAGGACATAACTAAAAGAAATATTGCCGAGCAACAGATTAGGACCCTCACGCAGCAATTAATGACCCTTCAGGAAACAGAACACCAGAGAATAGCAATGGATCTACACGATGACATAGCACAGAGAGTTTTATCCTCAAAGATGCAGTTGGATATCCTAATAAATAGGATAAATGCTCATATCCCAGAGAACCGGATGTTTTTAAAACAACTAAACGAAATATCCCAATCATTAAGAGAGACAATCGGAGAAATAAAGAACATTGCCTATAACCTAAGACCTCCATACCTCGATCAGCTTGGCCTCGATAAGGCAGTCCAACAGCTCTGCAAGGAAACGGCAAAAAAGGGTAATATTTCTATCAAACTCCTAACAGAAGGATTCAAAGATATTAAAATAGAACCGGAGAAATCCATACACGTGTACAGAATAATACAGGAAATTCTCTCAAATATACTGACACACTCCGGAGCCACAGAGGCTACGTTTAAAATGAAACTCGATCCTTCTACGCTCAATATTGAAATAGAGGATAATGGAATTGGTTTTGATGTGGAAAATATCTGGAACGGTGCAAGTGAAAAACACACTGGCTTAAAGAACATAGAGGAACGACTTAAAATACTCGAGGGGAATAGCCAAATTCTTTCACAACCGGGTAGGGGTACAAAAATACACTTAAGAATACCTATCCAACAAACGGGAAGGGAAAATGTTTAATAAAAGCTATACCCTTGTAATAATAGACGATCATCCCACCGTAAGAGAGGGAATAAAGGCAATTATCAAAGATACACGAGAGATTAGAGTTGTAGGGGAAGCGGGAAATGCAGAGGAGGGATTTGGCAAGATAAAAAAATACAAACCAGATATTGTGCTTTTAGATATCTCTCTTCCGGATGAGAATGGAATATCACTTACAAAAAAGATTAAGAAATTCTCCCCGGACACAAAGATAATAATCCTGAGCATACATTCGAAAATAGAGTATATAAAGGAATCATTTAGAGCCGGAGTTGCAGGTTACATTCTAAAGGAAAGCCCTCCGGAACGATTGATAGAAGGCATAAAAAAGGTAAGCACCGGCCAGTACTTTATAGACAGTTGCGCCTCTCATGAGGTGGTAAAAGATCTCATAGATAATAAAAAAGCGGAACCCTCCAAATTAATAAGCACATACAGTACTCTCTCCAAACGGGAACAGCAGATACTAAAACTTATAGCAGAGGGAATGCACAATAGAGACATAGCCAAAACACTATTCATAAGCGTCAAAACCGTAGAAAATCATCGCACCAACATTCTAAAAAAATTAAACCTAAAGAGTACGGCAGACCTCGTAAAATATGCGATTAAAATAGGTATAATAGACATAAATCTATAAACAAACTATAAACAAAAAAACCGCGCACCTCTTACAAGAGTCCAAAGAGGCGCGCGGAGATAACAAAAACTATTTCTACTTCCTACTTACCCCACTTTGACAGATCGAGTTCTTTTTCCGTTTTAGCAACTATTGTAGTACCTGTCAAATCACCCGTTACATTAAGGCTCGTTCTTCCCATATCGAGAATCGCATCGATGCCAAGAATCATAGCATAGGCCATTGCAACAGGCGTACCAGCCTCTACGGGAAGTCCTACCGAGTTTAACACCATCAAGAGCATTATTGCACCGGCACCCGGGACTCCAGCAGTTCCGATCGAGGCAAGAACGGCGGTCAGAATAACTGTCATCTGCTGAGCAAAGGTGAGGTGCATTCCAACGGCAAAGGCAATAAAGAGAGCACACACACCCTGATATATAGCCGTTCCATCCATATTAATCGTGGCTCCAAGGGGAAGTGTAAAAGAGAAAATCCCTCGAGATACACCGAGATTCTCCTCCGCATTTCTCATAGTCACCGGCAAGGTTCCACTGCTACTTCTCGTGACAAATGCTGTAATCATTGCTTCCTTAGCACCACTCAAAAACTTGAAGAAATTAATCTTATAGGCAGAGAGCAATCCACCGTAAACAACAAAGAGATGAACGAGAAGGGCTATATATACCGTAAGTGTAACCATACCAAGGGGTCCGAAAGCCTTTGCCCCCTGTTTACCAAAAACAACAGCTAGCAATGCAAACACTCCTATCGGCGCATATTCGAGAACCCACCTTACAACTTTATACATTACCTCTGCAGCACCCTCAAAGAAATGAAAAACGGTCTCACCGGCCTTTCTAATTCTCTCATCTTTGCTTATCATCAGGTAAGAAATCCCAATTCCAAAGATGATTGCGAAGAAAATCGTGGGAAGCACAGCTCCCTTTGCAAGTGCTCCGAAGGGGTTTTTGGGAACAATATTGAGAAGTGTTGTTACTATGGATGGCTGCTTCAATGCTCTCCCCGCAGCTTTACCTGCAGCAAGGTTTAACCCCGCCCCCGGATGAAAAATGTTACCGAAGATCAATCCAATTGCAACAGCTAAAGCTGAGGTTAGAAGATAGTAAATAACTATTTTAACCCCCACTCGGCCCAGCCTTGCAGGGCTTATGCTTGCAGCACCAACAACAAGGGTAAAAAACACCACAGGCATAACAATCATCTTAAGCAATCTCACGAACAGATCACCAAATGGTTTTACCCACACAATCTTAGGCCCTACAATCAATCCCACAACAGCACCAAGTACGAGGCCTATCAAAATCCGAAGGAGCAGATTGGTTTTAAAGTACCAATCCATTGCACCCCTCTTCTTGGGCACTCCGCTATCACTCATACAAGCCTCCTTATATAAAAGATTAATCTATAAAAAGCTCAACGAGCTTTTTCACCTCCTTTAACCCACTTCCGGTTAGAATTAGTAGTGCATTTTCTCTCTCTGTAACCTCCAATTTATACCATGCGGCGAGAACGGCGGCAGAGGTTGGTTCCACAAAAACCCCCAGTTTAAAGAGTTTACCAAGTGATTCGATTATCTCCTCTTCACTCACAGACACGGTCCTCCCCCCACTCTCCCTTATAGCACCCAGTACAGCAGGAGCACGCGGGGGTTTCTGAACGGCTATTCCCTCCGCAACCGTCACCTCTACCTCTATCTCAGCGTAATTTTCCAGGCCTTCGACAAATGCCCTATGAACAGGCGGACATTTTTCTGCCTGTACCCCTACTATTCTGGGTATTCTCTCTGCATATCCAAACTCTCTGAGACGCTTAAAACCAAGAAACAAACCCTCAAGGTATCCCCCACTTCCAATAGGTACAACAATGCTTTCCGGAAGTTTTCCATCAAAAGTCTCCCAGATCTCAAAAGCAGAAGATTGAAGTCCCATAGGGAAAAAGGGATTCCATAGGTGACTGGCATAAAAACTCTCATTAGAGGCCTCAATTGCAGCATCATTTGCATCCTGGCGTTTCCCAGGCACCTTAACAACCTTAGAACCGTAGAGTTGTATCTGAACGAGTTTACCCTCCGGTGTATAACCCGGTACAAATATTGTGCACCCGATACCGGCAGCCGCAGCATACGCGGAAACTGCAGCCCCCGCATTACCGGAAGAATCTTCCACCACACTCTCTACTCCAAGCCCCTTAACGAGACTCATTAAAACACTTGCCCCTCTATCTTTAAACGATCCGGTAGGCTGCATATAATCCAGCTTAAAGTAGAGGGGAACCCCATCCAAAACCCTCCTAATTATGGGAGACCCCCCCTCACCGAGAGAAACAGGTTCCAGACCGTCTGGGAGACCAAAAGCCTCTCTATAGCGCCATATCGAGGTATCTCGCCTATGTAATTCGCCCTTAGGGAAGATGTTCTCTACCTCTACCTCTAAAAACCCCCCGCAATCACACCTAAACCTCTTCTCGGAGAGTTCGTAGCGCCTTCCACAGTTAAAACACACATATCCCATAGTTTCTATTTTAATAGCATAGTGGAGATAATCAAGGTTTTTGAAAAAAACACTTGAAAGATAAAGAATATTTATAAATTATACAAAGAAATATAACCAAAGAAGAGTGAGAGCGAACAAATGGGTAATAGCATAATCGACACAATAAAAAGGCCAACCCTCCTCGTCAACATGGAAAGGGTAAAGAGAAATATAACGTTGATGGAATCCAAAGCTACCGTAAGCGGTGTACTCTTTAGACCCCACTTTAAAACCCATCAGTCCGCGGAGATAGGTGAAATCTTTCGGGAGAGGGGAACAAGAGCCATAACGGTCTCCAACGTAGAAATGGCAAATTACTTTGCAAACAACGGATGGGAAGATATAACCCTCGCCTTCAGCGTCAATTTAAGAGAGATAGAAGAGATAGACACACTAGCCGGAAGGATAAAACTCGGTATTCTCGTAGAATCGGCAGAGGCGGTAAACTTTCTTGAGGAAAATCTAACCAACAGGGTTCAAACGTGGATAAAAATCGATGTTGGAAGTAGGAGAACAGGAATAGATAGCTCTGACTTCCAGGGAGCTTTGAATCTCGTGCAGATTATATCCAAGAGCAAAAAACTCTCCCTAGCCGGACTTCTAACACACGCAGGGCACACATACCATGCCACTTCTATAGAAAAGATAAAGGCAATATACAGAGACACAATAGATAAACTTTACGAGCTAAAACTATTCCTACGGAGAAAAGGATACGAGGGAATACTTCTATCGATAGGCGATACCCCGGCCTGCAGTGTCGTATCGGATTTCTCAGAGGTAGACGAGATAAGACCGGGAAACTTTGTCTTTTACGATGTAACCCAGTATCTCCTGGGAAGTTGTAAGGAAGAGCACATAGCTGTCGCACTGGCAGCTCCCGTGGTTGCAAAACATCCCACCAGGGGAGAAATTGTGGTACACGGGGGAGCAATTCATCTTTCAAAGGACTCGGTAAAACTAGAAGACGGCACACCAATATACGGACTCGTATCACTACCGAAAGACTCCAAAGACAATCCCTGGGGGAAATCTCTGAAGGATAGCTACGTAAAATCATTAAGCCAGGAACACGGTGTAGTAAAAATTCGTAAAGATTACTTTGATAAGATAAACATCGGAGATATCATATTCATACTTCCCGTACATAGCTGCCTTACGGCAAACCTTATGAGGAGTTACCTCTCTACGGAGGGAAGGGTAATAGAAACAATGAACACAATCCACTACGATAGCAAATACTACCGGCGAGGTTAAAAATTTTGGATAGGATTCAATCGCATAACAGCGAACTAATAACTCTGATAAACTCTCTCTCCGCACCCATAACCCCCATAGATACGGGGATAAAAGAAAAGGTAAAGAGGGATAAAAACATAAGAGCCGTCATATTTGATGTGTACGGGACTATGTTCGTCTCCGGCTCCGGCGATATAGGGATAGCGAAACAGACGAGCAACTCCAGGGCTGCAGCTTCAGCCCTGGAGTCCGAGGGACTCATCGAGAAAAATCTGGATTCAAATATCAAAGAGGCCATAGGAAATCACACATTGGAGTTTCTCCATACAGAGATAGAGAAGAGCCATATGGAAAAAAGGGAAGGGGGGATAGACTATCCTGAAGTAGACATAGTTGAGATATGGGAGAGAGTGGTGGAAAAACTTCGCGAGCTAAAAATTCCTGGTATTAAATACGATAAGATCGAGGAGTACGATCACTTAGCCTCCACAATAGGCGACACGGGAAAGAGAAAACTTCTGGAGCGGATAGTAATTCAATACGAGTTTCGTGTTAACCATACGTGGCCGATGCCCGGATTAGAGGAGACCCTAAACAACCTCATAAAGGGTGCAAAATTAAAACTTGGTATCATATCAAATGCGCAATTTTTTACCCCTCTTATGATAGAAGCCTTCACCAAGAGACCAATAGAAGGTTTGGGATTCGACAGCAGGTTAATTTTATGGTCATATATAGAGGGAATAGCGAAACCCTCCAGGGTACTATTTAACAAGATGAGTAACAGATTAACAAAAATTTATGGGATACTTCCCTCGGAAACACTCTATGTAGGGAACGACATGCTAAATGACATACTACCTGCCAAGGCACTGAATTTTAAAACCTGCCTCTTCGCAGGAGATACTCGCTCTCTCCGCCTAAGGGAAGAGAGAGAGGAATGTAGAGGCCTCAAGCCCGATTTTGTAATTACCGAGCTTAAAAGCCTCTTAAACATTACCTGCCAAATTCCCTAATTCTTGCTCTTATCCACAAGTCTGTTTTTCTCTATCCATGGCATCATTGAGCGAAGCCTCTTACCTACCTCCTCAAGCTGATGCTTAGAGGCCTCCTCGCGCATCCTCAAGAATTCCTTCCTTCCCGCTCTGTTTTCCTCCATCCAGCGTTTTGCGAAACTTCCGTCCTGAATCTCTGCTAGTATTCTCTTCATTTCAGCCTTAACCTGAGGCCCTATAACTCTCGGACCAGAGACATAATCTCCATACTCGGCAGTATCGGATACAGAATACCTCATAAGGCTAAAGCCACCCTCATAGATCAGATCAACTATCAACTTCATCTCATGAATGCATTCAAAGTAGGCCATCTCCGGAGCATAACCTGCTTCAACCAGGGTTTCAAACCCGGCTTGCATCAGATGGGTCACACCACCGCACAGGACAGACTGCTCACCAAAGAGATCGGTCTCCGTCTCCTCCCTAAAGGTTGTTTCTATAACACCTGCCTTAGCCCCACCTATTGCCCTGGCATATGAAAGAGCAACATCCTTGGCCTTCCCTGTGGCATCATTCGCTACCGCCACCAGACAGGGCACCCCGTAACCAAGTTCATACTGTCTTCTAACCGTATGTCCGGGACCCTTTGGTGCGATCATAGAGACATCCACATAGGAAGGGGGTTTAATTTGACCAAAATGTATATTAAACCCATGGGCAAACATCAGGGTATTACCCTCTTTAAGTCCCGGCTCTATATCTCTCTTATAAACCTCCGCCTGAAGATGGTCTGGTATCAAAACCATCACAACATCGGCCCATTCAGCAGCCTCCCGAGTAGTCATAACCTTAAGCCCCGCTTCTTCCGCCTTCTTTCTGGAACTGCTACCCTCACGAAGCCCAACAACAACCTCGACTCCCGAATCTCTCAAATTGTTAGAATGAGCAAACCCCTGACTTCCATACCCTATAACCGCAACCTTCTTCTGGGTAATCAGGGCGCCGTCAATATCCTTTTCATAATACACATTCATTTTAATTCCTCCCTAAGCCTCTACAATTAAAAAATTTTAGATTAGGATACTCATATATTAGAGTTTTAACAAGGGTCTTTAATTTTTTCTGAAAAACCCTTACATTGGAAAGAAAAAAGGAGTAAAAATCGATGAGCAAAACGGCAAAAAGTATTCTTTTTTTCAGTTTCTATATGATAGCTGTCGCCCTTATACTTATCTTTCTGCCTGGTTTAATCCTACGAATACTGAACATTCCGGATTCAGGCTCTATTCTTGTAAGATTTATGGGCATGACCGTCCTCTTTATAGGATACCTATACCTAAGAGCAGGGCTTAGCGAAAAAAAACTCAGAGGATTTTACACCCTCACTCTCCATACGAGATTTTCCGCACTAATAATCCTCGTTCTATTCACCATCATCCTCAAGGCAAATCCGATTATCATTCTCTTTGGAGTAATCGACTCAGCCGGTGCGGTGTGGACTATAGTATCAATGAGAAAGGACAAATCCGCAGAAAAGCCCATAGAGGAGGAATCCCAGGAAACAACCGATAACCAACAGAGCAATTGACAATAGCGAAAACTTCTGTTTGAATATCAGATTATGATTTTAGTATTTGGCGGAGACGCAAAAGAATCGGATATTCAGAATGCGATAAAGAGGATAGAATCGTTAGGTTTTACCCCTCATCTAAGCCGCGGCGTACTCAAGACAATAGTAGGTATAACAGGAGATGACAGAACTATCCCGGAGGAAGAGTTTGATCAACTTCCCGGGGTGGAAAAGATTATCCACGTACTAAAACCCTACAAACTCGCCTCCAGAGAGTTCCATCCGGAGGACACGATTGTCGAACTGAACGGAAGAAAGATAGGGAATGGTTATTTTACAGTGATAGCAGGCCCATGTTCCGTAGAAAGCGAAGAGCAGGTAGAAACAATAGCAACCTTTCTGGAAAGCCGAGGGATAAAGTTCTTAAGGGGTGGGGCATTCAAACCGAGAACATCGCCATACTCGTTTCAGGGACTGGGAGAGAGGGGACTCAAGATACTCAGAGAGGCCGCCGATAGACACGGCCTTGCCGTGGTTACCGAGGTTCTATCTGCCCACGAGGTAGAGCTTGTTGGAAAGTATACTGATATCTTTCAGGTCGGAGCAAGGAACATGCAGAACTTTGCCCTTCTCAGAAGTCTGGGTAAAGTAAAAAAGCCCGTCCTATTAAAACGTAGCATGATGGGTACGATTGAAGAACTCCTCCTCTCTGCTGAGTACATAATGAAAGAGGGAAACCCAAGAATTATACTATGTGAACGGGGAATAAGAACATTCGAAACCGCCACAAGAAACACACTTGATATAGGATCCATCCCGGTAGTGAAGCGATTTAGTCACTTGCCCATAATTGTAGACCCGAGCCATTCAATGGGTGATTGGCACTACGTAAAATCTGCCTCTCTAGCCGGCCTGGCGGCTGGTGCAGACGGACTAATAATAGAAATACACCCCAATCCATTAAATGCAAAATCGGACGGGAAACAAACCCTCACGTTGGAACACTTTGAGGAACTAATGAAGGACATAGAGAAAATAGCAAAAGTCCTACAGAAATCCGTCCAATAGCTCGACAATTTTACTAAAGATGAAGATACTATTAACTCTTATTCTATGCCTATTACCCCTATTACCAACCCATAGTGAGGTAATAAGGGTAGTCGGCCCAGATTACACAATAGATTTACCTGAGGGCTGGCACAGTGTAAATACCTACAACAGTAAATCCGACGCCTGGGATGTCTCCTTTGCCAATGCCTTTAACTCTGCATTTTTAAATATCGTTACATTCCCTGCCAATCGATTCAAAAGTTCCACAGAGATGTGCGAATACGTAAAGAAGAACCTCAAAGCACAGGGGGATTATGCAGAATTCTTATTCTCCGGTATGGATGCGACCCTGGCCGATTTTAGGTTTAAAACAAAAAAGAGAGAAGAGAGAGGATACTTCGTTTTTATCAATGGCAAAACATACGACTACGCCCTTCTAAGTTTTACAGATATAAGAATATACAAGAGAAATAAAGAAGAAATCCTCTCCGCCATAGATTCTTTCTCTCCAAAGAGTGACAATGCAAGATTATTCCCCGGTCCTATTGGTCAATTTTTCTATCCCGCTACTACAGAGCAAACACCCCCTAAAAACCCGGTAGTAAAGAGCATAAAGATCGGAAATGCAACCTACAGGGTAGCCTTTGATAAAGAAGAGATATCTGCAACCCAGGTTCTCGTTGAGAGAGAGGCAAGAATACTAACCCATTACAGGGGAGGTACCCCCCTGGCAACAGCGGCGTGGAAAAGATTTTATAGAATGATATACAGAGAGACCTACCATAGATTAGATACCCTCTACAACACGACAATAGGGAAAAAAACTTTAGGAACTACATGGCAAGCAAAAATTAAAACCCTAAAAAATATTTTACAATGGATACAGGGATTTACATACTCGAGAACAAACACAATCTCGGATCTCCTCTCCCCATTAGCCACAGCCTTCAATCAATCAGGAGACTGTGATTCGAGATCCCTCCTCCTTATAATACTGGCACACCACATGGGGATCGATTCCATTCTTCTTATATCATCAAAATATTCACACTCTGCCGTCGGGCTAGGGATACCAGTAAAGGGAGCAACCATCACCTTCAAAAATAAACCATACATATACACGGAGACCACAGATAAGGTCGACATAGGAATGGTTCCAAAGAAAATGGCAGATCCCTCCGGTTGGATAGGGGTTAAATTATCCTTTTCTAATAAATAATTTCCTACAAATTACGATATTAGATTATAGGGGGTAATATGCGCGAAAAAAAACTCTTATTTGCACTGCTAGTACTCATCCTTACAGGAACAACCCTATTTGCGGGTGATATTGCCAGATTTGTAAACCTGGGTTTTTCAGAGGACTCAAAATACTTTATGTTCGGTCAGTACGGTATCGCAGAAGAAAATTCTAAACCCTATGCTGACATTTTCATAGTTAATATTCCCAAAAATAATTTCGTAAAATCCGGTATCAAGCATTTTAACTCCCAAAGAAGTGCAAACCCGGGTGATACCGGAGAGGGTGCACTATTCAACCTTATAGAAGAGATGGTAAAACAAAAAAATCACTTCAAAATTGATCACCTCAATACGGGCAGGATACTATTTTTACTACTGAATGGGGAAAAACCAAAGGAAAAAATAGAGTTTCGGGATTTCCTAAGCGGAAAAAGTTATACAATTCGTATGATCCAGTCCACATTCGGGAAGGGTAAAAATATAAGTTCCTCCTTCTATATTGACGTAGACATTGTTTCCAGAAAAACAAGAACAAGAGAACACTACGAGGTCGGACTTCCGAACTATAGAAGAAAGGGGGTTAAGAGATACAAGATAAGAAAAATTATAATAACCCCCGATCAAAAATCTCTCATCTTCGTTGTAGAGAAAGAAGAAATTGCCAAATCAGGTTTCAATATAAGGTACATGGTAGAGGCCCTTAATACCAACTAACTCCTAATTTATCCCATTAAGCCTCTCAAGAACCTTGTATAGTGCCTGAGTCCCAAGGTTCTCATACCCCATTGCCGAGGCAGCAATATAAAACTGATTGGCCAGGGCAAGCCCGGGAAGAGATAGATTCATTCTCTTAGCCTCTTCAAGTGCTATTCCCATATCCTTTATAAAGTGTTTTATAAAAAAACCCGGATTATAATCACCCTTAATAATTCTAGGACCGTAGTTATTAAAAGACCATGAGGCAGCCGCTCCCTTACCCACAATATCCAGCACCTCACTTCTATCCAATCCGGCCCTATAGGCGTAGAGTAGAGATTCTACAACCCCTATCATTGAAGTGGATATAAGAATCTGATTGCTCATCTTCGTATGCTGACCGGCACCCGCCTTACCCATGTACTTAATATTTTTCCCCATAAGCTCAAAGAGGGGATAAACCCTATCAAAAACCTCCCTTTCTCCCCCCACCATAATGGCAAGTCTCGCCTCTTTAGCACCAATATCTCCGCCGGAAACAGGGGCATCAAGCACATCGACTCCTATCTCTTTTCCCCTATTATAAATCTCTACGGCGAGTGAGGGCTCGGAGGTTGTCATGTCAACAATTACAGAGCCCTCTTTTACACCCTTAAATATTCCCTCTTCACCAAACATTACCTCCCTTACATCATGGGGATAACCAACTATAGTAAATATATAATCGCTCCTCTCGGCTACCTGACGTGGCGAATCACACCACGTAGCTCCATTCTTCACAAGCTCTTCCGCCTTGCTCTTCGTCCTATTAAAGACAAAAACCTCATAGCCACCATTCATAATATGGGAACACATAGATTTCCCCATTACCCCCGTTCCTATCCAACCTATTCTCTTATCCGGCATATAAACCTCCTATTTAAACGCATAAAGTTTAATATCCTTAAAACCGTTCCTTTCTCTCCACCTATACTATTTTAAACAAAATTACATAAATTACTATCCACTCTCTAAACAAAACATACCCTCTGTCCAAATTATTTCCTAACATTGTAACCTCCTATATCTTGACACCACGAGGAAATAAGTTTTACAATGCGCAAAACAATCACTTCGGGTAATAATAAGGGGAGAAGCCATGGCAAAGATTAGAAACATTGGGATAATTACAAGTGGCGGAGACTGCGGTGGGTTAAACGCAGTCGTAAGGGGAGCTGCCCAGATGGCAGAATCCTTAAACATTGGTGCATATGTAATTCCAAACGGGTATGCGGGTCTGTACAATCTTACCAACATGAACAAACTCGTGGAACTTGATAGTTCGAGGGTAGATCATGTTCACTCCAGTCTTGCAGGTTCCGAGGCAGGTCATTCAAGGGTAAAAATAGCCAAAATCCAGGATCCACAGAAGTACGAAAAGATAAAAGCTGGACTCAAAAAATTCAATATCGACGGTCTGGTAATTTCCGGAGGGGATGATACCGGAAGCGTCGTGGTAGATCTTTCGGAGAACGGAATACCCTGTGTCCACGCTCCTAAAACAATGGACCTGGACCTTCAGACATACTCGGTGGGTGCGGATTCCGCCATAAACAGAATTGCCAAATTCGTAGAGGAGTTAAAAACAACGGGTCAAACCCACAACAGAATAATGGTAGTGGAGGTTTTCGGTAGATACGCCGGACATACCGCTTTCAGAGGCGGGATAGGAGCTGACGCCGACTGTATACTTATACCCGAAATACCCGTGGACTTTGACATTGTTTACGACCACATGAAAAAAATCTACATGAGAAGAGTAGAGGAAAGTGATGTAAATGCCGGTACCTATTCAATTGTTGTGGCGGAGGGTCTAAAGGACCTTAGAGGAGAAAATATAGTGGACGAGAGTGCCGGTGTCGATTCCTTTGGTCACAAAAAACTTGCAGGTGCGGGTAGGTACGTAAGAAAACAACTGGAGCAACGGCTCAAAGCCGACCCAGAGATAAAGGAGTTCATGAAGGCTCAGGGAATGTACGTTCCCGGACTCTACGAGACTCCCGAGGTGAGAGATGTAGTACCAGGGCACCTGGTTAGGTCCGGTTCTTCATCCGCATTTGATGTAAACTTTGGAAAGGAAGCCGGTGCAGGGGCTGTACAGCTATTGGTAAATGGCTACTCAGGGGTAACGGTATTCAACGTCCATGCGGGAGAAATAAGGTATTTACCAACCAAAAAAGCAATAAAACAGAGACATGTGGATCTGGAGATGGTATCTTTTTACGAGCAACTGGGGATATGTTTCGGAAGGAAACCCGTGCCCTTTAAACCCAGCTTCTATGAAAAGAAAGGTATTGTGGATAGATACCTCTAAAAGCAGTCTAGAAACAGAAAACAGATAGATAGGCAGGTCGAAAAAACTATGGCAGAGAAGATCACCCCGAGGAAAACAAGTTATTCACAATGGTATGTTGACATTGTAACTCAAGCAAAATTGGCAGACTACTCACCGGTAAAGGGATGCATGGTGATACGCCCAAACGGGTATGCCCTATGGGAAAAAATCCAGAGAACCCTGGACGAGATGTTCAAAGAAACGGGACACAGAAATGCTTACTTCCCCCTTTTAATACCCGAGAGTTTTATAAAGAAAGAGGCTGAACATGTAGAAGGTTTCTCCCCGGAGCTTGCGGTAGTTACCTATGGGGGAGGAGAAGAACTAGAAGAGCCCCTAATCATACGTCCAACCTCAGAAACCATTATATGGAGCATGTACAAAAAATGGATACAATCCTATAGAGATCTTCCCCTTCTAATAAACCAATGGGCGAATGTGGTGCGTTGGGAAAAAAGAACAAGGCTGTTCTTAAGAACAACGGAATTTCTCTGGCAGGAGGGGCATACAGCCCATGCGACAGCGGAGGAAGCCAAAGAGGAAACCCTCAAAATGCTCCTCGTTTATAAAAAATTTGTAGAGGAGTACATGGCAATTCCGGTACTTGCCGGAGAAAAAACCGAATCGGAAAAATTTGCTGGAGCGGTAAAAACTTACACCATAGAGGCTATGATGCAGGACAAAAAGGCTCTCCAGGCCGGAACATCCCACTTTCTCGGCCAAAACTTTGCAAAAGCCTTCGACGTAACCTTCCAGACAAGAGACGGAACACTCGACTACGTGTGGGCCACATCCTGGGGGGTATCAACGAGACTTATAGGAGCACTTATCATGAGTCATTCAGACGATAAGGGATTGGTTCTTCCACCCAAACTTGCCCCAACGGAGGTAGTAATTGTTCCCATATATAAAAACGAGACAAAGGGGGAGGTACTGGAATACTGCGAGCGAATATACAATACTACGAAATCCGAGTTCTCAGTAATCTTTGACTCCGACGATCAAAACACACCGGGATGGAAATTTGCTGAATGGGAAATGCAAGGAGTGCCGATAAGAATAGAGGTAGGACCTAGGGATATGGAAAAAGGCGAAGTGATAATAGCAAGACGTGACACGGGCGAAAAAATCCCTGTACGAAAGGAACTAATAAATACCAAGATAAAAGAAATTCTGGAAGAGATACAAAACAATCTATTCAAACGTGCAGCCACCTTTAAGAACGAAAATACATTTGAGACAGATAATTACGGTGACCTAAAGGAAATATTTAACAACAGCGGAGGCTTTGTAAGAGCTCCATGGTGCGGTTCTCCAGAGTGTGAAGCCAAAATAAAAGAGGAAACAAAGGCAACCATAAGAGCCTTACCGCTAGATTCGGCAGAGGAAATAGGAAACAAGAGGTGTATCTACTGTGGCAAAGAGGCGAAGAAAATTGCTACATTTGCCAGGGCGTACTGAGAAATGTATTGAGACGTAATGCTTACATGTTTACAACACGGCACTGCAAGGGGTTCAATGAAAAAATTTCCAATTCTTATATTCATTGTAATAGCAGCGGAATTTTTCATCTTCGTGGCCTGCGAGAGACAAGTTCAAACAATTCACCCCTCAAACACGAATAGACAGAAGAGCACTATAACATGGTACCAACTAATAGATGGGAAATTCGAGGAGATATCGGAAACCTCACCGGCTATACCGGTAAAACAAGAGCCCTGGACAGTGCAACAGTCCATCAGGGATATCATCACAGTAGATAATACCGCTTTTATGGGAATAAATGGATATGGAATAGCGTCGGTATCGTTTAAGGACTCCCCATACCCACTCTTTCGATATTACTATGATCCAATCATATTTAAATACAGAACCATAACCACCCTTCTGCCCTTCGAAAACTCCATAATATGCCATGTGTACTTTAATCAAACACTCAACGTAACGTCTCAAGAATCTCTAAAAATCCAGGGGATAAGTCTCGTAAAGCTCATACCAAGATACGAAAACTACAAATTCATAATAGTCCCATTTCAGAGGATAAACCCGGATTGGGAATCTGTTACATTCTTACCGCTAAGTAATACCCAGTTCCTATTCGAGTGGAAACATACCTCCAGTAAGAGAACAAAATTCAAATACACAAGTCTAAATATTATGACAATGGGAGAAAAAAGTATAACCAGATTAGACTTTCTATCCTCATATCACATCACTCAAATATCAAACTGCAAAGATAAGTCCCTTAAAAGACTCCTCTACTTCGTTAAAAACAAACTAAAAGAACCAAGCATTATTCACTTTCACCTACGAACCCCAACTACCCATATAGACAAAATCTACATATACACCCCAAGAGAGGAAAAAAATTTTAACCTCGTTTCGATAACCCTCCTAAAAACTCCTAATTTCTACTACACACTTCTACCGGACAACAAATATTTCAAAACGGGACCCTGCATATACCGAATCAAAACCAACGAGAAAACCATCCAAAAGATAGAACTTCCACAAATTCCCCCAGGTTATACATACACTACATTTAATCTCCTTAGAAACAAATTGTTAGTCGGGTGGGAACAGAACTCCTTTACAAACGTAAAACGCTCAGGGTTACTAATACTAGACTATCAATACAGATAGTGATGGAATATTAAGTCAATCAGTGCTATTATTTTATTCATGGAGCTATATTTAAAAAAGCTTACAGTATCAGTTCTGATAGTTCTAAATCTTACCCTCTGTACCTTTTCGCTCTCTGCATACTCCTTCAAGGTTCCCTATATAAGTGCCGATGCTGGGATACTCTACCTGGGCAACTCCGATACGGATAGCGCCCCCAGCCCAATATTGAGGACAATAGGCACCACCGTTCCATTCTTCTATCAGAGCCTACTGGATGAACTAACATTTGTCATAAAGGGACAAATACTCTTCTGGAGCGGTTACTATTACTTCAATGGAAGCAGAGCACTTCCTCAAGAGGTAGAAGCACCGGGGGAAAAATGGAATTGGGTATTAGCCACAACGATAGATCCTCGCTTTGCCTTTGAGTATAGCTTTAACCATAGTATCACAGCGGGTTTGGACATCGGATTGGCATTTTTGCTCCGTTTTCCAATTATCTCAAGTGAAAGCTCCTCAGAGAATAGTAGCCAAATTCTCCAATACTTCTTTAGTAACGGTCGGTTCTTCTACCCGGAAAATAACCTCTACATAATATGGAATGTCTTTGATAATCTTGCTCTATCCTTTTCTCTCAAGTTTATGTATCCGATTTTTCATTTATGGGACACTGAGAATCTTCCCTTCTACGATCAATTCATACTTAGTGCTCTTATAGGATTTATGATAAAGATCTGAGTAACCCTTTTAGATAAAGTAGTCTATCTCATAACCCTCGGCAAGTTTCTCCATCTTCCCTATAAGATAAGCAACAAGAGAGGCAGTAACAATATCCACAAGAACACCTGCACTTACAAGAAGTGGCATAACTGGTTTAAGGATAAGATACCCATTCTCTATACCCCTACCGTAGTAACCACTTAACAGAGAGAGCGAAACATACACCCCCAGTCCCGGAACATTTATAAGGAAAAAGGAGGTCACAACGGAGAACACCCCAACCCAGAGAATCTGCATAAAGGTAAGCTCCAAACTGGAATAGGAACGCAGGATTAAAATAAAGGCTATACTCGTAACCATTGCCGTTCCGGCTCTTCCAAATATAATGAACACAGAGTAGACTGCCTGGCTTACCTCCCTCTTTAATTTCATGCTTTCCTTCCCGTGTTTGACAAGCATTCCCAGACTTACATACTCATCCCCTGTAACAAGGGCTGTAAGCGCAGAGGCTGTAGTAGCGTATAACCACCTATAAGGGTTTATCTTATCACCTAGAAGGTGAAGCACTCCCGGGAAAATTCCAAATATAACAATGATAAGGTCAAATCCAATAATTATTATCAACTGCTTAAAGATATCCATGTTAATAGAGCGAATATACATTGTTCTATATGTAACTATCACTATAACCGCAATCCCAAAAAGTTCTACGATGAGAGAATTGGCATGATAAAAGATTCTAGATATCGAGTCAAAAACCTGAATGGCCGGCCGCGTTAACTGTTTATCAAAATCCAGATTTACCCCGAGAAAAAAGGCAAGGGCAACAAGAGGAAGTATAAAATTGCCAGGTTCAACAAAAATTTTAAACATATTCTTTGGAAAGATATGCAAAAACACCTCTCCCACACTGTAGAGGCGTATCGCCTTTTCCTCTTCTGCAATGATAGGAACCCTCTCCGGAGAGAAAACAAGCACGGTAAGAATTCCAACAATTACCAGAACAATCGTAGAGGCAATTAAAAAAACAAATATCTTCCAGTAGACGGAAAACATCTTTCCATCACGCTTCAACTCATAGGTTCCCATAAGAACGGAGAAAAAAACGAGAGGGAACACCATAAAACGCCCAATTTGAATAAAAAGTTTTGAAAGGTATTCAAAGACATTCTGGGCTTGCGAGTGTATGGGTAAAAGGACTCCCAGGAGGATACCCAACAAGATACCAATCAGTACTTTTAGCCACACCTTCATTATGAATCCCCCTAATAGACTAACCAGAAATATTATGAAACAATAAAACATAATCAGACACCAGTCAATTGGCAAAAACATATAACCCAAAACTTCGTAGAAAGAACAAGTGGATAAAAAAATGGAGAAAGATAACAATCTTCAACTCCCAGATTTCATCTCTCCCCAAAAACCCCACAGTTTTGCTAACTATACGGTAAGGGTAAGATTTCCAGAGATAATCGATAGGGTAATAGAAAAGAACAACCTCAACCCCCCTGAAAAGAAAAAACTTGTTCAGCTAAAAGAAGAGGTACGAAAGGGGAAACTGACAGATCCATTCAAATCCAACCCAGAGTCGATAGACCTGAAGATGTTTGAAAGGGAAGAACTTCGCACATGGAAAAAATATATATCCGAACATACAGATAAAAGTTGGTTCAAAGTACCATGGTACTTTGCAGAAGCTTTTCTCTACTTACGGATTCTAATAGCATTCGGCTACTACAACCCTCACTCCAGATTCTATAGAGTAGATCCATTTAAACCTCTAAAGGAGGAAGAGCTTACCACCCCCAAGGGAGGAATCGAAACCGCGATCAACATTATGAGCCTTCTAAAACAGGCCCAAAAGGGTAAACAAACCTCAGAAGAAACCTTGAGCGAACTAACTCTTCTCTCCCTCTGGGGAAATAGAATAGACCTTAGCTACACTCATATAGTTCAAGAGGCAAAGAGCAACGCAGTAGGGGAAAGACCGACCCAACTACTAATCATCGACCATACTGAGTCTCTTGTGAATAAACTTCTCTCTTCCGAGGAAATCCACTTCATTCTCGACAATGCCGCCTCGGAACTGATTTCGGATCTATTTTTAATTCACTTTCTCCTAACCAGAAAAGAAAATAAATCCACTCCCAAAATTGTTCTCCATGCTAAAAAATCTCCCTTTTTCGTCTCAGATGCAACTGGTAAGGATATATTCCACACAGTAGAGATACTAAAACAGAGTGACAATCCCGAGCTAACCGAATTTGCAAGAGAACTAGAAAACTTAATCGGAAAAAATAATTTAAAAATAAGGGAGCATTTCTTCTGGAACGGACCATGCGGTTTTCCCGAAATGCCCCCCGAAATCCAAAACGAACTATCACACTCAAATCTGACGATTCTCAAGGGCGACGCAAACTACAGGCGACTACTATCCGACAGAGAGTGGGAATTCTCCACCCCAATAGAGCAAATAACTACTTACTTTCCCTCAGATTTTGCAATCTTACGAACAATGAAGAGCGAGATTATAGCAGGGATTGATCCCGAGCGAGTAAAAAAACTATATTCGGAGGACCCATCGTGGCTGATAAACGGAAAGCGGGGAATCGTTCAGGTGGTAGAAAAAAACAGGGGATAAATTTAAAAAAACTATTGCAAACGTTTTCATTTTTTATTATTCTCTGGTAAACTCTATACAGAGGATCGATAGGCATGAGCCAAAATTGAATATTTTTGTTTTAGGAGGAAAAAAATGGGTAGTAAGTGGTTAACAACAAATTACCCCGAGATTGTCTTTGAAGACACCGAGGTAGGACGGTTAAAAAAAGAGATATGGGATGCATCGGAAGAGGAGATAGATAAAATTCTCCAGGAGTATGAGGTACCATCGCCCTCTGAACTCGGAAAAGCAGGATGCTACATTCAAAACACACCCAGGGCAAAGTGTATAGAAAAGAGAAAAAAGAACGACATAGTTTTTCTTCCCGTAGGTTCCACTGAAAATCATGGACTTCATGCGAACTCCGGTCTCGACACCTTTATGGTTACCCAGATAATAGAAGCGGTTCGCCGGTATACGGCAAAGCAGGGAAGAGAGGTAAATCTTGCTCTACCACCCCTAAACTACGGAGGCCATCCATACCACCACATGGGAATGCCCGGTACAGTCATAATGCCCAAAGAGGTAGTGGAAGAAACCCTAATATATACTATGCTTGGCCTATGGAATGATGGTTACAGAAAAATAATCGTAATCAATAACCACGGTCAACTGTGGATGCTGGAATCGGCCCTCCACGAGTTTATGAAGAGATTTCAGCTTCCCGGAATATTCCAGGTGCTTGATTGGCACAGAGCAATAAGGGAATTCTTCATTCCGGTTGACAGGCCAGATAGTCTGGAAACCACCTTCGTTCACGCAGATGAAAGCGAGACCGCGGTAGCTCTGCTTATGTTTAAAGAAATGGTAGATATGAGTGTGGTTCAGGATGCATGGGGAGAATCCTTCCTTCCAAACGGTCACTTTGACACCTCGGTTGATCCATGGAGAAGACCCCATAGATGGTCGGAGGGAGAGGGTCATTTCGCAATAGAGCGATATGCAACACCTGAGGGTGTAGTTGGCACACCGAGTAAAGCAACGGCAAGAAAGGCAAAAAGGCCGATCGCTGCTATTTTAAAATATCTAACACTTGTAGTTGATGAAATACTCGAGGCATTTCCTCCAGGAACGGTACCACCCGTAGAAAAGGTAACCCTGCGAAGCGCAAAAGAGATGGAGCCCTACCTAAAAGAGCCTCTAAGCGAGGGGTGGAAATCGGTTTACGAACTCCCATTGATAGGCCCATTTACAAAGGGTTAACAGAACAAAGGATTTTCAAATCCAAAAAGGGGCTTACTATCCAAGCCCCTTTTTTGTTTCCCCCAGTCTAATAAGTTCATGTCTACCCGCAGATTCTACCGCAGCAAGGGAGATCCTAAAAGCCTCCAGGGCATCCCTGGCAGTAACAAGCGATTCCCCACCGTTTAATACCGTGTCCACAAAAACCCCCATTTCATTGGCATAAGACTCACCGAACCTAAACATGAAATGCGGGATATTATCCTCCCTATGATAGGTGTATGGTTTACAAACTCCCCCTTCTCTGCTTGCAAGAGATACATTTAACCTACTAGTAGTATCAACAATAATTCTTCCCCTCTCCCCGTATACTTCATGCCTGATATCATAACCGTACTCGGCGTGCATACTGGCATGGCAGTTACCAAGGGCTCCACCTTTAAACCTCAAAGTAGCCGTCACGTTATCTGCAAATCTATTAATATCTCCCCCATCTATAACAAGGTTAGTTTCATTAGCAAAAACGCTATCCACCTCATCTCCCATTAAAAACCTTGCAAGATCAAAATCATGAAGGAGCATATCAATAAACAGACCTCCTCCCTTAGCTGGGTCACATGCCCAGAGGGGCGGGGGAAAGGGATCCCTAGATATCCCCTCATAGTACACAGGCTTACCAATCTCACCGGAGTCAATTATCTCTTTTGCTCTCATATACTCAGGATCAAAACGTCTGTTAAACCCTATCTGACAGAGAAGTCCTGAGTCTTCTATTAATCCGGCAAGATAAACCGTATCCTCCAAATTAGAGGCAAGCGGTTTCTCACAGAAAAAGGGTTTCCCCGCCTCCACCGTTTTCTCTATCGGTTCAACATGATACGCCGTAGGGGTAACAATACACACAGCATCTATATCTCTATCCTCCAACATATCCTCTATTTCGGTGTACCATCTACCGCCCAATTCTTCAGCAGTAGCTCTGGCAAGCTCTTCATTCATATCGCAAACAGCCACCAACCTCCCATTCTTAACCCTCTTAACAATATTTTGCGCATGCACAAGCCCTAATCTTCCAAGCCCCACAACCCCTATTCCTACATCTCTCATAAGTTTCTCCTTGCAAAAAACTCCTACAAACATCTAACCACTTTCTACAAACGTTTGCAAGAGTCTTTTACACCCATACCCAGCATCTAAGCTATCCAAAAAATTCTTACAACCGAAAAAGAAACCTAACCATCCATCATCTTAAGATACTGATTCGCCGCCTCGGCCATATAGAAATCAGTCACTGTCAGATCAACATGCTTAACCTCAGGAAGATCAAGGAGAGCCTTCTTTATTGCTATGGCAAGTTGTACCCCAATAGGACAGTTGGGAATCGTTGGTCTAAACTTTAAATCCACACTTCCCCTTTCCTCATCAATGTTAATATCGTAAACAAGATTGAGGGTATAAACATCCTGCCTTACCTCCGGGTCTTCTACCGTCCTCAAAACAGCCACTATCTTATCCTTTAAGCTCAAGACTAATCCTCCTATCAACAAACTGCAAATCTCTATCTAGACTAATTTACTAATATAAATTTATTATGAGAAGAGAAATCATTAGTTCCCAAAAGCAAAATGAACCTTCATGGGAGGAAAAAATGAAAACAGTAAAATGGGGAATTATCGGGGCAGGGGGGATTGCAAAGAGAAGGATGATTCCGGCAATTCTAAAGGAAGAACACTCCGAAATAAAAACGGTAATGCAACGTCATAACCCGGAAGCTATTGCCAAAGAATTTAACATAAAATCATGGACTACCGACGTCGATTCTCTCCTCAAGCAAGAGGATATAGATGCCGTCTATATAGCAAGTCCGGTGTACGCCCACAAGGAACAGGTAATAAAAGCCGCAAGGGCAAAAAAACATATCCTCTGTGAGAAACCACTGGCACTTAATGCCAAAGATGCCGAAGAAATGCTGGAGGTATGTAAGAAGGAAGGGGTAAAGTTCCAGGTTGGATTTATGATGCACTACCACGGTGCACACCGCAAGATAAAAGAATTGATAAAATCCGGGAAAATTGGTAACCCCGTATACGCAAGAGCCCAACTCTCATGTTGGTACCCACCCATAGAGGGGGCGTGGCGACAGGTCCCCAAGCTAGGAGGAGGGGGATCACTTATGGATATGGCTCCACACCTGTATGACCTTCTCGAGATGTTCTTTGGCCCTATAAAGAAGATCCTATCCCTGACCGGTAACCTCGTTCACACCTACCCGGTAGAAGACTCTGCCACCACTATTATGGAGTTTAAAAACGGAACTCATGCAACGGTAGACACATTCTTTAACATACCGGACGAGGCATCAAAAACACGTCTCGAGATCTACGGATCAAGGGGTGCTATACTAACAGAGGGGACAATCGGGCAAGACCCCGGTGGAAGGGCGGAAATTTTGATAAAAGAATCCGATTCCGGATACGACCCGATGCAGGATAAAGATATACCCAGTCAGTTTAAACCCCTGGAGTACGAGAAAAGAGACCTCTATCTAGAGCAGGCAAAGAGTTTCGTAAGTGCAATCTTAAATAACACCACGATTACAGAAAACTCCGGTGAGGATGGCTTGCACTCCATGGAAGTAGTTGATGCAGCGTACCGTTCCGCCAAATCGGGATGCTTTCAGGAAATTTAACAATAACAATTGCAAAAATAATTGTAAACCCCTTACAGAATTACAGAAGTTATAGACAAGAGGAATGGGATATGTAATAATTAACCCATGCTGATACGTAACTTTAGAAAACATTCTATCCTCACAGGAATAGTACTTACCATTATAGGCTTGGTGGGCATAGTTCTTCCCCCCATCATTTCGCTCTCTATCTCCTTCTTTGCCGGTTTTCTACTAATTCTAAGCGGGTTGGTCTCGGGTTACCAGGCACTGGTTAGTTACAACAAGAGCATGATAGCATGGTTGAAACCCTTTTTGCTCTTCATAACGGGACTTTTAATTGTAATATACCCCGTAGCAGGCGTAGCAGTTATAGGAATAATGCTTGCCGTCTACTTCCTGATGGATGCATTCGCCGGTCTTTCCATGATGTTCGAACTTCATGAACTAAAGGGTGCCTTCTGGCTGGCAATCAACAGTATAATATCACTAATACTCGGAATAACGCTCATAGTCGGATGGCCTACAAGCAGTGTCTTACTCGTAGGCCTCTTCGTAGGAATAAGCCTATTTATGGACGGAATTACTCTTTTGATTCTAGGCCTCTCCTTTCCAAAGGAACAAAGGTAATCTAAATTTCTTTAGCGCCTAACCCTCTCCCTTTTCATAGGGTTTACCGTCAGCAGCGGGAGCCCTTGCCTTCCCAACCATACCGGCAAGAACAACCACGGCAAGTATATAGGGAAACATCTGAACAAACTGCCCCGGAATGGGAATTTTTGTCTCAAACATTATCCTGAATGTATCGGCGTAGCCAAACAGAAGAGAGGCCAACACCGCACCTATAGGGTCCCAACGCCCGAATATCATAGCCGCAAGGGCTATATATCCCCTTCCGGCGGTCATTCCAGATATCCACTGGGAGGGGAAAAGCGTAGCCGCAGAGAGACCACAGAGTGCCCCGCTTATTACAACCCCTGCATACCTTAAGGCGTAAACGTTAAGTCCAAGGGTATCTCCAGCCTCAGGATTCTCTCCCACGGTCCGCAACCTCAAACCAAAAACGGTTCTGTATAGGACAAACCAGGCTATCAGTGCTATGGGTATTAACCATAAAGCCACGGAATTAATCCCAAGAACCTGAGGGAAAAGATAGGGATTAGTCGGGGTTTGCGTTTCCTGACCAAAAACTTTTTGCGATAAAAATCTGGCTAAACCAAAGGCGAATATATTTATGGCAACCCCAGAGACTATCTGATCAACCTTAAAGGTAATGGTAACAACCGCATGAATAAGTGCCACAAGTGCACCAGCAACTATAGCAAAGAAGAGCCCCATCCAGATACTGTGAAAGGCCATTGAGGCCCACACAATAGTGAAAGAGGTAACTATCATTATTCCCTCAAGAGCAATATTTACGACACCACTTCTCTCGGAAAATACAGCACCGAGAGCTGCAAAGGCAATAGGAGCGGAGATTTCAAGCCCCTTAACCAGAAAAAATATAAGTGTACTAACACCCATCAGAATGCCTCCTTCTTTCTAAGGGCCCTTATATACTTAGCAGTTATCTCATTTATTACAACTATAAAGAGGATCATAAGACCCTTAATAACATATATCGCAGAGTTTGGTACAGCAGTATAGAACTGAAGCCCATAACCTGCCTGTTTGAGAAAAGCAAACAGAATCGATGCAAAGACAACTCCAAGGGGAGAATTTTTACCTATAAGGGCAATGGCAATCCCGTCAAAACCCAACCCGGAGGCTATCCCATAGGTATAGTAACCCCTTATGGCAAATATCTCCTGAAGCCCTATTAATCCACCCAACGCCCCGCTTATTAAAAATGCGGCTAGCTGTAAATTCTTAACCTTCATCCCGGCATAGCCTGCCACATCAAGGGAGGTCCCAACCGCTCTTATCTCAAAGCCATATCTCATACGAAAGAGCACAAACCAGACAATAAATCCCATAATTATGGCAACTATCAAACTGTAATCGAGATACACATAATCCGGGATCTTCCACCCTATATAGCTAAAAACGTGATTTATCTTATGAAAAAGAGCTGTAGATTGAATCTTAGCCGTTTGCGGCTCCAGGCTCTTTCCCTTGCCCAAACCGGAGAGTGGATCGTTGACGAGGTAGTTAACAAGGGCCAAGGCTATACTGTTAAACATTATCGTAGAGATAACCTCATGTACATTCTTTGTGACCTTAAGAATGGCGGGGATTAATGCCCACAGAGCCCCTCCAAGCATACTAAAGAGTACAACAACCGGGATATGGATTAACGGGGGGAGATGAAAATAGATCCCTGCAAGAGCCCCAACAAGCCCACCAAAAAAATACTGACCCTCAACCCCAATATTAAATACCCCGGCCTGAAAGGCAAAGGCAACGGCAATGCCTGCAAAGAACAACGGGATAGACATGGAAAAAATAGTGGCAATTTTCGCACTACTACTAAGGCTAAACTTGTATATAGCAACAAGGGCTTTAACAGGACTCTCTCCTACTGCAACCACAATTATCATAAGAACAACTATAGAGGCAAGAAAACCCAACACAGGGGAGAGGAGCTCTAAAAATCTATACTTATCAAATTTCACCTTTACTGCGCTCATTCCTTTTCCCCCATCATGTAGAATCCAATCTCCTCCTTCACCGCCTTTTCCCTGGTAAACTCCTTTATTATTCGCCCTTTAAACATGACCCCTATCCTATCAGAAAGGGACATAATCTCATCAAGGTCAGCAGACACAAGCAGAACAGCTCTCCCCTCTTTTTTTGCCACCATAAGCTGGTTATGTATAAACTCCGTAGCACCTATATCAACTCCCCTGGTCGGTTGTGCAGCAAGCAGCAACCTGGGCTCCGCACTTAACTCCCTTGCAACTATTACCTTCTGTTGATTACCCCCGGAGAGTGCATGAGCTGGGGTGAGTTCGGATGGGGTTCTGATATCATATTTCCGGATTACCGCTCTTGCAAACTCACGTATCTTTTTCCGATTGATAACCTGAAATCTGTTAACAAAGGGCTCCTTATAGTGCATCCCCAGGGTCAAATTTTCAGCCAAAGTGTAGGGTAACAGCAATCCATAGCGGTGCCTATCCTCCGGTATATGGCTGATTCCAGCTTCCCTTCGCCTTCTTACATCCCAACCGAGAATGCTTTCCCCGTTTAAAAGGATATCTCCACTCTCAAGTTTAACCTCCCCCGCAATAGCCTCTATCAATTCCGTCTGGCCATTCCCCTCGACACCCGCTATCCCATATATTTCACCCGCTCTCACCTCAAATGAAACCCCACTTAGCACATCGTAGCCCCTGGGACTCTTCATAACGAGATCCCTAACCTCAAGAACCACATCTCCCATCTTAACAGTAGGTCTTTCAACCTCGAGAAGGACAGGTTTCCCAACCATCAATTCAGCAATTAAGGGTTTCGTAGCCTCCTCTATATTCAGGGTTTTTATAATTTTCCCCCGTCTTATCACAGTTATTCTATCCGCTATCTCCAGAACCTCATCCAACTTGTGGCTTATAAATATTATTCCCTTACCCTGCTTCTTCATCTCTCTGAAAGTTTTAAACAGTTCCTTTACCTCCTGGGGGGTAAGAACAGCAGTAGGCTCATCAAAAACAAGAATTTCAGCCCCACGGTAAAGAATTTTCAATATCTCCACCCTCTGCTGCAAACCAACAGGAATATCTTCTACCTTGGCAGACAAATCGACGAAGAGACTGTTATCCTCCATAATCTTTTTTACCCTCTCCGCAGGGGCATCCATATCGAGAATACCAGCCCTATGGGTTTCCTCGCCAATTACTATATTCTCAAGCACACTAAAGGGAGGAACGAGCATAAAGTGTTGATGTACCATCCCGATACCATAGTGAATTGCCTCCCTTGGCTTTTTGATAACACTTCTCTTCCCCTTAACGTATATTTCCCCCTCGTCGGGAGAGTAAAGCCCATAGAGAATCTTCATAAGAGTGGTTTTCCCTGCCCCATTCTCACCAACAAGGGCATGAACCTCCCCCGCAAAGAGGTTAAAATTTACATGATCATTGGCAAGAACGCCGGGAAACCGTTTTGTAATATTTTTCATTTCAAGGAGAGGAACAGGCATAAAACTATCCTTTCAAAAATAATTTCAGGGATTATTTCACCCTCTCACCCGCTACTACAAAACAAAAAGGGCGGGGAACCTTCTTAAGACCCCGCCCCAGGTATATGAATCTATTTTAGATATTTTTGAGCCCACGCTTTTATTTTGGTTTCGCTGTCAGGAACTACTATCTCACCGTTGATTATCTTCTGCTTAATCTTTTCAATCTGAGGCAGAATATCGGAGAGCTCAGCCTTGTTGTACTGGTTAAGGGCAAAACCAACACCATTTTCTTTAAGTCCAAACTCATGGTAACCACCGGTTACCTTGCCCTTCTCAATCAACTCTTGCGCTGTTTGGAAAACAGCATTGTCAACTCGCTTTAACATAGAGGTGAGAATATACTTACCCCTTGCCCTCATTGCAGCGTCTTTTGAGGTAGAATAAATCAAACCCTGATCAGAATCTACACCGATAGCCAACTTTTTAAACTCTTCCGCTGCCTGGAACAATCCGTCTCCAGAGGCTCCAGCAGCATGATAAATAATGGTTGCTCCCTGGCGGTACATATTGCTTGCTATATTGTAAGCAGCAGGAGCGTCTTTAAACGCAGAGGGATCCTTTCCTATATACTGGGCAAGAATCATCGATTCGTTTCTCAGCTTGGGATTTACATAGATAGCACCGGCAATAAACCCTCCCTCAAATTTATGAATCAGAGGGATATCCATACCACCGATAAAACCAATCTTTCCACCCTTGTTCTTTAAACCGGCAATAGCACCAACAAGGAAAGAACCCTCATTCTCTTTAAACAAGAGACATGTAATATTACTGTTAGCATTCAGATTGGGAATATACCCATCAACTATTGCAAAGTGGACATTGGGGAAATCCTTAGCAACCTTTGCCAGAGGATCGGAGAACATAAAACCAATTCCATAAACCAGATTGTATCCCGCCTCTGCAAGAACCCTTAATAGCTGCTCTCTATCCTGTCCACCGGCTTTTGGCTCGAGATACTTAAGCTCCACCTCATTCCCATAATTAATGTTATCGGGATCATCCTTAATGTAGCCATGATACTTTTTAGCAATCATTACGAGGCCTCTGTGAGCTGAGTCGTTGAACGACTTATCGCCTCTACCTCCAATATCAAAAACAAGCCCTATCTTATACTTAGGACCACCGGCTTTGGCCTTTTCTTTAGTACCACCTGCAAAAACAAGCCCTACAGCAAGTAGCATTACAAGGATAAATAAAAATTTCCTCATATCCTTACCTCCATAAAAAATTTATTTAATTTACAATAATCTTCTTAACACTGCAAAGTCAAGTAATTTTACAATAATTACCACTCCCAATTACACCCAAGAACAACATCACCATCTCTCAAATACTCCCACGACCCTCTAAAACTTTAACAAACTCTTCCTCCGAGACAATCTTTATCCCCAGAGAAATAGCCTTGTTCAACTTGCTTCCCGGATTTTTCCCGGCCAAGAGATGGGTGGTTTTCGAAGTAACAGAGGAGACAACCCTTCCCCCCCTTTTCTTAACCTCCTCCATTGCCAAATCCCTTGGCTTAAAACGCTCAAAACTCCCGGTAACACACCAGGTTTGCCCTTCAAAAATGGGAGCCAGTTCCTCAGACCTTTCTTCCTCCTCTTCACGAAAGTTAAGCCCCGCCTTCTTCAGCCGCTCTACCCTATCTCTAAGCTCTGGCTTCGAAAACTCCTCAATAATTATACGTGCCGTCTTCTCTCCTATACCGTGAATATTGAGCAACGCATTATAATCCCTTCTATCGGCAAGCTCAAACAAGGAATCAATATCTCTATAACCCGCATCAATAAGAAGTTCTATAACCTTCCCCCCTACCTCGGGAATCCCAAGTGCCTGTAAAACCGTTCTAAAAGGTTTCTTCTTGCTCTTTTCAATTCCCTGTTTTATGAGTTTTACCTTCTTCTCACCGAATCCGGGAAGATCAAGAAGCTTGTCCGGGTTAAAGTAATATATATCGGCCACATCTTTGACCCATCCCCTCTCTATCAACACATCAATAGTCTCAGGTCCAAGGGTCTCAATATCCATCTGTCCCCTTGCAACGAAGAACCTAATTCTACCCCTAACCTGCTCGGGACACTGAGGGTTGGTACAAAAATGATGGGCCCCTATCTTTTTTAAACCAGTGCCACAGGAGGGACACTCAGCAGGCATCTTCCACGTAGTATTACCAATTTCATTCTTTTCCACAACTCTCTCAACAGCAGGAATAACATCTCCACGTTTCGATACAGCAACTTTATCACCAATAGCGAGCTCAAGGAGATCTATATACTCCTGATTGTGAAGGGTAACATTCGAGATGGTAGAACCTGATATCCTCACAGGCTCTACCCTTGCAACAGGGGTAATTCTTCCCGTTCTTCCTACCTGCACGTTTATATCTTTAACAACGGTAACCCCCTCCGGAGCTTCAAATTTAAGAGCAATGGCCCACCTTGGATGATGTCCCGTATATCCCAAAGCATCCCTTGCAGCGATACTATTCAGCTTAACAACCAGTCCATCTATCTCATAGGAGAGATCTTTCCTCCTATCCTTTTCAAGCTCTATATACTCCTCAAGTGTAGAAAAATCTCCGCAAAACCAGGAAGGATGTTTCTCTTTTATACTCTCGCAAATTTTATCAACAGTTTCATTTTCAGCTCCCGAAAAGAAACCCACGTTAGGGTTAAGCCTAAACCCCAAAGCCTCCAGCTCTTCAAGGATCTCCACATGGGTGGAGAATCCACTCTTAAAAAAACCTTCGTATACAAATATATTTAGAGGCACGCGAGCAACCTCACTACTTTTTACTCTCCTCAAAGTGCCGGAGGCGAGGTTTCTAGGATTTGCGTAAGGCACCTCCATCTCTCTATTTATCTCATCGAACAACTCCCTCGGTAAATAAATCTCCCCTCTAACGGCGACATCCACATCTCGAGGGAGCCTTAGAGGCACCGTCTTTATCGTCTTTACATTCTCGGTTATATCATTCCCTACAATCCCGTTTCCCCTGGTAACAGCACGGCGAAGCAGCCCACCTTCATAGTAGAGAACGATCGAGGCACCATCGATCTTCTCCTCCACAACGAAGGACAGTGTCTCACCCAGATTTTTCTCGGTTTTTAAGATCCAATCACGGAGCTCTTCATAACTATACGCTTTATCAAGACTTAAAACAGGAATAGTATGCTCTACCTCTGGAAACTCTTGGGTTAAATCCGAACCTATTCGCTTGGTCGGAGAATCCTCTCTAACCAGATCCGGGAATTCCCTTTCCAGTCTTACAAGCTCATCAAAGAGTTTATCGTACTCCAAATCCGAGACACTGGGTCGACTTAAGACATAATACTCATACTGATACTTTCTTAATAACCGGGAAAGCTCATCTATCCGTTTTTCAGCTTCTCGTTTATCCATACATCACTACTTTGACACATCACCACAAATCTAAATAAATACTTTCCTATTTTACACCAATTGGAGTTGATTATTCCATCACAAATTCGGATTAGATGAAAATTCACGGGGTCTTGATAAACGAATCTTTGTATCCCTTAGATCTAAACCAATAGAGCAATGCACCACTCTCGTCCCTGTTAAGCGGACCGACAAGTACTTTATAAAGGGTTTTATCGTTCCTTCTCGTACTAAGTATAGTTACAGGATAGGAGTTACTCAAACGTGAGACAAGTTTATTGGCAAGGGTTTCACTGTAATAAGCGGCTATCTGAAGAAAATAGGCACCTTTGGGAAGCTTTTCCGTTATCTCACTTCTTTCAGGTTTAGATTTTTTAGAGATGGATTTCTCCGGAGATACTCTGGTACTTTCCTTTTTCATTGCCCTTCCCTTAGCTTCCTCCTCTTTCAAAAGCGTTTTTCCAGCTATGGGGGGAGGTGGCTTGGGCCCAGTTGGTTCAAGTTTAAGAACTACTTCACCACCCCGAGGGGTCGGCTTTTCAGCACTTGGCTTTGCTACTTCACGTTTCGACTCATTTTCTTCCTTTCCCTTCCCGGGCTCCATGGGCTTTTTTTCTATTTTTAACTCCGATTTCTTCTCCTTCCCTGAGCTCTTTCCGGTTACCAACTCTGTCTTTGGCTCTTCCACCCCTGGGAATTCAACCGAAGGCTCCAACCCTGACACTTTCTTCCCCCTGGAAGGAATATTTAAATTCTCAAGTGCAGGCAACTCACTGCCCTCGCTTTCACTCTTAGGCAGAGTGGCAATCTCAAGTTTTTCTTTCCTCTCACCAGATACAGGGGGTTTCTCAATTGGTCTCTCAATAACAACAACCCGTTCCGGTTTTGTCGGGGCCTTAAATAACAACCCTTCGGGCCGTTTTTTAACCAATTCCTCAAACGGTTCCTCTTCGGCCAGTTGTTTTTTGGTAGGTTTCTTTATCTCTTTCACCACAGGTTTCTCTTCCGATGGTTCGGTACTCTCAACTTTCCCTTTAACCTTACTCTTGGATGGACTAATCGTTTTCTCGCGCAACTCTTCGGACTTAATCCCCTGCTTTACCAAGGACTTAACAGGGGTCTTACTTACCAGCTTCTCCTCGGGGATATTCACAGCCGGATTTATATCAGGATCAGGGTTATACGGAAGATCCCCCGGCATACCAGCTGTTACAATCCCGGGCTCTCTACTCAGAGAAACCCTAACGTGAGCAATTGAGCCATACTTAATCCCAATTTTCTCTGCCGCTTCCCTGGAGAGAAGAAGGAATACATTTGTAACCCCCCGCGTTCTATCCAAAACCGTTACCGTAACTTCTTTTCCATTTGAAAGATTCTTCACAACGATTTTCGAATACTTAGGAAAAGAATCAGAGAGAGCGTATAAACCAGGTTTATCCATCTCTCCGCTTCTAACAACAACCGCATTCCCCTCCCAAAAATCCTCACCAAATAGTGAAAACATCCCAAAAAATGCAAAGACTACAACCAAAAACCCAAAAACCCTTACTTTCATAGAGATCTCCTGGTTTATATCATCGGAAAAATTTTAACATTTTCAAATGATATTTTCATTGCAGTTTCTCCCAACATCTCTATAATAGAACCCATGAAATTCGATAAACCCTTCAAATTGCAGCCGGTACTAAAAGAAAAAATCTGGGGAGGGAGAAAATTAGAAACCATTCTGGGGAAAAAACTTCCACCAGGCAAATACGGGGAATCCTGGGAGGCCTCAACCCATCCAAATGGTACAAACCTTATTATAAGCGGTGAACTCCAGGGACTGCCACTCGATAAAGCCATAGAAAAATACCCCAAAGAGCTTCTGGGTAAAGCCGTCATCGCTCAGGGCCATACAACACTTCCAGTCCTCATAAAGTTTATAGATGCTACGGATAAGCTATCCGTTCAGGTTCACCCTGACGACCAATACGCACTTAAGCACGAGAACGACAGAGGCAAAACCGAGATGTGGTACATCCTCCATGCGGAAGAAAAGGCACAATTAATATATGGTTTGAAAGAGGGAACAACCCGAGAGAAACTAAAGGAAGCAATTGATAATAATGCAATAGAAGAACATCTCAGATATGTAAATATCAAAAAGGGAGATTTACTCTTTGTACCGGCAGGTACCGTACATGCAATTCTTGGGGGTGTTTTGATCCTTGAAATTCAAGAGAGTTCGGATTCCACATACAGATTATACGACTGGAACCGTGTTGGATTTGACGGCAAACCCAGACCACTCCATATAGAGAAAGCTCTGGAGGTAATTAATTACAACGCTAAAAACAACGTTACCAAACCTATTAAAGAAAAAAGAGGGTACGGCTACTTTTCTAACTTAGTACGATGCTCCTATTTCAACACAGATCTATACCTCTTAAAAAATGCATTCCAGTTGAGAAAAGAGGAGAAACAAAGTTTTGAGATACTAATAACCATAAAAGGTGAACTTACAATGGAGTTTCCGGGAGGAAATTACAAAATAAAAAAAGGGGAGACAATTTTTATCCCCCCTGGCTGCAAAAACATATATCTAGAACCGCAGGTAGAATCAGAATGCGTCAGTGTGTTTCTTGATTGACTTATCAATTGCCCGAGCAATTTTCATTCCAATGCTAAAACCAAGTTTACTCTGATTTACCTCTTTCTCTTCCCCCCTGTTACTACCGGAGAGGCTCCCCTTCCCAAGCAAGACACCCTTTTCCACATCTACCACATAGTATCTGCTATTTATAGAGACATGATCGCCTCTCTCTTTATCCTTGACCAACTTAGAATCCACTTTAACGGCAATTACATACCTTGCCCCACCCTCTCTCGCCACTTCCAAAACGGTAGCGAAAAGACCCTTTTTCCAGTCAACGTTGTAAATCGCTTTATCCCCTGTATCAAATACAATATAATTCTCCTCAAAGAGCCCATTGTAAATACCCTCTTTGACAGGAGGTGGGAAAGGCCCCTGTTCACCATTTGTTCTTTCTTCTACATAGAGACAGAGAGTCTCTGAGAAGAGACTCACAATACCACCAACAAAAAACATCACTGCCATAAAGAGCAGTAACAGATTTCTTCTCTTCACAAATCTAATCATAGACTCATCAACCCCTTTTGTGTTAAATTACCTTATTCAAGTGAAAAGGTTAATCATTTCCGCCATTATTTCTATAGTCTTTTTATCGGCTCTCAACAGCGAAAATAGAGAGCCTATTATCAATAGTATAGCAATTATTTTCGATTCTTCATTTAGCATGCATGTGAGCTCCAAATTTCAAACCGCGCTAAAGAGTGTGGAAAAACTCCTCAACAGTAAAAAACTCAAAAATACCGAATGGGCACTTATCTCCTTTGGAAACGAGGACGACAGCAGAATAGAACTAGTTACTCCCTTCACAACAAACTCAAGAGAGATTATCAGAGGAATTTTCAATTTAAAACCCTGGGGAATTTCCCCAATTGGCAAAGCCCTCGAGTTTACAAATACCTACATCAAACACAACGCCAGGGGAAAGAAACAATTTATCATACTCGTTTCCGATTGCATCTCCACCGATATATCCACGGGAAGTTTCCTCGGCTATAAAAAAATCCTTAGAGAGGGGAAACTAAATGATAAAGGCATAAACACTCAGAACAGAGTGGAGTATCTTACCCTGGCAATACTCCCAAAAGAAAACCCAAGGTTATCAATGGCCATTAAAGAGGAGATACCTGACCTCTTTAGTCCTGATAATTTAGGATCCCTTATTGAACATATAACTTATAAACAATCACAAACACAGAAAAAACTATCAATCACCCAAAAGAAAACACAAGAAGAGAATATTCCACTTCAAAAGAAAAATACCCATTCTATCATTGCAACTGTAATTCTTATACCGTTCATACTCCTAATTGCCTTCTTTACTTACTACCTCTTCTCCACCAAGAAGTATCTAAAAGAAAAAAAACCCATGGGTAAAACCCCAAAAGTGGAGATAGAAATAGCTACAACCTCGGGGAAAAGAGAGAAAATCACTCTAACCCAATTCCCTGTAACAATAGGAACAACGGGAAATGAAACCCTCTTCCTACCCAAAGCTGGAAATCTCGCCAGAAAAAGGACTTGCTCTCTCAGTTTCGAGGAAAACACTCTCGTATTCAATTCCAACAAACCAGTCGTTCTGAATGGTGTGGAGAGAAGGGAGAAAAAAATAAAGGTTGGAGATTTCTTTATCCTTGGGAGATACAGGGTATTCGTAAGAGGAATCTCAGAAGAAACCGTTTATAAAATTGTCAAAAAAAAGTCTCTTCTTCCATACCTTATTCTAGCAATAGGATTTGCCCTTCTCACCCTCCAGATTGTAGTGATATTTCCAAAGGGGAGGGAACTCTCAGCTAAAGTTTCGTCCTCCTCTTCCCAGACACCTCCTCCGAAAAAACCACAACCCAGAAAAAATATTGTTTCCTCCATGCCGGAAGCACCCCTTAAAGTTAAGAAAAAGAGGGTGATTGTTTACAAACCAGGAGCTAAAATTCGATTCTTTAAAGCCGATATACTTTTCATACACGCCCACCCCGACGATGAGACACTGGACTTCGGATGCCTTATGGCAAGGGCGGCTAGAGATGGCAAAAAAATAGTCACCATTCTGTTTACCGACGGGGAGGGAGGGATAGATCAATATCCCAACAGGATTGTAAACAAAGAGTATCCCCCCCATGACCTCCACGGCAAGAATCTCTCCAGAGTTAGAGTAGAAGAAGCAACAAGGGCTATGGCTATACTGGGAAGTGATGTGTACATACGACTTGGCCTCAAGAACCACCCATACAATTCGGTCAAAGAACAACTTCCCCTCGAAAAGGTGTTAAAAGATTGGGGAGGAGAGAAAAAACTTGTGAAAAAACTTATCCGAATAATCGAAGGATTTAGACCGGAGCTTATAGTGTCTGCAGACAAACACACATGCGCCTACGAACACTTCGAACACGAAGCAGTGGGATATCTCGTTAGAAAAGCTGTGAGGAATATAGAAAAAGATAACAATTTCATAAAGGGGTTCGTAGTCTCCGTAGATCCCCTGCAGAGGAAATGCTATCCTGAGAGAATAACAATAGATGGAATGAAAGCCCCTTCAAATGGCCCTCTCCCTAGAATAGTGCAACAGCTTGCACTTAGCCAGTATATAACCCAGAGAGACGCCTCTGTAATTGGCAGAGAGGTTCTCCCAAATTTCAGATACGAATACTACCACCCCGTTATCTGGAAGATGAAGCTCACACTTGAAAAGTACCTCAGTAAGTGATATTTTTTAATGCATTCAACAGAGAGGGAAAATGTAGAGGAAAATGCGGGAGAAAAAATGAAAGATTCATACAAGACCGGAACAAGGGCAATAGAGGACGATAGGGATTACGTCGCAGAGGAGGATACAATATCGCTTCTCGACCTAATCGCAGTACTGGTAAAACGTCGAAAACTCATAATTGGAATGACCCTAGGGGGAGCACTTCTAATTGTTGGAATTTCAATCCTTACAATTAAACTCCCCCCCGACTCGAAGTGGAACATACTACCAAACATATACGAACCAAAGGTAGAAGTCCTGGTTAAGGGAACCACAGGGACAAGCTCGATATCTCAAATGCTCTCCTCTTCCAGCGGACTGGGGGCCCTTGCCGGGTTAATGGGTCTCTCCGGAGCATCGAACACCAGTGCGGAACTTGCAATGGCCCTCCTCGAGGGAAACACAATCAAGGATGAAATTGCAAAGCAGTTCAACTTCGTAAAGCGATACCATATAGAGAAGTACCCTAAGACAACGGCAAGAAACATTATTCAATCAGCGCTGGACACAGAGTACGACAGTAAAACAAATATACTTACAATCGGATACAAAGACATAGACCCTGTTTTTGCAACAAAGGTATTAAACCAGATCGTCAAACTCCTAGAGAAACGATTCAAGGATCTAACCCTGGAAAAGGTAAGAATAAAGAAACAATTCTTAAAGGAGAGGTTGGAAACAGTCGGTAAGGATCTAAAAAAGGCCCAGGATGCCCTGGTTAACTTTCAAAGAAAACATGGAATTGTTGATATAGAGGCACAGGCACAGGAACAGATAAAGCTAATAGCAGATTTAACCTCTCAGGTTTACAGTAAAGAGGTAGAACTTCAAACCATGAAATCGTACCTAAGACCGAATGACCCAAAGATTGTCCGGCTCCAGAATGAGATAAACAAGATGAACGCTCTCATAGTGGAGTTAAGAAAAGGTTTTAAAGAGTTTTCTGGAGAGGCAATACCTCAGGAAAAACTTCCCATGGTTTCGGCCCAATATTTGAATCTCAAGCGTGACCTAAAAATCCAGGAAACAATATACACCATGCTCCGTCAGCAGTACGAAACAGCCAAGATAGAGGAAACCGATACCTCACAAACCTTTCAGATATTGGAACACGCCGAGGTCCCGGAGGTAAAATCAGCCCCAAGTCGTTCAAAGATATGTATAATATTCACCATTACGGTGTTTTTTCTTGCTATCTTTCTTGCTTTTGTACTCGAATACTTCGAGCGGGTCAAAAAAGACCCTGTTGAATCGCTAAAACTCAAAGAGATTCAAGCTATGATAAAAAGAAAAAAAGGGTAAATGCACTTCTTTGCTCTCCAGGTACAGACAGGAAGAGAGGACGACTTTTTAAAAATAGCAGAAAAACTCCTAAAAGAGGAAAGCAAAAACTTTATCTGGCTAAGAAGAACTCTAAAAATCAGAAAGAGTGGAAAATGGCTAGAAAAAACAACTTCTCTCTTTCCCGGCTATATTTTTCTTAAGAGAGAAAGGGTAGATTTAGAGTTCTACAATACGGTAAGAAGGGTAAAGGGATTTATACGATTTCTCAAAAACAATCAGGATATTCAACCGTTGAATAGAAAAGATGAAGAAATAATATTGCACTTCTTAAAGTTCGGGGATAACATAGAAAAATCACTTGTAACATTTGATGAAAACCAGAGAATTCAGGTTGTCTCAGGCCCCCTAAAGGGGATAGAGGGATTAATAGTAAAGGTTAATAGAAGAAAGGGAAGGGCAAAGGTGAGACTAGATATCGGGGATAATTCCTTCCTCGTGGACCTTCCCTTTGAGGTAATAAACAAACCAACGGCGGATTCCGAAATTATAAGATGATGGCACAGGGCAATCCAAACAGAATATACATAATTGGTGCCGGTTTCACAGGTACCTCGATAGCCTCCGAGATAAAGAAAAAAAATATCTTTGGCCGAGTGGTGGCCTTTATTGACGACGATCCACAAAAAATAGGGAAGAGAATACTCGACATACCGGTACTTGGCCCCCTTGAAGCCGTAGTAGAGATTATAAAAACCACCCCTGCGGATGAGGCAATAATTGCTATTCCCAGTGCAACAAATGGACAACTTAAACGGATATACGATACCCTAAAAAGGGCTCAATTCTCAAAGATAAGAATTGTCCCAAGACTCTCTCAGATAATAGATGGTAGCGTACACCTTATTCAGACAAGGGAGATTAACCCTGAGGATCTTCTAGCGAGAAGCCCTGTAAAGGTAGACTTAAGACAAACCCTAAAATATCTCAGGGGGAAGAGAGTATTGGTAACCGGGGCAGGGGGGAGCATAGGAAGTGAACTCTCGAGGCAGCTCCTATCCGGGGGGGCAGAGCGACTCTACCTGTTTGGTCACGGGGAAAACAGCATATACGAGATAGAAAAGGAGCTAAAGATTTTGCAGGAAGAGGGAGTTGGAGAAAGAGCCACCATTGTTCCTATTATTGGCGAGATTCAGGACAGAGACTACATATTCTTCCTCCTCAAACGTCTCAAAGCGGACGTAGTATTCCACACCGCAGCCCATAAGCACGTCCCTCTCTTAGAGGCAAACCCCGTAGAGGCTATAAAAAACAACGTATTTGGCACCAAAAATCTGGTAGATGCGGCAAAGGAGGCCGGGGTGAAACGCTTTGTGTTCATCTCGACAGATAAGGCGGTAGAACCTACAAATGTCTACGGCGCATCGAAACTTATAGCAGAGGAAATAGTACTGCACGAGGGCAAAAAGGGAAACAAATTTATCGTTGTAAGATTCGGAAACGTCTTGGGTTCGACCGGCAGCATACTCCCCCTCTTTCAGAAACAGATACAGAAGGGAGGACCTGTAACAATTACCCATCCGGAGGTAAAGCGTTTCTTTATGACAATTCCAGAGGCCGCCTCTCTCGTGTTAAAGGCAGGAGGCACCGGGGAGGGAGGCGAACTTTACATACTGGACATGGGTGAACAGGTCTTAATAAGAGAACTCGCGGAGCAAATTATAAAATTTTACGGCTTTGAACCGGAAAAGGATATACAACTTACCTATATAGGTCTTCGCCCCGGGGAAAAACTGACGGAAAAACTCTGGTCAAATGATGAAACTCCCTATCAGACGGAGAGTAAAAAAATATTGAAACTAAAACGAACCAGTCTTCTAAATGGCAACCTCACGGGTCTCATAAAAAGGCTCGAACCCATATGCTTTTTCGACAAGAATAAGCCCGAACTTTTTAGAAACAGAAGAGCACTAAAGATAATACTAAACGAAGCAATACCCACAATAGAAGTACCGGAGAATGAGCCAGAGTACTAACCACTTACCACCGCGAAATTCCATCCCATTTGCAAGACCCTCTATAGACAGAGAAGAAATAGAGTCTATTACAGAGGTTCTAAAATCAGGATGGCTCACCACCGGAAAAGTTACAGCAAAATTCGAGGAGGAATTTGCAGATTTCATAGGAGCAAGGTACGCTCTGGCGCTAAACTCGGCAACAGCCGGGCTTCATCTCTCACTCGAGGCCATAGGGGTAAAGGAGGGAGAGTATGTAATAACATCTCCCTTTACATTCGCAGCCACGGCAGAGGTAATAAGATACCTGGGAGCAGACCCTCTCTTTGCTGACATCGAAGAGAAAACAGGCAACTTAGACCCAAAAGAGGTAAAAAAAACAATCCTTAAAAACAAAAAACAAATAGGCGCCATAATTCCTGTTCACTTTGCGGGCCTCCCATGCGAGATGGAGGAAATCAAAGAAATAGCCCAAAAAGAAAATATACCAATAGTAGAGGATGCGGCACACTCATTTCCAGTAAGGGTGACAGAGGGGAAGTACAAGGATAAATTCGTTGGTACTCTGGGCGAGACGGGGGTTTTTTCATTCTACGTAACCAAACCCATAACAACGGCGGAGGGGGGAATGCTGGTTACTGATAACCTTCGGATTGCCGAGAGGGTAAAGATAATGCGATTACACGGAATCGACAGGGATGTATTTGATAGGTACACCTCAAAAAAGGCATCATGGATATACGACGTTGTTGCACCAGGGTATAAATATAACATGACAGACCTTGCCGCATCTATTGGTATTGTCCAACTTAAAAAGGCAAATATACTTCTTAAAAAGAGGAGAGAACTTGCACAGAGATATATAGAAAAACTATCTGGCTACGATTTTCTAGAACCCCCCGTGTACAGAGAAGATCATGCATGGCACCTCTTTGTCATACTCCTCAACCTAGAAAAATTAAAAATATCACGAGACGAGTTTATGAAAAAGCTTAGAAAGCGGGGAATAGGGTGTTCCCTCCATTTTATCCCCCTCCACATAATGACTTACTACAAAAAAAGATACGGCTACAAAAGGGAAGATTTCCCTGTAAGTTACAGACGCTTTCTCCGCTCCATCAGTCTACCACTATATCCCAACCTCACTGAGGAGGAGGTGGATTTTATCTCACAGACAGTAATAGATATAGGGAAAAACAACTATATCACTCAATTCTAAGGGAGAAAATAAAGTTCACCAGTTCTCTCTTTTTCTTTTCAAGTTGTACAGAAATCTTATCCCTCGTACTAAGTATCCGAGTTATCTCATCCTCCTCAGAACTCAATCTTCTCAAATATCTCTCGTAGAGAGCAGATTTCTTCTCCAGTACCTTCATATTTTCCCTTATCCTTTTTTGATCCTTTAAAATGCTGTTGTATTTCTCCTTTAAATTACCAAGGCTCTCCTTTAATCTAGAGATATCCAGTTTAATAGCGGAGAGCCTCTTAAACGCCTCTTTCACTTCAGAGGGAACCTCACTTGAAGAAAGGATTAAATTGATTGTTGGGGAGGTTATAGTATTCAAACTAATCCTCTCTCTCAATACATGTTCCTCCACCACCCGAAAAGCAATTCCCCTTTTGTTTCCCTGCCATGGGGGTAAATTCACGACAAACCTGTTATAACTTTCCGTAACCTCGTAGGGTTTTTCTGGCTCCACGAGCCTCCAGTACGGATCTATTTTTTTCTCTATAACAAGACGTTTCCCTCTGCTATCTCGATTGAGAATTCTATAGGTCGTAACCCTCCTCTCTATCTCCCTTGTTATAACATTACCATTGAGAATCTTTGCAGAATAGACACGTCTACCAGACACCTCTGTTCTTAAAATCACATCGGTGCCCGTATCAACTGCATAAGTTATAAATCCATCCTCACCAGCCCTAAGAGAGGACAAAACCGCATCTCCTGCGTAACTACCATTCTCAAAAACCGTTACAGGTCCTCCATTCAAGTAGAAACCCGTATCGTTTAATATCTTAACACCACTCAACGGATGCTCTTTAAGTACCTCCTGGTTGTAGAGACAAACCTGTTCTGTTTTGATTTGCCTGTTAATTATCGGGATCATGGCAGAATGATGGGACAAAATGCTAACAGGTAGACTGGGTGTATAGTGGAAAAACTCACCTAAATTACGAGTCTTAATAGCAGTTTCCACCCCCCTGGTTAAATCCATTGAGAGAAATTCTTTACTAGCAGATTCCCTACGGGGAGAGGCGGAAGGGGGAATAGCTCGTTTTACCCCCATCTCCCTCTCCCCCTCTTCAATTCCACTCTCATAAATCTCAGGAAATACACCCCCACCCGTATTCAATCTCACCCTCGGACGCCTAACGTAGATGGAACTATACAAATCCATTACAAAGGAGAGAGGTTGACCGGTAACCAGGGTTAACTTTACCCTATTCCAATCATCACCAGACACATTATCCACAATAGCCCAACCCTGAATAAAAGAGGTACCCTTCCCTCTACCATCCACAATAAGCCTGTAAGTCGTTTTCCACACCGGAGATTCAAGAAGATATGCAATTCTAATTCGTCTTCTTCCCTTACCCACAAATTTAAGCCTAAGCACCCTATCTCCCCAATTTCTATTCCCCGCGATAAGCGAAAGTTCCTCCCTCATTCGTGCATCCAACCCGCCGTTCAGAAAAGAGATACTTTTTATTCTGGAAAAACTTATCCGTTTAAACCCCTCGTTGGTAAGAAGTGTAAGATAATAAACCTCTCCCCTGCCTCCACCTGTGTCTTCCCTTTCAACCCCGACAATTCCCCCTATAACCTCCTCGTTCGCCATCAGAACACGGACATTCTCACCCCGAAGTCTATCTAAAACCTTAAAGAGAGCATGCTCCTTCTCAAAATCAATGGGGAATTCGCCCAATAACTTACCCAATGGTTCTTTAGAGGGATACTCAATACCGCCCACAGTTCCCCCATCAAGGTCCATAACAACCATACTCTTAAGCACATCATTTATCTGTTCTTTGGTAAATCTCAACTCCAGAGTTTTATCTCCTTCAACATACCCATCCCGCTCAAAATACCCAACACCACTCGAAAAAAGAACCACAATCTTAAGTGGTAAAGAAGTACCAGACATTAACAAAGGGGAAGAAGAGGAGTTCTCAACCTCTCCCTCCGCTCTCATAACTCCAGTTTGAAACAGAAGAATCACAAAAAAAATCAAAAATCTTTTCATGACGATAGTACTCCCCTAATACTCTCAGAAAGTTCTTCAAGATCAAAAGGTTTCTGTAAAAATCCCTTACATCCACTCTCTAAAAGCTCAGTTATCTGTTCATCCCTTCCATACCCACTCGAAATAAGGACTTTCACCTCCGAATTTATATCTTTAAGCTTAAAAAAGGTTTCCCTACCCCCCATTTCTGGCATCGTGATATCCAGGATAACGAGATCTACTCTCTCAGAGTACCTTTTATACAATTCCACAGCCATTTTCCCACTGTTTGCCTTTATAACAGTATAGCCCAGTATACTAAGAAGTCTTTCATTTATAGAGAGAATGATTTCTTCATCATCAACTATAAGAATTGTACCCCTCCCCCTGTGTAATTCAACCTGTTCAAGATCCACCGTTTTGCCTTTACTATCCACTTTCCCCTCCACGGCAGGAAGGTAAATAGTAAAAGTAGTTCCCTCTCCTACCTTACTCTTTACATCAATATAACCATCATGATTTTTTACGATCCCATAGGCAGAGGCCATACCCATTCCTATCCCACCACTTCTTCTCTTAGTTGTAAAAAAGGGTTCAAAAACCCTCTGCATAGTCTCGGTATCCATGCCAATCCCCGTATCACTTATTGAAACACTCACATATCTACCAGGAACCACCACAAATTTCTTTAGTGATTCCCTCTTAAGCTCTACATTCCTCGTTTTTACCAGCAACCTACCGCCATGCGGCATTGCCTGCCATGCGTTTATATAGATATTCATTAATACCTGCTCTAACTGATTCACATCCACCTTTACCAACCACAAATCCCCCGCAAGATCTAACTCTATCTTTATCTCACGTTTCGTCCGCCCAAACATCTCACTGGTTCTTTCAATGAGTTCATTAATATTGGAAACCCTTACCTCGTATTTACCCCCACGGGCATACCCAAGTAGTTGCTTCGTAAGATTGGAACCACTTTTAACATACCCTTCTATACTCTTTAGTTTCTCATAATCCGGATCGGAGGGTTCTTTTTCCAAAAGCATAAGAGCCACATTCCCCCCAATAGCCATAAGGAGATTATTAAAATCATGAGCGATTCCTCCGGCAAGGGTTCCTATTGCTTTTATCCTTTCAACACTCTGAAGTTCTCGCTCCAGTTTTCTCCTACTCCTATCTATCTCTCTGTTAACTGTAATGTCCTTTGCCACAATCAACTTGTGACTTTTACCATCAAATTGAATCTCACTCTCAGAGAATATAAAATACCTATAACTCCCATCATCCATCCGGAGCTTATACTCAAGATTTCTCCCATTATCCCCACCCGAGTAAAAAACCTCTCCTACCGATAACCCACACTCCAAAAAACCAATATCCCCAAGACTTTTACCAATAACCTCATCCTCTTTAAAACCGGTAACCCTCCAGAACACCTTATTAACGTAGCTCACCCGACCCGTATCAGAATCCAGCACTATTATAGGATCCGGGATACTCTCAAGTAACACCCGATAGCGCCGTTCATTCTCCACAATCTCCCGAACCTTCTCCCTATTTTCCAAAAAGAGACCGTACATCTCGGCGGCAGTTTTAAGTAAATTCACATCGTCTTCAGTCCACTGATATTCCCGCCTACAGTCATCAAAACCGATAAATCCATACCACTGAGCCCCCAAAAATATCGGGATATTTAGAACCGAAAGGATATCTTGAGCTCCGAGAATTTTTCTATCTCTCTCCGGCATATATCTAACAATCGCCTTCACAATCCTCCCCGTAGAGAGCCTATCATAGACAAATTTCGATATTGCCTCATATTCTACATCATTAAACTCATCTACCGCCATAACCGGAGTGATACCCTCCGCACACACCTCTGCCTTTAAACGAGCATGCAATTTACTATCCGAGGAGATATAGTTTTCGTATATATAAACCCTGCTAACACCCGTGGCATGGAGCAACTCCCTAAGAGCATTCTCCACACTGCTCTCAGACACCAAAAGCTCTTTCAGAAAGCCAGAAATACCTCTCTCATATTTAAGACGTTGTTTCAAAAGGCTCTCCACCCTCTTTAGAGCCGTTATATCGTAGGCAATCTCAAACTTAACATCCCTTCCATCAATCCACTTAAAAATCCTATCCGTTATCAAGTAGTACCTATCATTATCTGAATCATAGTACTCCCACCTATAGGCCTTTTCCCTCTGAGCAAACAATTTAGCATTAGGACAAAAACTGCAGGGGGAATCAAAACCATGAATTTCCTTATAGCATATCTTCCCAACAGGACTATCCTCCCTGGAAGACCTCTCCCTTCGCTTTTCCAAATACGTCTTATTAACAAAAAGAATCTCATACGAAGAGATATCAATCACAAAAACACTCTCCGGAACATTATCAAACAGAGTAAAAAGTTGCTCAATATACTCATTATTATAGAGAGTAGGGTTAATTATTGAATCCATCAGATAGCTTTAATATAGCACCATCCCGACAATATCTCAATATTTCCTCATCCCTAGAACTCTCAAGGTATTTAAAATTGCAATAAGGGTAACACCAACATCGGCAAAAACTGCCTCCCACAAAGTGGTAACTCCAACAGCACCCATTATCAAAAAAGACAATTTAACACCCAGAGCAAAGACGATGTTTTGAATAACTATACCCCTGGTTTTCCTGGCAATAGAGATTCCTCTCACAAGGGAGAGCGGATTATCATTCATAAGAACAACATCCGCTGATTCTACCGCTACATCGGAGCCTATACCACCCATAGCTACGCCAATATCAGCATTAACTAGCATAGGCGCGTCGTTTATACCATCACCAATCACCATAATACTTTTCCGAGTTCCTCTGGCTTCTCCCGTTTTTAGCTCTTCTACTATCCTAAGTTTATCATCGGGAAGAAGCCCGGAGTGTACTACATCAATGCCAACCTCTCTTCCGACCCGCTTTGCCTCTTCAGCCCTATCCCCGGTTAACATTACGGTTTTTTCCACCCCCAAACTCTTAAGCAAATGGAGGGCTTCCCTAGAGTTTTCTCTAACCCTATCCCCAACCACTATATACCCTGCATACCTACCGTCAATCGCAACATAGACAAGCGTGTCTCGTTGCGCCTCCTCCGGCTTCTCCCCCAGAGAGGAGAGGGAAACAGAAACACCATTCTCCTCCAACAAAAGTCTATTTCCTACCAAAACTTCCCTACCGTCAAGCCTAAAGGCCACCCCCCTTCCCGGAATCTCTTTCAGATCCATTGGAGAACCGGCAGAAAGATCAAACCTTTCCCTATACCTCTCCACGATTGCCTTAGCTATGGGATGATTGGAAAAACTCTCCCCAACCGCGGCAAACTTTAAAATATCTTCCTCGTTTAACCGCCCTACGGGGTGAATGCTTACAACTCTAAAGTTCCCCTCTGTGAGGGTGCCCGTTTTGTCAAACACAACAACTCTGGCAAAAGCAAGGGCATCCAAAAACTCCCCTCCCTTAACCAAAACCCCGTCTCTGGCAGCTCTTCCTATTCCGGCAAAATATCCAAGTGGGATAGAAACAACCAGAGCACATGGACAGGAGATTACAAGGAAAATAAGGGCTCTATAAATCCATACCTCAAAATCAAACCCTGATCCCAAAACGCCCCCAATAACAGGAGGAACAACGGCGAGAGCAAGAGCAAAAAACACAACAACCGGGGTGTAGTACCTTGCAAATTTCTCTATGAACTTTTCAGTTGGAGATTTTAAAGCCGCCGCATTCTCCACCAGATCGAGTATTCTTGCAACGGTGGACTCAGCATATTTGCTTTTAACCCTAATCCTTAATAGTCCATCGGTATCTATAGTACCACTATACACCTCATCTCCAACCCCGACACCCCTGGGAATAGACTCACCCGTAAGTGAGGACTCGTCGAGATAAGCACTACCCTCTACAATATCTCCGTCCAGCGGGATCCTCTCCCCCGGCTTTACAACAATCTCTTCTCCGATCTCAACCTCTTTTGGACTTACCCTTCTGGTAATTCCATTACGCAAAACATTTGCATACTCCGGCCTGATATTCAAAAGGGAGCTTATCGTCTTCTTGGACCTATTAATGGCCATATCCTCCAGATAATCACCTGTTTGGAAAAAGAGCATTACAGCAACACCCTCCGCAAAACTCCCTATAGCAAACGCCCCGATAGTGGCAATCGACATGAGAAAATACTCATCAAACAATTTAGCCTTAGAGAGGTTTGTAAGGGCTCTCACAATAATATCAATCCCAATGGTGAGATATGAAATAAGATACAGAGAAATGTAGAGGCTAAAAGAAATATGTGCCTTAAAAATTATTGGGATAAGAAAGAGAATAAAGGAGGCCACTATTCTCGCAAGTTTATTTCTTCCCTCCAATCTCTCCGGTATTTCTCGCAAAAAAAATAAGAACCTCCCCATTCGGGAGAGAGCGCTTTTAGAGGGATTGGCCTCTTTCTCCACAACTACCCCACGGAGTATCCCATTAGTTCTCTCACAGTAACTGCACTCCAGACCGTCCTTAGGGGATTTGTTATCACCAATACCTTCACTATCAGTCCTACTATCCAACCCATCACTTACCCTGCAGCTAAAATCTTCCATGCTTTCCTCCTACCATTTCCACACTTACTCTTTGATATGAATTAATCCCATCTCTAAAAAATCACTCACATGGGCATCACTCACCGAGTAATAAACAAGCTTCCCCTCCTTTCTGTAGCGCACGAGATTGGCCTGTTTAAGAATTTTTAGCTGATGAGAAACGGCAGACCTGCTTATTCCGACCACATGTGAGAGATCCCATACACACATCTCCGATATCTTCAGCGCGTACAGAATACGTATACGGGTAGAATCCCCCAGTATTCTAAAAAAATCGGCAAGATCATACAGATCATTCTCCTCAGGAAGAGCAGAGCTAACCCTCTCCACCCTGTCCCTGTGAATTATAACCGTATGTTCTTTAATCTCATTGGTACCTATTTCTCTATCGTTAGACATCACCAATCTCCTCCGAACACCATTCCTACTCATACTTATATATTACGTGTGAGCATATATTCACATATAATATAAAACAAAAGGGGCTTACTTGCAAGCCCCTTTTTGTAATTTTTTAAAAACTTTCAACACAACTTTTTTTATGGAAGAGAAAGTTTCGTAAGGGGCATAAACACATCATGTATCTCCTCCGGCTGCAACTCTTCGGCACGTCTGTGAAACTCCGGTAGTATGGTCTGAAACTCCCTATCCATCCTCAGCTCACTATCACTATATTCCTCTTTAAATATGCTTACAGTTTCAAAGGCAAGAGCAGGAAGATTTTTAAATTCATTCCTCTCGTCCAGTATAACCGCAGAGAGAGCAAACATCAAAAGCCCGCCGGGAATCGCACCTATAGCGGTTGTATCCATTGCAGGGTAACACAAACGTACAGTTTTTGCACCATATTTATCCCTAATCTCTTCCATACTCTTTCGCTGGAGTATCTTAGCCCCGGCCAACGGCCCTTTACCGTACACAGGATCATCCTCTTCAAAATCATAGTCGGTGAATGCCACAACACTACGATCCCGCCGTAACAATCCGGCATCGGCAAGAGGAGTTGCCCAAAGGGATGTAGAAGTGCCCATAAATTTATTGGTTCTCTCTATATCCTGTTCGGTCGCCGTTTCCACCTTCACAAGTCCTAATCGTCTTATATTTTCTATTTTACTAAAATCCGGTATCTGGAGTATCGGATGAAAGGCAACGTCCAAATCCTTTATAAGTATCTCACCAAATTCTTTATACCTCTTGGTAGCTCCCGCAGCGATTCCGTTGATAAGATGTACAACTCTGTATTTCTTCTTAATCTCCCCTATTACCTCACCTATCACATCCGGATTAGTGGCATCTTTGTTCCACCACCGGGTATCAATTCCTCGCTCCTCGGCAAGCTCTTTCATAGCCTGAACATGATAAAAACCAATTTGAAACTTCGCTCTATCATAGTGCACCGCATAGACCGGAATGTTATCACCAAAGAGCAGCTGAATCGCCACGGCCCGGAGTATTCCATTGGATCCCCCAAGAAGAAGAACAACATGATCATCGGGAAGCTTTAAACCGGAGGGTTTAACGTTCTTTACCTGCCTATTTAAAAAGCTCCTTGCTTCCTCCAGTCCCCTCTCCGTAAGATTCTTTACCATCTCCCTGAGATCTATTCCCCCAAGGGTTTTCTTTTCAAATACTTCCAATTCTCCCATCTTTCCTTCCTCACATTCTCTTTTTGCCTTGATAAACTACCCGCATCTTACACAACAATTGATTCTAGGTTCGAAAAACATTCAACCAAGCAATACTCTGCCAAGTTTGTTTCATCTTATCCCTTTTGTCAAGGTTTAAAAGACCAGGTGGTTTTTAAATTACAACTCAGCATGAGCAACAATTTGTTGACAAATTTATCCTGCGTTAGTATAGTTTATATCGCATTTTAAAGCATAATCTTTGTATAGGTAAACTTTGCTCTTTTAAAATGTTCTGAGCGACAAAAATAGCCAACTAAAGGAGAGGTGTCCGAGTGGTTTAAGGAGGCGGTCTTGAAAACCGTTGAGCCGAAAGGCTCCGGGGGTTCGAATCCCTCCCTCTCCGTATAGCTGAATCATAGAGACAGAGGGGCAATTAACACCTAAATTAATATCAATATCTGCGGTTGGAAATTAAACTGCAAATGTTGTAAATATAACCTGAGAGGAGAGGTGCGAGAGTGGTCGAATCGGGCTCCCTGCTAAGGAGTTGTACTCGTAAGGGTACCGTGGGTTCGAATCCCACCCTCTCCGTACCGTGTGCCCATAGCTCAGCTGGATAGAGCATTAGATTGCGGATCTAAAGGTCGGAGGTTCGAATCCTCTTGGGCACGCTTTTTACAGGAGAGATGCGAGAGCGGTTGAATCGGGCGGACTCGAAATCCGTTGAGCCGGTATTCCGGCTCCGTGGGTTCGAATCCCACTCTCTCCGTTTCTTGCTGTAAGAGGAAAGCGAAAACTAGTTACCGATCCAGATTTACGGCCCTAGAATTTGAGGTTTGGAGAGATGACCGAGAGGCCGAAGGTGCACGCTTGGAAAGCGTGTGTACCCCAACAGGGTACCGTGGGTTCGAATCCCACTCTCTCCGTTTCCCTTTGGCACGGGCTAGGCGCTACGCTATCGACGTTCACCCAACCCCGTCAGGACCGGAAGGTAGCAGCGGTAAGTGAATTGTCGGTGAGCCGTAGATTGCTTAGCCCAGCTAAGGGGTTTTTAACACTATGACATATGAAGTAACGGCTACAAGAAAACGACCTCAAACATTTGAAGAACTAATAGGTCAGGAATTTGTAGTTTCTACTCTTAAGAACGCAATTGCACAGGGTAAAATTGCCCATGCGTATCTGTTTGCAGGGCCCAGAGGGGTCGGAAAAACTTCAGCTGCCAGAATCCTCGCAAAATCACTCAATTGCGAAAAAGGTCCCACCCCTAAACCATGTGGAGTATGCTCATCCTGCAGAGAAATAACAAACGGAAGTTCTCTAGACGTAATAGAGATAGACGGTGCTTCAAACACAAGCGTAAACGACATTAGAGAGATAAAAGATGAGGTACTCTTTCCCCCCAATAGCTCCCGTTACAAGATATATATAATAGACGAAGTTCACATGCTCTCGAACAGTGCCTTCAATGCTCTTCTAAAAACTATAGAGGAACCCCCTCCCTACATCGTGTTTATATTCGCAACCACAGAGATCCACAAAGTCCCGGCAACGATACGTTCAAGATGCCAACAGTACTACTTTAGACACATAGGAATCGAAGATATAATTACCAAACTCAAATCCCTCGTTGCAGAGGGCAATTTAGAAGCAGAGGAAGAGGCCCTATTCTGGATAGCAAAAGAGGCAAACGGTTCCTTAAGAGATGCCTATATGATATTCGATCAGGTTGTTTCTTTCTCCGAAGAAAAACTCACCATAAAAAACATCAGAGACAAGCTGGGAACCGTGGGTACGGACGAGATAAACAGTCTTCTCGCCCTGGCAATACAGAAAGACGGAAAACAACTCTTTGAATACCTCGATTCCCTACTGGCACGGGGAGTTTCTGTGGAGCAGTTTAGTATAGATCTAGCCGAGTATTTTAGAAGCCTCCTACTCATAAAAGCCGGAATAAAGAAAGAAGCGATACTTAAATCTTTCTATAAAAACTTCCCCGAACGGATAGTGAACCATTTTAATCTCTATCAAATTGAAATTATACTGGATAACATCCTCTCTCTCTACAGGAATCTAAGGCTCTCCGTAGACCAGAGGTTGGAATTAGAACTCCTCTTCTCAAAGATACTCCACATAGAGGAGTTAATAACTCCAAAAGAGATAGTAGAAGGGATGAAAGCTCTAAGAGATTCTCTCCTTCCCAGAGGCGATTCATCAAAAAAAACCCCACCACGAGGGACTCAAACCACCTCAAAAATCTCGAAAACTCTCACCACTGGAAGCCCAGACACCACAGTGGAATCCATGACAGGCAGACAACCTATAGGCAAATCTCAAAGAGAGGAAGAAGCATCTCAAACCTCGGCGATACTGACAAAACTAGTAACACTACTACGAAAGAACAAACCGGCCCTTGCCTCTGCGGTACAACAGGCATACTCGCACAATATTTCCAGGAAACAACTCACCCTCTATTACAACCCAAAAGACAAATTCTCAGGGGAAATGATAAACAGAGATAGAAGCCTAATCTGCCAGAAACTTAAGGAGATAACCAATTCTGATTTCACTCTAAAGGTAGAATTTGCCAACGACATGGAAAACAAAGAGTCACAAATAGACGATAAAAGGATAGAAATGATAAAGAGGATATTCAGAGGAGAGATAGTAAAAGGAGTGTAAAATGCCTATAAATCCATTTGACTTTATCAAACAATTCCAGAATCTCCAGGGGAAAATGTCCGAAATCCAAGAAAAATTAAAAACAATCACCGTAACAGGAAGTGCCGGGGGTGATATGGTACAGATACAAATAAATGGTCAGATGGAGGTTGTCTCGGTTAAAATTTCACCGGAGGTCGTAGATCCCAACGACATAGGAATGTTGGAAGACCTGGTACTTGCCGCTTTTACCGATGCCACCGCAAAGATAAAGGAAAAGCTAAAAGAGGAACTCTCCTCTATAACGGGAGGACTCAACATCCCTCCCGGGATGCTAGGAATGTAAGTAAATTATGGATGCCATTGAGAGACTCATTCATAACCTTTCCAAACTCCCCGGAATAGGCAAAAAAAGCGCATCAAGAATAGCATACCATCTACTGCAGGTAGATAATTCATACGTGGAAAGCCTCGGCAATAGCATTCTCGATCTAAAAAAGAGAATAAAAACCTGTAGCATATGCGGCAACTATACCGAAAGCGATCCCTGTAGAATATGTTCTGATCCCTCAAGGGACAGAGAAACAATCTGCGTTGTCGAAAATCCTAAAGATGTGGTAACAATCGAGTCAACCCACGAGTATAAAGGACTATACCATGTCTTAATGGGGGCAATATCCCCTATAGACGGTGTAGGTCCCGGAGACATAAGAATAAAGGAACTCCTTCAAAGGATAAACCAAGAGAACATCAGAGAAGTAATAATAGCCACAAATCCCACAATTGAAGGAGAAACCACAGCTCAGTACATAGCAGAACTCTTAAAGGGGCGTAACGTACAGGTTACCCGTCTTGCCCTTGGAATACCGGTGGGGGGAGATATAGAGTACACAGATTCACTAACCCTCTCAAGAGCCCTTAAAAACAGAAATCCTATCTAATAAACTATCCACATAAAAACTCTATAAAAACTCTGCCCTTCCATACAATCCCCCAGGCTATAAATCTCTCTCACCTATAACTTATCTATCAAAATAGAACACTTACCCGAGGGAATGGGAAGGGTTTTTCGCTTGGAGTCAATAATATTTATGGTAAGATAGTAAAGTTTTTCAGACCTAAGGCGTATCTCCCACCCCCTACCGCTTCTGTTACTTATTATCGTTATCATATTTCTCTTCAATCCTAGATCTTCTATTCCCATAACCTCTAAGGTAGGTATGGTCCAGTCCACCGTTTTCCTGGGGAGAGATATATAAAAACCCAAGATATTTTCTATCATTATAGTTACTGTCGAAAGCGCGGCATACGGAAGATACATATCCCTGGGAAAATCATCCCTCCCATTCCAAGTAGCGGGCCCCTCCGCTTGAGGGGCATAAGCCTCCCAAAAAGTTCCCTTGCCGTGCTCCGGATGAAGCCCGTCCAGAACCGCATATAGGTGTTTTAGAGCAAACTCCCGTGCAAGCTCATACTTACCATACTTTTCAAGGCCCTTTAGCACCATGTAATTAAAGGGAGAAAATACAGAGCCTCTAAATCCGTTCCCCTTAGGATCAAAATCCCTTTCGTTAGCAGCTAACGTAGGAAAGGGATTGTCGAGTGCAAACTCCTCGGGGTTGGATAGATGCTCAATCATTCCCTCTGCCCTTTCCTCGTTAGGAATTTCACCCAATAATGTCCAGAAAGAGGCTATGGTCTTAACCCTTATCTGATTCCCATCCCTATCCAGATCATAGTAAAACCTATCTTCTTTATTCCACATCAGAGAATTAATTCTTGTCTTCACAGAAAAAAAAGCCCTCTTATATTTATAGTTGATCTCCTTATCGTTAAGTATATCCCCGAGTGCTGAGAGATAGAGGGCATATATGGCAACCTGAGTATTAAAGTCTATCGGATAATAAACTCCCTCCCTGGGAGAGTTGCTCATCATTGTGGCGGAAAGGGGAACAGCGTAGAGGCCATTCTCCTGTCGAAAGTTTGTCTCAAGCCACTTAAAGTACCTCTCCAGCACAGGGACAACCTCTTTCACCCGCTTCTTCATCCCCAACTTGTGGTACAGGTTGTATTCCACCCAGGAGAAAAGAGGGGGGAGGACACCCGCAGGGTTTTCATCGCTCAGTATTGGAGAACCGTCTTTCTCACTGTACTCTCCGCGTATAGCCCCACTCGGTTCCTGCTTGGCATAAAAATTATCCATGAGGGAAACAACGGGGAAATTCCTGTTACTGTAAACGAGGAAAAATGTAGCAAAACATGAATCAAACTGATTTATTCTATCACTCTTAGGGTAACTGAAGTACTTACTCTCAAACCCATTTTCCTCAGTTCCCTTTTTCCAAAAATCTTTAGTCCACTGCCAGGTTTTATCGTACATATCGACCAGATCCTGGTCGTAGAAGTGCACCTTTGGGAATTCCCTTTTAGCCACAGTATCTCCTCTTTAAGTACTATCTATTTTAACATTGGATTTTCGCCCGTCAATTTTTTTTTAAATTTCCAAGATATCTATACATTAATACGGCAAATAAACACATAATTTAGAAAAAAAATTCCAAATTAAAATTTTGATAAATTTCCACTTCTAAAGAATATAAGTAGGCCAATAATTATCAGTCAAGTTTTTTATTAATATCTTGACACGTAAAGAACTACCGTGTTTAATGTCAAACACATGGAAAAAGAAGAACTCTATACAACAGCTTACATGGCACGGCTCAAAATAACAGAAGAAGAGGTGGAGAAACTCAAAGCAGCCTTTTCCCAAATGGTAGAGTACTTCGATAAGATGAAAGAGATAGATGTCTCCAATCTCGAGCCAACAACCCACGCTCTTCTCACAAGTAACAGGGTAAGAAAAGACATAGTCAAGGAACACAATAAAACCGAAGCTATCCTGGATAATGCACCTGAGCTAGAGGACCGCTTTATTGTAACTCCCAATGTCCTATAATACAAAAAATACGAGGAAATACACATGTCTTACTGGGAAAATATTTTATCCGACGTTAATAATTTTAAAAAATGGAAAACTTCAGTAGAGAATCTCGATAGAGAGATAAATGCCTTTCTCCAGTTCGACCCCGAAAAGGGGAAAAAATTATCCTCCATACTAAAGACTTCCAAACTGAAAAACCGAGACAGGGAAGAAATTACCCAGCACAAAGGAAAACTCTTCAACCTTCCCTTCGCGGTAAAGGACAACATAGCCGTAGAATCCTTCAAACTAACGTGTGCCTCCAAAATCCTGGAAAATTTTATCTCCCCCTACACGGCAACCGCCGTAGAGAAACTAATGGCAGAGGGGGCTATTGTCGTAGGAAAAACCAACCTAGACGAGTTTGGGATGGGTTCTTCTACGGAAAACTCAGCCTTCGCCAAAACAAAAAACCCATGGAACCTAAACAAGGTACCGGGAGGATCCAGTGGAGGCTCCGCGGCAGCGGTAGCGGCAAATTTTATTCCCTTTGCGCTGGGAAGTGACACTGGGGGTTCTGTGAGACAACCCGCATCCTTCTGTGGAGTTTATGGCTTAAAACCCACCTATGGTTCCGTATCCAGGTACGGACTCGTAGCATACGCCTCCTCACTGGAGGTAATAGGGGTACTATCCAAGGATCTAACCCTCACAAAAACTGTATTCGAGATAATGCGCGGGGAGGACGAGATGGATCACTCCTCTCTAGCAGGTGATTACGGACCGAAGAGGGCAAGCGGGCCAAAGGAAACGGAGAACTCGGAGAAAAAACCCGTAATAGGAATACCGGCAGAACACGGCGATATGGATATAGACCCGGAGATAAGAAGGGCACTGGATGAAACGGTTAAAAACTTCAACAAGCTGGGTTACCAAGTTTTAGAGGTAAAACTTCCCACTCTCGAGTACGTGGTTTCTGCCTACTATGTAATAGCTACGGCAGAGGCAAGCTCAAACCTGGAGCGCTTTGACGGGATAAGATACGGCTACAGAGATTTCTCCGCAGAGAATCCGGAGGAGCTAATGCTTCTATCTCGGGAAAAGGGTTTCGGGGAAGAGGTAAAACTGCGAATACTCCTTGGAACATACGTACTTCGATCCGGGTTTCAAGAGCAATACTATATAAGGGCACAAAAGATAAGAACCGCAATAAGAAACGACTTTAACAATTCTTTTAAGAATGTAGACGCAATCCTCATGCCTGTCTATCCAAAGTTACCCTTTGAATTTGAAAGCAAGGAACTGGACCCGTTCAAACAGAAACTGGCCGATATATTTACATGTACGGCAAACATGGCAGGATTACCTGCTATTTCGTTTCCGGTTGATATTTCCGAGGGACTCCCAATAGGGATGCAACTAATAGCCCCACCGTTTGGGGAAGACATATTATTTAAAGCGTGCGGGGATTACAGAGAGATATTCTCTCCCAAGGACGCCCCAAATATGATAACACTTTAAACTCCAAAATTTAAGATTTAAGTAGGATTTTAGGGAGCAAGGTCTTGAGAGGGAGAGTACGAAATCAAAAGATGAAATAGGTGGAGAACAGAATGTACCAGACATTTATAGGCTTAGAGATACATATACAACTACTAACAAAGACAAAGGTCTTCTGCGGGTGTAGAGCAGCCTTCGGAGATGAACCAAATACCAACGTATGTCCGGTATGCATGGGCTACCCGGGGGTACTTCCTGCACTGAATGAGGAGGCAATAAAGATGGCCTACATAGTGGCAAAGGCTCTAAATTGTAGCCTAAACCCTATGGCCATCTTTGAAAGAAAAAACTACTTCTATCCGGACCTACCCAAAAATTACCAGATATCCCAGTTTCGTTCACCGGTGGGGAGAGACGGGTATGTAGACCTTGAGTTCAGGAAGAAAAAAAAGAGGATAAGAATAAGAGAGGTTCACCTGGAGGAGGATGCCGGTAAGATGATTCACGCAGGAGATATATCCCTCCTCGATTTTAACAGGGCGGGAACCCCGCTTTTGGAGATAGTAACAATGCCGGATTTAGAGATAGGAGAGGAGGCAGAGGTATTCCTGCAACACTTTAGAAGAATGGTTCGCCATTTAGGGGTATGCGACGGAAACATGGAGGAGGGTTCTCTCCGATGTGATGCAAATATATCGATAAACCTTCCAGGCAAAGGACTGGGCAAAAAAGTCGAGATAAAGAATCTAAACTCTTTCAAATTTGTAAGGAAGGCACTCAATTTCGAGATAGAACGACAATCGGAAATTCTGGACAGGGGCGGTACCATCTCTCAGGAAACGAGACTCTGGAACGAAAACAGAGATCTTACGATGAGCATGAGGGTTAAGGAGAGCGAAAATGACTACAGATACTTTCCAGACCCCGACCTACCCCCCTTTAGACCTACCAAAGAGTTTCTAGAGGAGGTAGAAAAATCTCTGGTTGAGCTTCCGGATGTGAGAGTAAAACGCTTTATTAAAGAGTACAAACTAACAGAGTCACAGGCCGACTTTTTGTGTGAGGAAAAATACACGGCAGATTTTTATGAGGAAACCGTAAAACTCGGAGCAAACCCTCATAAAACGGCACTCTGGCTTGCCTCTGATGTCCAGAAGATGTTAAACAGATTCGCTACGGAGCTTAAAGATTCCCCTCTGACACCAAAGAGGTTGTATGAGCTTCTAAACCTCTTAGAAACAAAAAGAATTCACGGTAAGATCGCCAAACAGGTACTGGAAAAAATATTCGAGGAAAACAAGGAACCCATGGAGATAATAAAGGAAAACCATTGGGAACAGATAACCAACCCGAAAGAGATTGAACGAATTGTCAAAGAGGTTATAGAGGAAAACCCGGAGAGTGTTAACCTGATCAAAAACGGAGACACAAAACCAATGGGATTTTTGATCGGACAGATAATGAAAAAGACCTCTGGAAGGGCAGAACCGGGGATTGTTCAGAGCGTACTAAAAAAGCAATTCGCATTCTCAGTAATTCAAGTCTTATCCATGGGTGGGGCCATTACAGCTTCGCTAACAGAAGACGGAAGGGTTGTTCCCGGAGATGCTAAAACAATAAAAGAACTGGTAGAAAAAATCACTGACATACCCGAAAAAATTAGGATAGAGGAACTCTCCATAAGTAACATTCTTAGTGAAGAAATTACCCCGGAAGACTGGGCATCTCTGGTGAACGCTATTCATAACCATCTAGAGAGTGAAAATGTTTCCGGTATAGTAGTTGCCCACGGAACGGACACCCTCTCCTATACAGCTTCCCTACTATTCTGGCTTTTCCCGGAGCCGGAGATTCCCATAATTTTAACAGCTTCGACTGTTCCCCCACAGAACAATAGTACAGAGGAGGCTAAGAAAAACCTAAGCGGGGCGATTAAGGAGGCATCCAGACTGGAGGGAGGAACCTATGTGTTCATGGATGGGAAACTCTTCTCTCCCCTAAACCTGAAATTCGAAAAGGCCAAGGCCGGTGGATTTAGAAACTGGAATATGGAAACGCCGATCTTTAAAGGAAAACAGCTCTCCAGCATACCGGAAGAGATGTTTCAGAGAGAAACCCTTACCAAAAGAATAAAGGAAATATTAAACACATCCTTCATAGTAAAGGTATACCCCGGACTAAAGGGAGAAACCCTCATAAAACTTATGGACTCTGGCATAAGGTATTTCATTGCTGAGGTATACGATACAGGAACCGCAAACCTAAGAGAATCTCCCTTCTCACTAAAAAAGGCCTTTAGCGAAGCGAAAGAACGTGGAGTCTACTTCTTCTGCACCTCGCAGCAGGAGGAAAATGTAGATTTCTCAAAGTACATCACATCCCATGAGTTATGGCGGGAAGGCGCTATTCCCATGGGGATACTCACAACAGAATCTGCCTATACCAGACTCATTGCATCGTATATAATGTCTAAATCCGAAGAGGAAATACTAAAAATAATGGAGGACACAGGTGCGTACTCTAATATCTGAGGTAGCAAATAACATAGATAAAGAGGTAGAGATAAAGGGTTGGGTACACAGGATAAGAGAACTGGGAAAGATCTCCTTTATCCTTGTAAGGGACAGATCGGGGATTATCCAGGTAGTAACCGAGGAAAAAATCTCTGTTACAGTAGAATCCGTTGTATCAATTACGGGAGTGGCAAAGAAAAACGAGAAGGCCCCAGGAGGGGTTGAAATACAGATGAAAAACATGGAGGTAATTGCAAAGGCTGCTCACGACCTTCCCATTCCTGTAAACCAAGATCCCGAAAAATTGAGCCTGGACGCAATACTGGATCACAGGATTATCTCCCTACGAAACCCCAAAATACTCTCCATATTCAGACTTCAATCAAATATACTAAAGTACTTTGCAGAACATATGAGAAGCGAGGGTTTCACAGAGATAAAGAGTTCCAAATTAATAGGAACAGGGACCGAGGGGGGAACCGGCCTATTTGCAGTCCAGTACTTCGACACAAAGGTCTATCTTGCTCAATCCCCTCAATTCTACAAACAGGCTATGGTATCATCCGGTCTTGAACGGGTATTTGAGATAGGAAACGCCTATAGAGCAGAGAAACACGATACCCCGAGACACTTAAATGAGTACGTCTCACTTGATATCGAAATGGCCTTTATCGAATCCGAGCACGACCTAATGGATATAGAGCAGCGCATTTTAAAGACAATATTTGCAGGTATAAAGCAGGATAATCAGAAAGAACTGAAGACATGGAATGCAACAGTTCCCGAACCGGAGGATATAGACAAAATACCCAGAATCACCCACGATGAAGCAAAAGAGATTATATCCAAAGAAACAGGAAAAAGGGTCTTCGAAATAAACCCCGAGGGTGAGAGAATTCTATGCCAGTGGGCAGAGAAGAATCACGGAATAGATGCCGTATTCGTATATGCATTTCCGAGGAGAAAACGCCCATTTTACACATACCCGATAGAGAATCACAAGACAATGTCCTTCGATCTCCTCTTTAGGGGGCTCGAAATAACAACTGGAGGTAGAAGAATAAACGAATACAATATGCTACTCGAAAGTATAGAAAGATTCCACCTGGACCCGGAGGGATTGTCCGATTATATACAGATATTCAAATACGGTTGTCCCCCTCACGGAGGGTTTGCGATAGGACTTGAAAGATTAACCCAGAAAATTCTAGGGCTTGCAAACGTGAAAGAGGCATCCCTCTTCCCGAGAGACAGAAAGAGGGTAAGACCATAAGCAATTAAGAAAGGAGTATACTCAAAGATGAAGGGATACCCATTTTCAGAGATAGAAAAAAAATGGCAAAAATATTGGGAAGAAAACAAAACCTTTAAAGTAGAAGAAGACCCCTCTGTCCCAAAGGAGAAGAGACGCTACATACTTGATATGTTTCCCTACCCATCATCGGCAGGGTTACATGTTGGACATCCGGAGGGTTATACAGCAACGGATATATACTCAAGATATCTAAGGATGAACGGTTACCACGTACTACACCCCATGGGTTTTGACTCCTTCGGGCTTCCCGCGGAGAACTATGCGATAAAAACGGGAACCCATCCCAAGGTTTCTACCGAGGCAAACATAAAGAGATTCGAATCCCAGATTAAAGCCCTCGGTTTTTCCTACGATTGGGACAGAAAGGTATCAACACACGAGCCAGAATACTACAAGTGGACACAGTGGGTATTCCTAAAGATGTGGGAAAAGGGACTTGCATACGAGGCTGAGGTTCCCATTAACTGGTGTCCCTCCTGTAAAACCGGGCTTGCAAACGAAGAGGTAAAGGACGGAAAGTGCGAGAGGTGTCACACACCCGTAATAAGAAAAGATCTAAGACAATGGATACTAAAGATTACCGCCTATGCGGATAGACTACTTAAAGACCTCGATAAACTCGACTGGCCAGAGTCCATAAAACTCATGCAGAGAAACTGGATAGGCAGAAGTGAGGGAGCGAATGTTAAGTTCCCCATAGAGGGCTACGAGGAGTATCTGGAGGTATACACAACAAGACCCGATACCCTGTTCGGAGCAACCTATATGGTTCTTGCCCCGGAACACCCCTTGGTTAGCAAAATAACAACACCGGATAGAAAAAAAGAGGTAGATGATTACGTTCTTAAAGCGAGAATGAAATCCGATCTTGAACGAACAGACCTTGCAAAGGAAAAAACGGGTGTTTTTACAGGGGCCTACGCCATTAATCCGGTAAATGGAGAGAAAATCCCCATATGGATATCGGATTACATCTTAATCTCCTACGGGACGGGCGCTATAATGGCCGTTCCGGCACACGATGAGAGGGATTTTGAGTTTGCCAAAAAGTTTAACCTTCCAATCGTACAGGTCGTATCAAAGGACGGGAGCCTCTATGAATTGAAAGAGGCATACACAGAAGATGGAATTGCCGTAAACTCGGGCCAGTTTAACGGACTTAAAACCCCCGAGTTTAAAAAGAGAATAATTGAATGGCTGGAGGAGAAGGGAATAGGGAAAAAAGCTGTAAACTATAAACTCAGGGACTGGATATTCTCAAGGCAACGTTACTGGGGAGAACCTATCCCCATCATTCACTGTCCCAAATGCGGAAATGTCCCGGTTCCGGAGGAAGAACTCCCCCTTACACTCCCCGAGGTAAAGAGCTACAAGCCAACCGGTACAGGAGAATCCCCGCTTGCGGCGATAGATGAGTGGGTAAACACTACCTGTCCCAAATGCGGAGGGCCTGCAAAACGTGAAACAAATACCATGCCCCAGTGGGCAGGTTCGTGCTGGTATTATCTACGATACCTTGACCCCCACAACGATAAAAAGTTTGCCGCAAAGGATAAAATAGAATACTGGATGCCTGTAGACCTCTACGTTGGGGGTGCAGAACATGCCGTTTTACACCTTCTCTACGCAAGATTTTGGCACAAATTCCTGTACGATATCGGAGAGGTTAACACGGACGAACCCTTTATGAGGCTTGTCAATCAGGGGATGATCCTCGGCGAGGGCGGGGTTAAGATGTCAAAATCCCTAGGAAATGTTATCAACCCAGACGAGGTAATAGAAACCTACGGGGCCGATGCAATGAGACTGTACGAGATGTTCATGGGCCCACTCCAGGTATCAAAGCCCTGGTCAACCAAGGGGATAGCCGGGGTAAAGAGATTTTTAGACAGAGTGTGGAAAGTATCGGAAAAAAAGCTGGTAGATAATACCCCCCCGGAGAGGCTTGTTAAACTCCTCCACAAGACAATCAAGAAGGTAAGCAAAGACACGGCAAACCTCGAGTTTAACACCGCAATAGCCCAGATGATGATATATATAGGAGAACTTCATAAAGAGCAGGTTTTATACAGAGAACTCTGGGAACCCTTTGTGCTCCTCCTCTCGCCGTACGCACCCCACCTCGCAGAGGAACTCTGGGAAAAACTGGGCCACTCCCCCTCTGTAGCCTATGCCAGATGGCCCGAGTGGGATGAGGCATTAACAATCGATGAGACTGTAACGGTGGTTTATCAGATAAATGGAAAGATAAGGGCGAGAGAGGATATCCCACAGGGACTATCCAAAGAGGAACTTGAAAAACGAGCACTCGAGAACGCAAGGATAAAGCAGTTACTAGAAGCTAAAAAGGTAGTAAAGATAATAGCAGTACCCAATAAGCTGGTAAACATTGTTGTCAAATAACACTGGGAGAGATAAAACAATAACATGACTCAAATCAATATCTACCTCGCGAGAAGGGAGCGGGTCTATTCCTACCTTAGAGAGAATAATATAGACATAGTAATCCTAAGGGATAGCGAGGGAAGAAGAAATAAGTCCATCCGTTACCTCACCGGTCACCCGATGGACGCAACACTTATTATTCTTTCGGAAACGCTCACTCCCACCAGAGAGAAAGGAAAAACCGTTCTTGTCCCATGGGACATCAATATTGCCAAGAGAATGGCAGTTGTAGATGCTCTCCTACCATCCGAGATTTACAGGAAAAACCTAGAAGAACTCATAGAGGAGATAGAATCAGGTGAAAAGATACCATTCACAAAATCTATAAAGGCCAAAAAACCAAAAAGAGTAGAGGTCTCCGGAAATTTTAGCTATCCAGAGGTATCCAGGATTGAACAAATCGAGGGTATAGAAATCATCTGCAAAGAGGGGGGAATAGACTCTTTCCTCCTAAACCAACGAATGCTCAAGGATCAACTTGAGATAGAAATCCTAAAGAGAGCGGCAGAGATTACAGATGGGGTTATTGATAGAATAGAAAGATTATTAAAGGGAAAAATTAAGTGGCTTTCTTCCCCCAAAGATTTAACGGAGATAGATCTCAAACTTTTCATAGATAAAACCCTTAGAGAAATAGGGGGAGAGACAACCGGTTTCGAAACCCTCGTTGCATCCCCGGGGAGGAGTTTCTCCATCCACACTGTACCGGCATATTCATCGGAAAAACTCCTAACCCCTGGACTTGCCCTTGTAGATTTTGGGGTTGAGTACAATGGGTATACATCCGATGTAACTATTCCCATAATCGTAGAGCCCCTAACCCAAAAACAACAAACTATTCTAGAGTTAGTACTAAAAGCCTACAACAGAGCGGTAGGAATGCTGCATGACTCCCTTAAAATAGAAGAGCTAACAAAGGAAGTGGATAAAATCTTCGAAGAAAGGGGATTCAAAATGCCCCACTCTCTGGGACATGGAATAGGGCTTGATGTTCATGAAAAACCCCTCCTTCGAGAAAAAGAAAAACCCGAGACTTTAAAGGCGGGAAACATCATAACCATAGAACCGGGACTGTACGATCCAAAAGAGGGCGGAATCAGAATAGAGAACGACTTTTTAATCACAGCCACCGGATATGAACAACTTACCCACTCCAAACCTATATTCATTTAGCAACCTCAACCAAAATCACAATCAGATATTCAATTATCAAACCAGGTATTAACTCTAGGAAAAATCTCCAACTCGCCCTCGTAGTTCACAGAGAAATCAAAACATTTAAAATGGTTACCACTTACGGAGAAAAGGGTATAAAACCCGGGGATAAGAAAGAGGGAAACGCCCTCAGTTTTATTCACTGTATAGGCATCACTAAAGGGAGTATTAAGGTACCACACCTCCCCCTCTACAGAATCCGGTCGCAAAGAAAATCTATAGCTCTCCAGTATCTTAAGGTACGTCACCCGAAAAGTTCCCCTGGAGAGTCTATACTTTACGTATCTCCAATCCAGCAACCAGGGATCATCCAGTTTAAGTTTATCAATTTCAGTGTAAAGTCTTGCCGTGTTGATTCTCTCCACCCCGACTCCAGCAAGCCTCATCTCCATAAACATCTTGGCAACAGCTCCCCTTGCCCAGGAGAGCCTTAGCAAAACCGAACCGTCAGGATTTTTAACCGCATCAAAAGGAGAAATTCCCCCACCCTCCTTAAAACTTAAAACATCTTTCCCATTTATCCTCACCATCAACTTGCAGATAACAGGGAGGTTTAATCCCCTATCCATCTCTATATATCCTCTTCTTCCGTACTCTACTCTACCAATTTTGAGCTTTCCATCTTTAAAGTACTTAATCTCAAAGAATACCTTTGCTCCATTAACGCTCAACCGGTCAAAGAGATTTTCCAACCTCCCAGGCAGGTTAGGAAGGGAAATAAAATTCCTCTCAAAACCCCTAAAAGCATCAAATAAACTACAAGTCCAAAGGAATGGAAAGAGGAAAAATAAAAATAAAATTCGACCAACAAACCGATTCACAAATAGTACAGAGAGGATTACTGTACCTTTTGATTGTATAAAGGGGTAAAAAATGAAAAGTTTTAGTTGATCTGCCCCCTGTATATCTCTCTTATCTCTCCCAGTATCCCTATATACCTATCACTCCTGTAATCAGGATACGTCCACTCAACAGGTCTAAACCTACCCCTCTCAAACATAAGGGTAATTTCCCCATATATTCCACCTCCGAGGGGAATCCGATGAGAGCTCTCCTTTGTACTGGCAAGAACAAACCGTGAAAGGGCCATCAATCCCGGATCAAGATTTACCTTCCTTCCCCCATCAACAACAAACCTCTCTTCAATTTTATTGGTAGTTACCTTTATCCTCCACAAACTTGAGGGATCAACCAAATCTTTAAAGGAGTAGAAGAGACGATATATCGGTGTTCCCATCTCTCTATCGTAGTAATGGGAAAAATCGAAGAGGAAAACTTCACTCTCATAATCAATCGGTCCGAACTCACCCTTGAGAATCTCCCTCAGAGACCCTAAGAGCTTCCTCTTGCTTATCAGAACTCCTATTACGAGTTTTTCCTCTGTAAACGTCCCTATTACACCCATAATTTATATTTGCTAAGAACTAAAGTTTAACCTATAATTAGATATTATGGAAACAGCCACGGATTTCAATACGCAGCTCGAAGAAATCTTAAAAAAATACAGAGAATACCTGGAAGGCAAGGTGGTCCCCAAGCTAAGAGAAGACTTTCGAATTATGCAAAGCGTATTCGAAAACATTTACAACCTTTTGCTAAGAAAGGCACTGATAAAAGAGGATCCCTACAAGTACGAACAGAAATTTACAGAGGTTACAATTCCACCCTCAGGCCCACTTACGGAATCGGAAAAACAGAATGAGATGAGTCACAGGCTGGCAAATTACCACCTCCAGTTAGACTTCATAAACACCTACTACCAACTTAGTCTTGACTTTCTAAACATAAACAGAATCAAGAAACTAGTAAACTTGATTAAGTATATTGACTGGCCCAATCTCGCTCAAAACGCAACAAACGCAACCACGGCAACTCTCTGTGAGTATTTAGAACGGATAAAAAAGGGAAGTGACAAACTTGCCACAGGAATAGTCTCCGATGCGGAGAAACAACTTGCCAAACTCTCAATCGAGATATTAAAAGCCCTGAAGGCGCTAACCAACTATCACCGGGAAAATTACAAATTTGAGATTAGAAGTACAGTACTACCAAAGATAAATTTCAAAGAAAAACAGGTAGACCCCCTTGGTGAGGAAGCCATAAAACTGGTAAAACGAACCTTTGCCCAGGAATTAGCGGGGAAACCCTTCTATCCAGAACTTATAAAAGAGATTCTTGCTGAGGAATACTCCGAGAAACGCGAAGAGCTACAGAAGAAGCTCATTGAAAGATTAAAAATTCCGGAGACAAAAAAAATTTCAAAGAAGAAAAAAGAACCACCTCTAAAAGAGACATTGCTGGAGGGTCTCTACATATTATCCGGATCTCGTGGAGATTTAGAAGCCGCACTAAAAAAACTAAAGGAAAACAGCGATATAATAGAACACAGGAAATTGAGCCTGGGTGAAAAATTCAAGCGCTGGATAATGAAAACAGTCTATAGAAAGGATGATAGTCTCATCTACGAGGTAGAAATTCCCAATGTGGAAACAGGGACAACAAGGAAGGAGAGAATAAATTTTACAAGTTTTACGAACCAGGTAAACAAAAAAATCCAGCTCCTCTCAAAACTATCCCTCCGCTCAGGAGTGCTCTACCACAAGTTACGGGAAGCATCCGAAGAGCAGATTTTCGATTTTCTAACCAGACAGATACAGGAACTGGAAAAGATACACAAAAAAATGGAGGCTTTAAACATATTTTTTATGAGCGAAACTCCCAGAGAGGAAAGGGACAAATTACGAGGGATAAAGATAGAACTAAGCTCAATAAAAAATCACATAATAAAATCAAACAAGAAAAAATATGACTATATCTCGATTAAGGAAGAGAGAGAACAACTAAAAAAATTGGGGGTAGAAGACATCGATTAGGTTTCACTTCGGGTCTTCCTATCCTTTCATACCCTGTAAACCCCAAGTATTCTAAAGTAGCCAGTGGTTTGTTTTATCTCCTCTACAGCCTCATTAAAGATAGAAATATCCTCCGGGATATCTATATCTATATAGAACATATACTCCCAGGGCTTCTCCGGAAAGGGCCTGGACTCCAATTTTTTCATATTAAGTTCTCTCTCAGCCAGTATCTTTAATGTAAGATATAGGGCACCTGGTTTATCCAGAGTAGAAAAAACGAAAGAGGCCTTATTGGGAGATTTTACATCTGCTCTCTCACTTAGAGTTATCACAACAAAGCGTGTATAATTCTGAGAATTGGTTTCAATCCCCTCCTTCAATACCTTCATCTTATAAACCTTAGCAGCCTGCGAACTCGCAATTGCCGCATTCTCTTTCTTTCCCTCCCTTGCAATAAACGAAACAGAACCTGCCGTATCGTAAAATGGAATCTGCTCCCACTCGGGATGTTTGGAGAGAAATTTCTCACACTGTGCCAACCCCTGTGGATGGGAATAGACTCTTCGGATATCGGATATTTTAGCCTCCGGCAACCCTATCAAGCTGTGCACAATTCTTATTGTCTTCTCTCCTACGATCTTTACATCGGGGTACTGAAGGAGTAAATCATAATTTTGGTGTATCGACCCGGCCAACGAATTCTCTATGGGAATTACTCCGTAGTCAATCTTTCCCTCCAGAAGAGCATCAAAAATATCCCGAAAAGAGGGAAAAGCTACAACATCCACAGGCTCCTGATAGTAACCATGTACCGCCTTTTCGCTATACGCTCCCCGCTCCCCCTGAAAACCCACTCGAAGCTTTTTACCAAAGCCAGAAGAGCCTCCGTTCCTCCTCGCTTCCACATCAAACCCACGAACAGAGTAGGCCTCATTTGAATACTCAGGGAGTTTATAGACCTCTTTTTCAAGTACCGGAGCAAGCGCCTCGATATCGCGCATAAGCTTCTCAAACTGCTCCGGATACAGAGACTGGGGACCATCGGATAGAGCCTTGTCCGGATCAGGATGAACCTCCACCATTATCCCATGGGCACCTGCAGCAATGGCAGCCAATGCCATAGGTATAACTTTTGCTCTGATACCCGTTCCGTGACTGGGGTCAACCATTATGGGAAGATGACTCAACTTCTTTACAACAGGTATCGCCGTTAGATCAAGTGTGTTTCTAGTATAGGTTTCAAAGGTCCTAATTCCCCGCTCACAGAGGATCACAGAATCCGTACCATTTGCGAGGAGGTATTCGGCAGACATAAGCAGATCATGAATCGTCGCCGCGAGACCTCGCTTTAACATAACAGGCTTTCCAAGGGCACCTACCTTCTTAAGGAGCTCAAAATTCTGCATATTTCTCGCGCCTATCTGAAGAATATCAACATACTCCTTAAATAACCCCACATGCTCGGTTGACACTATCTCGGAGATTATGGGCATCCCCGTAATTTCCGAAGCCTCCTTTAGATACTTTAAACCCTCTTCTCCCAAGCCCTGAAAGGAATAGGGTGAGGTTCTCGGTTTAAAAGCGCCCCCCCTCAGTATTACTGCACCGGATTCCTTAACAAGACGAGCCGTCTCTATTACCTGTTCCCTAGACTCCACAGAACAGGGACCAGCAATGACAACAATACGATCTCCGCCTATCTTAATAGGCCCTACATCAACAATAGTATCCTCTTTCTTAAACTCTCTCGACGCCAGTTTGTACGGTTTCGTTATGGGAATAACTCGCGCTACACCGGGAAGAATCTCCACCTCACGAAGATCAATACTTACAAGCCCAACTGCCCCGAGGATAGTCTCTTCTTCTCCTACAATCTCTCTTATCTTAAAGCCACGCTTCTCAAGAAACTCCTTTATATTTCTCTTATCGCGTTCCTTTATATTACGCTCAAGTACTACTATCATAATGAGGAGACTATATACTGAGAGTAATATTGTCAAGTTTTAGAGCACTCAAGGATTATTCACGCATCTACCAAACAACAAGGGATAAACCCCTAAGAATCGTCACTAGCTCTCAAATCGAGCACATACTTTCCCTCTCCAAGCACCTCTTGTTTAAATAACCTATCCAAATGCTCTTTGTATTTAATAATCTTTGAGACATAACGAAGTGTAGAGAGGGGGGTACCTTTTTTTACACCGATAGTTCCTGCATTGTACATGGCAAGTCCCACGATTTCGTCCTTCCCCGTATTGAGACAAAACCTAAGATGTGCTATCCCATACTTTGCATTAATTCTCGGATTAAAAAAATCCTTTCTGCTGAGAAACCTGAAGGTCTTGGAATTTAATTGAAAGAGTCCCCTGTCAACAGAACCATGATTTCTATTTACAGCCCTTGGATTGTAACGACTCTCCACCCATGCCAATGCAAAAGCGAGGGAGAGGGGAATATCATATTTGTCGGAGTACTCTATGATTGGAAGTGCTATCTCCCTCGAACCCGTTATCCTGGTATAAAAATCTACCACAACCCTGGAGAACAGTTTATTCCTATAGAGGAAAAGACCGGGATCCTCCCCGTCAGGAATAACTAATTGAGATCTCGAATATAGGCTTGCTTTCTCCTGACTTCTACTCCGATCAAAAGAGAGAGAACCCTCGCTAGAACAGGCAAAAACAAAGACAAACTGCAACAACAGGAGTATTCTTACAACCTTTTTCATAACCCTACCCCAATTCATTGTTCTTGGAAGAAATTAAATAATAATATTAGAGTAAAAAGTCAAATTTTTTGGGTTAAATCCAGAGCAAATTATTAAATATTCCGAGAATTTGGATTTTTACCTGGGTTTTAATACTGAGAATTATTACGCCGGACCGGTATTACTATCAGTATTACCCTATATGGTTTTTGGATGGGACTTCCCCAGCGGAATACCCTCTAGCTATAACTATCATTCATTTATTCTTTTTCGCCAGTGTCACCCTATTCCGTCCATTTTCCTTTGACTCGTAAAGAGCCTTATCCGCCTCATTCACCATCTGCGAAACAGAATGAATGGTCTCCGGATCAAACTCTGCGACACCCACTGAAATCGTAACATGTAGAGGTTCACTATTCCCGGGAAAGGGATGTTTTTCAATTAATCGCCTAAGCCTTTCGGCAACAACTGCCGCCCCCTCTATATCCACCTCCGGAAGTATTACCGCGAACTCCTCTCCCCCATACCGTGCTGCAAAATCAATCTGTCTAATTGATTTCAAAACAATCTTTGCTATTTCCTTTATAATAATATCCCCTTGAAGATGACCGTAGGTATCGTTAAAACTCTTAAAGTGATCGATATCAAACATTATCAGGGAAAAAGCCTTACCATAGCGTCTGGCCCGTTGTATTTCATCATCCAAAACCTTCTCAAAGAAATGATGGGAGAAGAGCTTCGTCATCCTATCCGTGGTAGCTTGATGATACAAATTGGCATTTTCAAGAGCAATTGCCGCAAACCGTGCTATACGAGAAATGTACTGCATCTCAAGAAGGGTATACGGACTTGAATCGCCTTTTACAGGCAACAGAAGTATACCGGTAACCCCCTTGTCGGTCCTAAGAGGTGCTATAAAATCTATACTCAACTTATCCAATTCTCCAACAATCCGTTTGTCAGGAAAATTCTCTGCAAAATCAGAAAAACTTACCTCACTGTACTCCACCTGTTCGAAGTACCTTATAATAGAATCGGCTGCAGAGAGATCCACACTTGTATCACCCTCTTTCAACCCTACATAATGGAAAACGCGTATCTCTTCTTCCTCGTCCTCAACCGGAAAAATAAAAGTAACCGTGTTGGTCTGAAACTTCGCAACAATACTCCAGACCACATTTTTGATTATGTTTTTAACATCGAGGTCCGCTGTTATTTGAATGGCTATCTCTATTATCTCTTTTAAATCCTGATTCTCTTGAGATAGAGATAATCCATTGAGCTGAATGGTTGAGTCATCCATAATTTGCTCCATTATAGCATCATACAATAGCGATGCCAAGTAGATAAAAATACATGGGGATTTCCAAGAGGGGAAGGGCTAATTTCTAAAGAGGCTTGAATTTATGGTGTTTTGCAATTATACTCTCTCACATGAGAAAATTAATTCAGCAGTATTCAAAGGATTTAACATACGGGAGACTGGCATCTGGATATGAACATTCATACAGAGTCTATCACCTGGCAAGAAAAATTGGAGAAGAGATGGACTACGATGATGAAATACTCCATGCCTCCTGTTTTCTCCATGATGTAGAGATGTCCGTAGGTCATCCCAAAAGCTCCGCAGAAAAAGCACGAGCCATTTTAGTAGAAACAGGATTTAATCCCGAAAAGATAGAGGATGTTTATCAGGCTATCCTAAATCACATGCCCAATAGTTTTTCAGACCCACCCAATACCGAGGGAAAATTACTACACGACGCCAATCTACTGGATTCAATAGGAGCAATTGGGTTTTCACGTCTCTCCATAGGTGCGTTCCTCTGGCACCATCTAAAAACGATGCAAGAGGTGCTTGAAAATATAAAGAACTGGGCAATGTACGTTGACAAATTTTACTTTTCAGAGAGCCTGGAATTGGCTAAAGATAAGATAGCGTTTTCAAAAGAGATAATCAAACAATTTGAGAGGGAACTAAATCTTTAGTTTTCCCCTATAAACCACTTTATTGGTTAATAATCATAACTTGTAAACCCGAGGAGAGTGATGAATAGATACACGAGAGAGTTTATATCCGACGGACACCTCATAGATTCAGGGATTTTAACTAAGATCCTTAATCTCATTGTGGAGGAGGGTGCGGATTACAATATTGACAGATTCGATATTGGGAAAACAAACGAGGAAACATCACATTTAGAACTTACCGTTGAGTGTGAAAGCAAGGAAAAACTAGAATCCCTTACGGCCAAACTGATAAATATAGGGTGCTACGAAAAACAGTTTAAAGAGGCGATAGTTAAACCGGCAATCGGAGATGCCTGCGTACCCGATGACTTTTACTCCACCACAAATCATAAAACCCTTGTTTATTACAACAAAAGATGGCACGAGGTGGAAAATCAGCGAATGGATGGTGTAATCGTAATCGAGGGAGAAAGGGCAATATGCAAGAAACTTCGCGACGTAAAAAGGGGAGAAATGATAGTCTGCACCTCTCAATCCGTCCGCTTAATTCCTCCCTTTAGAGACAGAGAAAGCGGCGAATTCGGATTTATGGTAAACGACGTTTCCTCGGAGAGAAGTGTAGAGATTGCGGTACATAAGATAGCAGAGGAGATAAAACGGGTAAAAAGGGAAGGAGGAAAGATAATAACCGTAGCGGGTCCCGTTGTTATACATACGGGGGGAGGACCCGCACTTGCCACATTGATAAGGGAGGGATTCATAGACGGACTTCTATCGGGGAATGCTCTGGCCGTCCATGACATAGAATCGGTATTTTTCGGCACTTCCCTTGGGGTAGATCTAAAAACAGGACGTCCTACCTACGAGGGACACAGAAACCACATGCGGGCAATAAACAGAATAAACAGGTACGGTTCCATAGCAAGGGCAATAGAAGAGGGCATACTAACGGCCGGTGTTATGTACGAGACTATAAAGAGGGGAATACCATTTGCCCTTGCAGGTTCTCTACGGGACGACGGTCCACTTCCGGAAACCATAACAGACATAATAGAGGCACAAAACAGATACCAGGAGATAATAAAAGGTGCTTCAGTAGTTCTTATGCTATCCACAATGCTTCACTCAATAGCCACAGGGAATATGCTTCCCTCCTGGGTAAGAACCATCTGCGTTGATATAAACCCGGCGGTGGTTACAAAACTTGCTGACAGAGGTTCCGGACAGACAATAGGAATTGTGACAGACGTAGGTCTCTTTATACGTTCCCTTGCAAAAAAATTGACAGGTAAAGAGGTATAAAAATGGAACTTAAAGAAATTGTTAAGGGACTACACCCATTAGAGGTTAAACTTCTTCGCAATTTCACAGGGAAAGAGAAGATAACCAAAAAACTACTGATGGAAAAGCTCGCATACAACGAAGGCCAGTGCAATCAGGCCTTTAGCTGGCTTACGTCCAAGGGCTTGATAGAGGAAACGGAGAGAATAAAGAGAAGGATGTATGAGATAACAGAGGTGGGACTTCAATACCTAAAAGAGGGTTTTCCAGAGGAACGATTAATAAAACTGATAGAAGATAGAGGTCCCATGTCCATGCAAGAAATAGCTAAAGAGCTCAATATGGAAAACAGAGATGTAGGCTCTGCCTACGGTAAACTTGCAAAAGAAAAAATTCTCTCCATGGACGAAAATAAAAGGGTTATACTAAAGGATAAACACTACTCAGAAAAGTTAAACCCTCTACGGAATCTCATCGAAAAATTCAAAGAAACTACGACAATCGATGATTCCCAGATTACAGATGCAGAGAGAGAAATAATTACCTCGCTAAGCAGGAAACGTTCCTCATCCAAAGGGGTATTTAAGGTAATAGAACGAGAGGAAGTGATATACAGGATAACCAAGAAAGGCGAAGAAGCAGCGGAGATCCTCAAAAGCGAGGGAATAACGGGGGAAGAGATAGGCGCACTAACCCCCGAAATCCTAAAAAAGGGGACGTGGAAGGGGAAAAATTTCAGGCCCTACAACATAAACATTCCTCCTTTAAGGGTACTACTCGGGAGGAAAAATCCATATGTGGATTTTCTGGAGAAACTAAAGAATAAACTTACATCCCTGGGATTCGAAGAGTTTGATGGGCCCCTTGTAGAGACGGAGTTTTGGAACTGCGATGCGTTATACATGCCACAATTCCACTCGGCAAGAGATATACACGACGTCTACTATATAAAAGACCCTACACACGCCAAGGAGATAGAGCAACCATACCTAGATAACGTCTCATCCGCTCATGAAAACGGATGGAAAACGGGAAGTAGAGGATGGGAGTACAAATTCGACAGAGATTTCACCAGAAGATTAATCCTTAGAAGTCACGGTACAGTGCTATCCGCAAAGACTCTCCCCCATGCTAAGGTCCCCGGCAAGTATTTTGGTGTGGTAAGATGTTTTAGATACGACAAGGTGGATGCCACCCATCTGGCCGATTTTTACCAGACAGAGGGGATTGTTCTGGGAGAAGAGGTAAATCTAAGAACACTCCTCGGCCTACTAAAGATGTTTGCAGAAGAGGTAGCCGGAGCAACAGAGGTAAAATACGTTCCCGGTTACTTCCCATTTACAGAACCCTCCGTCGAGGTGCATATCAAACACCCCGTATTGGGATGGTTCGAACTGGGGGGCTCCGGTATATTCAGACCAGAGGTAACCGAACCACTAGGCATAAAGGTCCCCGTTTTGGCCTGGGGATTGGGAATAGACAGAATGGCACTTATGTCACTTGGACTCGATGACCTGAGGGAACTCTTTTCGAACGACATAGAACAGGTAAGACTTAGAAGGGGAAAATATAATCTATAAATTATTATAAACATGGAAGAACATATAAAGGAGATTTCTACAAATGCCAAAGATAGAGGTTCAACAATCCCTACTAGAAAGATTTTTGGGTAGAAGAATTTCGGAGGAAGAACTAGAAAAAATAGCAATAACAGCAAAGGCAGAGATAGACGAGATAGACAGAGACGAGGGTGTAATAAAAATAGAGCTAAATGACACCAATCGACCGGACCTGTGGTCCACACCCGGCTTTGCCAGACAACTGGCCATTTACGGTTACAACAGAAAGTTTACCTACGACTTTTTCTCCAGTGAAGGCTTGATAAAAGACTCAGGAAACAGAGAGGTTCGGGTTGATCCCAATGTGAAAGATGTACGTCCATACATAGCCGCATTTCAAGCGGACGGTGAGGGAATTGATGAGGAACTACTAAAGGATCTCATCCAATCCCAGGAGAAACTCTGCTGGAACTTTGGAAGAAAACGAAGCTCTATTGCTATGGGGATATACAGGGCAGACCTCATAGAATTTCCCGTTCATTTTAAGGCGGTTAGTCCGGAAACTAGGTTCGTGCCCCTTGGTGAAGAGAGAGAGATGAGTTTAAGAGAAATACTGAAAGAACATCCTAAGGGAAAAGAGTTTGGGTGGATCTTAAAGCACCTTAGCACCTACCCCTTCCTTACAGACAACAGAGGCAACGTCTTAAGTTTCCCTCCAATAATAAACAGCGCATACCTTGGAGCTGTAAAGGTAGGGGATAAGAGCCTCTTCATAGAATTAACAGGGACAGATTTAAACTCTCTCCTCCTTGCAGCATCCATAGCGGCCTGTGACTTAAAGGATGCCGGATTCGAAATAAAACCTGTAAAAATAGTATACCCCTACGATACACCGCACGGAAGAGAAATAACAACTCCCTACTACTTTCAAAAGAGAGCAAGACTAGATATCAGGTACGCCAACAAACTAATAGGGGAGGACATTTCCGTAGAAAAGGCGAGGGAACTTGTAGAAAAAATGGGTAACAAGGTGGAAATCGATGGGAGAAGCCTCGTTCTTACACCCCCACCATACAGAAATGATTTTATGCACCCGGTCGATATTGTAGAGGAAATTGTTATTTCACGCGGGATGGAGACTTTCGATCCGATACTCCCGGAGGAGTTCACGGCGGGAAGACTCTCTCCGATAGAGAAATTAAACAGAGCAGTAAGAGATATTATGGTCGGATTGGGCTATCAGGAAATGATATACAACTACCTTGGCTCTAAAAGAGATTTTGTGGAGAGAATGAATCTCACCGGAGAGGACATCATCGAAATAGCAAATCCCATGACAGAAAACTTTGAGGTAGTTAGAAATTCTATCCTACCTAATCTCTTAAACTCCGAGGCAGTTTCCGGAAACGCTCTCTATCCCCACAAGATATTTGAACTGGGAAAGGTAGTGGTAAAAGATAACAATGAAAACTACGGAACAAAAACAAAGAACTACCTCTCCATACTAATCGCAGACAGGGAGGCAGGATTTAACGAGATAAACTCCCACCTCTCCGCCGTATTCTTTTACTTATCCAAAGAGTACACTCTAAAGGAGGACAAACATCCCAGTTTTATAGATGGTAGGTGTGCCGCTGTAATAGTTGCAGGGGAAAAAATTGGGATAGTGGGAGAGATTCATCCAGAAGTACTCGAGAATTGGGGGATAGAGATGCCCTGTGCAGCCGCAGAGATAGACCTTGACTACCTCTTGGAGTAACATATTAAATTAAGAGAAACATAGAGGAGGAGAAGTATGGAGATAAATGTAGTAGATTTGAAATGGGAAGAGGGATGCAACATTGTAGTGGGTCAGTCACACTTTATAAAGACCGTTGAGGATATATCTGAGATAGTAATTACCTCTGTACCAGGAGTTGAGTTTGGACTTGCATTCTGCGAAGCCTCTGGCCCATCACTCATAAGAACAGAGGGAAACAACGAGGATTTAATAAAACAGGCAGTAAAATGCGCAGAAGAGGTAGGTGCAGGACATACTTTCTTCCTAATTCTAAAGAATGCCTATCCGATTAACGTTTTAAACCAGATAAAGAACTGTCAGGAGGTTACACGAATATTCTGTGCGACTGCCAATCCACTCCAGATAATCGTTGCACAGACCGAGCAGGGAAGAGGCATTATAGGGGTCATAGACGGAAACTCTCCAAAGGGAGTAGAAACGGAAAAGGATAAGAGGGAAAGAAAAGAACTCCTAAGACGATTCGGGTACAAGTACTAAAATATGAGAACAAAAGACGATCTAAGAAGCCTCCTCTACAGGATAAACGGGAGAGGTTACAAAGCATACAAAGATATAAGGGGTGAGTATAAATTCGAAAAATTCACCCTTATAATCGACCATGTTCAGGGAGATCCTTTTGCCTCCCCAAGCCGTCTAAGGGTAGTAATGCCCCAGAGTATTGCGCAAATCCCGGAAATATACTTTTCCTCAAAGAGCAGAGAAATCGCACTTCGCGATTTTCTAACGCGGCAGTTTGCTTTGGCCATTAAGAGACATAACAGGGACAAAAGAGGATCCGGTAAGAGTGGATTGATAGAGATAGATACACCAAAACAGGAAATACTGGAGAGAACCTCTGCCTTCATAACCCAAAATGAGGTAGAGGTTAGATTTTTTGTTGGCCTCCCGGCATTCGGAAGAAGAATAGCGGGAGACATTGCTGTAGAACTTTTAATTGAGAGAATACCAAGAATAGTTATAGATTCCCTCGTTTTCAAGAATCTGAACGAGAAAGAGTTAAAGAGACACGTAGAAACCGCTGAAAATGCTGATTTCATAAGGGAGAAACTAAAAGAATTAAAACTTGTGGCATTTATTGCCAACAATTCTATCCTACCCCGTTCAAGTGGTATAGATCCGAGACCTCTAAAAACAGGAACCGTAATCCCCTTTAAATCTCCCCAGTCGATGCTTGTCACAATCGAACTTCCAAACGGGGGATCCGTCTCCGGCATGGGAATAAGAGAGGGTGTAACGCTAATCGTCGGTGGGGGATTTCACGGAAAATCTACCCTGCTAAATTCAATAGAACTCGGAATATACAACCACATCCCGGGTGATGGACGAGAGTACGTAATTACAAGAAGGGATGCCGTAAAGATAAGAGCGGAGGACGGAAGGAGAATAGAAAAGGTTGATATTTCCCCCTTCATAGACAACCTTCCCCTGGGAAGAGACACAAAAAGCCTCTCCACAGAGGACGCAAGCGGGAGCACATCCCAGGCGGCAAATATTATAGAGGCAATCGAAGCTGGAGCTGATACTATTCTTATAGACGAGGATACGTCGGCAACCAATTTTATGATTCGAGATCACAGAATGCAGGAACTCATATCAAAGGACAAGGAACCCATAACTCCCTTCATTGATAAGGTAAAACTACTCTACAGAGACTACGGTATATCTACAATAATCGTTGTGGGTGGGTCGGGAGATTACTTCGATGTTGCTGACACGGTTATAGGGATGGAGAGTTACATCCCCCACGATTTAACCCTGCGTGCCAGAGAGATCGCAAAACGATACGCAAGCGAGCGCAAAAGAGAAGGAGGGGAAAAGTTTGGTAAAATTATAAAGAGAATCCCTGTTCGAGAGAGTTTTAACCCCTCCAAGGGGAAACGCGATGTGAAAATAGCGGCCAAAGGTACCCATACGATACAGTTCGGATACGAGATAATAGATTTATCCTCGGTAGAACAACTGGTTGAAAACAGTCAGACAAGGGCAATAGGCGATGCAATCCTATATGCAATGAAGTACATGGACAACAAACGGACTATGGATGAGATTCTCGAAATGGTAGAGAGGGATATAAGAGAGAGGGGACTCGATGTAATAAACAGGTTACCCCTTGGAAACTACGCTTTCTTCAGAAAGGAAGAACTTGCAGCGGCAATTAACAGAATGAGAAGCCTTAAAATTATTCAAAAGCGAGACTAGATCAACCCAAGCTTAGCTATCCCCTCGTACACAAATTGCACGGAAAGTCCGGAGAGAATAATACCCATAAGCCTCTGGATAATAGAGACCCCCGTTTTTCTGAAAATTTTAAGGAAAAACCCACTTAGAAACATTGTGAGCACAGCTATTAATAAAGAACTTAGAACAGCGAGAAAGAGTATCAACTCCATCTGAAATGAATTGTTACTCTCACTTACAAACAGAAGAATAGTTGTAATAGTACCGGGACCCGCCAGGGTAGGGATCCCCAGAGGGAAAATAGACACATCCTCTCCATCCGCTGATACCTCGGAGACTTTGGTTCTCTGACGGTGTCCAAACAGGAGATCCAGAGAAACAATAAACAACAAAATCCCACCGGCAATATAGAAAGACCCTGGTTTTATTCCAAGAAAGGTAAGTATATCCCGTCCAAAAACGATAAAAACAACAAGGGCAAACAGAGCGGTAAAGAAGGCTTTAACTATTATCCCCGGTTTTTCTTTTCTCGAGTAACCGGCAGTATAGGCAATGAACACAGGGATAAGCCCGAGCGGATCGATAACAATAAATATCGTGAAAAAAATTGTAATAATCTCTTTGGTACTCATCAACGATTCCCTATAGAATAATTACCAGGGGTATACCCACAAGCGAGAGTAAAAAACTGATTCTATACGTGTTCTCCAGCCCAATTCTATCACCCAAAAGACCAACCCCAATTATAACTATGGAGTTTATTACAAAATTAAACATCATATAGAAACCATTGGCAGAAGAAGGATACTCCTTTTCACTCTCCTGGACAAGGGCAAGGAGCACAGGAGATGTAGAAAACAGAACAAACCCCAGCAACAAGAGACTGGGGAAAATAAATACTCCCCTGGAAAGGAGAAAGGCAAGCATAAAAAACGGGGAGAGCACAGCGGATACAAGAAGCATCTTTTTTCTACCAATCCTGTCAGAGATAACTCCGGATAAAAAAGTACCCGCGGCTCCTGCAAACTCAAGAACCGAGAGAGAAATTCCTGCAAACCAGAGATTCTCACCCTTAAAATTCAGATAAGTCGGAAGGAAAGAGGAGAGAGACGAAGAAATCACGGATTTGCTAAAGCTTAATCCAGCTATAACGAGGAATAATCGCCTATGCCGCTTTAGCACAATCAGTAAAACCGACGATTTTTTCCGCTCCCTATTTACACCATCAAAGTGATATCTCTTACTTCCCGGGGTATCCTTTAGCACATAGAAAATCATCAGGGCCGCTACCAGGGCAAATATGGCAAGCCTATAGGTACCACGAGTACCCCACAGAGAAATAGCACCCAGTATAATTATAGGGCCAATAGCCCGCGCGGCCTCCCCACCTAACATATAGAAACTCATTCCTGTGCCTACCCTATTACCGGAAACCCTTCTCATCAAAACCGGCGCAGGAACATGAAAGAGAGAAGCACTAATACCCATAAGGAGCAACAAAACAACAAGAAGGAAGTAGGAGTTTACAGCGGGAAGAATGCTCATGGTAAAGGCAGTAACAACGGGAGCCAGAACAATAAAATAGAGAACCGGCATCCTATCTGCAATACTCCCTATAAAGGGATTTATCAGAGCAGGAATTCTTTGAAACACGGAGAGTAAAGCGGCAAGTGTAAGGGATATTCTTAAATTTTTTATAATAATCGGCAAAATAGGAGAGAGAAACGAACTATATATATCGTGTAAGAGGTGAGCAAAACCTACAGTTAAAACATACCCTAACCTGAATTTACTACTTTGCAGTCTGTCAGGTTCCGTATTTACGGGGTTAGCCAATCTATTATTTTACCTCTTTTCAACCCTTGATTCCACGCCTATTCTATTTTAAATATCTTTACCTCTTTCTCAAGAAGGGCAACATTCTCCGAATTTCTGGATCCAAGTTCAGAGAAATTCTTAACAGCCCTCACAATCTCTCCCATTCCCGCATTTATCTCTTCAATCCCGGCAAGGTTTTCATCGGAAATATCAGATACTTTAACAGCAGCTTCCTCCATTATCTTTGTTTTACCATCCATCTCCTGCGAGGTGGATTTAACAGAATCCGTTATATTAATAAGATTTCCAAGTCCCTTGGTTATCTGATCACTAGCAGCGGATAACTCCATCATACCCTGAATCAACTCCTGAATCGCTCCCGTAATTTCACTTATCCCCTTGAATATATCCTCCATTACAAAACCGGTCTCTTCCGAAACTTTAGAGCTTTGATCTATCTTTTCGATTATACTCTCAAGGGTTACAGAGATATCCTTTACATTAGCCCCGGTAGTCTCTGCAAGCTTTTTAATCTCATCCGCAACTACGGCAAAACCCTTACCAGCTTCACCAGCATGTGCGGCTTCTATAGCAGCATTCATAGCAAGTAGGTTTGTCTTTTCCGCCACGTCTTTTATAACATTTATAAGATCACTAATAACCCCCGCACTCTTGTACACCTCACCGATTGAATCGATATTCCTAGCTACATGCTGCTGCCCCTTCTGAGCAAGATTTTTAAGCTCATCAGTCTCCCTCTCCTTTTCCTTTGCAACCTCTGTCATATTCTTTATAGAGGCTATCATTTCCTCTATGGCAGCGGAAGATTGGGTAATAACATTCGACTGTTTTCCTATGAGCTCCGAAATCTTCAAGATGAGATCTTTAACCGACATAGTGGCATCGAGCGATTTTTTTATCTCTCCGTTGAGAAACACTGTCTTATCCTTGATAGAGCCAACAGTAGCGGATATCTCTTCCACAGCGGCAGAGGTTTCCTCGGAACTGGATGCCAGATCGTAGCCAAGGCGTCTCGTATCCTCGGTAACCCTTGCGATCTCTTTTATAATTACCCTCAACTTACCAACAAATTGGTTAAAATACCTCGCCAATTCCCCTACTTCATCATTCGAGGCTATACTTATCTCCTTTGTTAAATCTCCCTCGCCCTCCGATATATCCCTCAACATCTCTACAGTGGAGTTTATTGTGCCTATAAGGGAGCGAGAGATTACAAAACTGAGAAGAGCGGTAAGCACAATAAAGAGAAAGATACTTCCAATTATCAGGATAAAGACACCTATTATATATGAGACATCCTCATGAATACTGGAAATCTCGTAGTTATCAATGTCTTTGAGAGTTTTTTTAAAGAGCACATTGATCTGGTTACGTATATCCCTTACACGTTTTACATTTGTAACATAGTCCGTGGCATAGCCCTTTATTTTCAAATTCGCCTTCTTAGCGTTAACGGGAAGTGCCTCAAAGGGGGTTCCGCGTAACCGTTTAGCACTAATTTCCGCTTGTTTTATCCCCTTATCAATAAAATCAAAAAATTCTTTTTCATATTTCAAATCAGATCTTAACCTCAAAAACAATACTTGAATCCTATAATTAGCATTCGTATTCGCATTAGCCCCGGCAATAACCCCTCGTTCCAACAGGGAAACCTCTCTAAAAGAGGCCCCCCTCGCAAGTTTTGCCGCAACATCATTTATATACTTGTTGGATTGCTGAATCGAATAGTCGGTTAACGACATTATATTCCGTTCAATTGTGATATTCTTCTTCAAAAGAAAATCCGCCTCCTGAAGCAGATCGGCTATTTTGTGAAGCTCTTTCCTCAATTTCTCATCCAGAGTGATATAGGTATCAACAATTGTCTTTTTTACATCCACATAAGAAATCTCCCCCGAAAAAAAACTCTTAGTCTCCGCATAGATAATTCTTATCTTGTTAGAGAGGATAATATCCTCAAGCATCCTTTTCTCTAACCCGGAGAGTCTCACATACGAATAATAGCCCAGCACACCACTACCTATAAGGAGAATCACAAGTAAGAGTATGGGAATAAATAACTTTCGCCTTATTTTCATATCACTTAAAACTCCCATAATCCACTCCTCACAAAGAAAAGATTACAAAGTGAGTAGAATTATATATATAACAGGTTGTATTTCAAATTTATTTGCCTGAGACAAGAGGAAGGTCATAGTGATAAACTGGGAAATACGGCGAATTTCTCAAAATTGTTCAAGAAGAGAAAGCCCCTACTACAACATCCGCCGCAGCCCTGCCAGCACACTCGCGGCTACTAAAAGAACAAACCACGGAAAATTCAGTATCATAACTCCCGAGTATAAAGGGGGCATACAGGAGCACCAGTATACTCTTCTCAGAGTAAGACCTAATAATCTCCAAGACTCCCCAATTACTACTCCTATCAAAATCCACTCCTGGTAGAGGATAATCTTCTACAATCACCAGAACCTTGTCGACCTTATCAAGAATTTCTCTACACCTGTGGGTCTCACCCAAGATTTCCTCCGCAGACACAAACACTGTGTTTTCATGAAGCTTCATCCATTCGTCCCTGAAGCTATCAAAAGCAGGTTTTAACTGATTAGGGCCAATTCCTCGTGTTTGTGTAAGAATTTTATAACTCTCCCGTTTACTAGCATTCACAACAGCAACGCTTTCCTCTCTCTTCACCGGCAAAAGATTATTGTCATCCCTTAAGATTTTAACGGCCTTTAAAGAGATAGTTCTTTCAACATCCCGATGGGCCTTCGCTCCAACAGTCATGAGAGCATTCTCCAACCTCTTCGGTATGTTAATCTTACTCTTTAACCTGAGGATTCTTCGCAAAGAGAGATTAAGTCTATCCTCTGAAATTTTTCCCTCTCTAACAGCATCAATTACACCTTTAACGATCGAAATCTGATTGTTTAAATATCGCTCCCTGTCGTGATCGTAATGTTCCTCCGCAAGCATTATCATATCAATGCCGGCATCTATAGCACGAATCACTGCCTCCACCGTGGGATAGTGCTTCTTAATAGCCCCCATATTCATACTATCCGAAAGGATAATGCCCTCAAACCCCATTTCTTCTCTCAAAATTTTCTCCAATATAACCTTAGACATCGTGGCAGGATTATCCGGGTCAAGCTTTGGAAAAACTATATGAGCACTCATAATTACATCGACACCGGCCTCAATAGCAGCCTGGAAGGGTAAAAGCTCTATCCTTTTTAGTTCATCCCAATCTCTATTAACCACAGGAAGATCCCTATGACTATCGATCGAGGTATCACCATGCCCGGGAAAATGTTTAGCCGTAGCTATAGCTCCACTATCTTTCAAGCCCCTTACGGCACCACGTGTATGTTCCGCTACCAATTCCGGTACCTGCCCAAACGAACGCACACCTATTATCGTATTATCAGGATTCACCATCACATCCGCACAGGGAGCCAGTACTGTATTGTAACCAACAGAAACCATCTCCCTTCCGAATATACCGTACATTTTATAGGTCAGATCGGGATCGCCGGCACCACTACCCAGGGCAAAATTACCCGGACCTGTAGTACTCTCCGGCACAATAACACCCCACGCACCCTCCTGATCCACTCCTAGGATAAGGGGCACCTTAACCGAAGAGGTCAGTGCAAAGCCCTGGAGTGTAGAGACCAATTTAAAAGCATCTCTAACAGTTGGGGCATTTTCATTACTAATATAGCACCCACCAACAAAATAATTCTCAATAAGAACTCTAGCCTCTTCCAGACGATCGCTCTCAAACGCAAGCATGAAAAGTTGCCCAATCTTTTCTTCCACACTCATTCTCTCAATTATTTGTTTAACTTCCATTTCTCACACTCCTCAAAGCAAAAATCTCTCCCAACCAGAAATTGCGTATATCAGAAACCAGGCAAATCACCAATCGATTACCCCTTTACCGCCCCAAGAGTTAAGCCACGAATTAGATACTTCTGGAAAAAGAGAGCCAACACTATAGGGGGAATCATGATCAGCACGGTAGCCGCCGCCATCTGTTCCCACGCAACCTCGTACTGGCCAACAAACAGGGAGAGCACAACTGTAATTGTTTGAGATCTTGCCGTATTGGTAAATATTAGAGGGATAAGAAAAGAATTCCACGTATTAAGAAATGTAACAAGAAATACAGATGTTATACCAGGCATGGTTATAGGCACCACAACTCTTCTTATCATCTGCCATCTGGTTGCACCATCCATAAGCGCCGCCTCTTCCAACTCTCTAGGAGTGTCTCGAACAAAAGTAATCATAAGCCATACGGCTAAGGGTATGGAAAGGGTAGACAAAATCAGTATAAGTCCAAGGTTGGTATCTATAAGACCTATATGCGCCAACAGGTAGTAAAGAGAAACTATTGAGACCCATATCGGTAATGGCATCATTAACATGATAAAGAAGAAAAGGAAATTTTTACCCCGAAAGTTTAACCTAGCAAAACAGTAACCAACAACAGTGGCCATAGAGGTTATTAAAAATGCAGTAGAGAGACTAATAATCAGAGTATTTCTCAGACCGGAGAGCAAAAGCATAGCTGTAGGAAGAATCCCACCGGCCCTGTAGCGTTGTCCTACTGTCACTACATCAATGAAGTTCTGAAGTGTTGGCCTATGGGGTATCCAATGCTTGTACGGCCTGGAGAGTAGCTCTGTTCTTGTTGAAATCGATGATATGACTATCCAGAACACAGGACTCAACGCCCATACCAACACAATCGCACTAAGCGAATACAAAACAACTAATTTCAGGGTAGTACGCATTTTTCTATTCATGTTTCTCATACCAATTACCTCTCCACAGCTCTCTCATAGAGAATCTTTATAAAGAATATACCCACAGCCAGAGACATGATTAGAATTATATACGCCAAGGCAGAACCCAACCCTAAGGTCATATCCCGGAAGACCACCTGAAAATTATAAATCATCAGGGTTTTAGTGAAGGGATTTATAACATTTCCCGCCGAGCCCCCTGCTGTCAGGGTCCAAACCACATCGAAAATTTGAAAAGCCGCTATAAACTCTACGGTAAGCGAAACAGCAATAGAGGGCAATAACATCGGAAGTGTTATAAATCTCAACTTGTCCAAAGGCCCAGCACCATCAATAGAAGCTACCTCGTAGAGTTCATCCGGTATAGATTGAAGCCCGGCTAGCATTATTATCATAGGGAAGGCAAAACGTGTCCATGTTTGCACTATTATCACCCAGAAAATCTGTGCGTTGGGATTTTGCAGCCAAAACCTATACTTATGGATTATCCCCAATTGATACAAGAGACCATTCAAAGCCCCATACTCACCATTTAACACCCAATTCCATAGGAAACCATTCACAACGGGGGGTAACATCCAGGGTATTATCACAAGGGTTCTTACTATTCCCCTCCCTTTAAAATTCTCATTAAGCAGAAGCGCAATCAAAAAACCAATTGTAATCTCAAGTATAAGAGTGAAAACCACAATAACAAGCGTCCTAAGAGTTACGGTCCAAAACTCTTTTGTCTTTAGTAGGGTATGGTAGTTCTTTAAGAAAACAAAATGCTGAGTCCCCGGAAGCCGTAAGTTTTTAGAGGTAAGGCTGGTGAAAAAGGTTACAACAGCAGGGTAATATATTATAAAAATAAGAAGAACTATGGGCATGAACATCGCTAAAATTATAAAGTTCCGTGTACCAGTTTTGTTCAATCCATTTTTCGAAGATGACACATCCCTCTCCTTCTTTATTCAGTTAAAGGAGTCACTAATTAAGGGGATACCGAATGGCCTCTTACTATTACCAAAGCAGATCCGATTCGGCCTCGGCACCCCCCACCCTTACCATTCTTCCATAAGTTTTATCTCAAAAGGTTCACTTGCCGGGAGAGTATTGAGCCTTTAAACTATTCCACTCTTTGGCTATCGCATCTATTACCTCATCCCCGCTTAGATTGCCCTGGATACCTTTTCTTATATTCTCCGTAACCTTCGAAGACCACGGCCCCCACCAGGTAACGTACCGAGGCAACTGGTGCACATGCTTTGCCTGTTCTTTTAATACATCGTACTGGGCAATTTTACCCTCCTTATTTAAATACTCCTGAATTGATCTTCTCGCAGGTATCAATCCAAAGGCGTTAAATATAGCTACCTGATTTGTCTTTCCAACGTACCACTTTATAAACTCCCACGCAGCCTTTTTATTCTTACACTTAGAGGATATACCTAGCGCCGCATCGAGACTCCACGTATTGCCAACATCGGGGAGTAACATATAGCGAACATTAGGTGCCTGTTTGGAAGACTTGGGATTGTTCATTAAAACGTAAGCACCCTGCCATGATTGATGAAAAACCCCCGTGCCACCCATAAATATGGCGTGTGGGGTTGTTTCAGAGAGCATTGCCGGAGTTATTAGACCCTCCTTAAAAAAATCTAACAGGAGTTGCATTGCCTTCCTCGCTTTAGAGCCCTTCTTACTAAACACAGGATTGTAGTTAGCATCAAACATAGGATCACCCATGGAGAGACTTATTAGATACCACGACCAATCAATCGCACCAAAGGCAATAGGATACTGATCTATTCCTTCTTTCTTAATCTTTATAGCCTCTTCTCTTAGCTCTTCCCACGTCCTAGGAGGTTTACTAAATCCAGCCTCCTCTAATTTCTTTTTATTGTAGTCCATCATAACCATCTGGACATACGAGGGTAAACCATACACCTTGCCCTTAACCGTCCAAAAGTCCAATCTATCAAAGTCCTTGAGATTCAAACTCTTGTCACCATTTATTAAATCATTCAAGGGAGCTACAAAACCAGGAGCAATAATAAACGACGGGGCCTCCTCACTTAAAAAAATGACATCAGCTGGTTTCTGCCCGGCAGAGGTAGCCACCTGAACCTTGCTGTACAATTGCTCCATTGGAAGTGAAATCACCTCTACCTTTATCCCCGACTTAGCCTCAAAAGCCTTCAGGGCCTCTTTGTCCGGTGGAACCCCCCATGGTGGAGTCATAAACGTTATGGAGACAGCTTTTACCTTTCCTGGTGCTTTTTCCTTTGTTCCTCCGGCGTATAATACTACCGTAATGCTTAGTAAAAACAATAAAACGAGAAGAAATGTATTCCCCTTACCATTAATCTTCATTCCTAACCTCCTTATAAAACTATATTTTTAAACTACGTACTAGAAGTGATGATAAGAGGGTGGAGAATTAAACACCAGTTACAGATGTACTTTTTTTAATTACAAATGTAACTTTAATAAACAATAAAATAAGAGACAGAGTTCTTTACTTTGTCTCAATATTAATGAGGGATTCAATTCCTGATTCTATCGCTATCCTCATCGCTTCGAATCTATTATCTACTCCCAACTTAGAGTAGATATTGCTTATATAATTTCTCACCGTTTGTTTTCCAAGATAAACCTTTTCACTTATCTCATCGTTGCTGTACCCTTTGGAAATCAAAAGGAGAATATGCTTTTCCTTTTCAGAAAGTTCTCTGTACCATCGGGGAATGGACTCCTTACTGAATCGTTCCCCCTTTCCCTCTTCAATCTTTTTCACTATCTGCTTAACAATCTCCTGCGACATAACCACATTACTCTTTCCATCACAAATCATCTTAACCGTGTCTATCAACTCCTCAGGAAGGATATCTTTCAACAGATAACCAGACGCCCCATTGTCTATAGCCTCTTTTACATACTCATCATACCCATAGGTCGTTAACATCAATATCTTGATATCGGGATACTGACGATGTATAATCTTTGTTGCCTCTATACCATCAAGAACGGGCATGTATATGTCCATAAGAATAACATCCGGCTTAGAGGCAGGGATTATCTCAATTGCTTCCCTACCATTGTACGCTATAGTTACATCCTCTATATCCTCAGTTATCGACTGAATAGCCCGTTTTAAACTCTGAACAAAGAGCTTTTGATCATCCACAAGCATTATCCTTAAACGTTTCATATTAATCACCTATTAACCACTCTATTTTTTCTCGTAGGTATCCAAACCAATACTTTATACCCAAGTTGGGTATTCTCGAAAGAAATTCCTCCCCCCAAATTTGCAACACGTTCCTCCATCCCCTGTTGTCCAATACCCTTTTTGGCCTGCACACTCCCCCTTCCGTTATCCTGTATAACTATATGGAGTATTCCGTCGTTCTCCCAGAAATAGATATTTATCTCTGTGGCCTTCCCATGGCGAAGGGCATTGATCATAGCCTCTTGAATTATATAATAAACCGCAATATTAATCTCATGGGAAAACTCCCAGGGGATATTTCCCCACTCCACATTCACCCTCACCTGGGTTGCTTTCCTGAAGGTTTCTATTAGATTATAAATAGCCTTAACTCCCGTTATTTCATAACTACCTAAAGAGCGGAGTTGATAGAGCACGAAACGGGTTCTCTGCAATCCACTCTGAGCATGATCCCTTATCCACTGATGCAATTTTTTCAGCTCATTGACATTATCAATGGGCCGTCTTATAACTGCATCCATCATACTTATTATATTGGTAAAGGTCTGACCCACTATATCGTGCAACTCTCTCGTTATTCTCTTTCGTTCCTCTATTGTAGTCTTCTGTTTCACATCACTCGCATACTTTAGGAATCCCGTGTTTGCATGGGTCAGTTGAATCACTGCTGAGTTAAGAGTTTCCATATATCGTCTCTCATTTCCAAGACTAACCAAAAGTAATTTAATTATGATCCCGGTTATACCGAAACCAAGAGACAATACACTAAAGATCACGAGATGAATGATTCTATACCTACCAAGGTAAATCCCCAAAAAAGGATAGAAACCATAAAATAGAGAATTAATTACAAGAATCCCCAGGGAGAGATATACACTAACGGGAAGCGAAAAAATAAATCCCACATCCAAAAAAATACTTGAAAAGAGAAAGTAAGAGAGAACAGAACCCCTATTTAACGCGAGCAAAATAAGATTGACTACAAGAGTTTTCGAGATAACTAAAAATATGAGGTATCTATCCGCCAGGACGTATATAAAAACGGTGAGAACCACCGATACCACAAATAGTACTGTTACATCGGAGAACCACTGGTCACTTATTCTGAGCAAATCCCTATTAAATCCCAGCCCCACAAGAACGGCCAACTGAATTGAGGAAGAAATTAGGAATAGAGAATATCTGCATAACTTTTCCAGTTTCATTCAGTACTATTATATCAAAAATTACCGTATCTATTAAGAAAGTCCCCAGCGAGATAGATTTTAAAAAGTATTGTCGCAACCTCCAGGTACATATTAATTTATTTATATGGCAAGTTTCCTATACACCAAAGTTGAGGCCCACGAGCTTCTAAAACAACTCGCCGAAAGGTATATATTTCACCCCCAAAACTCAAAATACAAACTCCCCCCGTCCCACATAGCCATCCTGGAGGTCGGAGCAGGAAGTGGAAACTTACTCCGTGAACTGGCAACCACCTACGACGTCATGGGATGCGGAACGGATCCGTTTATCACAAGACGAGAGGAGGGAAGGATAAAGTTTCTCCCCCTAAAGGCAGAAGAAATAGAAACCCTCCCCAGACGCTATGATCTAATCTATTCAGTTCACTCGCTCCATCATTTTAGCGATCCTAAAAAATTTTTAGAGGCATGTAACAAAAAGCTTACGTGGGAGGGTAAGGTCATAATAGTAGACTGGAACAGAGGTGCAAAGACCGGAGTATTTGAACATTACTACGATATACAAACCGTAGAAGAATGGGCAAAATTATCGGGGCTTACCCCGATAGAGAGTGGCACAAACGGACAGAACTTCTTTACTATCTTTCAATTAACAGAAAGGAGAGTTGCTGTTGCCTCCAAAGACGGTAAACGTATCTTTAGGGGGATGTTCGGTCAATCACCATACTTCTTTATTTATGCACATACAACACACACATCTGAAATTGCTAACAGGGGTAGCAGAATTAAATTGAAGAGAATGGTAAAAAACAGGTACAGTAAAACCCTCCAGCATCTAAAAACCTACGACGTATACAACGAGGTAGCCGAGTGCCAGGCTATAATTGCCAAGAGCATAGGTAAGAAGGGACAACAGCGTCTAAGAGAGTTGGGGGTAAGACTAATTCTTAACCCACCGGAAGAGATAGAAGAGGCTCTCAAACTACTCTACTAAAAACTCTTCCGCCAATAGGTCCATGTACACAGTATCATACCCTCTACACCCTTTCAGCCACATATTTTCTTGAAATATCTCATTTCTTCCCCCATAATTTAGAAACCTCACGAGCAATTTCACAGAAATATAGCACTATATGCAAAAGCCTATAAACAAGGGGGTAAAATATGAGGAAAGAGATAGATATCTACGAAAATTTTCACGAGACCGTAAAAAGACTAAGCAACAACGGAATCTTTCTCCTCACGGGAGAAGAGGGAAACCCCATGACAATAGGTTGGGGAACCATAGGTAGGGTATGGGGGAAACCTATCTTCACAGTATTGGTAAGACCATCGCGCTACAGCTACGGTTTGCTGGAAAAAACGGGGGAGTTTTCCGTAAACATTCCTGGGGACGAACTCTCCGACAAATTGGAGTACTGCGGCGAACATTCCGGAAGGGATGTCGATAAGGTAAAGAGGTGCAAATTTACCCTAAAACCGGGGATAAAGATAAAAACCCCTTACATAGCAGAATGCCATGTGCATTACGAGTGTCGCGTTGTACATAAAAACAAGGTAATCCCAGATAACATGGAGAACTCGATAATCGAGAGATACTATCCATCGGACGACTACCACACGGTTTACTTTGGGGAAATTCTGGGGGTTTACAGAGAGACGTAAACTCTATTAAATAAATATGGGGGCCTATGAAAAGACTTTTTAGAGAGAAAGTCTGGATAATCTCTGCCCTTCTCGTTTTCTTTGGATGGTTCTTTCTACAGAGCACCTCTGCAGAAAGCTGGTACGACCCGCCCAGGATGCAAAAGAAGCGAGCCCAAATGGTTAAAAAACAAATAGAGGCTCGCGGAATCAAAGATCCGGCTGTACTAAAAGCCATGAGGGAAATTCCAAGGCACCTCTTTGTTCCCAAAAGCCTAACAAACAGGGCATACGAAGATAACCCCCTTCCAATAGGCGAGGGACAAACCATATCGCAACCCTACATAGTGGCGCTTATGACGGAAAGTCTCCATCTAAGGGGCAATGAAAAGGTACTGGAAATAGGAACCGGTTCTGGGTATCAGGCCGCTGTACTCTCCCGAATAGTCAAAGAGGTTTACACAATAGAGATAAAACCTCCACTTTATAGAAAAGCAAAAGAGAGACTCAAAGAGCTTGGGTTTGAGAATATAAAAACAAAGCTAGCCGACGGCTATTTCGGGTGGAAAGAGTACGCACCCTTCGACTGTATAATGATAACAGCGGCCGTAAATCATATCCCACCACCCTTACTTGCTCAATTAAAAGACGGGGGCAAAATGATCCTTCCTCTGGGAAACCCATTCGGATTTCAGAATCTCGTACTGGTTACCAAACATGGTGCAAGCTACACCGTTAAAGGAATCACCGGCGTTTTATTTGTACCTATGACAGGGGAAGCTCTCAGACACCAGTAAACAAAAGGGCAGAGATAAGAAGAAATGCTCTATCTAACAATATTTTTCCTCTCTCTTTCCTCGCTCTCATTCGAGATTATGCTCGCAAGATTCTTCTTAATCTCACAGTGGAGTCATATGTCTTTCATGGTGATAAGTATAGCTCTCTTAGGTTACGCAGCGAGTGGTCGTTTTAGCCACAAAATTACCTGGCGAGGGAGATATAATCTATTACTGCTCATATACTCCATAACCACAGTTTTCTCTTACTTCTTTTTAAACCTAGTACCTATTGATTTCTTCCGTATCCTAACAAACAGATTGCAGCTAGTATACCTGGCAACGACATATGTAGTCCTTGCCATTCCTTTCTTCATAAGCGGATTGGTAATATCAACAGCTTACTCATTCAATCCCGAAAACTCAGGCAAGATCTATCTCGCAAATATGACAGGTTCCGCAATCGGAGTGGCATTGCCCTTCTTCCTTCTCGGGTCTCTAAGTGAGGGAGAAACAGTCCTTCTCTCAGGGCTCCTACCTCTGATAGCGGTATTTGCAGAGAGGAGCACAAGAGGAAATATTACCGTATTGCACCTACACGGTAGAATAAAATCATTACTACCGAAATTTGCAGGAATCTTATTAATCACATTTTCTCTGCTTACCCTCTACACGAACTACAACAAACTTGCCAATTTCAGAGTTTCCCCCTACAAAGCCCTATCACAGATACTCAAATTCCCAAACACGAGAGTTATTAAACGAAAAGTCAACATAGCAGAAAGAGCAGATCTAATAGAGAGTCCATACGTAAGGTTTGCCCCTGGCCTAAGTCTCTCCTATACCAAACCTATCAAAGGAGGGAAAACCCTGGTACTAAACGGAGACGTGACATTTTCTCTACCCCCATTTTCCTCAAAAGCCCAGAAAGTCCCCACATTCCCAGGCTATACACTATCCTTCGCAGGTTATACCCTGTTACACACCAGGAAGAAAACCCTAAACAGGGCCCTCGTCATAGAGCGAGGAGGAGGACTTGGATTACTGTCCGCAGTATCTGAAATAAAAACAGGAAAACTAAAAAAAGCTGACATTCTCGTAAACTCTAAAGAACTCTACGAAGTCCTTTCGAAACTCTATCTTCCATCTTCTACATCCCAAGATCACCCCACCTATGCAACAGAAACTGACCATATACGGATAATCCATGAAAACCCGAGAGCTTATACTCAGAATCTGGCAAACCGCAATTCAAAAAAACAACCATCCAGTCAATACAAATACGAGTTTATTCAAATTGAAAACTGGGGTTCATCCGTTCCAGGTATGGCAAGCACGAGTGAAGAATCTCTCTTTACAATAAATGCTCTTAGCTCGTACCTTAAGATATTAAGCACCAGGGGAATACTTTTAATCTCCAGAAAACTTATCCTTCCGCCTTCAGACAGTATCAGAATACTCCTGACAGCCCTCAAAGCACTTTCCCTCTCGGATTCAACAAACCACTCTCCAGAAATCAATACCCCTCAAAATCACATAGCAGCCCTAAGAAATTGGGACACATACATTGTTATTATATCAAAATGTCCCCTCTCTACTACGGATATTTCTACTCTAAAAAGCTTCGCCAAAAGAATGAGCTTTGATTTTATCTATTATCCAGGCATTAAAAGGGCAGAGGTAAATAAATTCAACATCTATAAACATCCCTTTTTTTACGAGGAGTTTAATAGATTTCTAAAAAAATCCACACGATCTGAGACATTAAGAGACTATTTAAAAAGATACTATTTAGATGTAGCCCCTCAATCGGACGCAAGACCGTTTCAAAATAGATTCATAAAAATAACCGGACTCCCAGAGTATTTCAAATCCACGGGGGAGAGACCCTACAAATTACTCATGAGCGGAGAGGTAATAGTAATCGCCGTATTTGCAGAAGCATTGATACTCTCACTATTCATCCTTATCGTGCCACTTTCTAATCGAAAAAAAGAGAAAATACCCCTTTCAAATAGAATAAATTGGGAATTTAGAAAACTTTACTTCTTTCTGGTAGGTTGTGGATTTATGTTTGTGGAAATAGCTCTTATAAAGATGTTTACTTTGATCATAGGCAATCCTATCATTTCATTCTCTATCGTACTGTTTGTCATACTTACCTTCTCCGGCATAGGTGGAAAGTTGAGTGAATCTTTAAGGAGAGTAAAATACCCTCTCCTAAACATACTCCTCGTTGCCCTTCTCTTACTCCTCTCTTCAAGGTATTTACAGATCTCTCAGTACATGTTATCACTCTCAAAACTATGGCGACTCTGTGTTTCTATCCTCCTTATCGTTCCTATTTCATTAACTATGGGTTTCGCCTTCCCTGCAGGAGTAAAACACCTTACCCTTACCCAAAGGGAACGTTCTTACGCATGGAGCGTTAACGGTATAGCATCCGTTTTAACTGCTGTAATATCCGAGTATATAGCTTTCTCCCAGGGAATAGACAAGCTGATACTACTGGGTGCCTTTTCCTACCTTGGAATATTGGTGATATGGAGACTCATCCCTCCACCCCATACTACCTCCAACACGCATAAAACTACTGTTGTTTCCTAACCATCCACAGGGTAAACTTATTATCAACCTTCTTATGATAGTAGACAATACTATCCCGAATACCATCGGATGAGATAGAGATTGCAGGAGCCTCCACAAATCCAGTAATCTCCTTAATTTTATACGGTTTGCCGAATGGCTCGGAAAGGCTTTTTCTATTGGCCGTATAAATCTGAGGCATCCCCGTACTATCAATCCGAGTAAAATATATTTCTAACAAGTCAGAAGAAACATAACCCGCGTACTCCAACGAAAGAGAATTAACATACATCAGGATACTATCATCGGCCCGCTTAAAAGAACCATTCACTTTACTAGCATGAATTATATCAGCCTCATAGGGACCACCATTCCGGTCAAAACGTCCCTCCGAGAAGAACAAATCATTACCATTCGCACTTATCTCAACTCCAAAATCTATCCACCCAGCTTTATTCTTAGAGATACCCTCCACGAGCTTCACATCAGAAACAGTTCCGTTATCGAAAACCCCCGTATAAATGGTTGACAAGGTATCATTATAGCTTCGTGTGGATATGAAAAAAAAGTTATTATTCTCATCCATAGAGGCAGTAGCCTCCAGACTATCGGTATTTACATCATCTCCCCCAATCTCCCCCTCGTACGAAAAGGTAACATCATCTATTCTTTTAGCATAATAGAGGTTAGTATTAACAGAAGAACTGTTAAGGTTGTTAAAGAATAAAATCTTTCCGTCCCTGGATAAAAAGGGTTCCATTATATCTCCTGTGTAACCCTCTATGGTCACCTGCTTTGGAGCAGTAAACTTTATCTCAGTGGAGGGAGGAGCAAAGAGAATGCATCCCCAGAGTAACGAAACAGAAACCAATGCAAATATAACCGGCTTAACAATTTTTTTCATATATACCTTCCTCAATTTTTTCAATCAAATCAAATGGCTCCAAATTACATGGGTCTTTATTAGGTATAATACCCCTTTTCCCTGTTTTTTTCTTTACTTTTTTAGCTTCTTAAATTAGAGCCAAACACCAAAAACAAGGAGGGTTATTCTAATTCAAAACTCAGCCAATTCCAGAATAATCCCGTCAGGTCCTTTGAGGTAGCACATCCGTTTTCCATAGGGGTTTGTTCTAATTTCGCTGAAAAACTCAACACCTTGCGTCTTAAGTCTATCTACCACCTCTTCGATTCTCTCCACTCTTAGAGCCACATGACGAATACCGATGGTATTTGGTAAAGATACAAACTCACACCTATCTCCCACAGGATTAACATACTGCAAGAGTTCTATCACTACAGGGAAATCACCGATTCTCAAAGCGGCATAAATAGCCTTTACATCTTTTAAACCCACAACCTCATCTATCCATTTACCAGAGAGTTCCTTCTTTTCAAAGAGTTCAAATCCTATACCCATAAAAAAATCAATTGCCTCATCTAAATCGGAAACCACTATATTTATATGATGTATTCCTACTACCATCTACAAATCCCTTATAAGAGTATGAACGTTCAGGCACAATATCATCTGCGCCAACTATCACCTCCACCACTATTCTTGCCACAAATCCCATCATTTTGGCGCACTTTTCCTCTCCCTTATAGAGAGTGGTACATTCCTTATACCTAAA
>CAZQTC010000017.1:0-2066 GCA_964596425.1 uncultured Spirochaetales bacterium | reverse complement strand
TTCGGGCTGTTGCAACATGAGATGGATAAGAGGTTTGAGCAAGTTGATAAACGTTTCGAGCAGATGGGCAAGAGATTTGAGCAAGTTGATAAAGGCTTCGCACAGATGGAGAGGCGGTTTGAGCAGATAGATAAACGTTTCGAGCAGATGGACAAACGCTTTACCGAGCTTTCTCGGCGTCTGTTTCAGTTTATGGTGTGGTCATTTGGTTTTACCGCAACTGCCGCAGGCATTATTATTGCCGTATTAAAGTTAACGTAAACTGCCGTGGGTTTTTTGAGAGGTGGGGGTTGGGTGACTGTAAAAATCTTTACAATTCTTCTGTGGCCTCGTTTGTTGATGTTCTGATTAGCGGTTTTGTCTGCCTCACAGGTTATACAATCCTTTTGAAGAAGTCTTTGTAGTTTAAATAGGCGATAGAATCCGTAAACTTACCCGTTTCTTTTCCTCTATAGAGAAGAAAACCCTCTTGTTTTGTTACGCCCGTGCCTTTATAACTGATTATTCTTTTGATATTCTCTATCATCCTATATTTTGGAGTCGAGTTGTTCTTTATTTCTATGAATTGAATTCGATTTTCCTGTGGATTTTCTATAATTAAGTCTATCTCCAGACCGGAACTGGCTCTTAGGTAGTATAATTTTTCATGTTTATTGAGATGATCTCCCGTTTTTTTGATCTCCGCGATTACATAGTTTTCAAAAATCGGCCCTGCGAGCGGGCCCTTTTCCAGAAGTGCGCTATTTGTTATTCCGGTGAGGTAACATATCAGACCGGTGTCGTAAAAATACAGCTTTGGTCTCTTAATAATTCTCTTGCCCAAATTATTGTAGTAAGCAGGTAACAGAAAGATAATATAGCTTGCCTCCAGTATTGATATCCAGTTTTGAACGGTTTTAACCGACACACCGAGCTCTTTTGACAGATGACTCATGTTGAGTTCCTGAGAGCACTGTGCAGCGAGTAGGTTGAGCAATCTCTGAAAATCTCGTAAGTTTCCGATATTGAACAAGTTTCGTACGTCTCTTTCTATGTAGGTATTAACATAAGAGGCAAACCATTCGGAGTTGTATCTGTACTCTCTGGTTACCAATTCCGGATAGCTTCCGTATAGCATTTGTTTATCCCTTAATTTTTCGGGGATCTCGTGGTATTGGAAGGGGAGTAGGGATAAGAGACCTATTCTTCCTGCCAATGATTCACTTACGTTTTTCATGAGCGAAAATCGACCGGATCCTGTTATAACGTATTTGCCGTAATTTTCTCGATCTTTATCTACTTCCATTTTTAGGTAGGAAAATATTTCCGGAACCCTTTGTACCTCGTCCATGATAACTCGATTGTCGTACTCGTTTATAAACCCTTTCGGATCGTTAAGGAAAAAGTCGATTAATAAGGGATCGTCAAAGGTAATGTATCTGTATTGATTTTCGAGGTGATGCTTAACGAATGTCGACTTGCCTGATTGCCTGGGGCCGGTTATAGCGGTTACCGGGAAGTTATTGAGATATTCTTGTAGTTTCTTTTGTAACACTCTCGGAATATATTCCATATCGGTGTTGTCTATATTATACGTTATCTATTATACCGTGCAAATTTGTAGTGTCAATACAAATTTGCACGGTATTCCATCTCTGCTTGTGTTGAATCCCGGGACCGTTAATAGAAGAGGTTTGAAGAACTTAGATGAACTATTGGAGTATCTTTTCTATATCCGTAATAGAAGAGGCCGTCTCTATGGCTCCCTTTATGGCCCTAAGGGTATGTATGTCTTTGACCTTAGCCACCTTAGGGTAAATCCTTAATCCCTCTGTCCCAAATTTTAGCTTTAAACCAAGCTCAATGCCCTCAAGCAGCCCCTCGCGGATGCCCTCTTCTAATCCTTGTTGTATGCCTTCCTTTAATCCCTCTTTCTTCCCTTGCTCGCTACCCTTCTTTAACCATTGCTCTGCTATCGTCGGCATTATCCTACCTCCTTCCGGTATTTCTCTTAATCTATCCTCCAATTCCTCTATGCTAACCTTATCACTACCACTTACTATATACCTTAATAAACTCTCCAAATA